>NZ_AP025458.1:0-1200000 GCF_024347295.1 Vibrio artabrorum | reverse complement strand
CAGCACCACAAATTGGGTGAAATCAGTCAACAGTACCGCCCACAGGCCACCGAGGAAGGTATAGAGGATAATCACCGTACCGACGATGATTATCAGCCAGTTGACACTGAAGAAGCCATTGTCATCGGCAAAGAAATTGTCAGGCGAGACCGGGAGCAGCGGGCTGACAATCACGGCTACCGAGTAAAGTGCAACCGAGACACCGATAATACGGGTGACGATACCCAGCCAGGTGTACATTTGCAGTACGCCACGGCCGTATTTCTCACCAACGAATTCTGCAGCAGAAGTGGCGCCGGACTCTTTCCATTTTCCGGCAAAAAAATAGCCAGCGATAAGGGCGGCTACACCCATGCTCATACAAACGGTAATGGCAACCACACCAAGGCGGTAGGCTACGCCGCCCCATACCACGAAGGTACCGGCTGAGAACATGGTCATGTAGGCCGAAATACCTGACATCCACCACGGCGATTTCCCGCCGGCAGAAAACATTTCGGAACTGTTGGTCATCCGTTTGGAGGACCAGTAGCCAATTCCGACCATACCGGCCAGGAAGGCTATGAGGACTACTATGTCTAAGATGCTCATCGTTTCATTCCTATCTAGTTATTAGAATACTTTAACTTCGAAAATTCGGGCACAAGGATCGCCATGGGTTGCTGTTACTGTGATCTGAATAGCGTCACATTCGACAGTCTCGGCAAGGGCGATTTTGTTATGGCGTAGGCTATTGTCGGTTACCGCGTGCTGGTGGACGACTTGGCCGCCAAGTAGGTAGTCAATGCGGTAGTCTTTGACGATCTCCAGCGGGAAGCCTTCTCGTTGGGCTGCTTTGTTAGGCTTGGAGATGGTGATCATGATTTCGTTCGACAGGTTGGAGTCGAAGTTGATGATCACTTTAGAGGTATTGATGGTATCGCCGAACTCCAGCGTGAGCGTTTCGCCGTCTGCTGTAAGTGGCTGGGAAACCCACAAATTCTGCTGGTCACCAATATTACGCTGGTAACCGTTTATCACCTTGCTTGCTTCAAAGCCTGCTTGCTCTGAAGAGGCAGAAACCTTGGCTTGCAAGGCTAGGTTGTTTGGATCCGTATCTTGGACGCCAAACAGGTAGCAGTCATCTTTGAGCAGGCGGTATTGCAGCTCTCGGATGTGCTCATTGACGTCGCGTGGGCTGAGGGATTTCTCGACCGTCAGAGCAGCAGCCGTACCTATTGCCTGGCCGATCACGCCGCAGGTTGCCATGACGCGGGTCGAGCCGAAAGCCATGTGTGAGGCGCTGATGTTGCGGCCTCCGACAAACAGATTGCTGATATTGCGGGAATACAGGCTGCGGTATGGGATCGAGTACATGTCGTTGGTTTCGATCCACTTGGTTGGCGACTCTTTGCTTTTCAGTCCGTCCTTAACGTGCATATCCATCGGCCAGCCTCCGTAGGCGACGGTATCTTCGAATACCCGGGCACCGAACAGATCATTGGCATTAAGCACGTAGTCACCCAGTACTCGCCGACTGTCACGCTTGCCTGGAAGCATGCCGACCCAGTCCAACACATAGTTGTCTGCGCCATGGTCACCGCCGTTCTTGATGTGATCCCAAATGCCGTACACCGCCTTGAGCAGTTCGTCGCGAATCACTTCGCCGTCACGGGTGGTGTTGAGCTCGGTGCCGCCCAGTTCGATCCACCAGTATCCGGCAGTGATATCTCTGTGGCTGCGATCTTTAAGATCTTCTTCGCTGTAGGTGTTGGCCCAGCTCGGCTTCTTGAACGGTACCGGGTATCCCATGTCCTTGGATTCGAACATCAGGGTGTTGCCCATCATGACATCATCAGCCTGCGCTGGGGCGAGCTCTTCATTGTATTCGTGGCTGGCTTCTCGGCCCGTACGGATATCAGCACCGGCACGATGAGCCAGAACGGCATCGCCAGAGGTATCGACAAAGTTGTTGGCGAAGAACTCATAGCGGCGCTCTGTTGTTGTCTGCTCGGCTTTGAGCGAAACGATGCGGTCGCCTTCCATCTGCACATCTGTCATATGGGTATTGAGGAACAGGTCTAAATTATCTTGGAAGGTGACTTTTTCCCACAGCACGGTATCGAGCACTGAAAAAGAGTGTTGCGGATTGACCAAGCGGTTATCGAGCAAGATCTCTTCGACGATCCCTGTTTCGCGGGCATTTTGCTTACTGGCATGGTAGTCAGCGCCGCAAATGTGCATCCGTACCTCAGAGCTGGCATTGCCGCCCAATACAGAGCGGTTTTGGATCAGTGCGACTTTCGCACCGTGGCGGGCAGCGGCCAATGCTGCACACACGCCGGAGATCCCACCGCCGACAACAACAATCTCATACTGACGGGTTTCAAAGGTGTCATTCATGCCTGTTACTCTCATTCAATGAATCGTTCTTTTGCCTGCTTAAACGCTTAAGCAGGTTTGAAATAAAGTAATCAATGCGGAAAAGAGTTGAAACGTTTTCCCTATGAAAGTGTGATCTTGTTAAAGTTGCCGAGTGTTGCTTTGTGCGCTGGCTCATGTTTCGGTATAATGCCAACAGCTGAGGTGTTCATTCGCTGAATAGTGTGCAGGATGTCGTTAAGCAGGCAGTTTTTGAGGTAGAACGCTGAAGCCTAGATTGAAGATTAGGAATTTAGGCCGAGGCAGTGGAGTAGTAAATGGCAGCGACATTAAAAGATATTGCCAAAGTGGCAGGTGTTTCGGCAGTAACGGTGTCGTATGTACTGAATAATAAGAACCGGGTGAGCGAAGCGACCAAAACCAAGGTGATGGAAGCCGCGAATTCGCTTAATTATGTCCCGAACCGTGCAGCAAAAATGCTGGCTAGCAAGTCGACTAAACATATTTGCCTGGTAATTTCTGGCCCTGATTATGAGTACCTGACCAATCCGTATATCTACAAATTGGTCAACGGTATTGGATCGGCGTTGAGTGAGCACGGTTACGAGTTGACCTTGCGAATGGCCAATGCCGATAACGAATTAGCTTTCATCCAAGGAGAGCTCAACTCCAACCTGTATGACGGTATATTGATTTGGGGTACCCGTATGCCCGATGAGCAATTCCTGTCCCTGTTCGACCACCGTGTACCGATTGTTTCTATTGCCCGTGCTCTGCAAGACATAGCTGTTAATGCCGTGCTGGTGGAACACTACCAATCAGCCTACCGGATGACACAGTATCTAATAGAGAGCGGTTACCGAAAAATCATGTTCCTCGGTAAATTGGATGTGATCAAGGCCGCGCGTGATCGTTTCGAAGGATACCGCCAGGCACTGTTGGATAACGGCATCGAGTATGACGATAGTTGGGCTTATAAAGCGGATTACTATCAGGAAGATGCATACCGTATTGTGTCTGAGATGGAGAGCATAGATTTTGACGCGGTATTTGCGGCGTCTGATTTGATGGCTATCGGTGCGATGAAAGCCTTGTTGGAGAAAGGCCTCATGATACCGACTGACATCGCTGTTGCTGGTTTCGATAACATCCCAAATAGTGATATGTTACCGGTAGGATTGACAACAGTTGACACCCCAATATTCCAGCTAGGTTCGCAAGCAGCGACTATGTTAGTTAAATTGATTGAAGAACAGGAAACCAACCATAAAATTGAGCTCAGTACAAAGTTGATGATTCGCCAATCAACTTAACTAATCAGAACAACATAGGCAGCTAGTCGTAATATCCTAATCAACGTTGTCGTTGTTATTATTAACTTTTTTGACGGGCGTTTTTATCAGCATCTTGATTATTAACGTCACTACTTTGACCTACCCCCAACCTACTGTAATTGGCAAGTCTTAGTCGGGGAGGTAAGAAAGGAGATAGGCGCATCTATCGTTTGTACTTTGGACATCGATTATACTTAATATCAGGGTTGTTAGAGTTGTACTGGCGAATCAGCTCAGTTTCTTTCTTGTTGACCTCATCAACGCTATCAGAAGAGAATATGATTTCTCGGTGAATAGTCATATTCATCCTTTGTTCAAAATTGAAATTCTCAGCAATCACACCACTTTTAGCACTTCCCCATTAGTTGATACTGATCGTAATATATTTTCCCGATGTAGATCTTGCTGTTTGGATATATGATTTTGTAGATATCCTTGCTATTACTATCCATATTACCTTCAAGGAAGCTGACTGTGCATTAGCTTCTATCATTAGACAATGTTGGTCAATATAATCGTGTTTGTTTAGTGAAGAGCAATAACTCTAAGTAGGAATGGGGCAGAACTGAACTAGCAGGCACTTTGAGAGATAAGTGCCACGCGTAAAACGTCAGGTCTATGAAGACTCTGGACAGAAGTTTCTTAGCGACTTTGCTAAATTAGTAAGAAATGAATAACTACAGGTATGGAACGTCGCTTAGTTTTGTTCATTTTTAATGGTGCAGATCATTCCGGCCTTTACCCAAGTTCTTCCCAACTGAAAGATAGTTAACCATGCTCATGTATTGAGCATGATTGAGTTGAGGTGATAAAACTTTAGCCGAAACATATACCAAGCCCAATTTGTAGATCTAAACTATGTCTGGCTTTTCTACCTTGATAAATCCACCTTGGCTTACTAGTGCTCCTACTTGAATTAACTTGATAGACAAAGTGCATAATCACGAGGACATCTCTTGGCTGGTTAAGGAGAAAGACTCAATGCTTTCGTAGTCCGTGATAATCTCCAAAACATCATCGAGATAGTCCGCCGCCTCTTTAGCAGAAGTATTCTGTCTAAGATAAGCAGGCACTCTCAACGTAAACTCCTCATGAGTCATTGGCCTGTCCATAATCAAGTGTTCAATCATATCTGGACGCAGCAACTTCTCATGAAGCTCAGTATATGGATACTTTTTTTCAATGACCAATTTGTAGCGAGTTAGAGCTTCCTCTAGCGTTCTCGCTGCTTTATATCTCAATTCCTCTGTTGGCTCCTCTTTAACTTCAGACATCGATTCCGTGCTGGTTTGCTGCTTAATAGGTGTAGAAAGCCTTTTGAGCTCTTCAACAATGGGTTTCAACTCAGCCTCAGGATGTTTAAACCAATCCGTTGACCATATCCGGCGAATATTCCAGCCCAATCCTTCAAGAACACCTTGTCTTACTCGGTCTCTGTCACGCGTGGATTTACTGCTGTGATAAGTTGCCCCGTCACATTCAATCCCCATTAGGTATCTACCTGGCATCCCAGGGTCTCGCACAGAAATATCTATGAAGAACCCTGAAACTCCTACTTGCGGGACACATTCAAAGCCCTTTCTGGCCAAGGCGTCCATGACCGAAATTTCAAAGTCACTATCAGGTTCTTTCTGTTGAACACCATCATGCCCAATCAGCTGACCATGCTGAGCATACTTTAAATACCCCTTCAGCGAAGTAACGCCCAAGCTGCTGCTTTCATTCAAAACAATTTGATCAGCTGTCATTGAGCTGTAGATTTGGATGCGTTTCTTAGCACGAGTAAACAGAACGTTCAGTCGTCGCCAACCACTTGCACTGTTTATTGGACCAAAGCGTTGGGGAATATTTGCCGCACCTTTCTCCTGAGGCCCGTATGTGAACGATATAAAAATCACATCGCGTTCATCACCCTGAACGTTTTCCAGGTTTTTGATAAATAGAGGGTCGTCACTGTGTTGATTTAATTCATACGCCTCGCGCAAAAGCTTATCTTTGCCAATCAGGCGCTCTAAATCCGCTTCAATGTAATCGCGTTGTTTGGAGTTCATTGCGACCACACCAAGGCTCTCTGATGATTTTGAAAGCAGGTGCTCCCTAATCGCAGCGACAACGGCATGAGATTCGCCGTGGTTAACACTGTTCAAAAACTGTCCTTCTGGGACGTGATTGAATTTGATACCAAATTCATCCGATTGCCCCCAAGGGGATGGGAATACAACCAAGCTGCTGTCGTAGAAACGGTGGTTAGAAAATGCTATCAGGCTTTCATGCCGCGAACGGTAATGCCATTTAAGTTGTCTCTTCCTGAAGTGATCACTCACTGCATCAAGAATGCTCTCTGCATCATCAATTACGCCAACGTCCTCTTGGTCATCTTCCGAATCATTCGACACTGTTTTTTCAAAGAATGACGTAGGTGGCAGCTGCTTGGAGTCACCCACCACTACAATTTGTTTACCACGGGCAAAACAGCTAAGCGCATCCTGAGGCTTCACCTGCGAAGCCTCATCCATCACTACGATGTCGAAAGTGATACTGCCCGGCGGAATATACTTGGCAACGGCCATCGGGCTCATCATGAAGCAGGGCTTGTATCCCACAAGAGTTGAGCCTGCACGAGTCACCAGATTGCGTATAGAAATATGACGCGTCTTTTTCTTAATCTCATGGTCTAGCAGTGCATCTTCCGTGTAGCTTGCAACCTTAGCCCCTCTTGTTCCGCTCGGAATGTGTCTATCACTAGCTAAAGCAGCGACACGTTTTCTCTGCAGAATTTTTAGCTCTTCATCATATTTAGCAAACTGTTGCTGAATTGCGGCCTGCTCATGGCCGGACATTTGAGTCAGTTCAGGACGCTCTTTGTATATTGCTCGAGCTAGCATCTGATAAGTCGCGAACTTAAGAGCATTTTGAGCCTGTTTAAGCGAGCAGCTACTCTGGCTCAAGTATTGATTTAGCCGAGAGTATCCACCTTTCTCCATACGGGCTTTAGCAAACAGATACTTGATCCAGCCATCCAGCCACTCCCCACTTTTGATCGCTTTTGCGTTGCGATCAATGACGTGCTTTAATTCGAATCCACAGTATTCAAACCACTGTTCGCGATTTCCGCCCACCTGTTCAAAAAACACTGACTCATCGTATTGAGCACGTCGCATGAGAGCTTCAAGCTCAGAGCCTACTTTTCTTAACTCAGCGATGGACTCAATGTTTGAACATTGCTTTACGAGAGAAATAATGTCAGGAGAAGAACAGCGATCATAAAGCTCCTCAACGAAATCCATCGTTGCCGTGATACGAGAAAGCTCTGGAGAGACATGACCAGAGACTGGTACCGATAGAAGTGCATCGTTGCCAAAATACCTTTCATCCAGCCCCTGATTTAGGAATGACTTAACTCGAGAATCGAGTTGTTTGGCCGAGGTGATTCCCTCCCAAAGTAACTCTTGGGACATATTGGCATCGACAAGAAATCGCTGGCATGAAAACAGCTTTTTCTCAATTTCAACTTTTGCATTTTCGAGCGGCTTGTTGTCAGACGTAAAATCGATGTCTTCCGCAGCAAACACAGCCATTTTAGGGTAAACCAATGCAAGCCTTCTCAGAGCTTGGTTAAACGAGTCGATTTGCTGTCGAAGGCCATCGCTATTTAGTGTGTTTATTCCCCTAATAAGCTCTGAAGGAAGCGAGAACAAAGCCTGAGCAAGCGGTACTCGACGCCCAAAACCAATACCATATTCCGCTCGAACTTTCTGATACCACTCGACCATGGAGCGAATCTTCGCTACGTCGGTTTCTGCGCCTTGGAAATGCTCCTGAAGCAACGAGCGGAATTTAGTGTCGTTGAGAAACGTATTACTTTCCTCAGACCAAGTAGCGACTCTTTCTAACAGGACTGCAATATCTTGGTTTGAATGACTTCCAGACTTTTTAAACCCTAAAACTGCTTTTTTCGCTTCTCGCCACGTAGGCGAAAGCCACGAAAACAGGCCCTTGTTTCTATAGGCTTCTGCATAGCGTTTTAACAACTCAACAGAGGGTAAAGCTTCTGTATCCAAGCTCTCACTCAGTGTACGCTTTTCATCACTCAGCGATTGTACTCGTTGCTCCAAGCTTCCCAATTCACAGGCTAGCTCTTCGCTATCCCAAAGTTCGTTTCTCAAAGAGAGATTGGCTGGTGGCATTTCACAGGACAGACGAACAAACGTATCCAACTCATTCAAACCTTGTCTGCTGCATCCCAATAGTTTTTGCGCAGCCTGGGGTAAATGAGGAGCCATTTCGCTTCGGACTACGTCAATTTTCGCACACGTGTCGATAGCAACCTGTAAGGAGCTTAAGGTTCTCGCCAGCTCACTAAATCCAAGCGTTCTATCTACGCCCAGCTCGGCCAGCCCACGCATTGCGAGTTCAATATCTTCAACGCTGTCTAGGTTTTCAATGACATCTTTTACGAAGTGTTTTTTTAGGTAACCATAGCCTTCCGCAATAGATTGATAGAGAGCCAAATAGCCATCGAGCTCTTCAAGCGATTCAGGCGTAATTTGCTCTATTGCAGTGAAAAGCTCATCTCCTTTAGGAGCTGGAATGTCAGCCCAAGAGCTGACAAATGCCTCAGCTTTCATCAAGTGATAATCAGGGTTCAGATCGAATGAATTGCACTGGTCTATGAACTCATTCAGCCAGTTTATGAGGCTGAAATCCCATTGCTGGAGCTGTCGAACCACGTCTTCTGGATCTACTCCAGATAGTGCTTTGTTCGTGGCACCATACCAAGGGTGAGAGCACCAATTGTCACTATCATCAAGCTGCTGACTAACACGATGTAGATAGTCATAAAATTGCGTTAACTGATCGATTTTTTCATCTAGGATGACACGGTTGAACGTTTCGCCAGAGAGGTCATCAGGGGCAATATCTTGAAACTTCAGATTGGAACATTCGCTACTGTAGCGAGTCGCCGCCATCAGTATCTCGTGAATGGTCAATCCGGTGTGTTTCCACTCCGCATTAATCATTTGGACATAACTCTGCAGCTTCTCACGAGCGCGTTCATAACGCTCAACTTGGCGTTCATATTCAGCTGTTGAATATTTGAAGCTAGGAGAGTTCGCAATACGCTGGTTAAAGTCATCCAACACAAGGCGTTTTTTCGCCCCGTCGCTGTGTAGATCAAGACAAAAATCGCCAAGGCCCGCTTTATCCATACGGCGCTTAACCACTTCCAGTGCCGCTTGTTTCTCCGCCACGAAAAGGACACTTTTCCCCTGGGCCATGGCAGCGGCTAGAATATTAGTAATTGTTTGGGATTTACCGGTGCCGGGCGGTCCCTCAATGACGAGATTCTTACCTTTCATCACATCGATAAGTGCGCTCATTTGAGAGCTGTCCGCATCTTCAATCATGGGGAAGCTTTGGTGAACGTTATCTATTTCATCGAGTACATAACTTTTCGCTTCACCACGGAACTCAACTTGCCTAGCTTCATCTTGGAAGAACCGACGAAAGACCTCATGCTGAAGAATATTGCCCTCACCTTCCGGCCATTTTCTTGGGTCGAGGTCTTTGTACATCAGAAGCTTGCCCAAGCTAAGAGTAGCTAGGGTGCCAAAGCGACGTACCTGCCAAAGTCGAACCGTTTTATCGTTACTTTTTCTGGCAAGTAGCGCGCTAACTTCTTGAAAATACTTTTCAGGTGTAAGTAGCTTATCGTCGCTATCTGGTTCGGTAATTTCAGGGAGAGTGAGACCAAACTCTTGCTGAAGTTTTTCACGAAGCACCAGATTTGGAATAATATCCTCTCCGGTGTACTGCAGGCGGTATACCGCTAGGCCATTTTGAAAGTGCTTTGTAATACTGACTGGCACCATGTAAAGCGGGGCTAAACGCTTTCTACCGCCTTCTTCTTGCTCAACCCACTCGAGAAAGCCCAAACACAAGAAAAGAATGTTGTTTCCGGTTTCATCAATAGCAGTTCTGGCATCTGTCGACAGCTTTTTCAGGCAGTTGTTCAGCTCTGCTTCAAAAAGCAGCGATTGGAGATCCAAATCTGAGTGCCTGTTATCGTCAACATGTTCCGAATCTCGCGGCAATTCAAAGCTATTGTGAATACCAATAATACCCGCCCACTGCTTAGCATCAGGCTGTTTTTTAAGCTCAATGAATTTTTCAAGCTCATCGTCCCATCGAAGAAAGCCATGTTCGACAAGTTGTGTTGATGTCGGCTCTGGAACTGGCGCGACATTCATAGCCCTTTCAGACATCAACAATTTCATCAACTGGTCTGGTAGTTCATCGACAACACGAACAAATGACCGCCCGTTCTGGTCCAAATTCAGCAACCGAGAACGACCACCAGACGTATCTAGTAGCCTCTGCCGCATCCCTTCAAAAGCAGAAACAAGAAAGTTGCCGGGATAGACAATCGGCGCGTCGCTATTTCTCATCAGTTCACTCTTTATAGGTTGATTTTCTGGGGTCTTAGACGCTTGATGAACATTGTTTTTAGCGACAGTCCGAATGGTTTTAATACGAACTCGCAGATCTGTATTGCGTTTTCTAACTCGACGAGAAGCTAAAACGGCATCAATTTTTTTGAGTATCACGTCACTGTATTTATGTTTTTCGACCAACTCTTCCAGTTGATCTATTAAGTACTTGTTATATTCGTTGGACATGATTCATCGCTAATGTAACTGTTTAACAGACAAAGTTAATTTATCAAGTAAGGCACTAATGCAACAACAATGATACTAGTTGTAATGACTAATCAAAAGTTCTGTTTTATCATTTTCATTATCTTCGATGATAACCTTGTTGTTATTTTGCATATTGGCACTCCAGAGAAACTGGCTTTGCATGAGCTTCCACATTAGAAAATGTTGATCAATATAATCGTTCTTGTTTAGTAAAGAGTAAATTGAAGTTATGGCGCCAAGCGTTGTGAATCTGCCTTAGTCGTTTGTTAACTGCCCTCGCTCAACTCCAGCGCTAACATTTGTACACACGTCAAGTTAAGAGTTACTCATGGACACTGAAATTCAATTTCGTGTTGATGACGAAGTTTGACGCTTAGCTTAGCAAATGACAGAAAGCCAAGGTCGCACATTTAGCGATGCTTACACGCGAGTCCTACATCAGACCCAAAAAAAGCCAGTCTTCCAAATAGGAAGACTGGCTTTGAAATCATTATTCTTTTCGTCTTGTCACTTCATTTGAAAGCGGCTCAATGACTCTACACAGACACTAAACACGATCTGACTATCGAATTAAAGCGCCGCTTTTTTTGATTCTGCAATCCAAGCATCAAACGTTTTCTGGTTTGCTTTTATCCAACCATTGACGTGCGCTTCGATATCAGCAGAGCTGTTTTTACCTTTACTCATCATCATATTCTGAGCACTAACATCGTTGATATTCAGCTTCATGATTTCAAAAAGCTTCGCTGCTGCCGGGTTGTTTTTTGCAAACTCTTTATTAGCAATAATACGCATTGAGTTCATTTCAAAGCCGTAGTTTTTGCCATTAGGTAAAGTGGTATCGACATTAGCACGATCGCCAGGAAGAGAGGAGAATGGAACTTCTAACCATACAACATCCTTATTTGGAACCAATACACCACTCACCCAGTATGGTGTCCAAGTGTAGTAAAGGATGGGCTCACCCTTTTGGTAACGTGAAATGGTGTCAGCAATGATAGCGGCATAGTTACCTTGATTATGAGTGACGGTGTCGTTCAGTTTAAATGCTGAAAGTTGATGCTCGATAACCATTTCACAACCCCAACCTGGGTTGCAGCCCGTAAGGTCTGCTTTACCATCACCGTTTGCATCAAACAATTTTGCAATTTTAGGATCAGCCAACTGACCAATGTTAGTGATGTTGTACTTTTCAGCCGTTTTTTTATCAATTAGGTACCCTTGTGCTGCACCACTAACGTACTGACCTTTACGGTAGAATTTATCATCACCACCCGCCATTTTGTATTTATCAGCATGAAGCGGGAACCAACCGACAGCTAGGAACGTTGCATCACCCTTTGCGATAGAGGTGTAAGCGACGTTGTAGTCGACTTCTTGTGTTGCTTTTACATCGTAACCCAATTCTTCTAGAGCACGGTTAACGATCAACGTTTGAAATGTTTCTTCAGCGACAGAAGATTGAACAGGCTGAACCGAAACCCCCTCACCGGGTAAGCTTGCCGCCCACACGTTCGTTGATACCGCTAATGTAGAAACGATGCTAGCAGTAAGTATGCTCTTCCATGAATTATCCATTGATGTTTTTCCTTAATTGTAATTCTGATTGTTTTCCGCGATTTAGCGCTTTAAGTACCATGGAGACTGGCCCCATGTGATACCAGCGTAATTTTGTATTGCCTGCATTTGCGCCCAATACTTGGGTGATGCGGTCAAGTAAGATGGCAAGAATAACGATGCCCAAGCCACCAACAGCAGCCAATCCCATATCTAAACGACCAATACCTCTCAGTACCATTTGACCTAAACCCCCGACTGCGATCATTGAGGCTATAACCACCATCGATAACGATAACATCAGTGTTTGGTTCACGCCCGCCATGATGGTTGGCAGTGCAAGTGGTAGTTGAATTCGGTAAAGCATCTGCTTTTTGCTGGCACCGAATGAGTGACCCGCTTCGATCAATTCTTCAGGTACTTGCTGAATACCCAAGATTGTCAAACGTACAACAGGAGGAAGTGCGAATATGATGGTCACCACCACGCCCGGCACATTGCCGATACCAAACAACATCACAATGGGCACGAGATAAACGAAGGCAGGCGTCGTTTGCATCGCATCCAGAATTGGGCGTACAAATTTGGCCGCGGTATTGCTGCGGGCGAGCCATATCCCCATGGGTAAGCCAATCAACAAACAGAAGAAGACCGACGTCATAACCAATGACAAGGTCGTCATCGCTTCGGACCAAGCGCCAATCAAACCAATGAAAGTCAAAGATACAGCTGTCGCTACACCCAACTTCAGGTTTGAAAACTGCCATGCGACTAGAAACAAAATGATGAGCATGAATGGCGCCGGCGTAGAGGTCAAGGCCGTTTCAAATGAGCTTAAAATAAAATCGATAGGCACACGTATTGTCTGAAACAATGGGCGTCCGTGATCAACGAGCCAATTCAGCCCAGACTCAACCCAGGTATCGACGGGCAGTACAGCGTCAGCAAAAGGGTTCAGTGGATCAAATGGAGTAACGTCTACCGTTTCACTGCTGAGCCAATCGGCTGAGGGTGAAGTATCAGCCGCTTGGCCCCAAGGGTCACTCGCGGTTTGAGCGACGGGAGCAGACTGAGACCATGGGTCATTATTTGTTTGTTCCGATGACATGATTTACCCCTTATCCAAGGTTTGTAACAGTCGTGATTTAGTCACCACACCAAAGTAATTGCCGTTATCATCCACAACAGGTACGGAATAAGGCACCCCACCAACAAGACCGAGCACATCATTGATTGGTAAATCCGGATTGAGCGTTAATCCATCAGCAAGCTGCGCGCTAACTAAAGAGCTTCTCTCTTTTTGGGCTTTTCGAAGGGAGTCAATGGACACAATGCCTGAGTAAAGACTGTTTTTCTCAACAACGATGCCGTATTCACGGTCGTTATCCATCAAAATTTGTAGAGCAGAAGCAGGACCGTCGTGCTCAGATTTCTTAAATACTGCTGCTGGCTTCTTGCGCGCAATATCTTTCACCGTAAGAGTACTCGCGATATTGACACCACGGAAGAAGGCTTCAACGTAGTCATTCGCAGGGCTAGTTAAGATCTCGTCAGGCGTCCCCACTTGAACCACTTCGCCATTTTGCATAATCGCAATTCGGTCACCAATGCGCATCGCTTCATCCAAATCGTGCGAGATAAAAACAATGGTTCTTTTATCGTCATTTTGAAGTCGAATTAACTCGTCTTGCATTTCCGTACGAATCAAAGGGTCGAGTGCAGAGAACGCTTCATCCATTAACAAGATATCGGGGTCACATGCTAGAGCACGTGCCAAACCAACACGCTGTTTCATACCACCGGATAATTCATCTGGATACGATTCTGAATAAGGTCCGAGACCGACTCGCTCGAGCGCTTCAAATGCAGACTGTTTACGTTTGTCGACTTCGATACCCGCCAACTCGAGACCGAACGCGGCGTTTTCAATCACTGTCATATGAGGCATCAGTGCAAAATTTTGGAAAACCATGGAGATGTTATTACGACGAACTTCGCGCAGTTCATCTTCTGAGATATGGGCAATGTCTTTGCCTCGAAGGTGCACATGACCTTTGGTAGGTTCGATTAGGCGATTCAGAAGGCGAACTAAGGTTGATTTGCCCGATCCTGACAAGCCCATTATGACGAAAATCTCACCTTCTTGAATAGTAAGAGAAACATCATTAACGCCGATCGTTAGACCGGTTTCTTCAAAAATTTTGTCTTTGTTTGCGCCTTTATCAATCATCGTAAAAGCACGGTCGGTGTCTTCACCAAACACCTTGTACAGTCCCTTAACTTCCAGTATGGGATCCATAAAATCTAATCCTTTCTTAGTTTTTTAAACTTAAAAACGGTTACTTAAACTTAAAAATAGTTCATTTAAACTCGAAAAACACTTAGCACTCTAATTAATCGGCCAGACTAAATCAAGAGATGCCGTACCGTAAATAACAGATATCAGCATCAAGAAAACCAAGAGAAACATGGTTTAACAACAACAAAATACACAGCAACACACTGAAAAATAAATAAATAAACTCTAATCGCGATTGCATACCGCTGACAAATGGGTTGTTAAATATTTATTTTACATTCTAGCCAACAATCGGCCAGACAGGTTAAAAATGAGAATAAGTCATTTGTACACAAATAATTTCAATACTAACCATTTTTTGCCATTAGAAGGTCATTAAAAATCAGGCAGCACGCTCTGTAACAAGATAAAGTTCGCACTTTCCTCTGCCTATGAATCAAAGGCGAATCGCCTAAAGTCAACGAATGCTCATTTGATTTCACTATCCAGAAGATCAAAACACAGCACCAACTGTGATACTTGCTACAAACTATCAAATGTAGGCTCTCTGAGCTGAAACACACCTTGTAGAGTGCTCATTACTGAGCCATCCTTTAAAGCGTAAATGGACACTCTTTCTGAAATAAATGAAAGAAAAGGACAAGGAATTCTAATGATAAAAATGCTGGTATGTGACTTTGACGGTACGCTTGATGGCGGCTCTTCTCATGGTGTTAATCGGCTATTTGACTACTTAACAAAACAACCCGATATCCGCTTTATCATCGCGACGGGTAGAACGCTGCCCTCAATCCGAGTTGGCTTAGCCTCTAACAACTACCCGAAGCCACACAGTATTATCAGCGATGTAGGCACCAGAATTCATCACAATCACTCCCAAAAACCTGATCATATTTGGCATAACCAATTAGAATCTTCTTGGAACAAATCAAAGGTTGAGTCAGCACTTGCCCCACTCGATTTCATGGGCGAACGTATCGAAAACCATCAGGGTGATTATAAAATAACCTTTGAAGGGAAACTTTCAGACCCTCAGTACGAGCAGATCGAATCGAGCTTAAAATTGCACGGGGTAGATGTACACCTCACCTACTCTCACGATTGGTACTTAGATATCACGCCTAGAGGTGTTAATAAGGCCACAGCAATTCATCATCTACTTAAACAACACAAGTTGAGCGTTGAGGAAGTGTGCGTGGCCGGCGATTCTGCCAACGATACCGCTATGCTGACCATAAAGGGCGTAAACTCAATATTGGTGGCGAACCATTACCCTGAGGTCGCTCACTTGTCTGATCGAGACAATGTGTACACCAGCAGAGCCACACACGCTGAAGGTGTATTAGAAGGGCTCAAATACTGGCAATTACGAACGGGGGCGAGCCGTTAAACGTGGAGCGGCGCTTTACTCCTCTTTACCCCTCTTTACTTCAGGCTCTTACTTCCAACCTGGAAGCCAATGACCATTGTCAGTCAAATCCCGCCAATTGATGGCTTCTTGTCGCTTGGTCATCACCGCCTCGATGAAACAACGAATAACCTCCCCTTCTTCGAATTCGACTTCTGTGACCATAAAGTGCTTTTCTCTCTTTACCGGGCTAACCGCTGTCCATTTACTGTGGAGTAATTTTTTGGGATTAATTCGATTCATGGTACTTTCCTGCCCAGTTTATTGATGTTTTATCTATAAGCCTCAAAGAGTTAAAAAGATCACTTCAAGTTCAAATTACATCTGGTGACGATTTCGTTAGTGGTTTTCTCGAAAAAAAAGTGTGCTAATCTTACGGCAACTCAACTACGAGATAAGAACTACAATGAAAATTTTCAGCAATTTTGAAAGCGGCAACATTCACGTCGTTTCAGCAGATTCACCACAAAACATTCAACTGACTATCCCAGCAGACAACCAGACTGAAATCTCTCAATGGTTTCACTTTCGTTTAGAAAGCGAAGCTCAACAAGCTCACCATTTTGAAATCGGTCAATTAGCAACATCTGCCTACCCTGAAGGCTGGAAAGATTACGATGTCGTTGCATCGTATGACCGTGAAGAGTGGTTCCGTATTCCGTCTCAGTTCGATGGCGATATCTTAAGCTTTGATATCATCCCTGAGCACGATTCAATGTACTTCGCGTACTTCGCACCGTACTCATACGATCGTCACCAAGATCTTCTGCACAGCGCGCAAACGCACCCAGCTTGTAAGCTCGAAACTCTGGGTCACACACTAGACAACAACGACATCACTTTGCTCACTATTGGCGAGCCAAGTGAAGAGAAGAAAAACATTTGGGTTATTGGTCGCCAACACCCGGGCGAAACGATGGCTGAATGGCTAATCGAAGGCCTGCTACAACGCCTGCTTGATGAAACAGATACCGTCGGTCGCTCTCTTCTAGACAGCGTTGTGTTCCGCGTTGTACCAAACATGAACCCAGATGGCAGCATCCGCGGTCACCTGCGCACTAACGCGATTGGTGTAAACCTGAACCGTGAATGGCAGTCACCATCGATGGAGCGCAGCCCAGAGGTATTCCTTGTTCGCGAACGCATGTTAGAAACGGGCGTTGACCTGTGCTTAGACATTCACGGCGACGAAGCGATTCCATATAACTTTGTCGCGGGTAGCGAAGGCACACCTTCTTACAACGAGCGCATCGCGAAGCTAGAGAACCACTTCAAGCAGGCACTGCTAACGATCACACCAGAGTTCCAAGATGAATTTGGTTACGATAAAGACGAACCTGGTAAAGCGAATATGACAGTTGGCACAAACTGGATTGGTGAGCAGTTTAAGTGTTTGGCTTATACTGTCGAGATGCCATTCAAAGATCACATCAGCCATGCTGACGAACTTTACGGCTGGTCTCCAGAGCGCAGTGTCGCGTTTGGTCACGACATGCTAGCCGCGGTTTGGGCAACAGTAGACGAGCTATAAAGTCACTAAGCTCTAAGTTTGTCCCTGTATCTAGTTTGATTGATAGAACAAAGCCCAGCACTTGTGAAAGTGCTGGGCTTTTTAATCTCTGCTTAGAATGAGCGATTTGCGCCTTAAGGAATCTAACGTCAGTCGCTTTTAAGCCACTCTTAAGCTTGCAAAAAACACAGGGTATCGTTGCCTGATGCGTCTTTGCTCAGACACCATATCTTTAAAGCTTGGACCTTTTGACAGTTTAATGATCACTTCGTCACCTTCTTGTCGCAACACAGATCCTGAAATATCAATATTATAATTACTATGCAGCCTCAAGGAACCCACCATAGAGAGGCCACGATAAACAGGATTCAGCTTGCTCATAATCAGACGTATACCTTTTTCAGAAACTTCACTGACATGAAAAAGTTCATCCTTAATTCGCATCACCGGACGTGCCCTTTTGGGGTACTTTAAGCGATAAAATTGGCGTTTTTGGGTGAATGAATCTTCACACATCAGTGACTCTCCGTCTCTTTCTAAAACTCATAATCAATATCGGTTGTTGAATACGTTGGTCAAAAAAGGACACATTCAGAAAATTAATCATTAATAGCTATTGATTATATCCAATTGACAAGCGGATGTTTTAAGCAATAAAGCAGAAAAACACAATATCGCCTCAAATTATAAAAAAAATGAGAGGTGAATCATATAAGTCACGACTTTCGACTTATTCTGAAGATGTTGCCCTGAAATCTTGCCAATGTAGCCTCATCAATACGTCGTCTTGTAGAAATCTAATAAGTTTGTTCAGTCAGGGAACAAAACTCATTCTCTAACTTTTATCCTCCTGTTAAACTCCACATCTATTTTGATACTGGGTTCAGTTATGTCATTTGATACACTCACTCTTAGCTCAAAAATTGTGGCTACCATCTCTTCTCAATTCCGTAAACCGACAGAGATACAACAAGCAGCCATTCCTGTCATTATTGCGAAAAAAGACATTCTCGCATTAGCGCAGACAGGCAGCGGAAAAACATTGGCGTTCGGCTTACCTTTACTGAATAACATCAACCAAGATGTACATGAACTGCAAGCGCTTATCATTGTTCCAACGCGTGAGCTTGCATCTCAAGTGACCGAATCTTTAGAACCGATCGCAACAGCACTCGATATCAAATTGGTAACGCTAACGGGAGGCGTGAATACGGATGATCAACAGCAACAATTAACGCCTAAACCACAATTAGCCATCGCGACACCAGGCCGCCTACTTGCTTTAATTAAAAGTGGTGAACTGGATGTAGCTCAGTGTCTATCATTGGTTCTTGATGAAGCTGATCGCCTGATCGACATGGGCTTTTGGCCCGATATTCAAACGATTACCGCAGCACTGCCTAGCAAACGCCAGTCACTGTTGTTCTCTGCAACACTTCCTCCCGAATTAGTGGGGCAAGCGGAAGCGCTTCTTTCAAATCCAATTAAAGTCACGACACATCAAGAAAACAGCGTGGTCGCGACTATCGAAGAAACCCTGTACTTAGTGAACAAAGGCAGTAAAGCTCAAGCACTCATTGCCCTACTCAACCGACACACATGGCCACAAGTGTTGGTATTTATTGGCGCAAAAGACAATGCCGATACATTAACCAAGCGATTAAATAAAGCCAAAATCAGTGTCAGTGCGTTACATGGAAATAAGCGCCAAGAAGAAAGAGAGCAAGCATTAGACAGTTTCAAAAATGGCGAGACTCGTGTGCTTATCGCGACCGACGTCATGGCTAGAGGCATCCATATTGATCAGTTACCTGTCGTGATTAACTTCGAATTGCCCTCTCACTCAGCAACTTACGTACACCGCGTTGGTCGCACAGCAAGAGCAGGAAGTACTGGCTGCGCGATCTCTCTGGTTAGCCACAGCGAAACTGATTACCTGAATGCGATTCGCACCCTAACCAATAAGCCGCTAGTGCTGCAACCATTAGAAGGTTTTCCTGTTACAGACCAACCTGCATCTGATGCGATAACTCGCAAGCGTCCACCTAAAGATAAAATGGCGAACCGAAGAACAGCTAAAAAGAAGAGCATTAAGCAATTTAAAAGCAAACCAAATAGCTCAAAATAATCAGAAAAAGAACAATCAGCTCAGTGTGCACTGGGCTTTTTTATATGCAACAAACCTCTCCAACCTCAAAAAAAGCTTCCGTAAAGATGCCAACTTAAATGACTCTGTTGTGAATTATGATGCCAACGTATTGATTCTTGGTTACTCAAAAAAAATACTATAAATTCACATTGACGCCTCAATGTCCGACAACTAAATTTTTCTATTAGTGTTTACAACAGGAGGTCATTGGAATGAAACGTGCTAGCTCTACATATCGATTACAACTGATCAAGGAAGTGGCAACCCGCCGAGATCGTCAACGTTCCAATGACCCGATGGCAAACTACATACAAAACCTAATAGACAACAAAGGTGACTCTGACAACTCGGTGGAACGTAACCAACGGTTCAGTGGCTGTCATTTTGATGAGCATATTGGTGGTTGGGTGAGCGACCACTGGGGTAGCAAGTAAACCTACATCGCGCTTCATTGCCATGAAAGTTGCTTAGTTGGCTGTGGAATTTGTCTCCGCATTAACCTATCATCTGCAACAATTTCCTATCATTGAGTAAGCAGAAAGTGTCTGAGTTAAAAAGAGAAACAGAAGTAATGGTTGCCTTTCAAGTGATCCCTCGAGTTAAAGAAGGCAACAACTTCGAAGTGGTTGATAAAGCGATTGAAGTTGTGAAAGCAGCCGATGTGCCTTTTCAAATTGGCGCGATGGAAACCACAATGAAAGGTGAACTCAACCAACTACTCGATATCGTTAAAAAGGCGGAACAAGCTTGTTACGATGCTGGGGCTGTAGAAGTGATAACCAACATTAAAATTCACAGTAAAACCACCGAGGCCAATGATACATTTTGTACATACCATCGTGGTGTAACAAAAGCGAATCACATGTTTGTTTAGTCGCATTTTTATTTCTGAGAATCGAGCGTTAAGAAAGACTCTGAAGAACCAGTGATATTATTGGAAAGGCATGTCTGAAAGGTGAGAAAGGATTTCCATTCGTTCTTCTTCTGACATCGAATGCCAATCACGCGGGGCCTCTTCAGGGTCATCTTTCGCCCCAATCGGTTTTCTGTCCAGTGCTTTGACTGGCGCTTTTTTGAGTTTTGCGTTCTTTTTATTCATACCGACACCACTCCCTCAGATACAAAGGTATCTACCTTAATATTACACCCCAACCATTATGTAAAGTAATAGTTACTTCGGAGTTAAATAAAACCTTAATACTACCTCTCTAGCCAAAAAGATCGCTTTGGGGACTGGTATTGCCCTCTTCGTCAACCGAATGATCAACCACGCTTTTTTGCTTCATTATTTTTCTTCTGTAGCGCTGGCGACATAGCTTAATGACATGCAGTTGCTCAGATGGCGTCATTGACATCCAATTGAAACGCTCATTTCTTTTACGCATACAACCGTGGCAATAACCTTTGTCATCACTTGAACACACCCCAACACAAGGGTTTGGAACTTTGAAAAACTCTAACTGCTCCACCATGCCTCCTTATCAATCGAAACCAGGCCCACTCATTCAGTAATCAGCAATAAATGAGTCATCGAACTTATAGAATTCATACTAAACTATAACCTTATACTGACACATACAGTGTGTGGTTAACTATAATTTCACTCTATCAAGTTACCCTTTTCCAGTAACTTCGTTTTTCCTTTGGAGCCTTTTCACATGAAGTTTAGTTCAAAAAAATTACTAGCAGTAGCCGCTTTACCTATGATGTTAGCAGCATGTACAACCACAGGTAACAACGCGACTCAAGTAACACCAACCGCTCTCCAACACCATAATTGGGAATTGGCGCAAATTGATGGCAAGGACATTGAGAAAAGCAAAGATCAAGCCGCCCCTCGTCTAGAGATCGGCGAGAAGCTGACGGCAAACGGCATGGCTGGTTGTAACAACTTCTTCGGTCAAGGCGAACTGAAAGACGGTCAATTCCGTATCAAGCAGATGGGTATGACAATGAAAATGTGCCATGGCTCTACGATGGAAATGGAACAGTCGGTTTCTGCGACTCTAAGCAAGTGGAGCGACGTAACACTAACAAACGATACGCTAGTACTGAAAAACGATGTACATACGCTAACGTACATCATTCGTGACTGGGTAAACTAACCCGTCATCGAATACCAATATTGATTAAAGGAGCCCTATCGCTCCTTTTTTATTGCCAGCTTGCCTTCACTCTCCCTCAAAAATTGACACGCATCGCCTACTTTTCTTACCAACTTTCAATAAACCTCAAAAACCTCTCATTTCGATGCAATAAATTCACGGGTTTCTCGGTCTGTTGATAGGATGGCAAAAGTTCCTCAAGTAATTGATTGAATTTACTGCTGAATTAGAAATTATTTCAGAAACAGATAGAATAACTGTTAGGGAATTCAGAAACACAATGCCCTTGCCCGTTCACGACCAAATGGAAAAGTTTATGAACAAAATAGTAAGTACGTTAGGAGTCATGGCAACCGTTGCATACAGCACGACGGTATATGCTGATGAAATAATGTCAGCAACCGACAACTGGAACCAAATCGAACAGCGGGCCAAAGGGCAAACGGTTTACTTTCATGCCTGGGGCGGTAGCCAAGAGATCAACCGTTACATTCAGTGGGCGGGCAAGCAGTTAAAAAGTGAATATGGCGTGACTTTAAAGCACGTAAAAGTCACAGACATCGCGGAAACAACCACTCGTTTGATTGCTGAGAAAGCCGCAGGAAAGGACAGTGAAGGCAGCGTTGATATTGTATGGATTAACGGTGAAAACTTCCGTTCACTGAAAAACAATCACCTGCTATTCGGTCCATTTACTCAATCACTTCCAAACTGGCAATACGTCGATAAGTCTCTGCCGATAGATGTCGACTTCTCAGAACCAACCGAAGGTTTAGAAGCACCTTGGGGCGTGGGGCAACTGGTGTTCATTCATGATCAAAAAACATTACACAACCCACCACAATCATTTTCAGAGATGTTAAGTTACGCACAAGCTTTTCCCAATCGCCTAAGCTATCCTCGACCACCTGAATTCCACGGTACTAGCTTCATCAAATCACTACTCATTGAGCTGACCAACAATAGCCCCGCGCTGTCTAAGCCAGTTTCAAATGACGATTTCCAAACTATTACCGCTCCACTATGGGCGTACTTAGATAAATTCCATAAAGTCGCTTGGCGTGGTGGTAAACAGTTCCCAGCGGGCACCTCTGAGAGTATTCAACTTCTTGATGACGGGCAAATCGATCTCGCGATCACATTCAACCCCAATGCGGTTTTTTCTGCTCAAGCGAGTGGTAAACTGGCAAAAAGCACCAAAGCTTATGCGCTAGAAAGTGGAGCGCTTTCTAACATTCACTTCTTAGCCATTCCTTGGAATGCTCACTCTTCTGCAGGCGCATTGGTCACAATCAACTTTTTACTTAGCCCTCAAGCTCAATCGCGCAAAGGTGACCTGAATATTTGGGGCGACCCTTCAGTATTAAGTAGTCAGTACCTAACAGGTAGCGCTAAACACACTCAGCAATTCAAGTCGGTTGATGAACCTCACCCAAGTTGGCAAACCGCGCTCGAAAACGAATGGCTAAAGCGATACGGTAACTAAATTTAATGTTACGCGCCCTATATTTAGTCGTTATAGCAGTGTGCATTATCCCAACAATCCCTGGGATAGCGGGAGTGATCGCTTCTTCGTTGAGTTTCATCCCGCCACTAGGTTTAGAGAAGCCAACACTCAACGGTTTTAGCCAAGTCTTTCAATGGGAAGGGGCTTGGCACTCTATTGGCTTAAGCCTAGGTTCAGCGATTGCAAGCAGCTATATTGCCTGCTTCCTAACCTTTTGCATTCTTCAAGCCTCTTGGGGAAACAAGTTTTGGAGAAAAATTGAGTTAACGCTATCACCAATGCTTGCCATTCCGCATGTGGCTTTCGCTATCGGCTTTGCTTTTCTGTTTAGCCCAACGGGGCTTGGCGCAAGAGCCGTACATCACTTGCTCGGCGAGTCTGCTACCAGCTCTGAACTGGCGTTATTGGTAAAAGATCCATACGCGTTCGGCTTAATCATTATGCTCGCACTCAAGGAAGTCCCCTTCTTATTGCTGATGAGCATATCGATACTGCAGCAAATTGATGTAGAACGTATCACTAAGGTCAGTGCATCGCTGGGTTATAACCGTGCTCAGATCTGGTGGAAATGTATTTTTCCACAATGGTTTACTAAGCTTCGTTTCCCAATGCTGGCTGTGCTCGCTTATAGCGTATCGGTTGTCGATATTGCATTGATTATTGGCCCGACCAACCCGCCGACTTTTGCCACCTTAGTATGGCAATGGTTTAACGACTCAAACCTTAATTTATTACCACGGGCCGCCGCTGGTGCGATTGTTTTGTTTGGCTTGGCATCGCTTACCATCGTCTTTGCTCGTTTCATTGAATGGGTCATTATCAAGCACTGTAGAACTTGGCAGTATTCAGGTAGAACTGGGGGGCGTTTACCCGGGAAAGCGATCTTTTCTGCTCTTACGGCATTGTCACTCTTCATTTTTCCATTGATGATGATCTGGAGCATTGCCCAACGTTGGCGTTTTCCGGACATATTACCGAGCCAATACACAATACAATTTTGGGAGTATGAGTGGGACAGCATCCTAGGTACCATTGGCCAAAGCTTGTGGATCGGTCTTATTGCCGCATCCGTTGCTTTGTTACTTGCACTAATTGCTCACGAATACCAAATGAAATACAAATGGCAAGTTCCGGGCTTTATTATCGCTATCCCTATGTTAATACCTCAACTCTCGGTATTGTTTGGTCTGCAAATCACTACGCTATACATCGGCAGCAGTGCCTATCAGTTTTGGGTGATTTGGGCGCATGTTTTCTTTGCTTTCCCATTTGTATATCTGTCTTTGGACGGCCCATGGAAAAGCTTCAACAATGGTCTGATTAAAGCCTCGCTAAGCTTAGGTAAATCACCGTTTCAAAGTTGGTGTTCGATTAAGCTGCCTATTTTGCTGCCCGCTATCGCTTTTGCCTGGGCCGTTGGGATTAGTGTCAGTTTCGCTCAGTACCTACCAACGTTAATACTCGGTGCCGGGCGCGTCAGTACTATCACGACAGAAGCGGTCGCCCTTTCGAGTGGCTTCGACCGCAGAGTAACCGCAATCTATGCGCTCTGGCAGGCTTTATTACCCCTATTCTTTTTCTCTCTAGCGATAGGAGTCAACCGACTTCAACTTAGATATCGCCGTCTTACTTTTAAAGGTTTACTAAGTAATGAGTCTGTACCTCAACGACCTCACCATCCGTAAAACCGATGGGAATTCGCTGTTCTCAGCGCTAAACGTAACATTGGAATCTGGCCAAATACTGGCTTTGATGGGGCCGAGTGGTTGCGGAAAGTCAACCTTACTGGATGCGATTGCGGGTCACTTAAGTGAAGAGTTTTCATATTCAGGCACCATTGTGTTAAACGACATTCCGTTGGATAACCAGCCTTCACATCAACGTGAAGTCGGTATTTTATTTCAAGATGACTTGTTGTTTCCGCACCTCAAAGTATGGGAAAACTTGGCTTTTTCGTTACCTAACTCTGTTAAAGGTTCCGCTCGCCAACAGCAAGCAATGGACGCATTAGAAGACATTGAACTGACTCACTTGGCTGAGTCTTTCCCCGATCAAATATCTGGTGGTCAACGCGCCAGAATCAGCTTAACTCGTATGTTACTAGCCAAGCCGAAACTCGCCCTGCTTGACGAACCGTTCAGTAAACTGGACCAAGAATTAAGAGCGCAATTTCGCGATTGGGTGTTTGAACAACTGACCAAAGCGAATATCCCAACACTAATGGTCACGCACGACGAAGCTGACGTGCCTCAAGGGGCAGAAGTACTGTCTTGGCCATGGAGGAGTAACAATGCTGGATAAGTACGCCATCAAGGTCATTAAGTGGCCATTGAACCAATCAGCAAAATTATTGAATCAATTTGGTATCAAAGCGAATCAAACTACCCTATTTGGCTTTCTGGTCGGGTGCTTAGCGTTTCCGGCATTGGCATTTGAGCAATACGAGTGGGCTTTAGGCTTTATCGTCTTTAACAGAGTGTGTGATGGGCTGGATGGGGCGTTAGCTCGAATCCAAGGCATTAGCGACGCGGGGGGGTTTCTTGACATCAGTCTCGATTTCCTTTTCTACTCATTAATCCCATTTGGTTTTGTGATTGCCAACCCTGAACACAACGCCATTGCCGGTGCATTTTTGATCTTCTCTTTTATTGGCACAGGCAGTAGCTTTTTAGCGTTTGCCGTTATGGCGGGCAAACGAGGCATCGAAAACCCCGTCTATAAACATAAGTCTCTCTACTACATGTCAGGATTAACCGAAGGCACAGAAACCATCGCCTGTTTCATCGCGTTCTGTATTTGGCCCGAGCACTTTGCGGTCATCGCTTACACCTTTGGTGCGGCGTGTTGGCTAACCACATTTATGCGTATCTATTTTGGGTTCCAGACACTCAAGAATCAAACCACCTAATACTAGAGTCGTGATTCCTCATAGAAAAAAACGCCGCTCAGATGAGCGGCGTTGTTATATTCTAGCTAATACTTAAACCTAATTAGGCATCTGCAGAAGCGCTAATTTTAAATCTCAACACCTTCAAGCTTGAATCAAGGTCGACATCGACAAACTCAGGCGGGTTGTCCAGACGTTCAACGAATTCAACGCTTGGTGCTTCTTCTGCCATCGTCTCAATCAGGAAGTTTGGTGATACTGCCGGTGAGTTCACACAAGCAATCACTTCTCCACCTTCTGTTAAAAGCTCAGGTAAACGACGTAAGATTTTTTTGTAGTCTTTAGTTAAAGCAAAGCTGCCTTTTTGGAACGACGGCGGATCGATGATAACGAGCTCGTAAGGGCCGCCTTTATTGATTTTCCCCCACGACTTAAAGATATCGTAGCCAAGGAAATTAACCGAGCGCATATCGTGATCATTCAGACGGTGGTTATCGCGGCCTTTGTTTAGCGAGCCACGAGACATATCCACGTTCATGCATTGACGAGCACCACCAGCGATAGCCGCTACTGAGAAGCCACAAGTGTATGCGAACAGGTTAAGAACGTTCTTATCCTTAGCATTATCTTGTACCCATTGGCGACCATGACGCATGTCTAGAAACAAACCGAAGTTCTGATTACGGCCAATGTCTAATTGGTATTTAAGACCATGCTCAACCACAACCGGAGAGTCATTGAGTTCACCCCATAGAACCTCTGAAGGTGCACCATCGGCATAACGGTGTTGCAGAACAATGCTTGTGCCCGGCTTTGATTGCCATATATCTTTGTTAGTAAGTTCAACCAACCCCGCTTTTAGAGATGACAAGAATTCGTCGTCTACCTCTTTAAACACGTTAACCAGTAGCTGTCCATCAACCCAGTCACATGTCAGTTGTTCGAGCCCAGGCCAAAACTTACCGCGGCCGTGAAAAATACGACGTAGTTCGTTTGGTACTTCATTCAGTTGCTGTTCAATATGACTAAAAAACAGAGGTAAAGCTGATGCTTCCATTATTTCACTCACTTAGTGTTTAGCTTTGGCCACGTTAATGACCAAGGTTCAAGCCAACGGTCCAAACCGTACGACACGGTTTCCTGATGCCACTTCTCACCCAAGGAGTTTAGGCTTCTTGGATCGCAGACATATTCGTAGGCTTGTGATTGATAGGTAAATCGAATCGCGAAGGCATGCAGATAACCTCTGTCAGCCTCACTCGATGGATTATAAATAGGGTCACCAACAATGGCTGAGCCGATCGACTTCATCGCGACACGGATCTGGTGAGTTCGCCCTGTATAGGGTTTACATAAAAGTAGACGCTCACCGGGGTCAGCTGTTGCGGATAAAAACTGCGTGATCGCAGGGTTCTCTTTGGATGTCAGAAGTTTCCAACTTGAGCGTCGTGAACGCTCCATGTCTCCTGAGATCAAACCTTGCTTTTTCTTTGGCTTCTTAGAACCAATCGCAAGGTAGTATTTTTCTACTTCACGCTTTGCAAATAGCTGTGAAAGCTCGCTCGCCGCCGACGCATTTTTTGCCAGCAGCAGAATACCTGAGGTCATTTTATCAAGTCGATGAACCAGATACAGCTTAGGCTCATTGATTGCATTAGCAACTTCTTGAAGCAACATGGTATCGCCATCGTCTTTGTGGACGCTGACTCCAGGATGCTTATTGATAAGTAAAAAATCAGAGTGGTTCAGAAGAATATCGAACATGTCAAGGCTAGCTCCATTGTAGAGCGTGGAGTATACCGCGTCTGAACCCAGATTCCAGCAACGAAAAAGCCCAACTCACTCAATAAATATTGAATCATTGGGCTTCTCTTTCCATCGTCCACTTACACGGTTAGGTCTCTATCCCTTCCAATGCGAATTAAGCAAGTTTGAACTTATTAACCAAGGCTTCTAGCTCAGCAACTTTTGCATTCAAACCTAAAGTGTTTTCAGAGCTGCGGGTAGCCAGCTGTAATGACTGTTCAGAGATGTCACTGATCGCGGTAATATCGGCTGCAATTTCTTTCGTTACCGCTGTCTGTTCTTCGGCTGCTGTCGCGATAGAGTTAATCATACTTTGCACGTTACCTGCACCGCTGACAATTGCTTCCAATGCTGAAACCGCTCCGGAACTTTGCTCGACCCCAATCTCAACCAAGCGGCAGTTATCTTGAGTAAAGGTGACCGCTTCTTGTGTTCCGGATTGAATCGACTGAATAATGCCAGACACTTCTTGTGTGGCTTTCGTGGTTCTCTCAGCTAGCGCTCGAACTTCATCCGCTACAACCGCAAAACCACGTCCAAACTCACCCGCACGCGCCGCTTCAATGGCTGCATTCAAAGCTAATAGGTTGGTTTGCTCAGCAATATCTTCAATGACTTTAATCACGCTGCCAATCTGCTCACCGTGTGAACCCAGTGTATTCATTTGCAGAGACATATCGCTCATTTGAGTCGACACTTGCTGAATACTCGCCACCATCTCAACAATCACGTTGCGGCCATCTTCTGCAGACGTTTCAGAGCGACGAGCTTCTTCATAAGTAGAAGTGCCTTGTTGCGCGACTTCAGATATAGTCAAACTTAGCTCTTCAGCTGCCGTTGCAATCAAGTGAGCCTTATCCGCTTGAGCGGAAGCACCAGAAACAATGTCGTGACTGATGGATGATAGCTCACCGGTCACCGATTGAACTTGATGAGTGACAGAAGAGATCGACTTCAAAAGACTGACTAGTGATTTTTGCATCTGATTAACAGACATCGCCAGATCCGCTAACTCATCACCGGAATCATCAACGATATTCTCGGCTGTCAGGTCACCATTTGCTACTCGTCGCGCAACTTGTTCAACACGAGTTAAACGGTTAGTAATAGAACGAGACAATAGAAATGCGATACCACAACCAAACAAAATAGCGATCGCCGACAATGTCATGATGGATCGCTCAATAGCTTTAAGTGAATCGGTTAAAGTTGACAAAGATAGACCGGTGTCCTTTCTCTCACTCGCAGAAGCTTGACTTAGCATAGTCTCAATTGGAATCAGGTTTTGTTCGTACAGGGTTCTCAGCTGCTTAATATTGGACAACATCGCCACGTCATCGTGAATCATCGGCATAAGCTTATTTTCAAATACTTGAGTAAAATTCGCCATCAAGTCTTCGATTTTCTGGATTCGACGATAATCATCTGAGCCACGGCTTTCTAGCTGTTTTATTTGTTCAATAGACTGTGCAAAATCATGCTTACTCGAACGATAATCGTTTGATGCATTATCAACTTGTGTGAGCGTTGCCAACGCATCACGGTATACATCTCCAGCGTCATCAATCAATAGAAGGTAAGTGATGGTACCGGGAACATCATCCGTTCTAACTTCATCGGCGCTCTTATATGCGTTACTTACTTCTAACCACACAACGCTCGCCAACGCTATTAGCACCGCTAATATTGCCCCAAACCCTAAATAAAGTTTCTTTCTTACAGATAATTTCACACTAAACCTTCTTAAATAAAAACACCGACTCAAACAGTCCTCAATACTCATTATATCGGCTAGATGACGGATAACTTTAGTGAGCCTCGTTTTTTATTTTTCGCTGATAATTAAGTATTAGGCATAAAAAAACGGAAGCCTTTCGCTTCCGTTTTTATTGACTTAACTGACTGCAATTAAAACTTTTTAGAAAATAATGCAGCGACAGCGATGATACCAATACCCAGTAACATGATTGCACCCTTACCGCTTTCGAAGCCAGAAGAGATACCCATGAACGCAACAATTGCGATAGCCACAGGGATGATAAACTTAACAAGCGTGTACCACAAACCGAATAGAGGGAAAGAAAGCTCACCATCGTTGGTAATTTCTTTCTCTAAATCGGCACGGTTAAGTCTCCAGCCAGCGAAGATACATACCAACATACCGCCAACAGCAAGGAAAATCTTATCCGTTAGTAGATCGAAGATATCAAATGCGCCTGTATCAAACAGCGTTGGACCAAAGCCACCAAGTGACAGAGAAGCGAAGATACATAGAATCGCCATAACGACACTTGCAGACAGCACAGCCGTTACACGTTTCATGCCTTTCTCATCGATTAGGTAAGCCACCACAACTTCCAGCAAAGAGACTGAAGAAGTGAGTGCAGCAACACTCAAACCAACGAAGAACATCAGAGCAAAAATAAGACCAATTACGCCACCCATTTCAGCAAATAGCTGAGGAACGACAACAAAGACCAAACCAGGTCCTGCCGCAGGCTCCATGCCGAATGCGAACATAGCAGGGAACATTGCGATGCCAGCAAGAATAGCAACACCAGTATCCATTGCTGTTACCATTGCCGTAGTCTGAATTAAGTTCTCTTTCTTCTTAAGGTAAGAACCGTATGTCATCATACAACCCATACCAAGGCTCAAAGAGAAGAATGCTTGGCCTAGCGCCGCTAAGATAACGTTGCTATCAACTTTAGAAAAGTCTGGGCTGAATAGGAATTCAAGGCCCGCCATCGCACCCGGAAGCATGATGCCTTTAATTGACACAACAATAAGGATAATAAAAAGAAGTGGCATCAAAACTTTGCCGGCTTTCTCAATACCACCCGAGATACCTTTCATCACGATGACGACGTTCAGCAATAAGTATAAGCCCATCCACATTAAGGGCTGAACTGGATCCGAGATAAAGCCACCAAAGCTATCACCGATCACTTCAGGTGTATCAAGAAGACCGCCCGCAACTTTACCAATGTAAGCAATTGACCACCCGCCAACGACTGGGTAAAAACCCATAATAAGCAAGCCACTGATCACACCAATAACACCAGCGAATGTCCAACGACGGTCTGTTGATTTAAATGCACCTACTGCTGATTTTTGCGTATGACGACCAATCGCAAATTCAGTTAGCATGACACTAAAACCGATAAATATTACAAAAAACAGGTAAATCGCAACAAAGGCACCGCCGCCACTTTCGCCTGCTGTGTATGGAAATTTCCAAATGTTACCAAGACCAACAGCAGAACCTGCTGCAGCCATTACGAATCCTAACTTCGAACCCCAGGTATCGCGGGGTGTTGTGGGTGTATTACTCGTAGCCACGTGTACTCCAAACTTTTGTGTTATATGATGTTATGTATTGCTTTGGGTGGCGTCTTTAAAAAGATAAGGCGTAAAAAAAAGTTTACACACCTAAAAATTTGGTTGACGCTCATTATTTAGCAAGTAAACCAGTTTAAGAATAAAATTGGAAGTCCGAACCGTACATATTTCGTTACCTATGTAAAAGCTTATGGTCGAATGGCGAACTTTCGCACAAAGCAATCGTTTTCCTACCTTGTTAACCTAAATTTAACAACTGAAACTTGAGCTACATCCTCACTCCATTTTGTAAATAGTTGATTCGTTAAATTCCCATATCCATGAAATAGCATTACTATCTAGCTATCCCTTTTTTCGAGTATTCGATGTGGAAAAGCTCTACCATTTTTTAACTTTAGCTTCTGTTGGCTTGTACTGGGTTCTCGTAGCCGGTGTAACGTTTCGTGTCGTACTAAAACGACGCTCTGTTAGCGTTTCGCTTGCGTGGCTAATGGTTATCTACATTATCCCAATTGTTGGCGTCGCTTGTTATTTCCTATTCGGCGAGCTAAATCTAGGCCGAAAAAGAGCTGAGCGCGCACATCACATGTTTGCTCCTTTCGAGGCTTGGTTTCGCCAATTAAATGATTGCCAAGTTCACCTTCCCGGCGAAGTCGGTTCTCCAATCCACAAAATTGATGAACTCTGTAACAATAGAATGGGGATACCGGCACTTAGTGGTAACACGCTATCATTACAAGCGTCACCCAACGAGATCCTACACTCAATCATTGAAGACATAGAAAATGCACAAACCAGTATCAAGATGGTTTTCTATATTTGGCATCCCGGAGGCCTAACCGACTCTGTAGCGTCCGCCCTTATTCGCGCGGCTAAACGCGGCGTCGATGTTAAGGTGTTACTGGATTCAGCCGGCAGCCCTCGTTTTTTCAAAAGTCATTGGCGATCAATGATGGAGAACGCGGGAGTCCAAGTCGTACAAGCTCTGGAAGTCAGCCCATGGCGTATTTTTTTACGACGCTTAGATTTAAGACAGCATCGTAAGATCATCGTGATCGACGAATCCATCGCCTATACTGGTTCAATGAATATGGTCGATCCCGCGCATTTCAAACAGAGTTCAGGGGTTGGTCAATGGATCGACGTCATGGTTCGAGTGACCGGTCCGACCGTTAACGTGCTGTCGGCTATCCATGGCTGGGATTGGGAAGTTGAAACAGGCGAGCGAATTCTTCCCGATTTGCCTGAATGTCCGATTGAAGAAATAATGACACACCACCCTGTTCAGGTGGTTCCGTCCGGGCCGGGCATGCCCGAATATTTGATCTTACAAGTGTTGACCATTGCCATCAATCAGGCGAATCGTTCTGTTCGGATCACCACCCCCTATTTTGTTCCAAGTGCCGACTTGCTTGAGACGCTTAAGATGACCGCTCAGCGTGGGGTCAAAGTAGAGCTTATCATCCCCCATAATAATGACTCATTGATGGTCAAATGGGCATCTCGTGCCTTCTATACTGAACTGCTTGAAGCTGGCGTAAAAGTCTACGAGTTTTACGGTGGCCTTCTTCACACAAAATCGGTAGTAATCGATGAGGAGTTTTGCTTAATTGGTACCGTCAACATCGACATGCGTAGCCTATGGCTTAACTTTGAAGTGACGCTTGCTGTTGATGATGTGCATTTCACCAAACAATTATTTGATCTACAACAATCCTATATTGAATCGTCTCATCCAGTGGAATTAGATATTTGGGAGCAACGAAACTTACGCAATCGCTTTTTTGAAAGATTGTTCTATTTATTTAACCCATTGCTTTAAAATTCGTAAGTTCGCCGACTGACGATGATTCCGGCTCCCCTCCTACCGTTCGCTTTTTAACGTTTTCCTCTCAAAGGCGGAAAATATTAAAATGCGGAATAAAAACAGTAAAAACTCACGTTATCCTCTTGCTTTAATGGCTACTCGCATGTTTTAAATAGGGCATAACCGATTGATAAGGAATTCACAGTATGTCCGAGAACAAAACCACTAAGCTCATCACCGCAGGTCGTGATAAGAAGTGGACGAATGGTGTTGTTAACCCACCAGTGCAACGCGCTTCAACTGTTGTGTTTAACTCAGTAGAAGAAAAACGCAAAGCTACGATAAATCGTGCTAACAAAACACTTTTTTACGGACGTCGTGGAACAAATACACACTTTGCTTTTCAAGATGCAATGGTTGAAATAGAGGGCGGGGCGGGGTGTGCACTGTACCCTTGTGGGACCGCTGCTATTTCGAATGCCCTCCTCTCTTTTGTAGAAACCGGTGATCATATTTTGATGGTCGACACTTGTTACGAACCTACTCGCGATTTTTGTGACACCATCATGAAGAAGATGGGGGTAGAGACCACCTACTACCCACCGACTATTGGTGAAGGTATTCAAGGCCTCATCCAACCAAACACCAAAGTGTTGTTTACCGAGTCTCCGGGTTCAGTCACCATGGAAGTTCAAGACATTCCAACGCTTGCGCGTATTGCCCACGAGCATGAGATTATCGTTATGCTTGATAACACTTGGGCTGCAGGTGTTAACTTCTCAGCGTTTGATTTTGGCGTTGATATTTCAATCCAAGCCGCAACCAAATACATTGTTGGTCACTCTGATGTGATGTTAGGTACTGCTGTCGCCAATGAGAAATGTTGGGACCAGTTAAGAGAGCAGAGTTACTTGATGGGGCAATGTGTCTCACCTGATGATGCTTACCTTGCACTTCGTGGCATTCGTACACTTGATGTTCGACTACGCCAACACGCAGAGAATAGCTTGAAAGTAGCGAAATGGTTAGAAACTCGTCCAGAAGTCGACCATGTACGTCACCCAGCTCTTGAATCTTGCCCAGGCCATGAGTTCTTTAAACGCGATTTCACGGGTGGCAATGGCTTGTTCTCTTTTGTGTTAAAAAGCTCAAATACTCAAGCTACCACGGCACTGCTTGATGGGATGACGCACTTTAGTATGGGTTACTCATGGGGCGGCTTTGAGAGTTTGATTCTCGCTAATGAACCCAACAGCTTTGACAGTTTGAGAACTGTAGCCAATCCTAATTTCGAAGGTACCTTAATCCGCGTCCATATTGGCTTAGAGGATGTCGATGACCTGATTGCCGATCTCAAAGCCGGTTTAGAGCGATACAGCGCTCTGATTTAACCTAAATGTAAAATCAATCGTTGAAAAAAGGCAGGGATATCCTGCCTTTTCTGTAAAACGGAGCCATTAAAACCTTCGCTCCTACGGCATCATTTCTCACCATAAAATGGATGATACGTTTATTTTCGAGGGCAGCCTTGCACATGGTCATTCACCATACCGGTTGCTTGCATAAACGCGTAACAGATGGTTTCCCCCACAAACTTAAAACCTCTTTTCTTCAAAAACTTGCTCATTGCTTTAGATTGCTCAGTAGAAGCCGGAACTTGAGACATCTCAGTCCACGGATTATCAACCACCTTGTTGTCGACAAATTGCCATAAGGCATTTGATAGAGAACCGAACTCTCTCTGTAATTCAAGCGTCGCTCGTGCATTATTGTATACCGACGCAATCTTACCCTTGTGTTTAACCACATCGAAATGTTCAATGATGTGTGGCACGTTGTCTTCATTGAACTCAGCTAACTTGTTGAGGTCGTAATCATCAAATGCGGCACGATAGCCTTCACGCTTTTTGAGGATCGTAATCCAGCTAAGACCCGCTTGTGCCCCCTCTAAGGTAATGAACTCAAACAATATTTGGTCATCGTAAACAGGTACGCCCCACTCCTTATCGTGATACTCCCTTTCAAGTTCGTGTTTAAGCGCCCATGCACATGTTTTATCGGCTGAACTTGTTTCCATATCTATGGTCCCTTTCCATCGTTACAGATAAAAAGAAAGCCCTAAATTAGGGCTTTCTTTCAAAGGTTAATTGACTTCGATTTTGTGAAATAAGCGATACAGAACAGGTACTACGATCAGCGTCAACACTGTTGCAAACCCCAAACCAAACATGATGGTAACCGCCATTGGTTTGAAGAAGATATCTGGCAATAAAGGGATCATACCAAGAATGGTAGTGATCGCCGCCATGCACACAGGACGGACACGGCTTAACGCTGCATCAACAATCGCGATATAGGGATCTTTACCTGATTTCATTTCGATTTCAATTTGATCAAGCAGTACGATACCATTTTTGAGTAGCATGCCAGATAAGCTCAAGAAGCCCAACAGTGCCATGAAACCAAATGGGGTATTTAAGGCCAGTAATCCCGTTGTAACCCCTATCAACGCCAATGGCACCGTTAGCCAAACAATCAGTGGTTCTTTTACCGAGTTAAACAAGAACACGGTAATCAAGAACATAAACAAATAACCCAAAGGCATAGTGGTAAATAATGAGGCCTGAGCATCGGCTGACGACTCATATTCCCCTCCCCATTCCAGTGAGTAACCTGGTGGCATCTCAATCGCTTCAATTTGGGGTTGTAAACGTTTCTGTAGAGTCGACGCTGTTTCTTCACCCAGTAGATCCGGGTCCGCCATCACTGTCAGCATACGCTTACGGTTTTTACGGATGATCAGTGGATCTTCCCATTCTAGCTCATAACCTAACGTGACTTGTTGCAGGGGAATGTATTCATTTAATGCAGGGCTCCAGATCTTCATACCTTCAATATTACGGATATCGACACGTTCATCTTCAGGTAAACGCGCCACAATAGGCATTAGCGTCGTACCATCACGGTACACACCAATCGACTTACCCGAAAAAGACATCGCTAAGAAATCATCAACGTCAGATTTGGTAATACCATAACGACGCGCTTGGCTTTCATTGAATTGCGGCGCTAATACCTTCGTTCTTTCACGCCAATCGTGACGAACGTTAAACGCGCCTTCATCAGCTCGCATAATGTCCATCACTTGAGCAGCGATTGAACGTAAAACCGTTGGATCAGAACCCACAATTCGCGCTTCAATTTTCGCACCGCCACCAGGACCTAATTCGATCTGTTTAAGCTTGTAGTCGATCTCTGGGAACTGACCATTTACATGATCACGGAAGCGTTTCATTAGCCCTTCAAGTACTTCGTAGCTCTTCACACGAACCGTTATCTCGCCGTATGCACTGTAACTTTTCTCTGGCGTATAAGTCAGCATGAAACGTTGCAGGCCTTTACCCGCGGTTGTCGTGATATGTTCAACTTCATCCTGCTTAGCTAACCAACTCTCAAGCACTTTAAGCTTGGTATTGGTCGCACGAATATCGGTACCTTCTGGCATCCAAACATCCACTTGGAACATAGGTGTTGTTGAAGAGGGGAAGAAGGCTTGTTTCACAAAACCAAAACCGTAAACACTTGCACCTAAACCAATGACCAAAACGATCATGGTTAGCCACGCGCGTTTCATACAGAACTCAAGGAAGTTTTTATAGATAACAAAAACCATCCCGTTGTATGGGTCTTTGCCGTCATTATTGGGGTCAACCTTCTGGCCTCTGAAGAAGAGGTCGGCAAAGAACGGCGTGAGCGAGATGGCAGTAAACCAACTCAGCATCAAGGAGATAAGTAGAACCGTAAACAAGGTGCCACAGTATTCGCCCGTTGCATCTTCAGACAAACCAATTGGAGCAAAAGCCGTTACCGCAATAACAGTCGCCCCCAACAGTGGCCATTTAGTTTGGGTTACGATATCGGTGGCAGCCTGCATTCGGGTCCGCCCCTTCTGCGTGCCGATCAATATCCCTTCCACCACCACAATGGCGTTATCCACCAGCATCCCCAAGGCAATAACCAATGCGCCCAGTGAAATACGTTGAAGGTCGATTTTGAAATACTGCATGAAAATAAAGGTGCCGAAAACGGTCAACAGCAATATCAATCCGATCAGCAATCCCGATCTTAGCCCCATAAAGAACAGTAACACTATGATGACGATCGCAACCGCCTGTCCTAAACTCACCACAAATCCACTGACCGATTTATCCACCTCTTTGGGCTGGTTATAAACCTCAGAAATGTCAATGCCGACAGGCTGTTGATATTTTAGCTCGGCCAGTCTTCGATCAAAGGCTTCGCCAACTGCAACCACGTTGACCCCTTGCGCAAAAGAGACACCAAGGTTGAGTGCGAGCTTGCCGTTATAGCCGATGATGTTACTGGGAACTTCAACATAACCACGGGTGACATTTGCCACATCTTTGAGATAGATGAGACCTTGAGCGCCACCTTCTGTCAGAATCAAATCTCCAAGCTGTTCAACATTCTGGAACTCACCCGTTGGATGGATTCGAATGTATTCGTCGCCAATTCTGACCGCACCAGCACTTGATACAATGTTTTGAGTCGATAAAAGGTTGAATACTGTGCTTGGAGAGAGACCTAGAGAGCTTATTCGTTTCATCGATATCTCAATGAACACTTGCTCTTGCTGTTGGCCAGAAACGGAGACCTTACTGACTCCATCGACCAACTCAAGCTCTCGCCTTAGGTAATCAATGTAATCGAGCAGCTCTTTGTAGCTATAACCATCACCCGTCACCGCCAGCAAAATCCCGTAAACGTCACCGAAGTCATCGATGACTTGAGGATCATTGACGCCGGGTGGCAGTTCAACCTTAAGATCATTCACTTTTCGGCGAAGTTCATCCCAAATTTGCGGAAGATCGTCCGGGCCATAGTTATTCTTCATCGTCACCGTTACCTGAGACAGGCCACGGCTAGAGATAGAGTTCACTTCGTCGACATAGGTAAGCTGTTGAATCGCTTTTTCTAGTGGGTAAGTCACTTCCTCTTCCACCTGCTGAGGCGTTGCTCCGGGATACGAGGTGACAACCATTGCATCTTTGATGGTAAAGGCAGGATCTTCTAAACGACCCAGACCGAAGAACGCAGAAACACCACCAATAAGAAAGATCAGAGATAGCATCCAACTAATGACTTTGTTACGTATAAAGTAAGAAGCCACACCTGTGATCTGATCATCACCCTGTTGATCGTCATTTTGAGGCTTGTTATTTACTTCACTCATTGTTCGTCTCCTGAGACAATACTTCCACGGTCATCCCATCTCGCAATCGCGATACGCCTGCAACAACGACATGCTGCCCCGTTTCTAATCCTTTCATTATCTGCAATGTTTTCTGATTTGCTTTTCCTAACACCACTTGTTGCTTCGAGACGGTATTGTCGCCGTTAACCACCCACACATAAGAGTTCTGGCGCGTTAACTCATCGCCATCGCCATTAAACACCGCCTCAATGGGAACCAATACTCCTGCTTTCAAATCCAAACCGATGTCGCGTCCGCTTGACGTCACTTCAACCGCCATACCGTCAAGAATCAAATCATCGGCTGGCATAGGTAACGCAAGTGTCACGGTAAAGGTACCGGTACTGGGATCTGGCTCGGTCGTGAACTCTTTAATACTCGCGGTGTACTCATTACCGCTTGGCACTCTCACCACGGCTTCAACATTCGAGTGCAGTGTTTCATTAGGTTGATTGACATAAATTTGATCGGGAAGTTGTATCACCACTTCGACATCTTCCACACTGTGGATATTGACAACCTGTTGGCCAACCTGAATATTTTCATACTGATCGACACTGACTCTAGAAATAATCCCATCGACAGGAGCTCGAAGTTTCGTGAACGACAAACGCAATGTTGCCAATTCAAGTTCGGCGTACGCAATTTGACGTTGAGCTGCAATTTCATCAAACTGAGACTTGGCTAATAAACCTTTTTTTACCAATGGGCTTGAACGTTGGTATTGACTATTTATTACGGTGTATCTCGCCTGAGCATTGTCCACATCTAATTGATAATCGGTTGGGTCTAGCTCTGCAATTATGTCTCCTTTAGATACGCGTTCACCCTCTTTCACATCCAGCTTATTTATTTCACCTGCAACTCGAAAACTGAGGTGCGCTTTCTCTGCGGCATTAGCGACGGCCGGAAAATAGAGCTTATCGCTAAAATCGATGACCGAGATCTCAATCGCTTTGACCAAGGGAGTGCTATCGACGACCACCACTTGTTTATCTTCACAAGCCGTCACTAAAGCCAAGCATGACAGTCCTACGACTACTTTTAGCGTTTTCATGTTATAGCCCCCTCTCCTTGATCCACTCACGAACTTTGACACCCGCTTCAAGACCATTAACACCCGAAACCACAACACGATCGCCATCGTTTAGACCTGACACAATATGACGCTTGTCATCAATCACAATGGGCACGTTTTCAACAATGCCGTCACTATTCACGCGCCATACTGACACCTCATCTCCATTGGTCATCATTGCCGACGTTGGAATTTTCGTCGCCGCTGTTAGTGCTGAAACCAAATTAACCGTGCCAGACATGCCCGGCAAAATACCGACATCATTGGGTCTTTCCATGACCATGGTGACTTTGTATGAGCCCGTTTTCGGATCAGCTTCAGTATCGATTTCTTGGAACGTTAGAACGTAAGAATTGTCAGGGAACGCATCAAATACCATCGTAGCATCCGTCTCAAACCCTGAAGAAAAGCGTGTAATAAGTTGATCGGGCAATAAGAAGACGACTTTGAGTATTTGATTGGTTTGAATATTCATTACGCCTTGTTTAGCTGCAATGTATTCATGATTTTCAGCTGGAATAATAGAGATGGTGCCATCGTACGGTGCAACGAGAGTGGTGTAGCGAAGGTTTGCTTTGGCCTGGTTAAACAGGGCTCTTGCCGAATTGTGATTGGCTTTCGCTTGATCAAAATCTTGCTCCGACACCACACGATCTTTACGTAACTTGATGGAACGTTGATATTGAACATCAGCAAGCTTAAAGTTGGCTCTCGCTTGCTTCTCGAGTAGTTGGTATTCATCAGGATTAAGCGTTGCAAGTCTATCGCCCTTGCTAACCCTTTGCCCAGAAGTGACGTCGATGGTTTGCAATAACCCTGGGACACGAAATGCAAGCACTGCCTTATCACCGGCTTCAGTGGTCGCAGGAAAGGAACGCTCAAAGGCATTGTTGCCCACTGAGACAGTGAAAAGTTTAGCGGGTCTAGAATCGGGGTCAGGTACGGGAGGAAGCTTCTTACCACACCCAGACAACCCCAATAAGGTTGCCAATAGGACAGCGTAGGCTCTATACATTGATGTTGATCCATATTAATACGTATTATTACAACATAGATTAATCAAATGTAAGTTACCAGTTATCACAATGTTTATTTAGACAAAATTATTAAAAAAAATAACGGCTTGGGATAAATTTTCCTAAACCATTATCAATTCATTTTAAGATGTTCCGCTACATGTCTTTAAATGCGCGTTCAACGTTGAAAGTATCTGAGGTTACGTAAGCTTCTATATTACGCGTACGAGTCTCTAACTGTTGAAAGTCACTCTCTAACGTATCCAATAATGATTCTGCTGTCTGGCCTTTCTCCCACGGTTTTTGCTTGAGCGTGTGCTCTTGTTTCGCTTTCATTTTATCGACGTAACGAGCAGGCTGTTTTTCAATCATCAATGTCAAAGCTAAATACGCGAGCAAGACAAGGAAACTGCCGCCCAAGAGCGCGGCTGAAATCACTAAAATTCGAACCAACCAAACTTCAAGGCCAAAGTAGTTCGCTAAACCCGCACATACGCCAGACAATTTGCCGTTAATGGGATCCCGATACAGTTCTCTATTCATAGTTTCGTCTCCAGTTAGGCGACTCCGCATCCAATATTTTTTCTAGTGTTTTCACGCGTTCTTGCATCGATTCAGCTTGCGCAGAAAGCTTATGCAGGCGCTGAAGATCTTTCTCTGACAGACCGTTACTGGATTTTTTCTTGCTGCGGTAATGTAAGAATAGCCATAGCGGAGCCACAAAGATCAAGAAGACTATTAATGGACCTGCAATTAGAAATGTTGACATAGAAAACTCCTAAATTATTGATCGCGTTTTTCAACTTGTTGCTTCAATTTCGCCAACTCTTTTTCGATTTCATCTTGAGCTTGTAGCTCAGCAAACTCTTGATCTAAAGATTTGGCATTACCCGTTTTGGCGTAAACGTCCGCTTCCGCTTCTAATTCATCCACTTTACGCGAGAATTGCTCAAATTTGGTCATTGCTTCTTGGGTTTTGCTTGAATGCAGATGTTTTTGAACATCACGACGATTGCTCGCAGCATGATTACGGATCATTAATGCTTGCTGTTTCGCACGAGTTTCGGCAATTTTAGTTTCAAGTTTGCCAATCTCGCTGGTGAGCTTTTCGATGGTTTCATGAACCAAAGTTTGCTCTGTGTGAAAGCTTTTGATGATCTCTTCCAGTTTCTGTTTTTCGATTAAAGCCGCTCTTGCCAGATCTTCACGTTGCTTGATTAGCGCTAGGGTCGCTTTGTTTTGCCAATCGAGAATCTGAGTTTCGATAGCGTCTACTTTGCGCGCAAGCTCTTTCTTATCCGCGATGGCTTTTGCCGAATTCGTTCGAACCTCAACCAGTGTGTCTTCCATCTCTTGGATAATCAGGCGAATCATCTTTTCAGGATCTTCAGCCTTATCTAATAATGCACTGATGTTTGAATTTACTATGTCTGCAAAGCGAGAAAAAATACCCATGAGGAACTCCTTAATAACCATAATGACAAATGTGTTTAAAATCGTGATTCAACAGATCCACTCACTCGCCCATAATTTAAGCTGTTGTTTAAAGCTACTTTAAGTAAAGCAAATAGTGCGCCAAACTTTAAACCTAGTATTATCATTGTGTTACAATCAAATGGTAATACGCTCTAACCATGCTATGATGAATTTAGCCAAGTATTGGTTTTTTTCACCACTGCTCTCTTATTTCAAGCGATTCAAATAAAGCACGCTCAACACATATCCATTCGCGCTCAAGTCTCACAAGGACCCACTATGCAGCAGAATCTTATCGGTGAATCCCCTAGCTTTCTCTCTGTTTTAGATAAAGTGTCTCAACTCGCCCCCATCGAAAGACCCATTTTGATTATTGGAGAGCGCGGGACGGGTAAAGAGCTGATTGCTCAAAGGTTGCATTACCTTTCGAGGCGCTGGGATCACCCCTTGATCGCCTTAAACTGTTCAACGCTTAGCGAAGGCTTGATTGATTCTGAATTGTTTGGTCACGAATCAGGGGCATTTACCGGTTCAAAAGGTCGCCATCAAGGGCGTTTCGAAAGAGCAGAAAACGGAACCCTATTTTTGGATGAGTTAGCAACAACGCCACTTGCCGTTCAAGAAAAGCTATTGCGCGTGATTGAATATGGTCAGTACGAGCGTGTTGGAGGCCAAAAAGTATTAAGTGCCAATGTGAGGCTAGTCTGTGCCACCAACGCCGACTTACCCGCAATGGCACTTAAAGGAGAATTTAGGCCTGACCTTTTAGACAGGCTAGCTTTTGATGTCATTACCATACCGCCTCTTCGTGAAAGAAAAGAAGATATCACCTTGCTTGCCGAGTATTACGCCATCAAAATGTGTAGAGAACTCGAACTGGATCTCTTTGTTGGCTTTGCGCCATCGGCAGTGAGCGCATTGCTCGATTACTCATGGCCCGGAAACGTTCGAGAACTCAAAAACGTGGTAGAGCGCGCGATCTACCAACATGGCAAGAACCCCTACCCTATTGAATACTTGGTCTTTAATCCATTTCAGCCACCATGGAAGCGTGACCAAGATTTCGCTCAGACAATTGGCAATGAGCCAACCAACAACCATACTTCATCAGAGAACTCTTTTTCTTTGCCTCTCGACTATAAAGCTTGGCAAGAACAACAAGATATTCAACTGCTCAATCAAGCCTTAGCACAAAGTAAGTATAACCAGAAACAAGCCGCTGAATTACTTGGGTTAACCTACAACCAATTAAGAGGAATGGTGAGGAAGTACGCGATTGTTGGACAAGCAAACGATAAATAGCAACCCACACGGGATTATTATTTGGAGCCGAATAAATATAATGTTAAATTATCCGGATCTTGAGGCTTCTCTTGTGCCTCGTTTCGAAAAGTATTTCTTTTTATGAAAGCACTAATAAGACTATCACTAAGTATCTTGACGCTGAGCTTGTTAGCAGGATGTGGTGAGAGCGTAGATCACGATAAAATTCGTGAAAAAGGGTTCATTTATTGCGGTCAAGGCGATCCTAGTACTTTCAACCCGCAATTGGTTGATAGTGGCATCACTTCAGAATCGTTAAGCCCTCAAATCTTCGATACCTTGCTCATCCTGGATCCGATGACCTACCGACCAAAAGAGAACTTGGCAAGCCGTTGGTCTGTTGATGAGTCAGGTACAGAGTACACCTTCACTCTTCGCCCTAATGTTGCGTTCCAAACCACGGAATGGTTTACCCCTACCCGCAGTATGAACGCTCAAGATGTCGTTTTTAGTTTTAAACGCATTATTGATAATTCGAACCCATTCCATTATGTGGGGGGGGGCTTGTACCCTTGGTTTGCAGGAATCGACTTCCAAAATCTAATTGTCGATGTCACAGCGCTTGACGATTTAACCGTAAAATTTCAACTAAGCCATCCAGACAACTCATTTCTCAACAATATAGCCACCAGCTACGCGGTCATTCACTCTAAAGAATACGCTGATAAACTGATCGTTGCGGACGAGAAAAATGAGATCGATTCCAAGCCTGTCGGCACCGGTCCTTTCTACTTAGATGAATACAAAATCAATGACTTAGTGCGCCTGAAAAAGAACAAGAATTATTGGAAGGGTGACGTGAAAATGGACCAAGTTGTATTCGACACGTCACAACGTGGAACGGGCACGCTGGCTAAGCTTCTTCGCCATGAATGTGATGTATTAAATTCACCCATTTCTAGCCAGATCCCCATTATTCAAGCGAATAAAGAGTTACAAATATCGGTGACGCCTGCTGTTAATGTCTCTTTTATTGCGCTTAATACCGAACGCCCAGCACTGCGGGATTCTCGAGTCCGTAAAGCACTAAACTTGGCCATCAACCGTCAAAATATTCTTGACTCGGTTTACTACGGTACGGGCACTAAAGCATATTCATTACTGCCTCCTACCTCTTGGGCATATCAAAAAGACAGCGTACAAGTTCGCTATGACCGAAACTACGCAGTAGCACTGCTTAAAGACGCGGGAGTTAAACCCGGATTAGAACTGTCAATGTGGGTGCCTCTAGAGCCTAGAGCTTACAACCCTAGTCCGAGAAAAACGGCAGAGTTGATCCAAGCGAACTTGGCAGATATCGGTATCACCTTGAAGCTCTACACTGACGATCGCTTCGATCGCACCCAGCTTTCCTCTATTGGTTCAACAGACCTACTTCTCACAGGTTGGATCGGTAATACCGGTGACCCCGATAATTTCTTGCGCCCTCTGCTCTCATGCAGTTCTGAACGCGCCGGACTCAATGTCTCGATGTGGTGTAATTCTGACTTTGATTTCCTTCTAGATTTGGCGCTGGAGATCAATCAACATAGGCACCGTGCAAACTTATATTATCAAGCCCAAAATATATTGAATGAAGAAGTTCCTGTGATCCCCCTCGCTCACGGTGTGCAATTTCGTGTACACGATAGTTCACTGACTGGCTTCAAACAGAGCCCGTTCAATGCTCAACCTTTTGATAACGTCAGAAGAGAGGTGAACTGATGTTTTGGTATACATTAAGACGAGTCAATTTATTTATTATTACTCTTGCGATCCTCACTTTAGTTGGCTTCTCTTTGTTAAGACTAGGCCAACAATCACCTTGGGCAATTCAAGATTTCTGGCCTGGTTGGATTAGCTATATAACGGAATTATCGACACTGAATTTTGGCCTCAGTAAACATAATGTACCAATTATCGATGAACTCGCGGTCGTCTTCCCCGCAACGCTAGAACTGTGCTTCTTTGCCTTTGTGCTCGCACTCTTCGTCGGGATACCTTTTGGTACTATTGCTGGTATGAGACAAGGAAAATTTGTCGATACAACCATCTCGTTTACCTCTATGGCTGGCTACTCTGCGCCTATATTTTGGGTCGCCTTGCTCATGATCATGGTATTTTCGCTCCATTTTAAAATATTTCCCGTTGGTGGCCGGTACGATCTGCTTTATGAGATTGAACACGTCACAGGGTTTGCAATTGTTGATGCGTTTTTCTCAGAGGGTCGATACCGAGCACAAGCATTGCAAAGTGTTATCGAACATATGGCCTTACCTTGCCTCGTGTTAGCATTAGCGCCAACGACTCAGGTTATTCGACTGATGCGTGCATCAGTGGCCGAGGTAATGAAACAAAACTACATCCGCGCTGCACGAATTAAAGGTCTTTCAACAAGAGAGATCGTCACGCAGCACGTATTAAGAAATGCGATCCCACCTATCATTCCGAAGGTCGGTGTTCAGCTATCGAGTATGTTAACACTCGCAATCATCACCGAATCTATCTTTAACTGGCCAGGGATTGGACGCTGGTTATTGGATGCGCTATCTAATCAAGATTACGTTTCGATTCAAGCTGGCGTCATTGTGGTAGGTACCCTAGTGTTGACTGCAAACATTCTCTCAGATCTGTTAGGCGCAATGGTGAATCCACTGGTAAGGAAGGAATGGTATGCTAACAAATAACGTCTACCAAGAAGAACAAGTTCCTACCCAGTTTGAACGTTTCTGGCGCAGTTTCCGTGCCAACAATCTCGCCATGTTTGGGTTGTGGTGCTTAATCATCATAATCCTAGTGACGGTCACTTCGCCTTGGTTAGCACCCCATGACTCTCAAGAACAAACCGGGCACCTTTTGACCCCTCCATCTTGGGATCCAACGGGTACAGTTGAATATTTTCTCGGCACTGATGATTTGGGCAGAGATATACTGTCTCGGCTGATTATCGGTTCCCAGTTAACCTTTGGTGCCGCTGTTATCATTACTTTCATCGCAGCTGTAATCGGGTGTCTGATTGGTGTCCTCGCCGGCATGACTCGTGGCCTCGTATCAAGCACGCTCAACCACTTGCTTGATACTGTGATGTCGATTCCCTCTCTGTTACTCGCGATTATTTTTGTCGCGTTTCTTGGCCTTGGTGAATTTAATATTTTGCTTGCCATATGTTTGGCATTGATACCGCGATTTATTCGTTCGGTCTACATTGCCGTACATGCAGAAGTCGAGAAAGATTATATTCTGGCCTCTCGACTTGATGGAGCAAACAATTTCTATCTGCTTTGGAACTCTATCGTTCCTAATATTCTCACCGTCATAGCCCTTGAAATTACGTTGGCACTGTCAGTGGCGATTCTCGACATCACAGCTTTAGGCTTCTTAGGCCTTGGCGCCCAAGCTCCAAGTGCTGAGTGGGGAGCGATCTTAGGGGATTCAGTGGAGCTGATTTACCTTGCACCATGGACAGTGACTCTGCCCGGCCTCGCTATTATGTTCACAGTGATTGTGGTCAACCTTGTCGGTGAAGGTGTTCGCCAAGCACTAAATGCAGGAATCGAATAATGCCGTTACTTGACATTCGACATCTGACTATTGAGATTGAAACCCCTCAGGGGATGGTTCGAGCCGTCGACCGAATGAGTATTACTCTGAATGAAGGGGAAATTCGCGGTCTCGTTGGTGAATCTGGCTCAGGTAAAAGTTTGGTCGCGAAAGCCATTGTTGGGGTTTGTAAAGAGGGCTGGAAAGTCTCTGCTGACCGAATGCGCTTAGGTAATATCGATCTGCTACAACTGACTCCAAAAGAGCGACGTCGAGTGATTGCGCGCGATATTGCGATGATCTTCCAAGAGCCTTCCTCTTGTCTTGACCCCTCAGAAAAAGTGGGACATCAACTGATAGAAGCAATACCATCTTACGCGTTTGACGGGCGCTGGTGGCAACGATTTAAATGGCGTAAAAAACAGGCCATCGCGCTACTGCATAAAGTCGGTATCAAGCATCACTCACGTTTAATGGACAGTTACCCTTATGAGTTAACAGACGGTGAGTGTCAAAAGGTCATGATCGCAATGGCTATTGCCGCAAAACCGAAAGTACTGATAGCCGATGAGCCTACCAACGATTTAGACCCTATAACCCAGTCTCAAATATTGCGTCTATTGAGCCGAATGAACCAGGTCAATAACACGACCATCATACTGATCGGCCATGATTTAACGACTATCACTCAATGGGCAACTCGCATTACCGTGATGTACTGTGGTCAATCGGTCGAATCAGCTGATACTCAGAAACTCTTAGAGACACCAAAGCACCCTTATACTGTCGCATTACTAAAAGCGATGCCCGATTTTAATGACTGGATCCCTCACAAAGAAAAGCTTCAGTCATTGCCAGGGTCGATTCCGCCACTGCAACATTTGCCGATTGGCTGTCGATTGGGACCCCGTTGTCCATACGCACAGAGACAGTGTGTAGAGATCCCATATACTCAACGAATCAAAAATCATAAGTTCAATTGTCACTTCCCTTTGAATATGGAGAAGAAAAAGAAATAATGAGTGCCTTATTAGAAGTCAGTGACTTATCTAAAAACTTTACAACTCGCTCTGGTCTTTTCCGCAAAAAGATTCATCAGGTAGTAAAACCGGTAAGCTTTACTTTGGAAGCCGGACAGACGATTGGTTTTATCGGACAAAATGGTTCTGGTAAGTCAACATTAGCAAGAATGCTGGCGGGGATGGTTGAGCCGACAGGTGGCGAGATCCGCGTGAATGGAGAAAAGCTCGAACACAAAGATTACTCGACTCGTTGTAAGCTCATTCGTATGATCTTCCAGGATCCGAATACATCATTAAACCCACGAATTCAAATTGGCCGCATTCTTGAAGGCCCCTTAAAGCGAAACACCAATATGTCTTCGGAAGCTCGAATGCATCGTGTAAAAGATACATTATTACGCGTTGGCCTGTTACCTGAACACGCTTATTTCTATCCTCAAATGCTTGCTGCAGGCCAGAAACAAAGGGTATGTTTGGCGCGAGCTTTGATTCTTCAGCCCTCAATCATTGTTGCTGACGAAGCATTGAATGGGTTGGATATGGCGATGCGCTCACAGATAATCAATCTCTTCTTAGAACTGCAAGAAGAGATGGGCGTATCATTCGTGTATGTATCTCAACATATTGGAATTATTAAACATATCACCGATAAAATCATCGTTATGCACGAAGGTCACGTCGTGGAAGCAGGTGAAACTCAACAGGTGTTGTCTCAACCGAACCATCAGATCACACAAAGACTAGTGGAAAGCCATTTCTTCAAAGCACCGAACCATAACCTATAGCCCCTCCCCCTCCATCACCATAACAATTAAAGTTTAGGGAAAAATCTATGCTGTATCAATGGATTGGGTATTAACGAAAATACGTTGGAAACAACCGAGATGAGATAACGGAAAGATAGCGCTGCCTAACAAAGGCAACGCTGGCTCACGATGTGACTGTATTAACGCTTAGCAGCCTGCTTTTTCAATTCGAAGTCGAACTCATCCGGGAATAAGATAACGCCTTCTTCTTGCTCGTTAGGGAATACCACAACAGCAAGCTCGTCGTCTTCTAGACCGTTGGTCCAGCGACTGTGCCATTTGTTCAACGAAATAGACTCAGCTTTACACTCAGACCAATCACCCGTTGCCCATGATTCTGCGAACTCTTGATTTGGCCATACTGGTACACAATCTTCATCTTCTGTATTCAGCATTACACAACCGTGTTCATCGGTTAAGATCCATACTTCACGGTTTGCTACGATCTCTTTCACACAGTATTTCAGGCGTTGCTCGCCGGTATACTTGTTGATTTCAGCGATTTTTTTATCGTCTAGCTGTGTAGTCATCTTGATTTCCTACTTTAGTCAGTAACTTTGTTCTTAAAGCTATTTTATGCCGAGTGTTTTTAACTTCAAACACTATCGATGAAGAAGAAAGTCTACTTCAAAGAAAAACGCCTGCTAAAGTAGCAGGCGTTTATTATTAAGCGACTTGGTTAAACAAGCTCACCTTGTAGCCAAGGCCAGCCTTGCTTCTTACGACTTAATGTATTTTCCATCATCAATACGCCGTCTTTCTCATGCTTAACCAATTTCTCAGCCCACTCACCTTTGTATAGAAGACGAGTTTGAGCAGTCGTGATGTCTGTTAGCATTACCGCAGCGAACGCTAGACCATCTTTCTCACAACGCTCTTCAAGATCCGCTTCTAGCGCTTCAATCATGCCATCTACTTGCTCAAGAGTCGCAAGTTCAACTTGACCAACAACAACATCGCGACCGTTGAATGGGTAGCCTTTCAGGTCTTTTTCTACTAGCTGTGCAGCCGATAGACCTTCGATGTTTGTCTTAGCGATTAGAAGCGCTTTAATGAATGCATCAACGTCAGTTACGCCAGCGATTTCAGCAAGCTCAGCAACGGCGTCTTTGTCTTTTTGAGTACAAGTTGGAGAAGCGAAGCCAACAGTGTCTGAAAGAATTGCAGACATCATTAGTTTAGCGATTTGTTGAGAGATTGCGTGACCTTCAATCTTGAACATGTTGAAAAGTACAGTGTTTGTACAACCCACAGGCCAGATCCAAGCTTCCATTGGGTTGACTGTCATCACGTCGCCTAGACGGTGGTGATCGACAATACCTACGATCTCTGCATCAGCAACATCATCGGGTGCTTGTGCTAGGTCTGAGTAGTCTACTAGCCAGATTTTCTCACCAGCAACAGAAGTACGAAGCTCTGGCTTTTCAGCACCAGCGACTTCTAGAATGTGTTGAGTTTCGCGGTTGATCTCGCCTTGGCGAATTGGTGTCGCTTCCTCGCCACGAGCTTTAAGAAGCTCTGTTGCAACTAACGCACTACAAATACTGTCACTATCAGGGTTTTTGTGACCAACAACTAAAATCATGTTTCTTCCTATTACACTAACAATTATGACTCTACCTATAGAGCCTCTCTTTATTAGCCACATTTTACCCTATTTTTTTAGATTGGTCATGTTTCGTAAGTTTCCCAAATAGTAACAATCGATAAAAAGGCCGGGACCACAAAAACAAAAAGCCCCTGTAAAGATACTTACAGGGGCTTTAATTCAAGCGCTAATCTTGGTTCTTAGGTGCAAGACTTAAGAAACTTCGATTGGACCACCGAATGAAGTGACTGGAGGCAGTTTGCCTTGGAACTTCTCGAAGTCTACCAAACATGTGTTTGCTGACGTTGCTTGAGCCAGTTCAGACGTACCGATATCTTGAGTCAGTGTGTTTGGATCGCCGTATGTATCTAGCGCCCCCACTTTCTCGTTGATCGGGCCGTACCAAGCACCTTCTTCGATACGAACAACACCAGGAGCGTAACTATCCATTAGAACAGCACCTGCTAGTAGTTGACCTCGGTCGTTGAACACACGTACTACATCGCCATCTTTGATGCCTTTCTTCTTGGCATCTACTGGGTTGATGTAGATTGGCTCACGGCCTTGTACCGCGTAAGTCGCTCGCCACTCTTCAGATTCACACATCTGAGAGTGAAGACGCTTGTCTGGGTGACAAGATTGTAGCCAGTACGGGTGTTTATCAGAGCCTGGACCACCGTGGGAACGTTCAGATTTCTCGAACCACATTGGGTGTTCTTGACAGTGCTCGTAACCCATGTTGCCAACAGTACGGCTTGTGATTTCGATGAAACCAGAAGGCGTACCTAGTGCGTTGATCTCTGGGTCTTCACGGAATGAAGCGTGACGAGTCCATGGCTTACCTTTACCGAAGTCTAGGAAACCTTTCTCCCAGAACTCAGCAAACTCTGGCATTTCGAACTTGCCTTGGTTTTCCGCACGACATTCATCATACAGAGATTTAACCCACTGCATTTCGTCCATACCACGCGTGTAATCGTCGTAACGACCCCAACGCTTAGTCAGGCTAGACATGATCTCGAAGTCAGTCTTAGACTGGAACAGAGGATCGACTAGCTTGTGCATTGCGATCAAACCACGGCCAGAGTAGGCGCCGTAACCATCAATATCGTTACGTTCCCACTGAGTACATGCTGGCAGCACGATGTCAGAGTGACGACAAGTTGCAGTCCAAGCGAAATCAACAGCCACTACCGTTTGTAGGCTCTTGAATGCTTTACGCATCTTGTTGCGATCTTGGTGGTGGTGCCACGGGTTGTTACCACTGAAGACCATCATCTTGATGTCAGGCAGTGTCACTGTTGCGCCGTTTGCTTTGATCTTCTTACCTGGCTCTAGCAAGCTATCAACCCAACGAGCAACTGGGATTACGCGGCTGTAACCGTTATAATCTGTGTTGGTGTACTTAGGCGATTGACCTTGGTCGATATTCAGTGGGAATGAACCCGGAGCAGCGAAGCCAGTTGAAGAGACACCGATACCAGAGTAGTGGTGACCGTAAGAGATACCACCGCCAGGTAGACCAATTTGGCCAACCATTGCTGCGATAACTGCACACATCCAGTAAGGCTGTTCACCGTGCTCTTGACGCTGGATACTCCAACCAACAAGAATCTGCGTACGACCATTAACCAGCATCTTAGCGAAGTTACGGATAGAGTCCGCGCTTGCGCCACAGATAGCAGAAGCCCATTCTGGCGTCTTCTCAACTTTGTCTTTCGTTTCACCTTGAACGTACTTGATGAAGTCTTCAAAACCGAGACAGTAAGTTTCGATGAACTTCTTGTCGTATAGATCTTCGTTGTAAAGAACGTGAGCAACACCCAGCATGAACGCCACATCAGTTTGTGGGTTGATGTACATTTGCTCGTTTTCTAGGTAACGGCCTGTTTTGTTTTTAACAGGGTCAACAGAAACAACGTTGATCTCTTTGTTAGCAACTTTTTCTTTCAGCTGTTCTAGGTATGCGAACGACTCATGAGTCTCACATGTCCAACCTACTTGCAGGTTCTTAACTGGATCGTTACCCCAAAGCACAATGTTGTCACTGTTTTCGAGGATAAGTTCCCAAGATGTACCTTGTGCATAAACTTCAGTCGAACCTAGCACGTAAGGCATGATCGTTTGACCGGCACCGGTTGAGTAGTCACCGATTTTCTTCACAGAGTAACCGTGAAGTGCCATTGCACGTTGCATGTGGTTCGTACAACTGTGGAACTGACCGGTTTGTCTCCAACCTGTTTGACCGGTGTGAAGCGCCCATGGACCGTAATCTTTCTGTACGCGCTCTAACTCGCGGTAAACAAGATCTAGCGCTTCATCCCAAGTCACACGAATAAAGCGGTTGTTACCACGCGTGTCTGCGCTGTACTTATGCTTCTTCAACCAATCGAGGCGAACCATTGGGTAACGCACACGTGATGGGCTGTAGATAATACCTTTAATACCTTTCAACATCTCTGTTGGGTGCTGATCGATTTCTAGAGGTTTAATTTCTTGTACTTTACCCGCATAAACACGAGCTCGGAATGCACCCCAGTGAGAACCAGAGACTTTCCACGCGCCGTCTGTTTCTGCAGCAGACGCTGATGCCGACGCCAATAAGCTTGGACCGATAACCGATGCCGCACTTGTAGTAGCGACACCTTTCAGAAAACTTCTTCTTGTAATTGCCATTGTGTTACTCCAATTGACGTCTTATTAGTGATGGCCTTCAGAAAAATCTGATGAGTGCTTCTGTAGATACTTAAGAACAAGTGCTTCTGTATCTGTATCGAAGTTAACGAACGCAATCATACCATCTAGCATGCCTACCCAACCGTTAGCGCTGAAGTGCGCTTCATCTGGCTGTGAGTGACACGTTGAACAGTTAGATTGGTACGCTTGACCAGCTGCGTTCCAGATTGGATCGAAGTTATCAACCATAGACTCTTTCTTCATCCAAAGTGCTAGGTTAACTTCTTCCCAAGGAAGACCAGTTAGCTCATCTTCTTTCTTCTCACCAACAGTGATTACGTCACTTTGAGATACTTCTTTCGTCAAGATTGCCGTCGAGATGTTCATACCGAAGTCTTCTTGGATTACACGACCAAAGCCTTTCGCTTTACGCCAACCGTCGATCTGAACCTTGATCATGTCGCCTTTTTCGTCGATCACCGCAACTTTACTTGCAGGGCTTAGTAGACCCGCTTCAACTTCAGCCGTCTCATCTGTGTACATTGGTAGGTGACGAATTGAGATCACATCAGAACCATTTGCGTAAGATGTGTGACTTGCTACATTTTCTAGCTCACCAACAATACCGCTTGCTGCTGCCATATCTAATGGAAGGTTGTGTGCAATACCTTTATGACAGTCAACACAGCTTTGGTCACGCTCTGCCGCATTCTTCATCTGGATACGCGCTGTTGGGCGCATGTTGTCGAAATCCATTGAATCGTAGTTGTGGCAGTTTTTACACTCTAGAGATTTGTTCGAAGAGAAACGATCCCATTCGTGCTTAGCCAATTCGATACGACGAGCTTCAAATTTCTCAGGTGTATCTAGGTCACCAAAGACTTGAGCGAAGACTTCTTTAGATGCTTGCATCTTACGAGCGATTTTTGCTGTCCATTCGTGTGGAACGTGACAGTCCGGACAAGTAGCACGTACACCAGAAGTGTTTTTCCAGTGAACCGTTTCTTGCAGTTCTACGTATACATTGTCACGCATGGTGTGACAGCTTACACAGAACTCTTCTGTATTTGTGTGTTCCAGAGCTGTGTTAAAACCGCCCCAAAAAATAACACCGGCAATAAAGCCACCCATAGTGAGTACACCAAGACTGATGTGTACCGCTGGGCGAGTCATTGTGCGCCATAATTTAACTAAAAATGATTTCATGTTTAGCTCTCTTAAAAAATAGTTCTATTAAAAATGGGATAGCAAGAGGGCACTACATGCCACCATGTGCACCTGGAGGACCGAATACAAACACTTGTAGAGCCCAAACAATGAAGCCGTAACCTCCAACAAAAGCCACACTTAAGATTGGAAAGAGAACCACCGCAATGAAAAGGAAAGACTTCCATTCCAACGAACACTTTTCGCCAGTTTCAATTTTATTAACATCACTCATACATTTTGCCTATTTTGTATTTAGTAATTTCGAGTAACCCATTCTAAGGGGCTAAAGTTCTTGAGTATCTAACAGTGAATTTTAGACCATACTCAAAGAAGGGTTCAATCAAATGTCCCTTTATAGCCCTTGCTAATCAACACTTTTTTGAGGTCATCCAGAGTTGTTTTCAGTTAAACAAACTTATTAAAAAGTATTAATAAATATGAAGAATTAAGTGTTCTCTACATTTGTTAAAAAACAACAAAGAGACCACATTGATGTAACAGGAATTAGTTTTTCACCTACTAAGTATTAGTTAAAAAGGGTGAAAACCACCAATATTTTGTATCGTACTTGTTAAAGAATATAATCTGTTTTGGTCGGCAGAGAAGAAACAAAAATGCATCATTTAGCCCTTTCAGATATCATGTGTATCCACTTAAAAGGAAGCACTATGCAAAACGTTATTGATATTTCTTGGTGGCAATTATTGTTCTTCAGTTCACTTCTCTTGCTACCCATTACCATCAACCACAAGTTAAAACTCGGCCTTGGCAAAGAGGCTTCTATCAGCATAATTCGTATGGTTATTCAGCTATTTTTGGTTGGACTTTACCTAGAATACTTGTTCACCTTGAATAGTTTATGGGTCAATTTACTGTGGTTATTTGCGATGATTATCGTCGGCGCAAGCTCGATTGTTGAAAAAACTCGGCTACCAAGGAGCCTACTTTTAGCACCTGTCGCCGTTAGCCTTACGGTAACTTGTATACCGATTGTCTTGTTTATCTGCTTTTTCATCATTAAACCGACCCCTATTTTGAACGCGCAATATCTTATCCCTATCGCAGGCATGTTATTAGGGAATAGCTTGAGCAGTAATATTGTCGCTTTGCAGAACTTATTTGGTGCTTTTGACACACAGAAATCAGAATACGAAGCGGCAATTGCTTTAGGTGCCTCTCCAGCCTATGCCGCGGCGCCTTTTGTACGTACGGCGATACAAAAGGCGATGTCTCCGATTATGGCTTCTATGGCAACGACAGGCTTAGTGACGCTTCCAGGCATGATGACGGGGCAGATTTTAGGCGGGGCTTCACCAATGATTGCGATCAAGTATCAACTGATGATCATGTTGGCTATTTTCGTAATGATGAGCTGTTCTTTGGCTCTTTCACTTCACTTAACATTAAAGACATCTCTGACCAAACAAGGGCGGGTTCTCGCCCGAATACAGCCAACAAACTAGGCTCTCACTTCACAACGATCGGTTTACTCACTGAATTTGGAACAGGTTATCCACAGAAACTGTGGATAACCAAACCAATGTCGATTCTTTTTTACCCACTTTGACTCGGCAAAAGACTTATCACACTAAACCTTTCACAATTTCAGAGACATAGGCATTCTGACTGAGCTTGCACTATTGAGCCTTCACACAATAATTTAAAGCGAGGCTGACGTGGTTTTCCACAAATAAAAACGGCCTGCAATGCAGGCCGTTTTTAAAGATTATCAATCAGTATCGAGTTATCAATGCGTCTGAATTAATCACGTAAGTAGATTAACCAATACCACATACCGACAAATATGCCGCCACCGATGATATTACCCAAAGTAACAGGTAATAAGTTGTTCGTTAAAAAATCAATCAAATTCAAATCAACATAGTCCGCAGGGTTTGCACCCGTCATGGTCCAGAAAGACGCCGGAGCAAACGTTTTGATGCCTATGGCCAATGGTACTTGGAACATATTCGCAATACAGTGCTCAAAACCAGACGATACAAACATCGCAACAGGCAAAATCATGACCGTGATTTTGTCAGTCAGTGTACGTCCACTGAACGTCATCCATACTGCGATACAAACTAATACGTTACACATGATACCGAGCGCGACAGCTTGGATAAAACCATGATGCAGTTTGTGTTGGGAAATCGCCATTGCATTCAAACCAACTTGACCATGGTCGAGCATGTATTGTTTTGTCAGAAGCATGCAGGCCACTAGCAACAGCGCACCAATCAAGTTACCGATATAAACTGTAGCCCAGTTTTTAATTAACGTTTTCCAAGTGATCTTGCCGCTTGCGCGCGCCACCAACGTTAAAACAGAACTTGTAAATAGCTCCCCGCCGGTTACGACAACGAGAATCAAGCCTAAGCTAAATGCCAGGCCACCCAATAAGCGAGTCATACCCCACGGAAAATCACCAGCTCCTGTGGTTACGATAGTGTAGAACACAAACGCAATACCGATATGGATACCCGCGGAAATCGCTAAAAGAAGAGATTTCATTGGATCTTTTGTTGCTTTACCTACGCCGATATCAGCAGCGCGCTCGGCCATTTGTGGCGGTAATAGTGAGTCAAATTGGTTTAGATTCATGATAATTTACATTTTGAAACATGTTTTCGGGAGCAAGATAATCCACTCTTTCATTGCCGAATTCAAGAGCTATTTCATGCTCAAAAAGCCGTTCGCAATAAAGAAAATACAAAACCGTCAGTGGTATTGAAATTTCATACGGCTTTAATACTAAAAAGAGAAGTCTGATGAATGAGAAATCATCAACAGGATAAAAACTTAACCTTAATTATCAATGCCTTACAAATAAAAAGAAGAAAAACAAACACAACAATGACTTTCTGAAAGCCATTATTTCGATATTTTGATTTAGATCAACAGAAAGTAAAAAAGCGCCCTAGGCGCTTTTAACTTAATCACAAATACAAAGATTTCCGGGATTAAAATGGAACTTCCATCACACTTCCGATACGCATTATTGCGCTTGATCTTTTCTTTCCAAGGCAAGGTTCGAAGATGTCATATCAGTGTCACTTTGATTGGTACCTTTACTCCCTACGCTTTTCAAGGTGTCCACCAACTCTTCTAGGCTCTTTATGTGAGCGTCACTCTTCATTATCTGTGCATCTAATAACTCACGCCTTTCCTTCGCCTCAGACAGTTGCAGCCTTTGCTGTTGATTCTCGCTTTTCAATGCTTTGATGCTAGCCACAATCTTCTGAGATTGAAGGCGCAGAACAACATCACGATAATCTTCGCCATTGACCGCTTTTGAGATACTGAGTAAATGACTCTCCATATTCAATACCGATTGTTCGAACTCATCACCTTTCACATTCGCAAGAGCTTTGACTTCATGAGCAACACTACGCATGTGACTCAATTCGAACTCAGCAGCATGAACGGCGTCTTCAATGATCGATTTTTCTCGTGGGCTGGCTTTTACTTGCGCCTCTGCTAATGCAATTTGAAAAGCGGCTTTCGCAAAGGTCAGTGGAACAACATCATCAAAATCGTCATCTTCTAAAGACTCTAATTCATTTTTCAGAGGTTCTATGTATTTCTTATACGCGACTTTAACTTCGAGCAAACGAGCGTGATTAAGAAATTCCACCTGCGCTTCTTGAGCATCTTCTAGCTCATCGACTAACACGTACTCAAACAACTCACTATATTCTGAATACAACCGCTTATAGCTCGATGTAAACAGAGTATCTGCACCAAGAAACTTAAGGTAATCCATTTGTACAATCGAATCCGCTAACACTCGGTCAGCCTTCTTCTTCAGTGCTAAAATCGACTCATAGTTTGACTTAACCAACGCGATGTTTTCATCAAAAGCTTCAGCGTAAGTTAAGCTTGAAAAAATGGAGTAACTTTTAGTTAGGCGAGTTTCGTCTTTCAATAGGTCCGCATAAATACTTTCAGCATCGTCCCATGCGTCTAAAAGTTCATTGTAATTTTCGGGAGCATAAATAGACCACTGGGCATGGTGTTTGAGCTTAGACTCCCACTCAGCATGCACGCTTTGAACATGATGAAAAGAATGAATGCCTGTTGCAGACTCATTATCCTTATTTGTAACTTGATTTGCATCTGTCTGCTTTGAGGGTGTGCTCTGACACCCTGCGATAGCAAATAGCATACTAACAACTAATGCTACTTTGTTCGCTCTCACTAATTGCCCATCCTTTTAATACAATATTTGCTCAACGCAATCTATGTCTCGCCATAATATATTACAACCGTATAGCAATAAACATCACTGATGACTTAAGTGAGCATAAATCACCCAACCTAACCAAAAAAAAACCACCCGACGATGATTAATCGACCAATTCGGGATCACTTATCAATTCTTTTTATTTGCTATTGCCTGAGCGGTCAATGCGCACTATTGTGGAAAGAGAGAACGTTATGAATTTATAGGTTAATTATGAAGTACAACGCTAAACATATTGCTGAATTAAACCTCCTTCTTCAATTTGACTTGAGCAGTGCCGCGACTGGTATCAAAGTTCATCAAGAAGCAGCCCAAGAAACTCAAGACGCTGTTAAGCGCCTATTCGAAAAAAACCTGTGTACTCTGCCAGACGGTGGTTATCTAACAGATGAAGGTATCGAGATGGCCGAACGCGCAGATAAGTTAATCCGCATACTAAGCTAAAACTCTTAAGTTCTAGCCTAAACTCCACTTGCCTCGGCCGTGGAGTTTTTTCATTTTGAGCCAAAGCTTTGTTAGGCTTGTACCAACCACAGTGAGGAACGTATGGCTTCTATATTTATCGTCGGAGCAGGATGGCTAGGTGTACCTTTGTCGACACATTTAGTGAAACATGGTCACCAAGTGGTGGTAACAAAAACCACCAAAGCAGGTGCCCGCACCATTGGTAACGAACGAATCCCCTGTGAAGAGTTTAGCTTTAGTTCATCAGAGCCTGAGCAGACTATTGAGCGACTCTCTTCGCTTTTATGCAAAAGCAATGCGAAGATTGTGATTGGTAGCTTCCCTCCTGGCTTTAGAAAAGGAGCAGGTACGCAATATGCCGAGTACTGGCGGCAACTCACTGATGCATGTCTGAGAGCAAAGATTAACAAGCTCATTATGATCAGCTCAACCACGGTATACCCAAACAAACCCTGTGTATTGCATGAACAAGATGCCTCGTTCGCCCTTCTCACCTCAGAAAACAAACACACACCTTCATTTTCCGATAACGCACGAGTGATGCTGCAAGCTGAGCAGTTGGTGATGGATTCAGGGCTCGATTTCACTATCCTTCGTTTCAGCGGTTTAATTGGCCCAAACCGCCACCCATCAAGATTCGCAAGTAAATTAAAACAGGTTAGCTCTCAAGCACCTGCAAATATGCTTCATCTTGACGATGCCATTGGTTCGGTCAATTTCGCTATTGAGCAACTGCACAATGAAGTGGTTAACGTAACGACGCCCAATACGGTCAGTAAAGCTGAATTTTACGCCGCCGCACTCAAGAGTGTGAATAGCCGCGAGCCGCTTCCACCGATTGTCGATACTCCAGACAAACGGGTCTCCTCGAAAAAGCTCCTCGATTTAGGTTACTCATTTAAATTCAATTCCACACTGGAGGCGCTTTATGACTAAACAATCTCCCACTCAATCTTCTTTAGACAAACCATCTACAGTGATGCTCCATCGCGCAGTTGACACCCTTTGGAATTTCATGTCGATGGGCCATAAAGTTGAGCCTTCAGACTGTATTTTTGTATTGTGCAGTAACGATACCCGAGTCGCTGAATATGCGGCCGAGCTTTATCATCAAAAAGTCGCGCCTTACATCGTTTTTTCCGGTGGTGTGGGACGCTTTACTGAAGGGAAATTTGATTGCTCAGAAGCAGAAACATTTGCCGAAATTGCCAGAGACTGCGGCGTGTCTAAATCAGACATTATTATTGAAAAGCATGCAACCAATACCGGTGAAAATGTACGTTTTACCCACAAGCTACTGACAGAACGAGGGCTATTTCCAAAACGACTGACCTTAGTTCAAAAGCCATTTATGGAAAAACGAACCTATGCGACTTTTACTAAACAGTGGCCAGACAAAGCGACCGAGATTCAAGTCACGTCACAATGGCAAAACTGGGTTGATTACTTTAACGAAGAGTTACCATTAGATATGGTGTTAGGCGCGCTACTTGCTGACTTTGAACGAATCAAATCATACCCATCCAAAGGGTTTCAGATTGATATGCCTATCCCAGACAACGTTGAATACGCTTACCAAACGTTGAAGAAATTGGGGTTTGAATAACACTTTAAGTAACCAAATCATCCCGTTCTAAAAGCAAAAACGGTGGCACTTGGCCACCGTTTTCTTATTCTCAGATTTTCACTTTAGATGACGTTTTTGCGCTGTTCATTTTAGGAAAGAGACCAAGAAGCCGTTTATTTACCTAACGCTTCTTTGTAGTGCAAACGACATGCAGAAACATATTGGTCATTACCACCAATAGCCACTTGGTCACCTTCGGCAATCGCCACACCGTGTTCATCGGTACGAATAACCATATTAGCTTTACGACCACAATGACAAATGGTTTTCAACTCCACAAGTTTGTCTGCCCAAGAAAGTAAGTAACGACTACCTTCAAACAGCTCTCCCAAGAAATCGGTACGTAAGCCGTAACAGAGTACAGGGATATGTAGTTTATCAACCACTTCTGTGAGTTGGTACACCTGTTCTTTTGACAAGAACTGACACTCGTCGATCAAAACACAATGGCGCTTCTCTTCTTCATTAAGCGTTTGAATTGCTTCAAACATATCCGTGTCATTTTTAAACAGCTGAGCTTCAGATTGTAGACCAATTCGAGAGCTGACCTTGCCGATACCGTAGCGATCATCTAACGCTGCTGTGAAGATCACGGGCGTCATGCCTCGCTCTCGATAGTTGAATGAAGATTGAAGAAGTGTTGTTGATTTACCCGCATTCATTGCGGAGTAATAAAAATACATCTGGGCCACAGAAATATTCCTGTTAATTAAAAGTTGAAGATAAAAGCAAAGGTGACATTAAAGAATGTGTACTAGAAAAAAGGGCTGAAAATCAGCCCTTCTTATAAGATTTACTTACGACGCCAAGTCGTACCTTCTGGACCATCTTCCAGAACAATACCCAACTCATTTAACTTGTCACGAGCAAGATCAGCATTAGCCCAGTCTTTAGAGGCACGTGAATCATTACGTAGTTTAATAAGGCCTTCAATTTCTGCTACTTCGCTGTCGTTACCCGCAGCATCACCTTTAAGGAAAGCTTCTGGATCTTGATGAAGAATACCAATGATGTCGGCAAGTTCACGCATCAATGCACCGAGAGCACTCGCTTTTTCGATGCTCTCTGTCTTGATACGGTTGATTTCACGTGCCATTTCAAACAACACAGAATACGCTTCAGGTGTATTGAAATCGTCGTTCATTGCCATAGAGAATCGAGTTACATATTCTTGACCACCAGCGGGAGCCGCTGTTCGATCTAGGCCTCGAAGTGATGTGTACAGACGCTCTAACGATGCACGCGCTTGATTTAAATTGTCTTCGCTGTAGTTCAATTGACTACGGTAGTGGCCAGACATTAGGAAGTAACGTACTGTTTCAGCATCGTAATGTGCTAGCACGTCACGAATAGTGAAGAAATTACCCAGTGATTTAGACATTTTCTCTTTGTCGACCATCACCATGCCACTGTGCATCCAAGTATTTACATACTGAGTGCCGTGCGCGCAGCAAGATTGTGCGATTTCGTTCTCGTGGTGCGGGAACTGTAGATCTGAACCACCACCGTGGATATCGAAGTGATTACCAAGAATAGACGAGTTCATTGCTGAACATTCGATGTGCCAACCTGGACGACCTGGACCCCATGGTGATTCCCATGTTGGCTCACCTGGCTTAGACATCTTCCAAAGAACAAAATCTAACGGGCTACGTTTTGCAGAATCAACATCAACACGAGCGCCTGCTTGCAGTTGCTCTAAGTCTTGCTTTGAAAGCTTGCCGTATTCATCAAACTTCTTCACTTCGAACATCACATCGCCGTTGCTTGCTACATAAGCAAAATCACGCTCAATCAGCTTTTCAACAAGCTCAATGATTTCCGTGATGAATTCCGTTGCACGAGGCTCAACGTCTGGACGCTTCATGTTCAACGCATCGAAGTCAGCGTGCATTTCACCGATCAGACGCTCAGTCAGAGATTCACAAGACTCACCGTTTTCGTTGGCACGCTTGATGATCTTGTCATCGATATCTGTGATGTTGCGAACGAAGTTCAAATCGTAACCAAGATAACGAAGGTAACGAGTCACAACATCAAAAGAAACAAACGTTCGGCCATGACCAATATGACAGAGATCGTAGATGGTTACCCCACAGACATACATGCCGACTTTGCCAGCTGTAATTGGTTTGAATTCCTCTTTCTGCCTTGTGAGTGTGTTATAAATTTTTAGCATGATCTCTATCTATATTTGTGTATTAATCAAAATAAGAGGGTAAGTATAACAATTCATACGTTATTAGGTAATCCCCCAAAGCCGGAATTCCCTCAAACAACCGAGTTAAGTAGATGATTTGATGATTTGAAAGTCCGCCAACATGCGCTAGAATTCGAACTTCATATTAAAAAGACAGTAAGGTAACAATCATGATCATCCTTCACACAAATTTTGGTGATATCAAAGTTCAACTTAACGAAGAAAAAGCACCAGAAACAAGCGCAAACTTTCTACAGTATTGCCGTGACGGTTTCTACGACAACACACTATTCCACCGTGTTATCGATGGTTTCATGATTCAAGGCGGCGGCATGACTTCTGGCCTGAAAGAAAAAACGACTCGTGCAACAATCAAAAATGAAGCAAACAACGGTCTTGCGAACAAAGTTGGTACGCTAGCAATGGCTCGTACTATGGAACCGCATTCAGCGAGCTCTCAGTTCTTCATCAACGTTAACGACAACTCTTTCCTAAACTTCCGTAGCGAAAGCCTAGACGGTTGGGGCTACTGTGTATTCGCTGAAGTGGTTGAAGGCATGGACATCGTGAACAAGATTAAAGGTGTTAGCACTGGTTCTATGGGTATGCACCAAGACGTACCTCTAGAAGAAGTGATCATCACGGGTACAACAATCGAAGCTTAATTACTTGCTATCGGTTAGGATGTGTTGATCTAGAACAAAATTTAACCGCCAAAGGTCAACACGCCCTAGTATTAATAATTGATCAGCCGATAAAACCAGGATACAGGGAGCGAATCGCTCCCTTTTTTAGACCTATGAAAACATATTTTATATCAGACCTACACCTCGCACCATCACGACAAGATATTACCGATTGCTTCCTAACCTTCATGAAAAACGAAGCGGTAGAGGCCGATGCACTCTACGTGTTAGGCGATCTGTTCGAATTCTGGATTGGTGACGACGATAAAAGTGAGTTCGCCAATTCCATTCGTCAGGCCTTTATCGACTTAGTCAAATCCGGAGTTCCTTGTTATTTCACTCAGGGTAACCGCGACTTTTTAGTGGGTAAAAAATTTGCCAAACAAACCGGTGTTCAGCTCTTAGACGAAGTATCGACGATCGATATCTATGGGCAAAAAGCGGTGGTATTACATGGTGATACCTTATGTACCGAAGATGTAAAATATCTCGCCTTTCGTGAGAAAGTACACCAACCTTGGCTACAATGGGTCTTCAATCGAATTCCATTCTTCATCAAAAAGAAAATCGTCTCTAAAGTTCAGTCTGATATTAATGAAGACAAGCAGACTAAATCTCTCGACATCATGGACGTGACACAACAAGAAGTCGAAAATGTCATGGAACGACACCACGTGAATATTATGATCCACGGCCATACCCATCGTCCAAATATCCATATCTTTAATGCGAATGGTTACGATAAAACCCGCATTGTACTGGGTGATTGGTATACGCAGGGTTCAGTGCTGTTGTTTACTCCAGAGAATTTTGAACTACAGAAGCGTGAGTTTAGCAATAGCTTTCACCGCCACTCTTAAACTTTCACTTTAATTACTATTATTGGTCAGACTTTCTTGGATTGTATCTAGTAATTTTTACCAAATTAGATATTATCTCTTTATTAAAAAGAAACCGAACACAGTACTAAGTTGAAATATTCATACGTAGCACGTCAGCCAATACTCGACACGAGCAAGAAAACTATAGGTTACGAGTTGCTATTCAGGGATGGTCCTAAAAATACTTTCCCTGAGGTAGAGCCTGAGCTCGCTACTAGTCGCCTGCTTTCCGACCATTTCTTGTCAACCCACTACAATACGTTGGGTGATAAGCTTGGGTTCGTTAACTTCCCTTATGCAAGCCTGATTAACTTAGTTCCAACCTTGTTCCCCAAGGATAGTCTCGTTGTTGAGATTCTTGAAGACTGCGAACCGACAGACGAATTACTTCAAGCGATAAAGACCATCTATGATGCAGGCTACACCATTGCATTGGACGACTTTGTGCCAAGCAAATCTTGGAAACGTTTCTTGCCCTACGTGTCAATTATCAAGTTTGACATTCGTTTAGTCTCAATAGCAAAAGCTTCAATGTTTATGAACTCTTTAAAAGGGTTAGATATCAAGTTTCTGGCAGAAAAAGTAGAAACTTACGATGAGTATCAAGAAGCAAACCAAGCCGGGTTCACCTACTTCCAGGGTTATTTTTTTAGTAAACCAGAGATGATTCAAACTCGAAAGCTGAATCCCGCATTTTTAACTATCGTTCAGCTATTGAAAGAGATCGCTAAAGATCCTATCGACTTCGTTGAAGTAGAACGTCTAATTACCCTAGATGTCACTCTGTCTTATAAGCTACTTGCGTATGTAAACTCCGCGAGTGAATCAGCAACAACGATTCGCTCATTCCGCCAAGCGCTAATTTTCCTTGGCGAACAAAAGCTACGTAAATTCGTTTCTCTTGTGGCTATTGCATCAGCAAAAGAAGATAAGCCCGATTCACTCTATGGATTAGCGGTGCTGCGTGCTCGTCAATGCGAACTATTAGTCACAAAGATGAACGTGAAAATTGAGCCAGGGCAAGCCTTTTTAACCGGTATGTTCTCGCTACTCGATTCACTCTTCGATCAACCATTAAAGCAGGTGTTAGATTCTGTACCGATTGATGAAGAGATAAAAGAGGCTCTGATACAACGAAAAGGGGTATTAGGGGCCGTCTTAGCGATGATTATTGCTTATGAGCAAGCCCGATGGGATGAAGCAACTCGCATATGTAAACTGCTCAAACTAGGCGAAGAGCAACTCGGCCAAACCTATAACGAAGCGACCTCTTGGTCTCAAGAACTTTTATCCCCTGCTTTGAAGTAGTTCGCGTCACTCAATCACTTCAATAGAAACTGATCTTTGGTGAGCGAGCGTTTCTTGATACACTGCACGCATTCATTTATGGCCTCTTAATCGAGGCCATTTTTATAGGATTTGACAATGTCTTTATGCCCATGCGGTAGCAATAATACTTACCAACAGTGCTGTGAATCAGCGCACCTTAACCACAGTGCCGTTGAAACGCCTGAGCAATTAATGCGCTCGCGTTATTCAGCGCACGTGTTGGGTTTAGTTGACTATGTTGTGGCGACTTATCACCCTAACTGCAATGCCGAAGCACAAAGAGAAGGCATCGCAGAATCGATCGACAGTGATTGGTCTGGCCTAGAGGTCATCGATACTACGGCAGGCTCGCACCAAGACGAAGGCTTTGTTGAATTTAAAGCTTACTTCAATGAAGACGGCGCACAATACTGCATGCAAGAGCGCTCTCGTTTCATTCGTGAAAACGGCCTATGGTTCTATATCGACGGTGAGTTCCCAGAGCAAGAAGAAACTACGCAACCAGAAATCGATATTCGCTTAAACCAAACGGTTGAAAGCTTCAAGATCGGCCGTAATGACCCATGCATCTGTGGTAGTAGAAAGAAGTATAAGAAGTGCTGCGGGTAACTCGTACGACTAGGAAGTCTGATTAAGAGAAGAGATTCCTGATGTCGCTTAGAATCCTCGCAATGACGAGGCCGAAAGGTGAAGAAATACACTCAGGATGGAACGCTAAAAAAGCCCCGTAAACATGGTTATTTACGGAGCTTTTATCTCTCTTTTTCGTGGTTCGATTAACCCAAAGAGAGCTTACTTATGGCGCTCTTTTAATTTGTTCACCACGTCGTTCATCGATAAGCCTTGGTCTTGAAGAAGAACCATCAAGTGGTAAATCAAATCTGCTGATTCACACACTAACTCCGCCTTATCGCCCGACGTCGCCGCAAGCGCGACTTCAACGCCTTCTTCACCCACTTTTTGCGAAATACGTTTGGTGCCACGGGCATATAGACTGGCAGTATAAGAAGACTCAGGGTCTGCGTCCTTGCGGGCAGCCAATAGCTGCTCAAGCTGATGAAGCCACACCATCTGTGTTTCTTCTTGCTTATCTCCATCCCAGCACGTTGTGGTACCTGTGTGGCACGTTGGGCCAATGGGATTAACCTTAACCAACAAGGTATCATTGTCACAGTCCAAAGCAATGTTTTGCAATTGCAATACGTTTCCCGACGTTTCACCTTTGGTCCAAAGACGTTCTTTGGTGCGAGAGAAAAACGTCACTTGCCCAGTTTCGCCTGTTTTCTCAAGTGCTGCTGGGTTCATGTATCCCATCATTAACACTTGGCTCGATTGGTAATCTTGAACAATAGCTGGCACTAAACCCTCTACTTTTTCCCAATCAATACGCTCTGACAATGCGCCTACTTCTGTTTTTGATAAGTTTACGGGTTCAAAACTCATAGTCGCACCTCGACACCTTGTTGTTTTAAATACTGTTTAAGTTCACCAATATTGATGACTTGCTTATGGAATACCGAAGCGGCAAGTGCTCCATCCACGTTGGTCTTCTTATAGGCTTCCGCAAAGTGTTCCATCGCGCCTGCGCCACCAGAGGCAATCAATGGCACATTACACACTTCACGCACCATGTTTAACTGATCGATGTCATAGCCGTTGCGAACACCATCTTGGTTCATCATGTTTAACACAATCTCACCTGCGCCACGCTTCTGTACTTCCTGCACCCAATCTTTGGTTTCCCATTTGGTTGCTTTAGTACGCGCTTCATCGCCGGTAAATTGGTAAACCTGATACTTACCGGTTTCTTTGTCGAAGTATGAATCGATACCAACAACGATACACTGCACGCCGAACTTATCCGCAAGGTCAGTGATCAATTGTGGATTAGCCAAAGCCGGTGAGTTGATCGATACTTTATCCGCGCCAAACTCAAGAATGCGCGCTGCGTCTTCCGCTGATTTTATGCCACCAGCGACACAGAAAGGAATATCGATCACTTCTGCGACACGTTTCACCCAGCTTTTATCGACCACACGGCCATCGCTTGATGCGGTGATGTCATAAAATACTAATTCATCAGCGCCCTCTTCTGCGTAGCGTTGTGCTAGCGGAACGATGTCACCAATAATTTCGTGGTTGCGGAACTGAACGCCCTTAACCACTTGTCCGTCACGGACATCCAAACAAGGGATTATTCGCTTTGCCAACATGCAAATGCCTCCTCTGCGGTAAACTTGCCATCAAGCAGCGCGCGACCCACAATGACACCCGCAACACCACTGCCTTTCAGTGCTTCGATATCAGCTAGGCTGCCAATGCCACCCGATGACTGGAATTGCACTTGTGGATACTGCTTACAAAGATCAACGTAAAGCTCTACGTTTGATCCTTCTAATGTGCCGTCACGTGAAATATCGGTACACAGAACGTGTTTTAGACCCACCGTCAGATAGTCTTCAATTAGTGCTTCAATGGTCACGCCTGAATCTTCTTGCCAACCAGAAATCGCGACTTTACGTGTGCCGCTTTCGTCAATGTTGATATCCAGAGCAAGCACGATTTTTTCCGCGCCATATTTCTCCATCCAACCTTTAACCAACTCAGGTTGCTTAACGGCTGTAGAACCAACCACAACGCGCTGTGCGCCAGCTTCTAGCAGATCAACGACATCTTGCTCGTTACGCACGCCACCACCAATCTGGATGTTCGCAGGCGTGCTAGCCAGTAGCTTAGCAATCAAGTCTAACTGACGAGCGGTGGTGTCTTTTGCGCCCGTTAAGTCAACAAGGTGCAGCCAACCAGCGCCAGCTTGGTGATACAGATTAAACTGCTCTGCTGGATCGACTTTGTATTCTGTTACTTGCCCGTAATCCCCTTGGAATAAGCGAACTACTTGGCCTTCAATTAAATCTAACGCGGGAATAATCATTTACATTCCTTATCATGGCAGCGAGATCGCCGCCTAATCCTTATTACAATTCCAAGAAGTTCTGAATCAGCTTAGAGCCAGCTTTCGAAGAGCGCTCTGGGTGGAACTGAACACCGTAATAGTTACCACTTTGCACTGCTGCTGTGAACGGGTTGCCGTAATCACATTGTGCGATGGTGTAGTCACCCACGGGCATTGCGAAGCTATGAACGAAGTAGAAGTACTCACCTTCTTCAATATCTTTAAATAGAGGGTGATTCGGTGTTGCGGTTACGGTGTTCCAACCCATGTGTGGTAGTGGCAAATCACCGGTTTCAAGTAAACGAACCTCCCCCTCACACAAGCCTAAACATTCCACTAACTCGTCAGCCTTTTGTCCTTTCTCTTGAGACAGCTTGCCTAACAACTGCATACCTAAACAGATACCAAGCAGAGGCTTCTCTACTTGCTTCACAAGGCTAACAAGATCACGCTCTTGCAGGTTTTTCATCGCTTCACTTGCAGTACCTACACCGGGTAGGAACAGCTTGTCGGCAGCAAGCACCACTTGTGGTTCTTTTGAAATTTCAACTGCATAGCCCAGGCGTTCAATCGCAAACTTCACCGATGAAACGTTGGCACAACCCGTATCAATAATAACGACTTTTTGCTCTTTCATACCGATCCCTTACAGAACGCCTTTGCTGCTTGGTAACTCGTTACCTTCAACTTTGATTGCTTGACGAAGTGTTCGACCAAATGCTTTAAACAGGCTCTCAATGATGTGGTGATCATTATTGCCATCAGAAGACAGGTGTAACGTACAAGCCAATGTATCGGTTAGAGAACGGAAGAAGTGCACCACCATCTCAGTTGAAAGATCACCCACTTGCTCGCGGCTGAACTTAGCATCGAATTTCAAGTATGGGCGACCAGAGAGGTCTAGCGCACACTGAGCTAAGCACTCATCCATTGGCAAGCTGAAACCGAAACGGCCAATGCCACGTTTGTCACCCAGTGCATCTTTCAATGCTTGGCCTAAAGCCAGAGCAGTATCTTCTACTGTGTGGTGATCATCGATGTGCAAGTCGCCCTTCACAGTCAGGTTCATTTGGAAACCACCGTGTGTCGCGATTTGATCAAGCATGTGGTCGAAGAACCCCATACCCGTGTCGATCTTGTTTCCCCCGGTTTCATCAAGGTTGACTGCAACCTTGATATCCGTTTCTTTCGTTGTTCGAACCACTTCAGCAACACGCGCGTTAACCGTCAGATCTTTAACGATTTGTGGCCAGTTAAGTGTACCTTCGGTTGCCGCGTCCGGGCCATATTGAATCCCACGGATCGCCATATTCTCAGCAAGCTGTAGATCCGTCATTCGATCACCGATCACAACCGAATGTTGAAAATCAACTTTACCGCCCTGTAGATACTCTTTAACCATACCTAATTTAGGCTTGCGGCAAGAGCAGTTGTCTTCGTCAAAGTGAGGGCAAATAAGCACGTCATCAAACTTAACGCCTTGAGATTCGAAGAACTCCATCATCATATTGTGTGGCGCATCGAAATCTTCTTGTGGGTAGCTATCGGTACCTAGGCCATCTTGGTTAGTGACCATCACTAAGCGGTATCCAGCATCTTGCAACGCCAGTAGGCTAGGAATCACAAGCGGTTCGAATTTTAGCTTGTCTAAACGGTCTACTTGAAAGTCAACTGGCGGCTCAACAATTAAAGTGCCGTCGCGGTCTATAAAAAGTATTTTCTGTTGTTTACTCACTTGAACTTCCTTTTAATTTTAAATCTGGTGGCCTAGCTAAAATCAAACGCTAACCCGAAATATTGGTTTCACTTGCCAGCCCGATAAATCAAATCAAACTGGCAAATGTTATGACTGGTAAGCCTTTCGTTACTGATAAAAGTTACGAATGAATCCAAGTGTCTTTTCGCACTCTTCGCGGTTACCAATACTAATACGAACACAGTCTTCAATGGGTGAATTACGTAAGATGATGCCCGTATCCCAAGCCGCTTTAAATAGCGCATCGCCGTTCGGGAATTTAACCAGTAGGTAGTTACCCCAGCCATCAAATACCGTCACTTGAGGCATGCCTAATAGACCCGCTTGCAAATACGCTCGGTTAGCACTTAAATCCAAAACCTGGAACTTAGCTCGCGCTAGTCCTTGCTCTGAAAGTGCTTGAACGGCGATGTCAGCAACAGGGATTGGCACTGGATAAGGCGCGATCACTTTTAACAGAACATCGATAAGCTCTTTGTTTGCTAGCGTAAAACCACAACGTAAGCCAGCCAAAGCAAAGGCCTTCGACAAAGTGCGTAGAATCGCGAGATTTGGATATTGCTCAAGCAAATCAACGGTTGATGCTTCTGGACAAAAATCGATGTACGCTTCATCCATCACCACAATCGCTTTATCTTGTGTCATGTCAAGCAACTTGATGATGTCTTTGCGATCAACCAAATTACCGGTTGGGTTATTTGGGCTACAAACAAACACCACTTTTACGTTGTCGAGTTGAGCTTCAATAGCTGGAAGATCCAATTGCCATTCAGCGGTTAGAGGCACAACTTTACGCTCAACACCGATCGTCTCTGCGCTGATTGCGTACATACCGTAAGTGGGTGGGCAGTAAAGAATAGCGTCTTCGTTCGGCTCACAGAACGCACGAATCAGTAACTCGATACCTTCATCTGCACCACGTGTTGTCAGCGTTTGCTCTGGTTTCACACCTGCGTATTGTGCGTAAGCATCGATCAACTCTGGCGGCTGACATTCGCTGTAGCGATTTAAACGAGACAGATTTAAGTTGTACTCATTATCAAATGGAGATTCGTTGGCATTGAGCCATACATCTCCGCTACCACCAATGCGTCTTGCCGATAAGTAAGGTGTTAGAGCCTGAACTTGCTTTCTTGCTAACTTTTCCATACTCCACCCCTACTTCGCTTTATTTAACTTTTCAACTCGGATAGTCACAGCACGCTTATGCGCATCCAACCCCTCAGCTTCCGCCATCGTCACAACTGTTGGTGCTAAGCCTTTCAAGCCCTCGGCTGTGAGCTCTTGTACTGTCATACGCTTTGAAAAATCTGCTAACCCTAGGCTCGAATACGTTTTGGTGTAACCATAAGTTGGCAATACGTGGTTTGTGCCTGATGCATAATCACCGGCAGATTCAGGAGACCAGTCACCGAGGAAGATAGACCCAGCATTATCCAGTAATGGCAACAATTCACGTGGATTCTTGGTTTGAACAATTAAGTGCTCAGGGCCATAGAAATTCGAAATTGCGATCGCTTGAGTGATGGATTCAGCAATGATAATCAGGCTAGATGCCAATGCTTGCTGAGCGATGTTAGCACGAGACAACTCTTTCAGTTGTTTCTGCACCGCTTCGGTTACTTGGTCTGCCACAATTGGCGACGGTGTGACCAATACCACTTGTGAGTCAGGGCCGTGCTCAGCTTGGCTTAATAAGTCTGCCGCGATGAAATCTGCGTCTGCCGTTTCATCTGCAATGACCATGACTTCTGATGGGCCTGCAGGCATATCAATCGCAGCACCACGGAAGTCATTGCTCACTTGGCGCTTCGCTTCAGTCACGTACGCATTACCCGGGCCGAAAATCTTATCAACCTTCGCAACACTGTCAGTACCGTAAGCCATTGCGGCCACCGCTTGAGCACCACCGACATTGTAAACCTCGTCGATGTTGCACAGTTTAGCAACATACAAAATTTCATCGGCAATAGGCGGAGGCGAACACAAGACAACCTTACGACAACCTGCGATCTGAGCAGGTACACCCAACATAAGAACCGTTGACGGAAGTGGCGCACTACCACCTGGAATATAAAGACCAACCGTATTAATCGCGCGCGTTACCTGCTCACACAAAACGCCAGGTTGCGTTTCAACCTTAATTGGCTGAGGCTTCTGAGCTTCGTGAAACTTGGCAATATTGCTATAAGCTTGCTCTAACGCTTGCTTCATTTCCGGAGTGAGGCGAGTACACGCCTCTTCAATCTCACCCGAAGTCACTCGAATATTTTTAGGGGTCACGCCATCAAATTTTGCAGTCAGTTCTTTGAGTGCGGCATCGCCTTCATTTCGTACTTTTGCAATAACATCAGAAACAGTCGCGGTGATGTTTGCGCCTTCAGTAATAGCTGGACGCTCTAATACTGAGTCTTGCTGAGATTCACTTAAAGATTGCCAAACAACAGTTCTCATTGTCACTACCCCATCATTTTTTCGATTGGTAATACTAGAATCGAGCTTGCACCCAACTCTTTGAGCTGTTCCATCGTTTCCCAGAACAAATTCTCAGTACTTACTAGGTGAACGGCCACTTTGTCTTTATCCGTCGATAATGGAAGCACAGTAGGGTCTTCGGCTCCAGGCAATAACGCTTTGATTTTTTCTAGCTGAGAGGTTGGCGCGTGAAGCATAATGTACTTCGACTCTTTCGCTTGTTGAACACCCTGCATACGAGTCAGTAGCTTTTCAATCAATGCCGTTTTGTCTGCGTCGAACTCACCAACACGTTGAATCAGTGTTGCTTTCGATTGGAAGATAGCTTCTGCTTCTTTTAGGCCGTTTGCTTCGAGCGTTGCACCGGTAGAAACCAAATCTGCGATCGCGTCTGCTAGACCTGCACGAGGAGCAACTTCAACCGAGCCTGTTAACATACAAGTGCTGAATTCAACACCCTGCTCGTCCATGTAAGCTTTAAGTAGTTGTGGGTACGTTGTCGCAATACGTTTGCCTGCAAGATCTTGAGGGCCGTTGTATTCTTCATCTTTATTGATTGCAATAGAAAGGCGACAGCCACCGAAGTCTAAGCGACGTAGTGTGCGAAACTCTGAAGGCTCTTTTAGAGCAACACGATCTAGACGAACTTCTTCTAGCTCATTTTCACCGATGAAGCCAAGGTCAACTACACCGTCCATAATCAGACCTGGAATATCGTCATCACGGACTAATAATAGGTCGATTGGCATATTTAGTGAGTGAACCACCAACCGCTCACCCAAGATGTTAAATTTAACACCACACTTTTTAAGTAAGTCTTGACACTCTTTACTTAAGCGACCTTTTTTTTGAATTGCGATTCTGAGGCGTTGTGTCTGCATTGCTGTTTCCCTGTGCAAATATTTGAATTTATTGATTATTTATAAGCTATAAAACTAAAAAACCCCCGGAAGACTGTGTCATCCCGAGGGTTTAAATCTAAATTCTTTTGACTTAACCACCGGGAGAATTCTGGCTCCCGGGTATACGTAAATCTCCCCGAAAGACTAGATAGGGTGATGATGGTGATGAATGTTCATGACTAACTTACGCATACTTATTAACTCTTAGGTTCTTTACTTTGTTGTATCCACACTAACTAAGCTGGCATCCTTTTTCAACCATTAATTTTAACTTTTTTCACTAAAGTTAAAATTAATTTAATTGGCATAAAAAAAGGAAGCCGAAGCCTCCCTTTAATTACTCAATCAAGTGATGATTAGCTTTTACTCGTTGGCATTTTACAACGAGAGAAATAAGCCAATGCAAAACATACTGCGACAAATGTAAGTGATGCGGCACCGAAAGCAATACCCGTTGACGATGTCATACCTAAGGTAATGAAACCAATACACGATACGAGAGCGACCAACAGTGCATATGGGAGCTGAGTCGATACGTGGTCAATATGGTTACAACGCGCACCAGTAGAAGACAGAATCGTTGTGTCTGAGATTGGAGAACAGTGATCACCAAACACAGAACCCGCAAGAACCGCACTTAACATAGGTAAGATGAATGCGATGTCAGAGGCTGCAGCCATATCACCTGCGATAGGAAGCATAATGCCGAATGTACCCCATGATGTACCTGTCGAGAATGCCATTACGCCAGCAAGAAGGAACAAAATAACAGGTAGCCAATGGTAATCAATATTGCCGGTAACAAGAGACGATAAGTAAGCACCGGTTTTCATGTCGCCGATAACAGAACCAATAGTCCATGCAAACACAAGAATCAGAATAGCGCCAAACATTGAGCTTGCACCAATCCACATTGTTCTTGCGATATCAGCCATAGGCAACTTCTGCTTCAATACTGTCCAGAGTGCAACGAGCAGGCCGACAACACCACCGTAAACAAGAGACTTACCTACATCCGTATTTTCAAAAGCACCTAAAAGATTAAATGCTTGACCATCAGCAGTAAGCGCTTGTCCACCTGTGTATAGCATTGCAGCAATCGTCGCTACGATCAGCAATATGATAGGCATGACTAGGTCAGAAACAGAACCATTTTCACTCTCTTGAATATCGAGATCGTCATGTAGATCATGAGCTTGCTTTTGATCGTTTTCGCCGTCAAAGCCACGACCTTGTGATGCTTCGATCTCATGCTCACGCATTTTACCTACATCGAGACCAAACCATGAAACGGCAAACACCATTAATAGAGCAAACACCGCGTAAAAGTTCATTGGTATCATACGAACGTAAGCCCCAAGAGCTGAATATTCTGTCACACCATGGGTAACTAAGATGCCCCCGACAATAGTAATGATGTAAGCCCCCCAGCTAGATGCCGGCATGATCACACACATTGGCGCTGCAGTAGAATCGAGAATATAAGCAAGCTTAGCGCGAGATACGTAGAAACGGTCAGTTACAGGGCGAGAGATCGCACCTACCGCTAAGCTATTGAAATAATCGTCTACAAAGATGAATACGCCTAAGAAAGCAGCCAGTAGCTTGGAACCACGTTTGCTCTTAACACGAGTTTGTGCCCACTCTGCGAATGCGCGAGTACCACCAGACAGTGTTAATAGAGCCGTTGTCATTCCAAGAATAATGAGGAATGCGACGATGCTCATGTTCCAAGTGTTAATGCCACCATCTTCAATGAACACACCAGACACTTTGGTAAACACGTAGCTAGCTGCGTTACCTACTGAGTAATCAGCAAGTAGAATCGCACCCATAACGATACCGACCCCCAAAGAAACCAATACACGGCGAGTAACAATAGCAAGACTTAAAGCCACCAGTGGTGGGAGTAAAGATAAGGGTGATGTTGCAAAATCTATTAAATTCATGATCTTCAAAAACCAGTTTTTTATTTGGCTAGAGATCTACTGCAGACAAACTTGATACGGCTGACCAAGCTCATGTTGAACTAAGCGAAAGGGAAGTGAACACTTCACCCAACCCTACAGTAGCGCTCCATAGTTTAAAATTAAGACTATGGCAGTGTTGTACCTATTGAGCACAACCCCAGCAAATTGCTTAGATATACAATTGACTTCGGCAACTACACCTTCCATTCCCGTTCATTGGCATCACCCCAACGAAAACTACTCTTTATAGTTGCACCTCTACGTGCGATAACATTATTAACCGTGTCAACCAGAGTTTAACAACCAATCAACCAAAGCACCGCATCAGGTAGCCGTAATTGTACCCATCAAGAGTAACAATGCAACATATCATTCTGAGAAAATAGCGTTTCAATAAAGAACATCTCTGTTGAAGAGCAGTATGCATAATGTAATTACTCGATCAGTCACATATCATTGTTTTAGATAATATTAACAATTGTTATTAATACAATAGAAGATACCCGTCGATTTCAAATATTCATCCCACTTTATATATTTAGGCATGTAATACGAGAAATACTATTTGTTTTATTCCCAAGCTCTGTTTATTATTAGCTGTATTATTTATTTTATCTTGATGGGAAATATCATGTCTGAATTAACAAAAACTTTATTGAACATCCGTAGCCTTCGTGCATTCTCACGTGAATTAACTCTTGAGCAATTAGAGGAAGCACTAGACAAGCTGACTATTGTTGTACAAGAGCGTCAAGAGTCTGAAGCTGAAGAACGCGCGGCTAAAGCAGAGCAAGAAGCGAAGCTTTCTGCTATAGCTGAACAGATTGCAAAAGACGGAATTGATGTTGCAGATCTTATTGCGGCACTTTCTGGCGAAGCCAAAACAAAAACAGCTAAACGTGCGCCACGTCCAGCTAAATACAAATATGTAGATGGCAATGGCAATGAAAAAACGTGGACAGGTCAAGGCCGTACGCCTTCAGCTATCCAAGAGCAACTCGATGCAGGTAAATCTCTAGAAGAGTTTGCTATCTAAATATCTTATTTAATTAGTCTTTACTCAGTTACGCACTAAGCAAGATAATTAATATTAAAACTGCCAATGTAAATATTAATGGTGAGTTTGAAATATTTAGAAACAAAAAAGGCCCCTTTGGGGCCTTTTTTTATATACCTCTTATCGGGTATATAAATAATATGGATAAAAGTATCTTATCTTTCCCAGTAAGCTTCTTCTAAACTATCTTCTCTTTCAGGGAGGCCACGAGATAAACGAGGTGAGTGCTGAACTAACACTTCGTAACTTGCACGGTTTGAATATTTACAAACTTGTGAGAAAGATGAATACGTCAAGAATGAATGCTGATGCTTACTCGAATTTGGCACATTTTCTTTGTGGTACTTATTTGCAGCCATATCATGCAATAAAGCCGACAAAGCGGCATCCCCTGCACCATTGGTATTTTTGATTTTTTCTGGTCCCCCCATGTATGGCGCAATGTGCGAATACACTTTAATTGGGTTTTCACATAAATCTTTATGTGCAGGACGGCTAAATTCAAAACGGTTAAATTCAGCAATTGAACCAGGAAGTAAAGGCAGTGACGTTTCACGCTTCGCGGCATCTTCCGTGTAACCGGCCATAAAGAGGCCAACAGGGCCAGCTGTACATAAAACCAAGTCTACCCACTCTAGCGCTTTATCTGAAGCAGCAAGCGGATCGCTTTCACCCGTTAATGCTTCCGCTTCGTCTTCATTCATTGCCACAACCGTGACATGTTGCTCTAAGAAATCTTTCCAGAATTCTGGATCATCTTGAATAACAAACTTAGTACCTAGTGTAAGAACTACTGGCACATCGTATTTCTTCGCGTATTCGATCGCTTTCATTGTTGCTTCAGGCATCGGGTCACCTGGCTTACAACGAACTAAATAAGCGGTTAACACTAAAGCAGACGCACTTTTGAAGATTTTTTCAGGAATGCTCTCTGGTTTTAATTGGTTCATTTGTCCTTCGCTAATAGCGAAAGTACGTTCACCGTCTTCTGTAATTAATGCAAAGCAGCGACCAATTGCGCCATCGACCCCTTGTAAATGGTTCAGATCCATTCTGCTTGATGTATTACATAAATAGCGGTAACCGTAACTACCAATCTTAATATCTTGGCTCATGACACCAAGTAGAGTAGAACGGTCATCTGCCAACACTGAGTAGTTGTGTAATGTGTTACCAATTGTGCCACCAGCGTATTCATTGGTGATCAGGCACTGCTCTTTCAATTCTAGATATAAAGACTCCGCCGCTTCATCACCAATAACCAGTGAGTGTCCCTTACTTAAGCCGTATTTTTCGATCAGATCAGAATGCACTTTTGCTTCAATATCTACCAGAGTCTGGTCAATACCGATAATATGAGTGCGTGACATTCTTTTGCTCGTTTGAGCTTGGCTCACTAAAGGGTCACGAGCGTGAACCGGAAAATAGTGCTTTGATTTACGTTGTCCAGGGAATTTCATAGGGCTAGTCTAAGTCAAGGGGAAATAGGTGGCGGATTCTACCGCGCTATATTTAACGCGGCAATCTTTCAAACTATAGCAAACGTTTGCTGGGTTATTTTTTTATTCGCCTTCCATAAAGCTTAAATCTGGCAACATGCCCAAATGCTCTGCGTAACGTTTTTGATTGAACTCTGCGCCATTTTTCATTACATCAAAGACTTCAACAGCCAGTGCACATGCCATCGCCGCAATTGCCTCTTCACGGGGAGTACCCGTCATCATTAAACGCATTAACGTCTCTTTTACCTTAATTGGCTGGCCGTCTTCTAGCTGATTTTCAATAATTTCAATCAACTGCTCTTCTTGCATAAATTCGTTTTGTTCAGACATTTTTTTATCTCAGGTCTTGGATTTCGAGCGACTATGCCACATATACTTCTGACATCCTAGCGACTCACCTCGCTCTCATGCGATTCCTAACAAACTCAGCGCACTATTTGTGCAAATGAAACTGTGATTCCGGTCTCGGATCTGTCACGGCGTTTCTCTTTCTGTTAGAATCTGCGACCAAGTAATAGTAACGGTGTTTAGACATGTCAGATATCAGCTCTGGAAACAGCGAAAAGAAAGTAATTGTCGGTATGTCCGGCGGTGTAGATTCGTCAGTATCGGCGTATCTTCTTCAGCAACAAGGCTATCAGGTAGAAGGCCTTTTCATGAAAAACTGGGAAGAAGACGATAACGAAGAATACTGCACAGCAGCTGAAGATCTTGCTGATGCTCAAGCGGTATGTGACAAACTAGGTATCCACCTTCACACTATCAACTTTGCTGCAGAATACTGGGACAACGTATTTGAATACTTCCTTGCGGAATACAAAGCAGGCCGTACGCCTAACCCAGATATTCTTTGTAACAAAGAAATCAAATTCAAAGCATTCTTAGAGTTTGCCGATGAAGTACTAGACGCAGACTACATTGCGATGGGTCACTATGTTCGTCGTACTTTCCCGACTCAAGAAGAACTAGAGGCTGGCGTTAAACCAGAAATGCTACGCGGTCTAGACAGCAACAAAGACCAAAGCTACTTCCTTTACACACTAAGCTCAGATCAAGTTGCGCGCAGCCTATTCCCAGTTGGTGAACTAGAGAAGCCTGAAGTTCGACGCATTGCTGAAGAGCAAGACTTAATCACCGCGAAGAAGAAAGATTCAACAGGTATCTGTTTTATCGGTGAGCGTAAGTTCACAGAGTTCCTTGGCAAATACCTACCCGCTCAACCCGGTAATATCGAAACGCCAGAGGGCAAAGTGATTGGTCAACATCAAGGTTTGATGTACCACACGCTTGGTCAGCGTAAAGGCCTACATATCGGTGGCACCAAAGGTGGTGGCGGAAATGAAGAACCCTGGTTTGTTGGTGAAAAAGATCTTAAGCGTAATGTTCTGATTGCCGTACAAGGTAAGGATCACCCACTTCTAAAATCAGAAGGTTTGATCGCTTCTCAGCTTCATTGGGTAAATCGCGCACCAATTACTGAAGTTATGACATGCACGGTAAAAACACGTTACCGTCAAACCGATATTCCTTGTACAATCATCCCAATTGATGACGAGAACATTAAGGTTATTTTTGACGAGCCACAAATCGCAGTGACCCCTGGTCAGTCTGCAGTATTCTACCAAGATGACGTATGTCTTGGTGGTGGTATCATCGAAAAACGCATCTAACTGATCGAACGACAAACGATAGAAGACAACTAGGAGTTACTACGTGGCTAATACACTTTATGACCGTACCATTGCTTTCGCCGGAATTTGCCAAGCTGTGGCTTTGGTTCAACAAGTAGCGAAAGACGGCCATTGTGATAAAGATGCCTTCGAAGCTTCACTCAGTGCTATTTTGAACACTAACCCAGCGAACACTGTGGGTGTTTTTGGGCGTGAAGCTAACCTAAAACTTGGGCTTGAGTGCCTAGTAAAAGGTATCGATAGTACTCCTGCTGGTAGCGATATTACTCGTTACATCATCAGCTTAATGGCGCTTGAACGTAAGCTATCATCTCGCAACGATTCTATGTCTCAGCTTGGTGACCGCATTCAAACAGCAGAGCGCCAGAGTGAACATTTCGACTTGTTTGATGAACAAATGATCAGCAACCTAGCGAGCATCTACCTTGATGTTGTAAGCCCAATCGGCCCTCGTATTCAGGTTTCTGGTACACCAGCGGTACTTCAACAAACCTCGAGCCAACACAAGGTTCGCGCCCTACTACTCTCAGGGATTCGAAGTGCTGTTCTATGGCGTCAAGTTGGCGGCAAACGTCGTCACCTTATCTTCGGTCGCAAGAAGATGATCGAGCAGGCTCAAATCCTATTAGCTCGAATGTAACTTATTAGCTCGCGCCTCGTCGCGAGCTTGTTTTTTGTATCAATACAACTCTCACGCAAACGTTTGCGCAATGTGCGTGACAATTGAGATTGTTACTGGTATAAACCTCTCAAAATTTAGAAAACTCAATTCAGGAGAACACCATGGAACTGTCAGCATTGACTGCTGTTTCACCAGTAGACGGCCGTTACGGAAGTAAGACTATTGCATTACGCAGCATCTTTAGTGAGTTTGGCCTACTAAAGTACCGCTCTATCGTTGAAATTCGTTGGTTACAAAAGCTTGCAGCTACTGATGCAATCAAAGAAGTACCAGCGTTCAGTGCAGAAGCTAACCAGTTTCTTGATGAACTCGCCGCTAACTTCAGCGAAGAAGACGCTCTACGTATCAAAGAGATCGAGCGCACAACAAACCACGACGTGAAAGCCGTAGAATACTTCTTGAAAGAGAAAGTAGCAGGCGTTCCTGAGCTTCACGCTGTAAACGAATTCATTCACTTTGCATGTACTTCTGAAGACATCAACAACACGTCTCACGCACTTATGCTTAAAGAAGCTCGTGACACTGTGATTCTTCCAGAAATTCGTAACGTTATTGATGCTATCAAAGCTCTTGCGAACGAGTACCGTGATATTCCTCTTCTTTCTCGCACACACGGCCAGCCAGCTTCTCCTTCTACGATGGGTAAAGAGATGGCTAACGTTGCGTACCGTATGGAACGTCAATTCAAGCAAATCGAAAGCGTTGAGATCCTAGCGAAAATCAACGGTGCTGTAGGTAACTACAACGCACACCTTTCTGCATACCCAGAAGTTAACTGGCACCAGTTCAGCGAAGAGTTCATCACTGAATCTCTTGGCGTAACTTGGAACCCGTACACAACTCAAATCGAACCTCACGATTACATCGCTGAGCTATTTGATGCTGTTGCTCGTTTCAACACGATTCTTCTAGACTTCGACCGTGACGTTTGGGGCTATATCGCTCTTGGTCACTTCAAACAGAAGACTATTGCTGGCGAAATCGGTTCTTCTACAATGCCGCACAAAGTTAACCCAATTGACTTCGAAAACTCTGAAGGCAACCTTGGCCTAGCCAACGCTGTATTTAGCCACCTAGCACAAAAACTTCCAGTTTCTCGCTGGCAACGTGACCTAACTGACTCTACGGTTCTTCGTAACCTAGGTGTCGGTGTGGGCTACGCAATCATTGCATACACTTCAACTCTGAAGGGTATTAGCAAGCTAGAAGTTAACCGTGATGCACTACTTGCTGAACTCGACAAAAACTGGGAAGTATTGGCTGAACCAGTACAAACGGTAATGCGTCGTTACGGCATCGAGAAACCATACGAGAAGCTCAAAGAATTGACTCGTGGTAAACGTGTCGATGGCGAAGGTATGCGTGCATTCATCGATGGTCTTGAGATCCCTGCAGACGAGAAAGTTCGTCTAAAAGAGATGACACCAGCGAACTACATCGGTCAAGCTGTCGAGCTAACTGACAAGCTGTAATTTTCGAATTTCGAATTGCAGAATATACTAAGGCTTCCCATGTGGAAGCCTTTTTATTACGTGCAATAACATGCCCAGACACAGACTTACCAAACAAGAACACAAACCCTACCTGTCACCTCACTTTGATCGACCTAAGCTCTCAGAGTAGGCAAACCACATTCCTTCCTATCGCCACTTAAACCACGATCAAAAAAGGCTCCCCGTAGGAAGCCTTTAACACTCTCTCAATATATTAGAGATTACATGTTACGTAGAGAAGCAATACGCTTATCAAGCGGTGGGTGGCTCATTAGAAGCTCTGTTAGAGAACGTTTACCGTTGATACCAAATGCCATCATAGAACCCTCTAGTTGTGGCTCGTGGCTCACCTTTAGACGCTCTAGTGCAGCAATCATCTTCTCTTTACCTACCAAGTGCGCTGCACCTGCATCAGCATGGAATTCACGATGACGGCTGTACCACATGGTGATGAAGCTCGCTAAGAAACCAAATACCAACTCCAACACCATAGACACTCCGAAGTAGACCATCATGTTGCTACCACCCTCTTCTTCGTTGTCGTTCGACGCCACAATGTTAGCAATGAAACGAGAAAGGAAGATAACGAACGTGTTCACAACACCTTGCATTAGCGTCATTGTCACCATGTCGCCGTTTGCGATGTGGCTAACTTCGTGAGCCAATACCGCTTCAGCTTCATCACGCGTCATGTTGTGTAGCAGGCCTGTTGATACTGCGACCAATGAATCGTCGCGCTTAGCGCCAGTTGCAAATGCGTTGATGTCTGGCGAATCGTAGATCGCCACTGTCGGCATACCAATACCAACTTGTTGAGCTTGACGGCTTACCGTCTCCATCAACCAGTGTTCTGTTTCGTTACGCGGGCTTTCAATGACCATACCGCCCACTGAACGAAGCGCCATTTTTTTTGACATCATTAATGAGATGAAAGAGCCGCCAAAACCGAATACCGCAGCCATTAACAGTAAACCAGACAGGCTGCCAGGTTGCATACCGGTAACTGCGTATACAATATTAAGAACAACACTTAGCACCAATACAACCGCAAGGTTGGTTGCAAGGAACAACATTACTCGCTTCATTACTTATCTCCGCATGAAAGCTGTTTTTATTAAACTTATTGTTATAAACAAGGTAGGCAGCAATTGATTCCAACCTTGAAGACTGATAGATACTCATACATATAGTCTTAGATTAGGAGAACAAGGTTAAGCATTAAATTGCAACATTTGATTACGAGACCAGATTCGAGTAGGCATGCTCTATTAGACCTAAGTCGTATGGTGTCAATATAACAATTCGTTTACAGTAACTATAGATGATTTATTGGCTATTCCATGAACAAAGAGGGAAGGAGCATGGTCGAAGGTACTAACACTCAAATGGCTATCGATTTATTGTGCTGTCACCTAGGGATTACTGAAGAAGAAGCGAAAAAGCAGATTGGACTCCTAACACCGCAAACGGCACAAACAAAAATCACAGAAACACAGCAAGCACTAATGGGACTCACAAAAGAACATTAACCCATATTTACTTATATAACAGACCGATTTTTTTATAAATTTATGGTCTAAAGGCTTAACAAAGCAAAGGGGCTGCTATTGCAGCCCCTTTGCTTGTTTAACATATAACTTGGGATTTAAAGATCAAGCAATGGTTGTACATTAATATACTTACCAATGTTCTTAGACTTCACTTTTGGCACGTAAGGAATTTCACCTAACTTCGGTGCACCTAGCTTGTCTTCAAGCATCGCAATAATATCAGCATAGTGCTCAGTGCCTGGGTTGATACGGTTTGCAACCCAACCAACCAAGTTTAAGCCATCGGCACGAATCGCTTCTGCAGTCAGTAGAGCATGACTCAAACAGCCCAGTTTAATGCCGACAGTCAGTACCACTGGCAACTGCTCTTTTTTCACCCAGCTAGACAGGTATTCATCATCTGAAACCGGCACACGCCAACCGCCAGCACCTTCAACTAAAACGATGTCAGAGTTTCGCTTATGCTGTTCTAGCTTTGTAGATAACAGAGTTTCATCCATCACTACGCCGTCATGCTTTGCTGCGATATGAGGCGACGTTGGTAGTAATAGTGCGTACGGATTAACGTCTTCGTAGGCAATATTTTGCGTCGCCGCTTCTTGCAGATGCAATGCATCACTGTTACGTAGCCCTTCAGGGTACTGTTCACATCCAGCAGCTACTGGCTTATAACCAATGGTTGATAGATCTTGAGCGGCCAAAGCTTGAAGAATCGCTTTTGAAACCACTGTTTTTCCCACTTCGGTATCCGTACCTGCAATGAATAATGCATCAATCATAATTGAATAACCCCTAAACAAACTTGATATGTTGCTGGTAAGAAACCTTGATGATTTTTAAACTCTTGATATTCCCGTTCAACAAGCTGCAACATACGTCGACTTGTTAAACCTTGTGAGCGCCCACTTACGTGATTAGCACCGATACCTTTAAGGTCGCGCATCAATTCAAACGCTGTATCATACCAAACCGTGATGGTGGGCAAGTCTAGTTGATGAGACTTACAGCTAGATTGCGCTAACGCAATTTTTACCTGATTGATTGTGATAAAACGGTTAACGTGTTGATGTGAGTCAATTTTTGACCATGAGTTTTCCAGTTCAAACAAAGACCCATCAAGCAATGTTGAGAAAATCACACATCCTCCATTAGCTGAAACACGCTTCATCTCCTTCAAAGGCGAGGATAAATCATCACACCATTGCAGTGCTAAGCTAGAAAAAACAATGTCAAAACATCCATCTTCAAACGGCAATTGTTCAGCATCTGCTTGTTGATATAGAGAGACCGATGCACCACAACGCTGCTCTGCCCTTTCTAACATGCCACCAGAAAGATCAGCGCACACGACTTCAGCACCACGCATAACCATCTGCTCGGAGAAATAGCCCGTCCCACAACCTAAATCGAGCACTTTTAAGCCCGAGAGATCGCTCGGTAGCTTATCCAGTAATCGGTGCCCGACCTCCCGCTGAAACTTTGCGTGTTTATCGTACGTTGTTGCCGCTTTTCCGAAGGCTTCAGCAATCGCACACTTATCGTGGGTTACGTAATTATGCACTACGGCTTCTTGTGACATTTACTGAGTCTCACTATTTGATTCGATGTTTGTTTCAATATTCGATTCAAAGCTTGATTCGATATTTCGTTCTATTGCTTGACGCAGTGAATCAGTTAACTGAAGAATTTGTTTCTGACTGTGATTGGCCGTTAACGTAATTCGTAAACGAGCAGTGCCTGACGGAACCGTTGGTGGCCTTATTGCGGTCACCCAAACTTGGTTTTGCTTTAACTCTTCAGCTATAGATAATGCCGCCTGATCTTCACCTATCACAAATGGCTTAATCGGAGTCTGAGTATCCACAAAGCCTTTCAAGCCGCTCATCTGCTCTGCATAGAGAGCCCCCAGTTCAGCAAGCTTCTCACGACGCCATTCTTGCTTTTGAAGCATCAGACACGCATGGGACAAAGCTACAGCTTGTGAAGGAGGCATCGCCGTCGAATACACATGATGACGAGCGAACTGAGTTAAGTAGTCACCGACCTCAGACGAACAAAGGATCGCTGCACCAGAAAGGCCAAATGCTTTACCAAAGGTCACCACCAAGAGATCAGGTGAGATTTGTGCCGCATCGCAGCTCCCTGCCCCTTGCTCACCGAGCACACCGATACCATGAGCATCATCTACCACCAGCCAACTATCGTATTGATTAGTCAGGCTAGAGATATGTTCGAGAGGCGCTTGGTCACCATCCATGCTGAATACGCCTTCAGTGACGACTAGAGACTGTGAAGACCGACCTAATAACGATTCTAGGTGCTGCGTATCATTGTGCTTAAAGCGTTTCATGGTTGCAGGACAAAGCATCCCCGCTTCCATCAAAGAGGCGTGATTAAGCTTGTCTTGCAGCAGAGCGTCGTCTTTTTCAAGCAGAGAAAACAACAAGGCTTGGTTCGCACTGAAGCCAGAGCTAAAGAGAATGGCACGTTCAAAGCCCAACCATTCACACAGCTGAGCTTCTAAATTTCGATGGGCAGCACTAAACCCCGTGACCAATGGCGATGCTGCACTGCCAGCACCATATTGAGAAAGTCCTGCTTGCCACGCCTCCACCAATTCAGGATCGTTCGCCAAGCCTAAGTAATCATTACTCGAAAAATTAATGAAGCGAGAACCTGCGCAAGTAAGCAAAGAACCATTACTGTTTTCGAGTACCTTGAGTTGACGAGTTAGCCCTTGCTCACGGCGATGCGCAAGCGCTGTTTTAATACGAGATTTAAACAGTGGCATCGTAAAACATGTCATCTTTCGTTGGACGAGCAGCAACGCGCTCCACCACTTGATCTAACAGTTCGTTTTCTTGAATTTCATCCGGCTTCTGAGCCACTTGTTGGCTGTTGATACCTAACTTCTTAAACAGCTGCATATCCGTGTCTTCATCTGGGTTTGGCGTAGTCAGTAACTTACAACCGTAGAAGATAGAGTTCGCGCCAGCCATGAAGCACATCGCTTGCATCTGTTCATTCATATTCTCGCGACCTGCAGATAGACGAACCGCAGACATTGGCATCATGATACGAGCAATCGCAATCAACTTAATGAAGTCAAAAGATTCAACATCATCGACGTTTTCCATCGGTGTGCCTTTCACTTTCACGAGCATGTTGATTGGCACACTCTCAGGGTGTACCGGAAGGTTCGCTAGCTCTACTAGCAGGCCTGCACGGTCATTGGTACTTTCGCCCATACCAATAATGCCACCAGAACAGATCTTCATACCGGCATCACGCACGTGAGATAGCGTATCTAAACGATCTTGGTAAGTACGAGTGGTGATGATGCTGCCGTAAAATTCCGGAGACGTATCAAGATTGTGGTTGTAGTAATCCAAACCTGCATCCGCTAGCTCGCCGGCTTGCTCTGGCGTTAACATACCTAATGTCATACAAGTTTCTAAACCCATCTCTTTCACACCTTTGATCATGTCAGTCAGGTGAGGCATATCGCGTTCTTTCGGATTTTTCCACGCCGCCCCCATACAGAAGCGAGTCGAGCCTGCGTTCTTCGCTTTTTGCGCCGCATCCAAAACACGCTCAACTTCCATCAAACGTTCTTTGTTAACATCCGTTCGGTAGTGAGCACTTTGAGGGCAGTACTTACAATCTTCAGGGCAAGCACCGGTCTTAATCGATAGAAGCGTACTCACCTGCACGTGGTTGTGCTCTTGGTACTGTCTATGAACCACTTGAGCTTCAAACATTAAATCCATAAACGGTTTTTCAAGCAGCGCTGTTACTTCAGCGACTGTCCAGTCATGACGAACTTCCACGTGTCGATCCTTTTTTATTATTTGATGTTTCATCTCTATCAATAGAGATTGCATTTATGCTTGGCTAGTCTACCGACAAGCTTTAGACTGTCAACACATTGATAATATCAAAAGTTTACATCTGATTATTTTTTAATCACACCAAGAATGGAAGTTACTATGGATCTCGCCTTTGATCGCCAGCATATCTGGCATCCCTACACATCAACGTTAACACCTCTGACCTGCTATCCAGTCACCAACGCAGACGGTGTTTACCTAGAATTAGAAGGCGGAAAACGAATTATTGATGGTATGTCATCTTGGTGGTCAACCATCCACGGCTACAATCACCCTGAGCTAAATGCTGCAGCTCACAGCCAAATCGATAAGGTTTCACACGTTATGTTTGGTGGCATCACCCACCAACCCGCTATCGATCTATGTAAGAAGCTTTTGAATCTCGCGCCAAGTAATCTTGAGCATGTATTTTTGGCCGATTCAGGTTCAGTCGCCGTAGAGGTTAGCCTCAAGATGGCACTGCAATATTGGCACGCTAAAGGACAACCTCGTTCAAAGTTCCTCACACTAAGAGATGGCTACCACGGTGATACCTTTGCGGCGATGTCAGTGACCGACCCTGACAACTCGATGCACAGCCTCTACAAAGGCTTTTTGCCGGAACATATTTTCGCTGATTCGCCAAAAACAGGCTTTTGGGATGAGTGGAACTCAAGTGACATCGATAGTTTTCGAGAAAAGCTGGCAGCACACCATCAAGAGGTCGCTGCGGTGATCTTAGAGCCTATCGTTCAAGGGGCTGGCGGCATGCGCATCTACCACCCTGAGTTCCTAAAACAAGTTCGCTTGCTGTGTGATGAATTCAACGTATTGCTGATCTTGGATGAGATTGCGACCGGATTTGGCCGCACAGGGAAACTGTTCGCTTGTGAGCATGCCGATGTTCAACCGGACATATTATGCGTAGGCAAAGCTTTAACTGGTGGCTATATGACATTGTCAGCGACGCTTGCGAGTAAAGAAGTTGCTGACACGGTATGTGGCGGTGAAGCAGGCTGCTTTATGCACGGGCCAACCTTTATGGGCAACCCATTGGCTTGCGCAGTCGGTGCGGCAAGTTTATCCATCATCGAGCAAGGCCATTGGAAAAATCAGACTCAACAGATTGAACAGCTCTTTTCTGAGTTGTTACCACCGTTGCGAGAACATGAACTGGTTAAAGACGTGCGTTGGTTAGGCGCGATTGGCGTCGTTGAAACTCACATACCCGTCGATATGGAAGCCATTCAAGCTCACTTTGTAGAGCAAGGCGTTTGGATCCGTCCGTTTGGTAAGTTGATTTATATGATGCCTCCCTTTATCTCAAACCCAGAAGAAATCCTTGCACTCGTCAATGCCATCGACACAGCACTGTGCACACCAGAGTGTTTTCAAACTATTGCAGATAGTTGAACTCTAAAATCAAACTGGCGCTAAGGTGCCGATTAGATATATTGATTTAAGAAGATAGAACATTAATACCGATATAAAAAAGCCCAGCATATAGCTGGGCTTCTAAATCATGATTCACGTTAGACGTGATAATTAACCGATGTGCGTTAATCCGCCCATATATGGCTGAAGTACTGCTGGGATAGCAATACGGCCGTCAGCTTCTTGGTTGTTTTCAAGGATAGCAACCATAGTACGACCCACAGCAAGACCAGAACCGTTTAGTGTGTGCACAAGTTCAGGTTTCTTTTCGCCTTTACGACGGAAACGAGCTTGCATACGACGCGCTTGGAAATCCCACATGTTTGAACAAGAAGAAATTTCACGGTAAGTCTCTTGTGCTGGAACCCATACTTCTAAGTCGTAAGTTTTCGCAGAGCCGAAGCCCATGTCACCTGTACATAGAATCACTTTACGGTAAGGAAGCTCTAGAAGTTGAAGTACTTTCTCAGCGTGACCCGTTAGCTCTTCAAGCGCTGCCATTGAGTCTTCTGGTTTAGTGATTTGTACTAATTCAACTTTGTCGAATTGGTGCATACGGATAAGACCACGAGTGTCACGACCATAAGAACCCGCTTCAGAACGGAAACATGGCGTGTGAGCTGTCATCTTAAGTGGCAGTTCAGCTTCATCAGTAATCGTGTCACGAACCATGTTCGTTACCGGTACTTCCGCAGTAGGGATAAGCGATAGCGTCTTAAGAGGTACGTCACTGACTTGCTCAGTTAGTGGGCTTGTGTGGAACAAGTCTTCGCCGAACTTAGGAAGTTGACCAGTACCGTAAAGGCTATCGTGATTCACTAGGTACGGTACGTACATTTCAGTGTAGCCGTGCTCATCAGTGTGAAGGTCCAGCATGAACTGAGCAATAGCACGGTGTAGGCGTGCAAATTTGCCTTTCATCACGATGAAACGAGAACCCGAGATTTTAACTGCGCTAGCAAAATCAAGACCGCCAGACATTTCGCCAAGATCGACGTGATCTTTCACTTCAAAATCGTAAGTCTTAGGTTGCCCCCAACGAGAAACTTCTACGTTGTCGTCTTCATCTTTACCATCTGGCACTTCTGCATCCGGTAGGTTAGGAATCGACATGGTGATCGTTTCTAGCTCAGATTGAAGATCAGCCAATGCTACTTTAGCTTGGTCTAGTTCTGCGCCTAAGTTGCCTACTTCTGCAAGGATACGCTCAGCTTCTTCATGGTCGCCTTTTGCTTTCGCTTGACCAATGGACTTCGATCGAGAGTTACGTAACGCTTGTAGCTCTTCAGTTTTCATCTGAAGGGACTTACGTTTTTCTTCAAGTTCACGAATTGTCTCTACATCAAGGGTGAAGCCTCGACGTGCTAATTTTGCCGCTGTTTCATCCAGCTCAGCTCGAAGTAATTTAGAATCCAGCATTGCTAATCCTATGCTTTAGTTATTTGAATATTCAGTAGTTTGCTACTGAATCACTGCTAAACCCCTAAAACTGGTGCTATTTCGACCAATTTATAACGATTTAATTGAAATTTTATGACTAGGTAACGATATCCAAAAAAGACTACTTTTCATAGCGTTTTTGTGGGCTTTTTGCGTCCAAATCCGCCAGATAATCTAGTTTCTCACCTATTTTGGTCTCTAAGCCTCGTTTTGTTGGGAAATAGTATTGCTTCTCTCCCATTTCAGGAGGGAGATATTTTTCCCCCGCCGCGTAGGCTCCTGGTTCATCATGAGCATAACGGTATTCTTGCCCGTAGCCCATGTCCTTCATCAAAGTTGTCGGTGCATTTCGTAAATGATGAGGGACTTCATATTCAGGAAGGTTGTGCGCATCTGTTAGGGCTTGCTTCCACGCGGTGTAAACCGCATTACTCTTTGGTGCACACGCGAGATAGACTACCGCCTGTGCAATCGCACGCTCCCCTTCAGCAGGGCCAATCCGCGTGAAGCAATCCCAAGCCGACATCGCGACCTGCATGGCACGAGGGTCAGCGTTACCGATATCTTCAGAAGCAATCGCCAGCAAACGCCTTACGATATACAAAGGATCGCAGCCAGCAGCAATCATTCGCGCAGACCAGTACAAGGCCGCATCCGGGTTTGAGCCACGAATTGACTTATGAACCGCCGATATTAGGTCGTACCAAATATCGCCCTTATTATCGAAGCGAGCGACTTTCTCACCAGCCACTTCAGCCAGCAACTGCAAAGTTATCGCCTTCTCGCCTTTATCGTTGTCTTCTGCCATGTCATATAAAAGCTCAAGATAGTTGAGCGACATACGCGCGTCACCATTAACCAGTTCAGCGAGGCGATCTAAGACATTATCAGCAAAATCAGCCGACACATCACCTAACCCGCGTTGCTTATCTTCAATCGCTTGGCGAATCACGAGTGAGATATCATCGGTATTCAGGGACGTCAGTTTGTAGACACGCGCACGTGACAACAAAGCGTTGTTCAATTCAAAAGAAGGGTTTTCTGTCGTCGCACCAATAAAGGTCACGGTGCCATCTTCGATATGAGGCAGAAAAGCATCTTGCTGACTTTTGTTAAAGCGATGGACTTCGTCTACAAACAGGATGGTTCTGCGCCCTGCTTGCTTGTTCTCACGCGCTTTTTCAATCGCAATACGAATGTCTTTTACGCCCGAAGTTACCGCCGATACGCGTTCAACTTCTGCATTAGCATAGTTTGCTGCCACTTCCGCTAACGTGGTTTTGCCGGTGCCCGGAGGCCCCCATAAAATCATCGAGTGAATATGGCCCGCTTCCAATGCTCTGCGAAGTGGTTTACCTGGGCCTAATATATGCTGCTGACCTATGTACTGTTCGACCGTTTCAGGCCTCATACGAGCAGCAAGGGGACGAAAATCTTCGTCCCCTGCAAAATCTAAGCTGTAATTACTCAATTGCAATCTCTTGATTCGTTGATGGCATTAACGCCTATCGACTTACGATCCAACGATCGACTCATTTGGATCAGTTTCTTTGGTCGTCGACCTCGACACCTTTCGGAACCACAAAAGTAAAACGATTGGTCGCGGGTTTACCTAAGTCAACATTGCTAAAGGTAAATGCACCTATTTGACCATCTTGCTCAATCACATTAAAGCCCTCAACAATGCCCTTGTCAGTGATCTTAATCTGGAAGTCACCCTGATTAGAATCGACAGCCGTTGGTGTTAAGGTAAATTGATCACCCGCTTGCGACACAGTGTAATTATCCCAATCACTTTCTTTATTTCGCGTCAGCAGAACAAACGGTGTTTGAGATGTGGCCTGCTCTTGCCAGTAAATACTGACTTGCTCAATGAACGGGCTGTAATACCACAAGCTTTGACCATCAGATACTAACAAGTTTTCATCCGGAAGAGTCGTTTCCCAACGAAATAAACTTGGGCGTGCAATCTCTACCGTGCCCTGACCTTCCATAACGACATCACCATCAGGGCTGGTTACGACTTGTTTAAAGTCAGCGCTAAAGCCTGCGTTTAATGCCAAACGGCTACTCAACTCTTCTTTCGGAGAAGCAAACACTGAGAAGCTCATAAATAAAAGTGCGAATACTTTTTTCATCAATAATCCTGTTAGAACATAAGTCGGTCATATTTTCGATTTGACCGACTTAATGGAAATCAGTTCCTACTAGAACTGATCTTTGGGTGGCGCAGGCGCCAAAACTTCACGGTTACCGTTATGCCCCGGAGCACTGACAATACCTTGAGCTTCAAGTTGCTCGACAATTCGTGCGGCACGGTTGTAGCCAATTTTGAATCGACGTTGTACGCCGGAGACTGAACCACGACGTGAATGCACCACGTGTTCTACCACTTGATCAAACAGAGGATCAACCTCTTCATCACCTTCCATCTTCTCACCCGGAAGCAAGGTTTCTGGGGTTTGTTCACCGTTAGTGATCTCATCTATATAGTTTGGTTTGCCACGCGCCTTCCAGTTATTCACCACAGCGTGCACATCATCATCCGATGCAAAAGCACCGTGAACACGCGTTGTATGACTAGAACCCGGCGGCAAGTAAAGCATATCACCCATACCCAACAATGATTCCGCACCACCTTGGTCAAGAATAGTACGAGAGTCCGTTTTGGTTGATACGGTAAAGGCCACACGGGTTGGAATATTAGCTTTAATAAGACCGGTAATGACATCGACGGACGGACGTTGCGTCGCGAGAATTAAGTGTACACCCGCCGCACGTGCTTTTTGTGCCAAACGGGCAATCAGCTCTTCGACCTTCTTACCGACCACCATAATCAGGTCAGCAAATTCATCAACGATAACTACGATGTAAGGCAGTTTTTCAAGCAGTGGCGCTTCAGGGTCCATGCTGTCACCCGGTTTCCAAAGAGGATCGTGAATTGGGTGGCCCGCATCTGCCGCCATCTTAAGCTTATCGTTATAGCCCTTAATGTTACGAACACCCAGCGCTGACATCAGTTTATAGCGACGTTCCATTTCGCCGACACACCAACGAAGGGCGTTCGATGCATCTTTCATGTCAGTCACCACTTCAGACAATAGATGTGGTATCCCCTCATAAATCGATAGCTCAAGCATTTTCGGGTCGATCATGATAAATCGAACATCTTCCGGTGATGCTTTGTAAAGCATACTCAGAATCATTACGTTTACACCGACTGACTTACCAGAACCGGTTGTACCTGCAACCAGAACGTGAGGCATTTTCGATAGATCAGCAATCACAGCTTCACCAGCGATGTCTTGTCCGAGAACCACTGTCGTTGGTGATTTTGCTTCTTGGAACTGAGGGCTAGCAACCACATCTGAGAAGAATACCGTTTGACGACTCATATTCGGCAGCTCTAAGCCCACATAAGGTTTACCCGGTATCACCTCTACGACACGTACTGCCAATGCAGAAAGTGAACGCGCTAAATCCATAGAAAGGCCAGAGATACGGCTGACTTTCACTCCGGGAGCCAGATCGAGCTCGAATCGAGTGATCACTGGGCCAGGGAAAATATCAACCACATCGGCCTTGATTTTGTAATCGGCTAATTTCGATTCAACCAAACGAGCGATGGCCTCTAGCGCATCACGATCAATGAAGGTTTCACGTTTTTCAGGACGGAACAGCAGTTCAAGCGTAGGCAGTGGTTCCGCTGGTTTCGGTAAATTAACATCTTGCTGAACTAAAAACGGATTTTGTGTCGCTGCCATATTCGCTTGAGCTTCAGAAACAAGGTTCTGGAATGCCGCAACATCTTGGTCTGGATGCACAGCCTCTTCTTCCGCTACCTCTTCCCAAGGAAGGTCAACGTCTGATTCTAAGCTCTGCGCTGTTAGCTGCTCAGGCTCTGAATGTTCTTCTTGAGATGAGAAGGACTCAAACGACTCGTTGGTTAATGCTGCGTTCGTTAACTCATCTTGAGTCTGTTCGAATTCAAGATCTGAACCTTGTTCATCGCTTTGCTCTTCCGCGACATCAAACGGTGAAGATTGTGCAGAGAAATCCCCTTCGACAGTGAACTCTGACTCACCTAAAGGTGAAGCATACAGAGACTCGGGTTGAACATCTTGCGAATCAAGCTCGCTATTCTGTTCTGGAATCCCCTCTCCTGTTGACTCAACGCTGTCAAAATCAACGGGCATTCCCGGTTGCTCAGTCTGCACATATGGTTGTGGTGTGACTTGAGGTTCGTGAGGATCACTCTGACTTTGCTCTGCGAGATCATTGTCATATATTGCTGCATTTTCTAGTTGTTCTATCGTTGCATTCAACTGTTTTGAACGCTCAACACCTTCTTGTAAGGTTTCTTCAGGTGCATGGTAGATTGGTGCTGAAGGCATAGGGTCAGCGACACGTTCTGGTTCAAGTTCTGGTTCTGGTTGAACCAAAACATCTTGCTTAACCTGAGTATCGACAGGCATGTGAATATTGTATTGGCGCTTAGAGGGTTCATGACCATTGTCTAATACATCGACTGCTGCATCCGAAGATTCATTGGTCGCAGAGAAACTCATCGCTGGATCCCATTGCTCTTGCTCCACTTCTTTTTTCTCTTCTGTTACATCGGCATAGTTTTCTATCGCGGGAAGAGCTCGGTCTGCAGATTCTTTTAGTTCAGGTTCGATCAACTCTTGATCTTGTCTACGGATTTTATTAACAACTGACGTAAAGAGTTGGATAGCACATTCACCCAACCAGTCAACGATGCTTAACCAAGAAATACCCGTAAGTAGAGTAAAGCCAGCCCCCCACAAGAAAAGAAGAACTAACGTACTGCCAAGAAGATTTAATATGGGAAGTGCAAGACTCGATAGTACGTCACCAACCACACCGCCTGACGAAAAGTACCAAATATCATCAAAGTTGATGTCGGCTAAACCGCAACTAGTAAGAATAAGGACGGTCAAACCAAGTAAGCGAGTGCCCCACAGCATAAAATCGATCGGCTCGTCTTCATTACGTTTGCGGAACAGAACCCAAGCGGCAACCGTCACGAGGATCGGCAGTGGATAGGCCAGAGAGCCAAACACAAAGAAAAGCGTATCCGCCAACCATGCACCTAAGTAACCACCTGCATTTTGAATATCCCCACCCCATGCCGTTTGCGACCATGATGGATCCGCAGGGTTAAAAGTGAATAACGCAACGGCAAGTAGAATAGAGAAGAGAACACCCAAAATCAGGCTGCACTCTTTGAGACGTTGAGAACCGTTCAAACGAGGAGACTGAGGCTCTTCACTCGTTTTAATGATTGTTTCTACTTTATTACTGCTGTGCTTGAACATAAACCAACTTAATAATTGAACGAAATAAAAATGTTACGAGAGGTCCAGCCCTCTCATTTCTATGAAACCACTGGTGATTTAACCATATCAAACAGAAAAACCCAATTCCAGAAAGCAAGAAAGCGGAACAAATGTCCGCTTTCTTTCATTTTCACCAACCGAGGTTAACGAGTTTTAATCACAAGTTGATTAGATTGTTTCACTTCTTCCATTACAACGTAAGTTCGAGTGTCGTTTACGCCTGGTAGACGCAGTAACGTGTCACCAAGCAACTTACGGTAAGCACCCATATCCGATACACGTGTTTTTAGAAGATAGTCAAAATCACCCGACACTAAATGACACTCTTGGATGTCATCCAGTTTCTGCACCGCAGTGTTGAATTGTTCAAACACATCTGGCGCACCACGGTTCAATGTAATTTCAACAAACACTAACAGTGAAGCATCAAGGTACTGTGGGTTCAGTAAGGCTGTGTACCCAGTAATGTAACCTTGACGTTCTAAACGACGAACACGCTCAAGACATGGAGTTGGAGAAAGTCCGACTCGTTTTGAGAGTTCAACGTTTGAGATACGACCGTCTTTTTGCAACTCATTAAGAATGTTGCGGTCAATACGATCTAGTTCCTTGGACGGCTTCTTATAATTGTCTGCCATTTTTTATTCCACCTTATTACTTCCTTGCAAAAAAATATACTACAACTTTTCAATATTCAGCATCAAATTTTACTTAAACCTATCTATACTAGATATTAATTCGACAGAATTACCCTACAAATAGATAAAACAACCATAATATGATAAGGAGTCAGGATGATCATTGGCGTACCTAAGGAAATCAAGAACCACGAATACCGCGTTGGTATGACCCCTGCTAGTGTGAGAGAACTAATCTCACATAGTCACCAAGTTTTTGTCGAAACCAATGCCGGTACTGGTATCGGTTTTTCAGACGATGATTACATCGCTGTAGGCGCATCCATTCTTCCTACTGCTGCTGACGTTTTTGCGAAAGCAGAGATGATTGTAAAGGTTAAAGAACCTCAAGCTGTCGAGCGAGCTATGCTTCGCGAAGGGCAAATATTATTTACTTATTTACACCTTGCACCAGATTTTCCACAAACTGAAGAGCTTATCAAGAGCAAAGCTGTCTGCGTAGCCTATGAGACTGTAACAGATAATATGGGTCGCTTGCCACTATTAGCACCAATGTCTGAGGTGGCTGGTCGCATGTCTATTCAAGCAGGTGCACAAACATTAGAGAAGTCTAACGGTGGTTGCGGTCTTCTTCTCGGCGGTGTTCCAGGTGTTGAACCTGCGAAAGTTGTTGTTGTTGGCGGTGGTGTGGTTGGTGCTAACGCAGCACGTATGGCCGTTGGCCTTCGCGCAGATGTCACTATTCTTGATCGTAACGTAGACACACTGCGTCGTCTTGATGAAGAATTCCAAGGTCGCGCTAAAGTGGTTTATTCTACTGAAGATGCGATTGAGAAGCATGTGCTAGAGGCAGACCTAGTCATTGGTGCTGTACTCATCCCTGGTGCTGCCGCTCCCAAATTGGTTACCAAAGAACACATTGCTAGAATGAAACCTGGCTCAGCTGTTGTTGATGTTGCAATCGACCAAGGCGGTTGCTTCGAGACTTCACACGCAACCACTCACGCCGATCCAACTTACATCGTTGATGACGTCGTTCATTACTGTGTTGCTAACATGCCAGGTGCCGTTGCTCGTACCTCAACTTACGCGCTGAACAATGCAACACTACCATATATTGTTAAGCTGGCGAACAAAGGTTACCGCGAAGCACTTCTATCGGATAAAGGCTTCCTTGAAGGTCTAAACGTCATCCACGGTAAAGTGACTTGTAAAGAAGTTGCGGAAAGCTTTAACCTCGAATACGTAGAGCCAGCGAACGCTATTGCAATGTTTAACTAATTACGTTTGCCCAGCTCGTCATTTATAGAACCGCCTATTTGGAGGCCATGAACCTCTGAATGGCATTCAATAAATACGACTCGCAAGCTAAAAAGCCAGTACAGACCCACAAGTCGAACTGGCTTTTTAATCTCGCCAATACGATCGACCGCAAGCTATCCTTAACGAGCTCTATTCTACGATCATTCGCTCTGTTTCAATTTAGCCTTCAATCTTGGTTCCATGAATTAACAAGTTTCGAGGGGTCACACTGCGCTCACAAAATGCTTCAATTGATACTTCATAGCCTTGTTCTTGTAGATAAATTGCGCGATCCAAAGCCAACCAAACCTCTAACGGTCGTCGAAAGGCCTGTTGAACCAAACTCAGTTTTTCCATTTCCCAGAAAAGCTTCTCGCCTTGGGCTAAATAGAATTCAAAATCAACGTCTGCTCCCAACGATATTTCTTTTACTTCAACTGCCCAGCGGCAGAATGATTCAAAACCCCCAGCTAACTCTGATTTTCTAATGCTCGGTACAGGAATATATTCGTCAATATGAAGTTCAACCTTAAGCAGTTGGCTAAAACCCAAACGATAGCTCATCTCTAACTGACGATGTCTCTTTACTCTTTCACCGCCAGTGACGGTTTCTTGAAGTGGGATTCTTAAGTCACTCCGACTTAATGTTAGTGTCGAGTTTTTCGCGACGGATGACATAGGTTGATAGGTTTCATCACGAATGAGATGGTAACAGCAAGGGGAAATCGTCACAGCAGGAAGCCCGTGTGTGACACACTTTTTAACTAACTCGACATGAAGGTCACCACAGGCATGAAGAGCAACCGCATGTTGGTTTGAGTTAAACACGTCATCAGCGTCATCTGAAAACGCATCACCTTGTACAAAGTTCATCTTTAACTGGTGGTCATCAGCAATTTTTTGCCCACTCTCACATAACGATTGCTGCCACTCAAAGCTGGTGACTTTTTGGTTCGATTGTTGAGATAGAATTCTGCCAAGAAAGCCCTTACCAGCACACCACTCGAGCCACTCTTTACCCTGGTGATGTTCAAGGGCCGCCTCTCCCATCGCCATAATTTGTTGTAACTTTCTCCCGGGAACACCATCAGCAGTACTACGTGGAAGATCTAACCCTATCAGAGCCGTCCTTTCGAACTGGACAGTTTGCTTAGCCGTATCTAATTGAGGAAAGAAGCGAGTCAATTCCTCAACCAAAAGTTGGGGCTGATCTTTTAGAGTTTGAATGTTTTCCTTATTTAAACTATCTAACCAATCAACGAGCGGGCGATTGATCTTTTTCCATGGCTGCTGTTGGGTTTGACACAGGTGGAAAGGCTCTGACCGCCAATAAGCTTGGTGCTCTAACAAAAATAAATCGAGTATTGTAAATCGTGAATACATGCTTCCCCCTATCGTACGTGGATTGTAGGGGCAAGAGGCAAAAATAGAAAGATGCGACAGCAAAAGAGCGACCCCAAAAAGGAGTCGCGTTTTATCAGTAAGTTAAGTCATAACGAAAAATCGCCTAGAAACGTATAACAGGCAGAAGAGCAACTTAGGTAAGCAAGGTTGAGGCCTATCGAACCGGCAGTTCAATATCTTTAAACATGGCTTCTATCTCATCATTTGATTTAAGAGAAATAGCTTGCTCCACAACTGGACGAGTCAAATGAGGGGCAAAACGTTCCATAAAGTCAAACATATAAGAACGCAAGAAAGTGCCTTTTCTGAAGCCAATACTCGTGGTGCTTGCACCAAATAAATGGCTAGCATCGATAGCAACCAAATCAGAATCTTGTTCTTGGTCAATGGCCATACTGGCGATTACCCCGACGCCAATACCCATACGAACGTAAGTTTTAATGACATCCGCATCCGTTGCAGTGAATACCACACGAGGTGTCAAACCCACTTTATTGAAGGCGGTATCTAATTCAGAACGGCCCGTAAACCCAAAGACATAGGTAACAAGAGAATAAGCGGCAAGATCTTCAATCGTAATATTACGTTTTTGTGCCAGAGGGTGATCTTGTGTCACAACTATAGAACGATTCCAGTGATAACAAGGCAGCATAATAGCATCTTGATAGAGGTGAAGTGCTTCCGTGGCAATCGCAAAATTCGCGGTCCCTTTAGCAACGGCTTCTGACATTTGGCTAGGTGTGCCTTGGTGCATATGAAGTGATACTTTTGGGTAACGCGCTGTGAAGCCCTTAATGACATCAGGGAGTGCATAACGAGCTTGTGTGTGAGTCGTTGAAATATTCAATGTACCCATCTCAGGATGAGTATACTCACCGGCAACAGCTTTAATACTCTCAACACGAGCCAAGATCTCTTGAGAAATCCGAATGATATCTTCACCCGCTGGGGTTACTTGCGTTAAATGCTTACCGCTGCGTTCAAAAATCTGAATACCTAATTCGTCTTCTAGTAATCGAACTTGTTTACTAATGCCAGGCTGAGAAGTGTATAAACTCTCTGCCGTTGCAGAAACATTTAGGTTATGGTTTACAACCTCAACAATGTACTTCAATTGCTGTAGCTTCATATTTAACCTCGTAATCCTTTACTCGTTTCAGTGCTAAGTTATTTGCAAAGAAAGCGCTATAGTCTCGTGTAATATAATTAATAGTTATAACGCTTCAAACATTAAAATGACAGATAAATTGAGTTTTTATAACCCAACAAACTAGAATATCAGTATCTCTTTGCTACTCACTCCTCATTCTCATAGATTAGTTAGCAAATTTTGATTGCTGATTGCGCTTAACAAGAGATAATCAGTTATTGTAATTTACGAGTGCCTATACACAATGGAATCGTGTATTCTCTCCTGTTAGCTTTAGAAAATAACAAGTAGACACAAATATATGAATATTGGTTTAATAATTGCCTTAGTCGCCGTTCTTTTGGTGTTGGTTTTGGGTTACAACATCATGCTTCAATACAAAGTTAAGGTAGAAACAGCGAAGAAACAGGAAGCATCTCGTTATCTAACCATTATCGATGGAACAGAAGAGCTGATTGGCAATGCGCATCACATGCCTTTTAGTCAAGATCTTCTTGTATGCTTAAACAATAGAATTCTTGATGCATTAGAAAACATGCATCAACTCGATCCTAAAAATAAGCAGCTCGCCCAACGAATTGAAAGCGTGAAGCAGCAAATCACTCAGCTGAAAGAGAACTACCAAGGTGGTGAAAGTACCTCGTTCCGTGTTCCTAGCAGTGATAAGCAGGCAATCATGATGCTTAAGCTAGTGAAACGCCTACGCGAAACAGTACGCAACGAACACAATAAAGGCCGCTTTGAAACTCAATCTTTTGTGGTTGAGAACGCTCGTCTAGAAACAATTCAGATTCGTATCAACATCGAAAATGTTATCAAACGTGCAAATGACTCGATCTCTCGCGGGCAGCCGGGAACGGCCATTCAGTTATTGCGTAAAGGCATTGATGCATTAGCAACCAAAAACGATGCATACTCTACTCAAGCAAAAGGAAAGCTTCAGCAGATGCTCAACGACCTTGATCAGAAACGCCAAGATAAAAATGCACATGATTTACAGCAAATTGAATCTAAAGAGCGTGACGACGACATGGATGCTCTCTTCGGTCAGAAGAAGAAATGGTAACGGTCTAGACCCTGAATATAACAAGGCCGCTTCATTTGCATTAAATGGTCGGCTTTTTTGTTGCGAGTGAATTTCCTTTCTCCGTATAGGGAGATCCTATGAGCTGTGATAAAATCCCGCATTATCAACAAACTTGCCCCGCCCATGTATCAAGAATTATTAGCACCAATACACTCTTTTCTTAAAGCTGAAACACCAGATTCATGGATAGACAAAGCTAAGAAACCTGAAAACCTTCACATCATTCTACGTGATCACATGCTTTGCGAGCTGAAAGCTGCACAAAGTGCTTTATTCCTAATCCGTAAATATGCCGTTGATAAAGAAAGTGCGAAACAACTGAATGAGTGGATTTTACCCTACGAGCAATTTGCATATCGTCGTATCGGCGACTTAGAGTCACTGCGTGGTAAAAGTAACGTATCGAAGCAAATTACAGCAAAAGAAGGCTGTAATTACGGTGCAGACCTGATTGATAAAATGGTGCTACTCATTAAAGAAGAGTTGCATCACTTTTATCAAGTCATGGAATTAATGGTAAAGAAAGGTGTGGCTTACCAACCAATCGAGGCGGGTCGTTACGCTAAAGGCTTGATCAAGCAAGTTAAGACTTACGAACCCGATGCTCTGGTTGATAAACTTATCATCGGCGCGTTTATTGAAGCTCGCTCTTGTGAACGATTCGCTAAACTGGCTCCTTTTTTGGAAGAAGACATGGAGAAATTTTACGTGTCTCTACTTCGCTCAGAAGCCCGTCACTATCAAGATTACCTTGAGCTAGCTGAACAGATCGCAGGCAAAGATATTTCAGAGCGTATTGCTCACTTTGCGCAGGTAGAAGCCGATCTCATCACTTCAAGCGACAGCGACTTCAAATTCCATAGTGGTGCTCCGGTTTAAGCTCCACATTAAACATGCAGTACCGTTAATACGAATCCAGACTAAAAATTAAGGCTAGCAATTTGCTAGCCTTCTTTATTTGTATCTCAATCTAAATATAGAAGACTTAAGCTAACGTACCGTTGATCTCTGCAAGTACAGCAGCAGGGTCTATCGCTTGCGTAATAGGACGGCCAATAACAAGGTAGTCTGAACCTGATTCAATCGCTTTAGAAGGCGTCATGATACGCTTCTGGTCACCAACATCCGCGCCAACAGGACGAATACCTGGAGTCACAAGCTTGAACTCCTGACCAAGTGCACCTTTAAGCAAAGAAGCCTCTTGTGCAGAACATACAACACCGTCTAAACCTGAGTTTTTCGTTAGAGAAGCTAAGCGCATCACCTGTTGTTGTGGTTCAAGATCCAGACCGATACCCGATAAATCAGATTGCTCCATACTGGTTAGTACCGTTACACCGATTAACAGTGGACGCTCTTTGCCATAAGGTTCTAAGATTTCGCGAGAAGCCGTCATCATGCGCTCACCGCCACTAGCGTGAACATTCACCATCCAAACACCCAGTTCAGCAGCTGCACGAACAGCTTTTGAACATGTGTTCGGGATATCGTGGAACTTAAGGTCCAAAAATACAGAGAAACCACGTTTGTGTAATTCACGAACAAATTCAGGGCCAAACAAAGTAAACATCTCTTTGCCTACTTTTAAGCGGCAAGATGCCGGGTCAATACGATCGACAAAGGCTAACGCATCCGCTTGGTTATCATAATCCAAGGCCACAATGATTTTTGGGTCGTTCATTTCATCTCCTAACGCAGTTAACTTTCTAAAAATTTTTAATCACCTAAATAGGTAATAAATAACAATCACAAAAATGCAGCCCGAAAGCTGCAATTAATAATTGGGTCGTAAAATGACCACAAATCTATTCACCATCAAGCCCACGAATAGGCTTAATCGTCCCCCACCCTTTACATGAAGGACAGTGCCAATACATGGCATGTGTCGAAAATCCACACTTGCGGCAACGGTAGTGGGGTTTAACCTTCAATTGCTCACCGACCATAGATTGAAGAGTGGTTAAGCTTTCTTTCGCTCGACCTTCTTCGGCTTCTGCTAGGTGGTAATCAATCAGTCGATAAAAGCCTTTCATGGTTGGGTTTTTAACCAGCTGCTTGGTTAACAGCTCTTGAGCTGAACCAATATCTTCATGATGAGCAACGAGTTGAGCTAGCATCAATTCCGCGGATACACCGGCATTCTTATGTATACAGGCTTTGAGGAATTCAACAAGTTGCGCTTCTTGCCCAAGCTTGTGGTAACACTCAGCAAGGGTTGGCAACACCTCACTGATAAAATCAATATCTTGCTCCAGAACGGCCTCTAAACAAGTAATTGTCTTTTGATAATCTTCATTTGCTAAATGAAACTTGCCTAAAGCAATACTTGCACGAACGCATTTTGGGTCTTCCGAAAGTGCCTTTTTGAAATGTTGAAACGCTTTAGCGCGGTTACCGCCGGCTTGCTCTTGCATCGCAAGCTCACACCAAAAATGCGCCACTGTGGCACGCATTCTCACCTTTTTTTTACCAAGCTTGACGAGGATATTTCCGTAGTGAATGGCTTTGCTCCATTCTCGGGTTTGCTGATAAATCGCCACCAGTTGTCGTAAAGCCCCTTCTTTATGATCTGGCTCATCAACTAGTTGTTCGAATATTTTTTCAGCACGGTCGAGAAAGCCAGAGGCCATATAGTCTTTAGCTAATTGTTGTAAGGCAAGATTTTTTTGGTCGAGGGTAAGCCCCGAACGAGAGATGAGGTTTTGGTGAATGCGAATAGCACGGTCGACTTCACCTCTTGAGCGGAACAAGTTGCCTAACGCTAAGTGCGTATCAATGGTTTCATTGTCAACTTGAAGCAGTTCAATAAAATGATCAACGGCTTTATCAGATTGGTCCGACAGTAATAAGTTCAAACCCATCACATACTGACGGGAGATCTGGTGTGATTGTTTCTGTTTTTCTTGCTGAGCATTACGATTACCCATATACCAACCGTAAGCGGCTGCAATAGGTAAAAGTAAGAACAGTAACTCTAACATTCAATACTGCCTTTAAGCTTTAGTATCAGCAGCGACCTGCTTTGATTGCTTATTAAGTTGTTTTTTCAAACGATGAATTTTGAGTTGAGATCGCATGTGCATGTTACCGAAAACTAACCAAGCAAGAGCAAAGCCTGAAACAAATACGACGCCCAATAAACTTGATAAGTGAAAATCACCCTGTGCGAGCAGATAATTAAAGTTTACCGTCGTTTGGTTTTGAGAGCCTAGAGCCAATGCAATTAGGAAAAGGGCGATAACAGCGACTATTTTTATAATTTTGATAACTTTCATAGTTCACACTCATTAGTTAGTAAGCTGTACGATTATGCAGGAAAATTACTAATCAGACCACCATATTATGGTCATAAAAAAGCGGCATACATTATAGTATGCCGCTTTTCTTGATTCCGAACAGTAGGCTACAGCCCTGAGTTTACACGCTCACGTAGCTCTTTACCTGGTTTAAAGTGAGGAACGTATTTACCTTCTAACTCAACCTTATCACCTGTTTTTGGGTTACGTCCAACACGAGGTTCACGGTAATGCAGAGAAAAACTGCCAAAGCCGCGAATTTCGATTCGATCACCACTTTCTAGTGTTGAAGCCATATGCTCTAAAATGTCTTTTACAGCGTCTTCAATTTCTTTTGCAGAAAGGTGCGTTTGCTCAGCGCACAGTCTTTCAATCAATTCAGACTTAGTCATAGGTACCCTCGTTGGTTTTCTTTTTAGAAATTATAGACCTATCAGGAAAATAAGCAAAAAAAAAGGAGCCGTAAGGCTCCTTTCTTGGCTATATAGCTATAATTCTCTTAACGAGAAGCTATTATTCGCCTTTAGCAGCTTTGAATGCGTCTGCCATTGCGTTACCGAACGCGCCTTCTTCAGACTTGTTCAGTGAAGCCATTGCTTCTTGCTCATCAGCTTCATCTTTAGCTTTGATAGATAGGTTGATTACGCGGTTCTTACGGTCTACACCAGTGAACTTCGCTTCAACGCTGTCACCAACGCTTAAGATTAGAGATGCATCTTCGATACGGTCGCGAGAAACTTCAGAAGCGCGGATGTAACCTTCAACGCCTTCGATTAGCTCGATAGTAGCGCCTTTCGCGTCAACTGCAGTAACAGTACCGTTTACAAGAACACCTTTCTTGTTGTCAGCAACGTATGCGTTGAACGGGTCGTTTTCCATTTGCTTAACGCCAAGAGAAATACGCTCACGCTCTGCATCTACTGCTAGAACAACAGCAGAGATTTCGTCGCCTTTCTTGTATTCACGTACAGCTTCTTCGCCTGCAGCGTTCCAAGAAATGTCAGATAGGTGTACTAGACCGTCGATACCGCCTTCTAGACCGATGAAGATACCAAAGTCAGTGATAGACTTGATCTTACCAGTAACTTTGTCGCCCTTAGCTTGCATTTCTGCAAATGACTGCCATGGGTTAGCTTTACACTGTTTCAGACCTAGAGAGATACGACGACGCTCTTCGTCGATATCAAGAACCATAACCTCAACTTCGTCGCCAACATTAACAACTTTAGAAGGGTGGATGTTCTTGTTAGTCCAATCCATTTCAGAAACGTGTACTAGACCTTCAACGCCTTCTTCGATTTCAACGAAGCAGCCGTAGTCAGTTAGGTTTGTAACACGACCAGAAAGTTTGTGACCTTCTGGGTAACGTTTAGCGATTGCTACCCATGGATCTTCGCCAAGTTGCTTAAGACCTAGTGAAACACGAGTGCGCTCACGATCGAACTTAAGAACTTTAACTAGGATTTCGTCACCAACGTTAACGATCTCTGATGGGTGCTTAACACGCTTCCAAGCCATATCTGTGATATGTAGAAGACCGTCAACACCGCCAAGATCAACGAATGCACCGTAGTCAGTAAGGTTCTTAACGATACCTTTAACTTCAGTACCTTCTTGTAGAGTTTCAAGAAGTTCGTCACGCTCAACACTGTTTTCAGATTCGATAACAGCACGACGAGAAACAACAACGTTGTTACGCTTCTGGTCTAGCTTGATTACTTTGAACTCTAGCTCTTTGTTTTCTAGGTGAGCAGTGTCACGGATAGGACGTACGTCTACTAGAGAACCAGGAAGGAAAGCACGGATACCGTTAAGTTCAACAGTGAAACCGCCTTTCACTTTACCGTTGATGATACCAACAACAGTTTCAGCTTCTTCACAAGCTTTCTCAAGTACGATCCAAGCTTCATGACGCTTAGCTTTCTCACGAGAAAGTTGAGTCTCACCGAAACCATCTTCAACAGCGTCTAGAGCTACGTCTACTTCAGCACCAATTTCAACTTCAAGTTCGCCAGCAGCGTTCTTGAACTGTTCAGCTGGGATAGCAGATTCAGACTTAAGACCAGCATCTACAAGAACGAAACCGTTCTCGATAGCTACTACAGTACCTTTAACGATACTGCCTTGTTGGAATTCAGTTTCAGATAGAAACTCTTCAAAGAGTTGAGCAAAAGATTCAGTCATTATTTAATCTTCAATTATTAAACGTCCATGGGTATCCTACCGCATGGGGTTGATAAATTCGCCAGTCATCATCCTTGCGACCAACGCTCGTACTAGCTCGGCAACATTACCCAGCCAGTTTCGATTCAATATAGTGTAGTGCTTTCTCGACTACCTGTTCGATATTCATCGAGGTAGAATCAAGCACAAGCGCATCCTCAGCTGGGCGTAACGGCGCAACTGGGCGATTACGATCTCGGTCGTCTCGCTCTTGGATCTCGCTCAAAAGGTCGTCAAATTTAACATCTAACCCCTTCTGTTGCAACTGTTTAAGGCGGCGGCTAGCACGCTCTTCAGCACTGGCATCTAAAAAGATTTTCGCTTCTGCTTCCTTAAATACAACGGTTCCCATATCACGACCGTCTGCGACCAAACCAGGCGCTGTGCTAAAAGCACGCTGACGACGCAGCAGAGCTTCACGAACTCGAGGTAAGGCTGCAACTTTTGAAGCCGCCATGCCCGTCTCTTCTTTACGAAGTTCACCAGACACATCTTCACCTTCTAAGATAACCTTTACCAAGTCACCTTCAGCAATAAACTGTACGTCGAGATGAGTAGCAAGCGGTACCAAGGCGTCTTCTGATTCAGTATCCACACCGTGATGAATGGCCGCTAAAGCCAGTACGCGATATATCGCACCTGAGTCTAAAAGATGAAAACCTAGCTTGTCTGCTAGTAACATACACAGGGTACCTTTACCTGCACCACTTGGTCCATCAACCGTAATCACTGGGCTTTGAGAAGGCATCTTTTACTCCACGTTTTGTCGTAATTTGTATTCTGTATTAGCCGATCGCCATTACATTATAGGCGGCATATTATAAAGAAAAATTGAAAGTCGAGCGAGGTAATTCTCAGATAATTCAGGGTTGATGCTGCATAACAATACGCAAGCGTTCTAATATCAATCGATATCAACTTACAAAGATTATATACTCTCGATCGGCATGAAAAAGCCCCGCAAAAAGCGAGGCTATGTAACGTTGATGCGATGGATAAAAAACTTAACCGATAATGGCGCGAACGGCTTCTAAGTCTTCTGGCGTATCCACCCCCGCAGCCGGCGCTTCAGCCGCAACATCGACATGGATTTTCTCTCCATACCACAGCACTCGTAGTTGCTCTAGGCACTCAATACGCTCAAGGGGACTTGGTTCCCAATTGATGTAAGTATTGATAAAACCCGCGCGATAAGCGTAGATCCCAACATGACGCAGCAAAGGAGACTCCGCAGCCGTACCATTGTTCGCATAAGCATCGCGATCCCAAGGAATGGTTGCACGGCTAAAGTACAGTGCATAACCGTCTTTATCGGTCACGACTTTCACTGCATTAGGGTTAAACACTTCATCAGCATGAGTAATTTTCACACCTAGCGTTGCCATCGGTGCTGTGCTATTTGCCAAATTATTTGCCACCTGCCTAATAATGACTGGCGGAATAAGAGGCTCATCACCTTGAACATTTACGATAATATGATCATCCGGAATGTTCATCACTTTAATCACTTCAGCTAAACGCTCTGTGCCTGATTCATGATTCGGAGAAGTCATACAAACGGTCGCACCGAATGCGTTAGCCGCCTTCTCAACGCGAGCATCATCAGTAGCAATAATAACCTTATCCGCTCCCGCCTTCATTGACTGTTCGTATACCCATTGAATCATCGGCTTTCCGCCAATATCAGCTAATGGCTTCCCTGGTAAACGACTCGATTGGTATCTTGCAGGTATAACAACCGTATAAGACATTACTTGCCCTCATCCATAGAAACGGTGCGAGCTTCAGGTTCTAAAAGAACAGGAATACCCTCTTTAATTGGGTAAGCAAGGCGATCAATTTTACAAACAAGCTCTTGCTTATCCTTGTCAAAAGTGAGTTTACCTTTACATACAGGGCAAGCAACGATCTCAAGTAGACGGTGATCCATAGTATTCCATAACCTCTTTTATTCTTTTTAAAATTTGCTGTTGTGAATGCTCATCAAACTGCGCTGAAACTGGAAGATACCACCAGTTTTCTTGCGCGTAGTCTTCACATTTAACAGCGTCTTTTTCTGTCATAATCAGGTTCATACCTTTGTTTGCTAAGGCATGAAGTTCATCTTGGTCAAAATCTTGATGGTCGGCGAAACCCTGTGTGAAAATCACATCACCATCAAGATCTTCTAATGTTTTAAAAAATCGGGGCGGGTGACCTATACCAGCAAAAGCCACCAACTTTGGTAGGTCTGCAACTGGCTTTTTCTGGCCGGTCATTAGATTAACAGCTTCACTCGGCAACAAAGACATTGAAAGCTCTCGCCCTTGCGTTTGACCGCCATTATTCACCAAAAAATCGACGTCATTTAAGCGTGAAACAGGCTCTCGTAATGGACCTAAAGGAATTAGACACTCACTGCCAAAACGTCTAACACCATCGATAACAGCAAATTCAATATCGCGTTCTAGGGCATAATGCTGAAGTCCATCATCAGTGATAATGACATTCACCCCTTCTTTCAGCAAAGCCTTTACGGCATTTGCACGAACAGGATCAACGGCGACAGGTGCTCCTGTTCGCTTGCGAATTAACCTAGGTTCATCCCCCGAATGTTCAGCGGGCGTATTCTCGTTTAACACTAACGGATAATTAGGTGCTTTTGCACCATACCCTCGAGAAACCACCCCAGGATTGAGCCCATTGGCTTGCAACATCTCAACCAACCAGATCACAACGGGGGTTTTACCGTTACCGCCAGCGGTGATATTACCAACAACAATGACAGGTAAAGGCGGGCGATAGGTTTCTTTCTTGCCTGATCGATAAGCTGAACGACGTTGAGTACTGATCATTTTAAACAGCAGACTCAATGGCCACAACAGCGGCCAAAGAAGGTACTTTAACGGATGATTGTTAAACCAAATTTTTTCGATCACAACAAAACCTAATCTTATCCGCTGAACTGAATTCGATGCAATTGGGCATAAGCGCCATCACGTTTAATCAGCTCGTCGTGAGCACCTCTTTCAATAATACGACCATCATCAACCACTAATATCTCATCAGCTTGCTCGATGGTCGACAGTCGGTGAGCAATCACCAACACAGTCTTATCTTTTTGCAACACTTCTAACGCAGACTGTATCGCTCTTTCAGATTCGGTATCCAATGCCGACGTAGCTTCATCAAGAATCAACACGGGTGCCTCTCTTAATAGCGCCCTGGCAATCGCAATACGTTGTCGTTGGCCTCCAGATAGGCTTGCACCATTCTCACCAACTATTGTATCGATGCCATTTTCCATGCCTTCGATAAACTCTGTGGCGTGAGCAAGTTTCGCCGCATGTTCTATCTGTTCACGAGAATATTTTTCTTCGGCTGCGTAGGCAATGTTGTTTGCCACAGTGTCATTGAACAGGTGTACATTTTGAGAAACAAGGGCAAAATGCTCACGTAGATTCCTCAATTCGTAATCACGAATGTCGTGACCATCCAGCTCAATAGAGCCTGAGTCTACGTCATAAAAACGAGTAAATAAGTTGGCAATGGTACTCTTACCTGAGCCTGAACGCCCAACAAGTGCAACGGTCTTACCACTCGGTATATTAAAACTCACCTGATTGAGTGCAGGTTTCTCGGTACCTTGATAAGTAAACGTCACATCTTTAACAGCCACATCACCACTCACGGTTTTCGGTTTCAACGTACCTTTGTTTTGTTCTGTATCTAAGTCCATCAAACCAAATAAAGTCGTGCTCGCCGCCATACCACGTTGGAACTCAGAGGTTACGTTAGTTAAGGATTTCAGTGGGCGCAGTAAACCAAACATCGCTGAGAACACAACCGTAAACGAACCTGCCGTTAACTCGGCTTTGATAGAGTCAACACTAGCAAGATAAAGAACAATAACAATCGCAATAGAAGCGATCATTTGAATCACAGGGTTAGCTGCAGCTTGAGCCGTGACTAGCTTCATGCTCTGTTGTCGCATTTGGTTGCTAACTTTATCAAAACGGTGCTTTTCTAGATTTTGACCACCGTAAGTGAGCACCACCTTGTGACCTTTGAGCATCTGTTCTGCTGAAGATGCAACATTACCCATGCTGGTTTGCATGTTCTTAGAAATTTTTCTAAATCGCTTCGATACAATACTAATGGCCCAAGCCACAAAAGGAGCAACCGCAAATAGAACTAACGATAACTGCCAGCTATTCCAGAACATAAGCGTCAATAAACCAATGATGCTAGCCCCTTCACGAACAATACTGACCAAAGCTTTACTGGTTGCAGCGGAAACTTGCTCTGAATCATAAGTAATTCGAGATAACAGTGCACCAGTCTGTTCTTTATCAAAAAAAGACACTGGCATATGCATGAAATGACTAAAAATTTTACGTCGAATTTCCATGACCACATTGCCAGAGACCCAACTCAAGCAATAGGTTGAGACAAAGCCACTTGCACCACGGATGAACATCATGCCAAAGATAATGATTGGCAGCGTACGTAAAAAATCAGATTCCGCGTTACCAAAGCCTTCATCGAGTAACGGCTTTAGTAAGGAAATCATATAAGTATCAGAAACGGCATTTATAATAAGCGCAATTACCGCAACACCAAGGCCAGCTTTATATAGTCGAATATAAGTCCAAAGCCTTTTAAATGTGCCCCAGGTAGTTTCATCTGTTTGTGTTGACATAGAATCGCTTAATTTTCTCACAATAATCTATCTATTCTACTCCCTTACGGAGCATCTGCCTATACCACTGCCTGCCTTGTTGTTCTCTAATCGTATGATATTGCCAACCTTCTGGAGCAAGGGTGATGGTTATTTGTCCGCTTTCTCCAGTATCAAGCCAAACACTTCCCGCAGCTTGATAACGTTCAATAACCGATTTACTCGGCATTCCCCATTGATTACCTTTGGCTAAAGAAGCGATCGCCAATTTAGGTGAAACGGTCTCAATAAATGCCCGAATAGACGATGTATTACTGCCATGATGCGGGACCAGCATCACGTCACTACGGAGACGCTCTCCTGCGCGAGCAAGCAACCACTCACTCACAAGTTCGATATCCCCCGTCAGCAACATCGAAAACTTGGCATTAACCTCCGATATACGAACCACGCAAGAGTGTGGATTATATGCTCTTTTTACACGTTTCGGAGGCCACATCACTTCAAAAGTCACCCCTTGCCATGTCCACACTTCTCCAAGAGTACATGCTTGAATGCTCGGCTGAACTGGAGCCGTCGATTGTGTTGGCTCATTCGCACTCTGACTGGCTCTTATCCACGTCGGTGTATAGTTCTCAAGTAGCGCCGGATAACCACCAGCATGGTCAGAATCAAAATGGCTCACGATTACCCCATCAATACGACTGATACCTCTATTATTTAAGGTAGGAATCAACAGGGACTCGACAATCGACCCACCCGGCCAAGCATTGCCAAGATCGTAAACCACAACTTGATGGTTCTTTTCTAAAACCACGGACAATCCATGCCCGACATCCAAAACGTCAATGGTTAATCTGTCTTGTTTGAACTTGCCAAACTCCCACCCCAACAAGAACACGAGGATGACGAATATTGATAGCTTTGAGTTCAAGTATCGGCTAACAAAACCGAAAAATAAGATCAGGAATACCGATACTTCGATCGTGTGATCATCAACTTGAAGCCAAAACGGTTCGGAGAAAGGGAGACTAAATACGAGGGGCGCTAGCGATAGATCGACCCATACCCAAAGCTTTTCGGCAAGGCTATCAATAGAACCATTGACCGCAAACAAAAGCTCGGAGATTAAGCTCAGAAACATCGCTAAGAATAACAAGGGGATGGTCACTATCGACACCCACGGCAACAGAAGTAAGTTGTAAAAGACTGAGATCAGACTGACCCCTTTAAAAAACAGCATCGAAAAGGGAGCAATCAATAATGTCAGCATAATCTGAATCTTGATGAGCTTTAACAATCGGCTGATAAAGGTCGAGTTTGAAGACGATAAGTTACCGTTTAGTGTTATATAGAGTACCGCGCCCAATGCACCAAAGGATAACCAGAAGCTACTCGACAAAGCTGAGAACGGCCAAATCAACAGAACCACACACAAGCTCAATGCCACATAGCGAATCAAACTGACATTTTGACCTCGCCACAAAAAATAGCTTGCGAGAACACACATCACCAGAGCTCTGAGTGTCGGCAAAGTAAATCCTGCAAACCAACTATAGAAGTAGGCTAAACCAAGGCCAAAAAGAGTGGGCAGCCAGATCAGTGAGCCTGATATCAATCGAATGGCCGTCCCCAATTGATAGCCGATACCAAAAGCAATCCCAACATGGAGTCCCGAAATCGCCATCAAGTGAATTAGCCCACTGCTTTTTAGCAAGTCCCATCGCTGAGGCTCAATAAGGTCTCGATAACCAAAACTCAGAGCAATAATAAGATCGGTATTCGCTAGCTGACTTAACCTTTGCAGACGGCTTTCAAACCACAGAGAACGTAAACTGGTACTAGAATGAATTCTATATTTTGTATCTGTTCGGTAGGTTGCGTTAGCCACCACTCCCCCACTGAACAGATGCCTTTCCAAATCAAAGCCGGCTTCATTAAGTTTACCCAAAACCGGGGTTATTGAAGCCGACAAGTAGACATTATCACCAAGCGTTAACTTAAAAGGCGTAAATAACCTCAACTTAACCAACTGAGGGGTGATTAATTTTTCACCACCAATTGATCTAACCACTATTACACTTTCAAAACCATGGCTATTTTTACTAAAAAGACTAACAACCATCGCATTTATGGTAGTATTCTGTCCTGATTGAAATAATCGATTAGTTTGTATTTCAATCGTATTCCCTAGGCAAATAACCAGTATCAATGCTGTAACTGACCCCCTTGCACTCCGGAAAACGCTATACTTTGTTGATGCTAAAAGTAACAACAGCATCAACGGTGCCCAAAACCAATGTGGTATCACAGGCCAAAAGCTCGCTGACACAATCGTCGCAGCGAAGGAAATCAAGAACCAAGTGTTAAACAAGAGAGTAGCTTCCTCCTATGCCAAGAAAGTTTATAAAACGATTTATGCCTGACCATGAGCTGATCAAGCGTCAGAAAGCATTGAAGGTTTTTGGCAATGTTTTGTACAACCCCAACTTATGGTGTCTTAACCGTCGCTCTGCGGCAGGTGCGTTTGCTGTTGGGTTATTCATGGCGTTTGTCCCTCTACCGAGTCAAATGATTATGTCTGCCGGACTTGCTGTCGCATGCGGTGTAAACCTGCCATTGGCAGTGGCACTTGTTTGGGTAAGCAACCCTGTAACCATGCCAGTACTCTTCTACTTTGCTTATAAGATCGGTGCGCTCGTTATGCACGTACCGCCTCAAGCCTTTCATTTTGAATTGTCTTGGAATTTCATCTTGGCGCAAATGAGTACGATAGGGCCTCCGTTCTTGCTGGGTTGTCTGATTTGTGGCGTAGTTTCAGCCATGGTTGGCTACTTTGGTATTCGCGGTTTATGGCGTTACTCAGTGGTAAGAAGTTGGAAGAAACGACAAGCAAGGTACTAAGTCACTTATTCTTGTTCGTTAACCTATCGTTGTCGATGCGTTACCAAAAGCGTACTCCTACAAAAATCAGGCAAACGGATGATTTCTACAAGATAGAGATGTAACCAAAGTCGTAAACAACGCGGTTTGAATTCAATAAAAAAGGATCCCTTTCGGGATCCTTTTTTTGTCTGTGTCATTTCATCACATGATCTGTTATTTGGAACTGAGCACCGAGGCTGGATTTAACTTAGCCGCTCGCGATGCCGGATACCACGTCGCCAGTATGCTTAAAACAATTGCCGTACCTGAGACAACAACAACATCCATCACATTCAGTTGTGATGGTAAGAAATCAACAAAGTAGATATCGCCGGATAAAAATTGATGGTTAATCAGCTTTTCGAGTCCTTTGATCAGCGAGGTGAGGTTAAGTGCCACCAAGACACCGATTACACTGCCAACTAAACTGCCTAACACCCCCGAAAACACGCCCTGCCAAACAAAAATGCGCTTCACAAGGCCATCCGATGCGCCCATTGTTCTTAAAATTGCGATCTCTGATGCTCTGTCTTTTACCGCCATCATCAAAGTAGAAACAATGTTGAAACAGGCGACACCGATCACAAGAACCATCACCAAATACATAATGGTACGAACCAACTGGATATCTCGGTATAAGAAACCAAACTTCTGTTGCCAACTGCGCAAGTACACATACACATCCAGCTGATTACCGACCTCACGTATAATGGCATTCGCATTCAGCACATCCGTGACTTTCAAAGCAACGCCCGTTACCGCTTCACCTAAGTTGGCGTAAACTTGAGCATCGCCGAGTGGAATCAACGCTAGGTTATGATCTATCTGGCCATTAAGCGTCAACAAACCAACGACTTTTACTCGAACACGCTTCGGTGCCTGTACTTTTACTGAGCCATTAACCGTTGGGATCATCAGAGTCAGATAATCGCCCACCTGCGCGCCAAGCACGTTTGCGACACCAGCCCCTAAAATGATTTGTTGTTGCCCAGCCTTAAACTCACTCCAAGCCTTTTTGTCGATAAATCTTGATAAGCTCGATACCTGTCGCTCAAGCTGAGGGTCAACCCCTCGAACTTCGATCGCTTTTAGCGCCTTACCTTTTTCAGCAAGCGCTGTAATTTTCACATAAGGTGCGGCCGCAACGACTTTGTCGTGCTTCACCGACTGCTCAATAACATGCTTCCAGCGCGTTATCGGTTTTTGCACGCCCTCAAACTCCCCATGAGGAATAACAGAAAGCACTCGAGATTCAAGCTCTCGTTCAAAACCATTCATCGCAGACAAGCCAATAATGATCACGGCAACACCAACAGCAATACCAATGGTTGAAGACAAAGAGATGAATGACACCATCTTGTCCCGCTGTTTAGCTCGGCTAAATCGTCCACCAATCAATAGAGATAAAGAAGAAAACACTTAGATCCCCTCTTTTTCAACATGAACCAACAAACCATCTTGCATATGCAGTTGGCGGTCCATCTTTCCAGCCAACTCACCATCATGAGTGACAACCAAAAATGCCGTATCGTATTCACGATTAAGTTCACGCATTAAATCATAAATAGAAAGCGCGGTGTTGTGATCAAGGTTACCGGTCGGTTCATCAGCCAAAACCAAAGCGGGCTTATTCACTAATGCTCGTGCGATTGCCACACGTTGTCTCTCACCACCAGAAAGCTCTGAAGGTCGGTGGTCGACGCGATGACTCAAGCCAACTTTATCCAGTAAACGCTGCGCTTCTTGTTTGGCTTTCGCTGGCTTCTCGCCACCAATCAAAAGCGGCATCGCCACATTTTCCAGCGCTGAAAAATCAGAAAGCAGATGATGGAACTGGTACACAAAACCAAGATGTTGATTACGAAGCTTGGCTTGCTGATTTGAACTTAAAGACGCTAAGTCTCGACCAAGAAAGCTTACGCTACCGTCAGAAGCGTCATCTAACGCTCCTAAAATATGCAATAGCGTACTTTTACCGGAACCGGATGTACCAATGATAGCAACCAGTTCCCCTTTCTCGATGTCAAAGCTGACCCCCTTGAGTACTTCCGTATCGAGCGAGCCTTCACGGTACGTTTTACGGATATCATTACATTGAAGAAAATTACTCATAACGAAGGGCCTCAGCAGGTTTCACAGACGATGCACGATAAGAAGGGAACAGTGTAGCAATCAAGCTAAGTGCGATAGCCAGAACCACAACAACGGCGATTTGAACCGGATTAATTAAAATAGGTAGCTGACCACCAAATGAGAATAAAGCCACACCCATCACCTCTAATACTGTATTGAGGTTCATCGCTAAGATAACGCCTAATGCACCACCCGATAGGGCGCCAATCACGCCGCTACTCGCCCCTTGAACCATAAATATCCCCATCACTTGACCATCGGTCATGCCCTGGGTTTTTAAAATTGCAACTTCGGATTGCTTCTCCATCACCACCATAATCAGAGCTGAGATGATATTAAATGCAGCAACACCGACGATCAGCCCAAGCATCAAGCCCATCATATTTTTTTCCATACCAACAGCTTGAAATAGCTCGCCACGTTGATCGCGCCAATCACTCCATAACCATCCCTCTGGTAACGGTTGATTTGAGAGTTCTGCCACTTCAAACGGGTCATCAAAAAACAGTCTCCAGCCTGAGATCGTATCAGACTTGTAACGCAACAAACGCCCGGCATCTTGAATGTCTGTCATCATCAGTTGCGCATCAATATCCGAGCCCGTATTAAAAATGCCGGCCACGGTAAAATTTCGTTGGCTAGGGATACGTCCCAGTGGCGTGTATTGGCTCGCGCTGGTCACCATTAAGCGAACTTTATCGCCCATAGATACCTTCAAGTTTCTCGCCAAAGTATGGCCAAGGAACACTTGATATTGCCCAGCTTTCAGTGAAGATAACTGACCGGCAATTAAGTGGCCGCGAAGAGGGTCATCGGAATGGGGTTCGATACCAATCAACAGGCCCGCCGACAATTGAGCCGAACTTTGAATAACCGCCTCGCTGCGTACAATCGGTTCGACATGACCGTCTAGCGACATTTGCTTTGCAAAGCTAGGGGCTTGCTCTGAGAGCTGCGTGGTTCCGCCTTGTTCATAAACGACAGCTTGAGGCAAGACACCAAGAATTCGGTCTTTTAACTGCGCTTCGAATCCATTCATGACCGATAAAACCGTGATCAAAGAGAGCACACCAATGGTGATACCTGCCGTCGACATGTAAGAAACAAAACGGCTAAAGCGATCACCTGAACGGCCTTTCAAATAACGCAGGCCAACAAAAATTGAAATAGGATGAAACATACTTTGAACCATCAAAAAGGGATGCAGGCTAATGTAACGGGTATTACGGTGACTGTGTAGGGGGTAATTGAAAATATAGAGTGAATTAACTCAATTAGTTAGTCTTGAAAAACAGAACATTGTCAAATATCGGCATTTCAAACAACTATTTGTGACTTTCAATTATCTAACCTTGATTACTACGGCCACATAGCGATAATCAATACATCATTTCAAGGAACTAGCGCATGACAGCACCAGAGTTTTTCACCGTTCACCACTGCCTCACTGTGAATATTGAACCAATGGAAAGTAATTTCACTTTACCTTCTCAAATTCAATTTGAATCCGAGATCCCTGCCCCGTTTGTTGTGGCGAGTGAATTTAGCCAATTGGACTTATTAGCCGACAGTGCGCGCGCGGAACTCAAAAACAGTAACTTGAAGAACGTCATCAATTTATTGGATACGCAAAACTCCAAATTAAACCTCTTATTGAGCTTTATGCTGTCGCAACAAGATGATGAGAAATTCCGTACTCACACATACTCATTCGGTGCGAGTCAATTTTCCTGTTTTGCCAAGACCGATTTAGAACTTGGCCGCTTAGTAAAGGCCAAGCTTTTTCTCGAGCAGCCTGCGGCGGCTATTTATTGCTATGCTGAAGTCTTTGCGAGCGAACCAAAAGACTCAGGTTTCGAAATCAAATTTAACTATGCTCATCTTCGTGATGCCGACCAAGACTTGCTTATCAAAGCCGCCCTCCATCAACAACAAAAGCTCTTGCGTCAACGCTCCCTAGTACGAGATAACAAGTAAATTAACATGACTAAACATTCCATTTTCACGCTACCTCTACTCAAAGGAGCCGGTGACAAGAAACACATCGGTAACTTAGTCGGTTCGTCTCTCGCTCTTGCCATTGCCAAACTCGCGGAGCAACACAACAGCCATACCTTATTGGCGGTTCCGGACCCACAAATTGCGCTTAAACTTCAATCTGAAATTGAACAATTCACTCAGGCTGAAGTCGCACTGTTCCCTGATTGGGAAACGCTGCCTTACGACAGCTTCTCACCACATCAAGAGATTATTTCAGATCGTATCGCGCGCCTTTATGCTCTGCCAACTCAAAAAGATGGCATCACAATCGCACCAATCAGCACATTACTGCAACGCCAATCTCCGCGTGAATTTTTATTACAGCATACCCTGATGGTAAAAACGGGTGATCTCTACTCGTTAGAAAAGCTGCGTCTTCAACTTGAAAAATCTGGCTATCGTTATGTCGATCAGGTGTTTGGCCCGGGTGAGTATGCGAGTCGAGGATCGATTCTTGACCTGTTCCCGATGGGCAGTAAAGATCCGTATCGTATCGATTTTTTCGATGACGAGATCGATACGATTCGAACTTTCGACCCTGAGAACCAACGCTCGATCGAAGATATCTCCGAGATCCGACTGTTGCCTGCTCATGAATTTCCAACCTCTGAAAGTGCCATCGAAGATTTCCGGATTCGCTGGCGCCAGCAGTTCGATGCACGCCGTGAGCCCGAATCAATATATATGCAGGTTTCTAAAGGAACCTGGCCTGCTGGTATCGAATACTGGCAGCCTCTCTTCTTTGACTATACCGAAACCTTGTTCGATTACATTGCTGATGAGTCGCAAATATTAGTGTTAGGTGATGTTGAAACCGCCATCGATACTTTCCTCACTGATGTTGCTCATCGATACGAACAACGCGTTGTCGACCCATTGCGACCACTGCTCAAACCGGAACAGCTTTGGCTACAAAAAGACGAACTTTTCGCCCATTTTAAACAGAAACCACAGGTCAGTCTGAGCTTAGATCCAATTGAAGAGAAAGCCGGACGGACCAATCTTCCGATTATCTCTCTACCGGATCTCAGTGTTCAACATCAGAATAAAGAACCACTCGCAAACCTAAGAAAGTTCACTGAAGCCTTCGACGGAAAAGTCGTGTTTTCGGTTGAGTCAGAAGGCCGACGTGAAGCACTGAGCGAATTGCTTAGCGGCATCAAAGTTCGTCCAAGCGAAATGACAAACCTTGATGCAGCCCTTGAAGCTAAAGAAAAGTTCAGTCTGATATTAGGTTCTGCCGAGCACGGATTTATCCATCAAGCTCAGAATATCGCTCTTATTTGTGAAAGCGATTTATTAGGCGATCGCGTTATTCAACGCCGCAAGAAAGATAAAAAGAGTGTTAACAGCGACACCGTAATCCGTCACCTTGCTGAACTCAAACCCGGTCAGCCCGTCGTTCACATTGATCACGGTATTGGTCGTTATATTGGCCTGCAAACACTCGAAGCCGGTGGCATGAAAACCGAATACGTCACACTTGAGTATCAAAATGATGCCAAGTTATACGTACCCGTCGCTTCTTTAAACCTTATTGGTCGCTATTCTGGTGGTGCTGAAGATTCTGCACCACTGCATCGGCTAGGTGGTGAAGCCTGGCAAAAAGCGCGCAAACGCGCGGCTGAAAAAGTCCGTGACGTTGCAGCAGAGCTACTCGATGTTTACGCCAAGCGCGAGCTAAAACCCGGCTATAAATTTGTACTCGACCGAGGCCAATACGCAACCTTCAAATCAGGTTTCCCATTTGAAGAAACCGATGACCAAGCCATGGCGATCAATGCCGTTATGTCTGATATGTGCCAAGCAAAAGCCATGGACCGCTTAGTGTGTGGTGATGTGGGTTTTGGTAAAACAGAAGTCGCGATGCGCGCCGCGTTTGTTTGTACCGACAACAACAAACAAGTTGCGGTGTTGGTACCAACGACCCTACTTGCTCAACAACACTTCGAAAACTTCCGCGACCGCTTCGCTAACTTACCGATTCGTGTTGAAGTGCTTTCTCGATTCAAATCAGCTAAAGAGCAAAAGTTAATCATGCAAGATGTCGCCGACGGTAAGGTTGATATCTTAGTGGGCACTCACAAGCTACTTTCAAGTGAAATAAAGTTCAAAGACCTGGGGTTGCTGGTTGTCGATGAAGAGCACCGTTTTGGCGTTCGCCAGAAAGAGAAAGTGAAGGCCATGCGGGCGGATGTCGATATCCTCACTCTAACCGCTACACCGATTCCTCGAACGCTGAATATGGCAATGAGTGGCATGCGCGATCTTTCGATCATCGCAACCCCACCAGCACGCCGCTTAGCAATAAAAACCTTTGTTCGTGAGAGTGACGATGCGGTAGTAAGAGAAGCCGTTTTGCGTGAAATCATGCGTGGTGGTCAAGTTTACTTCCTGCACAACCAAGTCGACACCATAGAGAAAACCGCCGAGTCTTTACAGAAGTTGATTCCAGAGGCCCGCGTAACCGTGGCACATGGTCAAATGCGAGAACGCGAACTAGAACGCATCATGAATGACTTCTACCACCAGCGTTTTAACCTACTGGTATGTACCACCATCATTGAAACCGGTATCGATGTACCCACCGCAAATACCATTATAATGGACAGAGCCGATAACCTTGGTTTAGCACAACTGCATCAATTACGTGGTCGTGTGGGTCGTTCGCACCATCAAGCTTATGCGTACATGCTAACACCACACCCGAAAGCGATGACCAAGGACGCAATCAAACGATTGGACGCCATTGCTTCTCTAGAAGATCTGGGCGCAGGCTTTACCCTAGCAACTCACGATTTAGAGATTCGTGGCGCGGGTGAACTGTTGGGTGATGAACAGAGTGGTCAAATCCAGTCGGTTGGCTTCACACTCTATATGGAAATGCTTGAACAAGCCGTTGAGGCCCTAAAAGAAGGTCGAGAGCCTTCACTTGATGACTTATTGCGTGAGCAAACCGAGATAGAAATGCGGCTGCCAGCACTGTTACCAGACGACTATATCCCAGACATTAACACGCGCTTATCTACCTACAAACGCATTGCAAGTGTCAGCGATACAGACGAATTGGCCGAGTTGAAAGTCGAGTTAATTGATCGCTTTGGTTCTCTTCCCGATGCAACCAAAAACCTGTTGTCAATTTCAGAACTCAAATTAGCAGCCGCGTCCATCAAAGCGAAGAAAATCGAAGCTCACGACAAGGGTGGATTCTTAGAATTCTACCCGGATGCTGACATAAACCCGGCCTACCTTGTTAAACTGTTGCAATCTCAACCGCAAAAGTTTTCAATGGAAGGTCCAACAAAGTTCAAGTTTACGATACCATTGGTCGACAGACGAAAACGAATTCAATTTGTTAGTGATTTATTGGGCGAATTCAGACAGAACTTACTGCCTTCAGCTTAAGGCCCAACCCACTGCACCTATAAATTATCCAGCCGTTAGTTCGGCAGGAAGATGGAGTAAAAATGAAAAGACTGATCCCACTGCTACTATTGTTCGTCTCACTGCCAAGTTTGGCACAGAGACAATTTGATATAGAAGTGATCATTTTTAAGCGCGCTGTTGATGCAGAAAAAGTGAATGAATCTTGGCCAAATACCCTGCCAAAAATTTCTCTAGAGAATGTCGGGGCATTTCAAGATACCCAATACCGCGCGAAGAAAGGCGTTAAGATGCTTCCCTACTCGGAATACAAACTGACGCCTCAAAAAGATAAGTTGCGCCAACATGCAGGTTTTAAAGTTCTTTTCCATAAAGCTTGGCGTCAAGGCGACCAAGGGAAGAGCTCTGCTCCTATTTTCCATATTCAAGCAGGCAAAGACTTCTCTAAAGACTTTAACCCTGACGGCTCTCAAAAAGGGGCCTCAGCCAAAACAGAGGTTGATGGCTTCAAAGAAGAAACCATTGATAAACCACTGTACGAACTAGACGGAAAGTTACAAATCTACGTGCAGCACTACCTATATGCTGAAACAACATTAGATTTAAAAGCACCGAGCGTTCGTGAAGTCACCTTAAAAGAGCCACAAATCGAACTGGATTCACCAGTCAGTGGAGCAGAAAGCAATGTTCAAGTCGGTAACTTAACCGAGATTTCACCAACGGTGGAAGTTGAAGAGTTCCTAAAGAGCTACCGTATGAATCAAAAACGTCGTATGCGCAGTACAGAGACTCACTACCTTGACCACCCACTGTTTGGGATGGTGATTCAAGTTCGACGCGTTGCACAATAAGTTGTTAGGTTCAGCGCTCCACTATATTTGTATTGAGAATTAACAATATAATTAACCCTAAACGCCCTCCATTGTGAGGGCGTTTTATGAGCATTCATAATGTTAATTGGTAACTCCTATGAGTCCTAGTTTTCAGATCCATACACAAAATCTTAGCCTCAAAATCATTGAAGCCTCTGAGGCCCAAGAATTGTCTCAACTGATTCAGTCATCCCCCAGTTTGTTACCATGGCTCGACTGGTGCCACAGCGAATTTTCTATCGTAGAATCAGAAAAATTCATTCTGGCGACGCGCTTAAACTGGGTCAAAGCTGATTCATTTGGCTTTGGTATCTTTGAACGAAAAGACAATAAGTTAGTCGGTATGGTCGCGATCAATGAACTCTACCACACCTTTAATATGGCAAGCTTAGGGTATTGGGTTGGGGATGAATTTCAAAGGCAAGGTATCGCAAAAGAAGCCGTTCATGCCCTATTTGAGTTTTGCTTTGCCCAACTTAAATTAACGCGTTTAGAGATTGTCTGCGATACAAACAACTTGCCTAGTCAAAAACTCATCGAGAGCTGTGGCGCTGAACGAGAAACCATCGCCAAAAACCGGTACCTCTTTAACGGTAAGCCCCGAGATGGCGTCGTTTATTCAGTAATACCGCCAACATCTTAGCTGAACTGTATTCAACCGTTCGAAAGTCACGTTTTCAACACGATCAAAAAAAGAGCTCCGAAGAGCTCTTTTTTATTCTATTTGTCGCAGAGCTTAACTGATTAGTGAAGCTTCAGGTTTGGACGAAGCACACGGTTAATACGGCCAACCAACATCATTAACGACGTTTTAATGATACCGTGAAGCGCAACTTGGTGCATTCGATACAGAGATATGTACACCACACGAGCAATACGACCTTCAACCATCATTGACCCTTTAGTCAGGTTACCCATCAAGCTACCTACTGTCGAGAAACGACTGAGAGAAACAAGCGAGCCGTTATCTTTGTAAACGTAATTTTTAAGATCTCGGCCGTTGAGCGTCGCAATAATGTTGTTGAATGCACAACTTGCCATTTGATGGGCCGCTTGCGCACGCGGTGGAACAAATGAACCATCTGCTTGTGTACATTGTGCTAAATCACCGATAACAAAAATATTATCGTCAAGTGTCGTTTGCAACGTGTCTTTCACAATAAGCTGGTTAATACGGTTCGTTTCAAGATCACCAATATCTTTTATAAAATCAGGGGCTTTGATACCAGCTGCCCAAACCATAATTTGAGCTTGGATCTTGTCGCCATCTTTGGTTGTTAGACCTTCAGAGTCAGCCTGAGTCACCATAGTATTAGTACGAACGTTTACACCAAGTTTCGTTAACTCAGAGTGTGCTGCGCTTGAAATGCGAGGTGGTAGAGCTGGGAGAATACGCTCACCCGCTTCCACGAGGTTCACGTTCAGCTTACTTGAATCTAGGTCACCAAAACCGTAAGTACGTAGCTCTTTGACTGCATTGTGCAGCTCGGCAGACAGCTCAACACCGGTTGCACCAGCACCAACAATCGCGATATCCACCGTACCTTGACCGTTCTTGGCATGAAGCTTTAAGAACTGGTTGTTCATTTCAGTACGGAAACGGTGAGCTTGTTCTGGGCTATCAAGGAAAATACAGTTATCACGAACGCCAGGAGTGTTGAAGTCGTTCGATGTAGAGCCGAGTGCCATAACAAGAATATCGTATTCAAGTTCACGGCTTGGCATAAGCAGCTCACCATGTTCATCTTTCAGCGCGCTCAGAACAATCACTTTACGCTCACGATCGATGTCATTCAAGCTACCCATTTGAAAATCGAAGTAATGGTTTTTTGCGTGTGCACGGTAACTTAACGCGTCAACACCCTCATCCAATGAACCGGTTGCCACTTCATGAAGTAACGGTTTCCATAGGTGACTTGCTTTACGGTCAACCAGAGTAATCTGGGCGCGTTTTTTTCGGCCTAAAGTTCGACCTAGTTTCGTCGCTAGTTCTAAACCACCAGCACCGCCGCCTACTACGATAATTTTGGTCACAATGACAATCCTCTACAAAATGAATAAATGGGGTTCGGCTCGATCACTCCAACCGATAAATTCTATGTCTCTACTCAGCCTTCTTAAAGAGGTTGTGTCCTACGGAATAACCGCGAAAGAAAACGACAGTTCACCGAGTAGTTAGAGGGGTTACAAGCAACAAACATTGGCTTGCTACTTTGCTCACGCGGATAAAAAAGTGGCTACCTGAGAGGCAGAACACAAATTATGGGCAAGTTTTCTCACTCGCTCTCAATTTTTTTTGATATTTATCAAAATATTTTATTTCAGAACATTATATAGAGCAAAAAGATGACCGCAACTAAAATCCTTACTCTCAAAGAGGATTCGTCACGAAACGACTAACGTGGGAGCAAAGTTATCGATAAAAAATATGCAACGATTTGTCCATAACAGTCTTTAGGGTTTAGATGTAAAAAAGCAGCACTCCTATGAGTACTGCTTTTATAATAAATCGAAGTGATTACGCGTTTTTAAACGCTTTCATGGCTTGAACGTGTTGAGAGATCTTTTTGAATTTATGACTCTCTTTCTCATCCCAAATAATATCGTAGTAGTCTTCAAGTGCAGCTGCGGTTTTAGTGTTATCGTGAATTTCATCTTCACGTGAAAGTATCACTAAACAACGTCCCTTGTTTTTCATACGATACTGAGCGACGCACTTAGTTGCGATGTCTTCATATTCTTCTGGACGATCAATTCGACCAACCATATTTTTTTCTGGCTGTAGGTTAGGGTTGAAGACCACTTGCTTAATACCACACAAGAAACCGATGCGCTCAGACCAAAAACCACCTAACCCTACACCACAGATAATTGGGTGAGGATCATCAGATTGTTCAATCACTTTATGCACTTCTTTTAGGAGATGTTGCATATCATGTTTGGGATGCAAAGTACTGTAGTTAACGAAACGAACGTCATCATCAATGAATTGCAACTGCAGTACTTTTTCGTGATTGCCAGGGCTTGTAGAATCGAAGCCATGCAGGTAAATGATCATTTGTACCTCCTCCGTTGAATGCTGGTACGCTTAGATAAATCTAACATGAAAAATAAGGTTTTAAAGAGAAGAACCCCGAAATTATATTTTTCACTTCCTAAACGTGATCCTAACTACAGAAAGTACGGCAGAGTACCTCTGCTTCATCCAGGTAAATTTCATCGCCCCACAATTGATGGGCGAGTAAATACCATAACATTGCCATCATTCTACTTCGTGGTAACCACGCCTCTACCCCCTTAAGCCAAGGTTGAACGTCATGAATGCCGCGTAACTGACAATACGTTTGAACCGCTTCAGTGACAGACACGCGGGCAGCCGAAATCGTTAATGTTAAGTCAAGCCTAGGGTCTGCAAGCGCCGCATATTCCCAATCAATGACTTTAATCCCCTCGTGGCTTCTCACGAGATTATAGCCACCGAGATCAAAATGACACAAAGACAAATCAACACTTGGGATACTGGGAGGTATACGCCACTCTTGATATATTTGGGTGCAAGTTTCCGTCTTATGAATCGCATCAAGCTGCAACCAGTAATGATCAACTCGCGCCGTAAAACAGAATGGTTGGAGAGGCAATCGTTTCGTGTTAACCAAATGCACTGAGATCAGTGTTTTCAGCAAATCATCAAGCTCTAAACCTTCATAGAGCGTATCGCCAGCAATCCACTCAACCAATAACCCCAGATCATTCACCACGATAGGACTTGGCCCAATACCAAGACGTTCTATTGCCGAGAGCACTTGATATTCTTCATGACGCGAAATGAAGAACGCTTTAGTTATCGGTGTGATAGGACGCCAAACATACTCAGTGCCATCAACTAAAACCAACTTCCAACAGCGATTGGTCAAACCACCAGTCAGCGTCTGCGCTCGGATTGGGGGATCAGAAAAGTAACCATCAAGCGAACTCAAACTGGTATCAAGAAGTTTGGCTTCAGACCAAGAAAAAATTGCCATTACTTATTCCCTATCAATGTCTTCATTGCCCTACAAAAAAGACACTGACCAAAAAGCCAGTGTCTTTTCATTAATAACACGCAATGCCCCACATTGGCCTATGACCTAGCTAAGCGCTGTCAATAGTGACTTAGAGGGCAAGTAAGCGAAATTAGAGACCCAGTAGGCTCTTAGATTGTTGCTTACGGATTTCAGTTTCATCAGCCCATTCAATCAAACCCGACTCAAGATCCATAAGACGCATCGTCATCTTGTAGTATACATCTTCGTCGCTGCCGTCTTTCTTCACGATGCTTGATAGATTGCCGTACAACATGTATTGCGCACCAACCATCTTACCGAATTGAATCGCTGAGCTTTGATTTACAAGCTCATCATTGTTTTGGAAATTCAGTTGTTCACGAACAGACTCGACACGATCCATATCAACGAAACGGAACTTACCAGAGTTGAGCATTTTTGTACTGATGGTGTCCGTGATTGATTCTGTATCGATGTGCTCACTGGTTTTATTCTTGATTCGCTCTACGAACACGATTGGACGTTGTTCACGAGTGAGATAGGCTACAGAACCAGAAGCCATCATGCTATCAACCATTTCACCTGCAATCTTTTGAAGGTCAGTTGAACCAAAATCGATTGTCGTGGTTTCTACAGCTTGTGCATCGCCATAACTTACCTTATTTGAACAACCGCCTAAAATAACCGCTAAACCTAGTAGCGCAATGACACTCTTTTTCATTTTACTTCCTCAAATTATCACTGAGTGGGGCCACACCCTTACTCTTAAATAGTTGTTTTGGCGAATCAATAGATCCGCTTATCAAAATCTGACTTACTGCTCTCGGAACTGAACTCGAAATTGAGTTGCGTTCGGGTTTACCGACACTTCAGACAGCGAAAGACTTTCGAAACCACGAACAATCGCTTGCTTCCAAGGTCCTTGCTTTAGGTTGACCTCAAGGCCCGCATCGTCATACCAGTAAAAACGGTAAAGGATATTTTGGTCACCTTTATAGTCACTGCTTAAACGAACAATACCTCTTGTATGACCATTAACTTGATCGGTCCGAATATCGTCAACGATTAACCGGCTGCCTAATACCTTGTCTCCAAAGAATACATTCTGAGTCAAGCTATCTACCCTGACGCCCGCTGTATTATCAGCACAACCGGCCAGAACCATAAATGTCATAACCGCGACTAAGCTCACTAACCACTTTTTCATTACAGCCTCCCTAGCTGTTTATGCCACATTGTTGCGTTGTTCCCTTGTCGAGAAACCCAAACCAAGGTGGTCTGCCCTTCACGAATATCAAAATCATACGTTATAGCGCCTGCTTCTAACGTATATTGACCGCTATTTGCTACAAACGTGCTGCTCTTAACCTCAGCAGGTAAAGATTGCCAACTGCGCGTATCCGGTTGCTCTGTCAGTGTGTTCCACACATTAAACAAGAGGTTGCCAACATCATCGCCCTTGGCTGCTTCTTTACGAATACGATCTTTCGCGACCACTCGCAACGCTTGGCGAATAACAATACTCGTCATTCGTTCCGATAAATCGTTCTGCGCCATCGCATTGACATCAGTGATCAAGTGTTCTGGTAACGGTTGTCCACTGATTCGCAAGGCAGAGAATCGCTCCATGTTTTGCTTCGCATAATATGGCAGCGCAAGAGAGTATATTGCCCCTCGGTCACGACTGTCATAAACCGGTAAATCCAATCGCCAACTGTCCATCGCTTGAACAGCGCTCTGCTCTTGCAAAACAATCACACGACCTTGACCTTTATCAAGCTTAGATGATGGCTTGTAACGCTTTTTCAATGCAGCTAAATCTTGTCGCATGCCTAAACGCGTGGCGGTTGCCATCGTTCTGTCGATGATTTCTTGGTTGTCAGGCATCACAGCCAGAGCTCGGCGATAATCGACATAAGCGCTATTAAGATCGTTGGAGGCTTCATAAAGCAAACCCGACAAAAACATCAAATACGCATTCTGAACAGACTGCAGCTTTTTGCCCGCGTCTGGATAATTCGCAAGGATGCTGCCGACATTAGCAGACAACCCTTGCTGTCTCGCATCGCTGGCCGCTCTTTCTAACTCAGATTCACGTTGTTTCTTCGCTTGTTCTTGCACTTGGTTGGCGCGACGCATTTCAATCACCGCACCTTCTAAATCGTTTTTCTTTAGGTAATTTAACCCCAGGTAAAGATGAAGAAAACCTAACTCGTAATCGGGTGGCACATACTCGGTAATATTATCATTTACCGCCAACGCCCCTACACTGGTTGCGCTGTCAGAAATCGATATCACCGCTTTATTTTGTTGATCTTTGACCGCTTGATCGGCCAACTCAAACGAAGATTTACTCTCCGGATACTTTTGATCAAGTAGATTAATTCTGCCCCTTTCAAAATTATCAAGGATGTCGCCAGCCGCGTAATCGGGTAATTTTTGTTGAGCCTCTGAATAGTCTCCAGATTTTACGGCTTGGTATATCGCTTTATTTTGCGCGCTGTAATGACTGAACAAACTTCCTGCCGACATACTGGCACAACCCACGGTCAAAGCTGACAACAAGGCGATGGACGCGAATCTAAACGGTTGCTTCACTTATCGTCTCCGTACATGTTTAAAATGCCAACTTGAGTCGTTTCATTATACAAAACGAAACGGGGCAAAAAGAGCTTAAGCGAGTGAATATCCTACTCAATAGGCATAACGATAAGCTATGCCTATATAGAGACAACAGATACAACTTAAAGTTGGCATACAAACTACAAATTGTTCAGCTAGCTCATTAACAGTGGACCAAGCGGCCGACCACCAACCAAGTGCATATGAATATGATACACCTCTTGGCCACCATGAGAATTACAATTCACAATAAGACGATAGCCATCCTCTGCAATGCCTTCTTCTTTGGCGAGTTTACGAGCTACGGTAAACATACGTCCCATCATCGCTTCATCTTCGAGTTCGACATCATTGGTTGTCGGAATAAGCTTATTTGGGATAATTAAAATATGACTAGGAGCGCGTGGGTTGATATCACGAAACGCCGTTACTAGGTCGTCTTGATAAAGTAGATCGGTAGGGATTTCTTTATTAATGATCTTACTAAAGATGGTTTCTTCAGCCATGTTCTTCTCCGATAAAACACTTTTTTCTTAATGTTTTAAGTATGCGCTATGCCGCAACAAACCACAATAAATCCGACTTAAAGCATAATAAAAAACACCGTTCAAATCAAAAAAAATGAGTATTGACTCTCAAGAATAGCGTGTTGATTAAAGCTGAGAGTTATTTTTGACGTGTGCGTCATAAAATGCGTGAGTCGACCTCAATAAAATACCAACAATTTTGTTAGTTTTACTTTGACCTGCTATTAGGTCTGCATTTTATTTAGGGAGAAAACCATGAAGGGATCTGTGATCAAGCGTATGTACGCCGGTTTCGCACTGATCATCATCATGTTTGCCGTCACGATAATCATCATGATGAACAGCATGAATCAAATACATCACAATTTTAAGAGTGTCTCAGAAACATCACTACCACTGGTTACCCTTTCAAATCAAACAAGTGTTCAATTGCTTTCTGCTGATAAATCATTTAAAGATTATCTCACCACCCAAAATGCTGAACGCATGTCTGCAATGCGCACAGAATTTGCTGCATCACAAGATTCATTTTCAAAAATGCTTGGTCGCTTAGAAGCAGCGAGTCAAAACACCCCCTCACTTATCGAGCGTATCGCTCAACTAAGAGCAATGGAAGCGCGTTACTTCGCTGAAGCTGATGAAGCAATGAACAATTACGCGGCGATGTTTGAAGCACAGGAACAAGTCCAAAAAGCATCGCGTGATTTTCAACGTCTGCATTCAGAATTAACGGTTGGCATGAAAGATTACATTGCCGATCAAAAGAGTATCTCTGTAAAAGTGATGGCAAAAAGCTATTTCATTAAATTGCAGGACGCTGAAGTGATCACATCTGACGCATTAGCAAGCTCTGATGTGTCATTCGTACAAAAAGCCGTAAACCAGAATAAAAAAGCCGTTACTCACTTAAACTACGCATACCGAGGCTTAGCAGCACAACTGCCCGCACTTAAAGATGTGTTTGATGAACCAGTAAAAAAATTCACGAAAGACGTCGGTCAAAGAGGTGGCGTGCTGGACAAGCACAACAATTACCTAAAAGCGAAACAAGCGTTATACGTCAACATCGCTAACCTAGCCATTGAAGTTGATCAAGCGATGACGGTATTGGATTCATTCAACGTTACTGCAGACGAACAACTTAACGCTTCATTAGCAGAGGCGAGCAGCATCTACGACAAAGGCCTGTTCAATGCCATTACTATCGGCATCGTTGTAACACTATTTGCAGGTGCTATCGGTTACCACATCGCGAACAGCGTAAGAGAGCCATTAACTCGTATTCTGAAAACGCTTGAAGGCCTATCGGAAGGCGACATGACTCAGCGTATCGATATTCGTTACAACAACGAGTTCAGCAGGGTGAGCGGACATATCAACACATTGGCAGATAACTTACACAACATATTGGTTAAGTTGAACGATGCTTCAGATGCTCTGACCAAAACCGCAAGCGTCAATCAAACAACCTCTTCAGAGACTCAGGTTCAACTGAACAACCAACGTGAGCAAACAGCAACCGTCGCAACAGCAATGACTGAAATGTCCCATTCAGTACAAGAAGTCGCAAATAGCGCGCAAAGCTCATTAACCATGGTCCAACAAGTTGAGTCCGCATCAGAATCCGGTCGCCAGATCATGAGCACCAACATCAGCACCATCAATCAGCTTGAAGCTCGCTTGAATGAGTCTGTTGGTGCTGTCGGTGAATTGCAACAAATGAGTAGCCAAATTGGCTCGATTCTTGACGTCATCCGAGGCATCGCTGAACAAACCAACCTATTGGCGCTGAATGCTGCAATTGAGGCCGCGCGTGCTGGTGAACAAGGACGGGGATTTGCTGTAGTGGCTGATGAAGTTCGAGTGCTGGCACAAAAAACCACACAATCCACCGCTGAAATCGAGACCATGATCAGTAATCTACAAACAAGCTCGAAAAGCGCGAGTAACGTAATAGAAAGTTGTATGAGTGATATGGACATGTCTGTTGAGCAGGCTTCCAGTGCCAACAATGCAATGGAAGAGATTCAGGCATTAATTCTAGAAATCAGCCATATGAGTACACACATCTCTCAAGCCGCGGCCGAACAGAGTGAAACTTCCGGCGATATAGCTCGTAATATCGAAGGCATCAACCACATCGCTGACGCCAGCTATCAGGCGATGTCATCGATTGCTGAAGCAAGCCAAAATCTAACCGTACTTGCCAAACAACAAGGTGATTTAGTACATCAATTCAAACTATAGATAAAGACCCAATCAATAGATATTGACCTAAAATATTGGTATATCTAACCCAATAATGATAACTAATTGAACAAGGGCAACTTTTATCAAAAGTTGCCCTTGTTTTTTATGATCTTTGTCATCATATGGTTATTATGGCTTGCTGCTTTCCGTTTTTTCTTTCACTTTTATGAGTAAGCCGCTAATAAGGAATTTCTATGTCTGTTCATGTTGGCATTATCGATCAAGACCCCATTCGCTTGCTCACACCGCTGCTCGATTACCGTACGAAGAGTTCTCATATCGTATTTATCGGCGATAACAATCAAACCAGTATGTATCAACGCTTAAAAAGCGTTTTACAGAAGCGCGACATCACGAGTGAATTTTACGAAATTCCTACCATCGTCAACACTTCAATTATCAAAGAATCTATCCAGACATTAGCGGAAGACCTCAAAGCACGAGGTCAACAAGTCAGGCTCAACGCAAGTTGTGGTCTTCGACACCGCCTTCTTTCGGTGTATGAGGTATTCCGGACTTATCATTGGCCAATTTTCGTTGTTGAGCCAAACAGCGACAAGCTATGTTGGCTTTACCCCAATGCTAAAGAAGATTCGCAAGTACAAGACCGGATCACTATCGACGACTACCTAACGGTATTTGGTGCTCGTGGGGAATTCAGCGATGTACAGTTATCACCACAATTGGATCAAAAACTTTACGATCTTGGCGAGCGCTGGGCAAGTAACGCACTCGAGTTAGGCCCAGGGCTTGCGACGTTAAACTACCTCGCGACCACCTGCCGTAAAGAACAGAAACTGGATGTCGAGCTATCAGAGAAACAACAAGGTTATCGTGAACTGAACATGTTGTTGGATGATTTAGTGGAAGCGAAAATTGCGACTTATGACAAGGGAATTCTGACGTTTTCTAACGAAGACGCGCGACGTTTTTCTAATGGTGAATGGCTGGAGACTCTGGTTCACAGCACCGTGAAGCAAATCCAAGATGATATGCCGACCATTCAAGATCGCTCTCTGAATGTTCAAGTATACCGCCAATTAGGTGAACGCGAAGTTCGTAATGAGCTGGATGTGGCATCAGTCGTCAATAATAAGCTGCACATCATCGAATGTAAGACTAAAGGCATGCGCGATGATGGTGATGACACCTTGTACAAGCTGGAATCGCTGAGAGATCTGCTAGGAGGCCTACAAGCACGTGCAATGTTGGTCAGCTTTAGACCTCTTCGTCACAATGACATTACACGCGCAGAAGATCTCGGGCTTGCATTAATTGGCCCAGATGAATTAAAAGACCTGAAAACACACCTAACGGCATGGTTTATCGCTGCAGGTGGTTGTGAAGATTTAGAATGCTAAAACGGTCGCACTATAAGGCCTTCTAAAATCAAACGATAAAGGCGAATGACCGATGAGGCCATTCGCCTTTATCGCTCTCCACTCTTTGACAGTCCTATATACTGCTTAGCTTTCACGTTTTGTATCTTTAATATCTTTTGTCCCAACAAAAAATGGCCGCATCATTCGATGCGACCATTGTTAAAATTTGAATTCAATTTAAGTGTTAAAGCATTTTACGAGCTGCTTCTACAACCACTTTGATTGAACGCGCTTCCGTTACTTTTAACGTATCGTGATCGGGAATCTCTTTTTGAGTACGGTTGATGATCACACCCGCAACGCAACCGGCTTTCAAACCAGAACTTGCACACATTGTGAGTAATGTTGCCGATTCCATTTCAAAGTTCAGAACGCCCATGTCTTGCCATTCTTGCATAGAACCTTGGAAACGCTTAACCACGCGACCAGAGAAGGTGTCGTAACGCTCTTGACCTGGGTAGAAGGTATCGCTGGAAGCTGTTACGCCCATGTGAACGGCTGCGCCTGATTCTTCAACTGCCGCTTTCATTGCTGTGGCAACTTCAAAGTCAGCCACTGCTGGGAACTCCATTGGAGCAAAGTGTAGGCTAGCGCCGTCTAGACGAACAGAACCTGTAGAAACAATCATGTCACCCACGTTTACGTGTGGTTGGATAGCACCAGTCGTACCAACACGTAGGAAAGTGCGAACACCCAGTTGAGCAAGCTCTTCAACGGCGATAGAAGTCGATGGACCACCAATACCGGTTGAACATACAACAACTGGCTTGCCGTCTAGCTCTGCGCGGTAAAGCGTGTATTCACGGTGACTAGCAAGGAATACTGGATTCTCCATCTCTTCTGCAATTTTTTGCACACGAGCAGGATCACCAGGGATGATCGCAAGAGTAGCACCGTTAAGATCGGCTTCAGTAACACCTAAGTGGAAAACAGCTTGAGACATAGTTCGCTCCTTTTGGCTTATTGGGCTTTTTACCCTTATTTAAGCTCATAGTAAATTCGTGGGGTACCAACACACTTTAACCAAGCTGATGACAAAATGAAGTGATACGTGTCACATGAATGGTCGCAACAAATATCCAAGTTTCACAAAAAACCGATTTGCATCACAAAAATAAGCAATCCGAACGCCTATGTTGCATACTAATGAGATAAAAAGCGCCTTTAACGTATTACCGCTAAAGGCGCTTTTATATTAGATGTGTTCTCTATTAGCCGCATTGAATAAGGCTAATCCATATCAGTAAACTGAGCTTAATCCGCTTTAGATTTGAAACGAAGCAGACGCAGAGCGTTTAATGTCACCAAAGCTGTCGCACCACTATCCGCTAAAACTGCCACCCATAAGCCAGTAATACCTAGCAAGCTGGTCACCAAGAATACGCCCTTCAAACCAAGCGCAAGGGCTACGTTTTGACGGATATTGTTCATGGTCGCTTGCGACAGTTCAATCATCGCTGGTAGCTCAGTTAAACGGTTATGAGTCAGCGCAGAATCCGCCGTTTCCAAAGCGACATCCGTGCCACCGCCCATCGCGATGCCGACATTCGCCGTTTTCATTGCTGGCGCATCATTAATGCCATCACCGACCATTGCTACGTGCGACTGTTGAGACAACTCTTCAACATAAGATACCTTGTCGCTTGGCAATAGGCTTGCCTTGTACTGCATACCAATCTTGCTACTGATCGCTGCTGCACTGCGCGGGTTATCGCCAGTCAGCATGATAGATTGAATACCTAAGTCATTAAGTCGTTCAATCGCAAGCTTAGCGTCACTGCGTAACGTATCTTGCCAAGCAATCAGACCAATCACTGTCGTCGCTTGCTCTGTTGATTTAAGTTCAAGAGCCACCACAACCGTCTTGCCCTCGCCTTCTAATGCTTCTACCTGAGAAACCACATCGGCACCAAGATCGAACGTGACTTTAGACGGCGACAGAACCTGATACTTAACACCATCAACATCACCTTCAACACCACTACCGATAAGCGCGGTCTTATTGTGTGATTCAGGAATCTCAATATTCAGATCTTTTACTTTAGCGACAAGTGACTGCGCCAATGGGTGAGTAGAGCCAACTTCAATCGCCCCAACCACACGCAACATCGCATCTTGTTGCCAACCCGATAGTGCCTGAATATCGGTTACCTGAGGTTTACCCTCAGTCAGTGTACCCGTCTTATCAAAAGCGATGGTTTGAATCTTACCAAGCTGCTCTAACGCTGCGCCACCTTTAATGAGCGCACCACGTTTCGCCGCTGACGCTAGACCAGAAGTAATCGCCGCTGGCGTCGAGATAACCAAGGCACACGGACAAGCGATCAACAATAGCGCTAGGCCACGGTATACCCAGGTTTCCCATGGCTGTGCAAACAACAATGGTGGCGTGATGATGACCAACAGAGCCACTACCATCATTAGCGGTGTGTACCAACGGCTAAACTTATCGAGGAATCGCTCTAGTGGTGCTTTACGTGACTCTGCTTCTTCAATCAGATGTAGAATTCGGTCGATCGCGTTCTCACCTTGTTTTGAAGTAATGGTGATGCGAACCACTTTATCCACCACCACAGCGCCAGCCATGATGCTATTGCCTTCGATATGTTCAACAGGAACAGATTCACCGGTTAACGCACTTTCATCAAAGCTTGCCGCGTCTGTAATCAGTTGACCGTCAGCCGGTAAACGAGAACCCGCCGCGACTTCAATCACATCACCAGGAACCAGTTCACTGACGGCAACGTCGACACGTTCGCCGTTGATGATCTTGGTTGCGTTTTCTGGTACCAATGCCATTAGCGCTTGAACGCCACTTCTTGCTCTAGATGAAGCAAACGCTTCTAAGCGCTCACCAATCAAAAACAGTAATAGAACCATCGCCGCTTCCGCGGTTTCGCCAAGGTACAAAGCACCCAGCGCGGCAACACTCATTAAAGTTTCAATAGCAAACGGTGTACCTGAACGTGCCAGCTGAACCGCTTTTTTCGCTACCGGATATAAACCCAGCAGACAAGTTACCGTAAACAAGCCTTCGCTTAATTGAGGAGAGGTATTTTTCAGAAGCGCCGCAAACAGCATTGCGGCTGCAATCGCGATAATCTGTAAATTAGGTTGGATATGAGCTTGCCAAAAAGTCTCAGGTTGTTGTTTTTCTTTCTTCGAACCGACTTCCGTAAGAGGGAAACCCGTTTTGATAGAGACCTGTTCAATGGTGTCGGCAAGACTTTCATTGTCAAATTTAACAACCAGTTTCTCGGTAGCAAAGAGAACCTTCACTTGAATAACACCATCGATGTTACTGATCGCGTTTTCTACTTTTCTTGCACAAGCTGGGCAGTCCATTCCGGCCACCAACCAACTTTTAGAAAACTGAGCGTCGAGAGATAAAGTTGAGGACTGACTGTCTTCTTCTCCACTATCCGACGAACTACAACAATCATCTCCAGACGATGACGGAGCAGCAGAAGCGCTACAACAACCGGATGATGTACCAGCTGCTGTAATGCTTGAAATTTTAGGGCGAGAGCAACTTGCTTCCACCGCTTGAGGTTGAACGTCCACTTTTGCTGAGCGGCACGCTGCATGTTTTGCGCACATAATGTATCTCCTTAATACTCCAAAGCCTCAAGGTTGTTGCCAGTAGGGTGAGCAACCAAACCTTAATCGCCTTAAAAGTATAAACCTTGGAGGTAACTCCAAGGTCAAGAAGAAGTTTTCAATCTCTTCGATTTTTATCAATAGCTATTGATGTTATTACACTGTGTTACCGCGTCTTAAGATCAACAGTCTCGTCTCTATTTGCTGAGACATCATCAATCAAAACCGCATCATGAGAGCAGAAAGGTTGTGTATTCAAACTCACGATAGACACGTCCTCTTCTCCACGATCGACTTCAGAACCTTGCATCAACTCGGCGATATGATAACGAAGCACCAATATGCCTAACAAACCAAACAACACATTACCGAAAGCTTGTCCATACAACACACCCAGCGCGCCATACCATTGTGAGCCCAAGTATACGAATGGCAGTGTACCTAATGTCGCTTTACCTAGATTCAGAGCGGTTGAATACAACGGTTTACCTAGGTTATTGAAAGAAGTATTCGCGACAAAGAGTGCACCGTTAAACGTAAAAGTCACAGCAACATAAGTACAGAAAGCCGCCACAATAATGGCGGCATCGCCCTGAAGGCTAAAGCCTTGGATCACGTAATCTTGAACAAAGTACAAAAGAATACAGACCGCGATGGTGTAAGCCGTGGTAACCAACAAAGAGTTATTCAGGGTTTCTTTAACTCTATCCATACGCTCGGCACCAAAGTTTTGGCCAATGATTGGTCCCACAGCACCGGATAACGCGAAGATCACAGCGAAACACACTGGTGTCAAACGACCAATAACCGCGAAACCAGCAACAAAATCCTCACCGTATTGTGCAATACCAGTGGTCACGATTGCATTACCAATCGGCGTTGCTGTATTGGTGATAATAGCAGGAATGGCAATGGCCAGAATCGGGCGCAGATGAAGACGCCACTGCACCAAAGAAGGGGGAGCAACAAGCTGGTGGCTACGCATTAATGGATAAAGTGAAAATAACAGTACCGAGAAACGCGCCACAACAGAAGCAATTGCCGCCCCTTCAATGTTCCACCCAAAGCCAAAAATAAACAGAGGGTCTAAGATCGCATTAACAATACCGCCTGACAACGTCGCCCACATCGAACGCTTAGCATCGCCTGCAGCTCTTAATCCCGCACCCGCAGCCATCGCTAGGGCAAGAAAGGGGCCACTCGGCAACAGAATTTGCAAGTAAGCTTGCGCTCGCTCAGCCGCGACACCTTTAGCACCAATCGCAGCCAATAACTCCGGAATATAAGCAAACATAACCGCAGTCACTATCGAACTGATCACAAACGCGGTTAACAGAATACTGGTACTGAGGTTTCGAGCTTTATCTTTATCTTTAGAGCCAATGGCTTTGGACACTAAAGCGCCCATCGCAATGGAAGTACCTATCGACACAGAAGTCGAAAAGAAAGTCAGTGTTCCAGCAAAGCCAACTGCGGCTGCCAGTTCTACTTGTCCTAACATACTGATGAACAACATGTCGAGTAAATCGACAACAAATAAGGCCATCAAACCTACAGAGCCAGCTCCCGACATCACCAAGATATGGCGCATCGTGGAACCTTCTACAAACTTTGCAGTTTGATTTGACATGAAACCTCCAAAAGCTGAAACATCACAAGCTAAAACTCCATAATTTTAAGGCCTTCAAAGAAAAGTTCTTCAGAGAGAGACTTAAACTTCAAAAGAAAAAAGGCGCCAATGCGCCTTTCTTTATTTTAGGGTACAGGTAAAAACCATACTTGTTAACACTCGACTACACCTGATGTTTAAAACATTCATCTAAGTTCTTGCCAATGGCTTTCAGAACATCCGTTCTTGTGATCATTCCCACCAGCTTTTTATTGTCGATAACTGGGTACGCTTTAGGTTTTCCAACTTGCATCATATCCGCCAGTTCTATAATGGATAAGTCCGGCGATACCGATAACACCTCTTGGTACATGCAATCGCCGACAATGTGTGTATCTTGGCAGAAATAACTCACCTTAACCAACTTCTCCAGCAAGTCTTGCTCCGAAAGAAAACCAATCACTTCCTCGTTTTCACCCATTACCGGGCCACCCATGTGATGGCTGCGCATCACTCTGTCTAAAGCGACACTTAATGGCATATCAGGAGTGAATGTCACCACCTGCGGCGTCATGTAATCTTTCACTTTTATTGAATGCATAGTGATCTCCCTAAATACTTTCCGTTATGTCTTTCCTATCCCGATAACCTAATTGTTGTCTAAAATCTTGATTTTACTAAATGGATTTCAACAATTTTATTGATAGGTGAAACCTACTGACACAATAAAGCAAGGTTGCAAAAGGCTTGCGAGCACTTTAACGGCATAAAAAAAACATAAGCCTGACAAGGCTCACCTTTAAGCGCTATAATCTTTTTTTGCTTTTCATCGTTCAAATACGGTCCAAGATGCCTTCTCAATCATCAGATCAAAGCTGTCTGTCCAAGTATCACTCAAAGCTAAAAACCTACTTCAATCAATTGTTAGACTTCCAATCACGAATTTGGGTTGTTCATATCATTGAAGACGCCATTACTGATCAGTCATTTGTGATTAACGAAGATAGTTTTAAAGAACCTCTAGAGTGGATGAAAAAACGCAATTATCACGCTAAAATGCTTGAGCGTGTAGAAAAAATGAAAGTATCACAAATTATTGAGATTAGATTTGAAGACAAAATGCATCGATTGATGCGGGTGAAGTAACCCTTATTTTTGACTTTTTCAGGAAAGCTCATCCATACGGTTTGGCTCACTTTCGGATTATATTCCGACTCACCATTCATGCCTTTAAATGAAATCACCGAGTGGGATTGGTTACCAATCACATGCTCCACTTCAGCGTGCAGCTGTGGAAATCAAGGGTGAAAACTGCCACGCAGCCCTAAGCGCCCCCCTCCCGGGTTCAATACGCGAACCACAGTATTGATAGGTGTTCGCACCCCATAACAATGTTTCCAGCCAATCATAGTTTGCGCCTCTGGAGCAAAGTTCGCCAGCGGCAAGTAAGCAATACCATCGGCCTAACGATAGAGACAAAGCACCAACAGGAACAAAACGTACTGTCTGAAACAAAAATACGTTCACTCACCACACGACATCCAGTACTGGCATCCCCTGTGATTTTTCATATACAGCACCCTATTCAGCGATCTACTACTTGATAGTACTCAAATATGGGCACATTTATGATCATCCTAACGACTCGTTTTGGCGACATCGAAATTGAACTGAACCTTGAAAAAGCGCCAGTAACGTCAAAAAACTTCCTTAAATACTGCCAAGACGGCTTCTACGAAGGCACGACATTTCACCGTGTGATTAACGGTTTCATGATTCAAGGTGGTGGCCACACTATCGACATTACAGAAAAACCGACTCGAGCCCCCATCGTCAACGAAGCCAACCGTGGCTTAACGAATGTGATTGGCTCTGTGGCAATGGCGCGCACGGATGCACCACATTCTGCAACGGCACAATTCTTCATCAACCTTGATAACAACGACTTCCTCGATCACACTTCAACGACTAATGCTGGCTGGGGTTACGCGGTATTTGGCAAGGTGTCAGCGGGAATGGATGTCGTCAATAAAATTGCATTAGCACCAACGACCACTCGCTGGGGACACGAAGATGTACCTTGTGAAGATATTGTGATTACTAAAGTCACGGTTCGCGACTAATGTCACCGGCCTGCTTTCTTGTCCTTAAATTGATGACACAAGGAGAAGAAGGGAGCGTGAGAGACTAGGGGGTAAGGGGTCGACTTTACCCCTGTATTCAAAGCCCGTATTCGAGTCGTTACTAACGATAAGTACGGTGACACCCTTTACAAGTGTTACTCGCAGAATCTAATCTTTGTTCTGCACTCGATAAGTCTTGTTCAACACTCAGCCCTGCGCCGAGTGTTTTATTTTCGTCTCGACCATTTTATATAGCAAAATAGTGAAGCAATGATCACCGCCCCACCGATCAGCTTTTGCATCTCAACATTTTCACCAAGCACATTGACACTTAACAGCAGCGTCCACACGGGCTCAAGAATCATGATCAATGCCGCCACTTCCATGTTTACAGAGTGCTGACCGACCGTTTGCAGCAAGTAACGAATAGACGTCGCAATCACCGCAGACACAGTGAACCAAAAGACTAAGGTTTGGGTTATTTCAAACTCCGGTTGAGTCGTCATAGAAGCAAAGGCTAAACCACTTACGCCCACCACAAACAACTGCACGCAGATTGATGCGATAGGTTTGATATTGGTAATCACACGCTTGTTCATCACAAAATGAACAGACAACAACATCGATGCTAACAGGAAGTAAATCTGACTCTGTTCAACACGCCAACCGTGACCCAAGGTCAGCAATAACATGCCGATAATCGCGATCGGAAAAGACATCCAAAACGCGCGATTAGGCTTAACTCGAAACAGAATCCAAGACACAAACGGGGCAATGATCATGGCTAGGCTCATGATAAACGCCCCTTCCGACAAGCCTTCTGCCACCGACACCGCAAACACCCATACCTGCAATGAGGCCGACAACAACAAGCCCACTCCGCATAGAGAAAGTATCTGCTTAAGCGAAAGTTTACGAATATGGTGAATACAAAATGGCAGAAGAATCAAACTCGCGACAAAGAATCGCACACCAATGAACACCGGCCCTGGCATTTCCAATACCACCAACTTAGAAGCAATCCACCCCACCCCAGCGAGCAGGGTAGCCAATAGAAGGTAAAGTTCTCCACGCATCGCTTTCACGTTCATCATTTAACTTGTTCCAATAACAAAAAAACAACCCGACTCTGCAAGGTTGTTTTTTATAAACATTCAACAGGATCAAGATACTATCTCAATACTCTGCTTCAGACAGCTGTTTTTAGCCTGCGTATTCTGGGTAATCCGTTAAACCTTTTTCAGCACCACCGAACAATGTGTTTGGATCGTGCGCCGCAAATGGATAACCATTTTGAATACGAGCAGGTAAATCTGGGTTAGCAACGAATGGACGACCAAAGCCAACCATATCAGTTACACCTTCCGCAACAGCTTTATCAGCACGCTCGCTATCGTATTTACCCGCATAAATAAGGACACCATCGTAAGCTTCACGAACGGCCGTTTTAAATGCTTTTGGCATTTCAGGTGCATCGTATCAAGCTAACTGGTCCTATAAAGCTAAGTAGTGTTCGTTTAGGTTTACCTTGAGGCCACCTATTTCTCTGTTGCTAGGGATACTACTCAACACTCATAAATCCATGAAATTATTAAAAATTCTCATTGTGATAAATTTTTGTTATGAGATTTTAGATGGTACCCACTAAGCGATACAAAAAAGGCACTAATGAAATAATCATTTGTGCCTTTGTTAACGTAATCTCGATGTTTTTAATCGATGTAGACTCAGTTATCGTGTTCCACAAAGATAAGTTCATCTGTATTAAAGCCACGCTCTTTCGACATCGCTTTAAACTTATCCATAACCTCAGGAGCCACCTCTGGTGTTCTAGAAAGCAGCCATAAATAATCAGTATCAGGACCAGAAACAAACGCGTATTGGTAGCCTTCTTTGTCCAGTTCAAACACCACATAAGCACCGTAGAATGGCCCGAAGAACGACACTTTCAAATACCCCTGATCATTGCCTTCTACAAAATATGCTTTACCTTCTGCTTCGTTCCATTCACCTTTCTCAACAGAATAGCCACGATTAATCACCTTCACGCCGCCATCATCACGCAGGCTGTACTCCGCGCTGATGTTATCTAAACCACGCTCAAACGAGTGATCCAAACGAGCCACTTCATACCATTTGCCGAGGTATCGATCCAATTCAAACTGTTGAACCGGTTTTACCGTTTTCGGCATACCTACGCATCCGGCTAATAAAATCACACTCAACAGTAATAATATCTTCTTCATCCTAACCTCAACTTAGTTTAATAGGGATTCATGTCAGCCATGTGAGAGCGTTAACTTACGTCATTAGTCTTACGTAAAATCCATCGAGATAGTTCATATAACCGTCAATGATTCAGTCGTTTATGTACTTCCATCATAGCTTATTCAACGCTGTTCTACCTTCTTGTTCGAAGCACCAATCTGCCATATCGCACAAGAAGACCGAGCCAACGTTGCATGATTCCCCATTATTGAATCCACGAGCGAGTTAGTTAAAATCTTGTGTCCAATAAGACATCTGTGATGGGTTTGACTTACTGACTTTATATCCAATCCCCATTCTTGTATGACCACTGTTCATCACATTTTGACAATATCCTCAGGCCAATGTCAAAAGCCCAAGATACTGACTCAATGGGTTCTGTTTGCTTAATCAGAGAAGTTAACCTTCAAACCATGACCGGATCCGTTATGTTTGCCCTATCACTAGATTAATCTCCATCGTCTTTAAATAGGGATGCCCTATCTACCTTGCGACAGATAGGGAAACACGGTTACTCGTAGTCAGTCGCGTACGTCTCTTCGTATGTATGCGAGTAAAGTTCAAATAAGTTGCCAAACGGGTCTTCTAGGTAAACCATTTTCGCTTGTTTGCTGTCATCTTCTGGGTGGTAACGCATAATATCCATGCGAACCTTACCCCCGTACTGTTCAGTGCGCTCAATGACGCCCGCGAAGTCGTCTGTTTGCAAACAGAAATGAAAGATGCCCAGGCGAGTGAAATCGACTTCGTGACGTTCTTGACGATCTTTCATTTCAAACATCTCAACACCGATACCATCGCTAGTCACTAAGTGTGCAATGTTAAAGCCTTTGAAACCTTCACCAAATACAGCAATACACATACGGCCAATGGCGGTTTCGCGTTCTTCAATAACTTTGGTGTTGTTCATTACGATTTTTAGGCCCAGCGCCTGAGTGTAGAACTCAACGGCTTTGTCCATATCGCCAACCATGATACCAACGTGATTCATTTTCATAACTGTCTCCAAATTTGTTTTTAGCGGTGTGCTTTTAGAAAGCTAACTTCGATGTTTCGTTTCGATGAAGAGAGTATATGGATAGATATCAATTAACTGAAATTATCATAATTTATATTAATGATAACATTAAATTATCAACATCTAGAATCTGAAGATTTCCAGTGTGAATACCGGTTAGGGAGCTGCGGCAGAAATCTCTTAAAAACAGAAAGCCCAACCGACTACGATATCGACAATCGAGTACAGTTGGGCTTTCTTATTGGCCTCGTGAGTGTAACCTCAGATTACTCACACGGTGCAGCTAGGTGAATTAGTGCAAGCCCACCGAGTGATGTTTCACGATACTTCTTGTTCATATCTTTGCCCGTTTGGTACATGGTTTCGATAACCTTATCCAAGGATATTAGAGATTTACTGTTACGTTTAAGCGCCATGCGTGAAGCGTTAATGGCTTTCATTGCCCCCATCGCGTTTCGCTCAATACACGGCACTTGCACCAAGCCACCAATAGGATCACATGTCATACCCAATGAGTGCTCCATTGCGATTTCTGCGGCAATACAAATCTGTTCATTACTGCCACCGCGTAACGCCGTTAAACCGGCAGCGGCCATTGATGAGGACACACCGACTTCACCTTGGCACCCAACTTCCGCACCGGAAATCGACGCATTGGTTTTATACAAAATCCCGATCGCCCCCGATACAGCTAAAAAGTCTTTTAACTGCTTGGTATCAAGCTCTTTAATAAAGCGGTGGTAATACATCAATACGGCAGGAATAACACCCGCCGCGCCATTGGTGGGTGATGTCACCACCTGGCCACCTGCGGCATTTTCTTCGCTGACCGCAAACGCAAACAAGTTGATCCAATCCATGATTTCCATTGGATCATTTTCAACCGCGGCATTCGCTTCAAGTTTTTTCAACAAATTTGGCGCTCGGCGTGTCACGTTCAAACCACCATCAAGAATGCCTTCGGTTTCAAAGCCACGCTCCATACAACGAGTCATCACGCGCCAAATTTGATCGACCTTTTCTGAAATAGCATCTGAGCTTTGAAAAGCCTCTTCATTTTGTAAAATCATGCCCCCCAAGCTCATGCCATTCTTATCCGCCTGCGCGAGCATTTCATCGGCACTGCTAAATGGGAACATCACCTCCGTCGGTTGGCTCTGACAACCACTTTGCAGTTCATCGGCGGTGGCAATAAAGCCACCTCCAATCGAGTAATAGGTTTCATCAACAATCACGTTTCCACTTTGATCAAATGCGGTAATCATCATCCCGTTTTCATGCAAAGGTAGATTGTCTTCGTGAAATAGCATGTCTGTTTGATAATTAAAGCCAATGGTGCGACAGCCACTCAACCGCATTTGTCCACTGTCTATAGCAAAACGCATGGCTTGATTGGCACTGCTTATTTTTATGGTATCGGGTTTATTACCGAGCAAGCCTAAAATCGTCGCTCTATCCGTGTGGTGTCCGATCCCAGTTAACGACAATGAACCATAGAGATCGACCTGAACACGAACCACATCTGTGATTCTATCGGCGATCAATTGAGTGAAATGAAAACCCGCAATCATTGGGCCATTGGTGTGTGAACTAGAGGGACCCACACCAATTTTGTAGATATCAAAAATGGACAGCATACATTTACCAGTTAAATTTTAAACCATTAAGAAAGAGCAGCATAAAGCCAATCAGGAATAACCGTACAAACCGCTATCGTAATAACAGCGAACACAAGCAAGCCGTAATGGCTGGCAGCAGGCTTTGCAAATAAGTGCTTCTGCGTGGCGATAAATGCCTGTTGTTGTTCATTGACTTTTCCCCAGAAGCGACTGACGACTACACCTAAAACTAAGAAAATCGCAGTGCCCAGCAATGCTAACCAAGGCCAAGCAATGCCACTGTATTTAGCAATAAACACCCCGATGACGCTCCCAATACTGCCAGCAATCACACCTTTTTCATTGGCGTTTTTGAAAAACAGACCGAGAATGAAAGAACCAAGGCGAATACCGACAAAAATAGAGGTTAAACTCGCAATGGTTTTCAGCACAGACTCGTTCGAGACCGCCAACAAAGCCGGGACAATAACCAGAACGGCGGCCACAAGACTCATTTTTCTTGCCACCGATTCGTAATGCGCATCCGAAGCTTGCTTGCAGAAAAAGCGTTTATAGAAATCGAACGTCGCGACCGTTGCCATAGAGTTGTAAGTGGAATCCAACGTCGACATTGCCGCAGCCGACAAGGCTGAAATCACCAGCCCAACAATGATTGGATTAGTATGGTTGAACACAAAATCGAGAATGACTTCATTGCTGTTTTCAAAACTTTGATCTTGGTAAAAGACACTGAGTAAGACGCCCATCACGGCAAAAAAAAGATAAATAAAGAACGCACCGTAGCCACAAAGCAGCATCGACTTTTGCGCCATCTCCACATTTTTTGTCGCGAGGGTTCTTTGAATAATTAATTGGTTAGTACCATACACACTTAGATGTAAGAAGCTGACGGCCACTACGCCTGCCCACAATGTGGTATCAACACCGAAATCAAAATCCAGATTAATGATATTTAGATGCTCGGGAGACACCGTATCTCCGCTATTAATCTGCATGAGTAATAAGACAAAAATGGCAATGCTACCAATAATAAGCACCGCAGACTGAAGCAGATCTGTCCATATTACAGTCGAAATCCCCCCCGAATACGTATACAAAGCAGTAAACAAACTGATATAGATGATCGCTTCAAAAATACCAATCGGAAGCACTTGCACTAAGATCAGGGCAACCGCATACAGAATAACCCCAGCCGAAATACACTGAACCACAATAAATACAACGGAATTAATGGTACGAGCCACCACACCAAAACGATGCTCTAAATATTCGTAGATCGAGGTCAGGCCGAGTTTATAAAAAACCGGAACAAAGAAAACCACAGTGAAAAAAATCACTATTGGGTAATTTAAGTGGACACTCATCGCTTCTAGACCGGAACGGTAAACCCAACCCGGCATGCCTACAAACGTCATCGCACTAATATAAGTCGCAAGAATCGACACACCTGCGGTAAACCAGCCGAACTGCTTTCCACCCGTTGAAAAGTCGCCACTAGAGCTTGAACGCTTATTAACTAAATAACTGATAAATAATGTCGTTATTACATAAAGAGCAATAACCACCACACTTGAGTACGTAACCATTTTAGATTCCGTTTATTTGATTTGGCGATATATTCGCATCCAATAGTACTCAAAAAAGAATAACTTCCTTCAAAAACTCATAGTAAGTGTGATTATTGTCACTAAGATTGTAAATACAACCTCGAAAACACTCAATGAAATGCAAATTACGATCGAATGAGATCAAGATCACCAAAATATACAAAATGGGTACGCACTCATTTTAAAATTGACTTTGATCACGGAACTAATAACCATAAAAATTCTATTATCTCTACCGAAATGAATGCGGTGTAGTGAACAGTAATGACCACTACACATAAATCAAAACTAAAAACACCCTATCAAAAATAAAGGTTTATCGGTCATGACTACTAAAAAACACATGAGCGAAGTTCCTATGATTCAAAGGGTAGCTGCTTATCTTGCAATTCTAGTTGGCTACTTTTTCTATTGTTATAACTTTGTAATTATTGACTACGTACGCCCCTACATCGTAGATGCTTATGATGGCATTAACTTAGCGGACACCGCACAGTTCTATACATGGCAGTCGATTGGTGCGCTTATTGGTGCTCTAAGCTGTGCCTGGGTGGCATCAAACTTTGGTAAGAAATCAACTCTTATTGTCATCACAGCACTGAACGGCGGCGCAACCATCATCAACATGATGTTTACTGACTACGCCATGTGGGCAGCGATGCGTTTCATCATTGGTATTTCTTTAGGTGGTTACTTCACGGTAGCGGTAAGCCTGATGATCGGCCTATTCACACCGTCGGTTCGCGGTAAGTTAACCGCATTCGCTTCTTCAATGTTCTCGGTTGCTCTAATGGCAATGGGTGCGTATGCAGCGTTTATTTCGAGCGTTGATGCACCTTGGCAGAGCCTAATGTGGGTAGGTGGTATTCCTCCTCTCGTCGCGGCTGCACTGATGATGTTCATCCTACCTAGCGACAAGAAAGTGATCGCGTATGGTGAAGAAGATCAACAAGCGACCACAAATGCCGCAGGCGAAGTCACCGAAGCGAAAAAAGGTTCTTGGGGTGAAATGATCAGCGCGCCATACCGCAAGTTAACGATTACATGTCTATTACTGGCTGGTCTTAACTTCTATGGTTACCAATTCTTTTCTGGCTTTGTAACAACGTACCTAAAAGAAGTTCGTCAATTTGACGGCGCAACTATCGGCATCATCTTCTCTATCTCAGCTTTCGGTTCTCTGTTCGGTGCTTGGGTATGGGGAGCGATCGCTGATAAATACGGTCGTAAAGTAAACGCGTTTGGTTTCATCCTTGCGGGTGTAATGGCTTCAGTATTCTTCGTTGCACCAAGCGATATGATGATCGGCAGCCTAAACATGCTCGCTATCCTTGGTCTTATCTACAACTTTGGTCTGTCTGCTTCTGCGGTATGGGGTGGTTACTTCTCTGAATTGTTCCCAGCTCACTTACGTAGCTTCGGTGCAGCACTGTTCCACGGTGGCCGTATCATCGGCATGTGGGCTCCTATGGTGCTGGTCTTCATCCAAGCACGCTCCGATCTTGAGACAGCAATGTGGGGCTCGCCAATCGTATGGATTGTAGCGGGTCTACTGTGGCTATCTCTACCAGAAACACTGAAAGGCGGCATCTTCGATAAAAGCAAAAAAGCAGAAACAGCAAAAGCTTAATTCGATACTCATACGCTGAAATTCAAGTACGAAAAATTTAAAGCCAGCTGAAAAATCAGCCGGTAACAAAATCCCAATCGAGTCCTGTTCCGAATGTTGGCTCGACAACACAAAGAGAAATTATTATGTCTAAATATCAAGAAGCTAAACGCATTGTTCGTGAGTATTTCGATGCAATGGAAAACGCAACTCACGAGAACGTTGCTGAAGTTTTAAAAGCACACACGTCTGAAGATTACTTATGGCGCGGTGTTTATCCATTCCGTGAGCAAGAAGGCGCACAAGCAGCCGCTGACGTATTCTGGGCGCCAATGATGAAGTCAATGACTCGTATGCAACGTCGTCAAGATATCTTCATCGGCGGCAACAACGAAATCAACCCAGATGAGATTTGGGTAATGAGCATGGGTCACTTCATGGGTCTATTCGACGCTGAATACCTAGGCATGCGCCCAACGGGCAAGATCATGAACGTTCGCTACGCAGAATTTAACTGTGTGGTTGATGGCAAAATCACAAAAACAGGCCTCTTCCTAGACCTACTAGGCATGATGGATCAAGCGGGTTGCTACCCACTGCCACCATCAACGGGTAAGCACTTCGTCTACCCTGGCCCACGTAACCACGATGGTCTGTTATTCGAAGATGCGGCTCCAGAAGAAGGCGTTGCAACGCTGGCTCTAGTCAACAAAATGGTTGATGACTTGTCGGCTCTTAACGACAGCGGCGCGATGGGTTGCCCACCAGAAGTACTCGCGAAGAGCTGGTCAAAAGACATGATTTGGTACGGCCCATGTGGTATCGGCGCGTCTTACACCATTCCTCGCTACCAACAACAGCACCAACTTCCTTTCCGCAACAACTTGAAAGATAAGAAGTTCAACGGCCACGTTTGTCGTTTCGCTGAAGGTAACTTCTCTTGTTTCTTCGGTTGGCCAAACCTATCAAATACACCAACAGGTGGCTTCTTAGGTATGACGGGCGGTGAAGTACGTGCAAACATGCAAGTGGTTGACGTTTACTACCGCGACGGTGATAAGCTGTCTGAGAACTGGGTTCTTATCGACCTTCCTTACTGGCTACAACAGCAAGGTCTAGATGTGTTCGAGCGTACTTCAAGCATCATGAACCCAACGCTGTAATCGAGACGCTTTAATACAAACGATAAAAGCCAAAAGTTTAAAAAGAAACAGTAGCAACCTAAACAGACATTGACTTTAGGTTGCTACGCGTACCGTACTAGGAGAGCCTTCTCGCTCCTAGTCAGTGCTCCAACCCATTCATTATTGCTCCACTAACAACTGATACCAATCGTAGTAAATAACTGCTCACCCTAGCTTGTTAAAACACTCGATAACGTCGTTAGAAATTTTGATTGTAGAATAACTACTTATCGAAAATTTCCGCCTTGTTCTCAAGCGTTTTTCCTGCGCTATTTAACGTTAACTACTTGACGGATACTGATAACAACGCCAATGGCTACAAACGTCAGTTAATTATCCCAGGCCTTGAGTACCACTTTAAGAAGAATAAATTCTTAGTTTGGACGGAATACCAGTTTGATAATGGTAACGACAAGTCTGTTGGTAGCCACTACGAAAATAGCGATGACCAATTTGCTGCAGGTATTCGTTACTACTTCTAATGGCTTATGGTTTAAATAACCAGCGGCTTAGCGGCATGTTGCTCATTTTATGGGTAAATTCGTAATCTAAAGCTCTGCTCTTACGCAGAGCTTTTTATCACTACCTCTGTCATCATACTGTTTTACCAATACAGAGAATGGGTTATACCCAACATAAAATTCAAAATAGACATTATTCCTTATTTTTCATGCCATTCCTTGGTATTACTTTATGAATACGTACCTAATGATGTTACTCTGTGCACAGTCAATTTGCTTCAAAAGTATGGTCTATGAGCTCTCCAAAACACTCCACGGCGTCAAAGCCAACCGTCACCTCTAAAGATGTCGCTAAACTTGCTGGCGTTTCTCAATCAACGGTATCTCGCGTATTTGTTCCGGGCAGTTCAGTGTCTGAAAAGACCAAGCAAAAAGTGTTCGATGCAGCCAAATCGTTGAATTATCGTCCCAATGCCTTTGCCCGCAGTCTGACGACAAATGAATCCAAATTGATTGGCCTCGTTTTCCCAGATGCCGACTACCCTATCCACATGAAAACTCTGCAGCTTATCTCCACAGAGCTGCAAAAACAGGGGTACTCTGCGGTGTTGATTCCTTGGCAAGTGGATGATAACGACAACCACTCGATTCCTAATATCTTCCAATACCGAGTTGATGGCGTGATTGCTGCTTCTGCGACCTTTAATAAGTCGCTTTATGAAGAGTGTGAAGAGTTCGACATCCCTATTGTTCAGTACGCACGTGTGGTTGAAGGGACGAAAAGTAGCCATGTAGTGAGCGATAACTACGCCGCTGGCCAAGTTGCCGCTCAGCATTTGCATAGCGTAGGAACAAAGTCAGCGGTTTACCTAACCGGTAATGTTCCGACCTACACCAACGGTGAGCGTGAATCGGGCTTTTGCTCTGAATTCGAAGACCTCACTGGCCAACAAGCTCGTGTTATTGAAGCTGACTATGACTACCTTGATGCTCTAGATACCATTCGGACTCTGTTTTCAGAACCCACACATCCTCAAGCGATTTTCTGTGCGACAGATAACCTCGCGATGGCAGTAATGGATGTGGCGCGCTTAGAGTTCAACCTGCGTATCCCAGAAGATCTTCAAGTGATTGGCTTTGATGATATCCCACAGACTCAATGGTTAAACTACCAACTCACTACTTTCAAGCAAGATTTCAAACGCCTTGCTCGTGAATCCGTGAAAATTGTTGTTGGCCAGATTCAAGAGCAAGACACCAGCTTAGTTAAGCTGATGGTACCCGTGAAGTTTATTGAACGAAAAACGACGCTAAAATAAAACCAACGTTAAGACGCATTCAAATAAAAATCCCGCTCTGTGTGAGCGGGATTTTTTATGATATTTAACTAGTTACCTACACCACCGGTCTTCTCTGCCGGAGAGTCAGGTGTTACTGGAGGCCACTCTTGAAAGGTTGCTAGATGTTGTTGTACAGCAGCTTGTGCAGGACCAAATGCCCACATTTTTTGTCCCATCCATTTTAGGTACATACCCGACTCTTCTGCCGCTCGCTCGTATGGGTCACGACGTAAGTTAAACAGTAACGGAGCGTTTAACTCTTCTTTAGGACCACTCCAACCGTGGTTTTGCACGATGAAATGCGCCTTCCAATCACCAACACGAACCGCTTGCAGCTGATCTCGTTCGTAGTAGTAGATCTCTTTACGGTTTGACTCGCCTTTTTTAGTCAGCATATCCACTTGGTTGTAACCATCAAGGTGCGCTTTAAAGCCATCGTGACCTTTCAACAGTTTCTCTTTTAGATCCGGTGGACCACCAGCCGCAGCGACCAGAGTGGGTAACCAGTCCATACCATCAAAGATGCCATTGCCTACAGTACCCGCAGGGATTTTACCCGGCCAGCTAACCAGTGCAGGTGCTCTTACGCCACCTTCCCAAGTTGTGCCTTTTTCACCTCGATAAGGTGTCATACCGCCATCGGGCCAAGTCATGATCTCTGGGCCGTTATCGGCAGTGAAAATGATGATGGTGTTGTCGGCAATACCGAGCTCTTCCATTTTCGCCATCATCTCACCGACATGATCATCAAGATCTTTCATGACCACTTCTTGAAGTCCCCAACCATTTTGGCCAAGCATCGCTTCGTATTCAGGTGACAGGTGCGTCCAGACGTGACCACGTGATGGACAGTACCAAGTGAAGAAGGGCTTATCCGCTTCAACCGCCCTTTCGATGAAGTTGATCGCGTGTTTATTCACTTCGTCATCGAGGGTACGCATACGCTCGATCGACAATGCACCATCGTCTTCGATCGTTTGACCACCTTTACCGTCTGATCTTGCGTAAATAACATTACGAGGTGCAAAGGCATCCAAAGAGCCATCTTTTGGCCAATCTGGATCTTCGGTGTATTCCATTGCATTCAAGTGATACAACCAACCCCAATACTCATCAAAACCGTGCATTGTCGGTAGGAATTCATCTCGGTCACCGAGGTGGTTTTTACCAAACTGACCCGTAACATAACCCATGGTTTTAAGAATTTCAGGAAGCGTTGGTGTGTCTGCACTCAAACCCACTGGGCCTCCCGGCAATCCGACTGAGTGCATGCCTGTTCGCACAGGAAGTTGACCCGTTAAGAATGCAGAACGACCCGCCGTACAAGAAGGCTGAGCGTAATAATCTGTCAGTAGCATGCCCTTTTCAGCAATACTATCGATGTTCGGTGTTTCACTACTCATCACACCATTGTGATAAGCACTCAGATTTGATATCCCAATATCATCCGTGAAGATAACAAAAATATTCGGTTGCTCTTGTGCTGACCATGCCGATAGCGAAAAGCTACTCAACACACTCATCACAACAAGGTGGAAAATCCTTTTCATAGAATGTCCTTATACTGTTTCAGGTTGCTCTTTGTGAACCATTTTTATTCCTACCAAACCAAAGCCAAGCTCCAATAGTAGATAGACGACAAGTAACCAGTGAGGCATGCCATCTATCAACAAGCTAATGACTCGACCAGCAGCCAAACCCAACATGAAGACCACCAAACTGTAGAGTGCTGGCAGTCGGTATTTCTTTAGTAATGCCCCTGCTATCCAAAACAGAGCCAACGCTAAGTACAACCCCATCACGGCACGAAAGATATGAGTGACATTAATAGGGCTAGCATCAATTCCTAAAAGATAATCAAGTGAGACAACGGGGGCATAACCGTACGACAACGCAATCGGTGTTAAACCCAAAACAGCGACGAACAAAAAAATGCTCTGTGGCTTCATATCCTTACTCTTTTAATGCGGCTCCTTTTAAAAAACATAGTCTACAATCAGCAATATACAAGTTGCATAAGTGAAAAATGGATAGTTAAAACACACATTCACATTCGTGCTATTTCACATCGAAGATAAGGATATCAATATGGCTAAATGGCGTTACCTACTCGCATCAGCATTGGCTGCAAGTTCAACCGTAAATACTCAGGAAGCAAGTTCACAAGCGGATACAAAAAAGTGGCAACATAGCTTCGAAATTTACGCGCTTGCCCTCAATATCCGCGGAGACAGTACCATTGGTGGCTTGTCAGCAGATGTCGATGTTGATCCTGCATTCATTATGGATCATCTTGATATGACCGCAATGGTGCGTTTAGAGGGTATCCATGACAATCAGTGGGGCTATTACATTGACTACAGCTTCATGAAGTTAAGCGGAAAAACAAACTCAGTGTTAGGTAGCAACCTAGAGGTATTGAGGGGCAACCTTGATATCCGACAAGGTGTTTTAGATGTGAAGGGGTTTAAGCGCTACCAATACGATTTTGGCACGATTGATTATCTGTTTGGGCTTCGTTGGTGGGATAACGACATTGATGCCAAGCTTTACGGCTCAGGTGGCAAGCTAAGTACAGACCGATCACTCGATGAAGATTGGGTTGATTACCAAATAGGTGTGAGATGGATAACGCAGATCAATAAGGATTGGAAGTTTCATGCAACCATTGATGCAGGGCTTAGTAGTGACACCAACTTTACCTCATCTCTCTTAACTGGACTTAGATACCAGATAAACAGTTGGTCTGACTTAAATGTTGCCTACAAATCGACCTGGGTTGATTACGAAAACAAGGGTACCTTTGAATACGATACCGCATCGCAAGGGTTCCTGATTGGTTGGGCTGCTCACTTTTAATTCGATTCTCGTAACGTGTTAGAAGCTAGGCCAGCCCAACATAGGTCGTTTGGATTTAATTTCTATTAAAACGTAAGCCTCAATTGATTCTGATCTCTGGCGATGACCTCCGTCGCCAGAGGTTTTTCTTCGTGAAACATATACCGCCCTCCCTCAAAGAAAACCCATAAAATCACAGAGTAACTCCTGCACATCGTTCATTTAATCCTCCCCGAAATTTACAAACCAGAGTGGAAACAATGAAAAAAATTAATCTTAGCGGGTCTTACGATTGCCTCGGTTACCGGCATCGCATCAACTTCAGCTTTTGCATCAAATGAAATGTACGCATTGGGTGGATAGCGGTGACGTTGGCGCTCAGTTCACACTAGGTAGCCAGATCGTTCAAAGCAATTGGTATATTGAATCGACATTACTTGTTATTAGCACTGAAGAGAAGGATCTTTAAAACAGAGCAAGAGTTCGATTCTTTAATGCTTTCATTAACACCTATGTATAAGCACAGCTTCAGCGAAAACTTCGCTGTTTATGGTAAGGCGGGCGCTTTTTCACACTCAGACACCAAATTGGTGTTCCTATCTAGCGATAATAATGAAGTCCACAAAGGGTCCCATGGTGCTCTTGGCTTAACTTACAGTATCGGCGCAGAATACAAGTCACTAAAACCCGTTTTCGGCCACTCCAAGTTTGTGACTCGAGCTGGATTTGATTGGTATGAGTTCGGAGGAAGTACTGGTTGGTATACCGCTGACTCGGTAGTAAGTATCCAAGCAGGCTTTACCTTTTAATTGAGTAGAAAAACTGAGTAAGCCTCTCGTTAGACGAGGCTTACTTCGTTACACATTTTGGTTCAGACCACACACTCTTTTTTCATGATCTTGAGACCAACATCGAATGTTTCAGTCCAAGCTTGTTCAACCTGAGCATCATAATGAGGATCGTATTTCTTAACGGTATTGAGCAATGACTGAAACCACTCGTTGAGCTCTTGTTCCGAAATATTCAACCCTAAATCTTTATGTCTTTTACCCAACTTCCTCACCGAATTTCGCACACTCGGCAGACCGACAGAGTTGTGGATGAGGATAATCGAAGCTTTAAGCATTTTAGTTTGTTGCTCTAACCCTATGTTTTCAAAGCGTTCTGAAAACCTTGGATTATGCTTGCAAAAATCCGCTAAAAAACTCTCCAAGAATTCTTGGTCAATCCGGCAACGCTTAAAACTCTCATAAAACAATTCACTCGATGTCATCTAGCAGATCCTTTGCAATAGGTGCGAGTCTTTAGGAAAAAAGAGCAAGTTTAGCGCTCTGATTCGCAAGCCCTAAACCATCAACCCAGCCTAATTATACGCCACTATGGCATAAAGTGAGTTGCACAGATCTTGTTTCCATCAGGATCTCGCAGATAGGCTATATAAAGACGACGCGCATCAGAGCCTCTCACTCCGGGGCCGTTTTCAATACTTGTACCCCCGTTTTCGACACCGACACGATGCCATTCGTCCACCAACTCGGGAGATGATGCGAGAAAACCGATGGTCATACCATTACCGTGTGTTGCTGGCTGACCATCAATCGGTTTAGTTAAACCTAATATGCCCGTTTGGCTGACATAAATACAGCGCCCTTTAGGGTCAACAGAACCTTCACTATAGCCCAGCACTTTCATGATGGGGTCATAGAAAGACTTCGCGCGCGTAATATCTTCGGTACCAAGAAAAACATGGCTGAACATAATTCACCTCTCTTTTAGTAAATGAACTCCCAAACTAGACCTTTAATTCGCCTTTGTCTAGACGGCTTCGCCTGATAACTGCTGCTTCGCCCATAGAGCAAATACCTGGAACTTGGTTCGCTGCTCCATGCCTTTCGGGCACACCAAATCATAGCCCTTATCAGACTCAATATTCATGAATGGAGCCACTAGCAACCCCTGTTCAATCTGCGGCTTCATGAACTCTAAGCGCCCTAATACAACTCCCATCGATAACATTGCAGCATCCATTGCGAGACGACTATCACTGTAGTAATCGCACATCAAGGTGCAATCTACATCACTTTGAGCTTCTGCTAACCAACGCTGCCAAGCAGAGACACCACCACTATGAATAAAGCGTACCTTAGCTAAAGCTTGTAGCCTCTCTTTCAGGACCAAGTTATCAATACTTGGCTTATCCAGAGCAAAAATCCCATCGTTTAATGCTTCGAATCCTAGCATCTTGGCATATTCAGGGCTGCATACCGGCGTTCTAGTCCCTGAAAACAAGCGCTCACTGTAATGATTAGGGTAGTGGCCTTTGCCATAAAAAATCGCCACATCATAAGGTTCAAATTGGAAGTCAGATTGGTTCTGCTTGGTGTGAAGTTTAATGCTCAGATTAGGATACAGCTTTCTAAATTCAGGTAAGCGTGGCATCAGCCAAGACGCAGCAAAATAAGGAGAAGTTGCGATATATAATTCACCACTCAATTCACCCGTTTGGATATCCACGAGTTCAGAAAATATCGACTCGAAAGAGGCGTTGAGCATTGATAAGACCCTTTGTCCTTCGGGTGTGAGTTCCAATTTACGAGTTTTGCGCACAAACAAACTGAATCTAAGCTGTTGCTCCAGTTTTTTAATACGATGACTTACCCCACCCTGAGTCAAAAACAGCTCATCGGCCGCCAAAGTAAAGCTCAAATGTTTGGCTGCAACGCTGAATGTATGCAGCAATGACAGTGTTTGTTGCCTGTTCTCAAATAACCCCATAAATTACTCTCAATAATGCATGGCCCGTTAATTCTGGTTTGTAAACGTAGTCGCTTACCCTATAGATTACATCACGTAATGAATAAATCTTATCTCTGTGAATATGGACTCGCAAGACTCTCTTAAAGACCAAGACAAACTTGGTCAAGCGAGCGCACTTTTTATTATGAGAATAATTTTAAGTCTTTTCACTCCGCGAGCACTAAACTCATTCAAAACGATTAAACCTAGAACCTAACTTGTCATAAGGGTCAACAGTGAAACTCATACTCAACGCCGATGATTTCGGCCTCACCGAAAGCGTAAACGATGGCATCGTCGATTGTTTACAAGCGGGTATCGTGAAATCAACCACTATCATGATGAACCAACCAGGTACACAACACGCCATCGAACTTTACCACCAAGGCTTGGTTCCTGAAGTAGGCCTTCACTTTACGGTCACAGCAGGTAAACCCGTTAGCGCCCCAAAGCTAGTGCCAAGTCTCGTGGATAGCCGAGGTGATTTTTTTGATAAATCAACGCTACTCAACAAAACAGACATCGTCGAAGAGGAAGTAGCACTTGAGATTAAGGCGCAATATCAAGCAGCGATTGCAGCAGGTTTGAAAATAAACCATATCGACAGCCATCACTTTGGTGGTGTTTTCCAACCTCTTAAAGCGGCGTTTACTCGAACAGCCAATGAAATCGGCCTACCCGTTCGACGAATCGATAATATCGTGAGTGGGCAAGATGCACTGCGTGTACCAACACCTGATGCTTTCGACATACGCTTCTTTGACGAAGGCGTATCGCTTAATGGCCTGCAGGATTTATTGCTGAGCTACCAAGCTACAATGCCTAACGGTGTACTTGAATTAATGTGTCATCCATCACTTTTTGCCAGTCACGAGCTTAGGTCACTATCTAGCTATCACACGAAACGAACGGAAGAACACGCCCTTCTAACTAACTCGGTTTTACAACAATGGCTCAAAGACAACAGTATCGAATGTATTGGATTCGATGATTTGAAAATTTAACAGAAAGACTACTACGCTCAGAGAACTACCCTGTGATCAGAGAGTTGCCCTATCGTTAAATGTACAATGTTAGCCATGGCTCTCCTGTCCATGGAAACGATAGCCACTGACGGGATTGAATAGAGAAGCCACTAATCAAACAGTTGGATAACCAATTTGTTATCTTTAATCACGAGATTGGGCTGAGATGACTTAATCAATAGCTCTTGCACTTTATTACTATCCAGTTTGTAAACCGGTGACTGGGACAAAGCAAAGCCAATCATAGAAACGGCAGGCTTAAGTAGTTTGGCGACCTCAGGCGAAAGCTGTTTATCTTTTTCTTCAAAGCGCTCTAGACGCAGAGACTTTAAGTAGACCTCTCCACTCTCTTGGTCATATTCGGGAATCGCGCTGAATTCGATATCCAGATCTAGCCCCATGTTTGGCATGTTAAACACTTGAACCTTTGCATTGGTATTCGCCAGAACAGACACTCGCTCGGCATCAGCTCGACCAATTTGCACCGCTAAGTCATCAACCGCCACTTGTGCATACATAACGTTTTGCACACCGACTTCTTGTTCTAACATCACCGAATCTTGCAGGTAGTTCGTCATTTCTTGTTCAGTAACGCTGTAGCTCACGCAACCACTTAGCAACAGGGCAGAAAAAGTGATAATGAAACGGGTGATTAACTTTGTGGTCATTGCGTATAAACTCTCAAAATGTGAAGGCACGGGTTTTACCGTAAAATATTCGTCATGATGACAGTGTCGAATAACTAACCCAAATGATCCACTAAAGAATCCCTCCCGTACAAAGAGGAACAGATAAAGAGTAAGGGAAGCAATGACTGCATTAACGATATTTTACGATGGGACATGCCCACTGTGCGCCAAAGAGATGGCGGCACTTGCAAAGCATGATACCGAGAATAAGATTCAAACTATCAACATATACAGTGACGCGTTTTCAGACTATCCACAGATTGATGCAAACGCGGCTAACACGATATTGCATGCCCTCGATAAGAACGGGCAATTGCTGTTGGGGTTGGACGCGACCTACCAAGCGTGGAAGTTGGTTGGTAAGGGTTGGCTGTATGCCCCATTGCGTTGGGCGATATTCAAACCATTGGCTGACTGGTGTTATCTGCGTTTTGCTAACAACCGATACAAAGTCTCCTTCTGGCTAACAGGAAAGTCGCGCTGCAATGTACACGGCTGCATTAAATAGTTTTTACTTAAGTCAGACCAACGGCGGTTTGGTAGAAATGAGGCTCAGCCATGCGGTGAATACCCACATAGCGGTCACCCACTTTAACCCGGCAGACAGCGTGTCTTTGTCCTTAGTTGTTTGATTACCGCCCCACAACACCAGCTTATTAATGGTGCTAACCTGCATACGAGTCATCACAAACAAAGGAACGGTTACCCAACTAAACATTGTACAGTACAGCAATTCAAAACATTTTTAGTGTACCTCAATCCCAAGAGAGAACCTTTATGTCGGCAAAAGAGAGCAACCTTCCCACACATCGAATGGCGAGATTCAGTAAATTTGCGTCGTTAGCGACCAGAGTTGCAGGTAACGTGATAACGGAAGGCACCAAGCAACTCGCGAAAGGCAACCGTCCTAGCGCTAAAGAATTAATGCTGACACCCAAAAACATTGCTCGCCTCACCGATCAACTGGCTCATTTGCGTGGCGCAGCCATGAAACTAGGCCAAATGTTATCAATGGACGCGGGTGATATTCTTGAACCTGAACTCGCGAACATTCTGAGCCGCTTGCGTTCCGATGCCGACCCATTGCCGGCGAAACAACTCAACCAAGTGTTAGAAAACGCACTGGGTGACAGTTGGAAAGCAAACTTTATCACCTTTAACTTTAAACCGATCGCCAGTGCCTCCATAGGCCAAGTCCACCAAGCTTATAGTGACGCTGGAGACAAATTAGCGGTTAAAGTTCAATACCCTGGCATTCGCAAAAGCATCGACAGTGATGTCAACAACGTAGGCACACTACTTAACATCGTGGGTTTGATACCCAAAACGGTTGATTATAAAGGCTTATTAGAAGAAGCAAAAAAGCAGCTCCACGACGAAGCCGATTATGCTCGTGAGGCTGACTACGCAACACGTTACTATCATGCACTTAAAGAGCACACTCATTTTGTAGTACCCAAAATCCACCCTCAAATCTCGGCAGAATCGATACTCGCGATGGACTTCATTGAAGGTGTTTCTATTGAACAAATAGAAGGCCATGACCAAAGCACTCGTGACTTTGTGATGCGTAGCTTGCTTGAACTGATGTTCAGAGAGTTGTTCGACTTTAAAATGGTGCAGACCGACCCCAATTTTGCTAACTACCTTTACGTTGAACACACTCATCAGATTGGCCTGTTAGATTTTGGGGCAACACGTGAATACAGCGACCGCTTCAGTGATGGTTATCGCTTGGCTTTTACTTCTGTGATCAACCACGATGAACAAGGCCTCAACCTGGGCTTAGAGCAGATCGGCTTCTTTAGCGAGACCATTCTCCCAGCTCAGCGCCAAGCGATTCTCAACTTAGTGAAAATGGCATGTGAACCCATGCTTGTCGACGAAGATTACGACTTCAAAGCCAGTGGTTTAGCACAAAGGCTTCGTGAAGCAGGGACCATTTTGAGTATGGAGCAAGAATATTGGCATACACCGCCAGCCGATGCCCTATTCCTACACCGAAAGATTGGCGGTATGTACTTACTGGCCGCTCGTCTTGGTGCAAAAGTGAACATAAAAGAATTAGTGACGCCTTACCTTCATTTATCAAAAAAAGCGACGACTTAGAGAGCGTCGGTTCAATTTGCCGATGAACGTTTGCCAACAACAAATCGATCAAGCACAGTTTGAGGAATAACGATCACTGAGTATCGAACAAAGGCCACCAGCGTTATGACAGCGACAAAGCTTCCTAAAATAAAATCAGGCACATTCACCAGTGCTAAACCCATCAGGCGGTCACACACGATAGCCACTATCGAAATGCTTAACGCCACTATCCATTTTTTGTGTTGATAAGGTAACGGCTCCATGCTTTGGCTGACGAGATATAAGAGCAGTAACCGCAATAGGTAGATACCGCAAAGCACTGCCACAACGCCCCACACACCATAAATCGGTGTCACCACAAAATAACCAATCGCAGCCAAGATCGCGCAACCGCCTTGTATCCACATTTGTGATTGGCTTGAATCACCGCTGAAACAACCAAGGTTGAGGTAATCCCCTGCGTTCTTAATCACGCCAATCGCCAAGAGTGCGACGACGAGGGTACCCGCATATTGATAACTGCTTGGCAAAATCAAAGTAATAAAACCCGGCACAGTCAGGATCATCAAACCCCCCAATACAATAGCCAGATTAACGCCGACCAGCGCTCTATCCGCACACGCTTTCTGACCATCAGATTGTTGCAGCATGGCCACCCGATTTGGAAACCACCAAAGCGCATAAGGTTGCAGCAACAATCCAAGGATCAACGCAAATTTGCCACTGACCGCATAAATCGCCAGTTCTTCGACACCAACGAAACTTGCCATCACCCATCGGTCTAACCCCGTAATCATGTACATCGAAGCACCACCGACTAACGTGGGCAATCCAAACTTTAGGATCTTAACTGAGTACTTAAAGCTGCCAAATGCGCCCATCTCTTGCCATTGATAGCGCAATAAACACAACATCAACAACACGCTAGAAACGGCAGAAGAAATCAACACACCATCAATACCATACCCCGCTTCAAGCAATGCAAACGTCATTGCGGCTTGCACACTTGCCTTCATGACATTGAGCATGCAAAAGCGTTTTGCCATCGCATTCATTCGCATCAGTGTTAGCGGAATAGAAATTGCGCCATCGAGCATGGTTGGGATCAGAAGAAGTAGGATTTGATAAGGCTGGAACTCAACGGGCAGCATCAGCAACAACAGGGGCATACTAAGAGCAATTAAAGCGCCTCCTAGCACACAGACCAAAACACTCAATGTGAAACAGTTCGAGACCAGCTTTCTCTTCTCTTCACCCTCAGCGACGCCCACATATCGATACATGGCCTCAACAATCCCAAAACTAAAAAGGATCGTCCCGATGTCAGCCAACAACACGATGACCTCTAAGGAGCCGTATTCGACTAACGTCATTTTATGGGTGATATAGGGGATCATCACCAGTGAGATCCCTTTCATCATCACGATACCAATGGCGTAATAGGCCGACTGTTTTAATGAACCCATGGACATCATCCGTTCCCTAACATGCAAGCGTTAGGAAACTCTTACAGTCTCCGAAAAAGTGTCGTAAGGTTCTTTTTTGCGGAGCCAGCGCTAAAGAGCGGATGCTATAAAAGATGGCCCGTCGGTTCTGCTGTAAGCCTCTGTAATAGTCAGCGTAGCCTTCTAGTATTCTAGCGTTGGCAATTTTAAAACTGGACGTTGGCAGGTTCCATTGTTGACGGTCATTTTGATAACGTTGCAGGATGGTTTCTATAGACTGCAAATTTCTCAATTTAAGACTGTCTGTTTGGGTCACGGAGCTCGCTCTCATCAAGTAACCAACCTGCACTGAGTTCAACACACCAATCTGATGGTTTTCACTCATTCGCAGCCATAGGTCCCAATCTTCTCCATACTTAACATCAGCGTTGAAAGTGCCAGTTTGAGAAAAAACATTGCCTTTGACCATGACCGTCGATGTACCAATCACATTGTTTTCGATGATGAACTCCAGCGGGTTCTGGATGTTGATAAACAACTCATCTTGCTCTTGAAACTGCGACCAGTAACTAAAGCAATCGACGATCACTTGATAATCTTCAGTCAGGTGTTCGTAGTTAGTAAAACTCATCGCAAGATCTGGGTATCGTTGATGAAATTCGAGTTGTCGCTCGATTTTGTCTGGATACCAAAAGTCGTCAGCATCTAAAAAAGCGATGTACTCACCAGAAGCTTTTTCTATGCCAAGGTTTCTTGCTTGAGGCGCTCCCACCCCTAAGGTGGATAGTTTAATGATGCGTTCATCATCAATCGACGCGAGATAAGTAGACGTTCCATCATTACTGTTGTCATCAATAATAATGATCTCGATATCTTGATGGGTTTGCTTGATCACACTGCCAATGGCTTTCGGCAGATAATCCAAACAATTGTAGGTGGGAATAATAACGCTCACTGTAGCCATGCTGACGCCTCTGATTGATACGGTATACAACTAACTTTGCACGTTCTATGCCGACAACCCACACGACTAAATTGCTTTCATATACAACCACCTACGCAGCTATTCTCAAAATGACGAACAAGGAAAACGGAAGAAGATCATCATAATTCCAATTTGATTATCAATTTGATAAAACTGACCACATCTGGCGGGATAACCTTAAGAAAGCAATCAAAAAGTCCTCCCAGCGCACCCTTTGATCTTGGTTCGTATCTTGCTTTATTGCTTTATTGCGTAATATTCGAAGGAGCAAAGAATGAAGAAAGTAGCCTTTATAGCCCCCACTTATCCAGTACTCAGTGAGACCTTTATTCAAACAGAAGTTGATTCTGTTAATGCCTGTGGACACGATGTTTGCGTGATGACATTTGACAGAGAAGAGAGCGAAAAGTCGTTTGATTATGATATTGTGGAAATTGGTCGAGATGTTCGAATGAGTCAACTCACAAACATCAATTGGACCGGCTTTATCAGGGCAGTATCCTTTGTTTCCAAGCAAACCAGTTTGCCTAAAAAATCATTGCTCGCTTATGGATTCAAATTGGCGCTGCAACTCTCCGAGAAAGAGATAGACCACGTACACGCACACTTCTGCCAACACACCGCTGCTCACGCGATTGTTGCTGCAAAGCTGTTGAACATCACTTGTTCGTTCGTGGCTCACGGTCACGATGTTTACGAATTCGCTTATGACATTCAACAGAAAATTTCTTCGAGTGATTTTGTGGTCGCAGTGTGCAAAGACATGCTCAGAGACTTCAAGAGCATGGCCAACGGCAATGTTAAGCTCTTGCACTGCGGAGTAAATACCCAACAGTTCCAATTGCGCAAAAAGACCGAAGCGAAGCAGTTACGCTTAGTTTTCCTTGGTCGATTGGTTGAACAAAAAGGTATCCACCATCTGATTGATGCATTAGCACCGATTGCCGAACCTCTCGATATTCACCTCGACATTATCGGCACTGGCGATTTAGAACAACCATTAAAATTACAGGTAGAAGAGCAAGGACTCACCCAAAATGTGACCTTTCTTGGCGCCAAATCTCACGAGTGGGTCAAAGAAAACCTGTCGCACTACGATAGCCTCATCGCACCATTCTGTTTTTCAGAAACAGGTTGTGTCGATACTGGGCCGTTAGTGCTAAAAGAAGCGATGGCTGTCGGCACACCCGTTATTACAACCAACATCATGGGCTGCAAAGAGATCGTCTCACCAGAGACTGGTTTTGTGGTTAGTGAAAAGAACGTTGAGGAATTAAGAGAAGCGATTGAACGTTTTGCGCAATTAAGCAGCAATGACAAAACCGAGATGGGGTTAAAAGCGAGACAACGTGTGACCAAGTACTTTAATTCGATAAAACAAGCTCAGCAGTTGTCGCAATGGATTGAAGACCCAACCTAAAGACAGGCGTAAAAATAAAGAAATGGGCGAAACACCTACCAATGAATATCAAGGTCATCGATAGGTTTCCCGTTTAGCCGGCTCGCAGTGCCAAAATAGAGGCAATATCTTCGATATCACGATATGGAACCATTTGTTGCTCTTTCGATGAGATAGCCACAATCGACATTCTATCGGCCAATTCATTGCCTTCAATGCCCACGTGACCGTTCACATGATAAATCGTAATTTTTGATGCCAATTCTTGGTAAAGAGCATACGCAGGTTGAATAATATCGAGGTTTTTAATCTCGCCGCCCGACTTGGTCCAACCCTTTTTCTCCCAACCCGTTGCCCACAGAGTAATGCAATCTATCGAGTATTTGGAGTCACAATAAATCGCAACAGACAAACCCGCATTGAGCTTCTCTTTCGCGAGTATAAACGCTTGCTTAAGCCCGTGTAACTCGGCGGTATTGTTGGTGCCCACAGGCTGATACAAGCCATACCACAATTCTGTTAACTGGTTGTGTTGGTAAACCGCTATCCCCGTTCCCGCTTCTCCAGGATTGGGTTCACAAGCCCCGTCAGTGAAGATTTTAATATCAAAAGGCATATCCGTGATTTGTTGTTCCGAAAGCGGTGGCACCTTCGCTTTCGTTGCTCTGCCCGTTGAGCTTGGCTTCGCGGCGCTAGACGTCAAAGAGGTTTTACCACCGAATGCAGACTCAGCGTCGTTGAGTGTTGGAAACGATTTATATCTCGCGCCAGCAAAACCATCAACTTGTGCTTTACACTCGTTCCAAGTGGAAAAAATGCCCGCTGTACGACCTTTCCAAACCACATAATATTTCTTAGCCAAACTGACTCCTAACCAAAACTGTAAAACTCGATACCCATGCCGCCACGGATTCCGTGGCGAGCTTGAATTCGAGGCTGCCCATGAATAATGCACCGACAAAGCACATCAAAAGTCATGCGATTATTGTTGTGACTCTTTAACGATAACGTCACTTAAACGATACCACCCATCCGCCAGCTTTCCTGTATTCGCCAAATTTACAGGTTTGCTGTCAAGACTTTCGCTCACGGCTATTTCGACATAGTAGCGGCCGGCTTTTAGTGCCATCGGCAATGAGAGGTTTACCGTCGATTGATATAATCCAGGAAGCCACGTTTCGCTGCTGGTGCGGTCTTTTCCAATAGACACGACCTTACCGCTGCTGTTTACTAACCGATAATACGCATAAGAAGGTTGGTACGTTGGTGCCACGCCATCGTTAACAATATGGGTTGTCAGAGAGAGATGATGCCCCGCCAACACGCGAGCTGAATGACGAATCGAATCAACTCGGAAACGATACCCAATCTTTAGTAACGCTTTATCTAATAAATCACGGTACTGCTCGGGAATCGGTGTCGATTTCAAATTAAGACTGCTTGCGTGGTGGCTAATCGCCCAGTCCAATGACGCTGCGACTTGCTCTCTCGTATAATGTTGTGTCGTCCACCAGCCACGCATGTTACCACACACTTCGAAACTAACCGGCTCGCGCTGCCAAGCGGTATCGAATAATGGCGTTTGCGCTTTTGCTTGTTGAATTCTATACGGGTAGTCATCTCCCATATGGCTCCAAGTCGGAGAAAAATGATGCCAATCACCCCAGCAATCGGCGCGCCACCCTGCGCCTTTTTCAATAGCGTAAGACAGAGAAGACCCTCCACCAATTAACATCAATTTGGCCGTATTTGGAAATGCCGAAAAATACAAATCAACGAACGTATTTAACTGCTGATCTGAATATCGACTGTGCAGAGGCTCGAGATCAGGAAAGTTACTGTTATGCCACTCCCCCCAAGAGCCCACCATGCCGATGTCAATCTGAGCAAGCCGCAAGTCATCATCGTAACGTTGACCAAAAGCACGGAGTAACTTTTCAACATAGGAGAGGTATGTTGGGTCATCAAGATCAGCCACGAAGGTTTTTCCATTTTCAACCCACTGCCCTGCAATCCCCTTATCGATAAGCCATTGTGGGATTTTTGTGCCTGAAGATGGTTCGTCAAGCGCCATAAAGCGCAAAGCGACTCGTCGTGACTGCTTGGTGTTATTTTCAAGCAAGCGATCAATAAGAGCAAAATTGTACTCACCTTCGCTTGGCTCAAGCTCACTCCAATAGTACCGATAATATCCAATTCCCGACGCTGGATATTGTTCAAGAGTTAAGTCCGTGCCCCAACCATCATGGAACGTTTCCACCCCGATACCGGGATTGGTGATCAGTGTATTAAGTGCCGTAATTGGCGTGACTTTTTCTCCCCCTTCGTCAGCATAGACTTTAGAGGCTACAAGGCTGACGAAAACCAATAGGTATAACCATGAACACGACCATCGAACGGCTCTTTGCACTTGTTTATTTTTTGTCATTGACCACTCCCGCGGCTCCCTTACAGTGATTGAAACCAATCCCATATCCCTAGTGAAAAATTCTTGAACAAGTCAATGCCTAACGCCGACTTTAACAAATACAATGCCAACAAAGAGAGCATCACCCCCGTAAGGACAAACATGGTGAGGCATATCGTCGTTAGGTAAGCTAACCATTTCGACTCACCTTGACGTGCCGCAGCACGATGATCACGTCCACTCAGAAATACCACATAGAATCGCTTGCCAAACCAAGGAAAACTTTTACGGATATCGACAGAGTGCTTTGCGACTAAGCCAACTTGATTCACCGCTTTTTCAATGGCTAACTTTTGCTCTTCACTCAAGCTTTCTTGAGTTTCTTGCTGCAAAACTCGGTAAAACTGGGTCACCGCACGACTCTTTTCGGGCTCAGCCGTGCCATTATTTTGATTAGTACGCTCAGTCACGCTTATTTCCCACTACTTTATTATAAACGTCCGCCGTTTGATTCGCGATTTTATGCCAGTCATATCGTTCTAATAGGGGGGAATATTCTTGTAATGGCATCACACACCTTTTCTGTATTGTCTGTGATAATTCGTCGATATTCTTGACCGAAAAATAGCAATCCGAATCCAGTTCAACCGCGCAATTAGGGGCAATATCACTCACTACCACAGGCAACGAATACGACATCGCCTCTAGCAGTGCAATCGGTAAACCTTCATGATAAGAAGGCATTACGAACATTTTTGCTTGAGAGAAGACAACTTGTAGCGCTTCCCCTTTAAGAAAACCAGTCAGTATTACACCAGGGATATCCTTCGCCGCTTGTTTCAACGAACGGCTGTATGCACTTTCATGGTCGCTATCCCCGACCAACACCAGTGGCATATCAAGCTTAGATTTTGCGTAAGCTTGAAGAAGATCATGGAAGCCTTTTTCTTCAACAAAACGCCCCACCGCGACAATATATCCACGTGCGGATAACTGATAGCGCTCTAATGTGCATTGTACCGCCTCCTCAGCCACAGCCTTTGGAGCGTTGACGCCATTAAAAATAAGATTGGCATCATATCTTTGATAAGAGCGTTTAATCAGGTCATTGATCACTTCTGATATGACAATGACTTCATTGGCATAGTTGACGGCAAAACGCTCGCCAAGCTTCAAAACAACTTTGGCTAACTTTCCCCATTTCTCTCGCTGATAATCTGGACCATGGTGAGTGAATACCACTTTCTTTCCCATCAAACGTAATAACGGCACGACTAGACCAGGGCCGATTGCATGAACATGTACCACGTTAGAACCATCGGTTAAGGTTGACAATGCCGCAAGAGTCGAATGAACGATAGCTTCCAAAGACGTTTTTTTAGGTGCCCACAGAGCCTTAGTTTTGACCCCTTGATAACTCGCTGTTTTATAAGTGACATAAGGAGAGCGCGCGATAACCTCTACCTCAAACCCTTGCTCAACAAGAAGAGGATAAAGGTGCTGACAGTGTGTTTCGACACCCCCTAACACATCAGGAATGCCACGCGTTCCTAATACGGTTATTTTCATGATGGTTGACCTAATAAACGTTGATACAAATCCACTAACTGTCGATGATGTGAACTCAATGAGTAACCCGACTCTAACCTTTGCCTCGCTTGTTCGCCGTAGTGCTGTGTTAGCTCTGGATTTTCCGCAAATTCATTCATCACACTGGCAAGATCATGAGCATTACCCGCTTCAAATAAACGCCCTTCTTTTCCATCTCGAACTTGCTCGGGGATACCTCCGATGTTCGCACCGATAATAGGCTTGCCGTATGACATAGCCTCAAGAACAGACATTGAACAGTTTTCATAGCATTCAGAAGGGACAATCACCGCACTGGCTTGCTTAATCAGTGAGTGCAACTCATGGCCTGTTTTAAATCCTAACCACTCAACCTTACTCTGTCTGCCAGACAAAGTGTCAGTAAGTGGTCCTGTACCGACTATTCTTAATGGTATTGATTGGTTAGATAGCTCGTAAGCCGCGATCATTGTTGCCACGCCTTTTTCCTGACTCAACCGCCCTAAATACAAGAAATATCGATGATCAGCCACACCTTGCTGATCAACGTTCTCATCAATTCCATTAACAATGACTTCAATTCTATTCGTAGGAAGCTTGCGACGAATGATATTGGCTAAAAACTGACTCGGTGAAATGATCACATCCAGTGATTGATAGTTCTGAGCAAGCGATTGATACATCGCTTCTGCAACAAGCAAACCACTTTTAAACCATGAGCCTTGCTGGCATCGATACTTTAACGCATTAAATACACTGCCTTGCAAGCAAGCTTCACAGGTCTGCCCATCGCGATACATGGTATAACTCGGGCAGGCGATTTTAGTATCATGAGCCGTGAGAACCGTTTTACATCCCGCCTGTTTGGCCACCTTGATGATGGAAGGCGTCAACTGATGGTAAATGTTGTGAAAATGGACGATATCGGGTTGCTCTGCGGCAATTAATTCGGAAAGCTTTTCACACGCTTCGGTGTTATGGACAAACCGTACTGCTGTTTTCAATGCACTGAGCAAACCGGTGTTGGCGTGGTAATCCACATTATCGACAAAATTCGCACTGTAGTCCGAAATGACATTGTCATTGTGGACCATTGCAAAGTCGATGACCGAAAACCCTCGCTCAATCAGCATCTCTCTTTCTTGAAAAAAGACCGTTTCAGCGCCGCCCTTTAAGAAAAAAAACTTATTGACCATTAACACTTTCATCATGGTTCTCGCTCGATCACTTTATGTTGCGGGGGTTGATTCGGATCTTTAATCGGTGACAATAACCCATTGACTAAGCCCGCAGCAAACACCGTTAAATTAACAACGCTCAGCGCTCCATCCTTTATCGAGCGATTTTTCAACGCTTTCATTATAAAGAAGAGCAGCAGTGGCAACAGACTCATCACCAACACAGACACATTGCCCACGAGCAACACCAACATTAACCAAGCGAGATAACAAGCAAAAATCAGCTCATTCCGAACCACACGTACCGCTTGTCGAAAATACGCTTGACCAAACGCACTCTTTAATAACTCACCTGACGCAAACAAATAACCCCGCTTCCAACGATAGCGCAGTAGCGTTAATGTCGGCATGTCATAAGAGGTATGGTGGAAAAATGGGGCATCCAAGCGATGTAATTTGTACCCCGCGTATTGAAGCCTCATACCAAGCTCTGCTTCCTCATAGGCATGTAACGTACGATGTGTTAGATAACCGATATCCTTGACAGCACTCGCTCGATACAACCCACCTCCAGCGAGATGATTGCAATCCCCCGTCGGGTATATTTTATGATGCCTTTGTTGACGAGACTTAAATTCATAGCTATTCGCTTCATCCATTTCAACCGTCCCAGCCACCGCGGCGTAAGTCGGTTCTTTTTCCAGAAAATTTATCGCCTCATCAATGAACCCGTCTTGCAAACACATATCGCCATCCAATAGCAGCAGATAATCACCGGTACTGTATAAGTAGCCAAGTTGAGGACCTACGCCGCAGCAGCGATCCTTCTTATTCACTAACGTCACCACTTTAGCGCCATTTTCTAACGCGATTTTTTGCGTATCATCTTCGGATAAGCTGTCGGCAACAATGACATCATATTGGTAATGACTGAGATGACTTTGCACACTTTTAATCGTTGCAGCAATACCGTCTTGTTCATTGAGTGTTTTGATGATCACGGTAATTCTAGGTAAATGACTCATAACCTTGCTCCCGACTGAATAACAGACTTGCGTATCACGAGGCTTGCACCCAGTGATAAATAGAAAAGAAACTGCAACATAGGCACCAACATCAAGATTTGACTGTAAGGTAGGCTTAATAAGCCTGCAACGCTAAACGCAATAAACGCGGGTTGCCAAGAGAGCAGTTGAATATCTTGTGTCGATAGCTGCTCACGCTTGAGCACTTCCTTGGGCATCGATACCTTGAGCACCAGTAACATCGGACATAAAAATAGGATAAGTCCAACGACACCAAACTCCCACAACATCATGCTGAGCGACGTAGAATCGAGAAGCACGTTAAATATTTGGTTTAAGAAACCAGGCGCGACCGAGCTACCGTGGTTGGTGGCATTTAATCCATAGCCAAACCACACACTAGACCAACCATAAAGCTGATTATTATCCAACCAAAAGAACAACGTGGTCATGCGCCCTAATTCTCCCGTCGGTAAGATGTAATTTGAGTCATAGATATACTCTAAGGAGTCCCAAAACACCTGAAGAGCACCATGGTCAGGGGCAGTATTGAAGGTAGTTGCATATGAGGCGGCAAGCACCACGATGGCGAATAGAACCAATGCTGCCATCGCACAAACCATAAGAAATACTTTCTTTATATCTTGCTGCCTAACACCATAAACATAACTGGGGCATAGCCAAACAAAAACCAGCAGTACAGGGGCAAGCAAAATGACAAACTTAACTTCACCAAGCACACACAAAATGAACGCAGCAACAATATGCCCTATCATATTGAGTCGACTCACGACACCATGTCTAAATTCAGATAACTTAAGAAGCATTATAAGTAAACAGAATAGCCCTAGCGCTGCCGTGTTCCCCCCACCCATAGGATCACCGCCAAACGTCCCAACCACAGAGTCCCACTTTTCAAATGGACCTTTAAAAGCCACACGTTGCGGGACGACAACGAAAATCTGATACAAGATAACGGGGAATTGCAGATAGAAAATCCAATATAACGTCTGCACCACGCGGTAAAGCTGCGACTCTCGGATAAACCCCAACAGCAAACATAGAAAAATAAGCGACAACGCGAGTTCGTTCTTCCAACCGACAATGGTCACCGTCAGTCCGCTTTGCAAAAAGGTCGATACTAAGATCAACGTATAGGCCCCCACCAACAGCACAGTGAGTATGATTTCTATGTTATCGAACTTAACCGCCTCATAATTGGTTTGCATCAATCGCAATATCACCATCGCGAAGGCCGCAACAAACGGTAACCAAAGCACAGCCCCGACTCCGGTCAAATACTGCACTAACCCGCAAATAACCAACGTAACAAAGGCGTAAACCTGTAAAAAAAAGCCGTTATTAATCTTCAAGCCATCTCCATCGTGCGACGAAGTTGCACAGCCGTTTTGTTTACTTTGACATAGATAAACAGATATCGAATCGAAGAGAGTACTGAGAAGGCGATCACCGAATACGCATAGTCATGGATAAGAAATGGCAGTGCACCAAAAGCCAATAACACCACCACAAATTGCTCTAGCTGAATACGGAGAAAGTACCTAGGCGAACCATAAACCAATTCAAGTACGGTCAATGGGCAGACAGCTAATGCCATAAACAAATACGGCAACAGATAGCGAGACGTTGGCACTGAAGCGACCCATTCAGCATTAAAACCCAACTGCATCACTATCGGATAAAAAATAAAGACTCCTACTACGGCTACCGTTCCTAATACAAAGAGCAACCGGCGCACCTTTGAAAACTCGGCGTAATTGAACTGACTGTGTCGAAAATCGACGGACCAACTGGAAAAAATAGAGTTTCTGACGGCATTGCCAACAATCACAATCGGCGCCAAGCAAAAGCGGCTTACTACCGCGTAATAACCAGCGACAACCGGACTGAACCAAACGTTAATGAGAATAACCGGTAAATTATTCGTCACCATAGCCAAAACCTCCGCGCTGCCAACTTTGACAATATGATGCTTGTGTTTACGGAAGAACGGAGACACAGGTGAAAGCGAGAATAATTTCATATTCATCAGGCTTTTTGGTAGCGAGTAACCAATACATAGCAGCATGTACACCAACAATGATGCACCCCAAGCCCAATAGAATGTACTCAAGTCTCCACTGATAGAAATCAGTAACAATACCAACATCGAAATGGATGTTCTTTGTAACGCGAGCAAGGTCATCTTCTGGTCTCTAAGTAATAAATTCTCAGAGATCAAAACCCATGCATGCGCCAAGGTTAAAATTAGAATTTGAAGAATAGGACGATCAAAAAACCATGCGATGCTCGCCGAATAAACCAGCGATGCACAAACACTAAACCAAAAACAAAAAGAGAGATTTTGCCCTAGCTCATTGAACGGTTGTTTTGGTAAGAGTAGTTGTGAAGCAAAGGTACAAACTTGTGCACCTATTAAGGCAATACTATACGTTAACGCGTACGACCCAACTTCCGACATCCCGTACCAATGCGAAATCAACCATATCGATCCAGCCCCAATTAGCTGAGACAATATCGATGATGTCGCAATAGTAGAAATGCTCTTAAGCAAACTCACTAAGACGCCTCGTCGAGCTTGAGTATATCCATGCTACCCTGAGCAATAAAACGCAGAGATTCTTCACCAACAATCCGGTCGTCACTCACTTGATTAAGCACGCCAAAAGCAGGCTCATTCAACAACGGTGATAATTTATTCAACTGTTGCTTTATTTCACTCGCCGTATGTTTCTCAGATTTAACCACGACAATCAAGCTATCCAAAAAGCGCAATAAGAGCTGTGTATCCTTACTATCATTCAGCGCTGGAAGCTTAATAATGACAGTATCGAAACGCTGACGAAGTGCCCTCAATGCAGACTCACACTCTGGACGAGAAAAAAACGTTAATGGCGATTCAGCCAGAATGCCCGGAGCAAGATAAGACAGTCCCGATGATAGAGGCTGAATGATTTGATCAATATCGAGTGATGATGGGCCGTGTGATAATGAAGCACTGTTTTCAGTTCCGGTTTGTATCGAACCCAATTGATTCAACACGAGTTGACTGAATCCAGCCACTTCCTCTTGGTCGCCTGACTCAATGGTATCGCTGTCCGCAATAATATCTTTCGTGAACTCACCGTCTCCTCGATAATCCAAATCGAGTAATAGGGTTGATTTCACTTCACTTACTGCCGCAGCCAATAACAATGCCGTTGTTGTTGCCCCTTCTTTTCGGTATGACGATACAACACCTACGCATTGGCTTTTAGGGCGAGCTAACGATAGAGCAGTATAGGCCCCATTGCCGATCTCGTTCGCATATTGGTTAGAGAAAATTTGTTTACCTAATGCCCATGTCGACATCGGCTCACCAGTAAATACGGGCATATCCGTGAGTGGAATCAACCCAAATTTTTCTTCCAACTGTGCAAGTGTTGCTATTGTTTGCTTGGTGGCAGCCCGAATAATGATAATCAAAGCACCGATTATCATTGTCATTATACTGACCATCACAACTAACAACGGCTTATTCGGTTTCGCAGGGCGATCACTGACCACTGCCGGATCATAAATACGTGCGTCTTGTTCCCTATACGTAGTATTAAGAGCATGTTCGGTAGTGCGCAAATAAAGCTGCTCATACAGGGATTGCTTTTGAGTAAGATCGGCCATCAAACCGTCATAATGCTCGCGCTTACTGGCTAGTGCAGAGAAATCCTTTTTATGCAAAGCTAAAAGCGATTTATAGTGATTTTCTTTGATAAGATCGGCTTGATATTTTTGTTGAAGCCCTTGGCTCAATTCATTAAGCAACTGTGCCGTTTGCTTCTGAATCACCTTTATTTCAGCATTAGCTTCAATCACTTTAATATGTTTCGGGCCATATCGTCGAGTCAGCTCGGATAGTTTTCTTGTTGCTTGTATAAGCGCAATTCTCAGATCTTGTAGCTGAGGGTGAGAAGAAAAATCGGGCATCGAGGAAAGATCAGTATTATGATCTTTCATATATTTATTCACTAATTCATAATTGGCTTGTGAGGCTAAACGTCGCTCTTTTGCATCCGCCAATTTATTCGTAATAATAACGAGCTCTTCTGTTTGAAAGCCATCAACACCACGAAAAGTCAGCAACCCTTCTCTTTGCAAAAATGCATCTATCTCTTGCTTTTGCTGACGAATTTGCTTCTTGAGTACATCAAGCTGTTGCTGATTCCATAGTTTAGCTTGTTGTGTCCTTGCTATTTTTTGCTCCACCGTATAATCAATAAAGGCTTTTGCTACCCCATTGGCTATCATTGATGCCTGTTGTGGGCTGGCAGATTCATAAGAGACATAAACCAATTGAGTTAAGCGCACTAAAGTAAAGGTTAAATGCCGTTGCAGCTCTTTCACTGCATGATTAATGCGTAACTCTCTAGATAATGTCCAATCTCCATTATCGGCGAGCATTGCTCCATTAAATTGTTCATTTTTTTGCAACGCCATCGCCTCGACGGCTTTGACTAACACCACTCTGGATTGCATAAGGCTAAATTGAGTTTCGTAGTACTGTGAACGAGCAGAGTCATAATTTTCTATCGGATCTATGGGTGACACATTGTCTGATTGCGCTTTTATCAATACCGTCGCCGTCGAAACGTATTTATCCGTCATTGACCAAATCACCGGTAAACTGAGTCCTGTAACAACAGCAGTAACCAGTAACAGTTTAAGTCCATGATTTTTCAAGGCGGTCAAAAGCGGCGTAAAATTAACGTTGCTTTCCAGAGATTTACCATGTTTTATCATTAATTTCTCACCTTAGAAAAAACTCTTCTCGACAATAACAACATCGCCCGGATAGACAGGATCTGTCATTTCGACATTCTTTATCATCTCTTTTTGCCCTGATGGCCGAATGTTAATATCACTTTCATCAGCCCGGTCAGTGAAACCACCAGCCATGGCAATCGCTTGTTCAACCGTCAGTTGTGGCTCATATTCATAGCCATTAGGGTTCTCAACTTCCCCGAGAAGGTAAAATTTACGGAACTCTTCCATAGTAACACTCACCATTGGCGATAAAACAAACCCGTCTTTTAAACGAGTTTCAATATCTTGCTCAATCGCATCGGTTGTTTGTCCAGAGAGCTGCACGAGGCCGATAAAAGGGAAATTAATAACACCGCGCTTACTTATTTTTAGAGACATCGACATCTCTTCTTCTCCATACACCCAGATTCGTATCATATCCCCTGGTCGTAAAAAATACTTTCGTGTCTCATTATCAATGGACGGGTGGCCGCTAGTAGACACCACGGGAGCTGCACTTTGCACTTCTTTTTCAGGTGCCGCCGTGGTATCGGTTTCGGCGAAACTGATACTGCTAATCAATACACAGCAAGCCAGTAACAGTAGCTTTATTATATTCATATCTAAATCTGTACCTTTAGTGTCAGTCCAATTGTACTTTTGTCATAGCCAAGGTGGCGCTTTACTGAGCGTTTGGAGCTATCGTTAATAAAAAATTTCACGTCATCGGAATTAGAACGTTTGCGGGCAAATTGGTAGTTCAACTCGAGCCGAATTGATGGCCGAAAATCATACCCCAAGGTAACCGATGCAACATCTAAATCATCCTTTCTATCGTTCTGTTGTATCCGATAATCATCGACTTCTCTTCCATAATCAAGCTTGGTGCTAAACCGCTCAACCCACCAATGGTGTTTCCACGACACACCCACTTTAGTGTGCAGAATATAACCGCCTTCTTCGGTAGGATCCTTAACTCTTCGCCAGCCATAAAGCGACCATTCTGAATGTTTGACAGGTTGCCAGTTCATATTGGCGTCCCAATTTAGACCGCTGAAAGATTGTGCTTGGCTGTTATTCGTAAAGCGTTTATACAACCACGCTACATCGGCCTCTAAGGTCAATTTTCCCGTTCGATGAGACTTGAATCCGACGAGAGCATAATTTTCTGCAGAGTCCTTAGCCGGATTCGTTTCGTATTTTCGTAAATTGCTAATGAGACTATATCGGAATCGTGTACGCGATGAGTACTGATCAAACAGCTCGGCTGTGAGGGTATTTTCTTGCCACTCCTGCTCCTTGACATAATGATAAAAATCACTATCCGCACCTTGTATTTCGTCCAACTTGTCATAAGTGATATCTTTAATTTGCCAGGCAAAGTCTAACTTCCCTCGCCCCTCTGGCGCCCCATAGCTGTATCGTAGTTCGCTATTGAAAAACTTATTCTGTAACGGTGTTTTCACACCAAAAGCATTAAACTGAGTGGGGTTAAAACCTTCCGTTAGCTCTGTGCCTCTTTCTTCATGCCCCCAATCTTGCTGAATAAACCAATTCAGACTGTGCTTAAGCCCAAACCTCAACGAAGATTGAAACATTAAAAAGTGGTCGGTGTAATCATCATCGCTTGCATTGTCGTAACGTGAATACTCACCAGAGTACACCAACAGGTATCGATCCTGCCCACGCTCACCGACTGCACGCAAATATGGCGTTAACGTGGTATATGCGGAATCCATCTCGTTCATAGGGTTAACTTGATAGGTCACATTTGAATCCTGACCATACTCAACGCCGACCCGTGACTGGACATCAATACCGGCGACAGTGATATGTGACTTAGGCGTAAGTTCAGCCTGACAAGTGTAGCTAACCAAACCCAGCAAAACCACAGCGCTGATGCTGGCTAGGCTAGTATGCCTTTTCACTAACAAACCCTTTAAATATTGTTAGAAACACGATTTTAATGTCCAATCAAAGTGACCAACCCTGTAAATAAGCAATGTCATATTCAACCCGCTTACTCATTTTATCGACAGTTTCTGTCTCTCCACGGTAGCCATTAATTTGCGCCCAGCCAGTAATACCTGGCTTTATTTTATGTCTAACCATGTAGTTAGAGACGATCTTTCGATACTGCTCATTATGTGCAACGGCATGGGGTCTAGGGCCAACGATAGACATGGAACCTTGCAACACATTGAAAAATTGTGGCAGTTCATCTAATGATGTACGACGAATAAAAGCACCAAATTTGGTGACTCTTGGGTCCGATTGTGTTGCCTGTTTAAAATCTTCGCCATTCTCCATCACATTCATCGAGCGAAATTTCCATACCTTGATCTGTTTACCCCCCAACCCATAGCGATACTGTTTAAATAAGATCGGTCCTTTAGAGCTGAGTTTGACTCCGATCGCCACCGCAACCAGAACAGGGGTAATAAAGAGTAAAATGAGACTCGCTAAGACAATATCTTCGATACGCTTAATTATCCCGCCGATTCCATCAAATGGCGTACCGAAAATACTTAACGCTTGTACATTACCAACCGCCTTAAATTGGGAGGCCGAAAGGTTATAGCTGTATAGATCTGGAACCATAAAAGTATCGACTGTTGTGTCAGATAATCGTGTTAAACAGTGAATTATTCGCTCTTTTGCCACCATAGGTAACGCAATATAAACTTCATCAATTTGGTTGCTTTGTGCCTTTTCAATCAGCAGATCAACGTTACCGGCGTAACGTGATTTGATCATGTAGCCAAATCGCTCTTCGTTTCGATCATCATACAATTCAATTTCTATGTCCTGTCGCCGATAGAAAATCTGTAATTGCTTTTCCAAAGCGATCGCCGCTGGTGACAACCCAACAATTGCGATTCGCTTTACCTTTTTGTATTTTGTAAAGCACTGTCGATAGATCGAAAAGGCTATCACTCGAATTAAAATGGTGGATAACATCGCGCAGGTAAACCAAAAATAATAGAAGCCACCCCGAAAATGGCTTATTTGACTCCCGGCTAACCCCCCAATGTTATATTTAACAACTTCCATCGCAATTAGAGTAAGGGAAGCTGTCGCGATAATTCGAACAATAGAAGAGTCAAGACGCCGACGAATGTGAACTCGGTATAAATGGCAATACTCACCAAACAGTAAAAAGAATACCGCGACAAAAAACGCTTCTGCAACATCAATTGCGGTCTCATCAGCAAATACCGTATTGATAATAATGACCAAAGACAGATTTATTAGAAGAAAATCCATCGTTTTAAATAATGGTGCATAGCCGTCTTCTGCAATTTTCAGGGCTTGTTTTGTATTCATAAACGAAAAATACACCTCGATACATGTCGTTAACTTTATTAATTAAAATGAAAACATTTTGACCATTTTACATTCTGTAGATAGAGAAATCTAAATGTTGTTCAGCAGGAAAGCGCATGAATACCTTATGAACATAGATTCACCTTCCATTGAAGACAATATTTTCTTTAAATGTTTTTCCTATTTAGATCTTACACTTAACGTTTTTTTACTTACCGACGACAGTTGAAGTGCAAAAAATAACGAAGCTCATTAAACGTACCTCATGTTGTTAAGGACTCTTAAAAGGAAAATTGCACCCCTAATTCATAACCGACTTCCGCCTGATCTCGTTCTGCATACTCTAAATTAGCGACCAATCCAAATACAGAGCCAAACTGAAAAACATTTTTCAGCTTCACCTCGTCTCTTGCTATATCTAAAAAATCGTGTTGATAAGAGACTCCCATCAACCAATGATTCGCAATTTGTTTCCTAACCATTACCTGACAGTACGTCCCTCGTTCTGAATATGAAGCACTATAATCACTATCAGCACGATAGTTTATTGCACCGCAAGATAAAGAACTTGCCATTGCGTCGCCCAATCGACCAATAATGCCCCCACCCGCTTGCCAACTATCAACCTCAGAACTAAACCGAGTTAAAAAATCAGTCTTTCCTTCGATATATACATAATCAGCGACTTGAGCGCTAACATCCAAGTACAGCCCTCCCATTGCCTTTTTATCTTTATTGTTATATTCATCATCGAGATAAGCTTTCAAAGATCCAGACTTAAAACTAGCACCTTTATAACCAAACCCTATGTGAGAGAAGTTATTAACGACATCACTTGAGGCAAAACTATAACTCGATACAAAGAGCGCAATAGGAATTAATATATTTATCATTCGACATTTCATAAAATTAGAGCCTAGGTTAGGTTTAAGATTGCTATATGCTACACAAAAATCGGTATTCATTCTCCTATTATATAAAATTTGGAGCAGAGCAAACTTAGAGGTGTCCTGAACTATTGGAGCGCGGCCATTGTGAGCCCCAAATAACCTTACCCCACCTTTCACAGGGTAATCTAAGTTTTCATCGTCGAAAGACGATGCAAGTGTTCAGATCAATTTAGCCACTTTCTCAACTGATAACATAATTATCAACAAATCCACTTTGAGAATAAATAATGGCCAGTAACAATATAACAAGACGTCATTTCCTCAGCGGTTCAATAGGCTCGATAGCAACTGCCGCAGCAACATCCGCAGTCGCATCGCAACCCTCGCCAACCCTGAAGAAATCGAAACACACAGGAAAACGATGGGGAATGGTTGTCGACTTGAGACGCTGCGTAGGATGCCAAGCCTGTACCGTTGCATGTAAGTTTGAGAATAATGCGCCAGTAGGACAATTCAGAACGTGGGTAAGCGATGTTGAAATCAACACCTACCCAGACACCAAACGCTCATTCGTACCAGGGCTCTGCAATCACTGTGAGACGCCAAGCTGTATCCCAGTTTGCCCCACAGGCGCCACTTTCAAGCGAGACGATGGCATAGTGCTCGTTGACTCAGACAAATGTTGGGGATGTGGTTCATGCGTGACAGCTTGCCCATACGGTGCTCGCTTCATTAACACTGAAACAAAGATTGCCGATAAGTGCACCTTCTGTGCACACCGTCTAGACGAAGGGCTACTTCCCGCCTGCCAGGAAACTTGCGTGGGCGGTGCACGAGTCTTTGGTGATCTTAATGATCCAGACAGTCCCGTCAGTAAACTGATTGCCGAAAATGCCGTTTCCGTCTTAAAACCAAGTGCCAGCACCAAACCGAACGTGTTTTATATTAGCCTAACCCACCCTGAGATCACCAATGGTGAAATCGAGCCAAATACTTGGCTATTGGATTTAGAGCGAAATACAGACGATACCGAACTGACGTTCAAAGGGGCAACCAATGATTAATATTATCAATGTATCGAACCAAATGCCTTTTGGTCTTCTCTTTGTCAACTACTCGCTTTTAGCAGGGATCGCAGGTGGACTCGGTGTGACTTGGGCTATTTCAAATAAAAAGCCAAGTAAAAACTACATTCCTCAGATCGTGGCTGTTGTTCTAGCCCTTTGTGCAACCCTAAACGTACTCGCTGAAGTTCAACAACAAGGTCGATTGATTTACGGCTTCACAAGTGGATGGGAAAACTGGAACGGATCTATCATCAAATACGGTGTACCCGCCATCCCAGCTTTCATGGGATTACTATTACTGTCGGTCTTTGCCCCGTACAACGCCCTATTAGAAAAACTATTCAACCCACTTCGTGCAGGTATTATCGCCCTAGGTCTATTCTTACCTGCGTACTCTGGTATCTGGATGATGAATGAGCATGGCGTCGCGCTATGGAACTCACCACTAAGTGTGGTCCTCACTTCACTAACGGGTTTAACCGTGGGTTCTTTGCTATTTAATGCACTGTCTAAAGAGCCGAATAGCACGCGTACCGACATCTTACGCACAGCAGTCTTCGTCAACGTCACATTCCTACTGCTCGTGAACTGGTGGGCCGTTAAATTCTCAGGCTCTGAAGTTAGACTGTCTAAAGCGCTTCTAGATACTCACTTCGCCAATCTCGAATGGCTTGCCGTCGGTGGTTTTACGCTTGCTCTCGTCTTCATGCTTACTGGCCGATCACGCGCCAGCACTCTACTAGCATTGATACTATCCGGCATCAGTGCTTACTTCGTTCGATACTGCTTACTTGTCGGTGGTGAAGGGATAAGCCCTCACGGTGCCGGTATCTCATTATTCTCCCCTGAAGGGCATGAATTCTTCTATACCGCAGCATCTCTACTACTAGCAGGCGGCGTATTCTGCGCCCTATTGCTTGCTGTTCCTGCTCTTGTTAAAAAAATCGAGGATAAATAAGATGGATAGACGTAAAGTTCTCAAAGGTGCTGCGTGCCTTGGCATCGCAACGGGTGGCCTTGCCTACTCTGACATCTTTGCTCGTACACTAACAATGAGCAAAAACGGAGAACCGGTAAACTACAAAGCATACGGTAACTCAGACAATGTTGAATGGCGCATGAACGAACTTGGCAAACACGACATTGCCAATGACTATTGCGTAAAGCACACCACCTGTCTCCAATGCCACTCAGAGTGTGGCTTGCGTGTAAAAATCAACAATACAACGGGAACCATCGAACGCATTACAGGTAATCCTTACCACCCGAATACGAAGATTGATTTTACCGACATCACCACACCGATTTCTGCTACCGCTGCAGCCGTGGGCACCGTTTGTGCTCGTGGTAATGCAGGGATAGAAACTCTATACGACAAATATCGAATTACCGCACCACTAAAACGTGTTGGTAAACGTGGAGAAGGCAAGTGGAAAACGATCACTTGGAAGGAACTCATCTCCGACACCGTGCACGGCGGAAAAATATTCGCGGACACAACCGATCCTAAGAGTCAGAATCTCGAGGTAAGAGGCTTTAAACACCTGTACCAAGAGCGAGAGACTTTAATTGACCCACAAAACCCCGACTACGGTTTTAAGAGCAATAAGTTTGTACTCCAAGCAGGTCGTATCGTTAAGAGCCGCAAAGACTTCCAAAGTCGATTCTGCAACTCGTTCGGTACCGTTAATAATTACGAACACACAAACATCTGTGAACTATCGCACCACATTGCGACCGGTGAAGTTTACGGAGGCAAACATAACGCCAAAGCCGACATCACTGAATCCGAGTTCATGATCTTCTTCGGCACCGCCCCTGGTGAAGCGAACTTCCCAATGCAAACCATGGGTAAATACAGTGCAGAAGCGAGAGTAAAAGGCGCTCAAATCACTGTTGTAGACCCTGTGCTCCCACGTACAGTGCAGACCTCACCCAATATGCACTGGGTTTGTCCTAAAATTGGCACAGACGGAGCAATTGCAGCTGCAATCCTACGAGCACTGATTGAAAGCGATGGGTTTAATCGCAGCTACCTCAGCCACCCAACCCAAAAATCAGCGAAGCGTTACGGTGAACTGTCGTACACAAATGCATCATACTTAATCGATCTCGAAACCGGTCATTTTGCACGCCAGAATGGCAAAAATCTGGTTGCCGATGAACACGGGAATATCGTACCTTTCGATACAGTCGACATCGCAGACATTGAATTCAAAGGCGAGCTCAACGGAAATAAAGTCGCGACCTCTTTCTCACTCCTAAAAGAGTCTGTGTTTAGCCAAACTATGGCAGAGTACAGTGAGCAGAGCGGTGTTGAAATTGAGAAACTAGAATGGCTAGCAAATGGTATCGCCAAAGCCGGACGCAAATCAGCGGTCGAGTTCTATCGTGGGATAGCACAACACCCAAATGGGTACTACACCGGTTTCTTGATTAATCAAATCAACGTAATGATGGGCAACATGAACTGGACGGGCGGCATCTCGGTTGGCGGCGGCGGTTTCGATTACAACGCTGGTGCTTACGATCTCAAGACCATCCCGAACTTAAAAACATCTCCAAAAGGTCTACACATTACTCGTGAGAGAATGGCGTATGAGGATTCTCACGAATACAAGCAAAAGGTAGATAATGGACAAAACCCATACCCAGCCTCTCGCCCTTGGTTCCCGTTAACTAAAGACGTATTCAGTGAAATCATCCCATCACTTATCGAGGGATACCCTTACAAGGCTGACATTCTACTCTGGCACATGTGTACACCGCTGTACTCAACACCATCAACAGGGCGAGATGAAATCATCGCCAGCATCTCAGATCCTGAGCAAGTCCCTCTTCTGATTGCTTCAGACATCGTGATTGGCGACAGTTCAGCGTATGCCGATTACGTGATCCCTGACCTAATGTACTTAGAGCAGTATGTTCACCACCCGATGATGGAAGCCACGCTAGTAAAAGGAACCGCTGTTCGAACTCCTGTGGTTGAACCGATTACGGATAAAACACCGGCGGGTCATCACATGAGCTATGAACAATTCCTCATCGATGTTGCCATTGAACTGAACATGCCCGGCTTTGGTCCTAATGCTATTCCAGACAGCAACGGCAAGCTATGGCCACTCAATACGATGTCGGATTATTACATCAAGGGAGTCGCTAACCTTGCACACAATTTTGGCAACATTCCAGAGATCACTGATGAAGAGTTAAGAATCACTGGACTTGACGAATTCTACCAACAGCATAAGAGCACGCTAAAAGCCAATGAGTGGCTAGATGTGCTATTCACGATTAGCCGTGGAGGCCTGTTTGAGTCGGTAAATAATCGTCGTAAAGGAGAGCAACTCACTCACAAATACGACAGTTGCATCTCGATGTACTCAGAAAAAGTCGCAACGACCATTGATAGTATGACAGGTGAAAAGTTCAAAGGGCATGCGGTTTACACGCAACCTATGACCGCACTTAACAAGCCACTGTCCTCTCTTGATGCAGGCTTTGATATGACGATCCTAACAAGAAAGTCAGCACTACAAAGTCACTCACGACTCGCTGCTGCCAGCTCTATCCGCCAAATAACACCAACAAACTACGCAGAAATAAACAAGCGAACTGGTGAAGAGAAAGGGCTTAAAACGGGTGACATGATCAAAATTGAGAGTGTGAATGGAGTTCGAGAGGCTGAAGTCAAACTTCGCGAAGGCATAGCCGAGGATGCAATCAGCTTCATTGTAGGCTTTGGTCACAATGGCTATGGGGCTTCTAACTATGAAGTTGACGGTGTCGTGATAGAAGGAAGTAAGCAACGCAAAGCCGGTTTCAACCTAAACCCAATAATGCGAACCGATCCGGATGTGACCAACATGGGCCTGATAGATAAGGTCGGTGGGTCTGCCGTATTCTATGATACGAAAGTACGCATCTCAAAAATCAAGTAGTACAACAATAACCGTACCACTTCGCTCCTAAACAAAACACCGCTGAAAAACGGTGTTTTTTTATAAGAGCAATTCTGCAAAGTCGTCAAGTTTGGCCTGTTTTGTCAATATAAGTTTCCATAAACACAAATGCAATTGATAATAACTTGCATTATCATGCATTAACTTACTTAACAAAATAGGGTGTTATTGTGTTCGCCAGTATGACCATTGTATTTAGAGAAGGCTTAGAAATGGCCATTATTGTTTCTTTGCTTTTAGCCGCAACAAAAGAGATAGCCAAGAGCTCAAAATGGATTTTAGGAGGGACTGGAACTGGAATCCTTATCTCTTTATTACTCGCGATTATCGCGTTAAACAACGCAACAATTACGGCATTAATTGAGGGGAAAATGACCGGGGGAATCATCCTCGCGTTATCGAGTATTTTAATTGGTTATACCGTTATTTGGATGAAATCAAACGGAATGAAAGCTTCTCAAGATATCAAAGCTTCAGTGAATGATATCAAAGAAAACAATAAACCTTTATTTTCGCTAAGTTTAGTCGCTTTCTTTTGTGTGTTCCGTGAAGGTATTGAAGTTGTATTATTTCTTTTAGGCTTAACCAGCGATAGCGAAACCACCGGGGCTTCAATACTAAGTGGAAGCTTAATGGGATCGGTAGGTGCGATTGTAGCTGGCGTTGCTATGTACTTTGGCTTCATTAAAATCAACCTTGGTAAAGTATTCAATTTCTTTGCTGTATTGATGTCATTTTTAGCCGCCGGTATGGCCATAAATGCCGTAAGTAAGTTTACTTCTGCGGGGCTCATTAATCCGCTCATCAATCCATTATGGAATAGCACCGCCCTGCTTGATCACCATTCAAATTGGTTTGGTCTATTTATTCACGTAATGTTTGGGTACACAGAAAAACCAAGCTTAGCGCAACTTATTGTATACGTAGCGACATTAAGCATTCTGTTTGTATTAACTCACCGTCAAACAAAGAAGTTAACAAGAGCAAAAACCGCCGCTTAGTGATTTGATTAAGCATCTTTGCATCACCAGTGACGTTGAAAACTGAGGATACAAATATGAAGCAAGCCAGCAAGTTATGCGAACATATATTGCTGGCTTCAGATGTAATGCTTGCACATTAATCCTTTATAACTCTGCACCGAAAGTCTGCATGTTTGGGTAACAACTTAACAATGACCACATTCCAATCAGTCTATCGAAAAACATGATGGACATGTGCGTAGCACACCTTTGGACAGAAGTGTATTTTGAAAAAGCAAGTATTAGCAACTCATAAATTGCTACAGAATAGTCAGTCACTAAACGAGTACCCAAAACGACTGGTGCGGATTAACCCAATCGAAATTGGTTATTCGCGAGAAAGTTGACCAGACAATCTAGATGCTAGCCAATACCAAGGAAATGACTCATTTTCATTTATCCAGTTTTTTGGATAAGCTATCTCCGACATTCAATCGCTTTGATTCATGAAAATTATTGGCCATACGAAAAAATTGAACTTTATTGTTTTAGTTAAGTCGTATTGCTACGTTTACCATCACAAGACATCTGCAGTTTAGATATGATCTCAAGTCGAAACACACATCAGCTAACTCTTCGCGCACTATTATTAGTGGGTTGGGTTATCTGTTTCTGTCTCGCCAGTAATATGAGTTTTATTCAAAGTTGCAAAGTAAACGATGAAAACAGTGATTCTACGATTTCTAGTGCTCTACAGGTAAACAAGGTTGATGATGGTAGCGGTTTTATTGATGAGGCATCTCAATCCAAAGACGATCAATCCATCCATAAATGTGAGCTATCAGAACACCTGATAAATTTTGATCACCACCAAATCAATGATCAAGCTATATTCACGTACTTCATACTCATTGTCGTCGTATCGTGGCTGCTAAGTACTGTCCCATATTTCCCTCCATTCACTGAGCCAATCCTTCACAAGGGTAGGCGCATCCATCTCAAGGTCTGTGTCTTTAAAGAATGAGAATAAGAGCGTTTAACTAACACTCATATTATTCATTTTTAAGGAAAAATTAGACATGCCTAAAAGCAAAATGTCATTGCACTTTGTTGTGCTTTGGCTATTCGTTGCGCTGTGTTCAACATTCACTGTGAACGCAAGTGCGAGCGAATCGATGACTCCGGTTACCACGGGTTGGATGCAAGACAAGTTACATCCGTATATAGAAACGCGTTTTGTCATGACAGGACAAATTAATAAAAAAGATAAAACCGCGGCGGGTTATCTGGAAGTGAACCTTTCTGATGAATGGAAAACTTACTGGAGAAGTCCTGGTGAAGGCGGCATTGCGCCCAAGATCAAATGGACAGAGAACTCTAAGAACGTTTCGCAACTGCAATGGTTTTGGAAGTTTCCTCAACGCTTCAATTTGCTCGGCATAGATACGCTAGGCTACAAGCACAACATCATCTTCCCGATGAATCTTCATATTGATGATATGAACAAACCTGTTGAGCTGAATGCGGTACTGACGATGTCTTCATGTACCACCATATGTATTCTCACGGATTTTGATATCAACTTGGTGTTTAACCCAAGTGATATGACCGTAAATAACGACGCGATGCTTGTCTACGCAGAAGCAATGAGCGAAGTGCCGAAAGAGTCACCACTTGTAGAGGGAACATCTACGATTTGGGATGCTCGCAAGTCACAACTTCAAGTTATTGCTACGCATCAAATTGGCTGGACGGCACCTGATGTAATCGTAGATGGTGATTCAGATGAAATGCAAGATGCAGACTTTGGTATTCCTCACATTGAAATTGAAGATAACCAAGTCATTGCAACTTACGATGTAAGTAGCTGGATGGGCACACCCGATCTCAACAACCAACACATCCGTGTAAGTATCAAAGACAAAGACTTCATCGTAGAATACCCAGCCACTGTTGCCAACGGCATAGTGGGTAATAGCTCCATGATAAGTATGGTACTTTTGGCGCTAGTAGGTGGGTTGATTCTCACCATCATGCCCTGTGTATTCCCTGTGCTTGGAATGAAATTGAGTGGGGTTATTTCTGCTCAAGGCATGGCAAGAAAACAAGTTAGGTTCCAATTCCTAGCATCTGCGAGTGGTATCCTCGCATCCTTCTGGTTAATCGCCACTTTCTTGGCTGTGTTAAAAGTTTCAGGCAGCGTTATCGGTTGGGGAATTCAGTTCCAAAATGGCTGGTTTATCGGTGGGATGTTTATCATCACCGCTCTTTTCAGCGCCAACATGTTAGGGCTTTTCGAGATTCGTCTTTCATCAAATGCAAATACATGGATGGCAACCAAGGGCGACAGTAGCTACGTCGGGCACTTTACTCAAGGTATGTTCGCAACGCTATTGGCTACACCATGCTCTGCTCCATTTCTTGGGACAGCAGTCGCCTTTGCCCTCGCCACGACTATCCCGACGATGTTTGGCATTTTCACAGCACTTGCCGTTGGTATGGCGCTTCCATGGATTATCGTTGCTGCATTCCCATCGATAGCTTTGGCGCTGCCTAAACCAGGGGCATGGATGAACCGTGTTAAATACCTATTCGGCGGAATGATGCTAATCACTAGCGTTTGGCTCTTTAGCTTACTTCGACCTCATGTCCCTCAATTGTGGCTATACGTAATACTGGCGGTCAGTGTTGGCCTATTGCTTGTCAGATTGATTCAAGTGCATGGAATCAAGACTGCGGGGGCTGTTGCCTTGCTGCTGGTGAGTGTTATCTCTGCTTCGTTATTTGTCGAAAAAGCAACATCCAAAATGCTGCCACCAGAACCTGAGTGGGAAGCGTTGTCCACCGAAATCATTGATGAGCATGTTGCTAATGGCCAAGTGGTTTTTGTTGATGTCACCGCTGATTGGTGTGTGACTTGTAAAGCAAACAAGATAGGTGTTCTTTTACAAGATCCGGTCTACAGCGCATTGACTGAAGGTGATGTAGTGCCGATGGAGGGCGATTGGACAGTCCCAAGTGATAGTGTCACGTCATACCTACAAGATCATAACCGGTTCGGTGTTCCGTTCAATATGGTTTATGGCCCTAATGCTCCGGAAGGTATTGAGCTTCCTGTCATCTTAACCAGTGATGCGGTGATGGAAGCCATTGAGAAGGCAAGAGGTGATGACGAATGACGAGAAAAAAATCTAAGGCAAAACCTCAGACCAAAAAGCAGAAGTTGAGCTCGGCATTGCTGTATACCTTGTTTGCGTTGGTCGTGGTCTTTGGTGTTGATTATTGGCGTACAAAAGACGTTCCAATGCAGAACGTTCCGCCAATGGTCGGAATGTCGTTATCCGGTAAACCGATAGATGTAATTGAAATGAGTAAGAAAGAGCCAGTATTGGTTTATTTTTGGACCACATGGTGCGTGGCCTGCAAATTTGTGACACCGGTGGTTGATTGGCTTTCATCAAGCTATCCCGTTGTTGGTGTATCACTGACTTCGGGTAAAGATGAAAGAGTTCGGCGTTACATGAACGCTAAAGGATATAGCTACGACAACATTAATGACACTCAAAGCAAAATAGCACGCGATTGGGGGATCTCCTTAACGCCAACACTCATTGTGATTAATGATGGAAAAGTAACAAGTGTTACTTCTGGAATTACTACGCCAATGGGCATCGCAGCCCGACTGTGGTTAGCTAAGTATTAAGAGGAAAAATATGAAATTCATAACAAAAAGCATCATCACAAAATGTATATTAGTTACACTGGCTTTCTCACCCGTCACTTACGCAATGACAAAGCAAGAAAAGCTTGCCGAAATAACACAGATGTTAGAACAAAATGAAGGTATTATCGATTCGGTTCATGACAGTCTGGCTGCTTATATAGATCAACAAAGTAGCTTCGATAAAACGTTAGCCGAGAGCCATGACTTTATTTATAACAACCCACACCACCCTTGGTATGGTTCCGAGCATCCAAAACTGACGATCGTAAACATGACTGATTATAGTTGCCCGTGGTGCAAAAAGTTAGATCCTGTTCTTCGAAAAATAGCGGATCATTTCCCTAATGACATTAAGGTGATAAGTATTTATGTCCCTCTAAAGGAGAGAGATTCAGCAGTAAACTCAGCAACTTTTGGAATCAATGTCTGGAACAATGACAAAGCAAAATACAAAGCTGTTGAAGAGATGTTGATCAGTAAGCCTGGAATTCACAACCTTCGATCGATAATGAAAGTAGCCAACAAGAACAAAGTAGCCGACGACGTTTCTTCAAACAGTGAGATATCGATTGAAGTTGCTGAAAACTATAACTTGTTTACAAAACTCGGTGTTCAAGGTACACCAGCAATGTTAATTGATGGCACATTGCTGCCCGGTTACCTGCCATACGAAAAACTATATCCAATAATAAAAGCCAAGCTAGACGAAAAAAGTAAATAGAATTAATTCACAAGAACTAATTTTTTATTATTCCAGATAAAAACAAGCCCTATTTATTAGGGCTTTTCTTATTTAATGTTAAGTCTAAACTAATAAGCAATATATAATGCAGCAAGTCCAAACACCCCTAAAAAACTAAGAACACTAAATATTAAACAAAAAAACAGTCTCATTATTACTCTCTTAACAAAATGGGGAAATTAGTAACAGGTAGATATTAACAAAGTGTTACCATATAATAACACCATATTAAACAACCTAGAGTTAGACGTATTTAATTCAAATTAATTCCATTTCCTAAATGATTTCATAAAATTTATTTCAAGAAGGACTCTTATATTTATAAGATAAGAGATCGTGGATATATGTGGAAAATTGGGGACACTGACGTTTTAGCTAAAATAAAACGGTCATTGCGCTCACCAAGGTGCTTTGTCGTTCACTTAAATACCGAGAGTAATTGTCGGTATTTAATATCTAAGAACTTTCGTTACTTTCCCGTCCCCCCTCGTCCGATACGGTTAAACATATCTTCTCAAACGGGTTTAACGTTGTTTGATTTATCATCAACCATTCCATAATGGTCTACTCACCACCTATCCTAAACAAAAACGGCCTAAAAAAACTAGACCATTCAGAACAGAAGGCAAGACCTGGCCCCTTACATTTTTGGGAGAAACATAAAATCTAAGCTCAAGAGAAAAGGTAATCAACGGCAACGAGGTTATAGAGCAAAAACACGCCCATACTGACGCCGATAGTAAGTAGCACATTGCCTGTTTTCCAAATCAGCAGACCTGTAACCACCGCACCTATCAAGTAAGGGTTTTCCAGGCTTGGCCAAAATGTTTGTTGCGGAGAAAATACAATAGGCCCCCAAATCGCAGTCAGCACCGCAGGGCTTGAATAGTGTAACAGTCGACGCGTAGTTTGGTTGAGTCGAAGCGGGATTGCAGGCTCAAGAAAAAAATACCGACTAAAGAAAACAATCGCAGTCATAAGCAATATCGTTATCCAAATCATCTCTATTTCCCCTCCACGATTGTCTTGTTACCGTTGTTTTGCTCTTGGAACGATTCGCTGAAAAAGCCCGCTAACATACCAGTAATCGCTGCAATCATTAGCCCACCCTCAATATTGTTAACCGACATGGCGACCGAAGTGACCAGTGAAACCACCACACACACCACGACAGGTAAAGTTCGAATTAATGGGAACACCAAGGCGATAAAGGTTGCTGCGACCGCAAAGTCGAGACCAATTTCATTGAGTGAAGGAATTTGGCTTCCCGCAACAATGCCAACAAAGCTCGCGATATTCCAGACGAGGTAAAAACCGCCACCTACGCCCGCAGCGTACCAATGATTAAACTCTTGCTGAGACTGCCCACTACAAATCGCGAACAGCTCGTCGGTGAGCCAAAAACCGAGTAATAAACGCCAACGCGCAGGAAGATGGCTGATTTTGTCACGCATCGATACACTATACAGAAAGTGCCTTGATGTGATGAACAGTGTGGTCAACAACATGGTGCCTAAACCAATACCCGCTTTGAACATACCTGCAGCGACAAGTTGCGCTGAGCCAGCAAATAAAACAGCCGACATCGCTTGCGCTTGAAGCGGATTCAACCCAGCATCTATCGCATATGAGCCCGCTAGAATTCCCCAAGGGATGACCGCAATACTCAAAGGCATTCCCGCTAAAACGCCCTTCCATAACTGTGTTCGTCTATCCATTTTTTTACTACTCATATCATTCTTTTCTCTCTTCACATTCGCTATTCAATGTAAGAAGAGTTGAGTCGGTTAGATTGTATAAACTTGCTCGATTTCATCCCCCTTGTTCGCCACACTTAGCTGCACTTAACCACGCCAATTTAGAGCATTTTGATGTATTGCCCCGGCGTATAGCCATTGGCCTTTTTGAAGTGTCGATGAAAATGGCTTTGATCATGAAAACCACACTCTTGAGCGGCATCTGAAATAGTATGTCCTTGATTCAATAGCTTACGAGCAAGTCTTAGCCGTGATTGAATCTGATAGGCATGAGGTGGAAGGCCGAACTCTTTCTGAAAAGAACGCACTAAGTGGAACGGGCTCAAAGCCGCTAGGCTGGATAGCTCGTCTAAGGACACATCGGCTTGTGGAAAATCATCTAAAAACTCTTTCACCAAAACAAGTTGGCGCTGAGTTTTCCCATCGAGTTGAGGATTAAGCGGCGATTTTCCGTGTCGACTAATCAGCTTAACCAACATCCCATACATCAAAGTTTCTCTTAACAAGCGATTGGCAGATTCATCAATTGTGTTGAAGACTAATCTCAATTGATTGGCGAGTTCAGGGTCTTCAACAACCGCTCTTGGGAAATAAGGCGCGCCGTAATTCGGTAGGTTTAGCTCTTGAGTGATCTTGGCAAGTTGCTCTGGGAGTGGATACATGGCTCGATACGCCCAACCGCCTTCAGTGGCAGAGTGACCGCTATGAACTTCGTCGGCATTGACCAGAATAATCGCATTTTGTGGCGCAATATGATGCCCACCCGTTCGATAGAAACGCTGAGCGCCCTGCTCGATGACTCCTAGCGTGTAGCCCTCGTGGCTGTGACGCGAGAAGTTCTGCTTTTCGTATTCAGCATCAAGAATTTCAAGGCCACCGAGCTCTTCCGTTATCTTATACTCGGCCTTTTCTTTAGAACGTTTCTTATTCTCCATAACAATTTCCAAGCCTGTTGATTATCGAGCGACTTATCAGTCTACTCTATAGTCTCTTTCAACTTTTGTACAAAATTGCGCTTTTGTTTGTTAATACCGTTTTTGTCGATGGCTGAATAACGCTTTCTAACTGGGAGGAAAGTCTTGGTCTATAACTAGTTGGCAAAAAATTGACAATAATTTAATCATACATGCCAATACTGTCTTCAAATCATCGGCAACAGACTTGATACAACATGAAAAATACACTGATCCTTTTCTTTTTCCTGAGCCTAACAGGATGCACTCATAATCAATCCAAAGCACTGAGCATGAACTCCTCGTCGGTTAATACATACCCACAATCGATGTCGAATCTGCAACTTTGTGACACCTTGTATTACGGGCGCTCAAGTAACCAGACACTCGCAGCAATTGGCAGTGAATTCAATCGAAGAGGATTATCCAAGAGTTGGTGTGACACCGAAACCAATAAGCTTTATCTAACAAAGACAATTGATTGGGTTGCTGACCAAGTAGAAGACAAGGAAGATTCGGACGAAGAAGCGTCGGCAGTGGTGTTGCCAGCGAACTAAGAAAACTTGAACGTTTTTGAACAAGAAAAAGGCAAACTTCAGATAGCAAAAAGCCGCTCATTAAGAGCAGCTTTATAGGTCAAGCGTTGTGAGGCAGCATTCACTACTTCCCGACTAATTTAGTTAGCTTTTCAAAGGATGGTAATGCCGTCATCGCCCCTTTTTGCGTCGTCGCAAGTGCGCCACAGCCGTTACCCCAGTGCACGGCAGTTTCGACCTGAGGCCATGATCGCCAGTCAGCATTCTGAGACAGCTTCGCTAGCAAGCCACCAACAAACGCATCACCTGCGCCTGTTGTATCAATGACTTGCTCAACCTTAGTGCCCTCAATGACTCGGCGTTCACCATTGTAAACAGCCAATGCACCACGAGCGCCTAGCGTCACAATTATCAACTTGTTAGGTACCGCATTTAATGCGTCCAAAGCCGAATCGAGAGTGTCAGTACCTGTCAGGAACGTCAGTTCCTCTTCAGAAAACTTCACCACATCTGCCAGATTAACAGCACTCATCACCACCTCTTGGATCTGAGATGAATCTGCCCATACCTCTTCCCTTAAGTTAGGGTCAAAGCTGATGAAGCCGCCTGCTGATTTCATTCGCTTCATCGCTTCAAGCGTTGTGCTGCGTGATGGCTCGTTAGCTAAAGCGATAGAACAGCTGTGCATCCATTGCCCAGATGCAAATGTTGGGATGTCTTCGACGCTGAAAAATTGGTCGGCACTTGGCTTAACCATAAAGGTAAAGCTGCGTTCACCATCATCATCTAAATCGACAATCACTGTAGATGTTCGCTGAGCTTCATCCAGCAGCATGTCATCGGTATTCACCTTCTCATCTGTTAGGGTTTGCTTCATAAAGCGCCCTAGTGGATCTTGCCCCACTCGACCAAAGAAAGCAGTATCACCGCCCAATCGAGAGATTGCCACAGCAACGTTTGCTGGTGCGCCACCTGGACATTTTAAATAACGAGTCTCGCCATCTGGAATCAAGTCCACAACAGCATCTCCAGTTACCCAAACCTTGTTCATATCACTTTGCCTCTAGTAACGACGCTTAAATTAGAATTCGTAGAACAGACGTACACGAGCACCGAAATCGTTTTCTTCAGCAAAGGCTGATGCGTCCGATTGTTGGTCCAGTTTGTTATCCACCATCGTGTAGTATGTACCTAGAAGGATTGAAAAATCTTGTACTTCAAGTACATCACGGAATGCGTAAGATGCATACCAAGTTGATACGTTTACGTCGCCTTCAGCCCAAGAAGAAAACTCTTTGTTTTCATACTCATTTTTAGCGTGAATGTAGCCTAAGCCAAAGTTATTCCAGAGTGCATTAACACCGGCTGTTAGGTTGTTTTCGTCTACAGCATCCATGTAAGCAACGTTCGTATTAACACTCCAATCACCGCTGGACCAGTTACCCGTTAAGCCATAGCCTGTTCGATCCGAGATATCAACACCGTTCGCCACAATCGCGTCTGAAACTAGGTTGGTTTCCACCGAAGCGGCTACCTTGAAGTCACCCATTTGGTAAGCCACAACTGGGCGAACTAGGAATGAATCTTTAACTGTGTCAATTTGCTCGCTGTGGTATTTACCTTCAATGCCGCCATCGAACAAGTTAGAGCGGTCACCTAGCATTGCGCCGACTTCAACATACAAGTTGCCAAAAGTTTGGCTATACATGATTTGGCCGTCTGAGCCGCGACCACGCGCCTCTTTCGCTTGGTACGTGTAAGCTGCACCGTCTGAATAAAGGTCGTTAGCTGTGTCACCTGAGTATTCTAGGAATACATCAAGCCCAACAGGGAACATATCGTAAGCCTCAAAACGTCCAGCTTTTATTGCCCAACTTTCCTTTTTACCAAACTCAAAATATGCATCATCCAGGACTACGTCACCGGTGGTTGTAAATAGCGGTTGTGCTTTTACACCAACATAATGATCATTGCTGGTATATTTTTCTCCTGCGAATTCAATCAATACGCGACCATCTTGGTTAAATTCATTATCGCCATCTCGGTTAGACTCACGATCTTGAAAATTGAAGTTCAACTCCACATTGCCGCCGACAAAGAAGTTACCTTTTTCGTTATCAACAATGCTGATTCCAGCGTTCGCTGTCATTGCAGCCATTACTGAAGCCGCAGCGAGCGACATTTTTAGTGTATTTTTCATGCTAAACCCTATATTTTGGTAATAAGAGGCCCTCCCCGACGAGGGCCTTGTTTTTTTGTTTTGGAATAATTTATTGGTGGCTAGCGAGTAGCCTGTATCGCAGACATGTAATGCAGTGTACCAGTCGCATTATCGAGCGTGACCAGAGACAACTCATCGATGAAGATTCGAGAGGTGAACACTGTTTTCCCGTTGTCAGCAAAAATTTCAATCGCTGAGTTATCGACAAAAACGCGAATGGTTTGTGCTTGCTCTAGGCGCTGTGCGTAACGAACAGTACCGTACGCTTCTGCATGTAGGTGAGAAACTTGAGAGCGGTCCAGAATCAGCTCATCGCGATCACCTTGGAACACCATTTGCTCACCTTTCTGGTTAGCCAGAGTCAGCGTGAAAGACTCATCTACATTCAGTTCTAACTCAAACGAACGTGACGTTAATGCCACCGGTGTAGAGCCTTCAACATCCACTGAGTTTTGACGCAGCGCTTCAAGCTCTTTCAGTGGTGTCTGAATTAGGAAGCTACCATCAATCGTCAACTCACGTGGCAGAGTCAACATGTGTGCCCAGCCATTCTTATCGGTTGGGTAGTCACTTTTTGAGTTACCCAGCCAGCCAATAAGGATGCGACGTTGTTGGTCATCCAGATAAGTTTGTGGCGCGTAGAAATCGAAGCCTTTGTCAAGCTCACGGTAGCCTTGGTTGTTGAAGACTTTTGATTCAAAATCAATACGTTCACCGACCATGTAAACCACGGAGAAGACGTTCTTAAGATCGTACTTATTATCTGAGTTCACGCCTTGAGGTGAGAAGATATAAACCCCGTTTTCATCGGTTTCGTAGTAATTCGGACACTCCCACATATAGCCAAAGTCTTCGAGACCCACATCGATGTCACCCATATGGTGGTAATCATCAATAGCGTTGCCGTGATAATAAGCCAGCGTGCCCTTTTCGTTGTGATCTTGAGCGCCAATCAACATGTGATAATCGTTGTCACGACAAACCAGCACTGGGTCACGAATCTCTCCAGTGTAGGCATTTGGATCGAAATCCACGACTACGCCTTTCTTTTCCACGTGACCTTGCTTGTCCATAATCGCGAGAACTTGAGTCGGATGACGTTGATCATTCTCCTTTTTCAAGTTCGCCGTGTAGAAAATGTACAACTGGTCATCGTGTGGTACACCAACACCGGTATAACAACCATGATGGTCGTAATCTTGGTCTGGGTACATCGCGATACCGCGGTCAGTAAAGTTCACGAAATCTTTGGTCGATACGTGGTACCAGTGCTTCAAACCGTGCACTGGGCCAAGCGGGAACCACTGGTAGAAAATATGGTGCTCGCCATTGAAGTAACTCAAACCATTCGGGTCATTCAACAGGCCGTGCTTTGGTGCGATGTGGTAGCTTGGGTAAAACGGGTCTGTTTGTGTTTTGTGCTCAATATCCGCCAAATACTCCTCGCTCACCTCGTGAATTCGGACAAAGCGGTTTTGACGTTTAGAAAAATCCATAACAACTCCAAGAAAAAGATATTCACTCAAATGGGTGGTAAAAAAATTATTTAGGCTCTTTGTAAAGCAGCTTTGTTAATGCGAAAGCAGAAGCCGCACCGACCAACATAACAAGCACATACATTCCTAGACCGCCGCCAAGGTAAAGCAGAATGCCCGGTAACATAGTTGCGCCTGTACCCGCAGAGCCGATACCCGCAATCGCGCCCAAACAGCCGCCTAATGCACCACCAACACAGCCATACAAGAACGGTTTAACGCGAGGTAGAGTAATCGCGAACATCGCTGGTTCAGTGATACCGAACAGGGCTGGCAACGCAGCGCCAAACATACCTGTACGCTTCACTTTGTCTGTCTGCATCGACATCACCGCCATTGCCGCACCAAACTGGCCTGCGATTGCAGCAGTACCCAATGGGTTGATGTAGTCAAAGCCAGTGTCTGTCACCATCGCAATAGTGATAGGCACGATGGTGTGGTGCATACCTGTTACCGCCATGAATTGAATTGCGCCGCCATAAATCAAGCCACCAATGCCATATGGCATTTGTAAGAAGTAGAGCACGGCTTCGGTAATGAGTTTTTCAATGCCGAGTAGGATTGGACCAACGAACACCAAGCCAGCAATCAAAGAGACCAACAAGGTAATAAATGGTGTCAGAATCAAATCCAGAACTTCAGGGATGTGTTTGCGTGATGTGCGCTCAACTAAGGCAGCAAACCAACCCATAAACACCGCAGGAAGAATCGAGCTTTGTAAACCAGTCACCGCAATTTCGTAGCCCATGAATGGAATCATCATCGCTTCGGCGTTACCAAAGGCGACATCCCATTTATTGGCGAGTTGCGGTGCCACCAGCATCAAGCCCAATACAATACCGAGCACTGGATTACCGCCAAACACTCGCATGGCAGACCATGTCACCAACACTGGGATAAAGATGAAGGCAGTATCGGTTAAAACTTGAGACAACGTATTCAACTGTGGAGACAGTTCAATACCGAAGCCGTTAACCAACAGCCCACGCAAGCCCATAAGTAAGCCGGTTGCTACCAACGCTGGGATGATGGCAACAAAGATGTCAGAGAAAGTACGTGTTACTGTTTGGAACGTGCTGACTTTGTCTTTTTTCTCTTCAGTTTGTGGGGCTTCTTCAATGGCTTCATTGCCTTTCATAATGGCAAAAACCTTACCCACAAATCCGGTACCCAAGATCACTTGGTGCTGACCATTTTGGAAGAAGTACCCGTGTACACCTTCTGTTGCGCTGAGTCCTTCAGCATCGACTTGTTCATCGTCCTTGGCCACAACACGCAGTCGTGTTGCACAGTGATTCAGTTGTGCGATATTGCCCTCACCTCCCAGTAAGGCCATAACTCTATTCGCTACAACTTTCGCATCTCGCGCCATAATTTTCGTCTCCAAAGAGTGCAAAGAAATAACAACCTGTATTCAACTTGTATTTACAATAATACAAGTTGGATACAGGTTGTATTTTTCACTGTCGTTTTTTTGTTATTCGTCACACTTGTTATTTATTGGAAATGCATAAGATTGCTTACATTCAAAACCTATAGATAAAAAAATAGCCCACAAACGTGGGCTATTCGACATTCTCTAGACTCGTGCGGTTATCTCAAAATCATACAAGCTAGATTTATAGTAAACCGTTGAATACTCGTATATTTTCTGTTCTTCATAGTAGTTTTGTGATTGGTTAATCAAGATAGGGTCAAGCTCCCCAACATCCAATAACTGCTGAACGGTGGCGTCGGGCAGAGCCGGCAACAGTTTTTGTTGCGTCTTGATCATCTCAATACCGTGACGGCTCAAATATTCGAACTTAGATCCCTTAAGATCTTCTTCTGTGAGGTTAGGCAACAGCACTCGAGGGATATAAAACTCTTCAAATGAGACGACTTGTTCATTTACCAATCGTAAACGACGCGCAAAGTTAACGGGCTCACCAGGCGAAATATTGAGTTTCTGAGCGACAAGCTCATCCGCAGGCTGCACCTCAAAGGCATCAACAATATTAGTCGCCTCTAACCCTGCGCCCGCAGCTTCCTGCGCCAAACCAGACATGGAAAGAAAATCGTGACGCAGTTTATTGGATTTAACAAAGCTGCCCTTTCCTTTCTCTGAAAAGATGTAACCACCATCATTGAGTTGCTGTAACGCTTTACGCACCGTTACCCGGCTGACTTTCAGCAGGTCCACCAGCTGATTTTCAGACGGTAGCTTACTGCCCGCAGGATAAGTGCCTTTATCAATCTCGCGCTTTAACTCTCCCGCGACTTGAATGTACAAAGGCTGCAAATTTTTTTGCTCAAATAACTCAGTCATAATTCCATAAAAACTAAGGGGGTTCGGGTCATCTTACTCAAGGTATAAGGGAATACCAAGCCTACAGAGCGAGAGAAAACAATTTCTAACCAAAGAGATGGGTAATATTTGAAGAGAATTTGGCGAGCGCCAGAAAGCAAAAAGCCGCTCATAATGGTAAGCCCCCGATTCCCTACACACTAAATAGTTATATAATTGAACAAACTATGAGGTGTCATCATGAGCGGAAAACGCTACCCAGAAGAATTTAAAATCCAGGCCGTTGAACAAGTGTAGTGGTACGGTGAATTTGGTCACTTAGTTAGAGGTGATATCATCACCTCATAAGTTAACAGGTGACACTATGAAAAAACGTACAAGACGACTATTTAGTGCTGAATTCAAATTAGAAGCAGCTCAACTAGTCCTAGATCAGAACTACTCAGTGACAGAGGCTGCTCAAGCCATGAATGTTGGGAAATCCACGATGGATAAGTGGGTGCGTCAATTAAAATCGGAACGCCAGGGAAAGACACCTAAAGCATCACCAATGACGCCTGAGCAAATTGAAATTCGTGAACTAAAAAAGAAGTTAGCTCGTCTTGAAGAGCATAATGAAATATTAAAAAAAGCCACGGCTCTGTTGATGTCAGACTCACTGAACAATTCTTGATAATCAAGAAGCTCAAGCAGAGCCACAGCGTAAAAATACTATGTGAAGTTTTCAATGTTCATCGAAGCAGTTATAACTACTGGCGAAAACGCTCTACAAAAATTGATGCTGAAACCGTAAAGCTTCGTAGTCTAGTTAGCAAGGCTCATGCTGCAAGTAACGGCTCTGCGGGTGCGAGAACTGATAGACAGGACCATTTTAAACAAGCGCTAACAATGGTTAATCACAGAGTTTTTACATTTCATATGCCTTTGAGTTCTGGCATCAAACAAGCATTAATTGTATCACCTTGATATTCAATCGAAGAGGCTAGCTCACCATTTATAACTACGTTAGGAACACCCATTTTAGCCAAATCTCTTATTGAGTAGTACCACCCGTGCGTTTCCTTTGTTAGTTGACATTTTTCTGAACTAGTTTGACCATAGACTGTGATGTCTGGGTCAACATTAATGTACTCGAAAAATGCATCTTCTTTTTCGCGTAGCCGAGATATAAACTTTATTAACTCTTCTTTATTACTAGAGGGTGACGAAGCATACCAAAGCTCATCTGACTGTCTTGGCCCTCCGTGCCAACCAATAAGAGAGCCTTCTTTAATTATGACAGTTTTTGCAGCTGGAATGACATAATTTGCACATGCAGAAAAACAAAGTTTATCAACTTCAACGTTCAAATTATTTTCTTTGATGAAATACCCAAGTTCGATACCCGAAGGCACATCACCGCCAGGGCTAGTTATTCTAAGCTTTTCAATCTCTACACCAGAGTTTCGAACAACTCTTAATGCTTCCAAAACGCTATTGCCAGATATGGGACCGTCAAAAACAAGCGTCGTTCCAGAAACCGTCACATTGTGCTCGGGCATGAAAATAATTGGGGTACTGCTACAACCCGACAACAATGCTAGTGATAATATCGAGAGGGAAACTAACCTCATTTTCTGAGCTCCATTTTCTATTAGTTTAATTCTATTTTTTTAACAGTGCATGGGTTGCCAGCAGCCATGCAGTTGGCTGGAATGTCTTTCGTCACAACGCTACCTGCTCCAATAACCGCACCGTCACCAATCTTCACCCCAGGAAGAACAATGCACCCGTAACCGATCCAAACGTCATTGCCAATGGTGACTGGCTCTGCTTTAAGCTCATTAAGTTCATCCGGATGACCTCGCTTTGAAAGAGCATGGCCGCTACAGTCCATAATCACGGTATTAGGGCCAAAAATCACATTGTTTCCTATTGAAACTTTGTCGTAAGCACAGATAGAAGTACCTTGGAGTACACATCCTGTGCCAATGACTATTTTGCCAAATGGCCTGTTGTTTACAGAAACACTTGTCAGTTTGGTGACACCAGAAGGAAAGGCCGGAAAATGAGATGATTCTATGTAACATCCAGAACCAATTGAGATTACTTCACTACCACTTGGCAAACCTTCGAATTCATTTAAGCCGACTTTAGTCAATGTTATCGAAGGGCACCCAGAAAATGTTACCCAATTATCCGAGCCAAAATACTTACCATATTGTTCCATTAATTCAACTTCAGATAACGCCGAATGATTATCTGGACAGAGTATTCTTTCGTGGTTATACATCTTGAGCTTCCTGCTTAAAGTTATTTGGGATTTCCTGAACTAGACCACCTTCCATGAGTAGTACTCGATCAGCCGATGCTATCGTCTCTGGACGGTGAGCAATCATTAAAATAGGGATATTGATCTCTTTAAACATCTGACAAACAAACGACTCCGTGTAGATATCTAAGCTACTCGTTGCCTCGTCCAATACTAGAAATTTAGGTTTTTTATACAGCGCTCTCGCAATGAGAATTCTTTGTTTTTGGCCTCCTGAAAGGCTAGACCCCATCTCTCCAACCAGAGTGTGGTAGCCCATATTGAGACGTTCAATGTCATCATGAACACCAGCCCTGCGGGCACACTCGACTAGCCACTCTTCATCTAAATCGCCAGCGAAGAAAGTGATATTTTCGATAATTGAACCGCTAAACAGTTGGTCTTCTTGCAATACCGCACCGACTTGAGTTCTTAGAGATTTAGAGGCTGTCGACTTATTACCAAAATAATTAATGCTACCCGACGTAACCGAATAAATACCCAATAACAGTTTAGATATTGTTGACTTACCACAACCAGACGGCCCAACTAACGCAACAATCTCATTACTTTTTACACTGAAACTGGCACCGTTAAGAATTGGAGGCTGATCTTTCCCGTAAGAGAATAAAACGTTGTCAAACTCGATAACTGTATCGCTTGGATTATTGGTTACAACGGGCAACCCCAAGGTATCAGGAACACTTTCTATTTCTTTCTCAGTTAAGACGATATCCGCTAAACGTTCGTTGTACACCGATAACATCTTAAACTCGAAGTACTTATCGATTAGTGAACTAATACTGGCAGAGAATCGACCTTGATATGAAAGGAAAGCCATGAGCATACCGATGGTAAAAAGTCCGTCCAATACTAAGTTTGCGCCAAACCAGAGAACCGTCGCGGAAACAAGACTAACAATCGTTACATTCATTGTATTGTAGATCATTCCAAGCTTTTGCTCGTGTAGCTGGGCGTTTCTGCGATTGATATTGAGATTTCGCCAAGAAGACTCACGCCATGGTAGCGTCCCGTTAACTCTTAAGCTCAATACTCCTCGAACTGTCTCTATGAAGTAGCTTTCTTCTTGAGTGCTAGCTTCCCAAGTATTTTCCTCTGCGCGTTTAAAGGCACCAAACCACGCGAACCTTAAAGCGATGTAGCCTACCGCTGCAGCGATCGCTATGAAGGACAGCTGAGGACTGTAAACCAACATAACCGACAGTGTACCAACTACTAACACTAAATCGAGTAGGGCCTGAATAGCGCTAGTCGTTAACGTTTGTTGAATAACATCCACAGCTGAGAATTTAGCACTAATGCTCCCGATATCCCGTTTTTCAAACCAATCTATAGGTAATCGAAACAAATGATGGAAAACATTTGCCGCCCACTGCATGTTGAAATTCACGGATAGCTTGATTGTCGCCCATTGCTGAGCAAGGCCGATTAAGGTTTGCGTCGCGGTAACCATAAGTATGGCTCCAATGACAAGTACAAGAAGATTTTTGTCATACCCAACCAACACTTCATCAATCACAATTTGGTTAAAGATCGGCAAAGTAAGGGCTAACACCTCTAAAACCAATGCGAACACAAAGATTCGACCTAGTGCTCCTTTAAGGCCAACGGTTTTACCAATTAGAGTTGATAGCCTAACCGCTTTGCTTTCAACTTTTTCCTCAAAGTCGTGGGTCGGTGTTAGTTCAAGCGCGATGCCTGTGAAATGCTTATTGACCTCATCATGACTCAGTGTCAATGCACCGTTGGCTGGATCGTGAATTTCAATTTTCTTGCCACTCGCTTTTTTTAACACAACGAAATGATTGAGATTCCAATGTAAAATGCAAGGTGTTGCTAATTGCTCCAACTCATGTAGATCTAAACGTACCGCGCGACCTGAAAGCTTAATAAGTGCACTGCACTCAATGAGCCGCGTAAATGAAATCCCATGCTGGGTAATACCGCATTTTGCCCTTAGCGATCGCAAATCAGTTTTATAACCATGCCAATCAGCAACCATCGCGAGGCATGCAATACCACATTCCGCCTTTTCTGTTTGTCGGATTAAAGGGAGCTTCTTTCCCCACCCCCAGTCTATCAACCCTTCTGCATGCATGATTACATTCGCCCCTTGATGGTATACAAAGGCTCTAACAGCCACTCGTATACCTTACGTGTGTCCAGTTCAATATCTGCGGTCAATGTCATTCCAGGCACAAACATTTGCTCCTCCCCATAAACCGTAATAGTCGGTTTATCGAGTTTTACTCTCACTTGGTACAAACCAACGCCACCATAAGTGCGCGAAAGCTGGCTTTGTATCAATGGGCTATTGGGCAGCATCTCAGCGGTGACAGCAGATTTTGATATCGATGAGATAACACCTTGTTGTACGCCAAACTTTTCATAAGGGAACGCATCGAACCGCAAGCGGACATCTTGGCCTTCTTGAATAAAACCTATGCTGCGACTCGGTGCGTACAACTCAACAACAACTGGCTCTTCTCCCTCTGGGATAACAACAAGAAGCGGTTGACCTGTGTTAACTGAATGACCTTCCTTAACGAAAATTGACGCAACCACACCGTTAATCGGCGATACTATCTGGGTATCCGTTTGGTAAAAGTATTCAATTTTGTTTTGAGCAATTTGCTGAAGCTGGCGATCAATTTCTTGCAGGGTAATGTCGAGCTCTAGCTGGAGCGTGCTTTTAGTTTCTTCGAGTTTGGCTTGTTCTCTCACTAATCGCTGTAGACTTAGCCGCTGGGTTTGCACCTTAGCTTCTAGCGTAATTAGCTCAAGCTTTTGCCTTTGAAGTTCGATGGCAGAGATGAACTGCTTGTTAACCAACACTTGCTGTTTATCAACCAAACTTTGAGCAAGGCTTAACTCCTGTTCAGATAGATCAACGACTACGTTGAGAATGCCTGCCTCTTCAGATAAAAGTATCAGGTCATCATCGATAACCTCTCGCTGGTGTTGCGACTTTTCTACTTCTTTATTTCGGCGTTCATTTAACAAAGCAATTTGATTTTCAATCGTGGAGACAATTCGCTGTTTAACACCTTGACCAAACTCATCATATCGCTCAGTTTTTATCTCATACAACGGTTCACCAGCGAGTATCTTTTGACCTTCACTTACAAAGACTTTTTCGGCGTATCCTTCATCATTTGCCTGCACTTTGACAATGCCCCCTGTCGGACTAACCACACCGTTTAGAGTATCTCTACGGGTGTACTCGGCAAAAACAACGAAAAAGATAATAGTCATCAAAACGAACACAGATGCACCTGCGAATAGGTACTGATTCAATGATGCATCAATCAAAATAGATCCTTGATGGTCTGATTTCTGCGCCTCGAAATACTCTGGCCGATATAAATGTTTGGCTCTTGCTACCACGGGTCATCCTTTCCCTAAACAAACAGACTAGAGCTGAGTCACTGCAATTTCTTGTTGTTTATTTGAAATCAACTTTGTATTCACTTTTTTTGCTGACAAATCAACACCGCATTGGCAAATTTTAGTCCTGCATTTAGTGGGTTTAGTAGGAAGTTCAATGTTTTCGTCATAGATGGAGCCAATCGGGCCATCCTGCATACACCAAGAACGGTAGATGTCGCCACTGAATGTAACAACTAAACTATCAATACCAGCGTAACAGTCCCAGCCAATAAAATTTGTTTGATCATTGGCGATTAAATCAAAAGTAGACAGATTTTTGGTTGTACCATCAACATAATGCACTTCTAATTCAGCCATTGATGGCGGAAGTGTTTTAAGCTCTGGTCGGCCGCGAAAGTCTTTCATAACTTGCTCTTGTTCAGGCGTATACGGATATTTCTTGGTAATTCCACCATGCCCAAAACCTTCAAAAAGTGGCTGAAGAGCAATAGAGCAACGGACCTCCTGTTTTAGCCTGTTTGCAAACGCTAAGCAATCATCAAACCGATCAGGAACCATCATAATGTTGACGTGAAAACGAGTAGCTTGAGAAGCCTCAAGGACTTTGGATACCTCAATAAAATGAAACTCACTTTTAAGATCATTAATATGATAACTGAGGCTTACACCGTTCAAGTATTGAGCGTGCTTTTGCCACCATATTAGTGGCTTTGACCCATTAGAAACTGTCGTGACTAATCCGCCATTTTCATAAATATAGCTGATGAGTTTACTAAAATATCTAAGTAACGTAACTTCACCACCTCCAAATTCAAAGTACGGTCGAATTCCTTGCAATCTTGCTCGCTCTATTAATTTCTCTACAAATTTAATTACAACTTCATATGATGGCGATTTAATTGTTCCACTATTGAGGTCAGAATGGCAGTAATTACATTTATAATTACAATTATTCATCAAAGCCCAATTAACTGACAAAAAATCATTAAAACTTTCAATTCTTTTAATTTTCATTATGTTCACCACTTAATAATCCATACAGTTATGACAGGCACCTTGATGGTCAAATTAATGCTCAATTAAGAACAAAATCACTAATAAATATAATAACCAATATTGAAAGGTTATATAGTGCATGAATTATAAGACATACCTCTAGTGCGTCATCGACCGAACTGACTGCCCAATGTTGATAAGAAACACTCATAATATAAAATACAGGGACAACAAAAAAACCCCAATAATCAATTGTTAAATGATGAAGGAAAGACATGGCGAGCGTACATATTATGGCACGTACTGAGCTGTTTATAATTGGTATTAAATTTAAAATAGAAAAACATATAAACACTAGACACGTTTCGACTATTGGAGAAAAAATCACCAAACCTAATATGGAGAAAAAAGAAATCTCTTTCACAGGAACATTGGTAACATTCATTAATTCATCACCAATAAAACCATGCATTAATACATATCCATTAATATAAGTTAAAACAATCGCTAATAGCGAAGCCTTAGCTATATAAGAAAATTTTGAATTATAAGGTTGAATTATATTTAACATAAAACGTCCTAAAAGATAAGAAGCGCAGAGCTTCCTATCTTTAATTTACTAATTATTTAATAACCGTAACCTTGGCCACCAGTAGGTGAACCTGCCATCCCTCCCCCCGTTTGCAAACCATTTCCCATATATCCATTGCCACTGATATTTTGTGTACCGTTATTGAAACCCTGACTACCTGGGTTTGTTGCAACCTCCCATGCCATCCCTCCAGCAGCCCACTTGGCAATTCCACGAACAGCTGGACCTATAAGAGCAGCACCATCCCCACCGCCATCAACCATCATGATTTCTTCGGCATTCAAATTGTACATGTTAATTTCCTTATATTTTAATTACAGTAAAAGAGTACTGCGCTCATAGAAACTATCTTGTTAACCATCCTTTTTTCTTACCCAGAAGTTCATCAGAATATCCAAGTAAGTTTGGTAGCCATGTAATAGACTCCAATAATGCTGAATATATTGGTGCTTTGAACACCTGGTTATTTGACAAGTCATTAGACAAATCAAAATCTCTTATATATGACTTCACTAGCAAGAAGTAGATAATTATATTGGCACCGCCGATCAAGATTGGAATCCAAATTCCCATTACAACCATAAACCCAAGTAAAATAATGCTTGATGGAAATATGTATTGTGCTGCTGTTAATAGAAACCAAGGAGATGCACACAAGCCCGCTACCCAATGTGTCTTCCAAGCTTCAGTATAAGCTTCTACTCGGCCACGTGCCCAACGTCGACGTTGATTGAAGAGACCCTTGGCATCAGTTGGGCACTGCGTAGTTGCCTTTGCTTTGGGAGCGTAACCTGTTCGATACCCATTTGATATTGCCTTCCAGCACCAGGCAATGTCTTCGACTAACCACTCGCTCCAACCACCTAGCTTTTTCACTGCTGATGCGCGGTGGGCCACAAATGCGCCGGCCAATACGGGAACACAACCAAGTTTGTCTTGTGCGGCTCTGATCGCGCCGTAAAAGCTAATATGCTCATAGTGTTGCAGTTTTCCAATGAAACTGTCTTTATGGTTTTCCGGCGTAATATAACCGCACACGGCAGCATATTTTTTATCAGACCAAAGTTTAGTTACCAGTTCATAAATACCATTGGGCTCAATATAGGTATCACTGTCTACCACGACGTACACCTCCCCCTTAGCTATGCCAAGTTCTAACACGTGATCTAAAGCAAACCCTTTTCTACCACCATTGGTTTCCCTTTCAACAATCTGGAAGTCATGGTTAACCTCGGTATTTGCAATCCATTCCTTAACACCAACAATTACATCATTTGTCGAGCCATCATCAATAACAATAATCTGAATTTTTCTTGAGTAGGTTTGTTTGTTTAACTTGCTCAGTGCACAGACTAAATGCTCTTCGTTTTCATTATAAAAAGGCAAAAACACAGAGACGGTCGGATCACTATCATGACTTGAATTTGATTTCTTGAGCTTATAGCACCCAAATAAAACTAAAGTTGTAATAAATGAAAGTAAAGAAGTAGCGATTAAAATCACTTCGATTACATCAACCATAATTATCCCACTTATGATAAGTAACTGTTAATAAGTTGACTAACAGATTGATAGTCGTACTGTGTATGCAAGTGCCCCTGAAGCATGGTAAAAGATGAATATTTAGCCTTTCGTAAGGGGAACCCTACAGACTTAACATCGAGACCGAGAGCTTTCGCTTCGAAGAGAACGTTCTTACGAAAGTCTTCGTCATTAAAGCGAGTAATAAACCTTCGCTCCTCACTTTTTAGGCGCACTTTTAAAAGGCCTGCTTTATCGAGATTCGATATTGAGTGTTCCCCGATACCTAATTCAGATAACAAGAATTTGTTCTCGTACTCATCAAGTAATTTCGAAAACTCCGATGAGTAATCTCTTATTTGACTTAATGTCAATCCACCTTTTGAGTAGTGATTGAGCGTGTCAATGAAGTTAATGAGCCAGGATTCGATAAGTTCATGGTCATCCCATACGGCCCCAACACCATTTGCCAGAACATAGTTTCCGAAATCAGGCACTGCTGTTATTGTGCCAAAATCTAAGAATCGACCATCAACCGAAATATTTGAGCTCGTTAGAGAACCGTGTGGGATGCCCTTGACTCTTGACGCTGCAATCTGACACGCGAGTCGATAGATCACTGTATTGAGGGAATCGCGTAGGGAGGCGTTTTGATTATCGCCTAACAACAAATTTGAGAGATAAGGAACGGCCTTTCTTACGCGATTTGCGTCATTATCACGAAGGTAACTGTATCGTTCCTCTGGCCAAAAGAAGGTGCAACGCTCAAAATGGGCAGGGCGTACAGATACTTCCCTTATCGCTAAGGCGCAATGCTTATTAGGTGTGTCATCTAAATATCCAAATTTATGCTTTACGTTCGTTTTTATTATGGCGAGTGTTCTTACAGATCCGTAAGGCAGGTGCTTGTGGCAGATTTCGCCCCAAATGGCTTCACTGATCGCTTCATCGATAAACAACTTGCCGTGTGAATGACTTTCAGACATATTTGCGGCGACTAACGGATTACGCCCAATCCCTTTGATTTGAAAATGGCCATTTAATCCACACCTTGCGCTGCCACCATTGCATATTTCGTGTCGGGAACCGTACTGATCAGCCATGAATGCTTTCTTGTCATTAGTTACAATTTTAGTTTTCTTGGCATAGCCTTTTGATACGTAGCTAAAGTTCTCGATCAACTCATGTTTAATGGCGTCTTCATCAAGTTCAATTCCATATTCTTTAACGAGATTTTTATTGATCCAAACGACTTCACTGTCTTTTATTTTGTAGGTATCAAATAGAACAAAGGATTCTTTAGGTAAATATTTATCAACATACGGTGTATTATCTTTTCCAGAACACTTATGTGTTTTAAGGAGTTCAGTAGCCATATATACTCCGCTTATTCGTTTTGATGACATTTCCTTGTTCATCTCGAATACAAACATAAATGTCATGCCTATCTAATTTTGTAGAGGAAACGAAATGCTTATATAGTTCTTTTAACTGGCTTGCTCTATTTTTCTCTACGAACCAGTCAACAACGATCAGATTACTTCCTTCATTCCAGTTCATTGGTTTAAGTGAGAATCTAGGCTGAGTCATATAATGAGATAGCGTTAAATCATCAACCCAAGCCCATATAACGTATCCAGTAAATCCAATGTCACTTGATAGCTTTAAGAACTTGTATTGCCTGTGAATTACTGCTGGTTTTATCCAATGGAGGAACGAAGCAAGATTAAGTTCCCTACGTTTGGCACATTTGGCCATTACCTCTAAAAATTGCCCTAGTTCATGGGTTACTTCCGCCTTTGACAAAGGCCCATAAGACAGCCCGGAAATTTTACTATTGACTAAAGAAACAGAATTTTTGTTCATTGCAACCTACAGGGGCAGTGTTATTATTACTTCATCCATTAAAATCAGAAATAGAATAATCACACCCTTAGTAGAATTTGTTTGCGTGTCACAAGGCAATAAAATGTGTTGATAAAATTAATGATTTCACCGTCATGCGAGACACGTATCGGTTATGTTGCGTAGTTCGATGTGTAGTGGTCAACAAGAATGGGCTTTGTTGTTCAAATCGACGGTACCATTTCAAGAAGCTATAATCTGAACGGGGGCTACATCAGTTAATTGTCGTAACCCTATGCCGAAGCATCGTTACAAAACAACTGACTGGAAACAGTCCAACATAGCCCCAATCAACCGAGACTCTCTGACCTTTTCGATTGATGAGAAACGATAGCCGAGTTGAAGCAAATAAGGCAAACGAGCTAACCTACGCCGATTCAGCGACTTAACCATTACTACTACTTCGTTGCGTAAATCGAGTGGTCGCAATCGCCTATATACGAAACTTCCCTATAAATAAAAACTAATGTGATTTAGCTTGGTCAAATTGCATGGTGAAACTAATAGTTATCTAGCTCCGCACTGAAGGGCTAGAACTCATATATAACCGATCACAACAAACATTCATTTGTTCCAAACTGATACTCGCTCTTTGGTCAGAAACTTGGTTTGAATCGCTTCTGTAACTAAATCAGACGAATCGTTCTTTAGTTTTCTGTTTCCTTTTTTGCTATGCCCAGGAATAAGAGACGTTACATCTTTACCTGACTCGTAATAAAGCTTTTTCCAATCAGCTATCGTTCTGGATGATGGGACCGAAGTTTTCTTCAACAGAGCATACTCTTCCAAGAGCTTATCTAGGTTTTTGGGCGTCCAACCTCCTTTTACGCGCCTTTCCAAATAACGAATTAGATCCAAACGAAACAATGCCGTATCTTTGTTTGGCAAGTCACTAAATGCCAATTCAAAATTTTCGTCTTCTGCTAAAAATTCTGTCGAAAGCGTTTTATCATCAGCTACATCATTGTCGAAGCTATTAAATTCATCACTAAAACCAAAGAGATCATCACTCATTGGCTAGCACCAAACAGAATTTTCTAAATCAAATTTTTTCTGATTAAAATCTGTTTGTATTTCACCTGAAGATAGCCAGCACAAAGCTGCTGTTAGTGTTTCATCTGGAGAGATTTTAAGTTGGTGTGAAAGATGATGAAGGGTCACGCTTCTATTAGCTTGAACAAACTGAAGCACATGTTTTTGAATGTCAGTGATTGTACGAATCCCTGAATAGCCATGGAGTAATTTAAGGTTACTAAGTAGAAAACCTGTTCGAATCTGCTTCTCGGTCACTAAGATGAGTTTTTTTCCATACTCAGCTTGAGCGATAAGCTGCTTTTCTTTAAACCTTGCTCGAAAATCTGGTTTAAGGATCTGACTTGAATGCTTTACTTCAATCAGAGAAGGCGTATTTATGCTATCGAAAAGCTGGAAGTCTGGTGTATAGCGGCAGTAGCGCCCATTGAAGTAGTACTCAAACCCATGTGGCTGAGATTCATATCTAACTATTTGAGGATTGTATTCAGCATGAAAACAAAAATCATACTCAAGCATGGACATTGTTCGAACAACTGAGTCATTTTTCAAGCTCATGAATTTACAAATGTTGTGAACAGCTGATGATTTTTTAGTTTGGTCGTACATAGCAAAATCACTTTTGTTGTAAACCTACAACAAAAAAATAGACTATGAAGACTTATGGTGCAAATATGAAGAAAGCCTGCAATTTATGCGAACATATATTGCAGGCTTCAAATGGGTGGGAACCCAGCCACATCCCGGCACACAAGTCGCTTGCTGCGGCTGCTCCCTTCCGGGCCTGACCGAGTTCACAAGTTATTGTTGCGGGAGGACCAGGCCCCCATAGATTCTTTTTCTTAAAGGCTTGCCTTAAAGAGTGACTGGATTATTAAGCATCACAGCAACCATTGCAAGCCCTTCCCACCTATTTTTAAACAATTGCGGTCTAAGTGCTTATCCTTTATTCAAACCATGAAAGAATCGTAGGTAAAACCACCATTTACTAACGCTAGAAGAACTTGGATTTCTATCGTGTTAGATATCGATGTCTTCGTTATCTTCGGTGCGAATGATGTAATCGGTCATCCATGCTGTCCCTAATAAACACAACCACACCACAAATACCGAGCTTGGCACATCGATGCTTGGTGTAATCACTAACGCAGCAAACCCGGCGGTGGGTAAAGTCCAACACAATAGTTTGTTCCAACGAAAAGTTTTCAAACGCGTTAATGCTTCCATCGATGCCATAATACCTGTCACACACAAAGCAACCAAAGCCGCGTAAGGCAAGTCGGCTATCCATAATGGGAGTATCAAAATCAATGACCACCAACTGTGTCGACTGGCGGGTTTAAGGTGATTTGCTGCCCACCAAATCATAATAATGGCGAAAATTTGTAACGCCGTTGCCCAAGGAGTGCCACCAAGCTTACCGGCTGATTGTGTCACCATGATTCCGACCTGCAAAGTCGTTACGATCAAGCCAGATGTCATCACGACCGACAAACTACTTCGTTTAGAAAAAATGACCATAAGCAGTGGGAATAACACCCATGCACTGACAGAAAGTGTGATAGGTTGCAGGGGTAGCGTTAAGCCATAAATCGTCATGGAAACAAGCAAAACTAATCCTGCGATGCCCCCCTGCGGTAAGATCCATAAAGCAGGGATGACCATTGCTAGTACGGGGATATCTCCCTCGCTTAAACTGATTGCTCTGGCACAGACAACCGCTAATAATGTGGTTATCAAGAATTGAAATGTTGTAAATACCATAGCCCTCTCCTTCTACCGATCCGTGGTACCATACCAATCGTAGTAATTAACGGGTCACCCTAGCTTGTTAAAAAACTCGATAACCTCGTTAGATTTTTTGACTGTAGAATAACTACTTATCGAAAAAATCTGTCTTGCTCTCAAGCTTTTTCCCTGCGCTATTTTTGAACACTTACTGTGATTGGTATTTATGAACTAGGAACATTTAGTATGGACCAATTTTTAAGCCAAATCTTTGCTGTGATTCACCAAATTCCTTATGGGAAAGTCACCACTTATGGAGACATAGCACGTTTTTCAGGTTTTCCGGGCTATGCACGACAGGTTGGTAAAGCGTTGGGAAACCTGCCAGAAGGTAGCAAACTGCCTTGGTATCGGGTGATCAACAGTAAAGGCGAGATCTCTTTGAAAGGTGATTCGTTTGGTCGACAAAAAAAGCATCTTATCGAAGAGGGCATTGAAGTTAATGACGCAGGAAAAGTCAAACTCAGAATATACAAATGGCAGCCCTAGAGCTGCCATTCATCGAAACACATCAATCAAAATGCCTTAGTATTGGCTTCCACTGACCATTAACGAACACTGACCAAGCGTAAGTCTGCTTGTTGCGTGTTTTCTACGTCGGTAATCACTGATTTTATGGTATCTGTCGTGAAACGCAGTTTGCCATCAACATGAATCGATGCACGTATGTTGTAACGGTGATTCGCTTGAATCTTGTCGTTATCATAAGCTAACTCAAACGCGAAAGGCACTTGCTTGCCGTCAGCCGTAAATTCTTGAGTTGCGATAATCGTTGATGGTGCGTCAGCAAGTGAAATATCTTCTAGGGTGACGGTAATGATCGCGTTTTCTGGCAAGGCGATTCTTTCGCGGTAGCTTACGGTTCCTGAAATTGCTTGAGTAAACTCTGCTACGGTCTCTTGAGAAGCGTTGGTTTCTGATGTTGTTTGGCAACCAACAAGTAGACCAAACGATAATAAAGACATAATTAAAATTAGAGTCTTTTTCATATTTAATTTCTCTCAACATGTTTGTCGGAATCGACAAATCTACGGCTTAATTATAAGAGAGCTTTCATATTCTGTCTCGAAACCCTATGATTTATTAACAGATATTTGACTAAACTAATCGATTATCGCACTAATCTGACACTCATTTTACGAAAAGGAATGCTGGCGATGAGTCAACCTTTACAAGAATTACTAAGTTTACTTCAGCTAGAAAAACTAGAAGAGGGTTTATTCCGTGGGCAAAGTGAGAATCTAGGTCTACCACAGGTTTACGGTGGTCAAGTGTTGGGACAAGCGCTTTCTGCTGCTCGCTATACTGTTCAAGACGACCGTAGTGTTCATTCGTTCCATAGTTATTTTCTATACCCTGGCGACCCAGAGAAACCGATTATCTATGATGTGGAAAACCTAAGAGATGGACGCAGTTTTAGTACTCGTCGTGTTAAAGCCATTCAAAATGGTCGCCCTATTTTCTATCTAACCGCTTCTTATCATGCCGATGCGCCGGGTTTCGAACACCAAAACACAATCCCTGATATCCCGGGTCCCGAGAATTTTGCATCAGAAACGGAACTCGCAAGTCATATCGCCGAATTTTTACCCGAGAAGCTGCGTAAAACCTTTTGTGGTGAAAAGCCGATTGAGATGCGCCCTGTCACTGTCGTTAACCCACTAAAACCTAAAAAGGCGGAAGCAAAACAGTACCTTTGGATAAGAGCGAACGGTGCGCTGCCAGACAACCAATTAATTCACCAGTATTTGTTAGCATACGCATCTGATTGGGGATTCTTAGTGACGGCGCTTCATCCTCATGAGGTGTCGATTATGACGCCAAATTTTCAGGTGGCGACAATTGACCACTCTATTTGGTTTCACCGACCGTTTAAGATGGATGAATGGCTACTTTATGCGATTGAAAGCCCGACAGCGGCGAACACTCGCGGGCTAGTACGCGGTGAGATCTTTAACCAAAAAGGTGAGTTAGTGGCAACGGCAGTACAAGAAGGTGTAATGCGCTTCACTAAATAATAAACGGCACAGAGTAATAAACTGCACTAAGCAATAAACTGCACTTTGTGTAGATAGCGGTTGTGGATACCCAAATAAGCATCCGTTAAGTAAAAAAAGAGGCTAGGTATATCTAGCCTCTTTTTTGTCATTCTCACCACAAGGCGAAAGCCATAACTCGTAAACGCTATTCACTCTCAGACGTTGATTCGAATTCACTCTGCACCCGTGTTTTGATGCCATCACTGGCATCTCGCAACAGGTTAAATGGCGATAACACAACCCCTTTCACTGCCCCTTCCGCAGCCCCTTGAGCCAGTGCTTCCCCCTTATCAGCAAGCGCATTTGCTTGCACCAAAATCGGCGGTACTTCAGCCCTTAGCTTTTGGGATTCAGAAATAATGACGGGGATGGTTTGCTCGCGGTAGGATTTACTTTCAGCAAGCATTGGCGGCATCACATCCTCACGATAGTGTTTTAATTCCGCCAATGTTGGGGGGATGACATCCGTCCTTACCTGCTCAACTTCTGTTCGGACATTTTTCACTTCATCCAAAATCGTCGGTATTTTTTTATCGACGGATGAAACGGTTTGATTGACTTGTTCAACCGTTTGTCTGACATTTTCAACGGTGTCTAATACGTGAGGAGCAAGTTCATCCAAATGTTCAGCAAATGCTAACCACTCTTCAACTTTCAAATCCTTAGTCAATACCGATACGTCTTTGATCACCTGCGGATAAGTGTCGACGATCTCCCCGACTTTATTGGTCAATGAGTAGATGGAGTAGCCTAAATAAAAAATAGCGATCGCTAATACCAATTGGATAGCCGTCGAAACTTTTGCAAACATGGATCTTCCTTTTTAATCGCAGAGGCGAACATTAAACCATAATAATGTTGATATTAAACTCAGAGTTAGAGGGGAAGCGCTGTCGTATACTTCAATGGTTCCATCGCAAACGTCGAGGTCACATTGGAAATACCTTCAATGCTATTGACCAAGCGCTTATAGAAATCATCAAAACGCTTCATGTCTTTCACTTGAACCTTCATCATATAATCGTACTCACCTGCCATACGATAAAACTCCATCACTTCAGAAAATTCCGACACCGTACTCACAAAACGACCATACCACTCATGAGAATGATCACTGGTTTTCACTAATACGAAAGCAGTAAAGGAAAGATCCAGTTTTTCCGGATTCAGCAGTGCGACTCTTTTCTCAATAATACCGTTCTCTTCGAGCCGTTTAAGCCTTTTCCAACAAGGCGTTGTGGTGAGATTGACCGCTTCCGAAATATCGTTCAATGACAGCGTGCTGTCTTCTTGCAGTAACCCTAATATTTTTTTATCTACGGCATCTATCACACTTTCACCAAATCGAATTTAAAGAGAATAATTTTCTACAATTTAAGCAAAACAAAGCAAATATGGCAAAGTTTTTCTCTCGGGTTATAGATAAATTAGTACCATACCTATTACAAAGAATTCCTACACTCGATCAGGAGAACGCTTATGTGCACTGACCATCAATGGATTAACAACGCAATTCGTAAAATTGAAGCCGACTACCAACGCTCAGCGGATACGCACCTTATCAAGCTCGATCTACCAAGTATCGAAGGCATTGATGTTTACCTTAAAGATGAAAGCACACACCCAACCGGTTCTTTAAAGCACCGTTTAGCGCGTTCTCTATTCTTATATGCTATCTGTAACGGTTGGGTTGGCCCAGAAACAACAATCATTGAATCTTCATCAGGTAGCACTGCGGTATCTGAAGCGTACTTTGCTCGCCTACTTGGCCTGCCGTTTATTGCCGTAATGCCAAAATGCACAGCGAAGAAGAAGATTGAGCAGATAGAATTCTACGGCGGCCAAGCACATCTCGTTGACCGATCTGATGAGATTTACGATGAATCTCGTCGTTTAGCCGAAGAGCTGAATGGTCACTATATGGACCAATTTACTTACGCTGAGCGCGCAACCGACTGGCGTGGTAACAACAACATCGCCAACTCGATTTTCAATCAAATGCAGATGGAAGATCACCCAGTGCCAACTTGGGTTGTCATGAGCCCAGGTACTGGCGGTACTTCAGCGACGATTGGCCGCTTCATTCGCTACCAACAGCATGAAACTAAGCTTTGTGTTGTCGACCCTGAGAACTCGGTATTCCACGAATACTTCCAAACCGGCAATGCGAACGTGAAAGGCAGTACATTCAGTAAGATTGAAGGCATTGGTCGCCCACGAGCAGAACCAAGCTTCATTGCTGGTGTGGTTGACGAAATGCGTAAAATCCCAGACGCAGCCAGTATCGCAACGACACATTGGTTATCTGACATTCTTGGTCGCAAGGTTGGCGCATCTACCGGTACTAACATGTACGGTGTGCTTCAGCTAGCCAGTGAGATGAAAGCGCGTGGCGAAACAGGCTCTATCGTGACTTTACTGTGTGACAGCGGTGAGCGTTACCTAGACACTTACTTCAATGACGAGTGGGTAAATCTGAATATCGGTGACCTACAACCTTATGCAGCGAAGCTAGAAGCTTTCTCGCAAACGGGTGAACTGGCATAACCACCGAGTAACCACCGATGCCACAATAAAAAAGAGCCCTTGACAGGCTCTTTTTTGTTTAAATTAATCAAACACTTGCGAAAAAATCACTCTGGCTTCTGTTTCGCTTCAAAGGCGGCCAGTTGCTCTGGTGTTGCTTTAGGTTGATGGTTTTGTTTCCACTCATCGTAAGTCATGCCATATACGCGCTCACGTGCGTCATCGATATTCAAGTCTAGGCCTTGTTGCTCGGCTTCCGCTTTGTACCACTTACTGAAACAGTTACGACAGAAGCCCGCTAAGATCATCAGGTCAATGTTCTGCACGTCTTTGTTATCATCTAGGTGTGTTAACAGACGACGAAAGGTCGCTGCATCCAGCTTGTCTTGCTCTTCTTGAGAAAGATCTTTGTATTTAAATTCAGCCACTTTACTTTCCTTTATTCGATTTATTGTATTCATTTATTGAGCTCTGTTTGTTATACAAAAAAAGCCTGCCATTCGCTAGGAGCAAACGCAGGCTTTTCAATATTGTGACACGATTCCGTGTTGTTACATGGTTCTGAGAGTATTAACCGTGAGTGGTTCTTCCCACGTTGTCATGGCTCAGCTCTTTATTCAGCTCCGCTTCCACGTGCCCTGGAGAACGGGTCGAGCCGGAAATCAAACGGTACATCGCAGGAATAACGAACAGAGTGACCAAGGTAGCGAACCCCATACCGAAGAAGATAACCGTACCCACAGCCACTCGACTTTCATAGCCTGCGCCCGTAGAAGTAATCAATGGGATAGCTCCGGCTAATGTGGTAAACGCCGTCATCAATATTGGCCGTAAACGTCTTGCTGAAGCGTCTACGATTGCTTTCTCAAACTCAATACCTCGATCACGCAACTGGTTAGCAAATTCGACAATCAAGATCCCGTTTTTCGTCACCATTCCGATCAACATGATCATCCCAATCTGACTGTAAACGTTTAAACCTTGGTGCATCAACACTAGACCTAAAAAGCCACCGAATATCCCCATCGGAACTGTAAACATCACCACAAGTGGGTTAATAAAGCTTTCAAACTGCGCGGCCAAGACTAAGTAAGCGACCAACATCGCTAACGCAAACACCACCAAGATACTCGATTGATTCTCTTTGAAGTCTTTTGATTCACCCGAATAGCTGACCGAGATATCACCGGGCAGTTGCTCAATCGCTTGCTTATCAAGAAAATCCAGCGCATCACCTAATGTGTAACCGTCCATCAGGTTCGCTGTGATGGTCACCGATTTTTGCTTATTGTAGTGTGACAAGCGAATCGATGATGCCACTTCTTCAATGTGTGTCAGTGTATCCAGTGTTACTAGCTCGCCAGACTGAGTTCGCATGTAGATTTGGCTTAAATCGTTCGCGTTATTAAAGCTGTTTTCATCACCACGCAAGTAAACATCGTACTCTTCACCACGATCAGCAAAGGTGGTTTCACTGCGCCCGCCCAGCATAATTTCTAGTGTATCTGAAATGTCAGAAACACTGACGCCCAATTCGGCCGCTCGTTGTTTGTCTACCGTTACCACTAACTCAGGTGTTTTTTCAGAGTAATCAATACCCGCCCCTTCCATGATGGGAGAATCTTCCGCTGCTTGCTTTAAGATCTCTGCCCACTTTTGAAGTTCAGAATAATCAGAACCACCCAATACAAATTGCACCGGTTCACTTGAGCCACCTCTAAAGCCTGGCATGAATGGGAATACCCGAACATCAGGAATGCCACTCAAGGATTGGCGAACTTCGTTTAAAGCTTCTTGGGCCGTCAGATCACGCTCGTCCCAATCATCCAAAATCATAATAACAAAGCCGGTTTGATCTCCGGCATTACCACCAAACGCTGGCGATTGGATACTGAATGACTTTAAGAACCCTTGACCAAGTAGAGGCATCAAACGCTCTTCAACGATGTCCATGTTGCCAGACATGCGGTTATAACTGGTGGCATCCGCTCCACGGACAAACGCAAAGATAACACCTCGGTCCTCTTGCGGAGTCAGTTGTGAAGGAACTTGTTGCATCAAGCCATAGCTCCCCCCCATACACGCGAGAATAATTACGGGAGCAGCCCAACGCCAAGATAGCGCATGACGCAGTGCCGCTTTATACCTCAGTTCTAACTTGCTAAAGACACGCTCAATAAATAAATTAAAACGATTAGGTTTCACATTCGCTTTCAGAATTTTACTGCCTAAAACCGGCGTTAGTGTCAGTGCCACTAGCGATGAAAATATCACCGACATCGCAAGTAACACAGAGAACTCGGTAAACAGTAGGCCGACCATGCCATCCATAAAGGAAATGGGTAGGAAGACCATAACCAGCACTAAAGTGGTTGCGATAACAGCGAAGCCGACTTCACGCGTACCTTTATAAGCAGCAAGCAGTGGTGATTCACCCCGTTCAATATGGTGGAAAATGTTTTCAACCACCACGATGGCGTCATCCACCACCAGACCTATCGATAAGATAAGTGCCATCAACGTAATCAAGTTGATAGAGAAGCCGAAGTAATACGCTGCAATGAATGACGAAATCAGAGATACCGGAACGGTCACCGCAGGAATTAATGTCGCGCGTGCTTGACCAATGAAGATATAAAGCACAAGAATCACTAAACCACCGGTGATAAAGAGTGTGCTATAGACCTCAGAGATCGATCGGTCGATAAATACCGTTGAATCATAGTCGATAGCCAAACGAGTACCGGCAGGTAAAAACTTTTGAATAGCATCAACTTCTTTATGTACTAAGTCGGCAACTTCCAATGGGTTTGCATCGGATTGAGGCACGATACCCAAACTGACATTAACAACACCATCACTTTTAAACGTCGAGTTTTCGTTTTCCGCACCAAGGTACACATCCGCAACATCTTTCAAATAGATAGGTGTATTATCTGTTGCTCGTTTAACCACCAAATATTGGAAATCTTTCACTTCCTTATAAGGACGAGCCGTACGAACCGACATTACGATCGCATCGTTGCGAACTTCACCACCCGGGCTTTCAATGTTTTCACTTTTTAACGCCGCAGTAATATCAGACGCGGTAACACCACGGCCCGCCATTAGCGCTGGCTTTAGCTTCACATACATGACTTTGTATAAGCCACCGGAGATATCGACTGAGCTGACCCCCGAAATCAAACTAAAGCGGTCTACCAATACACGTTCGGTGTAATCGGTTAACTGCGTTCGGTCCATTTTACTTGAACTTAAGTTGATATAAACCGATGCTTCGCCGCTGCCGTTATTTTTAAAAACAATAGGGTCTTCGGCCTCTTCGGGTAACGAACGCTTAGCACGAGCAACAGCATCACGTACATCACTTATCCCCGTATTCAGGTCGTAACCGAGTTCGAAAGTAATCGTGATGCGCGACATACTATTACGCGTCGTGGATTCGATCTCATCGATACCACTAATGCCTGATAACTGGTCTTCAAGGTTAGCGGTTATTTGGTTTTCAATAATCGTCGCCGATGCCCCTTGATAACGAGTACTGATTGATACTACAGGGCTTTCAATGTCTGGCATCTCACGGACGGAAAGCTTATTGAAAGAGACCAGACCAAACACAACCAACAGCAAGCTCAGTACAACAGCAGCCACAGGTCTCTTGACTGAAACATCAGATAACAACATTAGTTTGCGCCTTCTTGTGGTTTGTTATCACTTTCAGCATCAACTAAGCGATCCACGGCTAGCTCTTGCACCAACACACCGTCACGCATGTTCACGATACCTTGCACCACGATTTTCTGACCAATCTCGATGCCTTTTTCAATCACGACTTCGTTATCGATACGCGCACCGAGAAAGACTTCGGTACGAACCGCTTTATTATCATCACCAATCACATAAACAAAACGTTTAGTTCCTGAATACTCAAGCGCTTGAACTGGAATAATCGGCGCTTCAACTGAAGGGAAATCCATATCCGCTTCCACTAACATGCCCGGCTTCAAGTAATCATGATTGTTGTCAAAGTGGATTCGAACTCGTAAATTTAGCGTATCGCTATTGATACGGGTGTCAATGCCGACCACAGTACCGATGAATTCAGTCTCGCCCCACGCACTGGTACGAGCCGTTACTTTCATGCCTTTCGACAATTTGGAAAGGTAGCGCTCCGGGATTTGTAGATCTAATTGCATTACTGAGAGGTCATCTAGGGTGACGAGTTCCGTCCCAGCGGTCACCATTTTACCGCGGCTAAAGTCGATAAAACCGACCGTACCCGAAAAAGGTGCCGTGATGTGCAGATCGCTAAGATTAGCATTGGCCGCAGCCAAACGAGCATTGGCGATCTCGACGTTCGTTTTCTGAGCATCAATTTCAGTTTGCGTGATCGCGTTACGTTTCACTAGCCGTTGAAATTCCGCTAACTTACGTTGCTCGTCTTTTAGGTACGCTTGTGCTTCTGTCACTGCGGCTTTCGCTTTAGTGTCATCTAACTGAACCAACATCTGCCCTTTGGTGACATCTTGATTCGCTTTGACATTGATAGCATCAACTCGACCAGCCACTTCAGAAGTGATAATGACCGATTGTTCAGCTTCTAACTTGCCAACCAAAGAGAGAGACTGGTTAACTTGGTGAATAGCAACAGGCTCAGTAACAACCGTCACTGTGCTAGACCCCTGACGCTTTGCAAGTGCGGCTGGAGACGCCATGAAAATCGACAAGCTAAGTAGGGTTAAAACAGATGTTTGCTTCATAATAATAGTCTGCAGTAAGATTTAGTATCTATAAATGGAAGTAGCGGTATTCTATCAACAGATGAATGCTGTAACGTCAAGAAATGTAAATCTAAATTAAATTCCATTTACGTTCCATTACGAATTTAACAAACCAAACACACTGCAGAAAGCTAATTTTCTCAAGGTGTTACCTATTATTACGCCAACCTAAGCTCGAATGTTCACTTCACGAGCAATATGCGTACTTTTCGCCATCTTTGCCCAAAAAGACAGCATTTAACACAAAACCATAAGAAAAACCCTTTACAGGTTTAACGTGTTTGCTATGATGCGACCCGAACTTGAGAGATGCGTTGGGAAAAACATCTCTTTAGCCTATCCATTATGAGTTAGGAAAAACACCCTGGAGGGGTTCCCGAGTGGCCAAAGGGAGCAGGCTGTAAATCTGCCGGCACTGCCTTCGATGGTTCGAATCCGTCTCCCTCCACCATATTCCTCTTACCTCTTTTAAGAGTTAAGAGAACAACCTAGTTGATGGGCTTATGGGAAAACATCAATTTAGGCTTACTTTGTGAAGAGTAAGACACACCCTGGAGGGGTTCCCGAGTGGCCAAAGGGAGCAGACTGTAAATCTGCCGGCACTGCCTTCGATGGTTCGAATCCGTCTCCCTCCACCATATTCTTCTTCGCTCTTTTGAGAGTTAAGAGAACAACCTGATTGATGGGCTTATGGGAAAACATCAATTTAGGCTTACTTTGTGAAAAGTAAGACACACCCTGGAGGGGTTCCCGAGTGGCCAAAGGGAGCAGACTGTAAATCTGCCGGCACTGCCTTCGATGGTTCGAATCCGTCTCCCTCCACCATATTCTTCTTACCTCTTTTAAGAGTTAAGAGAACAACCTAGTTGATGGGCTTATGGGAAAACATCAATTTAGGCTTACTTTGTGAAAAGTAAGACACACCCTGGAGGGGTTCCCGAGTGGCCAAAGGGAGCAGACTGTAAATCTGCCGGCACTGCCTTCGATGGTTCGAATCCGTCTCCCTCCACCATATTCTTCTTGCCTCTTTTAAGAGTTAAGAGAACAACCTAGTTGATGGGCTTATGGGAAAACATCAATTTAGGCTTACTTTGTGAAGAGTAAGACACACCCTGGAGGGGTTCCCGAGTGGCCAAAGGGAGCAGACTGTAAATCTGCCGGCACTGCCTTCGATGGTTCGAATCCGTCTCCCTCCACCATATTCTTCTTGCCTCTTTTAAGAGTTAAGAGAACAACCTAGTTGATGGGCTTATGGGAAAACATCAATTTAGGCTTACTTTGTGAAGAGTAAGACACACCCTGGAGGGGTTCCCGAGTGGCCAAAGGGAGCAGACTGTAAATCTGCCGGCACTGCCTTCGATGGTTCGAATCCGTCTCCCTCCACCATATTCTCCTTAATTGGAAAATCGAAAAGCCAACTCATTGAGTTGGCTTTTTTCGTTGCTGTGTATAATATTTCACTGTACCCGTTACCTTTCTCGTTCAACGATCTTGATAACCTATCACCCAAGTTGAGAAACTTCTCTCAACAACTGAATTAAAATCAAATATGCAGCTACAAACCCTAGGAAAAGGTCGCTTCGAAACTGAGTGGACCGAAGACAAGCAACTAATCGAACAAACCATTCGTGATTGTATTTGTACGAGCAGAATATTTGAGGAAAATGAGAAGTTATTAACTCAAGGAGAGCATGTAGATAACCTTTACCTTGTTGATTCTGGAAGAGTTTCCATGGGAATGACAGCTCGCAACGGTAAAACATTTTTGTTAGGTACTCTTGAGTGTGAGCAACAAGTCTTCGGGGAAATGGAATTCTTTACAGGATACCGATGCCAAATGGATATTATGCCAATCGAGCCCGTTAACGTATCTATCATTGATGCTCAAAAGCTAAAGAAGTACTTGTTAGAACAACCTAGGCTTTCTCTCTATTTCGCTAGCGCTATCGCTATTGACTATCAAGACACGGTCGAGATCCTAACAAGGCGTCTTCTATATCCGATTACTTATAATGTTGCCTACGATATTTATCATCAATATTTGAATGACTTACCCGTCGATGGCTTTCAAAAGAACTATCTTGAAGCGGAACGCTTCGCTACGACTGATAGAGTCTACCGCCGCGCGGTGAAAGAGCTTGAGAGCAAAGGTTTTATTGCTAAAGAAAAGAAAGGACTAAGGATTCTTGATCTAGAAGGGCTTAAAAAATTTGCGGAGCAATAAAGGCCTGCACAAATACAGACCTTTTCAGTGTCGCTTAAACCGATAACTATTTATGCAGTTTGAGTTTGATTGGATTGGCTTGCTTTGTACTTTGTAGATGCAATAAGCATCACCAATACAACAGCATATATTGCAGGGATGGCATACATAACTGTTTGTAAGCCAACAATACTTTCCATCATAGAGCTAATCGCAGGGCTAAACATTGCACCAGCACTGCCGCTAACCAATATATAAGAAACATTCTTACTTGATGCATTGCGAACAAATGACACACCATAAGCAATGAAAGCATTATAAAGTGCAGCACAAGCAAACCCGTAACCATAAGTCAGGTAAGAGAGCCATTCTAGTTGATTTGTAGTAACGATGACGCTCGTTATCACCATTGCAAGTGTAATGATCGTCAATAAGAAGTACTGAATCTTCATACGCGACACAATGACAGTCGAAACTAAAGCACCAACCAACGCTGCTGACCAATACTGAGTAATAATGTTACCCGCTTGTTCAAATGGAATATCGAACTTCTCTTTCACAAACATTGGAGCCCAAGTTAAGAAAGTATAAAGGGCAAGCATTCCTAAGAATAGTCCGATACCACCACTAATAATGCCGAAGTTCCATTCAGACTTTGATTCAGTTTGTGTTGCGCTTTCATCACCACATTGATTGAAGTTAGTCAGCAAAGCGATAAACATTGTTGCCAATGCAACCACGCCAACACTCAAGTAACTGATGCTCCAATTCATTGCATTAGTAAGTGCGTAAGTGGTGATCATTGGGAACACAACACCTGCAATGTTAAATGTCGCGTCTTGTACCACTAACATTGTGCTCTGAATTTTGTCTTTCCATAATGAAACGACAATAGTACCAGCGATACACAGACCAACACCTCCACAAAAACCAATAATAGCCATACATAACATCACGATCGATAACGAAGGTGCAATGTAAAGGCCTAATGAGGACAGTGCGATAATGCCATAGCACAACACCGTCATGCGTTTAATACCGACTTTTTCAATTAAGAAGAAAGCCGCAATAGTGCCGGCTAGTGCTCCACCATTTAATAAAGAAAATATTGATGCTACTTCATTTACATTCGCGTTAAATGCATTGGCTATTGGCTCGACCAACATACCAAATTGTGTCGCAAAGCCCGCCATAACGAAATTAGCGAGGAAACTGATAGCAGTGAGTGTCATTTTATTTTTCATTGTTCACTCCAAGGGCTCGTAGGTTAGATGTTTTAATTTGGGAGAGCTTAACTTTAAGCCCTCCACACAGGCTTAAGCTTTGATTGCCGTTTCTAGAGCAATTTCAATCATGTTGTTGAATGAAAGCTGACGCTCTTCTGCGGTGGTCTCCTCACCCGTGATACAATGATCAGACACCGTCAGGATCGCTAATGACTCAATACCAAATTGTTGTGCTAGCCCGTATAAGCCTGCAACTTCCATATCGATACCAAGCACCCCAAAACGCTCTAAGGCAGGGATAAGATCTTCATCAGGATCGTAATAAAGGTCGCCAGTAAACACGTTGCCAACTTTAACATCTATATTCTTCTCTTTTGCTGAAAGGTAAGCATTATGTAAAAGCTCAAACGTTGCCGATGTCGCCATGTGATAGCCACTGCTGCGCTTGGCATTAGTTGGAGAGTCTGTACCGGCAGCTTGTGCCAAAATCACATCACGCATCATGACATTTTTCTGCGTTGCACCAACACTGCCGATACGAATAATGCGCTTAACACCGAAGTCATTAATCAGTTCATGACCATAGAGAACCATTGATGGTACACCCATGCCATGCCCCATAACTGAGATGCGCTGCCCTTTGTAATAGCCAGTGTATCCAAGCATGTTTCGAATATCAGTCACGAGTTTTGCGTCTTCTAAGTAGGTTTCAGCAATGTATTTCGCTCGTAGTGGGTCACCCGGCATAATTACTGTAGATGCGAAATCCTCAGCAGTGCCAGCAATATGTGCAGTCATAATGTTTCCTTATTTGTTTTGTTGGCGCAATCATAAGGAGTAATGGCACAAAGCATTGAGGACAAATGTCCGCTTTCAAAGTACTGCCTCTCAAATTTGAATCTCTCTATCAAAACAGAGAAGTAGCCGTTCTAAGAACCTAGTTATGACTGGCTTGCTACCCTCAGCACACAAAAAAGCCCCTACCGATTTCTCTGTAGGGGCTTTCAATAATCAAAGTAATACCGAATTAACTCATTATTCGTTAGCTATCGAGGTTAACCTTGAATACCCACGATTAGCCAAGGTGCATTTTGAGTCGTAAGATCACGCTCTAAATGCCAAATATCGGTGATATCTTCTTCAATACCTTCCGCTGAATCACGGTAACGCCCACTAAACTGTAGGCTTAGCTGTGCTTTGCTGCCGTCATGGTCAGCACGAACGATTTCAGCATCAACGTACATTACGTCGGTATGCTGATCACCATCTAGCTTGCTACGCTCAGATTTTAGGTCTTCAAATAGACTTGGAGACACGTATTCTTCAATCGTACTTAGCTCATTGTGGTTCCATGCACCTTGTAATATACGGTAGTGCTCACGAGAACCATTGATGAAAGCTGCTTGATCAAAACCCGGTGGGTAGTTATGCGGAACATCGCTTTGCGCACCAAAACCAAAACCGCTCGCAGCACCTTGAGGTTGAGTTGGCGCTTGCTCGAAGTTGTGAACATTTGGCTTTTGCTGTGATGATTCAAACTTGTTTTGTCCCATACTACCAAAAGCTGGCTGTTGGCCGCGCTCCTGATTCATGGAGCCTTGTTTCGCACCCAACATTCCTCGTAGGAATTTGAACGCTAAGAAAGCAATCAAACCCATGATCAGGATATCCATAAACTGGATACCTTCAAATGCACCACCAAAGAATGCCGCTAATAGACCGCCCGCAAGTAAACCGCCTAGCAGACCGCCCATAAGGCCTTTCTTACTTGAATTAGCCGCGGTGTTCTTACCTGTTTGATCTTGACGGATCGAGTTAGTGTTCTGGTGTTGCTGTTTAGGAGCAGGAGCCGTTTTGAAACTCTTACCAAAAGACTTACCACCACCAAATCTTTTCGCTTCCGCGATTGGTGTCACCGCAACTGATACCATCAGAATCGCGACTAGTGAGAAAAATCGTTTCATTATTATCCTTTAAAGGGTTCTTTATCTTTCGACGCGTTAATCATACTCTTTAACAAAGCACAATGAAATGTTCACGATGTTCACATATGTATCATAATATTGCGGTTATTAATTGTGGGCTGAATTGGCGAAAGGATTGACGGCCATCAAAGGCTGCATATAAGATAATGAACGATGTTCATTTACTAGAAACGAATCATGGCACGAAGAAACGATCATACTCGAGAACAATTGGTTCAGTTGACCTTAGATACCGTAACGGTTTTTTTAGAACAGCACTCCTATCACGAGTTAAGTTTACGAAAAATTGCCAACATGATTGGCTATGTGCCCAGTACATTGGTGAATGTATTTGGCAACTACAACCTTCTGCTGCTGCACGTTGTCGCTCAAACATTAGATGAGCTCGCCGCTGAATCGGCTTCTGTCGTAGAACAATCAAGCAGCCCTCAACAAGCGTTATTCAATCTCGCTTATTGCTACCACGACTACGCGCAAAAGCACCCGAACCGCTGGCAACTTATCTTCGAGCACAACATGAATGGCGAGAACCTTCCAGAGTGGCAGTCAAACCGAATCGATATGATGACCAGCATGCTAGAACAGTTGCTTGTGGCAATCGAGCCGGAGCATACTGAAAGCGAAGTGCTCAAAGCCAGCCGGGTATTATGGGCTGGCGTGCATGGAATCACTCTACTCAGCGTTGATGATAAGTTTTTCGCCTCAGAGCCTATTGATGGTAAGGAATTGATTAATAACCTTATTTCAAACTACTTAACCCGCTGGTAATCATCCAAGGAACGAGAATGAACAACAGCAGCCCATCTTCGCTGTTAACGCAAAAAAGGTTTCTACCCTACTTTATCACCCAGTTTCTGGGTGCGTTTAATGACAACGTCTTTAAAAATATTCTGTTATTATTTGTTGCTTTCGCAAGCGCTGATACGCTACCTATTTCTAAAAATTTGTTCATTAATTTAGCCGCTGGCCTATTCATTCTTCCCTTCTTTCTATTTTCTGCTTTAGCAGGCGTACTAGCAGATAAGTACGAAAAGTCTTGGTTTATTCGTAAGGTGAAGATGCTCGAAGTCGTGATTATGTCACTGGGTGCTGTCGGACTTATCTACGAAAGCTACGGAATATTACTTCTCTTGCTTTTTCTGATGGGAACGCAAAGCGCCTTTTTTGGCCCGGTTAAGTACGCACTACTCCCACAACAGTTAAAGACCAAAGAACTGGTGTCCGGTAATGCCCTCGTCGAGACTGGTACATTTTTAGCGATCCTAATTGGCACCTTAAGCGCGGGGATAATTGCATCCGAAGAAAACGCTAAGCTTATTGCCGCTGTGTGCATTGTTTTATTTGCAATTTTTGGTTATATATCAAGCTGTTTCATTCCTGAAGCCCCCAGCAATGCACCAGCATTAAAAGTGAAGTGGCAACCCATCAAGTTAACCCGCAGCACACTCGCAATTGCCAAAAAAGATCGTTCGACTTTTCAAGCGCTCATGTCAATCAGTTGGTTCTGGTTCCTTGGTGCGGCTTACTTGACTCAGTTTCCAAATTTCACTCGCCTTTATCTGAATGGGACAGAAAGTTCGGTCGCCTTTCTGTTAGCACTATTCTCTGTTGGCATTGCCATTGGTTCGTTAACGTGTGACAAACTGTCCAACCACAGAATTGAAATTGGCATAGTGCCTATAGGCTGCATGGGGATCTCTATATTCGGTCTATTGATGGCACTATCAATTCCTGAATCTCTACCTCATTTTCACTCATTCTACCAATTTGTAACGTATTCCGAGCTATGGCCGCTCTTCAGTTACCTGCTACTGCTTGGTGTTTCCGGCGGTATCTTTATTGTTCCGTTGTATTCCTTAATGCAGTTACGAGCGAAACCAAATGAGCGAGCACAAGTTATCGCGGGTCTCAACATCTACAACTCGCTGTTTATGGTAGGGAGTGCCATTCTGGGTATTCTTTGCCTGAGTGTGCTTGAGCTTTCCATTCCTCAACTGTTTGTGTTTTTAGCATTATTGAACACCTTAGTGATGCTTTACCTGTTTTATCAGGTGCCTATTTATGCGTTCCGATTCTTGATGTGGGTAGTCACTCACAGCATGTATCGAGTAAAGCATAAGAACTTGGATCACCTACCCGAAAAAGGCGGGGCATTAATCGTCTGTAACCATGTGAGTTATATGGATGCACTGCTTCTGAGTGCGGTATGCCCACGCTTGATTCGCTTTGTTATGGAAGAGGACTATGCCAATCTTCCTCCCTTAAGGCGCTTCTTGAGACGAGCGGGGGTTATTCCTATCTCATCAACGAATCGACGCTCGATTCGTCACGCTTTCAAAGAGGTCGAGCAAGCGCTGCACGAGGGGCACATCGTATGTATCTTCCCAGAAGGTCAACTCACGAGTGATGGAGAAGTGGCCGAGTTCATGCGTGGTATGGAGCTGATCATCAAACGCTCTCCCGTTCCGGTGATCCCAATGGCACTGAAAGGGTTATGGGGCAGTTACTTTAGCCGCTATAAAGGGCGTGCGTGTAAAGGATTACCCACTCGTTTTTGGACTAAGCTAGAGATAGAAGCAGGCAAACCGATTTCACCAAATGAAGCGTCTTGCGAGCTTCTACGCCAGGCGGTTGCTAAACTGCGTGGGCGATGGCAATAAGTGTTCGATATCCACTAAAATTCAGGTCATGAACAAACGTTTAGTTTATCTTAACGTTTGTTCAATTCATTTAGACTTACTTACCATTGGCTTAAGCGTATAGTGCCCTACTACGCTGCCACCATTAGAAAAGACAATCCAACCATAATGACACTCACAAAATCTGTTCCGTTTTATCTTGCTGCTCTCTTTTGTTTAACCCCTTGGGTAAGCTCGCCGACCGCACTTGTTATCGGCTTTCTTCTTGCGAGCCTCGGTTTAGTGCCTCAACACCTAGAAGTCGGAAAACTCACAAAAAAACTATTAGCCTACTCGATTGTCGGTTTAGGTTTTGGCATTCAATTTGAAAAGGCGCTAGCGGTAACGGGTGATGGTATTGGTTTGATTGTTACAACCATCGTCGGTACGTTAGTCATTGGTTGGGTCTTAGCAAAAAAAATGGGGTTGGATCGCATCACAGGTTACCTTATTGCTTCTGGTACCGCGATTTGCGGTGGCAGTGCCATTGCAGCAGTCGCACCCGCAATCAAAGCTGACGATGAACAGATTGGATTAGCGCTCGCTACGGTGTTTGTGCTCAACTCAGTCGCTTTATTCTTATTCCCAATGATTGGTCATGCCCTTGAGCTAAGCCAACAAACGTTCGGTACATGGGCTGCTATTGCCATTCATGACACCTCTTCAGTTGTCGGCGCGGCATCTGCTTATGGCGAAGAAGCACTGACAACAGCAACAACGCTGAAGTTAGCTCGCGCACTTTGGATAGTCCCCGTTGCTTTCATCAGTTCGATCATTTTTAGAAACGATCAGAAAAAAATCACCATCCCTTATTTCATTTTGTTCTATTGTGCTGCGATCTTCATCAGCGATGTCATGCCGCAGTTTGACGTAATTTATCAAGGGATCTTTAATGTATCGAAACACGTACTTGTGGTGTGCCTATTTTTGATTGGTTGTGGTATTTCGGTTGAGAAGCTCAAAGCTGCAGGGCCAAAGCCATTGATGTTTGGCATTACCTTGTGGGTGATGATTTCTACGGGTTCATTAGCGTGGTTAACGCTTGCCTAATCCGCTGAAAAACGTAGCTAAGTTAACAAGCTATTCGAACCTATGAATTTACAAACGACAAAAAAGGCAAAGCGTATTTACACTTTGCCTTTTTGTATCCAATCATTGTTGTAACCAATACTTTCTGTAACGAATATTGATTTTAACGAATATTGGTTTTAACGAACATCGGTTGTCACGAACATTAATCAAATAACGGCTTATCACTTTTCTTACTCTCTTTTTTCATCAAAACAAGTGTGATAACTAAAACAAATGCCGTGAATTCAGCTAAGGATCTCGTCAACCCCGACGACATCACTGCTTGGCCGATTTGCAACAGAACCGCGATGATGAGGGTAATTTTCATAATAAGACCTTATTCTATAATCCGTTATTTATGGGGCTTATTATGATGGATGGTTATAAAGATAATAAATTCTGTTTTGAACTATCTAATTGCTAAATTAACTAACCGTAGGCCACTTACCGCATCTTCATTTGGCCTTACCGAGCACACTTATCTTGATTCCCTGTTCTGTGATAGCCAAAGCGCCAATCCCGCTCTCGATACCTTAATGCCCTGCTGTTCTTGCTTAGGTATTTGATAGTACTCAATCGGAAACTTAAATCGTTCTAGGCTACTTTGTAGTTGATCTGCAAACCACTTTTTATCCGGTAGTTCGTCACAGTCAACAATGGCGACGGGCCGAAATCCAAATTCACTGTCTTCAACAGGAACCACAAAAGCCTGTGTCACTTCAGGTAATCGGATGAGGGCTCGTTCTATTTCTTCACAGTGGATATTCTCACCACCGGAAATAAATTGATTGTCTGCACGGCCAATAATCGACACTTGTTCGCCATCCCATTCGCCGAGATCTTTAGTGTCAAACCACCCTTGGTCATCCACCAATGGTGTTAACGCACCTTGATAGTAATAACCGGAAGCAAGCGTGTTGCCGCCAATATAAATACGTTGACCTTCAATTTTTAACTGACGATGGTTAAGCACACAACCCGCATTGTGGTGAGCATCAACTGGCTTTGCGGTTACTGTCGAAGCCGCTTCTGTCATGCCATATCCAAGCCAAGTTTGGATACCCATCTGTTGAGCTTCAAGCCCAAGTGCTTCTGGTATATCGCTGCCACCCAACAGTACATGAGTTAACGTAAGTGGTTGCTTACTCTTTAATAATCGATGTAGCTGAGTAGCAACCAATGATGCATGACTGCAACCTTCGATGTCTTTTTCAAGTTCGCCATTGCCTATTTTGATGCAACCACCAGCGGCCAGCCAACGGTGGACTATCGCTAATCCCGAGACATGGTACATAGGCAAACTCAGCAGCCATATGTCATTTTGTGCAAACTGAAAAACGTCGAGCAGTCCCTGAGCTGAACATAGGTGCTGCTGCAACGTATGCGCTACCGCTTTCGGGTTTCCGGTAGAACCTGAAGTGAATACGAGGCTCGCTAAGTTTTGCGGATTGAAGTTAGACTCTTGAGGTGTTGTTATCCGATGACCATCAGCAGCATCGCCCTTCACTTCATGTAAGTAAGGCAAAGTCACCAACTGACTATTCAAATCAACAGTCTCTGATTGCTCTATCCCGCTACTGTCCAATAGCCAAAGGTAGCTCTGTTGAGCTGCTTGATATAAGGAATCGAGCTTTTGCGTTAAACGCGCTTTCGGTTGAGGCATGGTAAAGGCACAAACCACACCTAGGTGTAATGAAGCAAGATAAACAAGAAGCACTTCCGCTTGATTCTTACCGACAATCGTCAGTACATCACCTACCGATAAACCTTGCTCAGATAACCGTTGTTGGTACTCACTCACTAACACAGAGACTTGTTGCCAAGTGTATTCGCGGTTAGGGGTCACTAACGCGGTTTGACGCGGGTTCTGTTGCGCCCACAGTAACCAGAGCGGGTGATGATTAGTTTGTGAGCGCATCATAGAATAACCAAATAATATACTGAAGTAATGAAAGAACTCGATCTAAGAAGACCAAATCAACGCCTGCTGTTCAAGCGTGGAGACGGGCAACTGACAACCGGGCCAAGCAATCTCTAACTGCTGCTTGAACAAACCAATGGTATCCAGTCCCGGCACTTCATTTGGCAGATGCTGCTGCGCCAGACGAGCAATCTGAGTCAGACCTAGGCTCGACTCAATGCTTGAACTCAATACAGGTTTCATTCCAAGCTGCTGTGCACGCTCAATAAGTGCCACACAACGCTCAACAGAACCAATGAGCGTTGGCTTGATCACGACTGCTTTAGCCCCTGTCAGGTCGCTAAGATCAAACTCTGGACTGCGCACGGCTTCTTGCAATGTTTCATCCCACGCGATCGCGACACCATGGTCAATAGCAAACGCTAAGCTGTCTTCAGGTTTTTGGCATGGCTCTTCAATAAAACTGATACGCTGACGCAGCGACGGCGAAACGTACTTAATGAATTGTTTGGCCTTTTCTGGTTTCCACGCACGGTTGGCGTCAAGCCTTAGGGTCAAATCAGGGATCGACTCAAGAAATAAGCTGACCAGCATACCATCACGAATCGCTTCATAAAGCCCAACTTTGACCTTAGCTACTTTCTCGCCTTGCATCTCATTGAGTACAGGGATCAACTCATCAGGGTCACCAGTACACAAAGGTGCGGCTTGGTAATTACCTTCAACGTTAAGATCGCCTCGTAATTCCATCATCGCCATCGAAAAACCGAAGGCAACAGAAGGGTATAATTCATCAAGTGGTGTTTGAGGGTTATGGTTAATCCAAAGCTCTAATTGATGTTGAAGCTGAATACCGGCTTGCTCTGCATCTTCTTGGCTAAACCCCGGTAAAGGTGCGACTTCACCAAAACCCGTTTTACCATCACACTCAAGTTGGATGATATAACCAACGCGTTCGTTCAACTTATTGTCACGAAGAATCACGCCACTATCCATAGGCAATTGATAACGGTAAAGTTTAGCGTGACGCTGAGAATTTATTGAGTTCATAAAATGTCCTAAAAGCGAGGGAGCATCAAAATAAAACGAGCCGCTATTAGCGACTCATTTTGAACAGGAGCAAGACTATGGGTTACGCGGGAATTTGTCGAAGTCAGGTCGACGTTTCTCATTGAATGCGTTGCGGCCTTCTTGGCCTTCCTCTGTCATATAGAACATCATGGTTGCATTACCTGCCAACTCTTGCAGACCGGCTTGACCATCACAGTCCGCGTTCAGTGCCGCTTTCAAGCAACGCAGTGCCATTGGGCTGTGTTGTAGAACTTCACGACACCAACGAACGGTCTCTTTTTCTAGGTCAGCAACAGGAACAACGGTGTTTACAAGGCCCATGTCCAGTGCTTCTTGAGCATCGTAAAAGCGACACAAGAACCAGATTTCACGCGCTTTCTTTTGACCAACGATACGAGCCATGTAAGACGCGCCCCAACCGCCATCGAATGACCCCACTTTTGGACCCGTTTGACCAAACTGTGCGTTTTCAGCAGCAATAGTCAGGTCTGCCATCATGTGAAGTACATGACCGCCACCGACTGCCCAACCCGATACCGCAGCAATTACAGGCTTTGGACAAGTACGAATTTGACGTTGGAAATCAAGTACGTTCAGGTGGTGTGTACCTGAATCATCTTGGTAGCCGCCGTAGTCACCACGAATACTTTGGTCACCACCAGAACAGAACGCCTTCTCACCAAGGCCCGTTAAAATGATAACACCAACCTTTTCATCATAACGCGCATCAGCCAGAGCATTGATCATCTCTTTAACGGTTTGTGGACGGAACGCATTGTGTACTTGAGGGCGAGCAATCGTGATTTTGGCAATACCATCATCTGATTTGTGGTACTGAATATCTTCAAATTGACTGCTCTCATCGCGCCAGTTAACGGCTGCGTAAAGTTCTTCTTCTGTGATGCCTACTGTTTTAGCCATGGTGATTTCCATTGTTCTATTAGAGGGCACGACTAACGAATAGTCGTGACGGTGTTGCTCATATTTTAATCGCGCTTGATACGAAATAATCGTTCAATCAGTTCAGTGACGACTGGTTATACATTGAATGATCAGGTTTGAAAACAGCTCGGGTTGTTCAAAATGTACATTATGCCCAGCGTGATTTACCTGGCTATATTCAAAGCCACTATTCTCTGCTAGCTCCATGAATTTACGATCTTTTTCCCCACATACGTAATGCAATAAATGCTCATGAGATTTCAATGTGGCACGTAAATCCGGTTGCTTAGCTAATGAAGTAGATAACAACATATTTGCGACGGATACTCCAAGGTTACCACTACGCTTTATAACCAAAGTTTGTCTTTGCTCATGATTTAGTGAAGAAAAGACGCTTTGTTGATACCAATCGTCTAAAACATCTTCGATCGACTGCTGCGCAAAGCGAACAGCCCACTGCGTATCATGTACTAACCTTTGTGCTCTTTCTTCTTCGCATTCCAAGCCAAAGTTGCCGCCTTCAATAATGACTTTCTTTAGGTTGAGCGTCTCGAAGCAAGGGCTTGTCACCCCATACATGGCAAGCCTTCCGCCCATCGAATAACCAATCACCACGATAGGATAATCGGCAGGAAAATTGTTGAGTGCCAGCTGAGATGTTATACATTGGACAATTTTCTTACAGCAATGCTCAAACCCGACCGGATCGGTAAAGCGACTTTGTCCGTGTCCGGGTAAATCAATACAAAGCAGAGGAAAGTCTGCAAGGAATGGACGACATGCACTCCAATCATCCGCACTCCCAAGTAAACCATGTAAAAAAACAAGTAAAGGTTTGTCAGAAGATTCTTGTACCGCTGGGTAATAATTGGAGTAAAGCATGTGAAGTCCTTAGGCTAATGCCTCGGTAAGCATTGAACTGAATTGTTTCAGCAAAGTAGACGCTTGTTCGGGAGGCGTTTTAACTTCCACGAGCAAGGTACCCTGACCCTTTTCGAAATGTTGTTCAATGATATTTTGATAGCAGTTCAAGGTTTCTGGGGCTGCGTAACCAAGTTGGAATTGCGCTGCGGCATGTTCAAAGCTAAAACCATGAGGCATTTGATAAAGCGACTGTTTTTGTTGCTCTGGTACCGGCAACAAATCAAAAATCGCACCGCCGTCATTGTTGGTCACCACAATAACCACTGGCGTTAAATGATGAGTCAGCAGAGCCAGTGAGTTGAGATCGTAGAGCAAAGAGGTATCGCCAATCAACATCAATAACGGGTTCCGGTTGGCTTTCACCACACCCGCAGCCGTTGCCACCAACCCATCAATGCCCGATGCGCCACGATTACTGTAAACTTGATTCGCAGATATAGAGGACAGCATATCCACCAGCCTTACCATCAAGCTGTTTCCCACAAACAGCTCTCTGTCTTTTAGTCTAGACGACAAGTCGACTGCCACGCTCAGTTCCGTCAACTGGTCATTATTGGATATTTGCGCGAGTGCCAGTTGCTGAACAGAATTTGCCACCTCGATTAAAGACGCCCCCCAACCCGCATGTTGGCCTAATAAGGTTGGTAGGTGTTGTTCGGATATCCATGACTCGATATTGGCAACAATATGAGTTTGAGGGAGATGATCTTGATTTATACGATGTGCATCTGGTGAAACCACAACATATTGAGTGCAATCAAATGAAGCGGCTTGTGACTTAATCCATTGGTTCAATCGCTTAGAAACGATGCGCTCACCGAATTGAAGAATGAAATCACACGGGTTAAGTTGATCTTTAACTGAATCACTCTGCAACCACAGATCATAATGCTTCCAATCACTGCTCACGCCGGATTGCGGGTCACAAAAAATAGGCCAACCCAAAGCACAAGCAAACTGTGTCGCTTTTCTCGCCGCTGCGTTGTCGATAGAACCAATAATTATGACACCTTTTCGCGCAACATAATCACCCGCGACGACAGGTTGAGTATGCAAATTATTAGGCAGACACCGATTAGAGTATGGACTTGCCGATGCTTTCCATCTTGCAATACTGGCCGTGTATTCGCCATACATCTCAGCGCTATTGTTAGAATAGAGCGGTTCTGGAAACGGGCAATTGATGTGAATGGCGCCACCGACACTGCGTTGCTTAGCGAGTGCGTTATCAACCGATGTCAGGAGCCAGTTCAAAGAAACTTGTGTGGTTGGGCTTGGTAGGTTTAACGCTGTTTCAACATGGTTTGAGAAGATACCATGCTGTTGAATCGCTTGATTGGCACCACAATCGACCAAGTCGATCGGTCTATCAGAGGTCAGCAAGATCAGCTTCTCTCGTGTCAGCCCTGATTCAGCCGTCGCAGGCAATAAATTCGCAACCGCAGTACCCGATGTCACAATCACGACCACGGGGCTGTTGCTGGCTTTTGCTATGCCTAAAGCTAAGAATCCGAGACCACGCTCATCAAAGTGTGTGTGTAAGGTTAACTTGGGGTTGGCTTCGGCTTCAAGCGTTAACGGGGTGGAACGAGAGCCTGGCGCAACACATACATGCTCAACACCATTGCGTACAAGTTCTTCAAGTAACGTGTGGCACCAAACTCTATTTAATACGGCTTGGTCGTGATTCATGACGCCACACCTAATGGTGGGTGGTCGGAAATTAAACTGAGCAAAGTCGACGTCTTCTTGTTCAACTCTTGCCACTCATGTTCAGCGATCGACCCTGGCACAATCCCAGCACCCGCGAACAGTTGTACTTGATCGTTTACAACCAAGGCACTGCGAATCGCGACACAGAATTCCGCTCGCTGATGACTGATATAACCCACGGAGCCTGCATACCATCCCCTTGCAAAGGGTTCATGTTCAAGTATGAAGTCCATCGCTTCTTTACGAGGTAAGCCTGCTACTGCAGCCGTCGGCTGTAATGAACTCAACAACTGGACACCATTAACTCCCGAATGAAGCAGCGCGTGAATATTGCGTTTTAAATGTTGGACCTTGCGCAAACGAACCAGACGAGCCTCTTTTTCAACATTCACCGATTGGGAGTAAGGCGTAAGACGCTCAATGATATCGTCGACCACATACTGGTTTTCATTGAGGTTTTTACTGTCCTGAGAAAGCCAGCTGGCCAGTTCCATATCCTCAGTAGCGTTCTCTCCGCGACCAATGGTTCCAGCAAGCGCTTCGGTATCGAGCTCCGTACCATGTCGGCTATATAAGCGCTCTGGCGTTGAGCCAATAAAGCTGTGTTTGGAATCCAATACCAACATAAAGTGGAAGCTATGATGGTTTTGCAGATAGCTGGCTTTAAGCAGTTGAGCGGCGCAAATAGGAGCATCAAGCTGTAGCGTGGTTTTACGAGCCAAAACCACTTTTTTGTACTCTTCATCGCTGATGCCTTTCAGCACTTTATCGACTAAGCCCCCCCACTGTTCTCGTTCTGGAACATGATTAATCTGCTTGATATGAGCCGTCAGTGGCGCCAATATCGCGGCTTCAACAGAAAGCTTATTTAATGCATTGATCGAAGCTACACGATCGGGAGATAAGTTAACCGCGAGTGACCAAGTGTTGTCAAAGCGAATCAATTCAACCTGAGGAAGAAAGAAAAACGACTCCATACAACGGCGGTTTTTTGCAGTATGCCCGTCAAACGAGCGCCCCCCCCAGATCCGTTGATCTTCACCAAGAATAGCATAGGCTGGAGCTGGATCAGAAAAGGTATGCAACTGTCCGAGTGCGACAATCTCTTCACGAGTGTCGCGTGACTGCCAGTAAAACTTCGGAAAGAGCGGTTGAGCATGAAGCCATTCAATACATGCAAACGATGGTTTTTGCGTGAGAACTTCAACACAACGCACTTCGCTTGCTTGGGCATTTTTTACTCGCTCAATCAAAGCGGAGATAGTTTGCTGGAAATGTGACAAATCGACCTCGTTCACATCTAAATTATTATTATATCAATTTGATACTTTATGGGCTGCACCCACTTAGATCAAGATTGTACTTTGTCTTTTCAACATTCCTCTGATTTTAACCGATCCTGACCCTTTATTCATCTTAGCCAACAACAAAGAAAGTGATTCTTTAAAATTCAGAAAACAGTGATTACTAAAATACGGTATTTATCAGATTTTTATTCTATCAAACCCTATTTTGCGGTACTTTAATAAAGTATTTAAATTAATTTCAGGAAATCGACAATGCAAAATATCGGGATGTCGTCAAAACTCAACAGCGTATGCTATGAAATAAGAGGGCCTGTACTCAAACATGCTAAACGCATGGAGGAAGAAGGACATAAAATACTAAAGCTTAACATTGGGAATCCCGCCCCATTTGGTTTTGACGCCCCTGATGAAATCCTTGTTGACGTAATCCGTAACCTTCCAACATCGCAAGGTTACTGTGACTCAAAAGGCATCTATTCCGCTCGTAAAGCGGTTGTGCAGCACTATCAGAAAAAAGGTCTACGTAACCTTGATGTAGAAGACGTTTACATTGGCAACGGGGCATCAGAGCTTATCGTTATGTCGATGCAGGCGCTACTTGATAATGGCGATGAAATCTTAGTTCCCGCTCCGGATTACCCCCTATGGACAGCGTCTGTTGCGCTTTCTGGTGGTACACCGGTTCACTATATGTGTGATGAAGATGCCGATTGGTATCCAGACCTAGACGACATGCGCGCGAAGATTTCACCAAAGACGCGCGGCATCGTGCTGATCAACCCGAACAACCCAACGGGTGCGGTATACAGCCGTGATTTCCTACTGCAAGTTGTCGAAATTGCTCGTGAACATGGTTTGATCATCTTCGCGGATGAGATCTACGACAAAGTACTTTACGATGGTGCCGTGCATACTTCCGTCGCCACGCTTGCTGAAGATGTGCTAATGGTCACGTTCAATGGCCTGTCTAAAGCTTACCGTGTGTGCGGTTTCCGTGGCGGTTGGATGTTCTTAACCGGTCCTAAACACCTAGCAAAAGGCTATATAGAAGGGCTAGAAATGCTGGCCTCGATGCGTTTATGTGCCAATGTGCCAATGCAACACGCTATCCAAACCGCACTCGGCGGTTACCAGAGTATCAATGAGCTGATTCTTCCAGGTGGTCGACTGCTTGAACAACGCGATCGCGCATGGGAGCTGATCAATAAAATCCCTGGTGTTTCTTGTGTGAAACCGAAAGGCGCGATGTACCTGTTCCCTAAGATTGACACTAACATGTACAACATCAAAGACGATCAGAAATTTGTGCTCGACCTCCTTAAGCAAGAGAAGGTGCTACTGGTTCAAGGTACCGGCTTCAATTGGCCGAAACCGGACCACTTCCGCATTGTGACTCTGCCACACATTGAAGATCTGGAAATCGCGATTGGTCGTCTAGAGCGCTTCTTACAGACTTACAGCCAAGACGACCTCATCGAAGGTTAATGAGCACAAAGAAAGATGGCTACAATTTGCTGTTTTAAAAGACTTTAACTTGTAATCAATCACTTCTATGCTTAAAAGGCTCCTGTTTGGGAGCCTTTTTTGTATCCGCTGTCTCGTATGCCTGTGTAAACACAAAATACGAGTGGAGCACTCTTTAAAAAGGACACTTATGAAGCAGAGCCATTTCTTCGCCCACCTCGCACGCATGAAGCTCATCCAGCGCTGGCCTCTAATGCGCTCAGTCTCAAGCGAGAACATTTCAGAACATAGCCTACAGGTTGCTTTCGTGGCACACGCTTTGGCGCTGATCAAAAACAAGAAGTTTGATGGTCAGCTTAACCCCGAGCACATTGCTCTGCTTGGCATGTACCACGATACCAGTGAGGTACTGACGGGGGATTTGCCAACGCCAGTTAAATACTACAACCCGGACATTGCACAAGAGTATAAGAAGATAGAAGCCGCAGCAGAACAAAGACTGCTTTCGATGTTGCCAGAAGAGTTCCGAGACGACTTCGCCCCCTTCTTAATATCTGGTACTGCGAGTAAAGAAGAACAAAGCATCGTCAAGCAGGCTGACACCATCTGTGCTTACTTGAAATGCTTGGAAGAACTCAGTGCGGGCAATCACGAATACGAACAAGCTAAACGACGATTGGAAGAAACACTCGAACAGCGTAAAAGCCCAGAAATGGATTATTTCCTTACCACTTTTGCACCAAGTTTTGAATTATCACTAGACGAAATTAGCTAGCTGGGTATAACTTGAGTGTCATTGGCGAATTAAATCAGATTGATAGGTGCTATTTTGACAGTCCAACTCGACCCCATATTTGAACTCGAACAAGAATGGCAACATCGAAACGACGATGAGCATAAAATAAGACGTGATGACCACCGTAGCCCGTACCAACGCGATCGTGCACGCATACTTCACTCAGCAGCCTTTCGTCGCCTACAAGCAAAAACCCAAATCCATGGCACCACGATCAATGATTTCCACCGCACTCGGCTGACCCATTCGCTGGAAGCTGCACAACTTGGGACTGGCATTGTCGCTCAGTTGAAAAAAAAACAACCCGAGTTTCGAGACTTATTACCCTCAGACAGTTTGATTGATTCATTGTGTTTAGCGCACGACATTGGTCACCCTCCTTATGGGCATGGCGGGGAGGTCGCACTGAATTACATGATGCGTGACCACGGCGGTTTTGAGGGCAATGCCCAAACGTTTCGTATTGTCACGCAGCTCGAACCTTATACCGAACATCACGGGATGAATCTGTCTCGACGCACTCTGCTCGGTCTCATTAAGTACCCTTCTCTGTTGAGCGAAGTTCAAGCTAAGTCTCAATCTGAACCGGTAAAGCATCAACGACAGCTCCGAGCCAAAGATTGGATGCCAGCCAAAGGCATCTACGATCATGATCAAGCGCTGTTTAATTGGGTACTTAAGCCGCTTTCAAGCAACGACCAGCAGCTTCTAAAACAGAAAAGAAAATTACACACCGAGCCACTTGAACACAACAAAACCAAATACAAATCACTTGATTGTTCGATCATGGAGTTGGCTGATGACATCGCGTATGGCGTGCACGATTTAGAAGATGCGATTGTGCTTGGTTCTGTCACCAAAACTCAATGGGTCGAATCGGCTTATCCTCAACTGAAAGAGATGGCCGCTCCTTGGATTTGTGAACACCTAGATTCGATTACTGAGATGCTGTTTTCTGGTGAACAGTATCGTCGAAAGGATGCGATTGGCGGGATAGTCAACGCACTGTTAACCAGTATCTCGATTAAGCGAGTGGATGCCAACTTTGAGAATGTGCTATTGGCATACAATGCTGAGCTTGAACCGAGCATGGACGGCACACTTGATAGGCTAAAACACTTTGTTAGCGAGTTTGTTATCCAAGTTCCTCAAGTTCAAATTATTGAGTACAAAGGCCAACAGATCATTATGGACATGTTTGAAGCATTCAGCGCCGATCCAGAACGTTTATTACCGCTCCCTATCAAGAGGCAATGGTTACAACACCAAGACGATTCAAGAAAAATGCGCGTAATTGCCGATTACGTCTCCTCGATGACCGATGACCTTGCACAAAAAATGCATCAACAACTGTTTTCGGCTCATAGCGAGTTTTGATTGCTGGCTCGCTCGACTAAAGCGCCTTAATCTAAGTAATTTTTCTCGAAAACACCTGGCGGCATTTGATTGATTTGAAACTGAATCATTTGATCGAATGCCGTTAACAGCGAGCTAAAATCGCCATCACTTTCCAACAAGCTCAATAAATGATAGCCAGCTTCGACAGTTGAAAGGCTGTTTTCACTAGGAGCTTTGCGAATTCGATAGTTACCCTTGAGAGCTTTGGGTAAGTGAACCGTACTCAACGAGTGCAAGTTACGCGACACCTGCCACATCTTGAATGCCTTCTTCCATGTCCCATCCAATAAAATCACTCGCAGTGGCTTACTTGGGTGTGTCATAGATTCAACCGACACAGAGTGTTCACTTGGGTATAAAATCACATGTTGGTACTGTTGATCATCCAGCAACGCATTCAACTGTTCATTGTGAGAAAAGTCTTCCCCGACAATCGTCACGCTGTTATTTAAAGATAAAGAGAGGATACGCGCCGTTCCCATCGGACGATGCTCTTCTGATGGATGCTGAAGAATGATAAGCTCTACATTCGATTCAAGTGGTGTCACCCACTGACAAATACAAGCTTTCAACGCTTTGCTGCATTGGGGGCAATAACGAGACATGGATTTAATGTGTACCCTGTTTTAATGTTCACTTCACTTTTATGCGTCTTATTCCAACTTGAGCCAATACAAGCTTGGGTCGTTTGGGATAACCATGCAATTGCCGATGGGCAATGGTGGCGGATCCTAACAGGAAACTTTTCACATACCAACTACTCACACCTTCTGATGAACCTAGCCGGCTTGTGGATCATCAGCTATCTGTTTCAACCGAGTAAAAAACAACTCACGCTTGGTTTACTCGTCATTAGTTTCACTACTGGGTTAGCACTGTTATTTTCAAGCATTCAAATCTATGTGGGGCTATCTGGCACCTTACATGGACTGTTTGGCTTATTCGCGCTCAGAGAGGCTTTAAGCGGCAGAAAATCCAGTTGGCTATTAGTGTTGGGATTAGTCGCTAAGATCGCTTGGGAACACTTTGTTGGCCCTTCGAGTACCACTGCCGCACTGATTGGTGCTCGAGTGGCCATTGAAGCCCACCTAGCAGGTGCGATTACAGGGGGCTTCATGGCTGTGTGGTTATGGTTGCCGGGTAGAAAGTAGCCCTTTCACGCTCTCAAATTAAAGTTGAATTCGCTCACGATTTTTTTCGACCGTAGCTTCGCCAATTCCTTTCACATTCACCAAATCACTCGCGGCTATAAATGCACCGTGCTGCTCTCGATAATCAACGATCTCTTGGGCTTTCTTGTCACCCACACCAACCAATAGTGCAGAGAGCTCCTCAGCTGTCGCAGTATTGATATTGACGGTGACCTCAATGCCATCATAAAGCTCAGCCTTGGTTGGGCTCTCAGCTAACACGGCAAAATTAATGGTCATCAGGAATGAAAGAAGTAATGTTGAATATATTGTGCGCATAAACCGCTCCTTTGTTTAAAAAAGGTAACGTATGCATTTACTGCGTCAGATAACACAATGCCTAGACAAAAATAAAGCGGGTCACTTGAGTGACCCGCTTTGTTAGACATCTTGTTTTCATCTAGGTGTTTGCTAGTTCACAAATTTGATTTATCGAATAAACCTAATTTATAAAGCAAAGGTCTTGCTTTGATTCTCAGTAACAAGCTATCACATCATTCCTGCTACTGAGTCATCAAACCATTACTGACCTTGACCCACAACGTAGTATTCAATGTCCGTGTTTTTACGCAGTACGTTTAATATGTTAGTCAAATCTTGTTGATTCCCAACTCGCTCTAATTGAGCACCAATTTGAGTGCTGTAAGCCGGGTTGATTTGAGCTGTTACTTTAGAAAGCTCAACCACAATGATATTACCGTCCTGGTCTTTAGATTGACCGAACACAACTTGTCCTTTCTCTGGCTTAGGTAGAGCAAATACAGAAGCCGCTAATGGAGAATTACGATCTATCGTTTTAAGTTCAGTAAACTCTAGATGATTAGCCGCCAATGGTGCTTTATTGCCTTGCTTAAGTTCCTTCACTAGAGAAGCACCAAGCTCAACCGCTTGTTGCTCCGCTTTTTCAGCAGACAAAGACGCCACAACTTGCGCTTTGACTTCTTCTAAAGGAAGAACCGCCTCGTCACGAGTATCTTCGACGCGAACAACAATCACATGCTCAGGAGCCACTTCGATAACTTCAGAGTTCAGACCATCTTCTTTCACTTCAGGACTCAAGATAGCTTGCATTACCGCGGGGGTTTTCAACAACTCCGGCGCATCAGCTTGAGAAATGAAATCCGTCGTTATGATTTTCGCGTTGATAGCTTCAGCCGAATCGTCTAAAGAGTCTGGGAATTCAAACGCGACTTTTTCGAGTTGAGTTTGCTTTTCGTAGAATTCATCTACAGCATGCTGATCAAGCAGTTCTTGTTTGATCTCTGCGGCAACCTCTGTGTAAGGCTTAACTTGAGATGCTTTTAATTCATCTAGTTTGATGATGTGATAACCAAATTCAGATTTAACTAAACCCGTCATGTCACCAATATTCTTTAGCGCAAAAGCCGCTTTTTCGAAGGCTGGGTCCATAACATCACGTTCAATCCAACCTAGGTCACCACCTGCATCTGCACTGCCGAAGTCGTCAGATTTCTCTTCAGCTAACTTGGCAAAGTCAGCACCACCATTTAGCTCATCGAGGATCGCTTGAGCTTTCGCTTTATCATCACCTTGAACAAGGATGTGGCTAACTTTACGTTGCTCTTGAGTTGAATACTTGTCTAGATGCTCTTGGTAATATTTTTGAGCTTCTTCATCGCTAATTTTAATCTGTGATTTTAGCGCTTCAGATGACAGTTCAATGTAAGACACCTTAGCTTGCTCTGGGCGAGTGTATGCCTGAGGGTTTTCATTGTAATACTGTTCGATCTGTTCGTCAGTCAGCTTGATACCTTTTGCTAGATCAGCAACCGAAAGGCTCACCGTGCGAATATCACGAGTTTGGGCAATAAGCTTGCTCTGAGCATCGATCTCACCTTGAAGAGCGAATTCACTGCCTTGTAGGGCCGTCACAAGCTGATTGCGCATGAGGTCGCGACGCATGTATTCGGCGAAGCTTTCTGCACTGAAACCTGCACGACGTAATGCCGCTTGGTACACGTCTTGGTCAAATTGACCCGCGGTTTGGAATTGAGGCATTTCTAAAATCGTTGTGCGGATTTGAGCATCACTGATTCTTAAGCCTAGAGCTTCAGCTTGCTGTTGTAGTAGAGCATCATTGACCATACGATCAAGAACGGATTTACGAAAAGACTCTACGTATGCTGGGTCGGCAAGCATTTGAGCAAAGTAATCGCCCAATTGAGATTGCATGCGATTGCGTTCATTTTGATACGCTTGCTCAAACTCACCACGAGCAATTTCTGTGTTGCCAACTTTAGCTGCTGCGTTGTTACTGCCACCGGTGATGTAACTGCCTATACCGGCAAATACGAATGACAGGATAATCAACCCAAGGATAATTTTTACCGCGATGCCATTCACGCCTTCGCGTAATCGATCCATCATAATTTAAGTGCTCTCCGGATATGAAGCATTGGCTTCAAAATAAAAGTCTATTCACGCGATATTATCAGAAAAAGAAATGCGCATCAGTAGGATGCGCATAATTTAAATAAGTTCAATGTGCTTTGCACATATACTGTTTAAGAATGAAACATCATTTTTCAAACAGTAAACGCATGTTACTGCGCCTTCCTCTCATCAAGTTCAAGGTTTGGCAGTAAAATTAGTTACATGCATCTTTCAGTGCTTTACCCGCTTTAAAGCCAGGTACTTTCGCTTCTGCGATTTGGATCTCATCACCTGTTTTTGGGTTACGGCCAGTGCGAGCAGCACGAGTACGAACACTGAAAGTACCAAAGCCAACAAGTGCTACTTGGTCGCCTGATTGTAGTGTTGTGCCAACGGCTTCGATGAAAGCGTCAAGAGCGCGACCCGCTGAAGCTTTAGAAAGATCTGCGTTTTCTGCGATTGATTCTACTAGTTGTGTTTTATTCACTGTTTTTCCCCTATGTGTCATCTGTGAAGATTTATTGATGACTGTACGTTCCATTTTGGTTTTAATTTAGCCGCAAGCCTTATTACAAAAGGGGTTGCCGCCTTAGTGGAATAACTTAGCGTCCAAAAAAAACGCTGACAAGCCTTTTTGAGGCTATCAGCGTAATTCTTTACTTATTTTTGCTATGCATCACTATTTTTTCACGTCAAACTCGACCCCAGACGGATCTCGTTCTAGCGCGACCTTAAGCACTTCATCAATCCATTGGACTGGGATCACTTGTAAGTCAGCAATGACATTGTCAGGAATTTCTTCCAAATCACGCTCGTTATCTTTTGGAATCAAGACGGTTTTGATGCCGCCACGGTGCGCTGCAAGCAGTTTTTCTTTCAAGCCACCAATAGGCAACACTTCACCACGTAAGGTTATTTCACCCGTCATTCCCACTTCAGCTTTCACAGGATTGCCCGTTAAGCTAGACACCAGTGCCGTACACATGGCGATACCCGCGCTAGGACCATCTTTTGGTGTTGCCCCTTCCGGAACGTGAACATGGATATCACGCTTCTCGTAAAAGTCGGAGTTAATACCCAGGTTTTCAGCGCGAGAACGAACCACGGTCATGGCCGCTTGAATCGACTCTTTCATCACATCGCCAAGAGAACCGGTTTGCGTTAACTTACCTTTACCTGGCATTGATTCCGTTTCGATAGTCAGCAGGTCACCACCCACTTGAGTCCACGCTAAACCCGTTACTTGACCAATACGGTTACTCTCATCGGCCTTGCCAAAGTCATGACGTTGAACGCCCAGATACTCTTTCAAGTTATCCATGTTAACCGTCACAGACTTGAGGCTACTGTCTAGTAAGATATTTTTCACGGCTTTACGACAGATCTTAGAGATCTCTCGTTCTAGATTACGTACACCCGCTTCACGTGTGTAATAGCGAATGATGCCGATAATTGCCGAGTCTTCAATTTCAATCTCATGAGGCTTAAGACCGTTGCGTTGAACTTGCTTGTCCAATAAGTGGCTCTTAGCAATGTTCAGCTTTTCATCTTCGGTGTAGCCCGACAGGCGAATCACTTCCATACGGTCCAACAGTGGACCCGGTATGTCCATCGAATTCGATGTTGCAACAAACATCACATCAGACAGATCGTAATCGACTTCTAGATAGTGATCGTTGAATGCGTTGTTTTGCTCAGGATCGAGTACTTCTAGCAGCGCTGAAGATGGGTCGCCACGCATATCAGAAGACATCTTATCGATTTCATCTAATAGGAACAGTGGGTTCTTAACGCCAACTTTCGACATTTTCTGGATTAATTTACCCGGAAGTGAACCGATATACGTACGACGGTGACCGCGGATTTCCGCTTCGTCACGTACACCACCCAGTGCCATACGAGTGTATTTACGGCCCGTTGCCGCTGCAATCGAACGACCTAGCGAGGTTTTACCGACACCAGGAGGACCGACAAGACAAAGGATTGGACCTTTTAGCTTGTTGATACGGTTTTGTACTGCCAAGTACTCAAGAATACGTTCTTTAACACGCTCCAAGCCGTAGTGATCTTCGTTTAAGATCTCTTCCGCTTTCGCTAAATTCTTTTTAACCTTTGAACGCTTAGCCCAAGGAACGCCAACCATCCAATCAATGTAGCTACGTACTACTGTTGCTTCAGCAGACATTGGCGACATCATTTTCAGTTTTTGCAGTTCTTGCTCAGTTTTCTCACGAGCTTCTTGAGGCATCTTCGAATCTTCGATCTTCTTCTTGAGAGTCTCGAACTCATCGGGTGCGTCATCCATCTCGCCCAGTTCTTTCTGAATCGCTTTCATTTGCTCATTCAGGTAGTACTCGCGCTGAGACTTTTCCATTTGCTTCTTAACGCGGCCACGGATGCGTTTTTCAACTTGCAGGATGTCAATTTCTGACTCCATTTGGCCCATTAAAAATTCCAAACGTTCAGTGACATCTAAAATTTCTAGAACGTGCTGCTTGTCGACCAATTTAAGTGGCATGTGCGCGGCAATGGTATCAGCAAGGCGAGCCGCCTCATCAATACCATTCAGAGACGTTAGAACCTCTGGCGGAATCTTTTTGTTTAGCTTAATAAAGCCTTCGAATTGATTGATCGCACTGCGAACCACCACTTCTTGTTCTTTTTCGTCAAGTTCTGAAGTAACAACGTATTCGGCATCGGCTAAGAAAAACTCACTCTCTTTGAATTGGTGAATTTTTGCACGCTGCTGACCTTCGACAAGTACTTTTACCGTACCATCAGGGAGCTTGAGTAGCTGAAGAATAGTAGCAACTGTACCTACATTAAATAGGTCGTCGATTGAAGGCTCATCAGTGTCCGCTTCTTTCTGCGCGACAAGTAGTACTTGTTTGTTCGCTTCCATTGCCGATTCAAGGCAAGTAATCGATTTTTCACGACCGACAAACAATGGAATAACCATGTGTGGGTAAACCACTACATCACGTAGAGGTAGCACGGGGATTTCGATACGCTCGGAACGTTCCAAGTTCATATATTTCTCTCTTCCGCTTTAACTTATAAAGCAGTATATGGGGCTTAAACGACTGGATTCAATGGAAGAATAAAAAAAAGGAGGTAATTGCTTACCTCCTTTTTCGATTTGAGTGTGTCGTCTAAAAAAGACCTACTCAGCAACAGCCATTTGATTGTCTGAGTTGCTGTAAATCAATAGTGGTTCTGACTCACCATTAATTACTGCCTCATCAATCACAACCTTGCTCACATCTGTTGAAGATGGCAGTTCGTACATAGTTTCTAGTAGAACACCCTCCAAAATAGAGCGTAGACCACGAGCACCTGTTTTACGGTTCATCGCTTTCTTAGCAATGGCACGTAGTGCATCTTCGCGGAATTCTAACTCTGTATCCTCAAGCTCAAATAGTGCTGCATACTGTTTTGTCAGTGCATTCTTTGGCTCACACAGGATTTGGATTAGCGCTTCTTCATCAAGCTCCGTCAGTGTTGTTGTAACAGGTAGACGACCGATGAACTCAGGGATAAGACCATACTTCACGAGATCTTCAGGTTCTACTTGAGTGAACAATTCACCGATAGTCTTCGTTTCATCTTTAGAACGCACTTCAGCGCCAAATCCGATACCTGAACCTGTTTCTACACGTTGCTCAATCACTTTATCTAGGCCGGCAAACGCACCACCACAGATGAATAGGATCTTAGATGTGTCCACTTGCAAGAACTCTTGCTGTGGATGCTTACGACCACCTTGAGGTGGAACTGAAGCCACAGTACCTTCAACAAGTTTTAACAGCGCTTGCTGTACACCTTCACCAGACACGTCACGTGTGATTGATGGGTTTTCAGCTTTACGAGAAATTTTATCAATTTCATCGATGTAAACAATGCCGCGTTCCGCTTTTGCTACGTCATAATCACATTTTTGAAGCAACTTCTGGATGATGTTTTCAACATCTTCACCCACATAACCCGCTTCGGTTAGTGTCGTTGCATCTGCCATTGTGAAAGGGACGTCTAGGAAACGAGCCAATGTTTCAGCCAGCAGTGTTTTACCACTACCCGTAGGACCAATAAGAAGAATGTTACTCTTACCTAGCTCTACGCCTTCAGCTGTCGTATCACCGTTACGCAAACGCTTGTAGTGATTATATACTGCAACTGCTAGCACTTTCTTCGCGTATTCTTGACCGATTACATAGTCGTCAAGATGCTCTCGAATCTCACGCGGCGTTGGCAACGATTCTGATTCTTTCTTAGGAAGAACATCCTTAATTTCTTCACGAATAATGTCGTTACAAAGATCGACACATTCATCACAAATGTAAACAGAAGGACCTGCGATTAACTTGCGAACTTCGTGTTGGCTTTTGCCACAGAAAGAGCAGTAAAGCAGTTTACCGCTACTACCCTCTTTGCTTTTATCTGTCATTCGCTAACCTCTTAGCCTTTACTCTTTATGTTTGAGTGTATATCAATTTGAATCACTTTGCGTCAAACAATTGCCCGGCAATTATTGACCGCGGTGATTAAGAACTGAATCCACCAAACCGTATTCTACTGCTTGATCAGCAGACATAAAATTATCACGATCCGTATCACGCTCAACAACTTCTAGAGGCTGACCGGTATGCTCTGCCAATAGTTTGTTTAGCTTTTGTTTGATCGTTAGGATCTCTTGCGCATGAATTTGAATATCAGACGCTTGCCCTTGGAAACCGCCAAGTGGCTGGTGAATCATGACGCGTGAGTTTGGAAGCACGTGACGCTTACCTGGAGTACCACCCGCAAGTAAGAATGCACCCATAGAGCAAGCTTGGCCCATACATACTGTGCTCACGTTTGGCTTGATGAACTGCATGGTGTCATAGATAGACATGCCTGCTGTTACGCTACCGCCAGGTGAGTTGATGTAAAGATAGATATCTTTGTCTGGGTTTTCTGATTCCAAGAAAAGCAGTTGAGCCACGACAAGATTTGCCATGTGGTCTTCCACTTGACCGGTTAAGAAAATGATACGTTCTTTTAATAGACGAGAATAAATATCGTAAGAACGTTCACCACGGGAACTCTGTTCAACCACCATAGGAACTAGTGCGTCCATAATCGATGGCATTGTATTTTTTTCTTGGTAGCTCATATTCTTATGTCCCTAAAATAAATGGCCCGAATGATTAAATCATACGGACCATTGTTAGCAGAATTGTTGACCGTACGTCAACCTTCTACGTCAGATATTACTATATTAAGCAGGTTGCTGATTCATTAGCTCGTTGAAGCTAACTTCTTTATCAGAAACTTGAGCTTTAGCGATGATTGCATCAATAGCTTGCTCTTCTAGAGCAACATTGCGCATGTTGTTCATCATTTGCTCGTTTTGCTCGTAGTAAGCAATAACTTCTGTTGGATCTTCGTATGCTGTCGCCATCTCTTCGATGATAGCTTTCACTTTCTCGTCGTCAGCTTTTAGCTCTTCAGTCTTAATTACTTCACCAAGAAGAAGACCGACAACGACGCGACGTTTAGCTTGCTCTTCGAACAGCTCACGTGGAAGTTGGTCAGCAGCTTCAGTGTTGCCACCGAAACGTTGAGCCGCTTGTTGACGTAGAACACCGATTTCTTGATCGATAAGAGCAGAAGGTACGTCGATGTTGTTTTCGTTAACTAGACCGTCGATAGCTTGCTCTTTGATGCGGTTCTTAACAGCTTGCTTAAGCTCACGCTCCATGTTCTTACGAACTTCAGCTTTAAGACCTTCAACGCCGTTAGCTGCACCGAACTTAGAAACGAATTCTTCGTTCAGTTCAGGAAGTTCACGAGCTTCAACTTTGTTCAGCTTGATAGAGAACTTAGCCGCTTTACCTTTTAGGTTTTCAGCGTGGTAATCTTCTGGGAAGTTTACGTCGATTTCGAATTCCATACCTGCTGTTTTACCAACGATACCGTCTTCGAAGCCAGGGATCATGCGACCAGCGCCCATCTCTAGTGGGAAGTTCTCAGCTTTGCCGCCTTCGAACTCTTCACCGTCGATAGAACCAACGAAGTCGATAGTTGCACGAGAACCAGCTTCAGCAGCAGCGTCCACTTCAGTCCAAGTTGCTTGTTGCTTACGTAGCGTTTCGATCATCTCTTCAACGTCAGCGTCTTTAACTTCTACTGCTGGCTTCTCAACAGTGATGTTTTCTAGACCTTTCAGCTCAACTTCTGGGTAAACTTCAAAAGTTGCGTTGAATACTAGGTCAGCGCCTTCGTTGTTTTCAACTGGTGCGAAAGTTGGTGCGCCAGCTGGGTTAATTTTCTCTTTAACGATCGCTTCGATGAAGTGACGTTGCATTACTTCGCCCATCACGTCTTGACGTACTGCTTTGCCGTACATTTTAGCAACCATCTTCATTGGCACTTTGCCTTTACGGAAACCATCGAAACGACGGTTTTTCGCGATGTTGCGTAGTTCAGCTGTAACAGCATCTTCGATGTTAGCAGCAGGAACAGTAATATTAAGACGGCGCTCTAGGCCTTCTAGCGTTTCAACAGTAACTTGCATTATATAAACCTCAAAACTGGCTCAGTAATCTGAGCATATGAGCCGTAACTTAGCTTTAATTAAAAAGCCGATGTTGTTGGCTGCATCCTTGTGTAGTGCTCTATCCGAACACCTAATTTAAAATCGAGCATTGATGTTTGAATTGATTATTCAACTAAACACCAGACTAATCAGCGATATCTTCGCTCTTCACATGTTTATTAAAAGTGGCGTTCTCACGCACGGATAAAAAGCTGTAAAGCTTGTTTTCAAAAACAAGAAAGGTATCTCCGATTAGCCTCAGGACAGAAATTTTAGACGCGACATTCTAGCGATCTGTTTAATCTCTGTCGAGCCGTTCACCTCTGCTTGATGATGAATACTCTAAATTCGTACAACTAAATGATAAAAAAACGATAAAAACATCACTTAGCACAACAGAAATGGGGACAATAGCGACTTTTTCAAGGGAATCGAGCCCTTTTTTTACTAAAAACCTTAAAAAGAGATCTTGCTCTTGTTTTACCCCTCAGAGTCGATAACTTTTTCAACAATCTCCGTTACAAAGCCTTAACCTAGCAAAATCTGAGCCTCTCGACATGAAGCAAAAACGGCCGCAGATTGCTTTCATAAACGAGAAAATACAGATGTATTCTTTACTGAGAATTAGCGGAGAGCTTTCATGTTTCGAGTATTGAGCCCCCCTTTAATGCTACTCATTGCCTACTGCTTGCTGGTGGTTGTGGGAGGTCACTGGGTGTGGAGCACAAGCCATCAACGTTTATTACATGATCACCAATCTCAACTGGACCGATTTTCAGTCCATATTTCCAATCAATTGGACAAGTTCGCGCACATTCCAGAACTGCTTTCAAAAGACAAAGAGCTGGTTGATGCCCTGCACGCTCCCAATAACTCTGCGCAAATCGAACTCACTAATCGTTACCTAGAACACGTAAACTCGGTGATTCAAGCCTCCGATACCTATCTATTAGACAGCCTCGGCACCACCATTGCTGCCAGTAACTGGAAGCGATCACGTTCTTTTGTTGGTCGTAACTTTGCGTTCCGCCCCTACTTTCAAGAAGCGATTATTGGCAATGAAAACCAATACTTTGCACTGGGCTCAACCTCAGGAAAGCGAGGCTACTATTATTCTTACCCCGTCTCCTATGCTGCTGAGATTATTGGCGTCATTGTTGTCAAGATGGATTTATCGCTGATAGAGGCCAGTTGGCAAGGTAAACAGAGTATTTTTGTTGCTGACGATAAAGACCAAATTGTCTTTATGTCGAGTAAGCCTGAGTGGCTGTTCAAAAGCCTTCAACCACTAAGCGAACAACAACACTCTCGAATTCAAGAAAGCAGGCAGTATCTCGATACAAAAATAGACAGCCTGCATTTTTCCGGCGACTTAGACAGTGCCACCAGTCGTATTGAGTCACCACACCAACTTGTCCAAGAGCAGTTTTTTAGCTCTTCACGCTTGCTAGCCGCACCGAAACTCACCATACGGGTATTTTCTCCAACCCACTTAGTTTGGTGGGACTTGGTTGCTTACCTTGTGATTTTAAGCCTTATCTTTGCAATCATTTATCTGACGATACTACTCAATCACCATCGACAACAAAGACGCGCTCAAATCGATAGGCTGCAATCTGAAGCCAAGCAAAAACTTGAGTTTCAAGTACTCGAACGAACCTCTGAACTTCATATAGAGATCAAACAACGTATCGAAACCGAGCGTGTACTCAGACAAACGCAAGATGAACTGATTCAAGCGGCTAAATTGGCGGTCTTAGGTCAAATGTCTGCGGGTATCAGCCACGAGCTGAATAACCCACTCGCCGCGATTCGCAGCTACGCAGACAATGGTCGAGTGTTTCTTGCGAAAAACAAAATCGACCGTGTGGATGACAACCTATCACGGATATCATCGCTCACTGATCGCATGGCTAAGATAAGCCATCAGCTTCGCTCCTTTGCCAAAAAATCCACCGCAGAAGAGCTCCATACGTTGCAAATACTCCCTATTTTACTCTCCTCGAAAGAGCTGATGAAACCACAACTTAAGAGTGAACGAGTTAAGATCAACGCACTCCCTGAAACCTTTAATGCTTGCGTGCTTGCCAATGCCATTCAACTGGAGCAAGTGGTCATTAATCTGCTAACCAACGCAATTCAGGCAATGGAACAACAAGACGACAAACAATTAGCGATTCTGTTAGAGATTCGGGAATCTAATCAACAACAAGCCAATACCTTGCTGATTCATATCGATGATAACGGGCCTGGCTTTACTTCCCCTTCAAGCGGACACTTTTTTGAACCTTTCCATACCACCAAGAAAAACGGCCTTGGACTGGGCCTCTCGATTTCTCAACAAATAATCAGCGGGATCAACGGCAAACTCGTGACAGGTATCAGCCCTCAAGGTGGTGCTCGATTCAGCATAGAGTTGCCCCTTGTTGAACAAGAACAGTAAGAAAAAGCACCACCACACAAACAACAAACAACAAACAACAAACAACAAACAACAAACAACAAACAACAGACTGAGATTAAGCTAGCGATTTAACAAGCAAGTAAACCAACAAACAAAAAACTCAGCGATAATCAGAAAACAAAGAAGTAAAGGAATCACTATGTGTTACGTCTATTTCATTGATGATGAATCCGACCTAAGAATGGCCATTGAACAGAGCTTTGAGCTCGCTGGCATTGATGCGGAATTCTTTACCGATGCGGAGTCTGCTCTGCTCGCGATTCAAGAAAACGGCTTACCTCACGTCATCATCACTGATATCTGTTTACCCGGGCTTTCCGGCCATGATCTGCTCAATACAGTGATGCACAAAGACAAAGAGATCCCGGTGATTATGATTACGGGTCACGGCGATATTTCGATGGCGGTTCAAGCAATCCAATACGGCGCCTACGACTTCATTGAAAAACCTTTCGCCAATGAACGCCTAATAGAAACCACCAAACGAGCGATAGAAAAACGCCAACTTACTCTTGAGAACCTTGAATTAAAGCGTTCGCTTAAAGCTAGCCAAGCACTGGGGCCAAGGATCATTGGTGACACGCAATCAATGACTGAGTTACGGTCTATCATCACTCACGTTGCCGACACCAACGCCGATATTTTGTTATTTGGTGAAACAGGCACCGGCAAAGAGTTGGTCGCACGCTCTCTGCACGAGCAAAGCAGCCGACGAGAACAAAACTTTGTCGCGGTCAATTGTGGCGCAGTTCCTGAAAACCTGATTGAGAGTGAACTTTATGGTCATGAGAAAGGGGCATTCACTGGCGCAGAAAGCAAGCGAGTGGGTAAATTCGAGTTTGCTCAAGGCGGAACTCTCTTCTTAGATGAAATTGAGTCCATGCCGATGCAAGCACAAATTCGACTATTACGTGTATTGCAAGAACGCGTCATCGAAAGGGTTGGCTCAAACGGTTTAGTCCCTCTAGACATTCGAGTAATTGCGGCCACTAAAGTCGACCTAAAGAAAGCCGCTGAAGAAGGCACTTTCCGCCAAGATCTCTATTATCGACTCAATGTCGTTACTCTCGATCTGCCACCATTAAGAGCTCGTCAAGAAGATATTCCTGCACTCTTCCACCACTTTTTATTGGTCGCTGCCGCGCGTTACGGCAAAACAGCCCCAGCCCTTCCACAAAATGAACTGCACGCGCTTTTAGCTCATGACTGGCCGGGAAACGTCCGCGAACTAAGAAATACAGCCGAGCGTTTTGTTCTTTTGGGCAAGCTCTCTCATTTACCAGACAGTACAACGGGATCAACCCAAGACTTGTCGCTCGCAAAGCTGGTCTCTGATTTTGAGAAAAACACGTTAAAGCAAGCGCTTATTGAATGTAACGGCAGCATAAAGAACACCATGAAGCGGCTAAAACTCCCACGTAAAACCCTTTATGACAAAATGCAAAAACACCAACTAACGAAAGAATCATACCGACAAAATGAAAATTAAATTCGATATATAAGTAAGATCTCCTACAATTAATATGAATACTGATGCATTTAGTGGCAAATACCTAAAGGCATTTTCAATATGATTAAGGAGTGGTTATGGGTGAGAAAACCAGAGTTCCCTCAATAGCCGATACGTTTGAGATCGATGGGGTGTATTACGTCGATCAACATGTTGATTTAAATACACCCGAATTAGAAGCCAAAAGAGCCCTCTATCAACAGAAGGACCCTCATTCATACTTCGGTAAGAATGTCGATGAGGAGGTATGATACCTCCTCACTTTTTGTTATGACTTAACTCTCTACTTAGTGATGATCTCAGGCCCCATCAATGTGGTCGGTAACCATGTTGATACCCACGGCACGTAAGTGACGATAATCAGGAATAAGAACATCACGCCGACCCAAGGCAGTGCCGCTTTTACCACGTTCATCATCGACATCTTGGCGACCCCTGCGGTCACAAACAAATTGAGCCCGACAGGCGGCGTTATCATCCCTATCTCCATGTTCACTACCATCATGATACCAAGGTGGATTGGGTCGATACCGAGTGCAATAGCGATTGGGAATACCAATGGCGCAACGATGATCAGCAAGCCTGATGGCTCCATGAACTGCCCACCAATCAAGAGTAAAACGTTCACTACAATCAAGAAGGTGATCGGCCCTAAGCCTGCAGAGAGCATAGACTCAGTGATCATTTGAGGAATGCGTTCTTCGGTCAGTACATGCTTAAGAATCAGAGCGTTGGCAATGATAAACAGCAGCATGATCGTCAGCTTACCTGCATCGTAAAGCGTGTCTTTGGTGTCTTTGTGGAAAAACGTTTGCAACACTTTCACCAACGCTGGTTTTGTGTTTTTCTTGTCCGCAAACGGCCCCATATCTTTGTAGATAAAGTTGGCAATAAAGAAGGCATACACCGCTGCGACGGCCGCCGCTTCTGTCGGAGTAAAGATACCGCCGTAGATACCACCTAAAATAATAACAATCAGTAGCAAGCCCCAACTCGCATCTTTCGCAGCTGCGAACATCTCACCCCAGCCCACAAATGGCTGGGCCGGAATTTTCTTAATACGAGCTGCAATGTAGATAGCAATCATTAGCATCACACCCGCCAGCAGACCAGGAATCACACCACCGAGGAACATACGCCCGACCGATACATCGGTCGCCGCTGCGTATACCACCATCACGATGGACGGTGGAATCAAGATCCCCAACGTACCTGCGTTACAGATAACCCCTGCCGCGAACTCTTTTGAATAACCGTTTTTGATCATACCTGCGATAACGATACTACCGATCGCCACTACCGTTGCAGGAGATGAACCAGAAAGGGCTGCGAACATCATACAGGCCACAACCGACGCCATCGCCAAGCCGCCGCGGAACCAACCGACCATCGCGATAGCAAAACGGATAATACGTTTCGCCACACCACCCGTAGACATGAAGCTAGAGGCCAAAATAAAGAAAGGAATCGCTAACAGTGTGTAGTGGCCTGCAAAAGCATTAAACAGCGTTTGTGCGACTGAAGCTAATGACGCATCTGAATGCATCAATAAGAATATTACGCTCGATAAACCGAGGGAAATTGCAATTGGTACACCGACCAACATGAAAGCAATGACCATTAAAAATAGAAATAACATTGCCATGATTAGTCTTCCTTACCGTTAGATTTTGTACTCGACTCATTCGCTTTGTTCTGCGGAGTCGAATTCAATACCGCTGTCGCATCTTCGTCAGAGCCCGCTAGCACGCCCGCTTTCAACGCATCCAGCTCTTCTTCGGCTTCGTGGCCAGCAATCATCCGATCAAGCTTACCTGTTACTACTTGGTAAGCAACTTGAGCAAAACGGAACGTCAGCATTGCCATACCAATCGGCAGCGCCATATAAGGAATAAAACGTGGCAGTTTCTCGTATCGCTCGCCTTCATTCAGCCAGTCAGCAAGAAACTGAAGCATCTCTGGCATTGGAATATCATCAGTCTCATACCATGCGCGATCGGTCGCGAATGGGTACCAGTAATTCCAAGAGCCGATAAGAAGTAAGATTGAAAATGCTAGGCAGCTCGTCACAGCGATGAGCGCATACACTTTGCGTAGCTTTTCTGGGGCAAGGTTGATGATCACATCAACACCGATGTGGAAGTGTTTTTTAACGCCATAAGATGCGCCCACTAACACCATCCAAGCAAACATGAACACGGTCAGTTCCAGTGCCCATAAGATGTTGTCATTGAATGCGTATCGAAATACCACATTAGCAAAAGTAAGTAGCGTCATTGCGCCAAGAAAAAATGCGATTAATGACTCTTCAATCACATCCGTAACTCTTCCGACTTTGGAAAAAAGAGAGGTTTCCCGTGCTGATTGGCTAGAATTGGGTTGTTCCATTTGAGGCTTTTCCATAATTGACTCCGCTTATCATTGTTTTAATAAGGAGTGACGAATACGCGCCACTCCCTTAGCGGTGTTATTGGTTTGAGGCTAACGCGGCATCGATAAGGTCTGAACCGATGTCTTTTTCAAACTTCTTCCATACTGGTTGAAGTGCAACTACCCATGCTTCACGCTGTTCAGGCGTCAGTGTACGAACCTCACCACCCGCTTCGATGATGTTGTTTTTGTTCGCTAGGTTAACTTTTGAAGATTCAGCGTTACGAGCCTCAGACACTTCTTTTACGATAGTACCAAGCTGTGTGCGTACATCTTCAGGTAGGCCTTTCCAGAAGTCATTGGACGTTACCACTAGGTAATCCAATATGCCGTGATTGGTTTCCGTCACACCGTCTTGTACTTCAAAGAACTTCTTACCGTAGATGTTTGACCATGTGTTCTCCTGGCCATCGATAACTTTCGTTTGTAGGCCACCGTACACTTCTTTGAAAGACATCTTCTGTGGGTTAGCGCCTAGTTGTTCAAACTGAGCCACCAAGACGTCTGATGCTTGCACACGGAATTTCAACCCTTTGGCATCTTCAGGGCTGATCAGAGGTTTGTTCGCCGACATCTGTTTCATACCATTGTGCCAAAACGCGAGACCTTGCAAGCCACGGCGCTTCATCGCGTTCTTCAGTTTTTCACCAGATTCTGAGTTTTGAAAACGGTCAACGGCGGCGACATCTTCAAACAAGAACGGAAGGTCAAAAATGCGGTATTTCTTAGTGAACTTTTCAAATTTAGACAGCGATGGTGCCGCCATTTGAACATCACCATTTAACAGGGCTTCCAGTACCTTGTTATCATCGTAAAGCGTTGAGTTAGGGAAAACTTGCATACAAGCTTTGCCATTCATTTCTGTGTTTACTCGCTCTTCCAGTAAAGAAGCGGCGATGCCTTTCGGGTGCTTATCGGTATTGGTTACATGACTGAATTTAATTACGATTTCACCAGGATCACAGTTTGCAGCAGCATGAAAACTTGTGAGCGCCAGAGCAGAGACAGACAGCAGGGTAAGCGGCTTAAACATTATTATTCTCCTTAGTAAACAAAGCAGCCCTTCAATGGGAACTGCGTGCTTTCACTAAGGCAATTAACGCGCCACATTAACACAAAACATTAACAAGCCTTTAACCACAAGGCTTCATAAGATCTACCGGCTTTGGTCGTCAACTTGCGAATAAAATTTATGGGTGGGAAATGACACATTAAAGATTTGTAAATGGGTAGGATTTGACCAACACTGCATCAATGGTGAATGAGGGCTAGGTACAATAACGGCCCAAATGAAGGGCCGTTGGTATGTCAACTTGATTGAGGATTAAGTGTTCTGCATACGCTTTTTCAGTCGTGCTAAATCTATGGCACTTGAACGAACGGTAAGTTTGATGTGTTCGTAGTCGTACTCTTCTTTAATCACACTCATGTTGGAGCGAATCTCACCGATGATACTTTGTCCCGAATAAGGAATCGTGATCTCTTCTTCGATCATCCCTTCTTCTGCAATACCAACGATATACTTGTGCAGTTTGGCGATATCTAACGGATCACGAGTCGACGTTAACATCGCCTCCGGGAACTCTTCAATCAGTGCTCGCTGTTGCTCTTCACTTAATCTATCGCACTTATTCAGTACTAATAGCTTTTCACTGCCTTCAACGCCCACTTGTGCCAACACGTCGTGTACGACATCAAGCTGAGCACGAAAAGAAACGTCAGAAGCATCAACCACATACAGAAGCAGTGAAGCATCATGCGCTTCAGCTAACGTTGAGTGGAATGAAGCAACAAGATCATGAGGCAGTTTCTTGATGAACCCCACCGTGTCTGAAACCAAGATACGCGGTTGAGTGATTGGCTGAAGCGCACGAACCGTGGTGTCGAGCGTTGCGAACAGTTTATCTTCACCCACCACTTCGGTTGCCGTCATTGCGCGCATCATCGAAGATTTACCGGCATTGGTGTAACCCACTAAAGCGACAGTGAAAAGCTCCGCACGCTTAGTGCGTCGGTTCTTCATTTCATCTTGTACGCTCACTAACTCACGTTTAAGTGCAGCAATTTGGTCACGAACTTTACGACGGTCTAGCTCTAATGAAGTTTCACCCGCGCCCTGACCCATTTGGCGCTCTTTGTCGCCCTCACCCACTTCACGCAGTCGAGGGACTAGGTAATTTAGACGAGCAATTTCCACTTGCAGGCGTGCGGTACGAGTACGAGCGTGGCGGCTAAAAATCTCAATGATGATTCCTGTGCGGTCAAACACTTCGACACCTAAGTGAGCCTCAACATTACGAAGTTGAGACGGGCTCAAATCACAGTCAAAGACCACAACATCAGCAGTACCGTATTGAAAATCACCCGTTGGAAGATCGTCAAAATCTAACTCATCGAGTTCAGAATCAAACAGACCTGACTCATCAAGGAAGTCTTCATCTTCTGCCTCTTCAATTGAGCCTTTGTATCCTGTCAGGTGTGCGATTTCAGCAAGCTTACCGGCCCCCAACACATTTTGTCTTTGCGATGAACTGTGATGTTGCGCTTGCGTGCCGACGACTTTAAACCCTAAGGTTGACACTAAGCGAGCAAGTTCGGCAAGAGACTCTTTTGCTTCGTCACCTTTGAAATCCGGTGTCGTAATAGAAATAAGTAAAGCGTTACTCGCGGAGGGTTTTGCTGTTAGTTTCATGTATTCTTCTGTTTATGCACCGAAGTGCAAGCTAGTTTTTGATCTAAAGTCGTTCGATCCTACGCTGTTCTCCGTCAGCTTTATAGAGCTAACGGAGACTAAATCGCGATATTCTTGCTGTTAACGCATTTATCTCGTTTATTGATCCCTTTTCGTCCGTAATAAAAAATGGTGACAAGCAAAAAGTTAAGATGAACAGCTAATTTCCATCGCTTTGCCCCACTCAGGTGGTAACGCGGCGAGGTGTTCATAGTCAGGGTGTTCGGCATAAGGGTCTGCCAGCACCACCATTAATGCCTCAATGTCACTGCTATCACCGCGCTCCGCTTTATCTATCGCAAGTTGAGCTAAGTAGTTTCTGAGGATATATTTCGGATTTACCTGCCTCATCTTTTCACAGCGTTCTGTCACTGAACGTTCTTCCAACTCACAACGCTGCAAGTAATGATCCAACCATCGCTTTGCGGCCTCTCGATCAATAACCAAATCAATCGCATCTTGTGGCGGTAAAGTATCTAGGTTCGACAACGTTCTAAAGAACCTCGGGTAATCGACTTTGTTTTGCGACATCAGCTCGAACATAGATGCAAACAAGCGACTGTCACCGTGCTGTTTCGAAAGCAAGCCCAACTTACGACGCATCATCTGGCTGAAATAACCATTCATTTGCGGCTCATACTGCTCTAAAGCGGCCTCTAAATCGGCCTTATCGATCAGTGGAGAAAGTGAGTGAGCCAATGCCGACAGATTCCAAAGCCCGATTCTTGGTTGCTGATTAAAGGCATAGCGGCCTTGGTAATCTGAGTGATTACAGATCAAACGAGGGACATATTCATCAAGGAAGGCGAACGGGCCATAATCGAAGGTTTGTCCGATGATCGACATATTATCAGTGTTCATCACCCCGTGAGCAAAGCCATTTGCTTGCCACAACGCGATCATTTCCGCAGTACGATCAACAATCTCATTAAACATTGCAGCGTAGGGTTTTTCTTGATCAATACACTCCGGGAAATGCCATTCAATCACTTTATCAGCAAGCAACTTATGCTCAGCCAACTGATTGGTATAAAACAGGTGCTCAAAGTGGCCAAAGCGGATGTGTGATTCGGAAACACGCACCAGTAATGCGCCTCTCTCTTGCTTCTCACGGTAAACCGGCGTGTCACTGGTCATCATAGCTAATGCGCGAGTGGTTGGGATATGTAGCCCCGCCATCGCTTCGCTACACAGATACTCACGCACCGTTGAACGAATAACCGCACGGCCATCGCCCATACGCGAATAGGGTGTTTTACCTGCACCTTTGAGGTGTAAGTCGAACGTTTCACCACTTTTAGCAACAACTTGTGCTAATAGCAGCCCTCTTCCATCACCTAAATCGGGATTATAAGAGCCAAACTGATGGCCTGCGTATTTCATGGCTAGCGGAGAAAATGGCTCAGATTCAACATTGCCAGACAACGTCTCCAATAGCTCCTCAGAGACAGCCTCAAACAACGGAAAACCGAGTTCACTCGCCAGAGCGTGATTCCAAGCAAGCCATTGGACATTGCATAGCGGTGTCGGTTGAACTGGGGTATAGAACCGTCGAGGTAATGCCGTAAATCGATTGTTAAATGAAATAGAATCCCAAACAGACATGAGAGGCACACTGTAGATGAAAGATAATTTAAGATTATCACAATTTGATAACAACTTCAGAAGTGTGATGGCGCTCTTTATCGCGAGAAGGTGACAAACTAATCCACTGCAAGAAAGTAGTGACTTAAGAGAAGAAGCAGACTGAAGGGAGTGACGACTAGAAGAAAATGACTTAGGAAAAGTTAAGTGGCTAACCTGATGAGAAAAGCCACATTTATAAGAGAAAGAGTTCTGACTTTGAAGACTTTTTAACAAGTGAGTTCATAATAAAAACTGAAAATATAGAGCCATGAAGCTGACTACATTAGAGTAAGAATACCCACAAGAGAAAGGGTAGAGAAAATCCAAATGCGACTGATAACGCCAAAGTGACTGTGTTGAATCATTTCTTGATGCTGCATATATCTCTCCTCGAGAACGTGATGGTGTAACACCAATATATCGACTTTATGCCGATATCAGCAAGCATATTAGTGTTAACCTTTTATGACAGTACCAAGAAACTTCGGTCACTCTTTAGTCATTTGATAAATCAACACGCTATGCTCGACTTGTCGTCGAAAGCAATGCTCCGGCCCCAATAAACACGCCTCCAGTAACGCGATTAAAAACCTTAGCTCGACCTTTAGCGAATAACCAATTTGACGATTTGGCCCCTAAATAGGCATACACCAACAACCAAGACAATTCCATCACAGCGAAGGTCAAAGCAAACACGATAAACTGAGGGAATAGTGCGATCGATGGATCGATAAACTGAGGGAAAAGTGCGGTAAAAAACAGGATAGCTTTGGGATTACTTGCACCAACAATAAAACCACTTAAATAATGCTGCGCAGCGCTTTCTTTAACGGATTGAGAAACGCTGGTTTGATTAGGTTGCTGCTCGTAATCTTGTTGGCTAGAGCGTAGCGACTTCCAACCGAGATAAATAAGATAAGCTGCACCGGTCCATTTAATTACGTTAAATACCACTTCCGACGAGGCAATGATTACCCCTAAACCGGTAAATGATAAGGTTAGGATCCCGGTAATGGCTGTTAAGCTCCCCAAGGCCGTGAATATCGATAGCGTGAAGCCCGATTGCACCCCCTTAGTCATACACAACAAAGAGCTTGGCCCCGGTGAGGCGGTTAAAATCAACACTGCCAACAAATAATAAATCCATGTATCAAAGCTCATCGCGAATTCTCCTTAACTCACTAAACAGGCTAAACATTGAGCATTAATATGCAATAGCTATTTATATTAAGCAACTGAATATTGAGCGAGTTCTGCTTTTGTAGATACCTTCCCTGCTAAATTTCGGCAATAAAAAACGCCATGCATCGCTGCACAGCGTTTAAATTTAAACGACTAAAATAGAACGCCTTACAAAGTTCTAACCTGAAGTTTCAAGCTTTATCTTTAAGCTAAAAACGAGCAGCAACCTAGCCTTTGTAGATAGAGAACTCGTCTGCATGAGCGACGAGCTGCTCGCGAGTGATCATGAAGACACCGTGACCACCGTTTGAGAATTCGATCCAAGTAAATGGAAGCTCTGGATACTGCTCCATCATGTGAACCATTGAGTTGCCCACTTCACAGATCAGAATACCATTCTCTGTTAGGTAATCTGGTGCGTCAGCCAAGATACGGCGAACCAATTTAAGTCCGTCAGTCCCTGCTGCTAGGCCAAGCTCCGGCTCATGAGTAAACTCATCAGGCAAGCTGTTCATATCTTCTTCGTCCACGTAAGGTGGATTTGATACGATCAGGTTATATTTTTCTTTTGGCAAATCGCGGAAAAGATCGGAACGGATTGGAAACACTTGTTGATCCATACCGTGATCTTGGATGTTCTGCTCAGCCACTTGCAATGCATCAGTAGAAATATCAATCGCATCGACTTCAGCGTCAGGAAATGCGTGAGCACAAGCAATAGCAATACAACCACTGCCCGTACACATATCCATGATGCGGATTGGCTCTTCAGTTAACCATGGTTGAAACTGAGCTTCGATCAACTCACCAATTGGCGAACGAGGCACAAGCACGCGTTCATCAACAAAAAACTCAAGACCACAGAACCAAGCTTTATTGGTTAGATAAGCGGTTGGAGTGCGATCATTGATACGCTTAATCACGCGCTCAACGATGCGTAAACGTTCACTACTCGTTAAACGAGAGTTCATCACATGCGCTGGAACATCAATCGGTAGATAAAGAGTAGGCAAAATAAGTTGTACCGCCTCATCCCACGCGTTATCCGTACCGTGACCATAAAATAAGCCCGCTGCGTTAAAGCGGCTAACGGTCCAACGAATCACATCTTGAAGCGTGTGTAGTTCTGATACCGCTTCTTCTACAAAAATCTTATCCAAAATTGTCTCCGAAAAGCGCTACAATACTGCTAATTACGTTTCTAATTAGAATTCATAACCTGATGAGCAAAAAAGACACCAACTTTGATGACGATTTCGCCCTGTTCAGCGAGGCAGTAAAGGGCGTTAAAAAGTTGCAACAGGATACCATAATCCAGCAGCCAAAAAGAGATGCAAAGCAAAAAGAAATGACTCGAACAACAAGACAAGCCAGTGATAGCGAGTTTTATTTCTCGGATGAGTTCATTCCGCACCTTAGCGAAGAGGGTCCAACGCGTTATTCGCGTGATGATGTCTCTAAATATGAAGTCAAGCGACTACGCCGTGGGGTTTACGTGCCTGACGTCTATCTCGATATGCATGGTATGACACAGCAAGAAGCAAAGCGCGAGCTGGGAGCCATGATCGCTCACTGCGTTAAAGAGAGTGTCGCCTGTGCTTGTGTACAACACGGTATTGGTAAGCATATTCTTAAACAAAAAGTACCGTTGTGGTTAGCACAGCACCCTGATGTTATGGCTTTTCACCAAGCACCGTTAGAGTTCGGTGGTCATGGTGCGCTGTTGGTACTGCTTGCCGTTCCTGATAAGTAATTCAGGTTTACGAATTCATCCTCATATCAAAAAACAAAAAGGGCATCTCAAACCATTGAGATGCCCTTTTCTCGCTGATCTTTCACTTTTAAAAGTCGTATCAACCTGAACTATCGATTGATGTTAAAAAGTAACTCACCAGTTTGTTTCTCAAGGTCGAATTCAATACAAGCTAGCCCTGAAGTTGGGAACATAGGTGGAGCCATACCAGTCACAAACTCTGCCGTTAAATAGCCCACAAGAGGTAAATGAGAAACAAATAAAATGGTCTCAAGCTTTTCTACGTCGGCCAGCGCTAGAGTCAAATCGAACACATCACTGGATATACCATAAGGGGTAATATCATCACTGATTTCGACTTTCTTTCCGGAAAACACCTGAGAGATCTCTAACCACGTTTCTTGTGCCCTTAAATATGGGCTGACAAGCACTTTATCGAACTGATTAAACCCTTGCTCAGCGGCTGCTTGAGCCACAGCAAGAGACGCGATTTTACCGCGCTTTGTTAACGCTCGTTCAGCGTCAGAGTTAGCAAAATGTTCTGCTTCTCCGTGGCGCATTATGAATATTTTCATGTTCAGTCCTGTCTTCGTAACATGTCGAAAGTCGATATATCCCATATCAGCGATACGCTACTTAGCGTTGGTCTCTCCATCCAGAGAAAGCAAAGTCTATATAAATAATTATATCAAGTCACTTGCTAAAGAGTTCGACTTTCTTAACAATCTTGGTAAAAGAAAATAAATCACTGATAAAAATCGATAAAAGTCTGTTGAAGTCGCCAAAAAGCCTTTCATATCCCAAAATATGATTTCTAGGTTTGCACGCCGAATCATCGAGTACATAATTTAAAAACTACCTTATCTGGAGATGCTCCTGTGCATTTAAGCCCCAACGATGAACATCAATACCGTTACCTAACACTAAATAACGGATTACGAGTACTGCTAGTTCACGATCAGAACGCTCAAAAAGCGGCTGCCGCACTCGCAGTGAATGTCGGGCACTTTGATGACCCTTCAGATAGAGAGGGCTTAGCTCATTATTTAGAGCATATGCTCTTTTTGGGAACAGAAAAGTATCCAAAGATCGGGGAATTCCAAAGCTTTATCAGCCAACATGGTGGCAGTAACAATGCTTGGACGGGAACAGAACATACTTGCTTCTTTTTTGATGTTGAATTAAATGCATTTAAAAGCGCACTCGATCGCTTTAGCCAGTTTTTTACTGCTCCCTTGTTCAATGAGGAAGCGTTAGATAAAGAGCGTCAAGCCGTTGATTCCGAATATAAAATGAAACTCAATGACGATTCTCGCCGCTTGTATCAGGTGACCAAAGAGTTAGTGAACCACAATCATCCATTCTCAAAATTTTCTGTCGGTAATATCGATACCTTGGGTGACAGAAACGGTGAGACGATTCGACAAGAGATCTTAGCTTTCCACCAGCAACAGTACTCTGCTGACTTGATGACGCTGACACTGTCTGGCAATCAGTCATTAGATGAGATGCAAAGCTGGGTGGAAAAACGTTTTAGCTCAATTCCCAATCACCACTTACAAGGCAAAAAGGTTGAAGTGCCGATTGTTGGCGAGCTAAGCACGGGTATTCAAGTCCGTGTTGAGCCGATAAAAGAAGTACGAAAACTTATCTTAACCTTCCCGATGCCGAATATGGATGCACACTACGGCATTAAACCCTTGTCGTTCTTTGCCCATCTTTTAGGTTATGAAGGTGAAGGCAGCTTAATGATGCAACTCAAAGAGAAAGGTTGGATTACCTCCCTATCAGCGGGAGGCGGAGCAAGCAGCAGTAACTACCGTGACTTCACCGTCAATTGTTCATTGACGATGAAGGGTTTAACAAAAACCGACAGCATCATCCAAGCCGTCTTCCAATACATCAAGCTCATTGAACAGCAAGGGATTGAAGAGTGGCGCTACTTAGAAAAACGTGCTGTTTTAGAATCCGCATTCCGCTTTCAAGAGCCAGCAAGGCCGCTTGATATCGTCAGTCATCTTGTGATCAACATGCAGCACTACCAAGAACAAGATGTGGTGTATGGCGATTATAAGATGTCGCACTTTGACGAAGAGTTACAACGCTCTTTACTTCCCTACTTATCCGTCGACAATATGCGTGCAACCATCATTGCCCAAGGCTTCGAATATGATAGAAAAGCAAAATGGTACTTTACCCCCTACTCTGTCACGCCTTTTAGCCCAGAACAAACCCAATGTTTTACGAGTATCAACCCCGGCTGGAAGTTTGAACTGCCAAGTAAAAACCCGTTTATTTGCTATGAGTTAGACCCAAAAGAGCTCGAAGATGACACTCAATACCCACAATTGTTGGAACAGCTCGACGGCTTTAAATTGTGGCACCTGCAAGACCACCAGTTTCGAGTACCCAAAGGTGTCGTGTATATTGCCATCGACAGCCCACATTCGGTATCAAGCCCAAGAAACATCGTTAAGACACGCGTCTGTGTTGAGATGTTCTTAGACTCGCTTGAAAAAGATACGTATCAAGCTGAGATTGCCGGCATGGGTTACAACATGTATACCCATCAGGGCGGTGTTACGCTCACGCTTTCAGGGTTCAGCGAGAAGCAGCCACAACTGCTCAACATGATTATTGAACGTTTCCAAGCTCGCGACTTTAGTCCGGCACGCTTCACAACAATTAAAAATCAGCTGCTCAGAAACTGGAATAACACATCACAAGATCGGCCTATTTCGCAGCTGTTTAATACGATGACTGGAATACTTCAGCCCAATAATCCGCCCTATTCCGTTTTAATTGAAGCATTAGAAACGATAGAGGTGGATGAACTGTCTTCTTTTGTGCAAGCGATTTTGGCCGAACTGCACATAGAAATGTTTGTCTATGGTGACTGGCAAAAAAACGATGCCCACAAGATGGCTGAAAACCTAAAAGATGCGCTGCGTGTTCAAGGCCAAGCCTACGAAGAGTCACTACGCCCATTGATCATGCTTGGCGAAAACGGCAGCTTTCAACGTGAAGTCGCCTGCAATCAAGATGATTCTGCGATTGTGGTCTATTATCAATGTCCCGATACCTTACCTAACAGCATTGCACTATATTCATTAGCCAATCACCTCATGTCGGCGACTTTCTTCCATGAAATACGTACCAAACAACAGCTAGGTTATATGGTTGGGACTGGGAATATGCCACTCAATCGCCATCCCGGTATTGTATTGTACGTGCAGTCACCCAATGCGGCCCCGGTCGACCTACTCGCTTCGATTGATGAATTCCTCAATGCCTTTTACATGGTGTTGTTGGAACTTAATGATTATCAATGGCACAGCAGTAAACGGGGCTTATGGAATCAGATTTCAACCCCAGATACCACATTGCGAGGACGTGCTCAGCGCTTATGGGTGGCGATTGGCAATAAAGACGTCGAATTCAACCAAAGAGAACGTGTGCTTGAAGAGCTAAAAGGGCTAACTCGCTCTGATATGATCCGTTTTGTGGTCAACCAGCTCAAACCACGTACGGCGAATCGTCTAATTATGCACGCACAAGGTAACGCTCACGACACTGAAGAAAAATTATCCGTCGGGGTGGAAATTGGCTCTATTGATGAATTTCAATTACGCCCTAAAGACTACGATCTTCACGGATAAATGATAAATCGACACTCAATAAAAAGCCCGCATCAATCGTTTGATGCGGGCTTCATCATCAGCGCGCGAGAAAGTTACTTGTAGAAAGAGTCATCCAAACCAGCACGCGTTAACAGACCATCACATGGCGCAAAACGATCACCGTATTTCTTCGCGAAGTCGTTCATCATCTCAACCAGAGATTTAATGCCGACTTGATCCATATAGCGGAACGGGCCACCTAAAAATGGCGGGAAACCGATACCGAAAATCGCACCGATATCACCATCACGAGGGCTGCGAATAATACCGTCATCAAGACAACGGACCGCTTCATTCAGCATGGGTAACACACAACGCAGAGCAATGTCGTTATCGCTCAACTTAGGTTCCGGTTGCAGCTTAAGCAGCTTGTAAACTGACTTATCGACTTCCTTCTTTTTGCCCTTGTAAGTATAGAAACCTTTACCACTCTTACGGCCTTTACGGTTGTCATTCAAAAGAACATCGAACACATCTGGGCCTTGGAAACGGTTGCCAAGCTCATTGACTAAAATCGGAATGATCTTCGCACCAATATCAACCCCCACTTCATCGAGCAAGGTGATCGGGCCGACCGGAAAACCGAAGTCCAATAATGCGCTATCAAGTTTTTCAATCGGCTCATTCGCCAATAACAGATGCGCCGCTTCGTTCATGTACGGCGCAAGAATACGGTTCACATAGAAGCCAGCCGTATCTTTAACAACAATTGGGGTTTTACCTTGCTTCTTCGCTAATGCAACCACTGTCGAAATCGTCTCTTCTGACGTTGTTTCATGAGGAATAACTTCAACCAGCGGCATTTTTTCGGCAGGGCTGAAGTAATGCAGGCCAACCACATTTTCTGGTCGCAGCGCCTTCTCTGCAATCTTATGGATTGGCAAAGAAGACGTATTAGTCGCAAAGATTGTCTCTGGCTTAGCATTGGCTTCAATGTCCGCAACCATTGATTGCTTAAGCTCAAGATCTTCAAACACGGCTTCAATCACCACGTCGGTGTGGTTAAAGCTGGTAAAGTCGATACCACCAGCCAACTGAAGCATCTTACTTTCAAGACCCGCTCTACTCAAAATTCGACGTTTACGCTGCTTATCGAACAACTGATAGTTGTAGTTAAGCGCATTAAGCACACCTTCATTTGATACATCTTTAATACGCACTGGCACTTTCGCTTTTGCCACACTCACATGACTAATACCTGCACCCATTAGACCGCCGCCTAGCACACCAATACGTTTCACCGCTTTCGGTTCTGCGTCTGCGCCGTGTTCTTTTTTCATTTCCGTGGTTGCAAAGAAAATCGAACGCAGGGCTTTGGATTCAGCAGTCATCACCAGTTCTGAGAAACGCTTCGCTTCATAGTGAAGGCCTTTATCAAAGCCATTCTCCAAGCCATAACGAATCACATCGAGGATCGCATCTGCTGCTGGGTAATTGCCGCGTGTTTTCTGATTTGTCTTCTTAGAAGCTTGTTCAAAAATCACTTTGCGCCCCAACCCAGTACGTGAAATCAGTTTTTCTTTGGCTGAAGCCCGTTTTTTAGACGCAAGACGCTTACCTTTTTTGCCACCTGAATTCTTTTCAACATAGCTTTTAGCCACTTCAAGCAAGATGGTTTCAGGTACACAAGCATCCACAACCCCAAGTGATTTTGCTTTCTTAGCACGCAGTTGTTTACCCGTTAGAATAAGATCGAGTGATGGCAGCAAACCAATTAGACGAGGAAGGCGCTGTGTGCCACCAGAGCCAGGCAATAAACCTAACTGAACTTCTGGCAGGCCAAGACGGGTTTGGTCTGAATCGGTACATACCCGGTAATCACACGCAAGAGCCAGTTCTAACCCGCCGCCTAAACATGGACCATGTATTGCTGCGACGACAGGGTACGGAAGATCTGAAAGTGTTTGAAACATCTCCTGCCCTTGGCGAGCTAAAGACTGTGCTTCATCAGCCGTTTTACACGCATCCAGCATTCGTACATCCGCACCCGCGATAAAGTTATCTGGCTTGAGAGAATGAACGATTAAACCCTTAATTCGGCTCTGCTTTTCTTTGAGTTGCTCGAAGATGGCTTTCATTTCTTCAGCAAAAGCCGCTTGCAGCGTGTTCATTTTCTCGTTTGGCACATCGATCGCAAGCCATGCAATATCTTGTTCATCGATATTAAGAGAGAACGCTGTCGCTTTGTTTTTGGTTGATTCAGTCGCAGACGTTGAATCGGGTTGAGCGACGATTTCTTTTTCTGTTGTTGCATCAAGAGTCGTAGACATTATTCCACCTCCAAGATCATTGCTGCACCTAAACCACCAGCCGCACACGCCGTGTTCAGTGCCAAGCCGCCACCGCGACGTTTCAGTTCACGCAGTGTTTGAGTCATCATTCGCGCCCCTGTCGCCGCAAACGGGTGTCCATAAGCAATGGAACTACCCAGCACGTTGAACTTCTCCATATCAATCTCACCAATCGCTTTGTCGCGGCCAAGGTTCTTCTGAGCAAACTCATCGCTGGCGAACATTTTAACGTTAGCCAACACTTGTGCTGCAAATGCTTCGTGCATCTCAATCAAGGTTAGATCAGATAACTCTAGACCGGTGTTCTTTAGTACTTGAGCGGTCGCGTACGTTGGCCCCATCAACATATCCGTTTCAACACCAATTGCTGAGAACGCATAACCACGAATATAGCCAAGCACTTCTAAGCCTAGCTCCTTCGCTTTACCTTCGCGCATCAACATCACCGCCGCACCGCCATCAGTCAGCGGCGTAGCATTGGCAGCGGTTACACTGCCGTACTTTCTATCAAAAGCAGGACGCAGCTTAGCGTAGCCTTCAACCGTTGAGTCATGGCGAATATTGTTGTCTTCCGCGAGGTAGTTTTTATAAGGCGCAGGGAATGCCGTCATCACTTCGTCTTGAATCTTGCCTTCTTTCCATGCTTGAGAAGCCAACGAGTGAGAACGGTGAGCCAGTGCATCTTGAGCTTCGCGAGTAATACCATGGGTCTTAGCCATCTGCTCGGCCGTTTGTCCCATGGATAGGCCTGTCGAGTATTCGGCTACCGCCGGTGGTACTGGCATCAGATCTTTAACTGAAAGTGTTTTAAGAATCTTCAGCTTTTGACCTAGCGTTTTCGTTTTGCTTAACGCCAATAGGTTTGCCGCGAGCTTCTTCGAAACACCAATTGGCAATACAGAAGAAGAATCCGCACCACCCGCAATACCGACATCAATCGTGCCTGCCATTATACTTTCGGTCACGTTAACAGCAGCTTGAAAACTCGTTGCACAAGCACGCGTCACACTGTAAGCATCGGTATTAATATCCATGCCTGTACCAAGCACAATTTCACGCGCAATATTCGGTGCCTCCGGCATCTGCACCACTTGACCGAACACAACTTGTTCAATGAGTGCAGGATCAACATCCGTTCGGGCAAGCATCTCGCTCACAACCATTTTGCCAAGGTCAACAGCGGGCACTTGACTAAATTCTGTGCTCTGACGAGCGAATGGGGTTCGTAATCCAGCGACAACGGCGACACGTTCTCCGGAACGTGTTTTGACTTCCTGTTTGCCCATGGTTTCTCCTTTGAGTTAAGAGGTCTGACCTGAGGTATTGTAAAGAAGTTGTTAATTAAATCAAACAAGCGTTTAAATAAACGTGATACGAGTATCTCACTGTTTGAAAATATAACTGCACATTCAGGCGAACCTTTTTTGGGGAAAGGTTGTCGTAAGAGACTAAACTATTGTAAGCCAAAACTGTTATCGCAATGTAGGGAATGATTTCTTGAGGCAAAAAAAAACCACACGAAGTTGTGTGGTCGGAATGTATATAAAGCAATTAACTTAACGCCAATTGAAATAATCAGTTTCCTGATTAGGAGAAAGTAAAGTCAGCCTTCAAAAGGAAGTGTCGTCTTGCTCAACATGCTAGTCACGAATGACTAACTAGACGACAAGATGTACTATAACTTGTTCGAGGCCTTAAATTTTGAAGTAGATCAATTTTAATGTGATTTTACGATTTCCTGCCGGGCGTTAACTCTAAAAAATATAAAAACGAAGCACAACGTATAGAGGATAACTGTACGCAGAGCAATTATGGAGGCTCGTGTGTCAATAATAAAAATGTTTGGAAAGAAAACAAGCAGGCGTCCGGTCAACTCTGATATGGACAAACAAAGAAAATACGAAGCGCTCGTACGAGCCTATCATCGTGACCTCTTTCGCTACGCCTATTGGTTGTGCAAAGACAAAAGCATCGCCGAAGATTTAGTACAGGAGACTTGCCTTCGCGCATGGAAGTCACTCGATAGCCTACAAGATGAAAAAGCCGCTAAGTCTTGGCTAATTACCATCTTGAGACGCGAGAATGCTCGACGCTTTGAACGCAAACAATTTGATCTGGTCGATATCGACGATCACAGTAACGATGCTAGTGTCAGTGATGACCCACACCATCAGCACCAATGGTTGCAAGTACAGATCATGAAACTCGAAGTCGATTATCGTGAACCTCTCTTCTTGCAAGTGATTGGGGGATTTAGTGGTGATGAGATCGCCGATATTCTCGATCTCAACAAAAACACGGTAATGACACGTTTATTCAGAGCTCGAAACCAGTTGAAAGAGAAGTTGGATAGAGAAGAGGCAGAGAGGGGGCAACATAATGGATGATTTGGAATTTCGTCGTCGTGTATTGTCGGAACCTAAACAACGCACACCAGATATCATTGATGCGGCAGCAAACAGTCAAACCAATAGTCACTTCTTAGACGACGTACTATCACTTGATAAACAGATCCACTCTGCGATGAATGTGGATGTACCAGACGATCTCGCTGATCGTATTCTGTTCAATCAACCCTCCAGTGAAGAAAGCAATGTCGTAAGACCGACTTTTGCTCGACGAGCAATAACGATGGCCGCGTCTGTAGCATTCGTTGCCGGTTTATTGGTTGGCCAAATTAACTGGAAGAGTGCACTCGTGTCACCCGCCCAAGCAAGCTTGGCAGATACAGCAATCAAACATGTTATTGATGAAAATAGCTTTGTGAATGTACTGGATGAACAAGTCACATCACAGCAAATCAATGCCAAGATGAACCCATTTTCATTTCAGTTTGATGAAGATTTTCCCTATCACGTTTATTACCTAAACCATTGTGGTTTCGGAAAGTCCAACGCAATTCACATGGTTTTTCAAGGTGAAAAAGGCAAAGTAACACTGTTTTTAACCGGGATTCCAACAGAAAAATCCCTCGACTTTGATGAAAAAGGCATGTCTGGTTCAATAACCCCCATCGATGGCAGCAGTCTCATCCTTGTCGGAGAAAAGGGCGAAGACGTGACTAAGATCGCCGAAAAGCTGACAAAAATGATTAAACCAATGAGCTAATGTGCTCTCAAAACCCCGTAATAAAAGGCCCAGCGATTATATTCTTGATATCGCTGGGCTTTGTGTATCAATAAACCGAAAATCATTCACCAACCCAATAACTTTAGATTTAAAACTCTAAAAAACAGCATTTATCACCATTTTCGTGCCAGATAGACGTCATTTCCATAATTTTCCACTCAAAATCTCCAATGGTCGGATTTGTATATCGTATACTTGCGAATAGGATCAGCCACCATTGAGCAATTGCTCAAATTAATCGCCCTGTAGAGGCGGATATATAAAGGAATAAATGCATGACTACCAACAACACGCGTCTGTTTAAAAAGTCTCTTTTAGCAGTAACAATCACACTGGCATCTTCGCAAGCGATGGCAGCCGGTTTCCAACTTAACGCACAATCAGCAACGGGCATCGGCCGTGCTTTCGCTGGTGATGCCGTCATCGCAGATAACGCGTCAGTAATGGCACGTAACCCAGCGGCAATGGCACTGTTTGACAAAACGGAGCTTTCTCTTGGTTTTGAAAGCATCACTTCTATGATCGAAGTTAAAGACGTAAATTACGTTGGTGGTGCAGTTCCGGTTGGTGATACAGATGATGTGGGTGACACGTCAATCGCTCCTAACATCCACTTAATCGTTCCAGTCAATGACCAATTTGCTTGGGGTGTGAACGCTTACTCAAATTTTGGTACTAAAACAGAGTTTGAAGACAGCTACCCTGCAGCTGAATACGGTGGCTTAACTGACGTTAAGAGCATCAACTTTGGTCTAGCGGGCTCTTACCGTCTGAATGACCAATGGAGCTTTGGTGCTGGCTTAGATCTTATCTATGGCCAAGGTACAATGAAACGTACTTCAGGTGTCGGCATGCAAGCTGGTAATATTCCTTTAGGAACACCTCTTCTGGACGTCGACGCTGCAACGGGTTGGGCAGTTGGCTTCAACATCGGTACCGTTTACGAGCTCGATGAAAATAACCGTTTTGGTCTATCTTACCGTTACAGTCCAGAGTTCACAGCAGAAGATGATGATGGTCAAGAGATTACACTTCCTCTACCTGACATCGCTGAATTCTCTGGTTACCACAAAATTAAAGACACCAAGTTCGCAGTTCACTACTCTGTGCAGTGGATAGGTTGGAGCGCATTTGACTCAATCGATTTTGAAAACCTTAGCACAACGAAGTCAACGATCGCTGCGGGACTTGCGCAAGCAAATGGTGGTGTTTACCAAAAAGATTACAAATGGCAAGATGGCTGGCACTATGCGATTGGTGGTACTTACTACCTAAACACTGATTGGACACTTCGTGCTGGTTACATGTACGACACGAGTGCACAAGATTCACTAACTTCTATCTCTGTTCCAGATTCTGATCGTCAATGGTTATCTGCGGGTTTCACATACCACATCGACACAGCTTCTAATGTTGATTTAGGTTTCACATACCTATTAGGTGATGATGTAAAAGTTGAAGAAAACTCTGCAGGTACTCCACTAACAGCAACAACGCACGCTGATGCTATTCTGTTTGGTCTACAGTACAGCCGTAGCTTCTAATATAAGCTAAGCTATCAATCCCAAAGGGTCGCTTGATGCGACCCTTTTTTATTGCCTAAATCACTGACTAGCATCAATTTAGGCTTACAGCTGTAGCCTCGAAGGGTAAATTATGACTACAAGTGTACGCTCAAACTTCACAACACAACCGAAACATTCAGATGATTTCTCTAGTAATTAACCAAATTTACTCATTTAATCCCTAAAACACCATTTTGTTCGAATTACATTTTTAAAGTAATGACTCTAAACGTAGAATCACGCCACTAAACACTTATGATTCAGCGAACATAACAATGAAAATGAATAAAACTCTTCTATGTGCAGCAGTGGCAGCTGGACTATTTTCGGTATCTTCCGCAACTTACGCCGCTGGTTTTCAACTAGCCGAATACTCAGCAACAGGCCTAGGACGTGCATACGCAGGTGAAGCGGCAATGGCTGACGGTGCAGACGCACAATGGCGTAACCCTGCAATGCTGACTTACCTAGAAGGTACTCAGGTTTCGGTTGGTGCTATCTATGTTGATCCAAACATCGACATCGACGGTACTTCTACGTCTATGATGGGACAATCTACTCCATCAAATTCTAGCGATTTTGCCCACAGTGCAGTCATTCCAAACTTTTATGTTTCTCATAAGTACAACGACAAGTTTGCATTGGGCTTTGCTGCGGGTACGAACTACGGTATGGAAACAGACCTAGGTAAAGACTTCGGTGGCGCAAACCACGGTAACGAAGCAAAAGTGACCACAATGGAGCTTAACCTAAATGCTGCTTACCAAGTTCTAGACAGCGTATCTATTGGTGGTGGCCTTCGCTACGTAATGGCTGATGGTCACTTCGGTGCGGCATCAGCGGCGAACTCTCTAGTTCCTTTACCTGTAGGCACTGCTTTAAAATACATGGAAGGCGATGATACGGCATGGGGTTGGCAAGTTGGTACGGCTTGGCAGATCAACGAGAATAACCGCCTAGGCTTTACCTACAAGTCAGAAGTCAACCTTACACTTGAAGGCCATGCAAAAGGCGTAGGCTTTGACGCTGTAGCTACGCGTTTAGGCACGCCGGTGAAATCACAATATAACGGTTCACTGCAACTCGCATTACCAGCGACAGCTGAGCTAGCGAGTTTTCATCAACTAACAGAAAAAGTCGCGCTGCACGCAAGTGTCAACTGGACGAATTGGAGCAGCTTTAAAGAACTTGTTGCCGACATTCCTGAGTTTGGACCTGCGAGCTCACAAGACATCAAACAAGAAAACTGGGAAGACAACTACCGTTTTGCCATTGGTACCACTTACCAAATGACACCTAAACTGGCTCTACGCTCTGGTATCGCATACGATACTTCAGCAGTAAGTGAAGAGCATCGTACAGCGACGATTCCAGAAACAGATCGTACTTGGTTAAGTATTGGTGCCGGCTACCAATGGTCTGAGCAACTGACTCTAGATGCAGGCTTTACTTACATCCTAGCGAAAGACGCTAAGATGCATGAAAAAGATCCAGCCGCTGATTTATTTGGTGGCAGCTTCGAAGGCGAGGCAACAGGGAGCATCTGGCTAGTGGGTATCCAAGCGAACTACCGTTTCTAAACTGTTTACTGACTTAAACTAACAAACATTAAAAAGGCTCGATGTTGTTTTCAACATCGAGCCTTTCTTTTATCGATTTTCTAAATCGTGTTTCTAGTAATCTTCTAGGTATCCGTCAATGAGGTCTTCTTCTTCCAGATCAACGTCTTCAGGAGCGATCTCGGCTTTAAAGTCACGACGTTGAAGGTAAACATCTCGTGTTAACGCATATGGGTCCGGAGAGTCTTCCAATAGTGACTCCTGAGGTACGTACCGAGCTCGTTTCTCCATACCTTCAAACGCCCACTTACCTACACTCGCCCAAAAATTCAAAAAGGATAAAGGAACATACAAGCTATCCACTTGCTCGGCCACTTGACGAGTGGTAATCGGCCCATAACCCGGCACCATGAAGTACGGTCCATTCCCAACCCCGTAATGGCCAATCGCATCAGCAAACGATTTTTCGTCATACTTAGTGATACCCGCTTCGCTAGCAATATCAATTAACCCTAAAAGACCAAACGTAGAGTTCAACCAAAAACGGTTAAAATGGTCGAGTGCTTTTTCGCCATTGCCCATCATTAGGTTGTTCACGATGCTCGATGGTTCATCTAGGTTAGCTAAAAAGTTGGAGATGCCAGAACGAACAGGTACCGGTGTATAGTCAGCATAAGCAAGAGACACAGGGCGAACCAAATAAGGATCTAAATACTCATAGTTGATGTCCCACATCGCTCGGTTGAAACTTTCAAAAGGATCGTTGGGGTGAGACTCTTTGACATATTCAGACGCTGCAACGTTCCCTTCACTCTGGCTCTCTTCTGGTGCGCTAGAACAGCCCACCATAAAGCTTGCGATAACGAGTAAACCCGAAAGTCTTAAAACACGGATAGACATAACACCTTTTCCATAAGGAATAACAATACCAATCGCAGTAAGCCACGGCTCACCCTCGCTTGGTATAATAATAAGAGAGGCCAGCAATCGCTGACCTCAATTGTTTGCATAAGTCTATACCGTTTGTCGCTAAATCGGAATAGTTAACACTTATGCAAAGTCATGATCAATATTGTTTATTGATGTCAATGGTAACGGGTGACCCCAGTTCAACCACGTCACTCTCACCATACCAATCACCCTCTCGGGTTGAAACGTTACCGTCACTATCAAGCCTAGCTCTAACCATCAAAGTTTCAAGGCTAGACAATTTCTGTCCTTCCATCATGCTATTGTCATCATCCAGTACAACAGTCCGAGGGAAAGTCCCCAGCGGATAACGCGCTGCAGCTACCGGCATTGGCGAACCATCGGCTCTGTGGACGGAGACAACCAGTACCGACTTAGGATCGACATTAATGTCGCTTGCCAGCTCAAGGGTGACTGCCACACTCTTACCTTGAGCGACCCCCATGGTATCCCCCATTTTCTTCTGCGCACTTTCTATACTGCGTGACAACATCTCATAGCGACTGTCTTGTGGACCAATCATCTGCTGCATGATGCTCCAATATTTAACAGCACTTGGGTAATCTTGACGTTCGAATGCATCGAACGCGAGCAGTGAAAATACACGTAAGTCGACGTAGTCGTTTTGAATCAAACGACTCAAAATCAAACGCGCTTGGTTTTGATCCGCTTCATCAGGCGAAAGCATCAGTGCTTGAGCAAAACCTAACTGAACATCTTGATTATTCGGCTCAAGCTTGTACGCGCGCTCCATCGAATCTTTGGCGGTTTCAGCATCGCGATTGGCAAGAGCAATTCGTCCAAGCAGCAACCAACCGGTTGAATCTTGTGGTTGGTAATGAAGACGCGTGCGCAGTGCCAACGTCAAATCTTCTAATTCATCATCTGTTAGCGCTCCGCCTTCTGATGACATAAGCTTTTTGGACAACTCAGGAAGGTTTGAAGTCACATCTTGCCAGTGTTGCACTTTATCCAATGCGCCAAACTTAAAGTACATTCCATAAGTCACGACCAGAACAAGAATAACGGAAGGTACCACGACAGAAACGGTAGAAATGGCGGCTTGCTTGACCTCTTTCTGCTCCGGAACATCATCAAGTAAAGATTGCTTAAGATCAGCGATCAGCTCCTGTTGGTTATCAACAAGGCCTTCTTCAGCTTCAACCTCTAACTCAACTAAACGATCTTTATAGAACGCTTTATTCAACTCGTCACGAAGCCTTTGATCATCGTTTGCTTTCTTATTAATGAAAGGCAAAACAATCAGTAAAATCGCCGCTAACGAAAGGATAATGGTAGAAATCCAAAATAGAGTCATTACTGTTTATCTCCGTCGTTCTCTTCGTCGAGTAACGCTTTTAAACGTGCTTCTTTGTTTGCATCCCAGTCTTTGTCTGACTCTACTGCTTTTGACTTTCTACTTCGTAAAATGATCAGACCAAATCCAAACACAACCACCGCAAACGGGCCAAGCCAAAGGATTGATGTAGCTAATGTCAACGGCGGATTGTAGGTCACAAAATTACCGTAACGAGCAATCATGTAATCAATAATGTCTTGCTTTGATTTGCCGTCTTTTGTCATCTCATACACTTTTTGGCGCAAATCGACCGCTAACTCAGCATTCGAATCTGCGATTGTGTTGTTCTGACATTTAGGACAACGAAGTGTGTGGCTCAACTCTTTGAACTGCTGTTCTTGATCAACGTTATCAAATTCATGAAATTCGATAGGCGTAGCCGAAACCGATGCACAAATGGCCAACGTCGTGAACAGAGCAATCAGTACCTTTTTGATCATTTCGCTTCCTCCAACAACTTTTGGTACATCGGTTCAAGCGTTGCTGCCCAATTCGTTGGATTCACGTCACCCACATGGCGATAACGAATCACACCGTTCGCATCAATTAAGAACGTCTCAGGTGCGCCATACACACCGAGATCAAGCCCTAGCATGCCGTTCCCGTCAAACAAACTAATAAGATAAGGGTTACCCAACTCGTTTAACCAATTGATTGCTTTATTGCGATCATCTTTGTAGTTAAGGCCAATAATTTTAACGCCTTGATCTGCGAGCTTATTCAAATAGGAATGCTCTGCATAACAAGTCGGGCACCAAGTCGCCCAAACATTAAGAAGCAATGGCTCACCTTTAAAGATCGCTTGATCATGAAACTTACCAGGTTGCTCCAAATCTTCCAGACCGAACTTGGGAACAGGCTTACCAATCAATACGGATTCAAGCTTAGTCGGGTCGTCGCCCGACTGGTTGCGCATCAATTGCGTTGCAAAGATTCCAGCGAGAACCATAAACGCAATCAAAGGAATGAATAAAATCTTTTTGTTCATTCGAATTAAGCCTCCTGCTCTTGAGCCGACTTTTTCGTTGGCTTACGGAAACGGTAACGACGATCACTCATCGCGATAACACCACCAATCGACATAATCAATGAGCCCGCCCAGATCCATCGTACAAATGGTTTGTAATAAACACGTACTGCCCAAGATTTGTTGTCGTCTAAACGCTCACCCATTGCGATGTATAGATCACGAGTTACGCCACGGTCAATCGCCGCTTCAGTCATCATAGACTTAGCGGTGGTATAGAAACGTTTTTCAGCATGAAGCGTGTTGATGTATTTGCCGTCTTTGGTAATGTCAAAGTCAGCAATGTAACCATCGTAATTAGGACCATCTTTGTCACGAACACCTGTAAATAGGAAACTGTACTCTTCAAGTTGGTAGCTTTCACCTGGCGCCAGACGTACATCGCGTTCGATGCTGTAGTTTTGCACCATCGCGATACCAATCACAGTCACCGCTAAACCAATGTGACCACACATCATTGCCCAGTGACTACGAGGCAGCTTAGTGAGCCCCTTCAGGAAGGTATGACGGTGAGTCGCACGCTCATGCAGTTCAAAACCATGCATGAAGATGATCCAGAATGACATCACCCACCCAGCGAAAGCAGTACCACTGAAGCGATCTGCCAGCAGTGTCACCATTAGCGCGCTTAAACCTAGCGAGAAAATGCCCGAAATGATCATTGGCTTAATCAACTTAGACAAGTTGTCGCGTTTCCAACGGATCAGTGGACCGATACCCAGTAGGAAAGAGAACGGGATCATGAGCCAGAAGAACAACATATCAAAGAATGGTGCACCGATAGATACCGAGCCCAAGCCTAACTGTTTGTGAACTAATGGCAGTAGCGTACCGACTAATACAACGACAAGCGCTGCAATCAATAAGATGTTGTTACCAAGCAGTGCGTTTTCACGAGAAACCAAATCAAAGTTTCCACGAACACGAACTGATGCACCTTTCACTGCAAACAACAGCAGTGAACCACCGATCACAAACACCAAGAAACCCAGAATAAACATACCGCGAGCAGGATCCGATGCAAATGCGTGAACCGATACTAAGATGCCCGAACGAACTAAGAATGTACCGAGTAAGCTCAGTGAGAATGCCGAAATAGCCAGCAATACTGTCCAAGCTTTAAACGTGCCTCGTTTTTCGGTTACTGCTAATGAGTGCATCAGTGCAGTACCCGCTAACCAAGGCATGAAAGAAGCGTTTTCTACTGGATCCCAGAACCACCAGCCACCCCAGCCAAGTTCGTAGTAAGCCCACCATGAACCCAGTGCAATACCTACTGTTAGAAATAACCAAGCCGCAATAGTCCAAGGACGAGACCAACGAGCCCACGCCGTATCTAAACGGCCGGTCATTAGAGAAGCAATGGCGAAAGAGAACGCAACAGAGAAACCAACGTAACCCATGTAAAGCATAGGCGGGTGAATAATCAAACCCGGATCTTGCAACAACGGGTTCAAGTCACGGCCATCGACTGGAAAGTAAGGCAATGTACGTAGAAACGGGTTAGACGTGATGATAATGAACAGTAAAAAGCCGACCGTAATCAAACCCATGATTGCCAATACTCGAGCCACAGACTCTTGAGGCATGCCACGGCTAAAGGTCGCGACCGCGACCGTCCAACCGGCTTGGATAAGAACCCAAAGCAGCAATGAACCTTCATGAGCGCCCCAAACCGCCGTAATGCGATAGTACCAAGGAAGCTGGCTATTCGAATTACTGGCTACGTATTGAATCGTAAAATCATTCGTGTAAAACGCGTAACACAAAATAAAGAACGAAATGGCTAAGAATCCGAACATGCCCCACGACAATGGACGTGCGCTGTTCATCAATAATGTGTTGTTTCGAGCGGCCCCATACAATGGGAGCACACTGAGTAGCAATGCTAATCCCAAGGATAGGATCATCGCAAAATGGCCGATCTCGGCTATCATTGAGCATTTCCTTCTTTTTGTTCAGTCGTGTATTGCAAAGGCTCATGGGTTTTCTTCATTGCTTCCGCAATTTCAGCTGGCATGTACTCTTCATCGTGCTTTGCCAACACCTCAAACGCTTCTATTGTTGTGGCATCTTTAAGAACGCCCTGAGCAACAATACCTTGGCCTTCACGGAAAAGATCAGGAAGGATACCATCGTATAAGATGGTCACCTTAGGGCCAACATCAGCTAAATCGAAGCTGACACGCAGTGATTCGTTGTCACGTTTGACAGAACCGACGACGACCATACCACCAATACGTAAGCGTTGACCGACTTCAGGCTTTTTACCGTCTTTGCCATTCACCAGCTCAGTAGGTGTATAGAACAGATCCATATTCTGATTAAGTGCGTAAACCATTAATCCAACCGTCGCACTGATACCAAAAAAGATCGCTAAGACAATACCTAGCCTCTTTTTGCGCCTCGGGTTCATAGCGTGTTCTCCATATTTTTTGCTGCATCAATACGAGCTTGACGATCAATCTTAGCTTGTACTTCATTCAGTAATTGCTTACCACGACGAACGCTTACGACCACTAAAATGATCATCGTGAGGAATGTGATTCCAAATGCACTCCATACATATGAGGCATAGCCTCCCATGGCAAAGAAATCACTTAAAGATTCAAAATACATAATATAATTTCCTACCCTACTACGCTTTTTCAGCCGCAAGCTTGCGAACCCACGGACGGTGACTTTCTTTGTTAATAATTTCGTTTCTAAAACGAACCATAGTCACAGCACCAAAGAAAAAGGCGAAGCCAAAGATATTAAGAAGAAGCGGCCATAACATATCACTTGAAATGGATGGCTTATCGAACTTAGTGATCGTCGCACCTTGGTGTAGTGTGTTCCACCACTCTACTGAAAAGTGAATAATCGGTAGGTTGATGACACCAACGATAGCCAAAATGCCTGCCGCTTTGGCTGCTGTTTTTTGGTCGTCAAAAGCGTGGTGCAGTGCAATCACACCCAAGTACAGGAATAGAAGAATCAGCTCTGAGGTTAAACGCGCATCCCAAACCCACCAAGCCCCCCACATTGGTTTCCCCCAAACAGCGCCGGTTAGTAACGCAATGAAGGTAAATACAGCACCAATAGGCGCCATCGCCAACGCAGCCATATCTGATAGCCTTACCTGCCATACCAAGCCGATAAAGGCAGCAATCGCCATCGACATGTAAACGCCCATCGACCAGATTGCAGACGGAACATGGATGTAAATGATTCGAAAACTATCACCTTGTTGGTAATCAGAAGGCGCAAATGCAAGCCCCCACACGGTACCAACGGATAGGCACAATAGCGCTAGGATCGAAAACCATGGCAGAAGTTTACCAGCAAGCTGATAAGAAGTTTCTGCTTTGGCATAGGGATGGAGCCATTTCCACATGTTGTAATCTCACTCTTACTTCATATTGCTTACAGCTATTAAAGCTATAATGATAATAATTAATTTGTCTTACTTTCCGTTTTGCTGACGCAATAAATTCAAACAAGACGATTGATTCAACTTAGCTATACGATAACAGTACCGCTATTAGTTCACACTCACTCGAAGTGCGGCGCTGATTGCAAAAGGCGTCAACGTCATTGCGCCCATTAACATTGCCCCAAGTACCGCCAACTGCCCGTTGTACGCAACCCCCAAAGCCGCAGCGTCAATCGCTGACGTCGCGAAGATCAAAATGGGGATGTAAAGCGGCAAGATTAACAGGCTTAATAGCACTCCCCCTTTTTGTAGCCCTACCGTTAAAGCGACCCCAATCGCACCGATAAAGCTTAGTATTGGTGTACCAACCAATAATGTTAAGACAACGGATAACCAAGTATCAAAATCCAAAGACAGCAATACCGCGAGTAGAGGACTGATCAAAATTAATGGTAGCCCAGTCAACAACCAGTGTGCGATAACCTTGGACAATACAACCAACTGCAATGGGATGGGCATCAACATCATTTGCTCGAGTGCGCCATCTTGAAAGTCATCACGAAAAAGACGCTCTAGAGAGAGTAATGCCGAAAGTAAAGCCGCTACCCAGACAATGCCCGCAGCAATGCGAGCAAGTAAGTTTGGCTCTGGGCCAATACTCAATGGAAAAAGAGTAATAACAATAATAAAGAACCACAAAGGGTTAAAAATATCTGCTTGGCGTCGAAACGCAATCAGCAGTTCACGTCGAATAATCGTGGTCATTGAAGAGATCATATCACTCACCCAATTTTATTTTTCTGAGTTTCGGGCTATCAGCAAACATATCTTGATGGGTAGTTAGCAGCACAATACCCCCATTTTCAGCATGCTGAGAAAAAAGAGATTCGAGAACTTTTACGCCCTGCTTATCTATTGCAGTCAGCGGTTCGTCTAAAATCCACAACCTTTGCTTACTTAGCCAAAGACGGGCCAATGCCACACGGCGTTGTTGACCTGCGGAAAGCTGACCGGCAGGTACATCTTCTCTCCCCGCAAGACCGACTTGAGCCAAGGCGTGATAGAGCTCTTCTTTGCCCACTCCTGTGCGATGAATCGACTGATAAAAACTTAGATTTTCATAGGCACTCAACTCACGTTTAACACCCGTTTGATGGCCAAGAAAAAGTAAATTCTGATGATAGGTATCTCGGCTAGATTCAATCAACTCACCATCCCAAGAGACAGTGCCGTCATCACGGTCACCCAAACCTGCGATGATCCTAAGCAATGTTGTTTTTCCGGTACCATTTCGACCTTCAACTTGAACCAATTCCCCGGGTTTCAATTGAAAAGACAACGATTCGAACAGAACCCTGTCGTCGCGAATAGCAGTTAAATTTGAAACATCTAACATAGGTAAATTTGGTTAAGTAAAGAGAGTGCTATAGTAGCACACCAATATGGACACAAAACAGAACTTGACGTTTTCGAGAGAACAAACCCGTAAGAAACTGTTACCATCACATCACAATTGACACATATTTAACAACAAACAAAATATCACTTCAGATACAATCACTTACAAACATCGTTCTATAAAATACAGATGGGCACAAAAAAAGAAGCCGTAGCTTCTTTTTTGAGGAATACACGATAAACACCTGTATTAAAGTGCTGTCAGCACTCAATTCAACGACGTCGAGATGGGCCTTTACGATCATGAGTGACCGCGGGTTGATCTTTAAACGAGGAGGGATCACTTCTCAACGAAGGGATTTTTTCTTTGCCTGTCAGCTTATTCTGTAACGACATCATTAGCTCAGCCTCTGCTTTAGGCAACTCACACTCTTCGATCAATTCGTTAATCCCAGCGCCTAGCTGAACCATTTTCGTTGCACGTGTGTACAAACGTCCATCAGTGTCCGCATGTTCCAACTCAACAATACGTTCATTCAGATGCTTTATCAGATCTTGTTGTTCCGTTACTTTTTGACCAAGGCCAACCACCACAGAGCGAACCTCAAGCAATTGCTTACTTGATTTTTGAAGCTCCTTTTCCAAGTGACCAACTTGCAGGCGTGACTTATCGAGCTGCTTTTGAATCGCACGTTTTACTTTGCTAATCAAAATCACGATGAATAACGTAAAAACCCCAACGCCTGATATCAGAGCGACAGGGCTTAAAGGAAGCGCTTCAAACATTACAGGTGAGCCATCTCATCCCATTCGTCTTCGCTTAGTAGTTTGTTTAGATCTACTAAGATAAGCAGCTTGCCATCACGGTTGCTGACACCTTGAATGAACTTAGCACTTTCATCCGTGCCGACACTTGGCGTTGTGTCGATTTCAGAAGAACGTAGGTAAACCACTTCAGCAACGCTATCGACTAGGATGCCGATGACTTGACGCTCAGATTCAATAACGATGATACGAGTATTGTCTGTGATTTCACCTTGCATCAAACCAAAGCGAGAGCGAGTGTCGATAACAGTCACAACGTTACCACGTAGGTTGATAATACCCAAAACGTAATCTGGAGCACCCGGTACTGGAGCAATTTCGCTGTAACGCAGTACTTCACGCACTTGCATGACGTTGATGCCGTACGTTTCTTCTTCCAGTTGGAATGTCACCCATTGAAGTACTTCATCATTTGTTTGATCTTTTCTTACTTCAACTTCACTCATATGAGACATAAATAATCCTCTTGCCGTCGTTACCGACCACTATTATTAACTTAATGCGTTTATTGTTAGCCTAATGCTTGTTACTAGCTTAATGCTTTTACATCTAGCCCTGCATTGAGCATAGCGATTAGTGCTTCAACATGAATCAAAGCACACATTTTTTCTTTAACCATACCAGCGAGCCATGGACGTTTGCCTGCCGTTTCTCGCCAACGTACTTTATCTGAATTCAGCAGTTCGGTACCTTTAAGCTCGGTGCCCGCAAGCCCCCATAAGCTTTCCCCAAGCATCACTATATATTGATAGTTTTCTTTATATTCGTCATTCGATAGCTTTTCTGACATCACCCACTTGGCTGTATCAACCACATCGAGTTGACTGTCATGCTTGGTTTGCAAGCCCAAATACCAAGCTGGCTTACCAATAATATGACTTAACTCTTCAAGGCGATGGATGCCGCCAAGCTCATCAAGTGGCACCGCAAAGGTCACGCCGTTTACATCAAAATACAAGACTTGAAAGTCTTCTGTGCGAACCGTACTTTCCCAAGAGGTCAACTGGTCAGCACCTCCTGCTTGAGTTTCAGGTTCAATAACGGTCTCTGGCTCAGGAGCGTCAAGTTTCGACTCAACAGCCTTAAATTCTACTTGTTCCGTTTCTAACGGTTCAGCTTGTAACTCTTCAATTTGCTGCGATTCAACAGGTGACTCTTCAGCAATGGATAAATCAGGTTCTGGAAGATTCCAATCTTGAATCTCCGGCTCTTCAAACACTTGAACAGACTCAACCGTGGCATCAAACATTTGCATGTCTGCTTGCTGGGCGATTTTCTGGGTGTTCTGATCCATCAACTCATCGAGGTTCAGTTCATCAACAACATTAGTCGCTTCTAAACGACTCAGTAACCTTTGAACATCCTCAAGATTAGGCACATCAAACTCAGCGGAACGCAGTTCTGCATAAGTCGAATAATGATTCGTCAATTGTGGCTCTGGCTCTGGCTCTGGCTCTGGCTCTGGCTCTGGCTCTGGCTCTGGCTCTGGCTCTGGCTCTGGCTCTGGCTCTGGCTCTGGCTCTGGCTCTTCAGGTTGAGACAGTTCGATAGACTGGTCAACAAAAAACGCATCCGGTTCACTATTTTCTTCGCCCAATAGCGAAGTGAAATAATCATCCAGCGCTTGTTCACTCGATAGACTTTGTCGTGTCTCTGTTAATTCGTTATTCACGCTCATTTATCGCTAACCTCTCAAGATAAATAAGCAATTGTTTATAAGCAAATACACCGCGACTACCCGACGCAAAGTGAGAGGCTGGCAAACGTTTTAAGCTCGCATCTCGAAACTTGGTATCAATCGGTACGGCAGATGTCCAAACTTGGTTCGGGTAATCATCTTTAAGCTGAGTGAGTGTTTGTAGTGATGCTCTGGTCCGTTTATCGTACATCGTCGGTATAATCGTCACTTTAAACGGTGTTTTACGAGACTTCTGCATGATGGATAAAGTGCGAATCATGCGCTCTAAGCCCTTCATTGCCAAAAACTCAGTCTGTACAGGAATCAAAATACGATCACTCGCCGCCAAAGCATTGACCATCATGACACCCAGAATGGGCGGACAGTCAATAAGCACGTAGTCATAGTCACTTTGCAAAGCCACTAAAGCGCGCTTCAAGATCAATCCCATACCACTTCGATTTCCCATCACACGATCTAATGTCGCTAATGACATATGTGCAGGAATAATATCAATACCTTCGACTTCCGTTTGTAAAAGCAAAGGTCTTACCGTCTGCGCGGTAAACTCACGCAACTGGAACAGATCAAACAGGCTCGATTCCACCGTATCTGAGTCGTAACCCAGATAGGTGGTCAGTGATGCATGTGGGTCAGTATCAACCAACAGAACACGGTGCCCCTTCAACGCAAGTAAACCTGCTAGAGTCACGGTCGTAGTCGTTTTACCAACACCACCTTTTTGGTTTGCAACACTCCAAACAATCATGTCGATTTACCTAAGCTAAGCCAACTTCAACCAAGATCCTTTCCGCAATGCGGTCGAGAGGTAGGTCTTCAGTAGAAATGCCCGCTTTTGCTACCGCTTGAGGCATACCATATACAACACAACTATCTTCATCTTGTGCCCAAATCGTCGAGCCCGCAGTTTTCAACATACGCGAACCTTCTCGACCATCTGCGCCCATACCGGTCAGTATCATAGACAACACTTTGTCGCCGTAGATCTTTGCAGCAGAGCCGAATGTGACATCCACACAAGGCTTGTAGTTCATGCGGTCGCCGCCATCGATAATTCTTAGACGTGCCGAACCGGCTCTGCCATCCACCATCATCTGTTTACCACCCGGAGCAAGATACGCCACACCAGCTTTCAACATATCTCCATCTTGCGCTTCACGAACTTCAATCTTACATAGGCTGTTCAGACGGTTAGCAAAAGCGGCAGTAAACGTAGCAGGCATATGCTGAACCAACACAATCGGATGTGGATAATGAGCCGGAATGTGCGTCAAAATTTTCTGTAGTGCAACAGGGCCGCCAGTCGAAGTACCAATGGCAGTTAATTGATACTTCTTACCTGAAGCTCTGAATTTCGCTGTCGCCGCAACTGTAGGTTTAGCAACCGAAGTAGCGGCTGTTATTGGTTGGCGTAATGGCGTTGAAGTTGAAGTCGTTGCTGTCGCTCTCGGCGCAATAGGAGCACGACGCATAAATGCACGCTTTGCAGCAATCTGAATTACGCGCTGTTGAAGCAATGCAACTGCATCGTCGCGGTTACGTGCGATGTCTTCAAACTTCTTAGGTAAGAAGTCGAGAGCACCTGCATCCAAAGCATCCAATGTTGCTTTCGCACCATCATGTGTTAACGATGAAAACATCAAAATAGGCGTAGGCGACGCGGCCATAATTTCACGAACAGCGGTGATGCCATCCATGACCGGCATTTCAATATCCATCGTAATAACATCGGGTCTTAACTTTTTGGCTTTCTCAACGGCCTCTTTGCCGTTTACTGCTACATCGATGACTTCTAGGCGAGCCTCTGAGTTGATGATCTCACTAACGCGACGTCGAAAAAAACTCGAATCATCAACAACTAATACTTTAATCGCCATATTTATCCTTAAATTAAATTCTTGACGCAGCTGCGTACTGCTTCAACAAGTCCGGCACATCAAGAATCAATGCAATGTGTCCGTCACTTGTAATTGTCGCGCCTGCCATTCCTGGCGTGCCTTGCAGTAGCTTATCAAGTGGCTTGATAACAACTTCTTCTTGGCCGATAAGCGTATCGACAACAAAACCAACACGTTGGCTACCCAGTTGTACGATAACAACATGGCCGTGCCCTTTACGCAGTTCGACAATACCCGCTTTAGGTGCAAGCCAGTTTTGTAAATAGAACAACGGGATAGATTTATCGCGAACGATGATAGTCAGCTGACCATCAACCACGTTAGTGCGACTTAAATCTAGGTGGAAAATTTCGTTTACCGATGCCAAAGGCAACGCGAATGGGTGACCAGCTACACCAACCATCAAGGTCGGTAAAATGGCTAAAGTCAGTGGAACTTTGATCGTGATCTTGGTGCCCTGTCCCATCTCTGAATCAATGTCAATTGAGCCATTCAGTGTGTTGATCGCTGTTTTCACAACGTCCATACCCACACCACGACCAGAGATATCTGAGATCTTCTCTTTGCTGGAGAAGCCAGGAGCAAAAATTAGGTTAAAACACTCTTTATTTGATAAGCGAGACGCGGCGTCTTCATCCATCAAACCACGTTTAACCGCGATAGCTCGAAGCTTATCAGGGTCCATACCGCCACCGTCATCAACGATAGCCAATTCAATGTGGTCACCTTCTTGAGAGGCAGAAAGAATCACTTTACCCGTTCTAGACTTACCTGCAACAACACGGTCGTCCGGCATTTCAATACCATGGTCGACAGAGTTTCTTACTAAGTGAATCAGGGGATCGGCCAGTGCTTCCACTAAGTTTTTATCAAGATCCGTTTCTTCACCACGCATTTCAAGAACGATGTCTTTGTTTAAAGTACGAGCAAGATCACGAACAACTCGAGGGAAACGGCCAAATACTTTCTTGATCGGCTGCATGCGGGTCTTCATTACCGCACCTTGAAGATCCGCTGTCACAACGTCTAAGTTAGAGACGGCTTTCTCCATTTCTTCATCATCACTGTTCAGGCCAAGGCTGACCAGTCGATTGCGAACCAAGACAAGCTCACCCACCATATTCATGATGGTATCAAGGGTTGACGTATCAACGCGCACTGTTGCGTCAGCTTGCTGCTTCTTCGCTGGCACTTTTGCTTCTGATTTCGTCGGTGTTTCTTTCACTTCAGCAACGGCTGATTGCTGAGGTTTAGGAGCTGCTTTTGCTACAGGAGCTGTGATCTCGGGCTTCACAGCGGCTGGTTTAGTTGCCACGTCTAGCTCTTCAAGAGTTGGGCCATTACCTGAACCATGTAACTGGTCAAGTAACTTCTCAAACTCTTCGTCAGTCATCAGATCATCGCCTTCAGACATCGCCGAAACAGGTGCTGCGGGAGGCGCTGGCGGAGGAGGAGGCGTTGAACTTGCCGCTGTCGGGCTGTTACCCGCGCCGTGCAGTTCATCTAATAATTTTTCAAATTCGTCATCAGTAATATCACCACTGTCAGCAACAGGCTGAGGTGCAGCGGGTGCTGGCGACGGTGTTGGTGCAGAAGGCGCTGTTGGTGAACCACCTTTACCGTGAAGCTCATCAAGCAAGCGTTCAAACTCATCTTCAGAGATATCATCGACTGAAGAGGCATTGATATTTGAGCTGTCAACAACCGGTTCAGGTACCGCAGGCGCTTCAACAATAGGTTCAGGGATGACCTGTGATGGGGATTCTACTGGTGCCACTTCCTCGGCAGACTGTGGTTTGCAGAGACGATGAAGTTCATCCAATAAAGCTTGTTCAGCGGGAACTAAAGGCTCCGAATCTTGCACGGCTTGAAACTGCACATTGACGGTATCGAGAGCTTGTAGCATGGTATCCATCAAACCTGACGTTACGCTACGTTGGCCGTTTCTTAGAATGTCGAAAACATTCTCAGCACCATGACAAGTATCCACCAGTTCAGTTAATGCTAGGAAACCAGCACCCCCTTTCACTGTATGGAAACCACGGAAAATAGCATTTAATAAGTCTTTGTCGTCAGGGTTATTCTCAAGCTCTACCAGTTGTTCTGATAAGAGTTCAAGGATTTCTCCTGCTTCGACTAAAAAGTCCTGAAGAATATCTTCGTCTAAATCGTAGCTCATAGGTTACCTTTAAAATCCAAGACTGGATAACAAATCGTCGACTTCATCTTGAGATGCAACAGCATCTTCACGCTCTTCTGGGTTCATAATTGGACCTTCAGGAGCAATCGATGCTTTCTTCTCTGACTCTGGAGTTGGCTCTTTTTGATTCGCACCGAATACCGTGAGAATCTCGACCAAACGTCCTTCCACCTCATTTACCAAGGTAATAACTTTGCTAATTATCTGCCCAGTTAAATCTTGGAAATCCTGAGCCATCAAGATTTCAGTCAATTGTCCGCGTAGTTCAGTACTGTCGCCTTCTACTTGGACAAGCAATCCATCAATGCGGTGACATAAAGCTTTAAATTGTGCCAGCTCAATGCGGCCATGCATCAGTTCATTCCATTGAGGCCTCACTTGAAGTAGACCCTCGTGTAGGTTGTCCGCTATTGGCATGCAGCAATCAACAGCGTCCATCGTTTTATTCGCCGCAACTTCTGTTTTATCTATGACGTATTGAAGGCGATCCCTTGCGTCAGGGATTTCATCATTTGCGATGACGCTAATGCGTTCATCGAAATTAAATTGAGTCAAAGAATCGTGAAGATCGCGAGTCAAACTACCTATTTCTTGAAGCATTGGGTTGTCTTGAAGACTAAAATTGTCTTCATAAATACTTCTAACAAGAGAATCAGCATCTTGCTGTTCATCGTTTTCAAGCAGTTCTACTAATTGTTTTGCTTGTGCTAATGAAATCATCCTGAGTTTAGCCTTACTCCGCATACTTCGTTCGCTTAGGTTATCGAGATAGACAGAGAACGGTTCAGTCAGTGTTTATCCAGAAATTCCTAAAACGTATTGATCGCTTATAAGCGATCAAAAATCTTATCAAGTTTCTCTTTCAGCGTGGCTGCAGTGAAAGGCTTCACAATGTAACCATTAACACCTGCTTGTGCGGCTTCAATGATTTGCTCACGCTTCGCCTCTGCTGTGATCATCAGCACAGGTAGATGCTTAAGTTCTGCATCTGCACGAATGTGTTTAAGCAAGTCAATACCTTGCATACCGGGCATGTTCCAGTCCGTTACCACGAAATCAAATTCGCCTTTTTTCAGCATAGGTAATGCGGTCAAGCCATCATCTGCTTCTTGAGTATTGTTGAAACCTAGATCACGAAGTAGGTTTTTAACAATTCGGCGCATCGTTGAAAAGTCATCAACAATGAGAATTTTCATGTTTTTGTTCAAATTAGCCTCCACTGAATAAGATCAGTGTTGTTAGTCGTTCTGTGTCCAAGCACTTAACTTAGTGCGTAGACGCTGCATAGATTGGCTCAATATTTGGCTGACACGAGACTCGCTGACACCTAATATTTCCCCTATCTCTTTTAAATTGAGTTCTTCATCATAATAAAGTGAAAGCACAAGGCCTTCTCTTTCTGGAAGTTGTTTTATTGAATCGATCAAAGCTTGACGAAAAGACTCATCGGCGACGCCTTGAAAAGGTGCGTTGTCTTGAGAGTCCTCATTCGGAGATATTACATCATCTGAGACGCCTAAATCTTCGATTCCGACCAGTCTTGAGCAATTAATATCCGTTAAAGCACTGTGATACTGCTCTAAACTGAGTCCCATGTGCTTCGCCACTTCGACATCACTAGGGTCGCGGTTGAGAATCCCCTCCAACTCCGCGATTGCACTGCTGATTTCACGATTGTTTTTATGAACCGATCTCGGCACCCAATCTCCACGACGTATGTCATCTAACATCGCCCCGCGAATTCGGATCCCAGCATATGTCTCAAAGCTAGCCCCTTTAGTACCATCATAATTTTGTTGAGCTTCAATCAAGCCGATCATGCCAGCTTGAATCAAATCATCAACCAACACATTCGGCGGTAATCGCCCCAGCAAGTGATGAGCGATACGTTTAACCAACACAGAGTACTTCTCAAAAAAAGCCTGCTGGCTATTGTGATTAGCATGTTGATCGTAAGTAAGCGCTTTATTCACCAAATGGGTCCTCTACAAATTCAGTACGATTCAGTAATCTTTCAACAAAAAACTCCAAATGCCCACTTGGTGTTTTAGGGATTGGCCAGGTCAATGCCTTATTTGACAATGAACTGATTGCTAATGCCGCAGGAGAGCGAGGAAATGCATCGACTACAATTTTCTGTCTCTTCACGGCTTGACGTACTTTATCATCTAAAGGAATACATGCTACGAGTTCGAGGTTCACATTTAAGAAACGCTCTGTGACCAAAGTCAATTTTGCAAATAATTCTCGCCCTTCGCGATAGCTTCTGACCATATTGGCGACAACTTTGAATCGCTGAACTTGATGTTCTCGACTCAAGAGCTTAATTAAGGCATAAGCATCCGTAATTGACGTTGGTTCATCACACACGACCACAACTACATCCTGCGCCGCTCTTGAGAAGCTGATCACCATATCAGAAATACCGGCGGCTGTATCGACAAGCAAGATATCCATCTCGTCTTCAAGCGAACCAAAGGCACGAATCAACCCCGCATGTTGAGCATGCGACAATTCAGTCATGCTCTGCGTGCCTGACGTTGCAGGAATAATTCTAATTCCGTGCGGCCCTTCGACAATCGCATCTTTAAGCTCACATTCACCAGCCAACACGTGCCCGAGATTTCGTTTAGAGCGAATGCCTAGCATAATATCGACGTTGGCTAGCCCTAAGTCGGCATCCAATACCATGACTTTTTTGCCTTGGCGCGCCATACAAATAGCCATACCTAACGTTACATTAGATTTACCAACGCCTCCCTTACCACCGGTTACAGCGATAACTTTTGTGAGTGAAGGCTTGGTTAAGCGACGGAGGCCGCTAGCTTGATCATGTATCATATTTTCATTCATATTTATCCGCCGCCTAGAGCCCTTCAGAATCGCTATTCCAGTAATGAGGTTCATTCTCTGTAGATTTTTCTAATAACTCATTGGCCTTAGCCATCATGTACTTTGGCTGAGCAATAACAATATCTTCAGGAACTCGTTGACCATTTGCTATGTAAGCAACTGGTAATGCATTTTGTATTACGACACTGATGAATTCACCTAGACTTAAGGATTCATCCAGCTTAGTCATGATGCACCCCGACAACGGGATTCGTCTAAAGTGTTCAATGGTTTCTTGCAGCACTTTACGTTGTGCCGTTGCTGGCAACACAAGGTAACTATTGATAACGGAACCACTCTCTTGCATCAAGGTGTCTAACTGTTCAGATAGGCGAACATCTCGTTGTCCCATGCCTGCAGTATCGACCAAAATCAGGCGACGATTACGCAACTGATATATAACATCGGCCAATTCACTAGAATCTTTAGCAACTCTTACCGGACAACCCATAATTCTACCATAAATTGATAGCTGCTCATGCGCCCCGATACGATAAGTATCTGTTGTCACCAGTGCGACATTGTCTGCACCATATTCCATTGCGGCTCTTGCCGCTAGCTTTGCAACGGTCGTTGTTTTACCCACACCAGTCGGACCTAATAAGGCCACAATACCACCGCGTTTTAAAATATCGGTTTGTGTCACTGAAATCTGGTCCGCGACCAAGGCTAGCAATGCCTTCCAAGCGCGAGCAGGTTTAGTGTCTTCAGGAATGTAACAAGCCATTTGATCCGCAAGCTCGGCAGAAACCCCCATACGCTCAAGACGCTTAATTAACATTGCTCGCAGAGGTTCACGACGCTCAACTTCTTGCCACATTAATCCTGATACTTGATGTTCTAACAAGCGACGAATAGAGGTCATCTCTTCGCGCATTGTTTCCATCTCGGTATCTGTACCTTTGGATTGCCCCCCCTCACGATGACGATCGTAACGAGTAGGATCAAGACGAGGCGCTGGACGATCGACTCTGCGATCTTCGGCAATTAATTGAGATAGACCCGTTTCACGAGCAAATGCAGAGTCGAGACGGCCGTTAGACTGTTGGTTACCCGTTAACTGACGATTGCTCCCGGACTGACGATTCAACAGCGCTGACAACGAGTCTTCATTTTCAGCACGATGTTGTGAGTTTTCATCGGCACCATGACTGTATTGTTTGAGCATATTCGCAAAGCGCTTGGTCATTGAGCGTCCGCCTTCAGCACTCGTCTGTAGGCTAACCTTGTCATCGTCTAGTTGACGACGCCCTACCGGTGCTGCGGGCGCGGCCATTTGCGTATACTGACTTTGCGCAGGCTGTTGGGGTTTATTTAACCGTGAACTCGTTGTTGATGGGCTCGATTCACCATCAATAGCAGCAACAATTTCTACGCCACCAGCGACCTTTTTATTTGACATGATCACGGCTTCTGAACCAAGCTCTTCTTTGACTTGGAGCAGAGCTGTTCGCATATCTTTTGCAAAAAATCGTTTAATTTTCAATTCGTTCGTCCGTTCTAATTAGGCGGTTTAATTACCAACAGCTTGTACTATGCGTATCTGCTTTTCGTCCGGTATCTCTTGATAAGATAACACTCTCAAGTTTGGGATCGTGTTTTTCACGAATTTAGCCAACGTCGAACGTAATACACCAGAGGTCAGTAGCACCGCGGGCTCTCCCTTCAGCTCTTGTTCTTGTGTCGCTTGGCTGAGAGATGTTTGTAAACGTTCGGCTAAACCTGGTTCAATTCCTGCAGATTCCCCGCCAGAGGCCTGCATCGTCTGATGCAAAATTTGCTCCAACTCTGGAATTAGGGTAATGACAGGTAACTCTGGCTCTATACCATTGATTTCTTGAACAATTAGTCGTTTTAATGAAATGCGAACTGCGGCAGTGAGTATGTCAGGTTCTTGACTCTTACCTGAATATTCCGACAAAGTTTGGACGATTGTTCGTATATCTCGAATGGGAATGGCTTCATTTAACAGGTTTTGTAGCACTTTCACTACAACACCAAGCGACAGTTGCTCTGGCACAAAACCTTCAACGAGCTTGGGCGTAGAACGACTAAGCATTTCAAGCAAGTTCTGCACTTCCTCGTGACCAATCAGCTGCGATGCATTGTTCGTTAACAACTGACTAAGATGCGTTGCCAACACGGTTGATGAATCCACAACCGTGTAACCTAAGGCTTGTGCGTGTTCACGTTGCTCTTCACGGATCCACACGGCTTCAAGGCCAAATGCAGGGTCAATCGTCGGCTCACCATCGATTATCCCGTAAACTTGACCGGGATTGATGGCGAGTTCCATGTCAGGCTTGATCTCAGCCTCACCAACCGCCACTCCCATCAACGTAATTCGGTAACTGTTTGGCGTTAGCTCAAGGTTATCGCGAATATGCACAGCTGGGATCAAGAAACCAAAATCTTGAGACAGCTTTTTACGTACCCCTTTCACTCGCTCAAGCAGTTCACCCCCTTGATCTCGATCGACCAGAGGAATTAAACGATACCCCACTTCCAAGCCAATAATATCGACCGGCTGAACATCATCCCAAGAGAGTTCTTTCTGAGAGCCTTGCTCTCCTTTTGCTTCAATGGTTGCTGGTAGATTTTGGTCTTGCGCTTTTTTCTTATGTTTTTTATCAATAAAGTACGCCCCAGCGCCTGCAACCGCAGCGAGACTTAAAAATGAGAAGTGCGGCATACCAGGTACAATCCCCATAATTCCAAGGATACCCGCTGTGATCATTAAGGATTTGGGATTATCAAACATTTGGAAGACGAGTTGTTGTCCCATGTCTTCATCGGTATTCTGACGCGTCACCATCATCGCAGCAGCGATAGAAAGCAGCAGTGAAGGAATTTGTGCAACCAGGCCGTCACCAATCGTCAGTAATGTATAGATCTCGATGGCTTCACCAAAACCAAGGTTAAACTGGACCATACCAATGCTCAAACCACCAATGATATTGATGAACAAGATCAAGATACCGGCAATCGCATCCCCTTTAACAAACTTAGATGCACCGTCCATTGAACCGTAAAAGTCGGCTTCTTTAGTCACTTCAAAGCGGCGGGTACGAGCCTGTTCTTGATCGATCAAACCCGCATTCAAATCGGCATCAATTGCCATCTGCTTACCCGGTAAAGCATCCAAGGTAAAACGTGCACTGACTTCCGATATCCGACCCGCACCTTTGGTGACCACCATAAAGTTGATGATCATCAAGATCAAAAACACCACCAAACCAACCGCATAGTTACCACCAATCACCACGTTACCGAAGGCTTCAATAACGTTACCGGCAGCATCACCACCTTCATGACCATGGAGCAATACCACTCGGGTCGAAGCAACGTTCAAGGCCAAGCGAAGCAGAGTCGCGATGAGCAAGACCGTGGGGAATGCTGCGAAATCTAAAGGCCTGCGGGTATAAACCGAAACCAATAGCACAACCATAGACAGTGCAATATTAAAGGTGAAGAACATATCCAACAAGAAAGCTGGAATCGGCAACACCACCATAGCAAGCGTTGCAAGTACCATGACAGGCGCACCAATTGCAGGCATCGCTCGATTAGGAATTTTAGGTAGCTTGTCCGCAAAAGGCAGGGAGAATTTCATAAATCTAGGCAGTTTCACTATATTGTCGCTCTCTCGCCAAGCTGATTGAGGCTCAGGTCCAAGCTATGCTTCTATGGTTTAGAAAACATGGGTTTATAATACACGGCTTTATAATGAACCGGTGGTAATGATCGGGGTTATTATATTCACAATTGATATAGCAAACATTATACCAACCTATCTCGTCAATTTATCGCCACTCGATCAAAAAAAGAAGGCGCGATGATAACGCCATTATCCGTGTTCATCGCTCTCAGCTCAAGCAATTGATCTAATAGCGCATATCGGGTGGGATCGACATATTGGAATCTTGTAACTTTGGCCTCTCCCCCCCTTTTTTTCGATACTGTTTAAGCTGAAACACATAAGCAAGTATTTGTGCCACCGCCGTAAACAAACCGTCAGGAATTTGTTGTTCGAGTTCTGTGGTGTGGTAAAGCGCCCTCGCTAATGGGGGAGCTGGAATAATATAGATATCATTCTCACGCGCAATTTCACGAATTTTCATCGCCATATGGTCAACCCCTTTGGCGACCACTATTGGCGCTTTGTCTTGATTCTGCTTATAACGCAAAGCCACCGAAAAGTGTTCAGGATTGGTCACTATCACATCAGCTTGTGGAACATCAGCCATCATACGACGTTGGGCCGCTTCCCGTTGCAACATTCGAATTCGACCTTTCACTTCAGGTTTCCCTTCCGTGTCTTTAAACTCATCTTTCACTTCTTGTTTAGTCATCTTCAGCTGATCGGCGTGCTGCCAGATCTGAAACGGGATATCAATAGCGACAACAATTAACAAAGAGCAACTAATAAGAAGAATAAAGTTAAGTAAAATATCCAGAGCATGGAATATATTCTGTGGGTACACCTCGATGCTCAGTTGCATCAAATCGTGCTGAGAAGCGTGAATAAGATAAATAGCCATCCCAGAAACGAGCGCTACTTTCAGAATAGATTTCAACAGTTCAACCCAACTTTGCAGGCCAAACATCCGTTTAATACCACTCAATGGATTTAACTTAGACGCCTTAGGCATCGCCGCTTGCATTGAAAAGCTAACTCCGCCAACTCCAGCTGCACCGATCACTGCAGCAACGAATAAGGTTATCAGAATCAAGAACAATGGGTAGAATAGGTTCACCAACGCGCCACCGACTATTTCTAGAAGCTTATTGGTATTAAATACTTCATCACGGCTTAGTGAAAATAGACGTTGCATGGCCTCGAACAAAGCTTTCGCCATCGAATCACCAAACCACATCAAGGCAATCGCCCCTACAATCAACACCGACGCCGACGCAAGCTCTTTTGATCTTGCAACCTGACCTTTTTCTTTGGCCTGTTGCAAGCGCTTGGGCGTGGCGTCTTCGGTACGTTCTTGACCGTCTGACTCTGCCATTTCAGTCTCCTAACATTCTAATCGGATGAGACGACATATCTGTTGTTCGCCTTGCATCCAGAATAGCTCATAGTGCCCATACAAACCGCTAAGGATATACCAACAAATCAATAGACCTACGAGTAGCGCAAATGCAAAACCCAAAGAAAATATATTAAGTTGAGGTGCGGCACGCGTCATTACACCAAATGAAAGGTTAATCGTTAACAGGGCAATGATGCCCGATAATGACATTGATAATGCCGTTTTGAACATAATGCCAAGCCACAGTGCCAGTTCTCTGAAATCCACCGCCGTTAGAGAGCCACTACCAATCGGTAAAGTCTTAAAGCTAAACACCACCAATTGCAGCATTTTCAAGTGACCATCCGTTGCTAAAAAAAACAGGGTCGCTAGCAGCATAAACAACTGACCGAGCACCGGTGTATTCTGACCATTAGCTGGATCGACCATGGAAGCGAAACCCAAACTCGATTGCATACCCAGAATCTGACCAAGCATAACGAAAGTTTGAAGCATGAACTGGGTGACAAATCCCATGGCAACACCAATGACAATTTGCTCAAAGACCGTTAAAAAACCTTGGAAGGACAGCAGTTCAATGTCTTTAGGCACTGCGGGGATCGCAGGCATTACGGCAAAGGTAATCGCCAAACCTAAATACAGACGAATACGAGGGGAAACAAAACGTGCCCCTGTTACCGACATAACCATCAGCATGGCTGAGATACGAGTGTACGGCCAAAAATAATTGGCTAACCACTCTAGTACTAGGCTCGTCGGGAATTCCATATCGGTTTAATACAAAACTTGTGGTAAGCGTTCAATGATCTCGAAAAAGAACTCCATCATCATCTGTGTCATCCAATGCGCAAACATCATCAAGGCTAACAACGTCACGATTAAACGCGGCAAAAAGCTTAGCGTTTGTTCGTTGATGGATGTGGCGGCTTGAAAGACAGCGACAACTAGACCGATCAATAGGCTAGGAATAATAATGGCGCAAACCATGATTAATACCATCCAAAGTGCGTCTCGGAACAATTCGACGAATATTTCAGGATTCATGATACCCCCAGCTACACGACAAAACTGCCGGCGAGTGTCGAGAGTATCAAGTTCCAACCATCAACAAGAACAAATAACATCAACTTAAACGGCAGTGACACAATCATCGGTGACAGCATCATCATCCCCATAGCCATCAATACAGAGGCAACCACCAAGTCAATGATAAGGAAAGGCAAGAACAACATAAAACCGATCTGAAATGCCGTTTTCAGCTCAGAGGTGATAAACGCAGGAATGAGAACGGCCATAGATACATCTTCAGGATTACTCACTTCTGATCCCGACATATCCACAAAGGTCTCAAGATCTTTAAGTCGAGTCTGCTTAAGCATGAAAGACTTAATTGGGGCTTGGGCAACATCAAATGCCTGTCTTGCTGATATTTGTTCATTAAGATAAGGCTGAACCGCTTGTTCATTTACCTGATTGATCACAGGGGACATTATGAAAAAGGTCAAAAATATCGCAATACCAATAATCACTTGGTTTGAAGGCGTTTGTTGTAGACCCATTGCCTGGCGCAAGATAGACATGACCACCACAATTCGGGTAAACGAGGTCATCAAAATCACCATCGCCGGCAAAAAGCCGAGCATGGTCATTAAGGCCAATATTTGCAAATTGATAGAGTAATCTTCCCCACCGTTCGCGTTGGTCGTCATGGTGAAGGCTGGAATACCCCCGCCATTCCCAGTCAAGCTACCCGTCGTCATGGTTTGCGATTTGGATTGGCCTTGTTCCATAGTACTGGTGGTTACTGACTCTGAACCTGCGACATTGGCGGGAATGACCGTGCCGTCTTCAGCCTGTGCTGATACCGACACACTGAATACAAGAGTACAGAGAAAAATAAGCTGAACCAGCAGCACTTTCGCCGCTCGGAAAGCGCCGGTTTGGCAACAGTAAGATGAGTTTAAAAGCCGGTTATTTGTTTGCATCTTTTTTCATTAGTTGGGAAAGCTGACTTGAAAATGAACTTCTTTCCAGCATCTCCTGAGTGAGAGGTTTATCAAGCTTAGAGAGCAACTGAATGGACTGCGTGGTAATACCAACCAAGAACTGTTCATCACCCGCTTGAACAATAGCAATACGCTCTTTCGTTCCTACCGGAATTTGCCTCACAATCGCTAAGCCTTGTTGCTTAGACATAGCCGGTACTTGCATTCGCTTCAATAACCAAGCAATCAATAAGATGAATGCTATAACGAAAATTAGCGACCCGAAAGTGGTCGCTAAATCCAGAGAGGGAGGCGTGGCGGCAAATGCCATCGTGGGAAAGCAAAATAGCCCGGCCCCAATCCATCGCTCAGACGTAAAACGCATTAGCGAAGCTTCTTAATTCTTTCTGTTTGGCTAATAACGTCCGTCAAACGAATACCAAACTTATCATTGACGACAACCACTTCACCATGAGCGATCAAAGTACCATTAACCATTACATCCAGTGATTCACCTGCGATTCTATCCAGCTCAACAACCGAACCTTGATTGAGTTGAAGTAAGTTTCGAATACTGATCTGAGAGCGTCCTACTTCCATCGAAATGGTCACAGGGATATCCATAATGGTATCGAGCTTGCGGCGCTCATCTTCAGAAATCGGAGTCGATGAATCGGTTAGCTCGTCAAGTGGGGCTGCCAGTACATCATCGACATCAATTGACGGCGCTAAAGGGTCTTCACCAAGTGCTGCAGCCCATTCATCTGCCAGCTTTTGATCTTCACTAGGTTCCATTGCCAATTCCTATACTTTATCTATTTTGCTATTCGTTATCGTCGCTATTTTCGAGTTCCGACATTAAGTCTTTACCTAAAAACGCGAGATCAGTTTTAACCACATGCGGTCTTTGAATTTTTTCAGAAATCTGTACTGCGAGCTTCTCGCCTGAACGTCCCATTTTCACACGATAAGTCGGCAGTTCTTCGACGAACATCGTCGCGTGTTCAGGCATTTTCATTGGAATGACATCACCAGGGCGCAGCTCCATAAGGTCACGCAGAGAAATGTCTTGCTCTAGCAGGTTAACTCGAAAGTTGACAGGCACATCCATGATTTCATCACGCAGTGCAGAGCTCCAGCGAACATCGGTTTCCATTTTGTCTGATTGAACACCGGCATCCAACAATTCACGAATCGGCTCTACCATTGAGTAAGGCATGACCACATGGAAATCACCACCACCGCCATCCACTTCAATGTGAAATGAACTCACAACAATGACTTCTGTTGGGCTCACAATGTTCGCCATACTTGGATTCACTTCAGAATCTAAATACTCAAACTCAACCCCCATCACGGGAGACCATGCTTCCCGGTAGTCTTCAAAAACAATTTTTAGCAGTAACTGAATAATTCGTCTCTCGGTGGGCGTAAACTCACGACCTTCAATCTTAGCGTGAAAGCGGCCATCCCCCCCAAAGAAGTTCTCTACGAGAATAAAGACAAGACGGGCTTCCATGGTGATCAGCGCCGTCCCTTTTAATGGACGAAAACGAACCATGTTTAAACTGGTCGGAACATACAATGTATTTTGGTACTCACCAAACTTCATCATTTGTACGCCGTTGATCGACACCTCAGCCGTTTTACGCAACATATTGAACAAACTAATGCGCATATGACGAGCAAAACGCTCGTTAATAAGTTCAAGGGTCGGCATTCGACCACGGACGATTCGATCTTGAGATGAGAAGTCGAAATTGATTGCATTTTCATTTTCGGTTTCTACAGCATCTTCAACGTCGTCAACATCATCAACGCCGTGTAACAGCGCATCAATTTCGTCTTGGCTTAATAAATCGGTCACAAATTACCTATTGAATTACGAAGTCAGTGAATAGCACTTTTTCAATCACAGGCAGGCCAACAGCTTGAGTTAGGCTTGCTTTAATATCTTCCGTCGCCTTGTCACGCAGTTCAACTCGTCCTGTTAGGGAGCGCAATTGATCAACCGTTGCAGACGCAAATGTTGCCAGTAACGTACTTTCGATGAGCGGCGTATGGTAGCGAGCTAAATCTTCATTCTTACTTCCACGAACCATGAGCTGTACTTTTATTTGAACGAGACGATCTTTTTTATCACCCGTAACATTGAACAAAAAGGGTTGAGGAATATTAACATACATCACAGGTTCTACAGCGACGACCGTGTTAACGGGCTGCGACTGTGATTCAGAAACACTACCATCATCGGAACCGAGGAAAAAGAACAGTGCTGCGCCAACTCCGAGCAATACAACGACAACGGCAATAATGATAATAGGAAGCTTACTTTTCTTTTTAGCTGGATCTTGTTCTTCAGACATATTGTTTCCTAACGTCCTATTCTTTTAATGAGCTTGTTATGCGCTGATATTAGGCATAATAACTGATTCCATCACGCTTTGATGCGACATTCAATTCAAGATTGCTGCCGCTATCAAGGTTTTCCGCACCTTGAGTACCATTTGTGCGGTTAGAGCCTGTTTGTTGCTCACCATGGCTATATCTCTCTTGCCCTTGACCAGAGTTCTGTTGCTGAACTGACGAATCAGCAAGCTGTATACCTTGTTGAGCAAACATTTCTCTCAAGCGAGGTAATGTTTGGTCAATCACATCTCTCGCTTGTTGATTCGTCACTGTAAAGTGCACGTTCGCCACATCATTATTCATGGTCATTCTGATTTTCATATGACCCAATTCGGGTGGGTCGAGACGAATATCCAAACTCTTAAGGTTCTTAGACATCATCATTTGTATTTTTTCAGCCACTTGCTCATTGGCGAGCTCTTTAGTGAGCTGCAAAGGCACCTGTTGGGCAGCTTGAATTTCTGCTCGTGTCGGTGCTGAACCAACCGTTGCTGTTCCTTGTACGCCAGCCGCAGAAGCGATCTGCTGGGCCAAGGACGAGTCTTTAGAATCTTCTTTAGTCCCTGCCTTACCCAAACCAGACAGTGCTTCGACACCAGCTTCCGCTTTAAGAATTGCTTCCGTCGAGCCTGCTTTTGTGGCTGCTGACGCGGCATTCATCACAGGGTTTTGCGCTGCTAGACTTGGATCCAAAGCGGTTTGCTGCGGTGTTGTGGCTGCATTCCCTTGTTGAGACACCAATTGCTGAGCTGCCGCATGTGCGTTACTGGCATGTTGCATTGCCGCTTTATCCGTGAACGCATTGTTGGTTGATTGAGAAGCTGCCTGCGCTGACACTTGCTGTGTTGCCGTCGCTACGGCCGCTGTTGATGCTGCCGAAGCGACCGCTTTAGTTTCATTTGAATCCGTATTATCCCAATCAATGGCGACTGGCTTACCAGATAGGCTGCTCTCGTTCGGATCTTGGCTCAGTAAAGCCTTTGCTTGCTGCTGAACATTGACTAACTGTTGATTCAACAAGTCTAAATTTGCGGTCGCAGTCGCCAGAGCAGCTTGTTCATCAACCGTCAATGTAGCGCCACTTTGTTGCTTTTGAACCAATCCATCGACAACCGATTGTTCTGATTCAATTTGTTCATTCAGTTGGTTGAGCGCTTTGGTTTGAGCATCGACCTGCTTGGCAAGTTCAATATCTGCCGCTGACAGAGCTTGGCTCTGATCTACAGCTCGCCCACTGACCGTATTCTTTTGGCTCAGTTCTCTGCTCATACTCGCTTCAATTTGCTCTGGGGTGATACCTTTATCCATTAACTGTCGAATTTCAGTATCCGTCAACTGAGAAACCCCCTTACCACCGGTAAGTACAGCAATTTCAGAATCGACTTCAAGACTCTTCTCTTGATTGGCTGCATTTGTTTGTTGTGCCATGTTGTCCACGGCATTGCTATCAGAAACACCAGCAGCAGGAGCTCCTGAAATATCGCCTTGAACTTGACCCATTTGAGCTTGTTGGGGCAAGCCTTTGCCGTTTGTTGGTTGCTTCAGTGTTTTGCTTGCCTCATCCAACTGATCAAGCAACTTATTGCCTTCGCTCATTGCTGCATTAGCTTGAGATGCACCCTGAACCTTCGGCCCGTCAGAATCGCTATCGACCGCTGTTTGCTCAGATTGGACACCTTGATTCGGAACCGCAGCTAACGTTCCGTCATCCGACGAAGTCGAGGAAGCTTTGGCTTTCGACTCTGAATCCTGATCGGATGTTTGTTCAGTGGCTATTTTATCCGTCGTCGTATTTTCAACACCCGTCGCTTGCTTAGTTTGCTCTTCGCTAGCCTCAGCTGAATCATCGTTGGTCTTATCCGCTGAAGGTTCGCCGTCAATCGTCTGTTTTTCTTCGGATTTTAAGGCGGTTGCTGTGTCTTTTACTGCAGCTTTGCTATCACTTTCTTCAAAGCCGAGCGCTTCTTTAAAAGACTCAAAGAAACCTTTTGAATCACCGGTCTCTTCTACCTTGGAAGAAGCAGAACCGGAGTCCAACAACGGTGACGTTTTGCTGGTCGCTGAATTTGAAGAAAGACTAACATTCATATATACAAGCTCTATCTACTAGCTTTGCCGCCACTTTGTTAGGCAACAAAAAGAAAGTCGGGGGCTTTTCATACCATTAAGGGCATAAAACGCAGTTTTGTAGTAATGCAGCAAGAAACATGCCTATATTTTTTCATCCCCCCTGACGCACAACATTGATGTCAATCGTAACTAAGGGTCACACCTTCTTTCGGCTGTAGAGCAGAGTTGAGAACTCATCCATTTGCTTTTGTTCTCTTTGATCTTGCAATTTTACTTTCTCTTTCTGCTTTTTTTCCATTAGCCACTCGTAAGACTTACGCTTTTTACGCAACTCCATCCAGTAGTTTTGGCAGTTATCGACCTGATTTTTAAAATGATGTTCCGCTTCTCTTTGCTTTGAGAGCGTCTCATCCAATTGAGTTAAAAAACGATTTAAGTGACCATACTGACTGGCCGTCAAACCCGCTTTGCCACGGTCGACCAGTTGTTGGCAATAATCCAGTCGATATTTTTCGATCTGTGCGACCTGCTCATAATACCCTTCTAATTCAGTATTTGCTTTATTGAGCGCTAATACCGCTTGATTCTCTTTGTCTTTCGCTTGCTCGAGAAGAAATTCTAGTGCGTTATCCATGGCTGACCTTATTCACCCGTTACCCCCCTAATACATGTTTCAACATATTGACGCACATGTCGTATGGCACGGTTTCTTTCATCTTCTGTTGCAAGTATTCATCTAATCTCGGCTTCAGGGTGAAGGCACTATCAATGGCAGGATCGGTGCCCGCCTTATAAGCACCAATCGAAACTAAATCTTGATTTTTTCGGCAAATAGACAGCACTTGTCGCACCGCTTTCGACATCAAAACGTGCTCTTCTGTCGTGATTTGAGGCATAACACGACTGACCGATTTCTCTACATCAATCGCAGGGTAATGACCGGCATCAGCCATCTCACGTGACAGCACAATATGACCATCAAGAATCGCTCGCGACGCATCCGCAATAGGATCTTGTAAATCATCACCTTCGGTTAAAACGGTAAAGAAAGCGGTGATAGAACCTTGTTCATCATTACCGTTACCAGCACGTTCAACCAATGCGGGAAGTTTAGCAAATACCGATGGTGGATAACCTTTGGTTGCTGGCGGCTCACCCACAGACAAAGCAATTTCACGTTGTGCTTGAGCAAAACGCGTCAACGAGTCCATCAATAATAGAACATCTAAACCTTGATCTCGGAAGTATTCTGCAACCGCTAGCGCGGTTTGACAGCCTTTTAAGCGCATCAATGGCGAAGAATCCGCCGGTGCGGCAACAACAACCGAACGTTTACGCCCATCTTCACCAAGAATTTCTTCAATAAATTCTTTTACTTCTCGTCCACGCTCACCAATAAGCCCGACCACAACCACTTGCGCGGTAGTACCTCGAGTCATCATACCAAGCGTGACCGACTTACCAACACCCGATCCAGCAAACAAACCAATACGTTGCCCTTTACCAACGGTAAGCAAACCATTGATCGCTTTCAAGCCAACATCAAGCGGCTCAGAAATAGGCTTACGCGCTAAGGGGTTAATTGGCTCCGCATTAAATGAAGCGCGTTGCTCGGTGTAAATCGGTCCTAACCCATCAAGTGGGTTACCCACACCATCGATAACACGTCCAAGCAACTCCATTCCAACAGGAATACCGCTCTCTGACGTCAACGGAGTCACACGAGCGCCGGGTAAGATCCCGGTAATTTGCTCACTTGGCATCAAAAAAAGGTTATCACCAGAGAAGCCCACGACTTCAGCTTCCATTTGACCAGACATCGTTTCAACTAAACACAAGCTACCGATTGGCGCTTTACAGCCAGTCGCTTCGAGTGTTAGACCAACCACACGCACCAATTTACCGGATGCAATTGGTCGGGACTTTAGCCCTTCGACTTTGTATTGACTCAGGCGATCCGCAAGCTCGAGCATTATTCATGCCCCTGATAGCGGTTTACACCACAGAAGTTTTGAATGACGTTCTTGATGCGCTCTTCCATACGATAGTTAACACTCGACTCACCCGCTTCGATTTGAACATCACCACGGTTAAGGGCGGGTTCCGCGACCAACTCCCAATTACGACAATCCAATTCTGTTTCACCATAGGCAGAGCGAATAATGGCGACATCTTCAGGGTTCAACTTCAGAGTGATCGCGTGACCAGAAATAGGCAATGACTCGACCGATTCTTTGACGCTATCCAAGATGATTTGTTGGTTGGTTTGTACTTCAACATGCACCACTTCTTTGACCATGGTCAGCACCATGTCGACCAGTTGCTTTTCAACCTGAGCATTCATGAGTTCCAACGGCTGAGCAAATTGGTTAGCAAGCCCCATAAAGATAGCCACTTGTTGTTGAATGTATTCTTGTCCAGCCGTAACGCCTTCAAGCTTACCGGCTTCGTTGCCCTCTTGATGACCTGCGGTAAACCCTTCTTCTTTGCCTTTTTCATAGCCCTGCTTGAAGCCAGCCTCTTGCCCTTGGTGAAACCCTTCCTGATAAGCGCCTTTCTTGATCAATTCGATTTGCTCTTCAGTCAAAATCAACGCTTCATCTTCGATGGCTTCTTCAACCGTAGGCATCCAGCCAGGATCATAGTTAAAGGCGGTTTCTTTGGCTTGTTTATTCACATCAGAGGTGTAGTCAGGCAGCCCCCATTTCTGAGGTTGGGCAACCGTATTATCTTCTTCGGGGCGCAGGAAGCCGCGTTTTCTATCACCTGACATATCAGTACCTATCTATGAGTGAGTCAAACTGTATTGTAAATTCAATCGGTTAGACTTCGTTAATCTGTGGTTCGAGATTGGATAAAGAAAAGCCCCAACAGAGTGGGGCTTTGGAGATTTCTGTATTAAAGGAACTCGTCGGCGCCACCTGACAGCATGATCTCGCCACTGTCGGCCATCTTCCTTGCAATACCCAATATCTCTTTTTGAGCCGCTTCCACATCAGAGACTTTCACTGGCGGCATCGCCTCAATATCGTCTCTCATCATATCAGCCGCACGTTTTGACATATTCTTATAGATCTTCTCGCGTAAACCTTCATCAGCACCCTTAAGCGCTTTCTGAAGAACGTCCTGTGGAACATCACGCAGCAGTCGTTGAACACCTTGATCATCCACTTCAATAAGGTTTTCAAAGACAAACATAAGATCTTGAATCTGGGTTGCCATGTCTTCGTCTTGATCGCGGATTTGATCCATCAAGACGCCTTCCACGTTATTGTCCATGTAGTTCATGATCTCAGCAGCGGCTTTCAGACCACCAATTTTCGCTGCTTGAGCACCCGCTTGACCCGCAAATTGTTTCTCCATGATTTCATTCAGTTCAGCAAGTGCTGAAGGTTGAACTTCTTCTAGGTTAGCAATACGCATCATCAAATCAAGACGAACGCGTTCTGGGAACTGAGACAGGATCTCAGCCGATTGATCAGCATCAAGGTACGACAAAACAATGGTTTGGATCTGAGGATGCTCGTTGATGATGATACTCGCGACCTGACGAGGGTCCATCCATTTAAGTGAGTCCAAACCTTTCGATCCAGTGCCAAGTAGAATTTGATCGACAAGGTTATTCGCTTTGTCTTCACCCAAAGCCGCCACCAGTGCGTTACGCATGAAATCTTCACTGCCCATGCCAATATTGGTGTACTTTTGAATATCATCTAAGAAAGCACGGTGAACCGCACCCACTTTTTCCTGAGACAAATCCGCAGCGCGTGCCATGGCACTACCCACACGTTGAACCTGCTTTGGCTCTAAATGACGAATAATACCAGCAGCATCTTCTTCGTTTAAACTGAGCAACAAGATCGCAGCACGCTCATCACCAGAGATAGAAGTGATATCCACGCCAGCAACATCAAGCACTTCACCGCCTTCGGTTTGTTGTGGAACAATTTCGTTAGCCATCTGCCATCCAATTCTTAACTACTTGAGCTGCTAGCTCGGGTTCATTCGCGACAAGTGCACGCACTGCTTTCAATACATCTTCATCTTTATGAAGGTTTGGTAAGTCGATACTTGAGCCAAATTCAAACAACTCTCCCCCTTCAATATCACCACCAATTAAGCTGGTTTCACCGTCAGCACCAATTGGCATGCCATCAGGGCCGTACATTTGCTCATCATCATCGGCTGCTGGATTGAGCAGTTTTTTCATAGCAGGGCGAACAAGCACCAAAATAACCACAATAATAACAAGGGCACTCGCAAACCAACGAACCCAATTATTAAAGCTCGGGTTTTCCCAAATTGGCACATCTGGCACAACATCAACGACTTGAGGCGCAAACTGCATACTCAACACGTTAAGTAAATCACCACGGCTTTCATCAAACCCTACCGTACCAATAAGCACCTGACGAATCGCATTAATTTCACTCTCAGGAATGGGCGTATGAACCACTTCACCCGTGTCTGGGTTCACGGATTGATGGTCTTTGATTGCCACCGATACTGTCTGACGATTAACTGCGCCGCTCTGTTTTCGTTCATGGCTGATCGTGGTGTCTAACTCAAAATTTCGAGTTGCTTCTTTGTGAACTGAGCCTTGCCCTGTCGCACCATTTTTCATCTGGGCAACATCCTGAGGAATGGTGGCCGAAGCAGGCGGCTGATTGCTCAAGGCTCCCGGAATACCAGCGACAGTATTCCCGTTATTGTAGTCTTCTAAGGTATATTCACTGCGTGTCGCCGGCGTGTTCGGATCATAGCGTTTGCTCGTTTGCTCTACCGCGCTAAAGTCGAGCTGAATATCAACCTGAGCGGTATAGTTGCCAAAACCCAAGATAGGAATCAAAACGGAGTCAATTTTCTCACGCAGCGCTTGTTCTTGGTTGCGCTCTAATTCATGTTCTTTACGGCGCGCTGTTGACATCGGATCTTGAGAGCCTGAGTTCAGAAGTCGACCATGTTGATCGGTCACCGTAATTCGTGAGGTTTTCATTCCCGGAACCGCACTCGCCACCATATCCACAACAGAATCCACTTCTTGTTGCTTAAGGTTGTTGCCGGTTCTCAGTGTTAGGAACACCGAAGCAGAAGCTTCTTGATTGTGGCGAACAAACACACTTTGTTTTGGTAACGCTAATAAAACCTGAGCTTTACGCACCTGTTGCATTTGCTCAATGGCTTTTGCAAGTTGTCGTTCACGACTTAATTTAAGACGCTCTTTTTCTAAACGTTGTGATACACCGAACCCCATATCTTGCATGAGGATATCATCACCGGCATTACGTTCTTGATTTAACCCCGCTCGTACCATATTCAACTTCAAAGAGTTGTACTCACTCGCAGGCACTGAAATCGTATTCCCCTCAAGAGCGTACTCGATTTTTTGTTGATCTAAGTAATCAAGAACGGGGATCAACTCTTCTGTTTCATACGCTCCTAATGGACGCATTTCTGGCTCTTTTACCCAGAAAAAAAGCATCACTATAAGCGCAACACAAATTGAGATGGAAAGGACTAAGACGACCTGACGAAGTAAGTCGAGATCACCCACGGCCATATCGAACTTAGACGAACTGCGTTCACCCAGATCAGGATTTTGCCCTTCTTCGTCGAGCTCAGATCGCGCAATAAGGGCGTGGTCGTTGCTGTCACTTACGGCTAAATCTGTTGTTTGACTATTATCTGCCACTATTTAACTACCTAACTTATACCGGCATATTCATCAGCTGTTTGTACGATTCGACCAATTTATTTCTAATTTGAATCGTCGCCTCAAAAGCCACACTCGATTTATTACGAGCAATCATAACATCGGATAGGGACACGCTTTGGTCACCACTATCAAAACGCGTTTGAAGATCACCCGAGGTCTTTTGTAATGAGTTCACATTATTGATGGCCTGAGTCAGCATGTTGCCAAAATCTGCACCGACTGCTTGCCCCGTTGTAGTGGGACGGGCACTGGCAGCTTCAACCATCATTGCTTGCATTTCGCCTTGTAAACCATCTATTCTCATTTACTACCTCGGAAGTCAAAAAAATGACCATCTATTTCGCTGTATTATTGACAGAGCAATTAGCGTGCCAGACATGATTTGACTAGACATCGTACTACAATAGTCAGAAGGCTAGCACTATTAATCTGTCCTCAGTTTGGGATATCTATTCCAGCATCGCGCATTTTAGCTAACTTATAACGTAATGTGCGGGGGCTAATTCCTAACTTTTCAGCCATATCTTTACGTCGACCATTGCAAGCGATCAACGTTTCAAGAATGATTGCATACTCTTGATCTCTAAGCTCATTACCAAGCCCCTCACTGCTCGCAACGGCTTTGTAAATTGGATTAACTTCCGCAATAGGCTTAATGTCTGGCGCGGCAACATCATTACCTTCAACAATGTGCTGTAACCCGCTTGCATCTTGCCAATCAACGCCTTCAAGAAGAATATGCTCACCCGATATATGATCTTGCTCGCTCAAAATTAACGCTCGTTGGATGACATTATCTAATTCACGAACGTTACCCGGCCACGGATAATTGACAAGCTTATGAATGGCCAGCGCTGACACGACAGGGACCGGCATACCGAGTTTGGTGCAATGGCGTTCAACCAGGTGCTTAGCTAAAGGCTCAATATCCCCTTTACGCTCACAAAGAGGCGGCCATGAAATAGGAAAAACATTCAGTCGGTAGTATAGGTCTTCTCGGAAGTTGCCTTCAGACACATACTGTTTTAAATCACGGTTACTGGTCGCTAACACGCGAACATCAAGCTTGATACTCTTGCGGCTCCCCAAGCGCTCCACTTCACGCTCTTGCAATACACGTAATAATTTAGCTTGCAGGCCAAGATCCATTTCACTGATCTCATCCAATAAAATAGTACCGCCCTGTGCTTGTTCAAACTTACCAGGACAAGCTTGAATCGCACCAGTAAAGGCACCTTTTTCATATCCGAACAGTGTTGCTTCTAGCATGTTGTCTGGGATCGCGGCGCAGTTAATCGCAATAAATGGGCCGTCTTTACGGTTTGAGGCATTGTGAATATAACGAGACATCACTTCTTTACCTGAACCACTGGGGCCCAACACCATGACGTTAGCATCCGTTTTTGCGACTTTATCAGCCAACATCATTAATTTAATACTTTTTTCATCAGCAACAATGGCATCACCATTATCATCCGATTTAATGGGTGCATAGCGACTGACCATGTTCAACAGAACTTCAGGGGCGAATGGCTTCGCCATGTAATCAATCGCACCTTCTCTCATTGCCGCAACTGCATCTTCAATATTAGCGTACGCTGTCATCAATAATACAGGCAGGTTGGGCCAATGCTGCTTAATGTTTCTTAATAACGTCAACCCCCCCATGCCTGCCATTTGAACATCAGAAACAACAATATCAACAGAGTTAGATTTTAACTTAACTAGAGCATCTTCCGCACAATCCGCTTCTAGCCATTCATAACCTGCAAGCGCGAGAGTATCGACAAGGGCTTCGCGTAGACCTTCATCATCTTCGACGATTAACACTTTACTTTGAGCCATAAGATTCTCCAGTATAATTCTATTAAAACGTATTAATCTTCAGTTGAAAGTTGTCTTTCCAATGGTAAGCACATAGTAAAACATGCCCCGTCACCTTCTTCTGAGATCAATTCCAGTCGGCCTTCATGTGCGCGACAAACCATTTGTACAACGGCTAAGCCCAAGCCTGTACCTTGTGAACGGGTGGTAAAGAATGGTTCCATAATTTTACTTTGAAGCGCTTTCGGTACGCCGGGCCCACTGTCTTGTACAGATATCTTAAGCTCGCCGTTTACTGGCCGAAAGAAAACATCTATCTGCGATTCTTTACCGGCAATTTGAACCGCATTCAAAACCAGATTACTTAAAGCTGAAGCAATCGCATTTGCGTTGCCAAACATTTGAGTACCTTCACTCTCGACCTCTTGACAATAATCAATCTGGTTGGTTTTTAATGCGGCCTCGACCATGGGATGAAATTCCGAGATCAACTCAGTGACAGTAAATGGCTTAACTACTTTATTATCACCACCTTTAGCAAACAACAACATATCATTCACTTGTTTCTCTAAATCATGGAGTCTATCCATAAGCTTAGATTGAAAACGTGTTTTTGTTGTAAGTGGTAGGTTGGGTGCGGCAAGGTTTGATGCATACAGCATTGCGCTAGAAAGTGGAGTACGAACCTGATGTGCAAGCGAAGCCACCATCCTGCCTAATGACGACAAACGTTGAAGATCACTAACACGAGATTGCAGCAGACGTGTTTCTGTCAGGTCGGTAATCAATATAAGCTGACCGGTCGTAGAGGCTGAAATCGCCAAACGCACTTTTCGGCCGTTCTTCAATGAGATCTCATGACCATCGTCATCTTTTGGGTCAAAGGCACTTTGAATGACAGAAAACCACTTCTCACCCACTAATTCAACGCCGAGGATACGGTGCGCTTCTGGGTTCGCTTCTCTCACTTCACCTTGCGTATCTAACAAGATGACACCAGCGGGCATCACATCGAGTACTTGCTTATAGCGTTCAACTTGCTGCTCAACAGAATCTAAGTGTGATTGGTTTTCTGGTTGATTCGATAATTGCATGTCAAAAATTTGCCTCAAAGACTAAAACAGCCTGACACACACAATGCGAACCAGGCTATTTGCTATATTCTTCATCTAAACACCCGACGATAGTTCATCGGTTCGCTCACTAGAGTGTTTAATAGCCACAATGCACGCTAGTTTTATTGTTTGCCTCTGACGGTAAAAACGAACTAACGTTGCAAATTATACTTACGCATTTTCTCAACCAGAGTAGTTCTGCGCATTCCAAGCATATCAGCCGCACGAGCTACGATTCCTCCTTGCGCTTCCAAGGCCTGACTGATCATATTCACTTCCAGATCGGCAAGTAACTCTTTCAGGTTAACCCCTTCTGGCGGTAACTCTTGAGGAGCATTCACATTGTCAGCAATATCATCTTGCCGTTCAAAACTGAAATCCTCAGAAAACAACTCAGCCAATGCATCACGCTCCAGCTCTTCCTCTGGAACAACACTATTAAACTCTGGTTGGAATTCAGGAATATCACTGTAACGATACTTTGTTGGAAGGTGATTGACATCGACCAAGCTATTAGGATAAAGAATAACCATTCGCTCCACCAAGTTTGCCAATTCACGTACATTACCTGGCCAATAATGCTCCATCAAAGAATTAATCGCACGAGCCGTGAAACAGATAGGCATACTCCCTTCCGCTTCCATTCGGGTCATCAGCTCTTGAAGCAGCAAAGGAATATCTTCTTTACGGTCTTGAAGTGCCGGCATTTCAATCGGGAATACGTTCAAGCGATAATAAAGATCTTCACGAAACGAATCATCATCGATCATATTTTCAAGATTACGGTGTGTGGCAGCAATCACTCGAACATCAACTTGAATCGTGTTATTTCCTCCGACACGCTCAAAGCATCGCTCTTGTAATACACGTAATAACTTCACTTGCATCGTCATTGGCATATCGCCAATTTCATCCAGAAACAGCGTGCCACCCTCGGCCAATTCAAAGCGACCTTTACGAGCGGTAATCGCCCCGGTAAACGCGCCCTTCTCATGACCAAACAGTTCACTTTCGAGCAAATCAGGTGGGATCGCACCGCAGTTCACTGGTACAAAAGGCCCTGAACGGCGTTTAGAGTGATAGTGAACATTACGCGCTACCACTTCCTTCCCCGTGCCTGACTCCCCAAGAATCAATACATTCGCTTCCGTAGAAGAAACTTGTTCAATGAGGTGGCGTACCTCTTGGATACCTGCACTTTGTCCAACTAGGCTGCGAAACAAAGTATTCTTGCGTGAAGTCGATGCTACTTGAACACCTTTGCGTCCTAAGAATTCTTTACAGTGTCTTAATGCATCACTTAATTGTGGGTAATTAAGTGGCAGTTCGAGTTCGCCAACAAAGTTCGTAAGCTCATCAACCTGGTGATGATTGTGACTAATAACCAGTAAAGGTATGTGACTGGCATGAACAAGCTTTTCATTGAGTAGTGTGTTGAAATCGTTACTTTTAACTGAACCGACAATACAGCCGGCCCACGGAAGTGACCAATCAACCTTGTGTGCTTGTTCAGAGCTAACAACTTCGCAGCTTTCTCCTACAAACTCTAATATGGTGCTTAAGTTGTGACGATATTGGGCATTATCATCAACGACAAGCAGTTTTGTCAAACCTTGCATAAGTAGGAATTATTGCCTTTATTTGGGTTCGATGAGGAAGACCATGAACAATGTCATCGATAAAATGAGGAAAGTATCAATAATTATATATCACGAAGACAAGTTTCGGTAATCAACAACGAAAAAAAGCCATTAGGCTATCTAATGGCTTCTATTTTATTTGAATAAAAAAATAAGGCAACCAACCAATTAGAGGAAATGAGATTGGCTAAAACAGCAGTTCTTCTTTAAATACCTACATCAGCAGACGTTAAATTGTGATATTCATTCGGGATTTGGTCCCATGCACTCTTAATTTCGCGGATGATATCAATAACCTCATCGATAGGCTGGGGATCATTTTTGTGATTTGCCGCAGAAATTTGTGTGATCATGTACTCATAAAGTTGATCTAGGTTTTTAGCAATGTCGCCACCGTCGGCCATAGATAGGCAACTGCGTAGGCTAATAATGATATCGAGCGCCTTACCCAGTCGCTCTCCTTTTACCGGGATATTGCCAGCTTGCATCGCCGCTTTGCCTTGAATCAAACGCTCAATAGCCCCTGCCATTAACATTTGTACAATTTTATGCGGTGAAGCAGCCGTTAGTTGACTATCCACTGATACCTTTTTATATGCCTGTAAAGAACCGCGCATAGTAAACCTCTTTTTATAAAAACTTTTTATATTGCTGAACTGATTTGGCACCGTGTCGGTATTTATGTAGGGTTTTACCTAACCGGCCAGTCTCGGACTGCATCAATTCGACCAATTTTTGGGTTCTCGAAATGGCATCACACCACTCGGGACTTTGCTTAACGTCAGGGTATAAATCGATTAATCGAAGTACGTTTTGCAATAACTGTTCTCTGTTATCGACAAGCTGCGTTATTTCTTCAGCATTAATTTCGCTTAATTCAAGTTGGGATATTATTAATTGATCGAGTTCACAAAGCGCTTTGAGCTGATTGTTCATTTACTAACCTAGTGCATTCATCATGCTACCCAATTGAGATTGCATCTTCCCAGTCGCATCTTGCATCGCAGCGAACTTTGAGTGCGTGCGACTCTCAAGGCTCGCCATGCGGCGATCGAGTGCGCTTTGATCATCGGCCAAACGATAGTTTTGTTCTACCAAGCTCTTTTCTCGAGTGCGAATAGAACCAGTAAATCCGGTAATGCCTTGAATCGCATCTTCCACTTTTTTAGCGAAACCATTGTTACCACCAAAGAACTCCCCCAACTTATCAAAGTTATTGTTCAGTTGACGGTCGAGCATATCGTAGTTTATTTCTAACGAACCTTGTCTTGTGGTCGTAATACCAAACTCAGTCAAAGACTTGAGGTTCACAGGAGCCCCTTCAACACTTGATGAGAATACACTTTTCAAACGCGAGTCGGCGTTACGTACCGCACTGTCGCCAGAGAGTGGGCCTTTTTGCCCCGTCGCGGGATCAACGCCAGCCAAACTTTTTGAGGTTTGATAAAACTGATTATAAGAATTAACAAAAGCCTCAATATCTTGGCGAACACGATTTCGGTCGTACTCTACACCAATTTCTGTCGGTGGCTTATCTTTGGGTGTTTTTCCTTTCAACGTGATATCAATCCCTTCAATAGCATCTTCAATCACGTTGTTTTTACTTGAAAGCTGGGCTACGCCATCGAGCACAACCTTCGAATCTTGTCCCGCTTGTACTTCAGTCATACCACTGTAGTGATCAAAAGACTGTTGAGCCTGAATAAGGTCAGCTTGCGCTTTGTCTATCTTATCTAAGCGCTCACGCTCTTCTGGATCTAATTTCGCACGCTCGATATCTTTAGCTTGTTCAGCGGTCAATTCGCCAGTTTTAACTTTCTCTTGCAGTTCCGCTTTTTCTGTTGCGGCCTTTTCTTCGATACGCGCTTGTTCTGCTTCTAGTTTTGCCTGGGCCTCTTTCGGCGTCACATAAGAATCCGTCAGCGTACCTGATGCGGCATTTGACCAACCAGAGACATCCGACGCTTTCTCTATGGCTTTTTCATCAAGCTCGGGGGCTGGAGAGTAATATGAATCTAAAAGTGTACCTGAAGCTGTTTTAGTCCAACCTGGAATCCTGTCTTCAGGCTTCAATAATGTTGCAGCCTGAGCTGCGTCTAAAGCTGCCTGTCCATCGGCGGCCGCTTGTTCACCGTAACTAAGACTGTCATCTGTCCCCTTATCGGCTTGAGCTTTTGACGGCGGAATTTGGTTACCACTTGCCTCAATAGACTTGTCTAAGGGTGCAATATCTTGCCCGGGGGCGGGCTGGGAAAGAATCTCTTGAGCAGCAAGGCGCGCTTTCTCTAGCGCTTTAGCACGCTCTTCAAGAGTTTTGTATTCAAGTTTTTTGAGAGGATTATCAGCGTCAGACTCGACATTAATGCTGATCTGCTGATCTGAACCTGATTGGTTCGAAGCGACAATAAGTCGAGGACCTTCAACATCATTGATAATAGATGCACGAACGCCTGGGTTGTTGTCTGAGCCATTGATACTGCGAACGACGTCGATAAGTTTCGAACGGTCACCCACTTGCACATCAAAGCTGTCATCGCCAAGCGAAACCTGCAGCTTACCTGGGCCAAATTTCATGTCCTCTGATAGCACATCAGAAGCCACTTTATGGCTTTGGGCAAGCTGCAACACATCGATGGCATATTTGCCAGCGATCGCTTCGGTAGTCGCAGTTGCAGACACAAGTCCTTCATCGGTGCTCTCTACTGTTCGCGCAGCGAAAGCTTTTTCTTGACGAAAGTTTGTCATCAGGTTTTTCATCGAATCAAGGGATTCTCTGAGTCTTCCATAGGCACTAATACTGGTATCGATTCGCGCTCGTTCATTATCGATTCGCTGCTGTTTGGGTACACGCTCCGAATCAACAATTTTGCTGACCATGGTGTTGATATCCATGCCAGACGAACCCCCCATTGGGCCAATACTCATTAAACCACCTCAATAATACGACTTAAACCTTAGCCTCCAGTATTCCACCATTTGAGGCTTGGGCTGCTAGGCGCCTCAAAATCTCAAGCATTTCTTCATCGGGGATCTGGCGAATAATATCACCCGTTGTGGTCTCATAAATGGTCACCACATCCCTGCCTGACTCTTCATCAACTTTAAAAGCAACACCCTTGTTGATAGAGGAGATAAACTCGTTTACCTTCTCGACCATCTTGACTCGCTCTTTATCATTTAACTCTTGTCTATCGTGAGCTAATTGACTCGCAGCTTCGGTAGCTTCTTCTTTCGATGTTTCTACCACGCCATAAGTTCTTGCTTCTTTCAGCCGTGAAATGCTCGATGCACTACTACCTTTATCGCTTGCAAATTTAGTGCCATTAGGTGAGCCATAAGGCTGGATGTTCGATGCGTTGGATGATATTTCCATAACACTCTCCCTCCCTCCTTCTATAAGCCAAACAGTAAAACCCTACCTAAAGTAGAGCTTACCGCTACTTACCGAGATAAGTTTAGCCCAATAAGCTTAGAGCTGCTGATGGTGACTGTTTTGCTTGAGCTAAGATAGAAGTACTCGCTTGTTGTAGGATTTGCGACTTGGTCATAGCCGTTGTTTCTTTCGCATAATCGGTATCTTTGATACGACTCTTAGATGCATTAACGTTTTCGTTGATGTTATCTAAGTTGCTGATTGCATGATCGAAACGGTTTTGGAAAGCACCAAGAGAAGCACGGCTACTATCCACAGATTTTAACGCTCCATCAATGATAGATACCGCTTCGTTTGCACCCGCAACCGAAGTAACATCGATATCATTAACAGTGACGTCTTTACCCGCACCGATACCTAACTCACTAGCAAGACTGCCACCGAAGGCAACATCACCGTCAACTTTTTGACTTGAAGCGAAAAGTTGCAGTTTACCACCTTCACCTACAGACGCTTTAACATCTTGGCTTTGACCATTAATGTAAGTCGCTAGCTCTTCAATGTCGTTGCCTTCCTTCGCAGCAAGCGTCAACTCGTGTGCGTCACCAAACTTATCGTTGTATTTGATAGTCAAATCAGCACCAGCACCTACGCGCCAAGATGAATCTTTGCCTTCTTCAACAGTATAACTTTTACCGCCCATACCTTGAGTGTCGGTACGCATGTTTGTCATGGAAAGCATCACTGCTTCACCGGAATCTGCACCGATTTGGAATGACTGACTGCCGTAAGTGCCGTTAAGCAGCTTATTACCACCAAAAGAGGTGGTTTCTGCGATACGGTTCAGTTCTTTGTTTAACGCAGAGACTTCTTCTTGGATCGCAACACGTTCAGATTTAGTGTTTGAACCATTTGAAGATTGAAGAGAAAGGTCACGCATACGTTGCAGGATGTTGGTTGACTCATTCATTGCACCTTCAGCGGTCTGTGCAATAGAGATACCGTCATTCGCATTCTTCACAGCCATGTCTAGGCCACGGCTTTGCGACGTTAAGCGGTTAGAAATTTGTAGGCCTGCAGCATCATCTTTTGCGCTATTGATTTTATAGCCAGAAGACAAACGCTCCATTGATTTTTGAGTACCTTCAGCCGCGTTGTTTAGGTAACGCTGAGCCGTCATTGCAGACACATTAGTGCTTACATTAATCGCCATAGTTGATCTCCTTTAGGCATTTTTAATGTATTTGTGTGACTCTCACCTCACACAAATACATATCAATTTTTTATGTACCAATGTCTCTCTCACCTTACATCAGTACATATCATTTCTCTCAATCCCTTTAACGGCCACTTAATTGGAAGCTTTAATAAAAAATGTCATTATTTTCGTTTTATTTTCAACAGCAAAGAAAAATGTGGCCAAGATTCAATTAATCGAGCGACACGTACTAACATTGACTATCTCCACTTATTGATAAGTGTATCGTCGCACATAAAAACCAAAACTCTTCATTGACTAAACAGTAGGCAATAAAAAACCCAGCCGAAGCTGGGTTTGTTTAGCGCTCATCTCTCACCACGAGCCAATTTGTGGAAGCCTAGCGTTCACGCTTGTGATCAACAACGCTTATAGTCAACGCGGCTTTTCAATCGATTAACCGAGCAGGCTAAGGGCTGCGTTCGGTGCTTGTTTCGCTTGAGCAAGAATCGAACTTGAAGCTTGAGAAAGGATCTGAGACTTCGTCATCTGAGTCGTTTCTTTCGCGAAATCGGTATCTTTAATGCGGCTCTTAGATGCGTTAACGTTCTCGTTAATGTTATCTAAATTACTGATAGCGTGCTCGAAACGGTTTTGGAAAGCACCCAGTTCAGCACGAGTACTATCTACATATTTCAGGGCCGTATCAATAATCGCTACAGACTCTTGTGCGCCGCCAACCGTCGTTACGTCAATCGAATCAACGGTGACATCTTTGCCCGGTTGCATGCCTAGCTCACCCGCTAGACCGCCAGAGAAAGAGACATCGCCAGTCACTTTATTGCTGCCGCCAAACAATTGTAACTTGCCATCTTCAGTGACAGACGCTTTGATTGAGTCTTGTTGACCGTTGATGTACGTCGCAAGCTCTTCAATATCGTCACCCGCTTTTGCGTTGATATCGATTTCTTGTGCTTGACCAAAGTTATCAGTGAAAGACATTTTCAAATCGTTAGAGCCAGCTTGAACGTTCCAGTTTTTGTCTTTCGCGTTCTCAGTTTGGTAGCTCTTACCACCCATTTGTGCGTTATCAGAACGCATGCCTTTCAGTTCAAGCATAACCGCTTCACCGCTATCCGCGCCGATTTGGAATGAGCGAGTACCGGCAGTACCGTTAAGTAGCTTGTTACCGCCGAAAGACGTCGTTTCTGCGATACGGTTAAGTTCGTCGTTCAGTGCTGTGACTTCTTCTTGAATCGCAACACGCTCAGATTTTGAGTTCGAGCCATTTGAAGATTGTAGAGACAAATCACGCATGCGTTGCAAGATGTTAGTTGTCTCGTTCATTGCACCTTCCGCGGTTTGTGCAATAGAGATACCATCATTTGCGTTACGTACCGCAACATCAAGACCGCGGCTCTGAACATTCAAACGGTTAGAGATTTGTAGACCCGCAGCGTCATCTTTCGCGCTGTTGATTTTAGAACCTGAAGATAAGCGTTCCATTGATGTTTGTTGTGCGTTGTTTGCGCTGTTTAGGTAACGTTGCGCTGTCATCGCTGAAACGTTGGTATTTACATTCACTGCCATGGTGATTTCTCCAATTGATTTTCCGGTATAACGGTTTCCGACGTCTCGGAAAACCAAGTAGTTCTCTCAAAGTTACTTTTAATAACGGCGCGAAAGTCCGAAGCTTTAGATAAATTTTAAAAAAAACACAAAATAAATATTAAACTTATAACTATCAAAAACTTAAATAAATCACACTTAAACATTACCTCTGAAGATTCAAACGTAAAAAGCCATCAAATTGACCAAAAAAAACACGAATGGTGTCACCTATTCGCCAACATCTAAAAATGAACGATCACAGAACCTTTCAGCTTCGTATAGATCCGCTATTTCAGAGACGAAAAACGAGCGCAGTGTCGATGGGTTAAGTCGGGGGATAACGAAGAATAAAAAGCAGAAGGACAAATAAGAAAGATAGAAAAAAGCCCCTTTTCCTTTGAGAGAACCGGGGCTAGTTGGCGCGTCAGAGCTTGTGTGGAGATCATCGAGAAATGAACACATTTCCGACTTGCCGTTGCATTCTTACTGTAAAAATGGATAGCAGGTGAGAGATGAGAGAGCTAAACATTCAATAGTAAGTATGCTTGCCAGTTTCGCTTGTTGCATGGCTCACGTCTGAACACGAGCAACAAGTTCAACCAATAACTATTGCAATAATGATAATGCAGAGTTAGGCAACTGTTTTGCTTGAGCAAGTATTGAAGTACCTGCTTGTTGCAGAATTTGTGATTTGGTCATTTGCGTCGTTTCTTTCGCAAAGTCCGTATCTTTGATTCGGCTATTTGAAGCGTCCACATTCTCTTGAACGTTCGCCAAGTTACTAATACTGTGGCTTAGACGGTTCTGTTTTGCACCCAAATCGGCTCGCTGAGAATCGACGTACTGCATTGCGGAATCAATCACACTGATTGCGTTTTGTGAACCGGCAACAGTGGTTAAGCTTATATCTTGAACTGATGTAGGACGACCTTCGCTCTTAATGCCTAACTCAGACGCTAGACCACCCGAGATAGACATTGCCCCTTCCAGATCAGGTTCAGCAACAAAAAGTTGCAAACGCCCTTCTTCTGTCACCGATGCATTCACTAAATCAGATTGACCATTAATGTACGTCGCCAATTCTTCAATATCGTCACCCGCTTTGGCGTTGATATCTAGAACAATGTCTTCACCTGCTTTGGTTGTGAATTCAAATTTGATATCGCTTGCTTTCGGTGGCACTTCCCAGCTCTTGTCTTTAGCATTTTCTGAATCAAACGTCGTCCCTCCCATTCGAGGATCATCGGCACGTATACTGGTTAACGACATAATCATCGCTTCGCCTGAGTTAGAACCAATCTGGAATGAAGCATCACCAAATGAACCGTTTAATAGACGACGGCCACCAAAAGATGTCGTTTCTGCGATACGGTTTAGCTCATCTTGAAGTGCCGTTGACTCTTCGTTTAGTGCTGTACGCTCAGCTGGCGAGTTCGTGCCGTTTGATGATTGAATCGCGAGATCACGCATACGCTGTAATATGTTGGTTGATTCGTTCATCGCGCCTTCAGCCGTTTGAGCAATTGAAATACCGTCATTGGCATTACGCATTGCGACATCAAGGCCACGAGACTGTGACGTTAAGCGATTCGAGATTTGCAGGCCTGCCGCATCATCTTTGGCACTATTGATTTTTTGGCCCGATGATAAACGCTCCATCGAAGTCGCTAGATCATTAGACGCTTTATTCAGATAACGCTGTGCTGTCATAGCCGAAACGTTAGTATTTACATTGATAGCCATTTTGCTCTCCTTATGAGTTCGCAAAGTTTCTGCGAAGCGGTCAGCTTTACTCTCATATGGATAAGCACTGACCGTGTATTACTCGTTAAGCCCATTTCAAGGCTTAAGAACTGTATAAATCAATCATGACAATATAGATACAAGTTATATGCCAAGTTTTAAAATCAATTGATTATTTTTATAAAAACATAAAAATCAACAGCTTAAACAAAAAACATCAAAGATAACATTGCATAATAACTGAAGCGTCTAAATCGCGTTCGTACACTCATTGCCGCTTTTGCCGCTGATATCAATCCCTGTTGCGTCCGGTGTAAAAACCAGTCAATGTGAAGCAATTCGCACATAAGGCATAGCACATATGGCAAAGAATCGACTTCTATCGAGCGTTAACCCACCACTAAATGTAATTAAACAAGGTGAGATCTTTGGTTTTACCAAACGCGAGTTGTGAAGCTTGTAATGCACGAGAGTTTTCATTGAATTCAATGATCGCTTTCGAATAATCTAAATCTTCGAAATTGCTTTTGGCTTTCGCTAAAGACAACTTAAAATCTTCATGTTGTTGCTCTTGAATATCAAGCGTACTCAAACGCGCACCGACATCGGTTCGCGCCTTTGTTAAATGGATAAAGGCGGCATTAAATTCTTCGGTCACCTGTTGCAATTTTGCGGTTGCCGATGAATCCGATACGGGTTTTTCGGCCTGCTCTATCGCTTCTTTGAACGTGTCAAAAATCGAAAATGTTTCCCTTGGCTCTAACGTAATCGAGTCACCTTTGGTGATTTGACCTTTAATCTGAATATTCAACCCTTCATATTGAATACCAGTAGAAGGATCAAAATCTTCTGCCGCCACCACTTTGCCGTCTTTTTCAAGCTGATAGGCGAACTTACCCGTCTGCATATCTACAAACGTGACTTTATACGTTGAGTCATCTTTAGCCGTATTGGTTGCTCGCTCCAATAACAATTCAGAGGCTGGCTCCAGTTCATACTGAGGTTCGTAATCGCCGAAGGGGTTATCGATTTCCATAAATAACTTACTGCCCGGATCATTCATCGCCATTTCATAGCTACTCGCCACACGCATCTTGCGTTGATAGTCATCACCATGATAGGTCACCTTCCCTTCGTTATCTCGAAAGAAAGGTTGATTTTTCGGTTTAGTCCCTGCGAAAGTGTAGTTACCCGACTCATCTTGAGAATTAGCTAAGTGTAGAAAATTATTCGCTATCTCTTGAATTTCACGCCTCTTTGCCAAACGATCATCCGGTGAAAGTGAACCGTTGATCATTTCCATTACCGTTCGTTTAGCGCCATCAGCGAACTCTTCTGAGTTAGCGAGCATAACTTCATGATGTTCTAGACGATTTCGAACCAGTGTGATCGCGTCAATATATTGTTTTAACTGCTCGGATTGCTGCCCAATATTTTGTATATAATGGATTGCCAGAGGATCATCACTTGGCGATTGTAACTTCTTGCCTGAAGCCAATTGTGCTTGGTTGTGATGTATCTTGTTCTCTTGACGGCGCAAGTCATTCTGAACAGATTGATAATTATGGAAGCTAGAAATACGACTCAACATTTATACCTCCTACCTCAGAGCTAAAATAGTATTGAACGTATCGTTGGCCGCTTGCATGATGCGAGAAGAAGCCATGTACGCTTGCTGAAATTTCATCATATTTGCCGCTTCTTCATCGAGGTTTACTCCCGATACCGAAGCTATCCGCTCTTGGGCTGACTCTTTTTCCAATGTCGCCATATCGCTCAAACGGTTTGCCGTTGAAGCCTTTAAACCCGTATTGGTATTTAAGTTATGGTAAATATCTAAAATCGTAGACTCACCATTGTTCAGTAGTTTTCCAGTTTGTAGATTTTGTAGCTTACGCAAGTTGCCATTATCACCTTCAGATGGGACCAGATTGACGGTAAACTTATCGTTTGCCAGAGCCCCCGAAGTCAACTCAAACGTTGTGCCATTGATGGTCACAGGCCCTTTGGGCGGGTACGGTTGAGGCTGCATTAGAATGTTACCCTTAGGATCGGTTACCGCGAACTGTTCTCCTTTTGGCGACACAACGACTTCAAACTCACGCAGTTGACCGGCCGCTAAAATATTAAAATCAGCCGTCCCTTTGGCAAATGTCGTGGACGCCTCATAGCTTTGCGCGGCAATGTCTCGCGGATCTTCCGTTTCTATTTGTATTTGAGCCGCAAAATTACGGGTTGGACGCAACAGTAATTTTTCTCCGATTTCAGGCGGATTGCGCACCTCGACTCGCATCCCATCGAGATAAAAAGAGTTGTCACTTGAATTGACACCCACTTTAACGGCTTCGCCATTCGGCTTCGTTACGATGTAATCGCTGCCATCATACCTCAGGCCATATTCGCCGCCTTTTAGGGCCGATATTTTATCGATATATACCGCGATATCCGCCTTAGATGGTCCACTGGCCGTTACACGAGATTTCGCTACTCGCTCAGAGTTCACATCGGTAAACAAGTTTTTACCAACATTGCCATCAAGATCCAGGCCTTGCGATTGCAACGCATTAACTTCATATGAAAAAGCGGTCGCCAAACGACCCAATTCGTCCATGACGGCTGGAATATGTTCGTCTCGCATGTCTAACATGGCCCCAATTTTTCCATCAATGTCACGGCTTGTGATCGGTTTCAAAGACTTGCCTTCGACAATCGCCAAACGACGTTGATGAGCATCCGGTACTCCATCAATCATTTTTAATTGGCTTGCTTCACTGCCAGAGACCAAGGTATGGCCGTTCCCGATATGAACATTAAACCCTTCGGCATTAGAACGTGGCGTCACGGTCACTTTGGTATAACCAGAAAGCTCATTAATCAGCTTTTCATGTTTATCTAGTAGGTCATTATGAGGCCCTGGAGTTCGCATCATTAAACGCTGTACATCACGAATCTCGTAGGCGAGCTGGTTCAGTCGTTTAATACCCATATCTAACTTTTTATTCGTAGATTCAGACTGTTGCCGTACTGTTTCATGAAACTCATTTAATGTTTTGCTGATCTGCCCTGCATCTTCCAACACCACTTGACGCGCACCCACATCATTCGGGGTATCCGCCAATGTTTTAACAGAATCAAACCACTCATTAAGGTTTTCTGGAATTTTCTTTGAAGCAACCGATGACAACATTCCAGATAATAAGTCGAGGTTAGCCTCATTATCACTCTTATTAGCGGCATTGGTTGTCGATAGATTAAGTTCTTTGACGGCAAACTGATCCCAAGAGCGGCGAACATTGTCCACATGCACGCCCATACCGTAAGTTTGACCACCGAACTGTCGTGGGTCGTTCGTACCTTGGATCACAGATTGGCGGCTATAGCCCTCTGTGTTGGCGTTAGAAATGTTATGACCGGTGGTGTTCAACTGTCTTTGAGCCGTAAGAACACTTTGTGCTCCTACATTCAAAAGATCCGACGCCATAATGCCCCCAAAAAACGTAACAAAATCAGGATGTGCTGATTAACCATTACAATAAAAGCAAGTTATATGCCAACAAATAACTCAGTGTTGCTAGCGATAAAACGGAGTAAAGAACGACAAAGAAAGGGAACGCATAATCACATAAATCTGGCATTAAAAAACAAAAAAAGCTTGCCAATGGCAAGCCCTAGATGTGCAATTTATACTCTAATCCATCTGATCAATTTTGGCTTTCACTCGTAATACCTTATTCGCATAGCCAGGGTCTGTTGCATAACCCGCTTGATGGATACCGTTAATGAAGTTCTCTGCATTCCCCTGATGTTGAAGTGCGGTGTTGTACCTTGGGTTTTCATTTAAGAACTTAACATAGTCGTTAAAACTGTCTTCGAAACTAGGGTAAGAACGGAAAGAGGCCGACTCTTTGACCGCTGTTTTGCCTTGATACTCAAGCGTTTGAGTCGCAACTTTATCGCCCTTCCAACTTCTATCCGCTTTGATGTTAAATAGGTTATGACTGTTGCCCAAAGAGTTTTTAACCATTTTAGACCCCCAACCTGTTTCAAGAGCTGCTTGAGCTAATAGCAACGATGGATCCACACCGAGTGCGCTCGCAGCTTTTTCAGCATAAGGTCTCATTGACTTGACAAACGATTCAGGCGAATCGAAGGAAACCGGTTTTTTGGTTGCCGCATCCGCTAGCGCTGGTTGAACATTCGATGCGCTCTCTTCTGAACGACCGGAGAATCGAGGCCTTTGTAGTGAAGTATCAAAACCTTCACTACGAATCTTTTCTTCAGATGCATCACTCGTTTGACCTGAACTAAGTTGAGCAACAATCATATCTGCAAGGCCTAATGAACCCGATGCACTTAACTCACTCGCCATTTGGTCATCTTGCATCTGACGATAGAATTGCTCGTTTTGACTATTCAAAAGGTCGGATTTAAACGTTGAGTTCGCATCGCGCATCGACTTAAATAGCATCGATGTAAAAATAGATTCAAACTGTTTTGCTGCAGCGGTTAATGCTTCTTTCTCACTGCCTTCATCACCATTGATTGCTTGTTGACGAAGACGATCGAGGCTACCGATGTCATGAATAAAGCCGATATCGTTGTTATTTTTAATCATGCTTTACTCCTTAAATAATGATCAATTGACCTTCAATCGCACCGGCTTGTTTCAGTGCTTGAAGAATGGCCATGAGATCAGAGGGGGCAGCGCCAACTTCATTGACTGCGCGAACCAAATCATCGAGCGTTAAACCCGGTTCAAACTTGAACATCTTGCCATCAGCTTCTGTTACTTCGATATCAGAATCCGGAGTCACCACCGTTTGACCACCAGAGAATGCATTGGGCTGGCTAACATTGAGGTTTTCTTTTATTGCTACTGTCATACCACCGTGGGTAACCGCTGCCGATTTCAGGCGAACATGCTTACCAACAACGATAGTACCAGTACGAGAGTTCACGATGATTTTTGCAGAACCTTCTGCGGGGTCGAATTCAATGTTTTCGATAGCAGATAAGAAAGCCACACGTTGACTAATTTCCCGAGGAGCACGTACTTTTACTGAAACGGAATCTACCGCAGACGCCATTTGTGGGCCTAGAAAATTATTCACTGCATCAGCTAAACGTTGAGCTGTCGTGAAGTCAGATTGGATTAGGTTAAAGGTGATGTAGTCGCCACGACCAAATGGGGTTGGGATCTCTTGCTCGACTGTCGCACCGCTAGAGATGATACCGACGTTAGGGTTGTTACCGACAATCTTAGAACCGTCGTTACCTTGTGCACTAAAGCCACTGACCACCAAGTTACCCTGCGCTACCGCATACACTTGACCGTCTAGACCTTTCAGGAAGGTCTGCAGCAAGGTACCACCACGCAGGCTTTTTGCTGAACCGATAGAAGAAACGGTTACGTCAACTTCTTGGCCCTGCTTAGAGAATGCCGGCAGTTCAGCGGTCACAATGACTGCCGCTACGTTTTTGGTTTTTGGCTTAGTGCCAGGCGGCAATTGAATGCCAAAATTTTGCAGCATCGCGTTAAACGTTTGATCGGTAAAGGGAGTTGTCTCACCAGTACCCGGCAAACCCGTCACCAAACCGTAACCAACAAGTTGGTTACTACGAACACCCGCCACTTTTGCCACGTCTTTGATACGCGCAGCATGGGCACTGGTGGCAAGAAATAGCATGCCGAATAGTACGAGTGTCAGTTTTTTCATTGAGTAACCTGTCTGTATTGCTTTAATTTATAATGGCTTAACTAAATAGGGCTGCGTGATAGAAGCTGTCAGTATATCGACACCCTCTCAAGCTCTACAGTGATACATTAAAGAATCGTGCCAAGAATCCAGGCTCTTGCATATCTTTTTGCACGCCAGTCCCTGAGTACTGAATTCGTGCGTTAGAAACACGGTTTGAAGCGATGGTATTTTCGAAGTCAATATCTTCAGGACGAATGGTGCCACTTAGGCGGATATACTCATCACCGGTGTTCAATGTCATCCATTTTTCACCACGAACCACGAGGTTACCATTGGCTAACACTTCGATGACTTCAACGGTAATGTAACCGCTGATACTGTTACTTTGATTGGCTGACGCATCACCAGCAAAGGTGTTGGTGTTGCTCAGATCGTAGGAGAAGTTGTATTTATCGATAGACAGCTCTTGACCACCCACAGCCAGTGGCTCCATCGATGCATCATTCGACTTAGACATGTCTGCGTTGGCTTTCTTGGTCGCTCGAGTATTTTCATCCAACGCCACTGTAATGATGTCACCAATGCCGTGAGGTTTTGAGTCGTCATACATACTGCCAATGTGGTTAACATTGAACAGTGAACCGGTGGCCGCCGCATAATGTTCTGGTTTCTGCTTTGGATTGATTGGTGCCCATGCAGGATCACCAGCAACCGGATCGGTTCGATTACGAAGCGTATCGAGAATACCAGAGCTCTCTTCAGACGACTTATCCCCTTCTACAGCATCAACCACTGTGGTTGCGGTTTCTGTCGCTGGAGTTTCAATAGGCGTCAATACAGAACAGCCTGTCATAGACATCAACAGAGCTAAACAAAAAATACGTTTCATGGCGATCTACTCTCAGCAGTGATAAAAAACACGTCAATGGATGAAAACAAGTAATCAGTTGATAAACCAATTACAACTGTTGATTAATAAAGCCCATCATCTTATCGACGGTCGAGATGACTTTCGAATTCATTTCGTATACTCGTTGAGCCTCGATCATATTAACCAACTCTTCGGTTACGTTTACGTTCGATGTTTCAAGCATCGACTGACGGATATTACCTAAGCCATCGAAACCCGGCACGCCCTCTTGCGGATCGCCACTTGCACCTGTAGGCAAGTAAAGGTTTTGCCCAACCGGTTCTAAACCACCAGGGTTTACAAAATCAGTAATAGTAATCTGCCCGACCACAACGTTGTTTTGCTGGCCTCGTAAACGAACTGAAACTTCACCATCGTTACCGACTGTCACTGAAATTGCATCTTCAGGAATAACAATTTCTGGTTGCAAAGCATAACCTTGTCCCGATGTTACGATAGCGCCATCACCGTTAAGCGTGAACTGACCATTTCGACTGTAGCCTGTCTCGCCATCTGGCATTTCAACTTGGAAGAAACCATCACCTTCGATCATCATATCGAGACTGTTCGAGGTCGTTTGTGCATTACCGTGAGTGTGCACTTTTTGAGTTGCCACGACTTTAGAACCTGCACCTAACATCAGCCCGCTTGGCAATTCAGTATTTTGAGACGACTGTCCACCCGGCTGATTGATATTCTGATAGAACAGATCTTCAAACACCGCACGACTCTTTTTAAAACCAATAGTGGATGCGTTGGCAAGGTTGTTTGAAATGGTTGATATATTGGTTTGCTGGGCGTCTAACCCTGTTTTACTTACCCATAATGCTGGTTGCATAGCAATTTCCTTTAAATTCTATTAGCTCATACGAAGCAGTGAATCGGACGCCTTGTCCATTTTCTCTGCAGTGCTCATCATTTTGACCTGCATTTCAAACTGACGTTGTAAGTCAATGAGGCTGGTCATTTCACCGACAGCATTGACGTTACTGCCTTCGATAGCACCTTTTAACAAGGTTACCCCTGCATCTGCTTCGTATGCCTGATCTGGGTTCTTCGAACGGAATAGACCATTCGTATCTTTAAACAAACTTTGGTTGTCTGGACGTACAAGTTTAATACGGCCTACCGCAGCTAATTCTTCAGCTGGCGCGCCTTGTGGAATGACGGAAACGGTTCCGTCGGTGCCAATTTCGACTTTACTGACCGGAATAGGGATCGTAATGGGTGCGTCGTTTTCACCTAATACCAAGTGGCCGCTGGCGTTGGTGAGCAAACCATTTGAGCTGATCTTTAGGTTACCGTTACGCGTTAAACCTTCACTGCCGGTTTTGTCCATAACTGAAATCCAACCATCCCCTTGAATCGTAACGTCGAGATCTCGACCAGTGGTGATCACACTACCTTGCGAAAAATTATGTCCCGGACGCTCTGTCATAGCGAAAACACGAGTCGGCAAACCTTCACCGTATGCTTGCATCGAACGAGCTTGTGCTAAATCAGCACGGAAACCCGTTGTACTGACGTTGGCAAGGTTGTTTGCACGTAGCTGCAAAGCTTGCATGTTTTGCTTAGCGCCACTCATGGCAAGAAACAGTGCGCGATCCATAATTTTGCTCCAAAAATCATCTTCTGAGACTAATAAAGCAAACATTATGCCAATATTTTTAAGTGTTATTTATCAATAAGTTAAATAAATAAAATAGAAAGAATGATCATTAAACGATCATTAAGGAAGAATTGTTGCCAGTGATATCACTGTGCGGCAATCAGGGTGGCAAATAGGAAGGCAAACGACAATACCCAACTCAATAACATTGACTTGGGTATTTGCAGAGGATTCAGACGTTCGAAATGATTAGCGAATCTGAAGAATATTCTGTTGTAATTGGTTGTGTACTTCTAAAGAACGCGAGTTCGCTTGGAAGTTACGTTGAGCAGAAATCAAATCCACCAGTTCTTGAGTCATATCGATATTAGACTGCTCTAGCGAACCATTGTTGATACTACCAAATGAACCTTTGTTTGATTCACCCCAAATTTTTGCGCCCGATGTGTTAGTCGAGTCCCACTGGGTACTGCCTTTCTTGTCTAGACCTTGCTCATTAGGTACACGAACCAAGCCTACACGACCAAGCATCACGTTTTCACCATTTGAGTAAGTCCCTAGAACACTGCCGTACTCATCAAAATCGATTTTGGTTAAGAAACCGGTTGTCGCACCATCTTCATCAAACTTAGTGAGTTCAAAAGGAGCAGCAAACTGAGTTGAAGACTCTAGCCCAAAATTAAGTACTTGAGTGGGATCAGCACCATTCAAATCAATTGGGTTAGCACCAGCGCCTAATGCTTCAGATTTAATTGGCTGACCATTATTGAGGCTTGCTAATGTGCCGTCATTATTAAACTTCATAGTGTGACCAACGTGTCCTCGAGCATTCGTCGCATCACCACCAGCAATGTTCACTGGCTTCTCACCATTTTCATCCGCCATGGTGTAGTAGGCCTGCCAAGTATTGGGTTGAGTCTGATCTTTCAGGTAGTAAGTCGTTAACTTGTAAGACTGCCCCATAGAATCGTATACCGTCGAAGATGTTGCACGATTATAGGTGTCAGGATCTTTGAAGTTAAACGCAGCAGGATCTTTAAGATCACCGTTTGCAGGAAGGTTCACTCCTACTTCAATGTTTTCTGTCTGTTTAGGCTTACCAAACTCAGCTGGAATGTCCAAAGGCTTTGGTGCGTAAGAAAGCACCTCACCAGAAGTAGGATCGACATCGTAACCTAAAAGAAACTCATCGTTAGCCGTAACCATGTAGTTGTCTTTATTTAGGTGAAAGGCACCATTACGTGTTAGTTCGTTGGTCTCTGGCACCATACGGTCTTTCGACACCGCAAAGAAACCCGTTCCACTGACACGTAAGTCCATTGGGTTATTCGTATAAATACTTGAACCTTCATGAAATTGCTGTGCCACTTGACCAACTTGTGCACCGCCGCCTGACGCTGTTTTTGCATTAGTGAACAACGAGTTTGAATACACATCGCCGAACTCGGCACGAGACTCTTTAAAGCCAAATGTGTTTGCATTCGCAATGTTGTTACTGGTTGTATTCAAGTCTAATTGTGCAGCGGATAGACCGCTTAAAGCTACATATGACATTCCAATATTCTCCTAATCTATCTAGCTAGCATCGTTACTTTATCAAAAGCTACGCTTTACCTACTTCGAGTACTTCAGCAAGTCGTACTGGCGATGTGAAACCAGCCAGATTGAGTAGTACGTTGCCATCACCCTTACCAAGAAGCACACTGTTCACGTTCGCATAACTCGACACTTGGAACTCGGTGTTCTCGCCATCCAGTAAACCCGACGCTTTCACATTGTATTTACCAGCCGGCAATGGATTACCGTCTTCGTCTTTTCCGTCCCATTCAACACGTGTATCACCTGATGGTTTAGATCCGATATCAAAGGTGCGAACCAACTGGCCAACTTCGTTCTCAACACGGACGATAACATTGTCCATTGCTTGAGGAAGCTTAACCATAGCCGCCATACCGCCATCACCAGGTTTTACGCCTGCCGCACCAGGAACCAATACATCTCGTCCCACTAAAGAAGAGGCTTGTAATGCTTGGTTAGAGGTCATTGATGAATTCAAGCTTTCAAACTGTGTATTCATTTTGCCAATACCGTCTACGGTCGCAAATGAAGCCATTTGCGCAATCATCTGGTCATTGCTAACCGGCTTGAAAGGGTCTTGTTGTGCAAGTTGCTTAGTTAACAAAGATAAAAAATCTTCTTGTTTAAGATCTTGTTTACCTGTTGTTTCGTCGGGCTTCTTAGCGCCATCTTGAAGACTCTTTAGCTGGTCAACATAGGACAAGCCGCTTTGACCAACATTGTTGTTGATTCCAGCCATATGCTACCTCCTTATCCTTATTGACCCATCTGCAGCGTACGCAGCAGCATTTGTTTACTCGAGTCGGCAACCTGTACATTTGTTTGGTACGCACGTGATGCCGAAATCATATTTGCCATCTCTTCCATAACATTCACATTAGGCTTATAGATATAGCCTTCATCGTTCGCTAATGGATGATCTGGATTGTACTCCGCACTTAGCGGCTTATCGCTTTCTACGATACCGAGAACTTTCACCGGCACGGTATAATCGCTATTACTTGCCCGGTTTAACTCAGCTCCGAACACTGCGTGACGCGCCTTGTAAGTTTCTTCAGCAGAGCTGCTTACACTGCCCGCGTTGGCAAGGTTGCTTGAGGTTGTATTTAGACGAACAGATTCAGCACTCATCGCAGAACCAGTGACATTGAATACATTAAATAAGCTCATCTAATTATTCCCCTTTAATCGCTTTAGTTAAATTCTTGAACTTACTGCCTAGAAAATCGAGAGAAGCTTGATGCCTAATTTGGTTTTGCATGAAAAGGTTTCTTTCCAAATCCAAATCAACCGTGTTGCCATCTCCAGTATCAGGCTGAGTAGGAATTCGATACTTCGTTTCCCCATTCACTGTTGTTGAGGCAGAAATATGCCGACCGTCTGTGCGACTAAGACCAATACTTGCCCCAGAGCTTGCCGCTTGCAGTGATTTATTAAAGTCCAGTCCCTTTGCTTTATACCCAGGCGTGTTTGCTTGTGCGATATTCGTAGAAATCACCTCAGCATTACGTTCACGTACACCTACTGTGTATTGGTGAATGCCTAAAGCATTATCAAAAGAAATAGCCATGTAAACCTCAACTCAAGAACTGACTGTTATGAAATAAAAGCAATATCTATACCAACTTTTAAAGACCCGCTAAGGACAAATCATTTCATAGATAACTCACATACCAACTAGCAATATACAAGCCAAAAATAGAGTCGATTGGAATGTCGCTCTAACTTAAAGATATAGGTTAAGCAGAAAAAAGAAAACCCAGCGCTGAGCTGGGTTTCAAATTTAGGCAGTAACGCCACACCTTATAATGTGTGCTAATAATTACTTTAATTTATAGATGATGCCTGGATTACAGCGAACCATTTCAAAACGATCCGTTAAGCCGGTTAGTGATTCTGACGCGCCCAACAACAGATAACCACCAGGATTAAGGCTGTTAGCCATCTGATTCAGCACCTTTGACTTCATGTCAGGCGAGAAGTATATCAACACATTACGACAGAAAATGATGTCGAACTTACCTAACAATGCATAGCTATCCATCAAGTTCTGTGGACGGAAGTTCACCATGCGCTTTAAATTATCTTTGACTTTCATGCGACCATCACCCGCATCTTCAAAGAAAGCACGACGTCGCTCAGGAGAAAGGCCTCGCCCTAGCGCTAAGTTGTCATAAACACCTTTTCGACACATATCCAACATGCTTGCAGATATATCCGTACCCGTGATAGACACGTTTGGCAACATACCCGGCTTACGCGCTTGAGTCTCAAGAATCGTCATTGCCATTGAGTATGCTTCTTGTCCTGAAGAGCTTGCCGCAGACCAAATTTTAATAGGACGTTTATTTGCCGCTATTTCCGGCAGAAGCTTATCCGCCAAAACAGCAAACGGGTAAGTATCTCGGAACCAAAGTGTCTCATTCGTCGTCATCGCATCCACAGCTGCCACTCGCAACTCTCGGTTTCGTCCTGTTACAACATCTCTTAACAAATCAGATAGCGAAGCTACATTAAATTTGGTTACTAATGGGCTTAAACGGCTGCGCACTAAATACTGTTTGCTGTCACCTAATACAATGCCACATTGAGATTCTAAGAAACGGCTGAAATCGCGATACTCTTGATCACTTATTGTTATAGCAGTCATTAATGTCTCTTTTAGTTAGTTAACGCAGCTTTAACCGCTGCACCAAGCTCATCAGGATTGAATTTAGCGATAAAGGAGTTGGCTCCAACACGCTCAACCATGGCTTGGTTAAATACACCACTCAATGATGAGTGTAAAATTACGTATAGATCTTTGAGTTCAGCATGACGACGAATCTCAGCAGTCAACGTGTATCCATCCATTTCTGGCATTTCGATATCAGAAATAACCAATGAAATCTGGTCATAAATACTGCCTTCTGATGACATCTTCATCAGTTTCTCATAGGCGTCTTTACCATCTTTCGCTGAGATAACCTCAAAACCGATGGATTCAATCGCTCGTTGCACTTGCTTACGAGCAACCGTTGAATCGTCAGCAATTAAGATACGGCGAACCAGTGGTTTCTCTTGTTCTACTTTCGCAATATCTTCAGCAATCTTGCTGTCCATTGTTTCATCAACAGGAGAAATTTCTGCAAGGATTTTTTCAACATCCAGAATTTCTACCAATTCATTATCAATGTTGGTTACTGCGGTCAGATAGTTCGCTCGACCTGCTCCATCCGGCGGTGGAAGAATCGATTCCCAGTGCATGTTAATAATGCGTTCTACTGAACTGACCAAGAAACCTTGAATGGTTCGGTTAAACTCAGAGATAACCACAAAACACTTTTCAACATCTACGGTCGGGCGTCCCCCCGTCGCTAAGCTCAAATCGATCACAGAGATTGTTTGCCCGCGAATGTGTGCTACACCTTTAACCAGTGGGTTCAAATTCGGCATTTTTGTCAGCTTAGGGCATTGAAGCACTTCTTTTACTTTAAAGACATTAATGCCGTAACGCTGACGGCCCATTAGGCGAAAGGTTAGTAATTCTAATCGGTTTTGACCGACGAGTTGCGTACGCTGATTCACTGAATCAAGAATACCCGTCATGAGCTCATCTCCATATCAAACTTTTTTGAATAAAAAGTGTTAGTCTACTGCAGGCTACGAACCACTTGAGAAACAGGATAATGTATTATAAAACAAATCTGCCTAATTTTTCCATAGCAATGTGTAGAGCTGCATTTAAAACTGTCGCTAAGTTTATCGGCATTTTATCAATATTGTTTAGTTTTTTTATACAAGCGGCTACCCCAGAGCAAATTGAAATGATTCAATCGGCTGCGAAACAACACATTCTTGATACGGTTGAACAGCCACAAGGCGGCGAACTCTTTGTCAATCCGGCCAATATTGACTCAAGAATTAGAGCAACTCACTGCCCGACTCCTCTTAAAACCAGCGCGTCAACAACCACTAACACCCGAAGTAGTATCACGGTTTTAGTACAATGTATACCCGATGAATGGCAAGTGTATGTGCCGGTACGACTCTCTATGTCGGTGCCACTCGTGACCACGACTCGTTCAATCTCAAGAGGTGAAATCGTTGGTCAATATGATGTTACCATCGACATGATTTCTCTTAATAAGTTTCGTCGTCAAGGTTTCACCACTCCGCAACAAGTCGTTGGCGCCAAAGTAAAAAAGAACTTGAGACCAGGAGAGGTCGTTGAAAGGGGCGATATTTGCGTTGTCTGTCGAAACGAGAAAGTGATCATACAAGCAGTAAAAGGTGGCATGAGCATTACCACAAAAGGGACCGCTCTCACCGATGGCTCAATGGGCGATCAAGTCAGAGTGAAAAATGACAAATCACAGCGTATAATCGAGGGGATTGTGACCAATATGTCTGAAGTCACAGTCCAGTTCTAAATGAGTAGCAATAGCCGGTTAGTTTACTCTCAAGCTCGTGCTGAATATTACGGCTGCGGAGTTTTGTCCTTTTTCGACTATTAGGCGAAAAATTGCTAAAGTAATTGAACCCTAGGTCGATATTGACTGTACAGGTTCCCATTTTTTGAAAAAAGGCTTAACTATGGCTGGCATTGATACGATTCGTTCAGGGCAAACCCTAACGACCACAAACCGATCAGCAGTACGTTCTAATTCTAGCTCTGAGGCATCACGCTCCGATGTTGCAGCGAAATCACCCGCAAGCAAAGATGCGGTTTCACTGAGCAAGCAAGGCAAAGCGATAGGTCAACTCCATCAAGATATGGCAGCACAGCCAAGCTTTGACTCAGCAAAAGTCGCAGCGATCAAAGAAGCGATAGCCAATGGTTCATACACTGTCGATCCGGAAAAACTGGCCGACAGCATGACAAAATTTGGACATGAATTAAAAAGCTTTTAAGACAATACTCACTTTCAATTGAAGTTATTGTCTTAAAGTACATGAGGTTATAAATAGGTTTACATTATGGCGGCACTAGCAGATTTAGTTAATTTTCAACTTCAAAATGCCAAAGCCTTATCTGAATTATTGAATTCAGAGAAAATTGCTATCACTAGCCGACAATCAAACGATATTGAGCGAATCGCCAAAGAAAAAGTAGTCCTTGTCGAACAACTTCGGTTGACCGATCAGCGCATTGCAGCCCATAGTAATATCTCAGAACTCACCGAAAATCCGGAACTTGTCGAGTTAGTCAAGACAATCAAGTCCATAGTTCATGATTGTCATCAATCGAATCTCGTCAATGGTGAAGCACTGAATCGAGCACACCTTAGCTTCAAAAAACTCAGCAACATGATGCAGCAAAGCCACGGAAAGATTGGTATGACTTACAATGCCGGTGGTCAAACCCATACGATTTCAACTCTGGGAACCAATATAAAAGCCTAGCCCCCCTTCACGAGTCCTGCTTTTTATCTCACACTTAACTCTTAGCTCTTAGCTCTTAGCTCTTAGCTCTTAGCTCTTAGCTCTTAGCTCTTAGCTCTTAGCCAGCATTTTTACGCCCCTATAAAATACGTCAACAAACCCGCAAAGACACAAAAGCGGCAAGTATTTTCATACTTGCCGCTTTATTTTATTGACTGTTAATGATTGCCGCTACGCCATCTGGAAAACGAGTCGCCATTCATATAACTCAAAGAACCTGAAACAAAATCCTCATGAATCTAGAATAATGTTTTCTGTCTCTTCTCTGGTACGGCTTGAACTTCACCGTAACTACGTAGCTGGTTCATTTTACGGATATCTAACTGAAGCTCTGTGACGTAACTATCGCCAACCGGGTAACTGCGCACCACTTCGGCTCCACGAATGACACCATCAACTGCACCTGAAGTTCGTTCGATACCAAGACGTTGATCTTCAAGTTCAGCTCGGCCACTCACTCGCATGCCATAGACTTGTTCCGCAAGTTCACGGTAAGCATCAACCTTAGACGCTCTCATCGCACGGATACGTTTCTCTTCGTCGGTACGTCCTTTTTGCTCACTGATACTTGCGTAACCAACAGCAACCAAAGAATCGTCTGTTCTCATACTTTGAATAGGCTGACAACCCACAAGCAATAAAGCAGCAACAACAAATATTAACTTCTTCATTTCAAACTCCTAAGGGCGAAGAATCACAGTATAAGGCTGAGTGATCGTTGGGTCCGAACGAATAATCACACCATCTTGAGTTCGAATGCTGTTCAGGGTATCGAGGTCACGACCGATACGATCTGCGGGTAAGAAACCTTGCGCTGAAGCAACCACAATACGAGTTTGCATTCCAACCACGCGAGCATTCACTAGAACACCGCCTTCTTGGCGAAGCATCGTTCCCGTCAAAACATATTGGACATCTTGCTCTTGAGCGAGATCTTTCCAATCACGGCTGAGTGCAAAGTCACCTTGGTGAGTAACTTGGATAGAACCTGTTGTTTTAAAATCAACAACCTTGAAACCTCGACGCTGAAACTGGTGAATAAAACCTTCTGATACTGAGTTTCCAAGCCAGTTTGTGGTGTCCATATGCTGTAGATCAACAAAAGAGGTGATCGCAATCGGTGTTCTTGCTGAAATACCGGTATTCGAAATAATCAAATCTTCGGTCATACTTTCCACGAAAAAATCCATGGTATGACGAGGGCTGTCCATCAACATAAACTGGCTGCCTGAGTATTCAGACTTACCGTTATAGATTGGCGAATAAGCGCATGATGTCATTAACATGACACTCATTACTACGAGCCATTTTTTCATTCTCTTATCTCCAGATATATTTCGTGCTTACTGTATTAACATGTTCTCACCATTATTCTTTTCAATGGATTACAATGTTGGAACAGTCTTTGCTTTTCACTAATGGTTCAGATTAAGAAAAACGCACTTAAGTCAGCTTCAAGCTTATAGTTATTTGTTAAGCAATATTTATACCCAACTGGTAACGAATAAATGAAAAAAATAATTTCTTACTTATTTTCAATAAGTTCACTGATAACAATAAGTTTCAATGCTCATGCCTCTTGGTATGAGGTTACCGGCACTGCAACCATCGTATCGTCGGAAGAAACCGCAAGGATCCACGCGCTAGAAGACGCCCTATATAAGGCCGTGCAGTTTTCAGGTGCCGATATTGGCAGTATATCTAACCTTACGCCCTATCTAGATTCGAACAAAAAAGAGTTCCAGTTTACCAACCACGAAGTACGCTACATATTAGTTGAAAAAGAGAAGACTCGCGGTGGCAATTTAACGGTCACCGCAAGAATCGATATCTACCCTTCGGCAAATGCTTGCCATGACAACCAATACAAAAAGACATTTTTGGTCGGGAACATTGATGTCACCTCCCCTCAACAAGCCGTGATGGGAAGGGTTTATAACATCGGAGATGATTTCAGCCATATCATTGACCGACAACTGGCACAAGAATCACGCAGCTTTGTTTCTGTCGGCACGACAAATTACGAAATAGATAAACGTCGACCAGAAGTCATCAAGATGATCGCTCAAGACACCGGCGCACAATACATTATTGGAGGCGAGATTACCGATTTAACCGCAACGGTGGAATCTAAACTTTTAAAAGACGACATCATCAACCGCCAGTTTGCGTTAGAAATGCAAGTATTTGATGGTAAAACAGGACAGCAAGTTTACAGCCGTAACTACCGTGAAGTGGCAAAGTGGCCATTTGCTAAGACCAGTGAAGTCGATACGCGTAGTGCTCGTTTCTGGTCATCCACCTACGGCAATATGTTGCTTCGCGTCAGCCGCGATATTATGTTGGACTTGGAATCTGAAGTGTCATGTAAGATTACACTTCCGGAAGTGGCCGCGGTTTTTGACAACACTGTCACCATTGATTTAGGTCGAATACATGGCGTACAGCAAGGTGACAAACTTAAATTGTGGCATACGGGTTCATTTATCGACCAAAGAGGCTTACCACGTAACAAAGTATCGCAAAGTGATATCACATTGACGGTTTCTCGCGTATACGAAAACGAAGCGGAACTCACGATTGATCAACCAAGCCTTGCCGCAAGTATTCAAATTGGCGATGTCATGCAGAAAATCATGTAGTTAGCGACAATCATACTGTTGAATAAAGCCTTAGCACTGTTGTTAAGGCTTTATTTTTTCATGATGATGAGTTTCGGTTTTAGCGTATTTGTCGTAATCTTATTAATAACATAATCATCATTTAGCAAACTATGAACCAGAATAATCTCATTGGTGCGACCGGTTATCGCTTTATATCAAAAGGCAAGACCGCTTTTAAAATCCATATTCATACCCCAGATGATACAGTCTTACATCGTTCTGTCGGTTTTGTTCGTTTGGGTGAAAAGAAAGCACTAAAAAAAACCATTAAATTGAGAGATGAACTCGGCAGAGAGCTGTGGGGGAAATTTTGGCCAAAAGTCCTTAAAGATCCCTATTTAATGACGCGCTTGCCGCATAGTTTAGAACCTAAAATAGTATTCAAGCCAAACCCGACTCAAACGGATCCCGAGCATAGAGACGAATGCTATATCGCTAAGTGGCGCGTATTTTCTGAGAATGGCGATTACAAATACAAAACAAAGGTCTGTTCTATAAAGAAACACGGACGACTTGCAGCCTACAGCCAAACCAAACGCGCCCTGCTTGATGCCCACAAAGATGTGATAGAGCTCCTTATCTTTATGGGTCGATTGAACAGTATTAACTTAAAATAGAATCCGTGACCCAGACTGAGCAGATATAAAAACAGCCGTCATCGCGGCTGTTTTTATAGTTAGATTAACGGGCTTAACACTTCTCGCATATGGCTACATACCTCTAGCTTCGACATATCTCAGCCAGTGTTGTCAATCGGCGTTTTGACTCTTTAACATAAGGATTGGTTTGATCCCATGCGTAGCCGGCCAAAATAGAGCACACCATTTGCTTAATCTTTGGGTTTGGATCCTGATAGAAAATCACATCCTGCAAAGTACCTGAATACCACCCCTCGACATACGTTCTAAAAGTGTTGACACCAACCATCAACGGATCCGCATACTCGCGTTCCCAATCGACTTTTTCACCGTTAAGCTGCTTTTCCACACACTCAACCGCAAACTGAGCCGACTTCATCGCAATTGTCACGCCGGATGAAAATACCGGGTCAAGGAACTCACCAGCATTGCCAAGCAACGCGTACTTATCCGTCGCCAGATGTTTTACATTGGCAGAATAGCCACCGATGTCACCGGCTGGGTTCGGATACTCTGCATTTGCCAGAATCTCGGCTAAACCAGGCTCTTCCATTGCCAGTTGTTTAATCGCAGCAATTTTGTCTTCTGGATAGGACTCAAAAAACTCAGGCTCTCCGACTACACCAAATGACGAGACACCGTTGCTAAACGGAATCAACCAATACCAAACATCAGGGTTGGTTGGGTGCACAGAGATAAGTATTTTATTGCGATCATATTCTAAGTCGGAATCCACCTCAGCAATATGATCGTTAATGTGCGTAAAAATAGCTTTGCGTGGAGGAAGTGATGACGGCTCTTCCAAGTTAAGCATTTTCGGTAACACTCGACCAAAGCCACTGCCATCCAATACATATTGCGCTTCTAGCTGATAGCGCTCTCCATTAAGCTCTTGCACCTCTAAAACAGTGCTATCTTCGGCAAAATGAATGCCCACCAACTCATGCTGGTAATCAATGGCAACGCCTTGCACTTCGGCACTATCAGCTAATACCTTATCAAAGGCACCTCGCTGAACCTGAAACGTGGTTCCTGGACCAGAAGAGAACTTATCTTCAAAATTGAACGCCGTATAAACACCCTTTTTGCGAAAGGCAGCGCCATCTTTGTATTGAAAGTTGGCGTTGATTACTGCGTCAGTCATCCCAGCCTGTTCAATCACTTCCATACAAGCTGGTAATAGGCTTTCACCAATAGAAAAACGCGGAAATAGGCTCTTTTCAATCACTCGAACGTCGATACCTTTTTGGTGTAACAAAGACGCAGCAATAGACCCAGAAGGCCCTGCTCCAATGATCACCACTTGAGTTGCTAGTTTTTTCATTAATTTAAGCCATGTTTGTTATTTTTTATTGCTCGCCCGCTTTCAATTCAAGAAGCGTGTGGCCAAGGCCAATATCATCCGTACGGGTCACCACTTCGAAGCCCGCTTCTTCAACGATCTCTAAGAAATCTTCACTGCGGTAAAAGCGACTGTTGCCGTTGGCCAAGCAGGTAAAGTAGAGAGACGTCGCATTTAAGCTATAAGAAGCCGCATCGTATTTCTGTGCATCCCAAAACAGTTCAAGAATATAGACAGTCGCCTCCTCTGACATATGAGAGCGAACACGCTTTAATATGCTCAGAATCTCCATTGGCGAGAAACAGTCCAGAAACTGACTCATCCACCACACATCGGCGCCCGTTGGCAATGCTTGCTGTTTATCGAGCATGTTAGCGGGGAATGGCGTTACTCTATCTTGATGACCATGCTTTGCCGCGTTTGCCATCGCCATTTCTAGTTGCTGTGGCAAATCTACAATCGTCACCTCAACGTCCGAATCATGATGACAACACTGCATCGCCCACTTACCCGTGTTACCACCGATATCCACCAGCGATTTAGGTTTCTTGCTGAAGACTTTCTCGAGCAACACAGGGAACGAACGGTCCGAATAGAAGTGGTCGAACTTGAACCAGCTCTCTTTTGCTTTTTCTGGCAATTGAGACAAACCTTGGTAAATGGTTTCCCAATCTCCTAGCTCTTTCAAGCCTGCTGGTGTGCCTTCTTCAATGGCTTCGGTTAAATGCATCATCGCGGCGTAACAAACATCAGCGGTAAAATCCATGTTTGCGTTGGTCATACCATCGTGCAGAAGATAGAAACCAAGGTTGGCCATTTTATAGTTAGGCTTATCCCAAGTAACAATATGCGCACTTAACGCCATATCGAGCAGAACTTTAACGCCGTACTCGGATATCCCCGTTATTTCAGAGATCGTCTCTGCAGGTAAGCCACCGTTACCCGAATTATCTAACGCTTTTAAAATACCTAAATCACGGAGTGTACGAGCAGTATGAAAAACAATAGGAGCGAAAGACAATTTTTGCGCTTCTGTTTTTGCCTCTAATGCATTGAATGGATCTAATTTATATTCCGACACGAAAAACCTAACTTTAAAATTAAGAGGAAGTTACTCAGCTGCCATTTGTGCCAGCTTACGTTTAATATCAACGTTTAAGTTATTAACCCAGCGGTTGTAATTACGGTGTATTTCACCATCGTCATACTTCAAATTCTCTGATGTAACGTAAAGAATAGAGTAAAACTTATTACTATAAGGAATTTCAACCACAGCGTGGTGTGAACGCACATACAATTCAGCACGGATCAAACCTGGCTTTATTTCTGAAACCAACCAACCTCGCTTTTCCGCCGATTCATAAATGGCTGATTTCACCTGTTTACTTTGAAGATTCAGTGCAACTGGAGTATCCTCAACATTCATTACAGGTGAACACGCCCGCAACCAGCAAGAACAAATATGAATATCATTGAAACGGCTATTTTTAGTAATTTCATTTAAATTTCTTATTCTGTGTTTATTTATGAACACCCTAGTATTTAGTCAGACTCAAAGCAAATCAATACTCTATGTCAAATCAATCACAATTAATGTCGTTTAATATTGAGAAATGGACGGCCAATTCTGCAGGGCTCAATTCCGATGTCGACTGGAAGAGGTGGAGCGCTAATTTAGCTTGGCCAGACAATGGCACCACTGAATTTAAAGCCATCCCGCCGATGATGCGTCGTCGCATGAGTGTGCTAAGTAAGCTTGCTGTCCAAACCGCATTGACTCTATTAAAAGACACTTCGATTGATTATCTGGTCTTTGCCAGTCGGCATGGTGAGTTACACAGAACCGCCCTATTAATTCAATCGATATTAGACGGCGATGACGCTTCACCAATGGCGTTTTCTCAGTCAGTACACAATACCGCAGCGGGACTCACCACGATTGCTGCCCAAGCACCGATTCCACTGACCTCAATAGCCGCAGGGCAAGATACTTTCCATTGTGCACTGATGGAAGCTTATCTTTACCTTCACCAGCACCCATCACACCGTGTACTCGTGATAGACTTTGACCAACCTTTGCCTGAGCTCTATCAAGAGTTCGAAACGCAAAATTATACCGATTATGCTTTGGGTTTGGTGATCACCTCAGGGAATGACTACTCAGTATCAAGAACCGTAACCAAAGAAAGATCAACCACAGAATTGCCACAAGGCTTGCAAGCTCTACAGCATATCCTGTTAGATCCCCCTTATTGGACAATTGCAGGCACACACCAAGTTTGGTCATGGGTAAATAACGAAAAACCGGGAATAGCACGATGAGCAAAGTCGACCAATATTGGCGAGTGTTCGCGACAGGGCTCTGCTTTACCATCTTTGGTCTAGGCGGCTTAGTATTAAGCTTCTTAATCTTACCCGCTATCGCGCTAACCACTCCCAATACCATTAAAAGAGAGCTTAAAGCACAACGATTGATTCGTTTCTCATTCCATGTTTTTTGCCAGATCATGAAGTTTACGGGCGCAATTGATTACCGAATTGATGGTGCTGAACGGCTCCGAGAAGATCGCAACTGCATCATCGTGGCCAATCACCCAAGCTTAATTGATTATGTGTTGATCGCCTCCCAACTGCCTCAGTGTGACTGTCTCGTAAAAGCCGCGATATGGAAAAACCCTTTTATGAAAAGGATTGTCAAAGCGGCCGGTTATATACCTAACCAAGCCCCTGACGATCTTTTAGAGCGCTGTGAAGAACGTTTCTCACGTGGCAATGTGCTGCTGGTTTTTCCCGAAGGAACTCGCACAACGCCCGGAATTAAACCATCCTTACAACGTGGGGCCGCGCAAATTGCCACTCGAACACAAACCGATTTGCGCGTGATTCATATTACGGTTTCTCCGACATTCTTAACCAAAGAGAAAAAATGGTATCAAGTTCCAACGACAAAGCCCTTTTTTCATATCGCGGTGAAAGGTAAAATAGAAGTCGCACCCTTTATTACAAGCTCGAATAACTTAACTTCAGCAGCAAGACGTCTTAATCATCATCTTGCACAAACGATTTTCCCCTCAGAAGAAAGTATTTAGCGTTTCAATAAAACAACTGGCGATATCGCATTTTTAAAATACATCACATAATGTAGAATCCCCCTTAAAGCAGCATTTAAATAAAGTATTAAGTAGGCCAAAGTGGAAACATTACACAACGAACTGAAACAACTGATCATCGATGCATTAAATCTTGAAGACATGAGTATTGATGAAATTGAGACTGAAGCACCACTATTTGCAGATGGACTTGGGTTAGATTCGATTGATGCGTTAGAACTGGGTCTTGCTATCAAGAAAAAGTACAACATTGTTATTGATGCCGACGATTCGAACACTCGCCAACATTTTGCCTCGGTTGAAAACCTAGCGAACTACATCTCATCTCAAACGAACAACTAGGTAGCTCTTATGACACAAACGAACCAACAAGAAGTATACAACCAGGTCAAAGATACACTGATTGAGTTGTTCGAGCTTGATGCTGAAGATATCACTCCAGAAGCTCATCTTTATCTCGACTTAGATCTCGACAGTATTGATGCGGTTGATTTGGTTGTTCACCTACAGAATGTAACAGGCCAAAAGATCAAACCAGAAGAGTTCAAAGCAGTACGCACCGTCAATGACGTTGTTAACTCTGTGGTTGAACTCATGAAGGACGCATAATGCGTCCTCTGCTGACTTTATTGTCGGCAATCGTACTGTTCACTTATCCAATCGCGGTTTACTTTGGGCTCAACAAGTTTGGGCTCCAAACCGTTGGGCTCGTCTTAGCCGTTATCTTTGCTGTCCGTATTTTCACAGGTGGTCAGGCCAAGATCAAAGAGTTAAAACACTTAGCTTGGATAAGTGGCAGTGCCGGCATTATTCTACTGGCATTAGGGTTAACCTTTAAGCAACATGGCTGGTTAACCTATTATCCGGTCATCGTTAATGTTTGTATGTTAACGGTGTTCGCTTCAAGCCTTTGGCAACCGCAAACCATTATCGAACGCCTTGCTCGCCTCCAAGAGCCGGAACTACCGCAAAGTGGCATTGATTACACTCGGAAAGTCACCAAAGTTTGGTGCCTATTCTTTGTTATCAATGGCTCTATTGCCCTTTATACCTGCTTTCAATCTCTTGAAATATGGACCCTATACAATGGCTTACTCAGCTATTTATTCGCAGGGTTACTCTTTGCCGGAGAGTGGATAGTAAGGCAGCGCATTCGTCAGAGTTAAATTGTTATGACCCAAACCGTATCTTACATCTCGTTATCTGAGCTTCTCCATCAAACCAGAGCCCCTGAATCGATTGTCTGCTTTGATGACAATAGCGAAATTACATGGCAAACATTTAACGACGACTTCTCTCAACTCGTACACCTTTTATCTTCATCCCCTTTTCAACGAGTTGCAATTTGCACCGAAGACAGCTACTTATTTTCGGTGGCCTTTTTGGCATCGGCTATCAGCAACAAACACATCATCTTACCGGGCAACTACCAACCTTGTGCACTGGCCGAGTTAAGTGAACATTTTGATTGCCTGCTGGTCGATAATTCGATTGGAACCGTAGAGGTTGATGACGTTCGCAATATCCAAACACTGTTGGATTCAAACACCAAAACATCGACATTTCGAGCAAACGCTCTCGCTCTCATTGATTTATCAAAGGTCCAATTAACCCTGTTTACCTCAGGTTCAAGCGGCAGCCCCAAGGCAATCAATAAAACATTAGAACACCTCGATATTGAGACCGCTCAATTAAATAAAAATTGGGGCGAGATGCTAAAGAGTAATCAAATCCACAGCACGGTCTCACACCAACATATCTATGGCCTGTTGTTTCGACTCTTATGGCCGCTCTGCTCCGGCGTTCCATTTGCTCGACACAACCTTGAGTACCCTGAACAAATTCTGTCTCATGCCAATAAAAACAGCGTGTTGATCAGCAGCCCTGCTCTGCTCAAACGATTGAAGCACGAAACAAAGTCCGCGCGCCTAGCGGGGGTGTTTTCTTCAGGCGGCCCGTTGCCAACCGAATCGGCTCACCAAGCTCGCAGCCTGCTTGGTCAATTACCTATCGAGGTGTTCGGTAGCACTGAGACCGGCGGCATTGCATTCCGTCAGCAAGAGAGCGCTCAAACACCTTGGCAGCTTTTTGACTGTATTGAGGCTAAGCTTAACAGTGAGAATTGCATTAAGTTATTGTCGCCATACATCGACAAAAACAACTGGTATCAAACGGCTGATGAGTGCGAAATGATCTCAAAAAATCAATTTGTATTGAAAGGGCGAACCGATCGAGTGATCAAAATAGAAGAAAAACGAGTATCACTGGTTGAAGTCGAAAAGCGACTAGAACAACTGCCTTGGATAAGTGAATGTGTGGTGATTCCATTTGAAGAGCCGCAACGCTTAATCTTAGCGTCAGTTTTGGTATTATCCGATGAAGGCCGAGCGACACTTGCGGCCATGAGTAAAGGCAAGTTCTGGTTGATGCTACGTTCAGAGCTCAGAAAATGGTTAGAGCCAATTGCAATCCCGAGAAAGTATCGTGTGGTTGATGAGATTCCCCTTAACAGCCAAGGCAAGCGATTAACCTCTCACATAGAGCAACTCGTAAAATCATAGAAATCGCTTATCGTGTTTTACACTGAGACTGTCTTTTTATATTTTTGTCACAACACCCATTTTCAGCCTAAGGATTCTAAGCACCCGCTATGAATAAGAGAAAGCCAAACGTTATTGCTGTTGACACTACAGAGAAGGAATCGACTCTGACTCTCCATGTTAGCGGAGACATCACCGATTTTAAGGGGCACTTCAAGCGCTTCCCTATTCTTCCGGGTGTTACTCAGATTGATTGGGCGCTCCACTATGCTGTGCAAGAAATGAGTGTCCCAGGTTTTTTTAAAGGCATGGAGGTCATCAAGTTCCAAGAGCCGATCCTACCTGACTCAACCATTCAGCTATCACTCAAGTGGGACGCCGACAAAAATAAACTGAGCTTCAGCTACACCTCGAACCACGGCGAACAGACCCACTCTTCAGGCAAAATGAAGCTGGGAGAGAAAAGTGAATAGCACTCCGAACGAGGCTGTTTCTCAACACGCAGCAAGCGAAAGCAACTACAAGGCTTGCTTCCTAATTCCGTGCTTTAACCACGGCGCAACCATGCCCTCGGTGGTCTCATCACTTCTTAATTTCGAGCTTCCGATCATTATTGTTGATGATGGGAGTGAACTCGAGACCAAACAGTTTTTGACTCCCCTTGCTGATAACTCAAATGTCACTCTGGTGACACTTAAGCACAACCAAGGAAAAGGCGGTGCAGTAAAAGCTGGCATTAAGAAAGCACAAGCACTTGGCTTTAGCCACGCTATTCAGATTGATGCTGACGGTCAACACGATCTAGAAGCCTTGCCCGCATTAATCCAAGCGTCTCAAGAGCGCCCACAACGCCTGATATCAGGCCAACCCGTCTATGACGAGAGTGTGCCTAAAGCTAGGCTTTACGGACGCTACGCAACACACATCTGGGTGTGGATAGAGACCCTATCTCTATCGATCAAAGACAGTATGTGTGGCTTTCGAGCCTATCCGATAAACCAAACTCAAGCGGTACTCAACAAATACGATGTGGGATCGAGAATGGACTTTGATATCGAGGTTCTGGTCCGTCTGTATTGGGAAGGCTGCGACATCGACTTTATTGAAACGCGCGTTATCTATCCTGAAAACGGCGTCTCTCATTTTGATGCACTGTGGGATAATGTAAAAATCAGCTGGATGCACACACGATTGTTCTTTGGCATGCTGCCAAGAGCACCCAAGCTGATAGCTCGTCATTTCAAATCCGATTCTACTAAAAGTGGTCAAACCCAAGATTTCTTGGCTGAATCAAACAACAACGCGTCAGAACAACCCCATTGGTCTCGCACTCAAGAACGCGGTACCGTACTTGGCATCAAGTTACTGCTGGCTGTTTACACCCTACTAGGTCGCAGTGTATTCAACCTGATCTTGCGTGGTGTGATGTGTTACTACCACTTAACGGGCAAACGCGCGCGAAATGCTTCTGAACAATATCTATTCCAATTAAAAGCGTACGCAGAGCAGCAGAATATAGCGTTACCCGCGGAGTTAACCAGCTATAACCACCTACTTTCTTTTGGTCATACCATGTTAGACAAGCTCGCAGCATGGAAAGGTGATTTCTCAGTCGATAACCTGACCATCCATGGCCAAGATCAGTTCGAAAGCATGGTGGCCAATAAGCAAGGTGTGCTAATCCTGGGATCTCACCTTGGCAATATTGAACTGTGTCGAGCTTTGGGTCGTAGGCACTCAAACATCAAAATCAACGCGCTGGTTTTTACAGAACACGCCGAACGTTTTAATTCCGTAATGAAAGCGGTTAACCCGCAGTCTGATTTGAACCTGATTCAGGTAACTTCGATGGGGCCGGATACGGCTATCTTGTTACAACAGAAGTTGGAGCAAGGCGAATGGATTGTGATTGTTGGCGATAGAACCTCCACCAGCAAAGAGAGTCGTTCAGTATGGGCTGAATTCTTGGGCAAACAAGCCCCCTTCCCTCAGGGGCCATTTATGTTAGCCTCAGTCCTCAAAGCCCCCGTATTTTTATTGTTTGGACTGCGTGACGACTCACAACCTAAGCCACATTTTAATGTCTATTTCGAGCATTTTAGCGACAAGATAGCGCTACCAAGAAACGTTCGCGAACAATCTTTACAACAAGTCGTGCAGCAATACGCAGACCGACTTCAACACTACACACTGAAAGCGCCGCTTCAGTGGTACAACTTTTATAACTTTTGGACATTGAGCAACCAGCACCATGACGAAAAAGAATCCAAATAGCATCACCTTTGGTGCAGAACGTCTCACTATTGAAGATGTTGTCGCTATCTCTCAAGGCGCAAAAGCCTCGATGAATACCTGCGACAAATTTACCTCTAAAATCGACCGCGGTGTCGCGTTTCTAGAGCGCTTACTAAAAGAAGAAGGCGTGATCTATGGGGTCACAACAGGCTATGGAGACTCATGTACTGTTGCCATTCCACCCAACCTTGTTGATGAATTACCACTGCATCTCACGCGCTTTCACGGTTGTGGTTTAGGTGAAATCCTGTCTCACGAACAAGCTCGAGCAGTACTTGCAACGCGACTTTGTTCATTATCACAAGGGGTATCCGGTGTTACTCACGATCTACTGAATCAAATCGTCACGCTAATCAATCAAGATATCTCTCCACGTATCCCTCAAGAAGGATCGGTGGGGGCCAGTGGCGACCTAACACCTTTATCTTATCTGGCAGCGGCCCTGATTGGTGAGCGCGATGTTATTTATAAAGGCGAAGTTCGCCCAACCAGTGACGTCTATAAAGAGCTCGGCATTCGCCCTATCAAGCTCAAGCCTAAAGAAGGCTTAGCACTGATGAACGGTACATCAGTGATGACCGCTCTCGCTTGTATCGCCTACAAACGTGCAGAATACCTAGCTCAACTGTCGACAAAAATCACGGCGATGGTGTCAGTGGGTATGCAGGGTAATGACTTCCACTTCGATGAAGCTCTATTCGCAGTGAAACCTCACCCTGGCCAACAACAAATTGCATCGTGGCTGCGCGACGACCTTCAAGCTGATCGCCCGCCACGTAATAGTGACCGTCTACAAGATCGTTACTCGCTACGTTGTGCTCCGCATGTGATCGGTGTTGTCCAAGACGCTCTACCTTGGCTACGTCAAATGATCGAGAATGAACTCAACAGTGCCAACGACAACCCAATCATCGACGGTGATAATGAGCGCATACTGCACGGTGGGCACTTCTATGGTGGGCATATTGCAATGGCAATGGACACGCTAAAAACAGCAGTCGCCAACCTTGCCGACCTACTTGACCGCCAAATGGCGCAGTTGATGGATTACAAGTTCAATAATGGTTTGCCATTCAACCTAACCGGTGCAGAAGGCGAACGCAAACCAATTAACCACGGCTTCAAAGCGGTACAGATTGGCGTGTCAGCTTGGACAGCTGAAGCATTGAAACACACTATGCCAGCAAGTGTGTTCTCTCGTTCAACTGAGTGTCACAACCAAGATAAAGTTAGCATGGGAACCATTGCCGCTCGTGATTGCTTACGTGTTCTTGAACTGACCGAGCAAGTTGCCGCTGCATCACTTCTGGCTGGTACACAAGCGCTTGAGCTTCGTAAACGCCAAAATGAGTTGGATGAGCGCCATATGAGTAAAAACCTAAAGCACATTCGCGACGAAGTATTGAAAGAGTTTGAGTTTATTGTCGAGGATCGTCCGCTTGAAGACGATCTACGCCACTTCATTGCTCGTATTCAAAGTCAGCATTGGCCACTTTACTCATAGCGTCGCTAACCTCATAAAGTAGCTAACTTCATAAAGTAGCCACCCTTTACGCAATATTGTTGAGAACGGTTTATGTCAGAGATCCTTCATCCATTACAATCTGAGGTGACTTTAGTCACCTCATTCCAAGATGCCGACCCTATGGGCGTGATCTATCATGGCAACTACTTTCGTTTTTTTGAAGAAGTCAGGAGCATCATGATGAATAAGATTAAGTACAACTATCATGAGATGAAGGATTCTGGCTACATGTGGCCGATCATCGATACACGTGTAAAATACATTAAGGCGATACCGTTTAATCATCAGATCAAGGTATCAGCTAAGTTGACCGAATGGGAAAACCGCTTGCGCGTTGACTACGAGATCCACGATGCAAACACAGGTGCGCGGATGACACGTGCTCACACCATACAGGTGGCGGTAACCATCGAAGAGCAAGAAATGCGCTTCGCTTCGCCAAAAGTGTTTACCAATAAAGTCGAGCACTGGCACCAGTTTGGTTGCTTGTCCCAACCGGCAGAGCATCAATCGCAGGTATCTCACACACAGCAGCAGGTGAAACATGAGTCTGTTTAAACATGGACGTAAGCAAATCAGCATTGCGCTACTAGGGCTTGCCTCAATAATGGCGAGTAACTTTGCCATCGCGACTGAAAATACAAGTGCCGTCGGTTCTCTTTCAGAACTGCAAACCGTACTCAGCGCAAACAGCATGGTTCGGGGTAGTTTTACTCAAACACGCAATATGGACATGTTCGCTCAGCCGCTGATATCACAAGGTTCATTCCTATTAGATAAATCGAACGGCTTGCTCTGGACACAAGTCACCCCCTTTCCTGTGAGCTTGGTGCTGACCAATAACAAACTGAGCCAAAAGTTTGCCGATCAACCCGCTAAAATCATCACAGATAAAGAAAACCCGATGGCATTTTATTTCAGCCATGTCTTCTTATCCGTGTTCCACGGTGATACCAAAAAGCTTCAAGAGCAATTTTCACTGTCATTTGAGCCAACAACTCAGCAAAGCTCTACTGCTAATGTAGATAACACGCTATGGAAACTGACCCTAACGCCTAAAAGTGCACCGATGAATGCCGTGTTCGAAGCCATCACACTACAAGGCAAGCATGATATCGAACGTATTGAGTTAAAAGAGATTCGTGGAGACAGCACGGTGATCGAATTTAGTCAGTTAAGCCATCAACCGGAAAGACTATCAGATGCTGAAGCGCAACAATTCCAACTCTAGCCTTGCCCTTGTTTGGCTTGTGGTTGTCATGCTATTTAGCGGATTATTGGTCAAACAGTTCGCTTTTTCTTCCTCAGTACCGATTGAAAGCAACATTATGAAATTGCTGCCAGAAAATCAGCAAGATCCGATGGTAGAGCAAGCCTTTCAACAGATTTCCAACTCAATGAGCGAGCAAGTGGTGTTTGTCTTGAGCAGTTCTGACATCAACAACACCATAGCGGCGACCAAAGCCTTTGAGAACTCGCTCAATCAAAATCCTTCTTCAGGAAAGCCTACGCTGTTTCAACATGTTCAAGGCAAGATCAACGCCAGCACACAAAGCCAATGGAGTCACTTCTATTTTCGTCACCGAGCTCAACTGTTAACCCAATCTCAACAAGAGACTCTCACTCACTCACCAGAGTCACGAGCTCAACATGTGATTCAGTCATTGTACAATCCATTTTCAGGCGTTACGGCAGCGGAGCTGACCCATGACCCATTTTTATTGTTTCGCGACTACATCAGTGCAGTTGGCACCCGTTCGAGCAACTTTGGGATTAAAGATGGCTACCTAACGGCGCAGTCAAAAGGCCAGTCACACATTCTGGTTACCGCAACGTTAGCAGGCTCTCCCTACAGCTTGGCCCTTCAAGAACAACTGCCCGCGCTCGACGATTTAGAGCGAGGCATCGAGAAGCAATTTAACGTCAAAATTCAACATACTGGTGTGGTTTTTTACGCCAATTATGGAACTCAAAGCGCGAAATCAGAAATCAGCACTATCGGCTTAGGTTCACTGGCTGGTGTTATTTTATTAGTGTGGTTAACGTTTCGTAGTGCCCTTCCACTGACTTTATCTTTGCTTTCAATCAGTACGGGGTTATTAGTCGCCTTGGTAAGCACCGTCGCTATCTTCGGCAAGATTCATCTGTTCAGCTTAGTGTTCGGAGCAAGCTTGATAGGCGTATCCATCGATTACTCTTTTCACTTTTTAACCGACCGTTTGGCGGCGGGTAATCAATGGCAAAGTGACAAAGGTCTAAAGCATATCTTCGTCGCCATCACATTGGGCCTACTCACCAGCTTAATCGGCTATTTAGGCTTGCTGGTTGCACCTTTTCCCGGCTTACAGCAACTGGCTTTATTTTCGTCGATTGGCCTTATCGCCGCTTACGCCAGTGTGGTGTGTTGGTACCCTATTTTAGCCGCGAAACCAAGCCAAGATCGCCCGCTTCCCTTTGCGACACTTTGGCTAACTTGGCTCAATTTATGGAGCCAACCTAAGTTCAGAATCGGCTTACCATTGGTCGTCACGATCTTAAGCGTGGCATCGCTCAGCCTCGTTCGCTACGACGATGACATTCGACAATTGCAGGCAATGCCTGAACACCTAAAACAACAAGAACAAGCCATCGCCGAACTCTCAGGCTTAGGCAATGCGCAAAATATGTTACTGATCACGGCCAAAAATAATCAGGCGTTACTCGAAAAATTAACCCTGATCAGTACTGAATTAGATGCGTTAGTCGATCGACAAGGCATCTCTGGGTATCGCAGCATCAATCAACACCTACCCAGCAAACAAGAGCAATACAATAACTATCAATTGGTTAAGCAACTTTATGCCAACCAAAGCACCCAATTACAAACAACACTGGGTTGGCCGAGCTTCCCCGAGCTACCAAAATATCAACCGATCACCCTGAATGAGTTTTTGGCATCTCCGGTGTCAGAGCCGGTTCGACCACTGTGGCTGACCCCGATCAATGGGCAAGCGGCATCCGTTATTTTAATTAAAGACGTCACAAACTCAGATCAATTCTCGCAATGGCTGAATTCAAGCTTCGCCCAGCAGCAAGGTGTTCGATTCCTCAACAAAGCCGATGAAATCTCATCCCTTTTTGCTGAGTACCGCGTCAAAATCACCGAGTTATTATTAATCGCATTTGCGGTCATTGGCATGGTTTTAGGTTGGCGTTACGGAGTTAAGCAAAGTCTGCTGATGCTTTTACCGTCATTGATTGCTGGAGTGGCAGGTTTAGCGGTGACCGGTATTTTAGGTTCGACACTGAACCTATTTAACTTGCTTGGTCTGATCCTGATTTTAGGGATTGGCATTGACTACACTCTGTTCTTTGCAGAGCAGAAGAAGTCATTAAGTACCTTATTAGCGATCACCTTATCTGGCCTCACAACGCTGCTTTCATTTGGCTTATTGTCACTGAGTCAGACTCACGCCATTCACAGTTTCGGTATTACCGTCCTGACGGGTATTTTTGTGGCATGGCTGCTTTCGCCACTCGCACTCAACACCAACCATGCCATAGAAAGGCAAACCTCTCGTGAGACTTCTCGATGATAAAGATACTGAAGATAACATTCGCCATGGTCGTAGGGCTTGTACTCAGTGCTTGTTCGATGACCTCTCAGCAACCAACGGGGGCAAGTGTGTTCATCAATGATGATATCCAATTAGCACTTCCGCAGCCGGATCAGCTCGGATACTCCCTCATCGCTAGCCAGCTCATCAGTGCTACGTGGCAAAACGATACACAACAGCTACCTGTTCAAGTTGAAATTACAGAAGGGAAAGTCGTTTTGGCTGGTTTTTCTTCTTGGGGAACTCGTATCCTGTCGCTGCAATATCAAAATCAACAAATTGATACTCAGATTTTATCTGGGCTTGGGGCGGCTTTGCCACAACCGGAACAGGTGCTATTTAATTTAATGTTGACCCTATGGCCCGCTGAAGCTTGGGCAAAACCATTGCAAAACATCGGTTGGCATTTAGTCGATACTCAGACAACAAGAACCGTGTTTGACGACAACCAACAAGCCATTATTCGAATTGATTATCAAGCAACCACTGGAGAACCCAAAGTATCGGGAGACATTATTTTCAAACACTTACTCCAAGGTTACACCATCACCATTCAAACGTTGAACTCAACGATTACTGACAACCCAAGTAAGAGCTGAACACTATGCCTATTTACATCCAAGACTGTGGTTTCCATTCAGCATTAGGCTCAAGCATCGCTGATATTCATGGTTGCCTCAAAAATGAGTGCAAATCCAACATGGTTAAAGTGGAGAATATGCTCAACGATGGTAAGCAAACTGTCGTGGGCAAAATATCAGAAAAACTGCCCCAAATACCATCAAACCAAGCTCAATACGCCTCTCGTAACAACCAGCTCGCACTATCGGCTCTCAATCAAATCAAAGATTCTATCGAGCAAGCGAAAACGCAATTTGGTGCGGATAGAATTGCTGTGGTTATTGGTACTAGCACATCAGGGATCTCCGATGGCGAAGCGGCTTTCAAAAACAAACTGACGCACAACACATTTCCTGAGGATTACCATTATTTTAAGCAAGAGTTGGGGAATACCTCGGAGTTCATCAGCCAACACTGTTCATTAACCGGCCCAAGTTACGTTATTTCAACGGCTTGCTCATCGAGTGGTCGGGCATTTCTTACCGCACAGCGCTTGTTAGATTCTGGGATGGTTGAGGCTGTCTTAGTGGGTGGGGTCGATACCTTATGTAAACTAACACTCAATGGTTTTCATGGTCTTGAAGCACTATCAACGACCGATTGTAAGCCTTTTAGCGCAACTAGGGACGGCATCAACATCGGTGAAGCCGCCGCATTTATGTTGCTCAGTAAAACAAAGCTGATGGGGGGGAGTTCTCCCCAAAACACAGCGAACATCGCTTTACTTGGATGCGGTGATAGCTCCGATGCACACCACATTTCAGCACCTCACCCTGAAGGAAACGGCGCCGAGCAAGCAATGAGAAAAGCATTAGATTCAGCGCAGTTACAAGCAGAAGACATTGGGTACATCAATGCCCATGGCACCGCAACGCCACTCAATGATTCTATGGAAAGCAAAGCCATTCATCGTATTTTTGCAAACAAGGTTCCCGTCAGCTCCACCAAGCCGCTTACCGGGCATACTCTTGGAGCCGCCAGTGCGATAGAAGCCGCCATTGCATGGCATATTTTAAAGTATGACTTACCGCTTCCCTTACAAAAATGTCAGGATAAAGCTGAAGATATTGAGATTGATTTGGTAAACTGTACCCAGAAACTTAAAGTAAAGAACATCTTAAGCAACTCGTTTGCTTTTGGTGGTAACAACATTAGCCTGATTTTTGGTGTCGTAAATGACTGATATCCCTTCTGTAGAGCAACTCCTCCCTCACGATGAACCGATGATATTAATCGATCGTGCAATCAGCGTAGAGCCGTTGTCGATCCACTGCCAAGTCGATATTGGTGCTCATAATCTGTTCTTTAATGCCGAATCACAAACGGTCCCAGCTTATGTTGGTATCGAGTTTATGGCACAGTCTGTTGCTGCGTGGTCTGGATACCATGCACTGAAAAATGACACCACTCCACCCATCGGTTTCTTACTCGGTTCTCGTCGCTACAAGTCACTGTGTGATGAATTTACTCAAGGTCAGACCCTTGATATCTATGCCGAGCAACTAATGGAAGACAATGGCATGGCCGTGTTCACTGCCAGAGTTGAAGACCAAGGTGAGCTAGTGGCTCAATGCCAACTCAACGTCTACGTACCAACCGAACAAAAATTACAAGAAATGAAAACTAGGAGCCCATCATGACTCGTCAGGTTTTAGTCACTGGTGCCAGCAAAGGCATTGGTAAAGCGATCGCTATTCAACTCGCGAACGACGGATTTGAAATCGCCGTTCATTACATGAGTGACAAGCAAGGTGCAGAAGAGACGCTGCAGTCGATCACCGAACTGGGTGGATCAGGTCGTCTTATCCAATTTGATATCAGCAACCGCAGCGAGTGTCGCGAAAAGCTTGAGTCTGATATCGCTGAACACGGCGCTTACTATGGTGTAGTGAACAACGCGGGCATTACTCGTGACACGGCATTTCCTGCGATGACTGAAGAAGAGTGGGACGGCGTGATTCACACCAACCTCGACAGCTTCTACAATGTGCTCCACCCGTGTGTGATGCCTATGGTTCAAAAACGCAAAGGCGGTCGTATTGTCACTCTAGCGTCGGTATCTGGCATCATGGGTAACCGCGGTCAAACTAACTATGCGGCGGCAAAAGCCGGTGTAATTGGCGCGACTAAGTCTTTGGCTTTAGAGCTCGCAAAACGCAAAATCACCGTTAACTGCGTGGCTCCTGGCTTAATCGATACCGGTATGGTTGACGAACACGTGAAAGATCATGCTCTTCCTCAAGTACCACTGCGCCGAATGGGCGAGTCAGAAGAAGTCGCAGGCCTAGTGAGCTACTTAATGTCTGATATTGCAGGTTACGTCACTCGCCAAGTCATATCCGTTAATGGAGGCTTAGTATGACCCGCCGCGTCGTTGTAACGGGCATGTCTGGTGTTACTGCCTTTGGTAATGACTGGCAGCAGATCGAGCCGAAACTAAAAGCCTGTGAAAACGCCACCCAATATATGCCAAACTTTGAGCAGTACGATGGTCTCAACACTAAGCTTGCCGCGCCAATTAATGACTTCCAGCTGCCAAAACACTATAAGCGTAAACAAGTGCGTGGCATGGGCCGTGTATCACGCCTAGCAACGGTTGCTACTGAGAATGCATTAGAGCAAGCCGGCTTAATTGGTCACGATGTGTTGACCAATGGTGAGACGGGTATCGCTTACGGTTCTTCAACCGGCAGTACCGACGCCATTGGTGCGTTTGGCGTGATGCTGAACGATAAGTCGACACGAGCGATCACAGCAACCACTTACGTTCAAATGATGCCACACACCGCTGCGGTAAACGTGGGTCTCTTCTTCGGTCTGCGCGGCCGCGTGATTCCCACCAGCAGTGCGTGTACTTCAGGAAGCCAGGCGATTGGTTATGCCTATGAAGCCATTAAGCACGGCTACCAAACCGTGATGGTGGCTGGTGGTGGTGAAGAGCTATGCCCAACTGAATCTGCCGTTTTCGATACCCTTTTTGCGACCAGTTTAAAAAACGACACACCAAAGAAGTCTCCAAGTCCATATGATCGTGATCGCGACGGCCTTGTTATTGGTGAGGGTGCAGGCACGCTGATACTTGAAGAGTATGAACATGCTGTCGCTCGTGGTGCAAAGATCTACGCAGAAATCATTGGTTTTGCTAGCAACTGCGATGCTGCTCATGTAACCCAACCGCAAATGGAAACCATGCAAATTTGTATGGAGAAAGCGCTGAAAGACGCACAGCTTCCAGCTGAGAAGATTGGCTATGTTTCTGCGCACGGCACGGCAACCGAAAAAGGCGATATTGCAGAGAGTAATGCGACGGCCAATATTTTCGGTGAAGTGCCGATCAGCTCATTGAAAAGCTACTTTGGTCATACGCTTGGCGCGTGTGGTGCCATTGAAGCTTGGTTAAGTTTAGAGATGATGCACAGCGGTTGGTTCAGTCCAACCTTAAACCTTGAGAACATCGATGAACAGTGTGGCAAGCTTGACTACATTACAGGCTTAGGCCGCGAATTGGATGTTAACTATCTGATGAGCAACAACTTTGCCTTTGGCGGCATCAACACTTCTATCATCTTCAAAAAAATCTAAACATTAGTAAGATAAAATTCGAGGCAAATAAAAAGGGTCAGCAACTAAGTTACTGACCCTTTTCTAAATCTAGCGATTGCTCAATTAAGCGTTAGCTTCACGCTCAGCGATGAACTCAAGAGCCATCTTGATGCGAGCGATTACCCGCTCTTTACCCACAAGCTCCATCACGGCATCAACAGAAGGAGACTGACCACCGCCAGTTACTGCTACGCGAAGTGGCATACCGATTTTACCCATACCGATCTCTAGCTCTTCACATACGGCAGCAATCACACCCTCTTTGATGTTTGCAGTAGTGAAATCTTCAAGCACTTCAACCTTCGCAAGAGCAAGCTCTAGTGGGCCTTTAGCCACGCCACGTAGATGCTTCTTCGCTGCGCCCGCTTCAAACTCAGAGAAGTCTTCGTAGAAGTAACGAGATTGCTCGGCAAGTTCGATAAGCGTATTACAACGCTCGCCAACGAGCTTGATCACTTCAGTGATCGCTGGGCCATTGGTTGTGTCGATCTTCTGTGCGTCTAGGTGCCATTGCAGGTATTTCGCAACGTACTCAGGCTCAGAAGTCTTGATGTAGTGGTTGTTCAACCAACGCAGCTTTTCCGTGTTGAATGCAGAAGCAGACTTGCTGATAGCATTCAGGCTGAAGAATTCAATCATCTCTTCTTGAGAGAAGATCTCTTGGTCACCGTGAGACCACCCTAAACGAACGAGGTAGTTGTTGAGTGCATTTGGTAGGTAACCTTCGTCGCGGTATTGCATTACCGATACAGCACCGTGACGCTTAGACAGTTTCGCACCGTCGTCACCAAGAATCATTGCACAGTGAGCGAAAGTTGGCACTGGCGCGCCTAGTGCTTCATAGATGTTGATTTGACGAGGTGTGTTGTTGATGTGGTCTTCACCACGAACAACGTGTGTAATACCCATATCCCAGTCATCCACTACCACTACGAAGTTGTATGTTGGTGCACCGTCTGTACGACGAATGATGAGGTCATCAAGTTGGCTGTTCGCAATTTCAATGCGACCACGGATTTGGTCATCAAAAACTACGCTGCCTTCTTTAGGGTTACGGAAACGGATAACGCACGCATCACCTTCTTTTGCTGCTTCGTTTGCTGCAACAATTTTAGGGTGATTCGCATCGTAACGAGCCATCTCTTTATTTGCTTCTTGCTCTGCTCGAATTTCATCAAGCAGTTCTTTAGACGCATAGCATTTGAATGCTTTGTCTTCAGCTAGTAGCTTATCAACCATTTCGTTGTAACGGTCAAAACGCTGAGATTGGTAGTAAGGACCTTCATCCCATTCCATACCCATCCATTGCATGCCTTCTAGAATTGCATCAACCGCTTCTTGAGAGTTACGCTCAAGGTCTGTGTCTTCGATACGCAGAACGAATTCACCGCCTTGGTTTTTAGCGAATAGCCAAGAGTAAAGTGCAGTACGTGCACCACCAACGTGAAGATAGCCAGTTGGGCTAGGAGCAAAACGAGTTTTAACCGTCATTTAAATACCTTGATTATGTAGGTGATTCTTTTAGTGCTCATCATTACAAAACCTGTAATCAACAAATATCACTAAATTTTGGGCGCTATTTTATCACCAACGTTTAAATCTACAATCAGTAGTGAATGATTAATGCGCTTATCTTGTACGAAAGCCTGTGTAGACAGGTCAAATTCTGCCTCGACCTACAAACCGACAACCGAAACCAGTCGATTATAGTCATGCTTTTCTTCCACTCTCGCCCATTCCACAAACTTAGCTCCCCCCTTCATAGACCACTAAGACAAAATTCTTGAATTTATGTTTGACCTTACCCTTACAGGAAGGTTTATGTTAGGCATAGATGAGAATTGGAGGTATCGATATGAACCATTACACAACCGCGCTCAACGGCCTAAATTGCATGGGTTGTGCGAAGAAAGTTCGCACATTGTTTGCCGATCTCGACAACACAACGATCAATGATATATCACCGACCTACATCGATATTTCGACTCCATTTAGTTACGCTCAACTCAGCGAGCAATTAACGACTCTGGGTTATAGCATGGGCAATAAGCTGCATTTTTCGCTCTCAGGTCTTAACTGTGGTAAGTGTGTCAACAAACTGACACAAGCTCTTGAGCAAACCGAACAAGCCTCAAACCTAGCCGTCAGCAAGCATGAATTATCGCTGGTGACCCTGCTTTCAGAATCAGAAGTGATTGAGGTAGTTGAAAGTGTTGGCTATCAGGCAACCTCCGACTCTGCCACGGATGAGCTTTTACCAAGTTCAGATTCAGAAGAAACGAAAAAACCGACGTCAGTAGAACCCAAAGCGGCTAAACCTGCCGCTAGCCAATATACCTATCACCTTGTGATTGAGGGAATGACGTGTGCGAGTTGTGTTTCTTCTGTAGAAAAAGCACTGAAAAAGAACGAGTTCGTTGACCAAGCTCAGATCAACCTGGCAGAACAAACCGCTTTGATTTTTACCTCAAAAACTCGAGACGTCATCGAAAACGCACTAATAGAGTCTGTGAAATCAGCCGGTTATGGTGCCGAGTTTGTTGATGACATGGCAACTCAACAACAAAAACAACAAGAGCAACAATTTCGCACCCAAAAAGCTTTCCTAAAAAATTCCGTTAGCGCGCTGGTTATCGGTGCTCCGTTAATGGCATGGGGCCTATTTGGCGGCAGCATGACCATTACTACATTTAACGAGCAACTGGCTTGGGGCTTGGTTGGTGTCGTTTGTTTCATACTGCTGGCTACCTCAGGTCGTAGTTTCTTCACTAATGCTTGGCAGTCTCTCATGCATAAACGCGCGACCATGGATACTTTGGTCGCCTTAGGTACTGGCGCAGCATGGTTCTATTCTATGCTGGTGGTACTGATTCCATCATGGTTTCCTGAAGCATCCCGTCATGTTTACTTTGAAGCCAGTGCGATGATTATCGGCCTTATCTCTTTAGGGCACTACATTGAAGCTAAGGCCAAAGCGCGGACCACAAAATCGTTACAAGCCCTGATCAACTTACAGCCTCAAAAAGCGGTGGTTATCGTCGATGGCAAAGATCAAACCATCGCCGTAGAAGCGATCCAAGTCGGCATGCAAGTTCGAGTAAAACCCGGAGAAAAAATACCGGTTGATGGTGTGGTGGTATCGGGGGAATCTTATATCGATGAATCGATGCTGACCGGTGAACCACTGCCCAACGTTAAATCAATTAATGATGGCGTTTCTGCTGGCACCATAAATGGTGATGGTAGCCTGATCATTGAGGCGACAGGGATTGGTTCAAGTACCATGCTGGCTCGAATCATTCAGATGGTACGCCAAGCACAAAGCAGTAAACCGGCGATTGCTAAGCTAGCCGATTCTATCTCAGCTGTTTTCGTTCCGGTTGTCGTCACAATCGCAGTCGTTGCCGCCTTAGTTTGGTTTTTTGTGGGGCCGCAACCAAGCGCCAGTTACATGTTAGTGGTATCAACCACCGTACTGATCATCGCTTGTCCTTGTGCATTAGGCCTAGCGACACCGCTTTCGATTACGGTTGGCGTGGGTAAAGCGGCTGAGTTTGGGGTTCTTATTAAAGATGCGGATGTATTACAGTCTGCCAGCAAGATTGATGCGGTTGTGTTTGACAAAACAGGCACGTTAACCCAAGGCAAACCAACCGTCCAACAAGCTTTTTACTCTAATCTAACGGAACAAGAATTACTGGCTTACGCTTACTCAGTAGAAGTAGGTTCTGAGCACCCACTCGCCAAAGCCGTTTGCCAATATGCAGAGAGTTTGGACATTTCAGCTCTCCCATACCGCCAATTTGAGAACCAACGAGGGCTTGGGGTTCAAGCAACGATTAACGGTAAGAACGTGCAAGTTGGCTCGCTTAAATACCTAGCCCAATTAGGCATTAATACCGACATTGGTGCCGATTTTATCGAGCTTTGCCGCTCGCAAGCATGGACTCCTATTTTCGTCGTGATTGACCAAAAACTGGAAGGCATATTGGGCATTTCAGACGCATTAAAAGTAGACAGCAAACAGGCGATAGCTCAACTGAAATCCGCTGGAATTCACACTGTACTGTTAACAGGCGACAACGACTCTGTAGCTCAAGCAATTGGTCATATCGTGGGTATAGACGAAGTTATCTCGGAAGTGCTTCCTGATCAGAAAGCGCAACACATTGTTCAGCTTCAGCAGCAATATAAGAGTGTCGCTATGGTCGGAGACGGCATTAACGACGCCCCCGCTCTTGCTCAAGCAGATATAGGTATCGCAATGGGCAGTGGCAGTGATGTCGCGATCGAAAGTGCACAAATGACACTCCTTAACTCATCGCCATTATCGGTCAGCAACGCGATCGAGCTATCCCAAGCGACGGTGAGAAATATGAAACAAAACCTGTTTGGAGCCTTCATTTACAACTCGCTCGGTATTCCCATCGCGGCCGGCGTGCTTTACCCATTTTTCGGCTTTATGCTCAGCCCTGTCGTGGCAGGTGCGGCAATGGCGATGTCGTCAATTACTGTTGTCAGCAATGCCAATCGGCTGAGATTGTTCAAACCCACTCATTCCAATATTACTAAACACCACATTCACGAGGTTAACCATGATTCGTAAACTTATGACGCTTACGGCACTCGCTGTCATTTCAGGCCAAGCTTTAGCTACCGATGTGATCAACCATAAATCACCAAACTGCGGCTGTTGTACACAATGGACTGAGCATATGAGAGATGCTGGTTTCAATGTCACAGAGAAACTCCATAATGACATGAACCCAATCAAACAAAAAATGGGGATACCGTCAGAACTCACCGCCTGCCACACAGCAGAGATCAACGGTTACGTATTTGAGGGTCATATTTCACCAGAAGACGTCAAAGCATTTTTAGATAACCCACCAAACAACGCGATTGGCTTAGCCGTTCCGGGTATGCCTATAGGATCATCAGGTATGGAGTATGGCGATAAGAAAGACGAGTACTCGGTGTATGCGTTTAATAAGCAAGGTCAGAAATTTGAATACCGCCACTACAACGGAAAGTAGAGCACAAAAGAACTGACACCAAGCAATATTAAAGAAGCCATAAAGATAGAGCCTAGAAAGAAAAACCAATACCGGATTTTCTTTCTAGGCTCTTTGTCTTGGGCAGTAAAGCAATTTTTTGCGGTACCAACCGGGCTGTTAGTACCGCTATGCTCCTCTCGCTAATTAGCTAAGACGTTATTGAACAAAAAAACGATTTAGCTAAGAAGCTCATTTGGCTAATCATCTTATCGACTAAGTAGCCAAGTGAATCGGCTTAGAAGCCGTAAGAAGCACCGAATACGAATGCGTTGTTTGCATTATCAGCTTGGTTACGGTACTCAAAGTAAGGTTGAACACCTTGGCGAGTCCATGTAGCACGAAGCTCGTGGTCCATTGTGTTGTCAGCATCACTAATAACGTATACGTTGTTGTAGCTTAGAGATAATTCATCATTTACTGCGTAAGCAATGCGGTTATCAAAACGAGTTTGGTCATCGGCTTTGCTGTCTTCCATTGCGTGGTAACGAGTACGGTTACTGATAGAAATACCGTTATCGAAGTTGTAACCAATCTTAACTAGTGGGCGGTACTGAACCGTTTCACCGTTATTCAGTAGGTGGTGGTAACCAATAGCAACCCATAGGTTATCGTTGACGTGGTACATTTGCTCAACACCTAAAGTGATGTATGGCGAGTTCCCGATGTTCTTATCCTGAAGAGCAGCATCATCGTATTTACCAAGTGAAATACCATCGAACTCAGTTAGTAGCGTTGTACCTGAATCAAACGTGTGACCGGCTTCTAGAGTAGAACTCACGTTTGGTTGGAAATCAGAGTGTAATTGAACGTTACCTGTAACGTAAGAAGAACCAGCAAAAGCACTAGAAGCGAAAGCAAGAGAAAGTGCACTTAGAGCGATAATTTTTTTCATAGTAAACTGCCTTAGTTTGATTTTTAGCGGCATATCTTCGGTATATCATACACCTTCACCGCTTGAGTAATTGATAGCCTTCCTGGCATGAAATCTATGTTGCTCGAATTAATTTGCGTTTCAAAATAAAAGTATAAGTAGAGTGATCTCTCTCACTATAAAAAAATAAAAAGTTATTTACACGTTAAAAAACAATCACTTAAAAACATAAAAAAATCATAAAAAGCTAAATGATAAAAATAACAGATCGAGATCACGTTATTTCATGCTAAAAAAACTGGATTAAGATGGTTCAGTCACACCGAATTTAGAGTTTTTTATGAGAGACTTATTTTTCAATGAGAATAATGAGAAGCGCGTCACTTTTGCGACGAAAGTCACTTTGTGTGCATTGTTGACGATATAAACAAAGACAGTGTCTAGGTATTTCAATTTAAAACAAACACCCAACATGACTGAGACGGAAAAAGCTCCCGCTTTTTATCTAAGTCAGATAAAAGCTAGAGAGCTTTTCTATTAATGTTACTTATTGATTATTTAACCGAAGTCACTCGACTGACTTTCTGGCCACTTTCAGAGATGGAGCGGATGTACGTTTCACCAGAAACCAATGGACGTTGCTGCTCATCATAAGTCAGCCAATGTTCACCATCCGTTGAGTATTGAAGCTCTACACCAGGGAATTGAACGTTCATTGCAAGCTTGCCATCAACCACTTTTGCACCCGGAACTGGCAGTCGGTAATCGATACCCGCCTTTTCAAGCTTAGCCAGCTCACGTTGGCCAACAATATTCGCGAAACGATTAAAGTCACTGTTTAGAGCCTGCTTATTCACTAAGTCAGTATCTTGAGAGTACTCAACCCCCACTTTGTAGTCGTTTTCCCAATCCGCTCGGTGCCATGCTCGCTCAGCTGCAGCAAGAACGCGTGGGAATACCATGTATTCATACTGCTCATCGGTACGTACGGTTTCAGACCAAAGTTGCGCTGATAAACCGTAGAAAGGTTTCGCTTCAATCTCACCTTTACCAGAGAAACCATTGCCATCGCGGTCTAATGACGTTTCTGCGTTTTGTGGCATGTTCTCTGGAGCAAAGCCAAACATCTTACGAGTGTCGGTTGCACGCGTTGCCCAGTAGTAACCACGTTCTGCTGCGTCTACTTCGTATGGCATATCCATGTATACGTAATCTGGGTTAGAAACAATGACGTCATAACCTTTCGCAGACCAGTCGTAAACGGATGAAGTTCCGCCCCAGTAAAGAACATCCCAGAAGTTAACGCGCGTACTTTCTGTTGCAAACGCTTCTTCACCTTCACTGTATTTCAGGCCATCTTGCCACGCTTGGAAGTGTGGAATGCCCTTCTCTGCCACAATTTTAGACACCTCTTCTGCAAAGTGGCTTGGCAGGTGACCGAAATCGCTGACTGTACCGTCAACAATTAATTTCTGACATTGTGGAGACTGTTGGAACGGCTTATCTTGCTTAGATAAATCAATGTTACCTTTCCATGCCACTTTGTCTTCTGCATTAATATCTTGTAAGCCAGCGCCTAACTTAATGTTTTTCGCTTCATCGCCACCAAAGTGCCAAGTCGTTAGCGGAACACCCGCTTCTTGGTGCATTGCTGCCACTTCAGAGATCACTTTATCAACAAAGTGAGTCGACGATTCCATACATGGGTTAATGAAGCTTTGCTTATCGTAGAACTGAACCGTGGTCACGTTCGATGTATCTTGTGGATCCATCAGACGGTATTCGTTCGCTTCCGCTTCTTTCCCTTCCGCCATTAGGCGAGTGTAACGTGCTTCCATTGATACCACAGCAGAACGAGCGTGTGCTGGCATATCAATCTCTGGGATAACTTCGATGCTGCGCGCTTTTGCGTAGCTTAAGATCTCGACGTAATCCGCTTTACTAAAGAAACCAGAGCCGAAGTTGTCTGTTGTTGGACCTGAACCTAGCTGAGGCAGTAAACAGCTTTGCTCTTCCAAATCGAAACAACGATTAGACCCCACATCCGTTAGCTCTGGTAAACCTGGGATTTCTAAACGCCAACCTTCATCATCCGTTAAGTGAAGGTGCAGTTTGTTCATCTTGTAGGCTGCCATTTGATCCAGCGTCGCTAGGATGGCATCTTTTGAGTGGAAGTTTCGAGCAACATCCACCATCACACCACGGTAGTCAAAGCGTGGCGCATCTTGGATCGACAGTTGTGGTAATGATTCAGCGTTCTGACTGTCTATTAGGCCAAAAATAGACTGAACTGCGTAGAAAGCGCCTGTTTTATCAAACGCTTTAATTGCAATCCCCTCTTCCGAGATGCTGAGTTCATAAGCGCCAGATTTCGCTAAATCACCCGTAAACTGAGTAGGAACAACAGCAACACTCACAGGTAGGTCGCCACTCACATCTACGTTTACCACATCTGCACGTTCTTCAATTGCTGCGAATTGCTCAGCATCGAATGCGTCTTTAGGTAGAGCAATACCACCAGCAATGCTGACTGAACCTTCACCGGCTTCTACCGACATTGGCGTTGGTAGTAAAGTGGTGGATACGTCTTGCGTTGCTAGATCCGCATTCTTTTCGAAACGCGTAACAGCCGTCGCCATGACGTTGTTGTCATCCGGTGTACGCTTAAGGTTGTTGCCTTCTAAACCGGTTACAAACGACGCGACATCTTCCGTGTTCAATGAAGCGATCATCTTAGGTTCGGCGTTTGGCGCTGTTACAAATGCGCCAGGCATAAAGTCGGTTTCAAACAGTTGCCAGTACTCGCTAGTTAGTGGAAGAATCACTTCTTCACCCGCCGCAAAGCCGTCAAATTTTTCTGTTGGTTCTAGCTTGTGTAAGTCACCGGTTACACGAGTGATTTTAAACTGTTCATTATCAACATCTAAGATAAGACGAATGCTGTGGAAGTAGATGGCCCAATCTTTTGAGTCAATCGCTTCACCATCATTAGTTAGCGTCATGTTAACTTTATTGCATGACGCCCACTCTGCGCCTAAGTCCTGACAAGCCATGCCTTCGTTTGCACCGTGGTTGGTCAAGATTTCGTATTGCACATCCAGGTTATCAGCCAGTGTATTCACCACCTTTTGTTCTGGCGCTTGTGTCACCGCACAACCCGCCAAACCCGCCAATACCGCGACCGATAGTAAGTTTCTCTTCAACATCGTATTCACCCATAAATTTAAAAATCGAGTAAGAAGCAAAGTGGAGCGCTTCAAAAGTTAAATAAACTATATGGGCTTATTTTTTGCCGTGAATTAAATTAAGTAAATACAGTGATCGGCTTCAAATCCCAAAAACAGTGATAAAATTAATCAAATAAAAATCAGATAGTTATGCCAAACGACACTTACGTCAGTTTTATTTTGACGTAAAAATTGAGAATTGAATCACACTCTTTTTAAAGGATTGAATAAAATAGAGCCGTTAATAGAGAGAAAGGTTTAAGCGCTTGCTTAGGTTGTTATACTTTTCGTACAAACAACGTGACATCGTCCTCAAAAAAAACCGTTAAAAAACGCCGTCAATTTTCTTTTAACGAGTTTATATTCCCTAAGGAGTTTTATTTGCGCGCATTTTTGTCCCTTATGTTACTCACTCTCGCTTGTTCAGCACAGCAAGCGGTCGCTGAGCCTCTTTATTGGCAGGCAAAAAAAGAGGGGGTAACTCTCACTATTTTGGGTTCGGTGCACGTTGGGGACGAGAGTATGTACCCACTTCCTTTAGCAATCACCGACGCACTAAAAAACAGTGATGGGTTAGTGATCGAAACGGACATCAGAAAGTCTGATGGCATCGTGTATCCCCACAATAAACTCACGACTGCCGATGTACTCAATACAGAACAGCTGCAATTATTAACCGACATATCAAAATCACTCGGTATGCCGACGCAACAACTGCTCATCTCACCGCCTTGGGCAACTTCTCTTTCGATACAAATGCAACAGTTAAAGAACCTGGGGTATGGTTCTGCCGACGGTGTTGATGCCTCGCTAGTCCACAAAGCGACCACCCAAGATATTCCGCTGATCAGTTTAGAGCCTCTTCAATTCCAAATCGATCTGATGACAAAACAAAAGGATGACGGTAAGGAGTGGTTAGTCAGCAGCCTCAATGAGTTTGACCAAGCTGATCGTGTGGCTCATTGCCTAATTGAAAGTTGGAAAGCCGGTGATTTAGTCAACCTGTCAGACTTCGCAGAGTTGTCTGAGATGTCACCAGAACTGGAGAAAGCATTCTTAACTGATCGCAATATAGACTGGGCAAACAAACTATCGGCCAATGATTGGAAACTCACCCCAAAAGGAAGCTACTTGGTCGTGGTTGGCGCCTTGCATCTAATTGGAGAAGGCAACCTTTTGCAGCGATTAGAAGAGAAAGGGTTCAATGTTACTCAACAGTCACAAAGCCAACCAGCGCAATGCCAATTTTCCGATCGTAAGTAAGCCGTACACAGAAAAAACAAAGCGTTGAGAGACTAGATACCCTGCGATGAGATCTCGCAACGCAAAGAGAAGAAACGAAAAAGGCTCCTCATTTCTGAGGAGCCTTTTTCTTAATGTGGTCGGTGAAGAGGGATTCGAACCCCCGACCCTCTGGTCCCAAACCAGATGCGCTACCAAGCTGCGCTATTCACCGAGACATCTAACAAGCTAATTGCCTGTCGATGAAGCGTATAATACGGATTCTAAATTTATCCGCAAGCGCTTTTTCCACTCTTTTTTACAATCATTATCCGTTAGAACAAAAGACGTACAAGATAGAGGCCAATATGCCGAAAAACCGACCGCCATCAATAAATGCCATCTCTTTCTGAAAAGCGTCCTCACGCTTTACACCAGAATAGACTTCTCTCACCACTTCTGTTTTTTCATTTTTAAACCCAATACCAACTTAGGTATACTTAACCAATCCTTCTCCAACTTGAGATAAACACTATGTCTCATGATAACGACTTAGATCTATTCCAAGAAATGATGGGCGATGTCAAACGTATCGACCATGACACCGCTGAGCATCAAAAAGTGCATCGAGTAACCGAGTCTCAACTGGCAAAGCGTGAAGCGGCGATGTGGCTGTCAGAGGATGAAAAAGATTACCTCTCTCTCGACTACGCCCCGATGTTGAAACCTGAAGACGTTATTGAGTATAAAAAAGACGGCGTTCAAGAAGGCGTGTATAAAAAGCTGCGCTTAGGTAAGTACCCCATTCAAGCCAAGCTCGATCTCCATCGGAAAACATTAAAAGATGCGCGTAACGAAGTGCTTTCATTTTTACGCCAGTGTCTAAGAATGGATGTTCGCACCGTCATCATTGTTCATGGTAAGGGTGAACGTTCGAACCCACCAGCCATGATGAAAAGCTATGTGGCCAATTGGTTGTCGCAAATTAATGATGTTCAATGTGTTCACTCAGCACAACCCTTTCATGGTGGCACTGGTGCTGTTTATGTCATGCTTAGAAAAAGTAATGACAAAAAACTAGAAAATAGAGAGCGTCACCAAAAGCGAACTCGCTAAACCAGCAAAAACTGAGTAAAAAAGAGGCCATCTTCTTCGAGCATTCTGTTCAGCATATTGATCTGTTAAGCATATTAAACAGCGAAATAGATATTTAGTGCCGAAGCCCACACTAAATGTTAAAATTGCGCCAGTTAACCAATTAAAACGCAAAAGCAACTGTCCATAGTTGCTTTTTGCTTATCTATATTTCCGTTGTGAAACGCTAAGAGAATATCATGTCACAAGAATCCCAAGCTAAACGCCTTAATAAATACATCAGTGAAACTGGTTTTTGTTCACGTCGTGAAGCCGATAAACTGATCGATGCAGGGCGAGTCACTATTAATGGTAAGATCCCTGAGATGGGGACGAAAGTCTTGCCTGGTGATGATGTTGAGATCGACAATAAACCGGTACGTTCAAAAGAGAAGCCGATCTATATTGCCCTCAATAAACCGACGGGCATTACCTGTACAACTGAGCGTGATATTCCTGGCAACATCGTCGACTTCATCGGCCACCACAAACGCATCTTCCCGATTGGTCGCCTAGATAAGCCCTCTGACGGCCTTATCTTCTTGACCAATGACGGCGACATCGTAAACAAAATCCTACGTGCCGGTAATAACCACGAGAAAGAATATGTGGTACGTGTCGATAAGCCGATTACAACGGAGTTCTTGAAGCAAATGGGCGCTGGTGTGCCTATTCTTGATACGGTTACTTTACCCTGTAAAGTAGAGAAAGAGACCAAGTTTTCGTTCCGAATCACATTAACGCAAGGCCTTAACCGCCAAATTCGCCGTATGTGTGAGGCATTGGGTTACGAAGTCTTTAAGTTGCGCCGCGTTCGTATTATGAACATCTCACTAGACGGCATTCCTAACGGGAAATGGCGCTATCTAAGCGACGCAGAGATCACTGAGATCTTGGCGATGTGTGAAGGCTCAGTCAGTACTGAGGATGCGTCAAAAGTGAACGCAAAAGGTCAACGTATTCGTAAAGCGACTGACGCGAAGCTGTTTGACAGCCGTGAAGAGAACCAAACTTCAACAGCGCGCCGCAATCAAAACGAGAACCGCACGCGCACTTACCGCGGTAACAATGCGGATGAATTCCGTCACGCGCCAAACTCGAAGCGTGGCCGTAATTCGTCGAATAATGAAACGGGTGGCAACACCGAAAACTGGAAATCGAACTCTCGTTCAGAGCGTCCAAATTCAGACAAAAACCGTTCAGATCGCAATCGCAACCATAGCAGCAGTAAGTCAGATTCAAACAGACAAAACAAACCGGCACCCAAGCGTGTTGGCGGTACTTTAGGCCTGAAGAAGTAGTCACCATTCATCCTCAATGTGCAAACACATTTCAGGATTGACACTCGATATAGAAACGCCCACTCGGTTAGCCTAGTGGGCGTTTCTATTTGTCATTCGATAATCTTATCGCCATAACGACGGCAATCTACAAACATAGATCTGCAAACTGGCCGCGAGTCAGCAGTGCTAAGTCTTGTGGGGCTAATTCAATTTCTAGTCCTCGCTTCCCTGCACTCACACATATCGTTTCAAAACTGGTGGCCGTCGAGTGAACAAAGGTCGGTAAGGCTTTCTTCTGACCAAGTGGGCTGATTCCCCCCACCACATAACCCGTGGTTTTCTGTGCAATATCAGGATTCGCCATCTCTGCTTTTTTACCTTTCGCCGCTTTTGCTGCAAGCTTGAGGTTTAGCTTTTGATCGACTGGAATAACGGCCACTGCTAAATCTTTAGCAACACCGTTCAAACAAAATAAAAGTGTTTTGAATACACGTTGAGGATCCTGCCCCAACGCTTCAACCGCTTCTAAGCCATAATTGGTATTATTCGCATCGTGATGATACTGATGCACGGTATGAGGAATTTTCTTTTTCTTGGCAAGATTGATTGCTGGGGTCATAACAAGTCCAAACGATAGATAAACAAAAAGCGACGCCTTAGCGTCGCTTTAGTTAAATTTATCATGGTGCTAGAGTCAATCTACTTTCACACCTATTGATTCAGTTATTTGTAAACAATTTGACCTGAAGGTGCAAATTTATTCACGTCAACAGGGCTGTTCTTTTCTAGGTACTCTTTTAGTACTTCAGCATCCACAAAACCGGTATTCACGTAACCTGGGTTATCCGTTAGTTTAGGATAGCCGTCACCACCTGCCGCGTTGAAACTTGGCACTGTGAAACGGTATGTTTCATCTAAACGAAGCTGCTTACCACCGATGAATACATTCGATACTTTACCGTTTGCGACGGTCATTGAAATGCCAGCAAACTGCGCATAAGCACCAGAGTCGACAGGTTTCGTCGCAACAACATTTAGGTAATCCAGCACGTCTTTACCAGTCATGTCTGTGTAAGTCACGATGTTTGCAAAAGGTTGAACCTTCAGCACATCTTTGTAAGTGACATTGCCAGCTTCGATTGAGTCACGCACACCACCCGAGTTCATCACTGCGAAGTCTGCTTTTGCTCTTTCCATATGAGCGGTTGCGATCAAACGACCTAGATTAGTCTGTTGGAAACGAACGACATCACGATCACCTTCAAGCTTACCGTTTGTTTCTGCAATTTTAACATCTAGCTGTGCTTTACCTTGCTCTTGGAAAGGGCGCAAGAAATTAAGCATCTCTGGGTCTTGCTCGATTTTATCTTGAATCAGCACACGTTCTTTCTTGCCATCAACATTAATGGTTTTCTTAAGGTTAACAGGGACTAGATTGTAGCTCACCATTTTCAACTCACCGTTGCGGAATTCGTAATCAGCACGACCTACATACTTACCCCATTCGTGAGCTTGAACGATATAAGTACCGTTTTGAATATCAGGTTTACATTCATCACCCGGCTTGAAGTTTTTATTTACAACGTTCGGGCCTTCCATACAGACAGGCTCTTGGGAATGACCGCCCACGATCATATCTAGATCGCCTTCATTTAGGTAACGTGCCAGTGCTACATCACCCGGAGCGTTGATGCCACGTTGACCATTTTCGTAGTGACCCATGTGAGTCACAGCAAAAATCAAATCTGGTTTCTCAGTCTCTTTAAGTTCTGCGATCAATTTCTTCGCTTCTTCTTTCGGGTCACGGAAATCGATACCGGCAATAAACTCAGGGTTACCAATTTTTGCTGTATCTTCCGTTGTTAGACCGATAATCGCAATTTTAATACCTTGCTTTTCTAGTATCTCGTAAGCTTGGAACTTACGTTTGCCTGTCGCTTTATCGTAAATGTTTGCCGACAATACCGGGAAGTTAGCCCAGTCAATCTGTTTTTTAAGTACGTCTGGTGCGTTATCAAACTCGTGGTTACCTAATGCCATCGCATCGTAACCAATTTTATTCATCCCTTTAAAATCCGGTTCAGCATCCAGCAGATCTGATTCTGGTACACCCGTGTTAATGTCACCACCAGATAAAAGCAATACGCTACCGCCTTCAGCTTTAACTTCTGCACGAATTTGATCAACAAGCGTTTTACGTGCAGACATGCCGTACTCGCCATATTTGTTCTGCCAGAAACGACCATGATTGTCATTTGTGTGCAGGATAGTAAGCTTGTAAGTTTGGTCTTGCTTCCAATCATGAGTTGATTGAGATGCACACCCAGCAAGTGTCGCTAGGATTGCAGCACTGAGTGCTGTCTTTAGAATAAGGCGTTGCTTCATTGTCATACCTTTGAACTTTTTAGGGGAATCCACTGCTTTTTTATGACCTATTGCGCCCCCTTATTAGAGTGCGAACAATAAGACTTCAACGTGAGTTATTTTAAATTAACATGCTCGATGTAACACGACGATTTCATGTTTCTGTCGAATTGGTCACGCATAGATCACGAGTTGAGTGTAACAAATTTATGAGATTGCACTCAAACTTCCCCTGCATCACAAGCAATCGTTTACCTAGAAAATGTGATGCATATCTATAATTTGCGATTAACAAGACAGGCGTCACACTCATATGTTCAACTCAGTAGATATTAAATGCTTCAATTACAACCCGTTAAATCCAAAAAACGAACTCAGCACTCTCTTTAAGATAAAAAAACGCCCACTTCTAAAAGTAGGCGTTTATGGTTTTGATCAGTGTTAAATAACCGTCTTCGGATTACTTTATATCAATGTGCTCGAAGCCTTTAATAAGGTCATCAAGCGCTTTCATTTGCTTCAAGAACGGCTCTAGTTTATCTAGAGGTAGGGCCGACGGACCATCACAACGCGCTTGATCAGGGTTTGGATGCGCCTCAAGAAACAGACCAGCAACACCAGTAGCAAGGCCCGCTTTAGCAAGTTCAACCGTTTGCTCACGACGACCACCAGATGCAGCACCTGATGGGTCACGCATTTGCAGCGCGTGTGTCACATCAAAAATGATTGGACTGCCGTTTGATACTTTTTTCATGACACCAAAACCCAGCATATCAACAACGAGGTTGTCATAACCCATGCAAGAGCCACGTTCACAAAGAATGATATTTTCGTTGCCACATTCCGCAAATTTATCAACGATATTACCCACTTGATCAGGGCTCATGAACTGAGGCTTCTTCACATTGATAACCGAACCTGTCTTAGCCATCGCTTCGACAAGGTCAGTTTGACGAGCAAGGAAGGCAGGAAGTTGGATGACATCAACCACATCAGCAACAGGCTGAGCTTGTGCTTCAGTGTGAATATCAGTGATGATCTTCACGCCAAATGTATCTTTCAACTCTTGGAAGATTTTAAGACCTTCCTCCATACCTGGACCACGGTATGAATGAACAGAGCTGCGGTTCGCTTTGTCAAAAGACGCCTTAAATACATAAGGGATACCCAACTTCTCTGTTACCTTCACGTAGTGCTCACAGATCTGCATTGCAAGATCGCGAGATTCAAGAACATTCATGCCTGCAAATAGCGTAAATGGCTTGTCGTTAGCAATTGGCATATCGCCAATATAAACTGTCTTCTGTTCCATGATATTCTCTCTAAATAATTACGGATTAGTGAACAACCACGGTCTTTTCGTTCATGGCGTTCACTTGAGATTTCAATAACTCAGATGCCGGGTCATTTGGACACTGAGCGATAAAATATTGATAATCGGCTACAGCAACCTGATGACAATCCAATTGTTGATAAATAAAACCACGATCGCGGATTTCATAAGGATCATCGGGGACAAATGTTAAAGCAAGGTCTGTGCACTTTAACGCCAGCGTATAATGCTCTTCCCGCAGCAGTGCACTTTTGATTAACGCTAACCACTTCCCAATAATTGTTGGGTGGTCGGCAACTTTCAAATGATCGCTTTTTAGTTTCGCGAGTGGTCCATTATGACCAATAAGCCATGCTCGCAACGTTTGCTCACCGACATACTCACCATTGTAAGGGTTAATATAGACCGGAGTTTGACCATACCAACTGATCTTAAGGAGAAACTGAGTCGGAAAAGAGACTCCCTCAACAGGAAACCCTAGCTTGCGACCCAGAAAAAGAAAGATAGCTCCAAGACTTACCGGAATCCCTTTCTTTCTCTCAAGCACTTTATCGAGAAATGCGTTCTCCGAAGAGAAGTATGCGTCTTTATCTCCAGCAAAACCCCACTCATAGAAAAACAGTCGGATAAAAGATTCAAACTTTTGCTGTTCATTGGTTTCATCCACCAAAGTCAACTCAGCTTCTTTTAACAACCTTGCTAGCTCTTGCTCAGCCCAACGATCTTGAGTCTCTGGATTAATCGCTTTGTTTAAGATCAATGCACCTTCCGCTAATTCTAGCTGGTCAAAGTCTTCATCAAAAAATTCGTACATAGATAGTTAACCGAAATAAGGAGATCATTAACCGAAAAATGTTGGTGTTTTCGTCATCGCGATTTTTCCAGCCATCACTAACCAACCTAGAGCTCCGAAAAATGAGAACACTCTCAATAACTTGTTCTGACCTAATTTAAGCGCGAAGAAACCTAATGCGATGTAAGCCATTACACAGGTCAGTTTTTCTGTTAACCAGGGAGCAGCAGGGGTAAACGGAATAAAGCCCGTCATAAAAATTAAACCAATACCCGATAACAGCAGTAACGAGTCATTAATATGAGGAAAACGCTGTAAGAAAGGGTGTTTCAGCATCGGTGAATTCGCCATCATCAGAGCGAAACGAATCGAAAGCAGTAGCGCGCTTAGAGCTATCGTTAATAGGTGAAAATGTTTTAAACCTTCGTACATGGTATTCCTTTATATTTTTATATGTGCATTCGTTAACACGAACCAAACAATACCCGTTAATGCCCTGTATTTCTGCGTTAAATGCATTATCGAGCTAAATGTATCAAATTCGTCCAAACCGATTCTCTATTGACCCTATCAGCCAGTAGAAAAGAACAAGCTAGAAGTCGTAACGACCCAATGTCACCCGGTCATTACCACCGTAGTCTTTCTCTGTCACAATATCGACATAACCCAGTGTCTGCATGATTTCACGTACCGCCAAACCTTGGTCATAGCCGTGTTCAAATGCCAACCAACCTTCGTTTTCTAAAAAACTTCGTGCGTTTTCAGCAATGTACCGAATATCAGCTAAACCTTTCTCTTCTGCAACTAACGCTGTAATCGGTTCAAAACGCACATCACCTTGAGATAAATGAGGATCATTTTTTTCAATGTAAGGTGGATTAGAGACGATCAAAGAGAACTTAACATCGCTCACTTCAGAATGCTCTGAAATTAAAGGCTCAAACCAACTGCCATGCAAAAATGTGGCATTCGTAATATTTAGCCGTTGCGCGTTTTCTATCGCGATTTCTTGTGCTTCAGGGCGAAGATCAATCCCTGTCACTTGTCGGTTCGGCAGCTCCGATGCCAGTGCCAAAGCAATCGCACCGGTACCAGTCCCTAAATCGAGAATCGCCCCTTGTTTGCCATACGTTTTGTCTAACACCACTTCAACTAAACGCTCGGTATCGGGCCGCGGGATCAATGTCGCAGGAGAGACTTTTAACGGCAATGACCAAAACTCACGTTCACCCACAATATAAGCAACAGGCTCCCCCGTGAGACGGCGCTTTAGAAGGGCATTAAATTCAGATTCTTGCTCTAAAGATAGATGCTTTTCAGGCCAAGTCAGCAGGTAAGACCTTGGTTTATCTAAGACATGGCAAAGCAGCACCGCTGCATCAATCGAGGGTGATGTATTTTCACCCTCTTGTAGTTGTGCGATTGCTGACTTTAACGCACTTTCAAGCGTATATACCGACTGCATGGTCATTAATGTTGTTCGGCAAGTGCCGCGAGTTGGTCAGCTTGATGCTCTTGTAGAACAGGATCAAGCAGACTCTGCATATCACCTTCCAATACTTCATTCAAACGATAGATCGTGAGGTTAATTCGGTGATCAGAAACACGACCTTGTGGGTAGTTGTAGGTACGAATACGGTCACTACGGTCACCAGAACCGAGTAGGTTTCGACGTGTATCTGAAATCGCAGCAGCACGACGCTCCTCTTCAGCTTGAACGATACGAGCCGCGAGAACAGCCATCGCTTTCGCTTTATTTTTATGCTGAGAACGCTCATCTTGACATTCGACTACCGTACCAGTAGGTAAGTGCGTAATACGAATAGCTGAATCCGTGGTGTTAACGTGCTGACCACCCGCGCCAGATGCACGGAAAGTATCAATTTTCAGATCGCCCGCTTTAATTTCTGGTAGATCCGCTTCAGGGATCTCTGGCATCACTGCAACCGTACACGCTGACGTATGAACTCGACCTTGAGATTCAGTCTCCGGTACACGTTGCACACGGTGACCGCCAGACTCGAACTTCATGGTACCGTACACACTGTCGCCACTGATTTTAGCGATCATCTCTTTAAAGCCGCCCTGCTCTGAAACATTGCTGCTCATCACTTCGACGCGCCAGCCTTTTTTCTCAGCAAATTTAGAGTACATACGGAAAAGGTTACCCGCAAAGATACCCGCTTCATCACCACCCGCACCGGCACGAATCTCTAAGAAACAGTTACGTTCATCGTTTGGATCTTTTGGAATAAGAAGAATTTGTAGCTCATCAGTCAGACGTTCAATGTTCGCTTTCGCATCTTTGATTTCTTCTTGAGCCATTTCACGCATCTCTGCGTCGTCTTCATTTGCCATCTCTTCAGCAGCTTCTAAATCTTCTTGAGCTTGCTGGTATGATTTAAAGCATCCCGTCACCTCTTCTAATTGAGAATACTCTTTTGACAAGGCACGGAATTTGTCTTGATTCCCAAGTACATCGGGATCACCAAGTAGATGTTGAACTTCTTCATAGCGTTCAACCAGTGTTTCAAGCTTTGTTAGAATCGAGGCTTTCATAATGTCTTATCTTAATAGGGGTCGTATATTATTGAGGGTTTTCTAGTCCCAAACTCTGTCTAATGACCGTTAATTTTGCAGGTTCTCCTTGCTCTGCGGCACTTTGAAGTGCACGCGTTGGAGCATGGATCAATTTGTTTGTGAGCTTATTGCTTAGTTCAAGTAAGACTTTTTCAGGGTCACCGCCAGCGGCAAGTGATTGCAAACTCTTACTCAATAATTCTTCTCGGATTTCATTGGCCGATTTACGATAGTCACGGATACTGTCAACGGCTTCTAGCGATCGCATCCAACTCATGAACGCGGTACTTTCCTCACTGACTATCGCTTCGGCTTGAATCGCTTCAACTCTACGTTGCTCAATATTACCGTCAACAATCGATTGCAGATCATCGACTGAGTATAGGTACGCGTCGTTCAACTTACCGACCTCAGACTCTACGTCGCGTGGAACGGCAATATCAACCAACAACATGGGTTGGTGCTTTCTTCTTTCGAGCGCACTCTCGACCATCCCTTTACCAATAATAGGCAGCGGACTTGCGGTGGAGCTGATCACGATATCCGCTCTATGCAGATGGTCGGGAATTTCATTCAAGCTGATCACTTCAGCCCCAAACTCTTCAGCAAGACCCAAAGCTCGTTCACGAGTTCGGTTGGCCACTATCATTTTGGCACAACCATTCGCAGAAAGATGCTTTGACACCAACTCAATCGTCTCACCCGCACCAACCAGTAACACCGTCAACTCTGTAATAGATTCAAAAATGTGCTTAGCTAACGTACAAGCAGCATAGGCCACAGAAACCGCACTACCGCCGATTTCCGTTTCAGTTCGAACACGTTTTGCTACAGAGAATGATTTTTGGAACAGCTTTTCCATGGAAGCATCCACAGATTGGTTCTCCCGCGAATCCATATAAGCTTGCTTTACTTGGCCTAAGATTTGCGGTTCACCTAAAACCAGTGAGTCTAACCCACAAGCAACGCGCATTAAGTGTTTAATCGCAGCTTGCTCTTCATGGATATAAATACTCGGTTTTAATTCTTCCGGGTTAATTTGATGAAATTCAGACAACCAATCAATGAGCTGATTTTTTGCTACGCCTTTGACGTCACAATAAATTTCAGTGCGATTACAGGTTGAAAGTATGACACTTCCATTCACGTGTGCATTTGCGTTAAGTTGCTTAAGTGCCTCAGACAATTTGTCTGGACCAAAAGCAACTTTTTCTCGCAATTCAACCGACGCTGTATTGTGATTGATACCTACGGCAAGCAAAGACATGTATCAGAAGTTCTCGATCAAGGAATGGAAACAAGAGGCGAATTTTACTTGATGCATGACTCTATTTAAAGAGCAAGCGGGATTTGTTTTCCTGACTTCGTGAATTCAATGCTATAGTTGAAGCGTTTTTTAGATAAATTTGAACAAGTTGTGAGCAAATATGAGCAAGCTTCGCAAAATCACGTTTCTTCTTTTTATGACCATAATCATGGTGGGTTGCTCGTCTATCCCAGAACAACCCACCAGTGTTGAGTGGCAAAGTTACCAAAATCAGCTTCTACAGATAGAAAGCTACCAAGCCTCTGGCAAACTCGCTTATATCTCCCCAGCGCAACGCCAAAGCCTTAACTTCATGTGGAAACACTCATCGAACCAGAGCCAATTGAGGTTAACAACCTTTCTTGGTCAAACCGCATTGAACCTAACCATTGACTCATCAGGCGCTAAAGTCGTGACCTATGATGATCGAGTGTTTACCGACGCCAGTGCTACCGTTCTGGTTGAGCAACTGACAGGTTTACTGATCCCAATTGATCATTTGCCACAATGGTTCCTTGGTATCCCAGAGCAAGCTGATGCTTACCAATTAAACGACTCTAATACGCTTGAATCACTCTCTAAGCAGGTCGATAATCAACTATGGACTCTACATTTTGATCGCTATCAAAATACGGAGATACCAAGGTCACAACGCTCTGATGAAGGCAATGCAAGAGTAGAGATCATTCCCCTCCCGACTCGATTAGCCTTCAAGCAAGACCAGAACAAAATCAACATTATCGTTTCCAAGTGGACACTGAACAAATGATTACTACGCCAACACTCTGGCCCTCCCCTGCCAAGCTGAATCTATTTCTTTACATCACAGGCCGACGTGATAATGGCTATCACGAGCTTCAAACTCTGTTCCAGTTTGTCGACTTTGGCGATGAACTGACGGTGACGGCGAATAAAGCATCGAATTCAATTACGATAACGCCCGAAATTCCTAACGTAGCACTAGAAGACAACCTTATCTGGAAAGCTGCTACAGCGCTTCAGCACTACACTTCAACATCGTTTGGTGCCGATATTGAACTCAAGAAAGTCTTACCCATGGGAGGAGGCATTGGTGGCGGCTCTTCAAATGCAGCTACAGTGCTAGTTGCCCTAAATCATTTATGGCAACTCGATCTATCAGAGGACCAATTGGCGGAAATAGGATTAACGCTTGGTGCTGACGTACCGGTGTTTGTTAGAGGACACGCCGCTTTTGCTGAAGGGGTTGGCGAACAGTTATCATTGGCGACTCCAGACGAAAAATGGTACCTCGTCGTCAAACCACAAGTGAGCATAGCAACTGTCGACATATTCACACATCCAGAATTAACTCGAAATACGCCAAAACGCGCACTATCAACACTTCTCAAGCAGGAATACGTAAACGATTGCGAAAAAATTGTACGAATGCTGTACCCAGAGGTTGATAAGCAACTTTCATGGCTGCTACAATACGCGCCGTCGAGATTGACTGGTACGGGTTCATGCGTTTTTGCTGAATTTAGCAATAAACAAGAAGCCGAATCATTACTAGAACAACTGCCTGACACAGTTTCCGCGTTTATCGCGAAAGGACGAAACGTTTCGCCTTTAAAAGAAACTCTGGCTGAATACCAATCAGCCCACCCACAATCTATTTAAAACTGGACGCAACCCGAGGTTTCCACCGTGCCTGATATGAAGCTATTTGCTGGTAACGCAACACCTGAACTAGCCCAACGTATTGCTGACCGTCTATACATCTCTCTTGGCGATGCTACTGTAGACCGTTTTTCTGATGGCGAAGTCGCTGTTCAAATCAATGAAAACGTTCGTGGTAGCGATGTATTCCTGATTCAATCAACTTGTGCACCAACCAATGACAACCTTATGGAGTTGGTGGTAATGATTGACGCAATGCGCCGTGCTTCTGCTGGCCGTATTACTGCTGTAATCCCTTACTTCGGTTATGCCCGTCAAGATCGTCGTGTACGTTCTGCTCGTGTGCCAATCACTGCAAAAGTTGTTGCTGATTTCCTTTCTAACGTTGGCGTTGACCGCGTTCTTACTATCGACCTACACGCAGAGCAAATCCAAGGCTTCTTCGATGTACCTGTTGATAACATCTTCGGTACACCCGTTCTTCTAGAAGATATGGCGAACCGTGGCCTAGAAAACCCAGTCGTGGTTTCTCCAGACCTTGGTGGTGTTGTACGTGCTCGTGCAACGGCTAAAGCGCTAGGGGATGTTGACATCGCTATCGTTGATAAGCGTCGTCCACGTGCTAACGTTTCTGAAGTAATGAACCTAATCGGTGATGTTGAAGGCCGTGACTGTGTTATCGTTGATGACATGATCGATACGGGCGGCACACTATGTAAAGCTGCTGAAGCGCTTAAAGAGCGCGGTGCTAAGCGTGTATTCGCTTACGCAACTCACGCGGTTTTCTCTGGTACTGCTGCGAACAACATCAAGAACTCTGTTCTAGACCAAGTGATCGTAACGGATTCTATCTCTCTATCTCCAGAGATGGCTGCGACGGGTAAAGTGACAACACTTAGCCTTTCTCGCATGCTTGCTGAAGCGATTCGTCGTATCAGCAACGAAGAATCAATCTCAGCGATGTTCAACTAATCAAAGCCTTTTTGTTTTTTACAAAAGCTTAGTTTTAGAAACGCGTTAGAGAAAGACATTAAGCACTTCATTCAATGAAGTGCTTTTTTTATGTCTAAGTCATATTGCATTGCTAATTATCACAAGCAGGAATAATCGCGTCGCTATCAGCTAGCTCGCACCTTTTTCATAAACTGTGATATCATACGGCGCTTTTTGAAATCCCAAGAGAGATCCATACCTTGAGCCAACAAATAAAACTTCTCGTTGGACTGGCTAATCCAGGTCCAGAATACGCCAAAACTCGCCACAATGCGGGGGCTTGGGTCGTGGAAGAATTAGCACGTGTACATAACGTAACGCTGAAGAACGAACCAAAGTTCTTTGGCCTAACGGGTCGTATCATGGTTCACGGTGAAGATCTTCGTTTGCTGATCCCAACGACTTTTATGAACTTGTCAGGCAAAGCCGTTGCAGCCTTAGCAAAGTTCTACCAAATTAAACCAGAAGAGATCATGGTCGCTCACGATGAGTTAGATCTACCTCCTGGTATTGGAAAGTTTAAAAAAGGGGGGGGGCATGGTGGACACAATGGTCTGAAAGACATCATCAGCAAGCAGGGTAACAATAAAGAATTCTATCGTCTTAGATTAGGCATCGGCCATCCAGGACACAAAGATAAAGTTGCAGGTTATGTATTAGGCAAAGCTCCTCAAAAAGAGCAAGAGTGTATCGAGGCCGTCGTTGACGAATCGGTTCGCAGCCTAGACATCTTATTAAAAGATGGCCTACCAAAAGCACAAAATCGCTTACATACGTTCAAAGCAGAATAAGGTTTATATCATGGGTTTTAAATGTGGCATCGTTGGTCTACCAAACGTTGGTAAGTCAACTCTGTTTAACGCACTGACTAAAGCAGGCATCGAAGCAGCAAACTTTCCATTTTGTACGATCGAACCAAACACAGGTATCGTTCCGGTTCCCGATCTACGCTTAGATGCATTAGCAAAAATTGTTAATCCACAGAAGATCCTTCCAACGACAATGGAATTCGTAGATATCGCAGGCCTCGTTGCTGGCGCATCTAAAGGTGAAGGTCTTGGTAACAAATTCCTAGCTAACATCCGCGAAACTGATGCTATCGGTCACGTTGTACGCTGCTTTGAAAATGAAAACATTGTCCACGTTGCGGGTAAAGTATCTCCAATCGAAGATATCGAAGTGATCAACCTTGAACTTGCACTGGCCGATTTAGACAGCTGTGAACGTGCAATTCAACGTAACGCGAAGAAAGCAAAAGGCGGCGACAAAGACGCTAAATTCGAAATCACCGTACTAGAAAAACTCCTTCCAGTGCTCACTGAAGGTGGTATGGCGCGTACTGTTGAACTCAGCAAAGAAGAAGCGGCAGCAATCGGCTACCTAAACTTCCTAACGCTTAAGCCAACAATGTACATCGCAAACGTAGCGGAAGACGGTTTCGAAAATAACCCTTACTTAGATGCTGTTCGTGAATACGCTGAAAACGAAAACAACGTTGTTGTTGCCGTTTGTGCAGCTATCGAATCTGAACTGTCTGAGCTTGATGACGAAGACCGCGAAGAGTTCCTAGCAGATATGGGGATCGAAGAACCAGGTCTTAATCGAGTGATCCGCTCTGGTTACGAACTACTGACTCTTCAAACTTACTTCACTGCTGGTGTAAAAGAAGTTCGCGCTTGGACCATCCCTGTAGGTGCAACAGCACCACAAGCCGCGGGTAAGATCCACACCGACTTCGAGAAAGGTTTCATCCGAGCTGAAGTCGTTGGCTTCGATCATTTCATCGAATTTAACGGTGAAAGCGGCGCTAAAGAAGCTGGGAAATGGCGTCTTGAAGGTAAGGAATACATCGTTAAAGATGGTGACGTTGTTCACTTCCGCTTCAACGTATAATTCTGATTAAACATCTAATAAAAAGGCCAGTGAATTCACTGGCCTTTTTGTTTTTCCCCTATCCCAACAATCTCGTATCAGAAGCTTAACTTCCTCTATATATCGTCTTTTAGGTCTGTTTTTTGTCGACAAATACGTCTCTTTGCCTAAAAAGAAACCGAACAGATGTTTATTCGTGATTTATTCAAAAAAAAAGTTGACGGGTTTCGCTCAACTCCGCATAATGCGCCCCGTTCACAACGAAGCTGAGAGGCTTTGAAATGAACCACAATTTGGAAATGGCTACTTAGCTCAGTTGGTTAGAGCACATCACTCATAATGATGGGGTCGCAGGTTCAAATCCCGCAGTAGCCACCATTTCCTAAGCACTCTGTTTGTGGTTAGATAGATTGTCTTAACAATAAAGAGTTTTTAGGAAAATAAAGCGGTCGTGGCGGAATTGGTAGACGCACCAGATTTAGGTTCTGGCGCCGAGAGGTGTGAGAGTTCAAGTCTCTCCGACCGCACCATATTGAGATGTCTTAATTGATATCATTGTTGGGCTATCGCCAAGCGGTAAGGCACTGGCTTTTGATGCCAGCATTCCCTGGTTCGAATCCAGGTAGCCCAGCCACAATTCAAATGGCATTGTCTAGAAAAAGATAATGGCATTGAAAGCGAGATTATATTATATTACTTCGCTCTCAGATGGCTACTTAGCTCAGTTGGTTAGAGCACATCACTCATAATGATGGGGTCGCAGGTTCAAATCCCGCAGTAGCCACCATTCTTTCTTTATGAAAGAAGAAGAACAAACAACGTCATATTGAATCACCAATATTCGATATGACTATAAAGATTTGCTGCGGTCGTGGCGGAATTGGTAGACGCACCAGATTTAGGTTCTGGCGCCGAGAGGTGTGAGAGTTCAAGTCTCTCCGACCGCACCATTATTTAGATGTCTTAATTGATATCCTGTTGGGCTATCGCCAAGCGGTAAGGCACTGGCTTTTGATGCCAGCATTCCCTGGTTCGAATCCAGGTAGCCCAGCCATTACAACGTTACTTAGACAAACCATAAGTCTTCTTAACTATACTCTTCGCTAGAGTAAAAGCTTTGCTGCGGTCGTGGCGGAATTGGTAGACGCACCAGATTTAGGTTCTGGCGCCGAGAGGTGTGAGAGTTCAAGTCTCTCCGACCGCACCATTATTTAGATATCTTAATTGATATCATTGTTGGGCTATCGCCAAGCGGTAAGGCACTGGCTTTTGATGCCAGCATTCCCTGGTTCGAATCCAGGTAGCCCAGCCACTATTTAAACTCTTTGTTTAATTACTTAAGTAGTTAACTAAGAGCACAACGTTATTTCGAATCACCAATGTCGATATAACTATACTCTTCGCTAGAGTAAAAGCTTTGCTGCGGTCGTGGCGGAATTGGTAGACGCACCAGATTTAGGTTCTGGCGCCGAGAGGTGTGAGAGTTCAAGTCTCTCCGACCGCACCATTATTTAGATATCTTAATTGATATCCTGTTGGGCTATCGCCAAGCGGTAAGGCACTGGCTTTTGATGCCAGCATTCCCTGGTTCGAATCCAGGTAGCCCAGCCATTACAACGTTACTTAGACAAACCATAAGTCTTCTTAACTATACTCTTCGCTAGAGTAAAAGCTTTGCTGCGGTCGTGGCGGAATTGGTAGACGCACCAGATTTAGGTTCTGGCGCCGAGAGGTGTGAGAGTTCAAGTCTCTCCGACCGCACCATTATTTAGATATCTTAATTGATATCATTGTTGGGCTATCGCCAAGCGGTAAGGCACTGGCTTTTGATGCCAGCATTCCCTGGTTCGAATCCAGGTAGCCCAGCCACTACAACGTTACTTAGACAAACCATAAGTCTTCTTAACTATACTCTTCGCTAGAGTAAAAGCTTTGCTGCGGTCGTGGCGGAATTGGTAGACGCACCAGATTTAGGTTCTGGCGCCGAGAGGTGTGAGAGTTCAAGTCTCTCCGACCGCACCATTATTTCTCTTTCATTAGAGAACAAATAGTGAATCTATTCGATTTATTATGGCTACTTAGCTCAGTTGGTTAGAGCACATCACTCATAATGATGGGGTCGCAGGTTCAAATCCCGCAGTAGCCACCATTCTTTCTTTATGAAAGAAGAACAAACAACGTCATATTGAATCACCAATATTCGATATGACTATAAAGATTTGCTGCGGTCGTGGCGGAATTGGTAGACGCACCAGATTTAGGTTCTGGCGCCGAGAGGTGTGAGAGTTCAAGTCTCTCCGACCGCACCATTATTTAGATATCTTAATTGATATTATTGTTGGGCTATCGCCAAGCGGTAAGGCACTGGCTTTTGATGCCAGCATTCCCTGGTTCGAATCCAGGTAGCCCAGCCACTACAACGTTACTTAGACAAACCATAAGTCTTCTTAACTATACTCTTCGCTAGAGTAAAAGCTTTGCTGCGGTCGTGGCGGAATTGGTAGACGCACCAGATTTAGGTTCTGGCGCCGAGAGGTGTGAGAGTTCAAGTCTCTCCGACCGCACCATTATTTCTCTTTCATTAGAGAACAAATAGTGAATCTATTCGATTTATTATGGCTACTTAGCTCAGTTGGTTAGAGCACATCACTCATAATGATGGGGTCGCAGGTTCAAATCCCGCAGTAGCCACCACTTTTTCTTTAAATAAGAAGACAACGTTATATCGAACCACCAATATTGATATGACTATAAAGATTTGCTGCGGTCGTGGCGGAATTGGTAGACGCACCAGATTTAGGTTCTGGCGCCGAGAGGTGTGAGAGTTCAAGTCTCTCCGACCGCACCATTATTTAATAGAACCCGGCTTTTTAGCTGGGTTTTGTTTTATCTGAAAGATGTAAATCTGCAAGCCAAGTCACCAAGTATTCTCTTATATAGCCTCACTTTTTCTGTAATTTTATTAGACAATGTCTGCTCTATTTTCTAACCGAGTATGACGACCTATGAAATATCTCCCTTTAATGATCGGTTGCTACACAGATTCTCCAAGTAACAGCCAAGGTGTATATCAAACTCAGTTAGATCGAGAAATGGGAGCGCTGTTACCTTTAGAGCTTATCGTTGCATGTTCTAATCCCTCGTTTGTTACCACGACAAAGCTTGGGATCTATACCGCTTCAGAAGTAGACCAGAATAGACAACCACAGCTAATCCATATACCTAATACTGATTCAAAAGTAGCACCCAATAGCGGGCTAATTTCAGGCGAGCACCCCTGCCATATTGCGATAGATCCCCACAATAAGTTTGCTATTACATCGCAATATTCAACAGGGACATTCGATATCTTTAGCTTAAATATCAATGGCAATATCGATAGACGACTTAAAACAATCAAGATGCTTGGTTCAGGACCGAACAAAGAGAGACAAACCAGCCCACACGCTCATCAATGCCTGTTCTTAAAAAACTCACCACAATTTGTGACCGTCGATCTCGGCACCGATCGCATCAACTTCTATTGCTTTGACGAAGAGCAAGAGGAGTTCCTTGATGAGCCAATGCAGTCCATCAAAGTGCCAGCCGGCAATGGACCTCGCCATTTAATCTTTAACAAAGCTGAAGACAGAGCCTATGTGGTCTGTGAACTCTCTGAAACATTACTGATTTTGGACAAGGTTTTAGGCATTTGGAATGTAGTGGAAGAGATTGATGCATTGCCTAATATGGAGAAGGGAGAAGCCGCAGCTGCGATTAAGCTATCGCCTGATGAGCAATTCCTTTATGTGTCATGTCGACACCAATCAAGAATCAGCAGCTTCAAAGTCGATTCTGAGACTCAAAAGCTGACTTTCATTGATAGCTACGACACTGAAGGTAAATTCCCAAGAGACTTCCATATAACTGACGATGGGAAATGGCTTATCGCCGCCAACCAGCACTCCAATAACCTCACTTCATTCAGACGAAATATTCAAGATGGCTCTCTCATCTATACGGGCTACTCTTTAGAGATTGATGTGCCCGTTTGTGTCACTCAGCAACCATAAGCACCCCAATAAAAAAGGAGAGCCTCTGCTCTCCTTCTTTTGTATCGCTCAGTCATTTGAACGAATCAATCACAGCCCCAAGGCGTATTTCAAGACTTGAGCTTTAATCGGCCCAGAGTTCTCTGCAAGTTTTAGCGCGGCATTACGTACAAACTTGAGTGGGCCAATGTCATTACTAAAGGCTTTGTAGAAAAAGTCCATTCCGCTTTGCATAAGTAGATTGTCGCCTCTTCTCATCACTTCATAGCGCCTCGTCACCGATTGACTCAATTCACCTTTCTCTTTGCTGATATCCAATAGTGCTGCCACATCTTTAAAGCCTAAGTTAACCCCCTGTCCTGCTAGAGGGTTAATCGTATGTGCAGAGTCCCCGACAAGAATACAGTTATTCTTCGAATAGGATTGAGCATGACGTCGCGTTAGAGGGAATGAACCTGCATTCAACACTTTGATATCCCCCAACTCAGAAGGAAAATGAGCGAGGACTTCATCCCGTAATTTTTCTGGGCTCATCGCAGAAAGTTGCTGAATGCGAGACGGTGAGTCATACCATACTAAAGACCCTTGCCCCACCTCTTTACCTTCAGACATGAGCGAACACAATGGCAGGAATGAGCGAGGGCCACTTGGTAAAAACTGCTGCCAAGTAATGTCTTGCTGCGGTAACGTCGTTGCGACATTGATAAGCATACAGTGTTGTCGGTAATCCCAAGCCGTAATTCCTATCCCGGCTTGCTGTCGAACTTTGGAATTTGCACCATCCGCACCAACCACCCACTGTGCTGATACTTGCAAACCGGATTGAAGTTTGACGATGTTGGTTTTACCAAACTCGATAGTGTCTAACTTCTCTGGGCACAACAGCGTTAAATTGTCGTAGGTATCAAACTGAGCCCATAAACCCAATTGAATTAATCGATTCTCAATGATGTAACCCAAACGAGGTAAATCAAGAGATTCGGCATTAAACCGAGTGCGACACTCAGAGTGCTCCCACGTTTCTAAGCGCTTATAAGAACAAATACGCATTGCAGCAATACTCTGCCACGCACCGAGCTCTTCGAGCAAATCAGCGGATGCTTGAGAAATCGCAGATACACGGATATCCATCGCTTGTGACTGATGGAAAGCTTCCGGAGAAAAGCCTTCAATGACCGCAACACGCAACCCTTGTTTAGCAAGACCAATCGCCGTTGCCGCACCAATCATGCCACCACCGACGACCACAACGTCGTAATTGTTCATATTTTGTACTTATCAATTTGATTCTTTGACTGTTTTTGATTGTACTTTTTCATAACTAACTTGTAACCAAAAACCTTATTTGAAAAAAGCGCGATCCCTTATAGGGTATAGCGCCAACGATAATAGAAACCACTTGCGAAGAGATTTAATCAGACCACTAGTCAGTCGGTTTTTAAACCAGTACAATACGCCGCTTGCCGCTAGAGCCGTCATCAAATCAATACCTGACTATGACAAACAGGCTTGCGGATAAAAACTGGGCGATTTGCTCCCTTAAATTAAACTAACGATCGAGCGAACAAAAAATGAGTAAGAAACTGCTAATTAAAACTTGGGGCTGTCAGATGAATGAATACGATTCATCAAAAATGGCCGACCTGCTTAACGCTGCAAATGGCTATGAGCTAACAGATGTACCTGAGGAAGCAGACGTACTCCTATTGAATACTTGTTCTATTCGCGAAAAAGCACAAGAAAAAGTATTCCACCAGCTTGGTCGTTGGAAAACGCTAAAGGATAAAAAAGAAGGTGTCGTGATCGGTGTGGGTGGCTGTGTAGCAACTCAAGAAGGCGATCATATTCGCCAACGTGCACCTTATGTCGACGTTATCTTTGGTCCACAAACATTACACCGTCTGCCAGAGATGATTAAATCATCACTGTCTAACGAAAAGCCAGTAATGGACATCTCGTTCCCAGAGATCGAAAAGTTCGATAACCTACCGGAGCCAAAAGCAGACGGAGCGACGGCATTCGTGTCTATTATGGAAGGCTGTTCTAAATACTGCACTTACTGCGTTGTACCATACACACGTGGTGAAGAAGTGAGCCGTCCGATGGATGACGTTTTGTTCGAAATCGCACAACTTGCCGAGCAAGGCGTACGTGAAGTAAACCTACTTGGGCAGAACGTCAACGCATACCGTGGCCCAACTCATGAGGGTGAGATCTGTTCATTTGCTGAGCTTCTTCGCCTTGTGGCTTCTATCGATGGTATCGACCGCATTCGTTTCACGACAAGCCACCCACTCGAATTTGGTGACGACATCATTGAGGTGTATAAAGACACGCCTGAACTGGTGAGTTTCTTACACTTACCAGTTCAAAGTGGTAGTGACCGTATTCTCACGATGATGAAGCGTCCACACACTGCAATCGAATACAAATCTATCATCCGTAAACTGCGTAAAGCTCGCCCTGACATTCAGATCAGCTCGGACTTTATTGTTGGCTTCCCTGGTGAAACTAAGCAAGACTTCCAAGATACGATGAAACTGATTAAAGAAGTGGATTTCGATATGAGCTTCAGCTTTGTCTTCTCTCCTCGTCCAGGAACACCGGCAGCAGACTACCCATGTGATGTACCAGAACAAGAGAAGAAAGAGCGTCTGTACGAACTGCAGCAAACGATAAACACACAAGCGATGCGTTTTTCTCGTCTAATGTTAGGCACGGAACAACGTATTCTTGTTGAAGGTCCATCAAGAAAGAACCTAATGGAACTGCGTGGCCGAACTGAAAACAGCCGTGTTGTGAACTTCGAAGGTTCGGCTGATCTTATCGGTCAATTCGTCGACGTGAAGATCACTGAGGTTTACACCAACTCACTACGTGGTGAATTAGTCCGTACCGAAAAAGACATGGGCTTACGCGTTGTAATGACTCCTGCAGAAATGATGGAAAAAACAAAACGTGAAGACGACCTAGGTGTCGCGACATTTACGCCATAGGCAATACTACGGTTTGAGCACAAAGTGCAAACACAAAGCTTGAAATTACCTAACTGAGTGACCATCTTAGAAATAGGGAATCACCATCAGAAGCCCGGTCTAAATCGGGCTTCTTGCTCTTTTTCTTATTTAAGAGCAAGTGATACAAAATGAGAGGCTAATTTGAGCAATAAAATCGTTACTTTAGAGATCAATCTAGAACCTGCCGACAACCAACGTTTAGCAAGTTTGTGTGGCCCATTCGACGACAACATCAAGCATCTTGAGCGTCGCCTAGGTGTTGAGATTAATTACCGCAGCAACTTCTTCACGATGGTTGGTAAACCTCATACGACAGCCGCGGCTTTAGACATCATCAAACACCTCTATGTGGAAACGGCTCCAGTTAAAGGCAAGATAATTGATATCGAACCCGAGCAAGTGCATCTGGCGATCACAGAATCTGGTATTTTGGAACAGCATGCCGAGTCGGAAATTGACTATGGCAAAGAAGTGACGATTAAGACCAAGAAAGGCATCATCAAACCTCGTACCCCAAACCAAGCCCAATACCTAATGAACATGGTCACCCATGACATCACCTTTGGTATTGGGCCGGCAGGTACCGGTAAAACGTACTTAGCTGTTGCGGCAGCCGTTGATGCACTTGAACGCCAAGAGGTTCGCCGAATCCTACTCACTCGTCCTGCTGTTGAAGCTGGTGAGAAACTTGGTTTCTTACCGGGTGATTTAAGCCAGAAAGTCGACCCCTATTTGCGTCCACTTTACGATGCACTGTTTGAAATGCTCGGCTTTGAGCGTGTTGAAAAGCTGATTGAGCGTAACGTAATTGAAGTCGCGCCACTGGCTTACATGCGTGGTCGAACATTGAATGATGCGTTTATCATTCTTGATGAGAGCCAAAACACCACGGTAGAACAGATGAAAATGTTCTTAACCCGTATTGGCTTTAACTCACGAGCCGTGATCACCGGTGATATCACGCAAATCGATTTGCCTCGTGGGGCTAAATCAGGCTTACGTCATGCAACAGAAGTACTGAGCGAAGTGGATGACATTAGCTTTAACTTCTTCATGTCCGAAGACGTCGTTCGCCACCCTGTAGTAGCTCGTATCGTCAATGCGTACGAAAAATGGGAAGCAAAAGACCAAAAAGAGCGTAAAGAGTTTGAAAAGCGCAAACGTGAAGAGCGCGAAGCTAAACTTCTTGAGGCTCAGCAGGCGGTTACGACACAATTAGCAACACAAAATAGCTCTGTAATTACAGAGCAAGGTGATAAATAGATGTCTATTGAACTAGACCTACAATTAGCGGTCGAAAATGAGCAAGGTCTTCCAACCAAACAGGATATTCAGCTTTGGCTAAACAAGACAATTCCTCAGTTTCAAGAGAACGCCGAGTTGACGGTTCGTATCGTAGATACCAAAGAAAGCCACCAACTCAACCATGAATATCGTGGAAAAGACAAGCCAACTAACGTGCTGTCTTTTCCATTCGAGGCTCCTCCAGGGATCGATTTAGATCTACTGGGCGACCTTATTATCTGCCGCCAAGTTGTCGAAAAAGAAGCAGAAGAGCAAAATAAGCCTCTGCTAGCACACTGGGCTCATATGGTTGTACATGGCAGCCTGCATCTGCTAGGTTATGATCATATCGAAGATGATGAAGCTGAAGAGATGGAGTCACTCGAAACAGAAATCATGCAAGCTATGGGGTTTGAAGACCCTTATATTCTAGAAAAATAAATTGATTCTAGTTAAGTAGATTGCAGAGAAACAATAACTCATCGAACCTGTTATTTTTACAGGAATCTGAGTTGTGATGTGTGCTATCACACTTCTGATAGCGTTATTTTTTGAGAAATCATGAACGAAGGTAACCCCCCCACTTCTGAGGGAAGTAAAAAATCTGAAGGTCCGAGTAGAAAGTCCTTCTTTGAACGCCTAGGCCAACTATTTCAAGGTGAGATGAAAGATCGCCAAGAGCTCGTCGATGTAATTCGCGACTCAGAAATCAATGACCTAATTGACCACGACACGCGCGACATGCTCGAGGGTGTTATGGAAATTTCAGAGATGCGAGTCCGCGATATTATGCTGCCTCGATCTCAAATGGTTACAGTTGAACGCACCGATGACTTAGACACATTGATTGCGCTGATTACTGATGCTCAACACTCTCGCTACCCAGTGATCAGTGAAGACAAAGACCATGTTGAAGGCATTCTATTAGCGAAGGACCTACTTAAGTACTTAGGTTCAGACAGTGCTCCATTTGACATCGAACAAGTGATTCGCCCTGTTGTTGTTGTTCCTGAAAGTAAGCGTGTTGATCGCCTACTGAAGGAGTTCCAAGAAGAGCGTTATCACATGTCTATCGTTGTCGATGAGTTTGGCGGTGTCTCTGGCCTAGTAACCATTGAAGATATCCTCGAAGAAATCGTTGGTGAAATTGAAGACGAGTTCGACGATGAGGAAGAGCTAGATATTCGTAAGCTGAGTAAGCATACTTTCTCTGTTAAAGCTTTAACAACCATTGAAGAGTTCAACGATACGTTTAACACAGCCTTCAATGATGACGAAGTGGATACAATCGGTGGGATGGTCATGACAGCACTCGGTCACTTGCCGGTTCGTGGCGAAATTGTAGAAATCGATAACTACCATTTCAAAATAACATCCGCAGATAACCGTCGTGTGATTCAGCTTCAGGTAACCATTCCTGACGAGCAGCCTCTTCCGACTATCGAAGAATAACAACTTCTCTCTAAAGAGATGACAGAAATCAGATGACTAATACCTTTATTCATCGCCTATTACGGCCGCTTGCGGCCGTTTTTGTTGGCGCTATAACCACTCTTTCATTCGCACCATACTCAATATGGCCTCTTGCGATTCTCAGCCCCGCATTACTGCTGCTACTGATCCATAACCGTTCGCCTAAACACGCACTTTGGATTGGTTACGCTTGGGGTTTAGGTCAATTTACAACGGGCGTCAGTTGGGTTTACGTCAGTATTGAACATTTTGGCGGTATGCCCCAGGCCGCCAACCTCTTTTTGATGGCATTGCTCATTGGCTACCTAGCCGTTTATTCTGGTCTGTTTACCTGGAGCTTGAACAAGTACTTCCCGACCAATAACTTAAGCCGCTTTTTCCTAGCAGCTCCAGTCCTGTGGCTAATCAGTGATTGGTTACGCGGATGGGTCATGACGGGCTTCCCTTGGCTTTGGTTAGGCTACAGCCAAATCGATTCGCCTTTGGGGTCATTTGCACCGCTTGGCGGCGTCGAGTTAGTGACTCTGGCTGTGATTGTTTCCGCCTCTGCACTTGCCTATATGGTGATCAACAAACGATGGAGTGTTGGCCTCATCCCTGCTGTCGTATTTAGTACCGGTTTTGGTATTCGAAATATCGATTGGGTCACGCCAAACCCTGAGAAAACTACGTCTGTCGTTTTAATACAAGGCAACATCGATCAAGACAGCAAATGGTTACCAAGTCATCGCTGGCCAACCATGATGAAATATACCGACCTAAGCAGAGAAAACTGGGATGCGGATATCATCATTTGGCCTGAAGCTGCAATTCCCGCGTTTGAAGTCGAGATCCCATCTTTCCTACGTAACTTAGATAGCGCAGCGAAGATGAACAACAGCTCGATCATCACAGGTGTGCTTAATCAGTCTGAAGATAAAAAATACTACAACAGTATCCTTTCTCTAGGGGTGAATCCTTATGGTGACTACAGCTACGACCCAGACGAACGCTATCATAAACATCACCTTTTGCCGTTTGGTGAGTTTGTGCCGTTTGAAAAGATCTTACGCCCATTAGCACCATTATTTAACTTGCCGATGTCATCGTTCAGCCGTGGCGACTTTGTTCAACCAAACATCGTAGCTAATGGACGACACTTGGCTCCTGCATTGTGTTACGAAATCATCTTTAATGAGCAAGTAAGGCAAAGCGTAACGGATGATACCGACTTCATTTTAACGCTTTCTAACGATACTTGGTTTGGACATTCGATTGGGCCATTACAACATATGGAGATCGCACAGATGCGCGCTCTGGAGCTTGGTAAACCCGTTATTCGCTCGACTAACAATGGGGTGACGGCCGTAACCGATTACAAAGGCAACATCATCAAGCAGATACCTCAGTTTGAAACGGCAGTACTGAAAGCTGAACTCATTTCAACAGATGGTCAAACGCCTTACCACACAGTCGGTACTTGGCCACTGTATATCTGGGCGATGCTCAGCTTGGTGATTGGTTGGGTAATAAGAAAGCCAAAAAGCTAGATTAGACATTCGTAGAAAAGTGATTTGAGGGTTGACTGGCTGGGTCAACCCTTTTTTATTACTGTTGTTTTACCTTGATATGCTATGGTTCAGGAGCTTACGGCTTAAGGGCTTTACGACTAAACCCTTTAGAACCACATTTAATGCATGGAATGATCGTCGTTGGATGGTTGTATTCAGTTTGATGCCCACAATCATCACATATCAGGGTGCCGAGTCCAATAACCTCATTTGCTTGGTATAACCCTTGTTGCTCCAGATCTTGAAATAATTCAACCCACTCCACCTTAGTACGATCAGTAATATCGAGTAACCCCTGCCAAATAGAGTCCGTAATCATCAAATAAAATGGACTACTCTTACTCTCTTCATAGCTTTCGGAGAACTCTTTTAAATCCGACTTTACGTAAGCGGAAATTAATGCAAGCTCATCTTTTGTCATGTCATTGGCGGCTTGGGCGAATTTACCTGACGTTTCAATTTTGTGGTTGAGCTCTTCAGGACTATGCTTCAGCGTTTCAATGACCTCTTCAACGACGTCTTCATAGAGCGTTTTTTTTATCGACATAAACGACCTCCTTAAGATTACAAACCTTTAACAAACAAATGTAATTCATACCTTTTAGCATAGCTCTTCTTAGCAATTAGATGAAATTTAGGCCATCAACCAGACTACAACTGCAAGTATGCAGGGTATAACTATTGTTGTACTCAGCTCCTTTAGGTATTCTATGATGATCTGTAAGATTCTGTTCTAACCGAACTCACAAATTCCAAGATAACCGGATACCATCGATGCAAGAACAATATAACCCGCAAGAGATTGAACAAAAGGTTCAACAACACTGGGATAACAGCGAGACTTTCGTTGTAAGTGAAGACCCAAACAAAGAAAAATTCTACTGTCTTTCTATGTTCCCTTACCCAAGTGGCCGACTGCACATGGGCCACGTGCGTAACTACACCATCGGTGATGTGGTATCTCGCTTTCAACGTCTACAAGGCAAAAACGTAATGCAACCAATTGGTTGGGATGCGTTCGGCCTGCCTGCTGAAAACGCAGCAGTTAAAAACAACACAGCACCGGCACCATGGACTTACGAAAATATTGAGTACATGAAGAACCAGCTTAAACTTCTAGGCTTTGGTTACGACTGGAACCGTGAATTCGCAACCTGTACGCCTGAGTACTACCGTTGGGAGCAAGAGTTCTTCACTAAGCTTTACCAACAAGGCCTCGTTTACAAGAAGACTTCTTCTGTGAACTGGTGCCCAAATGACCAAACGGTTCTGGCAAATGAGCAAGTAGAAGATGGTTGCTGCTGGCGTTGTGATACGCCGGTAGAGCAAAAGAAAATTCCACAGTGGTTCATTAAAATCACTGAATACGCTCAAGAGCTACTCGACGATCTAGACAACCTTGAAGGTTGGCCTGAAATGGTTAAGACCATGCAGCGCAACTGGATCGGTCGCTCTGAAGGTGTTGAGCTATCTTTCGCTGTTAACGGCGAAGAAACACCATTAGAAGTCTACACAACACGTCCAGATACACTGATGGGCGTCACTTACGTAGGTATCGCAGCTGGTCACCCTCTGGCAGAGAAAGCAGCGAAGAGCAACCCAGAACTTGCGGCCTTCGTTGAAGAGTGTCGTAACACTAAAGTCGCTGAAGCTGAACTTGCAACGATGGAAAAGAAAGGTATGGATACCGGCCTAACGGCTATCCACCCTCTTAACGGTCGTGTTGTTCCTGTATACGTAGCAAACTTCGTACTTATGGATTACGGCACAGGTGCGGTAATGGCGGTTCCTGCTCACGATCAACGTGACTACGAGTTCGCAACTAAGTACGGCATCGATATCATCCCAGTCATCAAACCTGAAGACGGTTCTGAACTGGATGTGTCTGAAGCGGCTTACACTGAAAAAGGTGTCCTGTTCGACTCTGGTGAATTCGATGGCCTTGCATTCCAAGAAGCATTCGATGCAATCGCTACGAAGCTTGAAGCTGAAGGCAAAGGTAAGAAGACAGTAAACTTCCGTCTACGTGACTGGGGCGTTTCTCGTCAGCGTTACTGGGGTGCGCCAATCCCAATGGTCACTACTGAAGACGGTCAAGTTCACCCAGTACCCGCGGACCAACTGCCCGTTATTCTACCTGAAGACGTGGTAATGGATGGCGTAACGAGCCCTATCAAGGCAGACAAGTCTTGGGCTGAAACCACATTCAATGGCGAACCTGCTCTCCGTGAGACGGATACGTTCGATACGTTCATGGAGTCTTCATGGTACTACGCACGTTACTGTTCACCACAAGCTGACGACATTCTAGATCCTGAAAAAGCAAACTACTGGCTACCCGTTGACCAATACGTTGGTGGTATCGAACACGCTTGTATGCACCTGCTTTACTCTCGTTTCTTCCACAAGCTTCTGCGTGATGCGGGTTACGTAACGTCTGACGAACCGTTCAAGCAACTGCTATGTCAAGGCATGGTTCTGGCTGACGCGTTCTATCACGAAAACGACAAAGGCACTAAAGAGTGGATTGCACCGACAGATGTCACAGTTGAACGTGACGCAAAAGGTCGCATTGAAAAAGCCGTCGACAACCAAGGCCGTGACGTAGAGCACTCAGGCATGATCAAAATGTCTAAGTCTAAGAATAACGGTATCGACCCACAAGAGATGGTCGACAAGTACGGTGCAGATACAGTGCGTCTATTCATGATGTTTGCATCACCTGCTGATATGACGCTTGAATGGCAAGAATCTGGTGTTGAAGGGGCAAACCGCTTCCTTAAACGTGTATGGAAACTGGTTCACGCTCACTCTTCTAAAGGGGTGGCTGAATCGGTTGATGCTTCTGCGCTATCTGGCGACCAAAAAGCACTGCGTCGTGATGTCCACAAGACCATCGCGAAAGTAACGGACGATATTGGCCGACGCCAAACGTTCAACACAGCAATCGCTGCGATCATGGAACTGATGAACAAGCTAGCGAAAGCGCCACAAGAATCAGCACAAGACCGTGCCATTCTTGACGAAGCACTTAAAGCCGTGGTTCGCATGCTTTACCCAATGACTCCACACATCTCATACGAAATGTGGATTGCGCTTGGTGAATCAAACGTAGACTCAGCAACATGGCCAACTTTCGATGAGAAAGCGCTAGTTGAAGACGAGAAAACGATCGTTGTCATGATCAACGGTAAGCTACGTGCGAAACTAACGGTTGCTGCAGATGCCACAGAAGAGCAAGTTCGTGAGCTTGGTCTAAACGATGAGAACGCTAAGAAGTTCCTAGATGGCTTAACGATTCGTAAAGTTATCTTCGTACCCGGTAAGCTTCTAAACATCGTTGCTAACTAATTTTGTTAGCACAATGCCATTGCTAAAGAATTAACGAACTTAATTCATCAAAAGCAGTCTGTAGACAGGGTAACTAATTACCCTGTCTACTTATTTAAGCGCTTTAGACTTGAGCCTAACCACTCAAACAAACTAAAGCTTTTAAATAAGTATTCTACCGTCATGAGAGCCATCCAATAATGCGCCTGATTTCACTATCTTCATTGAAAGTTACTGTTGTTGTTTTAACCGTTAGCCTATTAAGTGCGTGTGGTTTCCACCTACGTGGTGATTACTCAGTGCCTGAAGAGCTTAACAAGATCTCAGTAACCAGTTACGACCAATACAGTACGTTTACGCGTATGATGAAAGGTCAACTGCGTCTGAATGATGTTGAAATTGTGCCACCGGCTGAGAACACCCCTAACCTGCATATTATTAGTGAGAGCGTTGGTGAGAGAACGCTGTCTCTCTACCAAAACACTCGTGCAGCAGAGAAAGAACTAACATTTCGAGCTTCATATCGAGTAACGATTCCTGAAATTGGCTCAAAAACATTCTCAACCAGTGTAACCCGTAGTTATCTTGATAACCCGTTAACCGCACTCGCGAAATCGGTTGAACGAGACATGATCGAAGATGAAATGCGAAAACTTGCGACAAGCCAGATCCTTCGTCAGATGGCTCGATTGAAAGCCACGATTGCGGCAGGGAGCATGGAGCATGAAGCTTTGGAAAACGTACAAGTGAAAGACCTTGAGCAGCAGTATGACATCAAGAACATCGAAATTGACGACGTTGAGAGCACTTCAAGCTCAACCGATCAATCACAATCAATTGAATCTGTTGAATAATAGGTCTATTTGATGCGTATTTTTGCTGACCGCTTGTCTGAGCAACTCGCTAAACAGTTGAGTCATGTTTACCTCATTTTTGGTAACGAGCCACTACTGCTGCAAGAGAGCCGAGAAGCGATTCAACAAGCGGCAAAACAACAAGGCTTCGAAGAACGTCACCGCTTTGCAATTGATAGCAGTCTAGATTGGAATCAAGTCTACGACTGTACTCAAGCACTGAGCCTATTTTCAAGTCGCCAGATCATCGAGCTTGAGCTGCCGGAATCTGGGGTTAATGCGGCGATAGCGAAAGAATTACTCGCGATTTCTGAGCATATCCACAACGATATCTTATTGATATTAATAGGAACGAAACTGACGAAGGCTCAGGAGAATGCTAAATGGTTTAAGGCACTCTCGAACCAAGGGCATTGGGTAAGCTGTTTAACGCCAGATGTCGGTCGATTACCTCAGTTTGTCCAAGCACGCTGCCGTAAAATCGGTTTATCACCCGATCCTGAAGCCATTCAGATGCTCGCGCAATGGCACGAAGGCAATCTTTTTGCTCTGACACAAAGCTTAGAAAAATTGGCGCTTCAGTATCCCGATGGAAAGCTCACATTAGTCCGCCTTCAAGAGTCACTAAGCCGACATAACCATTTTACTCCATTCCATTGGAGTGACGCCCTACTGGCAGGTAAAGGGAATCGAGCACAACGAATTCTAAGACAATTGGAAGCGGAAGGTATTGAGCCCGTTATTTTACTGCGTAGCGTACAACGTGAGCTTGTTTTGCTATTACAAATGCAGCAACAAATGCAGCAGATGCCGATTGGTCAGGTCTTCGAGAAACAGCGTATCTGGCAATCAAAGAAGCCTCTTTATAACGCGGCGCTAACTAGAGTTTCAATGTCTCAATTACACTCCCTGTTTGCGTTGCTTACTCAAGCTGAATTGATCACAAAAACCCAGTATGAGCAGTCGCCTTGGCCACTAATTCATCAGTTGAGTGTGGAGTTTTGTCTCCCTTCAGCTTCAATACCATCTCACGTATAAAAGCGTGTTATATTCTAGGGTCAATAGATCCTAAACAAAGCTAAATTCAGATTAAAGGAACACCCCGTGTTACGTGAAGAATTAAAAGATTTTCTTGCCGACAAAGCCGACGACATGAAAGCAGAATCGATTGTGACTATCGATGTCGAAGGTAAATCAAGTGTGACTGATTACATGATTGTTTGTACTGGCACCTCGAAACGCCATGTTGCCTCTATTGCACAGCATGTTGCTGATGAAGTGCGTAAAGCGGGTATGCAACCACTCGGTATGGACGGCCAGCAAGAAGGTGAATGGGTTGTTCTAGATATGGGCACAAGCATGCTTCACGTTATGCAAGAAGAGCATCGTGAACTGTACCAACTCGAAAAACTTTGGGGCTAAGCTTTGAAGATCCAGTTAATCGCAGTTGGTACAAAAATGCCAAAGTGGGTTGAAGAAGGGTTTCAAGAATACAAACGCCGCTTCCCTCACGATATGCCATTAGAGCTCGTTGAGATCACGGCAGGAAAGCGCGGTAAAAATGCCGACATTGCACGCATTCTTCAAAAAGAAGGCGAAGCCATGCTGGCTGCGGTTCCAAAAGGTAACCGCATTGTCACGCTTGATATCCCAGGTAGAAAGTGGGATACCCCTCAACTGGCTGAGCAGCTAGAAAGTTGGAAGTTGGATGGACGTGATGTGTCTATCCTTATTGGGGGCCCTGAAGGATTAGCACCAGCTTGTAAATCGGCAGCAGACCAAAGCTGGTCTTTATCAGCACTGACGCTTCCTCACCCATTAGTACGCGTGATCATGGCCGAAAGCTTGTATCGAGCTTGGAGTATCACAGCTAACCACCCTTATCATCGAGAATAATCCGTTAATGTTACGTAAACGTAGCCAAATCCGTGATTACAAAGCAGAAGCACGACTATTTACTGGCCGTGCTTTTGTTGCGTTTATAGGGATCATTGTGATGATGTCGATATTGGTGGCTAACCTGTACCATATCCAGATCAATCAATATCAGGACTATAAAACACGATCGAACGATAACCGAATTAAGGTCGTTCCAATTGCCCCTACCCGAGGTTTAATTTACGACCGAAATGGGGTGCTTTTGGCCGAAAACCGCCCTGTTTTCAACCTGGAAATCATACCTGAAAAAATTCAAGATATGGAGGGGACGCTGCGTCGCTTACAAGCGTTAATCGAGATCCCACCAGAACGTATCGAACGCTTTAATCGTGAGCGTCTGAATTCACGACGCTTTAAATCAGTCCCGATTTTAAATCAGCTGACCGAAGAGCAAGTGGCCGTCTTTTCTGCAAATCAACACAAATTTCCTGGCGTTGAAGTAACAGGAACATTGAAACGTTTCTACCCTTATGGTGATGTGCTGACTCATGTAATCGGCTACGTATCTCGCATCAATGATCGTGATATGCAACGCTTAGCGAGAGAAGAAAAAGACGCAAATTACCAAGCGACTCGCGACATCGGTAAACTTGGCATTGAGCGCTACTACGAAGACATACTGCACGGTACCGCGGGCTATCAAGAAGTCGAAGTCAACAGCCGTGGACGAGTGATCCGCACCCTGAAGTTTGTCCCTTCAGTTCCGGGTAAAGATATCGTGCTCAATTTGGATATCAAACTGCAGCTGTATGTACATAAATTACTGGATAACCGCCGTGGTTCAGCCATTGTTCTCGACCCGAAAGACAATGGCGTATTAGCCATGGTGTCGAGTCCAAGCTACGACCCAAATGCATTCGTACATGGTATTTCGTCTAAAGGTTATAACGCGCTGCTTCAAGACAAAGACCGACCTTTGGTTAACCGTGCAACGCTAGGGATCTATCCACCAGCTTCGACGATCAAGCCCTTCATTGCAGTTGCTGCTTTGCAAGAAGGCGTTATTACACCGAAGACAACGCGTAATGACCCAGGTTATTGGAAGATCCCTAACTCAAAAACAAGACCATTCCGTGATTGGCTACGCTGGGGACACGGCGTGGTTGATATAGAAAAAGCGATTGAAGAGTCGGTGGATACTTTCTTTTACCAAATAGCTTACGATCTTGGTATTGATCGCATATCTAAATGGATGATGATGTTCGGATTTGGTGATTATACTGGCATCGATATCTATGAAGAGAGTAAAGCCAATATGCCAACCCGTGATTGGAAGATGGCAAGACACCGTGTGCCTTGGTACCAAGGTGACACCATCCCCGTTGGCATTGGTCAAGGTTACTGGACTGCGACCCCTATGCAGATTGCAAAAGCGACATCAGTATTAGTTAATGAAGGGGAAGTCAGAGCCCCTCATCTATTGCGTGCAACCATAGATAACAGTCGCCCGTTCGATGAACAAGTCATGTCGGACATTGAAACTTACCCACCGCTGACCGGCGTTAAGAAAAAGTATTGGGAAATCGCTCAGGAAGGCATGCGACGGGCTAACCATGGTAAGAAAGGTACGGCAAGGCGCTCATTCCAGAAGATGTCTTACCAAACTGCAGGTAAATCCGGTACAGCACAGGTATTCGGCCTAAAAGAAGATGAAGAGTACAACGCAGACGAAATCGCGGAGCACTTACGCGATCACGCTCTCTTTACCGGTTATGCACCTTTTGAGGCTCCTGAAGCGGTTGTGACTATCGTTCTAGAGAACGCCGGTGGCGGTTCGTCAAATGGCGGCCCGGTAGTAAGAAGAATTTTAGACCATATTATCCTTGCAGATGATTATGAAAGTAAGGCAATAAAATAATGAAACTTGATCCATCAACTGGACGAAATAGAGCTCTATTTGAAAGGCTGCATATCGACCTACCACTCTTGCTTGGCATTCTGGTTTTAATGGGCTTTGCCCTACTGATCATGTACAGCGCAAGCGGAAAAAGCCTTGTAATGATGGATCGTCAGGCGATGCGCATGGCTCTGTCTCTCGGTGTGATGATCTTCTTGGCTCAAATCTCACCGCGAACCTATGAAAGCTTAGCTCCCTTATTATTTGCTGGAGGGGTCATTTTGCTACTCGGCGTACTGTTCTTTGGTGAAGCCTCTAAAGGCGCTCAGCGCTGGCTGAATTTCGGTTTTGTTCGATTTCAACCTTCCGAGTTATTAAAGCTAGCCGTACCTTTAATGTTGGCGCGATTTATCGGTAAGCGCTCGCTTCCACCGACTTTCCAAACGTTAGCGATCTCTCTCGTGATGGTGTTTGTACCGACGATTTTAATCGCAAAGCAACCTGATTTAGGCACCTCTATCCTTATCGCTGCGTCCGGTATATTCGTGATATTCCTTGCAGGTATTAGCTGGAAGATCATCGCCAGTGCGGCAATTGCACTGGGTGGGTTTATTCCCATTTTGTGGTTTTTCTTGATGCGCGAATATCAAAAAGTACGCGTAAGAACCCTTTTTAATCCTGAGTCCGATCCATTAGGAGCGGGTTACCACATTATCCAGAGTAAAATAGCGATAGGCTCCGGGGGTATCTCAGGAAAAGGCTGGCTACAGGGCACTCAATCTCAATTGGAGTTCATTCCAGAACGACACACTGACTTTATTTTTGCCGTGATTGCTGAAGAATGGGGCATGATCGGCATTTTGTGCTTACTCGCCATCTATCTGTTCATTATTGGACGCGGTTTAGTACTTGCCAGCCAAGCTCAAACCGCATTTGGTCGAATGATGGGCGGCAGTATTGTACTGAGTTTCTTTGTCTATATTTTCGTAAACATTGGCATGGTGAGTGGCATTCTGCCCGTCGTGGGCGTCCCTCTTCCTCTAGTCAGTTATGGCGGTACTTCAATGGTTACCTTGATGGCGGGCTTTGGTATTTTAATGTCAATTCATACACACAGAAAAGCATTCTCAAAGGCGACCTAATCGATGTCTACTTTAACGTCTCCAAAAAAAAACATCTTGGCTGATACACTGCCAATCAAAAAAATAGTCTCTATTGTTGGCCTTGCTATTTTCATCAATGGTTGTTCTTCAAATAAGCCCAGCGGTCGCTATGATATCGACGCTGATATTGCGCCCGATTCTCCTATTTCAGTGGAGCACATAGAGGATGCTCACCCTCAATATGAACCATACAGTTTAGGGGGGAATAGTGATTACACTCTGCGGGGTAAAGACTATAAAATAGTCAAAAAAGCGGAAGGGTTTAAAGAGCGAGGCAAAGCATCCTGGTACGGTAAAAAATTTCATGGCCACTTAACCTCAAATGGCGAGATCTACGACATGTATTCCATGTCGGCAGCACACAAAACATTGCCTATTCCAAGCTATGTAAAAGTAACCAACACCGATAACAACAAAACGACAATTGTTCGTATCAATGACCGCGGCCCATTTCATGAAGGGCGAATCATTGATCTTAGTTATGCGGCAGCTTACAAACTCGATGTATTGAGAACAGGCACTGCAAATGTCGAGATTGAGGTCATCACTGTTGCGATGCCAAACGACGTAAATAAAAAGGCCACTTTACCGCAATTTATTATTCAGGTCGCCACGTCTTCTTATAAAGATAGAACAGAGAAGTTAGCCAAAGATCTCGGTGAAAAACTAGCAGTAGCCACCTTCTTGCAGTCAAATGACGACAACTACCGATTAATGCTTGGGCCATTTCATGACTATGCTCTGACTCAAGAGAAGTTAAAACAAGTTAAGTTAATGGGTTACCCGTCAGCTTATATAAAAAAACAGACGCTAAATCGCTAATTAACTTAAAAGTTACTTCTGGTAATCAACGCTCTGGTGTGACAGAGTGATTCTGTTAATATACCAATAGTTCACCAAATAATTGCATTCAAAATGAAAAAATCTAATAAACTTGTTAAATCGATTTTTGCTACTTCTGTTGCACTTTCAGCAACGATAGCGACATCGTCATTCGCCGCTCCAATTGTTGTACCTGATGCACCACAAATCGCCGCTAAGGGTTTTGTTTTGATGGATTACCATTCGGGTAAAGTACTAGCAGAGAAAGAGATGAACACTCAACTTTCTCCAGCAAGTTTAACCAAGATGATGACAAGCTACGTCATTGGCCAAGAGCTAAAACGTGGCAACATCACCTCAGACGACGATGTAGTGATCAGTGAAAACGCTTGGGCTAAAAATTTCCCAGACTCATCTAAGATGTTCATCGAAGTTGGTACAACGGTTAAAGTTAAAGAGTTGAACCAAGGCATTATCATCCAATCAGGTAACGACGCCTGTGTGGCGATGGCTGAGCATATTGCAGGCTCTGAAGATGCGTTCGTTGACCTAATGAACGCTTGGGCAAGCTCTATCGGTATGGACAACACGCACTTTGCAAATGTTCATGGTCTAGATAACCCAAACCTACGCTCAACGCCTTATGATATGGCGCTACTGGGTCAAGCCCTAATTCGTGACGTCCCTGACGAGTATCGAATCTATTCACAGAAAAAATTCACTTACAACGGTATTACCCAATACAACCGAAATGGTTTGTTGTGGGATAAAAGCATGAACGTGGATGGCATTAAGACAGGCCATACCAGCCATGCTGGATTTAACCTAGTAAGCTCAGCAACAGAAGGTAAAATGCGCCTAGTTGCTGTGGTGATGGGCACGAAAAGTGCTAACGCTCGTAAAACAGAAAGCAAGAAGCTACTGAGCTATGGTTTCCGTTTCTTCGAAACAGTTGCACCACATAAAGCGGGTGAAACTTTCGTTGATGAGAAAATTTGGATGGGTAGCCAAGACACGGTTGCTTTAGGTGTGGATGAAGATACGTTCGTGACTCTACCTCGTGGCCAAGCCAAGAACCTAAAAGCAAGCTTCGTTCTTGATAAAGAGCTAGAAGCACCAATCAGTAAGGGCGATGTTGTCGGTAAGCTGTTCTACCAAGTAGATGGTGAAGACGTTGCAGAATACCCACTGCTCGCACTTGAAGATGTAGACCAAGGTAGCCTATTTAGCCGCCTATGGGACTACCTAGTACTGCTGTTCAAAGGTTTATTCTAAATAAGTCAAAAGTTTGTTCTAAGCAATAGACTCGCTTATTGCAAAACTAACTGGATGAGTAAGCTCATAATTTACTCTTCAGTTAAACAAAAGCCGCCATGTGCGGCTTTTGTTGATCTTGAGTTCGGTGATATTTACACGTAATATTCCGCCTTATTACTCGTGTCTGTTGACCGAACACGCTTTTTATCGACATTTCGCCAATTTGCGAGAGTCTAGCCTTTTGGAGCTAATCATGAACATCAATTCTGATGCAAAACTAAAAGACCTCTTAGAGTTCCCTTGTTCATTCACTTACAAAGTAATGGGCTACGCTAAACCAGAGCTGACTGAGTTAGTACTAGAAGTGATCCAGCGTCATGCTCCTGGTGACTACAGCCCAACGCTAAAACCGAGTGCAAAAGGCAACTACCACTCAGTTTCTATCAATATTACTGCGACATCAATTGAGCAAGTCGAAACGCTGTATAAAGAACTCGGTGAGATCGAAATCGTTCGTATGGTACTGTAATCTCCGATGACACATGAAAAACAGCGGCTTATTGCCGCTGTTTTTGTTTAAAGCCCCCTATTGACGTCAAATTCATTCAACTGAATTTTCAATAAATACAAAGAAAGTTGAAAAACCTTGCAGTCCGTCTGTAGTTAGAAACCAGTTTCGCGTTTATAATGCGTTCACTTTATTAATCCTTGAGGGAGTGCAATTTTGCAAAATAAGCTAATCGTAAAAAAATTAGGCCGTCAGGATTACGAACCAGTATGGAAAGCCATGCATAGGTTCACAGACGAACGCACGGATGAAGATGTAGACCAAGTTTGGTTGGTTGAACACAACCCTGTCTTTACTCAAGGACAAGCAGGCAAAGCTGAGCACATACTCAACGCCGGTGATATCCCTGTCATTCAAAGCGATCGCGGTGGCCAAGTGACTTACCATGGCCCTGGCCAATTAGTGGCTTACTTTCTGATTAACATCCGCCGCAAAAAATTCGGAGTGCGTGATTTAGTGACTCATATTGAGAATCTCGTAATCAATACTCTGAACGCTTACAATATAGATTCTACAGCCCGACCTGACGCTCCGGGTGTGTATGTCGATGGCAAGAAAATCTGTTCACTCGGATTACGTATTCGACGTGGCTGCTCGTTCCATGGGCTAGCACTCAACGTCGATATGGACCTGTCTCCATTCCTACGTATTAACCCATGTGGTTATCAAGGTATGGAAATGGCACAGGTAAGCCAACTCGGCGGACCAAGTGAACTAGAAAACGTTGAGCAACAGTTAATACAAGAGCTCGTAGAGCTACTCGGCTATGACCAAGTAGACATTCAAGCCACCAGTAACATTACAGCAGAAGCATAAAATCATGAGCAAACCAATCCAAATGGAAAAAGGCGTTAAATATCGTGACGCTGACAAAATGGCATTAATTCCCGTAAAGAATATGCCTGCTGAACAGAAAGAAGTACTACGTAAGCCGGAATGGATGAAGATTAAACTTCCTTCAGACAGCCATCGTATCCAAGAAATCAAATCAGCAATGCGCAAAAATAACCTGCACTCCGTATGTGAAGAAGCGTCTTGTCCTAACCTAGCCGAGTGTTTCAACCACGGTACGGCAACGTTTATGATTCTTGGCGCTATCTGTACTCGTCGCTGCCCGTTCTGTGATGTCGCTCATGGTCGCCCTGTTGCTCCTGAAGCCGAAGAGCCGAAGAAACTGGCTAAGACAATTCAAGACATGAAACTGAAGTACGTCGTCATCACTTCCGTTGATCGTGATGACTTACGTGATGGTGGTGCGCAACATTTCGCTGACTGTAATCGTGAGATTCGCGAACTAAACCCAAATATTCGCATCGAAACATTAGTGCCAGACTTCCGTGGTCGTATGGACGTGGCTCTTGAACTACTGAAAGACAACCCACCCGATGTTTTCAACCACAACCTAGAGACAGCGCCACGTCTATACCGTAAAGCGCGTCCAGGTGCGAACTACAAGTGGTCACTGAATCTACTGAAGAAATTCAAAGAGCAGCATCCTGATATTCCTACAAAATCAGGGGTAATGATGGGGCTTGGTGAGACCAAAGAAGAGATCATCCAAGTACTCAAAGACCTTCGCGAACATGGCGTAACCATGCTGACACTAGGCCAATACCTAGCACCAAGCCGCCACCACTTGCCCGTAGAACGCTATGTACCGCCTTCAGAGTTTGATGAGCTAAAAGAGATAGCATTAGAGCTAGGCTTTACTCACGCAGCGTGTGGGCCGTTTGTACGTTCGTCTTACCACGCAGACCTACAAGCTCAAGGTATGGAAATCAAGTAATCGATATCTAACGCTCATTCTAAATGAAAAAAGGCGCTCTCCCCATTGGTTGAGCGCCTTTTTCATTCATAACAAAACTCAAATTAGATCGTGAATACTTGGTAGTCTTTTAGATTCGGAACGATCTTATGTAACTCTTGCTCTTGCTCTGCCATCTCATCCAGAGAATCACAGAAATCATTCGCTTCCTCTTCGACTTGTTGAGAGTGTTCTTTCATTCGCTCTTGAACTTTTAGCTTTAATTCAGCCATTTTGTCCGCCAGTTCAGAAAAGTTTAGCCCGCCCTCTTGCTTCATCTTTTCTGACATCACATTAAAAGCACTGGCGATAAACTCGCGATTAAAGATCTCCTTAGCCTTTTTAAAATCTTCAGACCAACCACTCGCCATCGAGTCAAAACTATCGGCAGGCAGCACTAACTCGCCACCTTTGTAATAACGGGCTTCGAGTTCAGTCATATACGTTTTCATTGATTCTTTTACGTTATCAAACGATTCTGGGGCATCTAAACCGGCGGCAATCTCATCAATAACGTCATCGGCTAATGCTAGGCTATCGTTAGCCATTTTTTTGGCTCGAGGTAGGTATTCACTCATGGTCTCGCGGTACTTTTCGATAGCGGCTTGTTGGTTAGCGTCAAGCTCAACCTTTTCGCCATGAATATACAAGTCATTATTACCATCAAAAATGGCGGTATCACCATTGACCTGATGAATTTCGACTTTATTGTCATCGATGTGTAATTCATTTTTTAAATCAATTCGACATTGCGCCGCATAAGTAGGCAGACTCACAACAGCGATGGCTGCTGTTAACGATGCGATTAATACACTGTTTTTCATAAATACATTGCTTTTCATAACATTCTCTCATCAATCTGACGAATTACTATACCCTTGGTTCATCGCTCTTTGTCAGAGAAACGTCTAATATCTCAAGATCACTCGACAGATATCACTTCATAGTAAAACTGTTTTTCAGCGACCATAAATTCAACCTCGTCACCAACGCTTTTTCCCATTAGAGCCTGACCAAATGGGGCATTTGCCGTTACGATAACAACGTCATGATGATTCCACACAACAGAAAGTCCTCCGACTCTTGGTCCCATAAAAAAGTGTTTATATTGATCATGTTCGTCAATGACCACGACATAACTGCTCACTGTAACCTTTTCACTATCACGCAGCACTAAGTGACGATAACACTGAATATCCTCTTCACACTCTTGCACTCTCATCGCTTGACCATGTGCAAGATACGACGCTTCTAGTGCCAATGTATCGTACTTATGCTCAGGCACAGTCTCTTCATCGGTCGCCGCATCAATCGCGCGTTGAGTCGCAGATTGTGCGATACGTAATCGGGATTCGAGTTGCTCTAAAATTATTTGGCGAAGCTCAGACTTAATCATACTTTTGGCGTGCTTTTCTATAGGAGCTACAGAATAGAATTAGGTACAATCAGGTGCAAGGCATTTGATCCGTTAAGTGATGCTATCTTAGATAAGCACCCGCTTTAGCACCCAAACGATACTTCATAATTCAGGTAGAGCATAAATGATTGAGCAGAAGCTAAAACAAGTATTCGGATTCGATTCACTACGTCATGGGCAAAAGCAAGTCATTGATAATGTTCTATCGGGGCACTCCACTGCAGCGATATTCCCGACGGGCTCAGGTAAATCGCTTTGCTATCAATTACCCGCCTTAGAGTTACCACACTTAACCTTGGTGATATCGCCCCTGTTGGCATTAATGAAAGACCAACTTAGCTTCTTGCACAGTAAAGGCATCAGTGCTGCCGCCATCGAATCAAGCCAAGATAGACAAACCACTCAACAGGTAATGCAGTCTGTACGTAACGGCGACACCAAGATCCTAATGATTTCCGTTGAACGTTTGAAGAACGAACGCTTTCGTCAGTTTATCTCCCAAGTGCCGATCTCACTGCTTGTGGTCGATGAAGCGCACTGTATTTCAGAGTGGGGACACAACTTCAGACCCGATTACCTGAAGCTTCCTCAGTACCAAAAACAGCTCAATATTCCTCAGGTTCTGCTACTGACAGCCACCGCAACCACCTCGGTTATCCAAGACATGAAGTCAAAGTTTGAAATTGATGAAGAGCGCGTTGTGGTGACGGGTTTCTATCGTCAAAACCTCGACCTGTCGATTCAACCTTGTGAACAAACCAGCAAGCTAGAAACCTTGTGCAATGTGGTTAACCAAGCTTCTCTCGCTCCGACTATTGTTTATGTCACCCTTCAACAAACGGCAGAGATGGTCGCTCAACAACTTCGTAATGCTGGCGTTAATGCTGTGGCTTATCATGCGGGTCTTAAGCCAGAAAATAGAGATGCCATTCAACACCAATTTATGACCGATGATGTCAATTGTATTGTCGCCACGATTGCGTTTGGTATGGGGGTCGACAAATCCAATATTCGTAGAGTTATTCACTTTGACTTACCAAAATCGATAGAGAACTACTCGCAAGAAATTGGGCGAGCAGGTCGAGATGGGCAAGCGTCTGAATGTATTTTACTCGCTAACAAACATGGTTTAAGCACACTCGAGAACTTCGTTTTTGGTGATACGCCAGACAATATATCGATCCAAGCGGTATTAAAAGAGATCTACGAAAATCAAAACATTCGCGCTTCTGGCTCGAATCAATGGGAGATCATGCTTAACCAGCTGTCACGTGAATCCAACATTCGTCAATTACCGCTAAAAACACTACTGGTGTATCTGGAAATTGAAGGCGTGATCGAGCCGAAGTACAGCTACTTCGCAGACTACAAATTTAAGTTCATTCGCCCGAAACAGCAGATCACAGAGCAATTTCAAAGTGAGCGTCGTCAATTTGTCGAAGCGATTTTCCAATGCTCTCCGCAAGCAAGAGTGTGGTGCCAAGTCGATTTTGATGCGCTTTGGACGCACTTCCAAGCCGATCGTCAGCGTGTGATTGCGGCTATCGACTACTTCAATGAACAAGGTTGGATTGAACTGGAGAGCAAGCAGATCACCGATGTCTACGCGATCCACAATACTTCTGAAGATATGATGCAACTGTCAGAGCGCCTTACTGAGTTATTTAAAGCAAAAGAGCACAGTGAGATAAACCGCCTTAACCAAATGCTGAATTTCTTTGAGGCGGATACTTGCCTAAGCTCACGCCTTGCGAGCTATTTTGCCGATGACCAAGCCCCAAAAAACTGTGGTCATTGCTCGGTATGTCGAGGAGAAATTGCGATATTACCTACCGTCGATATTGAACCCGTAGATGATAAAACCGTGCTGGCGTGGATTCATGAATTTGCAGCAAAGAGCCAACCGTTGATTACCGATGAAGCTATTACTCGCTTTTTATGTGGGATAGCCACTCCGCTTTCAACAAAACTAAAAGCCAGCAAAATGGTCGGTTACGGAAAGCTCGAACAGCAGCCATTCAGTGACACTCTAGCATTAGTGAAACGTCTACCAAGATAAGGCTCCCTCTACCAATCAAAACTCATTTGCTCTTTGTTTTTTTGTTCCGTGTCTAACCCCACGCTCAATCCGATGAGACGAATCCCTCGGCCTTTCTGTCGTTTTAATGCCTCTTCCAACAATTCATTGAAAAACACTTTATCTAAAGTGTTTTTTTTATGCTCGACGGTGGTTTGTTTAAAATCATCAAACTTTAATTTCATTCCTTGTTTTATGATCTTTTTCTCTGGGGATGCCTTTTCAAGCCGGCTTAATAAAGATGGGTATAAACGCTCGATAGCACTATGACACTCTTGTTGAGTAAAAATGTCCGTATTGAATGTTTTTTCAACCCCAACAGACTTCCGCACTCTTGATGTTTCTATTTCTCTGTTATCAATCCCGTGACACTTTTCCCATAAAGATTGGCCAAACTTACCAAACTGCTTGAGTAACAAGCTCTGCTCGTACGCTTTTACATCCCTCCCTTTATAAAGGCCTAACTTATTAAGTTTTTCCAGCGTTACTTTCCCAACGCCGGGGATCTTACCTAACGAAAGCTCCTCAACAAAGCTCTCTATTTGATCCGGGGGAATCACACAAATACCATTCGGCTTGTTAATGTCAGAGGCGATTTTCGCGACAAATTTAATCGGAGCAACCCCAGCACTAGCCGTCAACTGTAACTCCGTCTCAATCGTCTTCCTTATATCTTGCGCAATTAAGGTTGCAGACCCATTGAAGTAAGGGGAACCCGTCACATCTAAGTAGGCTTCATCTAACGATAAAGGCTCAATTACATCCGTATAACGCAAAAAAATAGCCTGTATTTGCTTAGACACCGATTTGTATTTTTCCATGTCACCTGGAACAACCGTTAAATTAGGGCATAACTTAAGCGCTTGTCCCGTCGGCATTGCGGAGCGAATTCCAAATTTTCTGGCTTCATAATTACATGTTGAAAGTACCCCTCGACCATATTGAGAGCCGCCGATAGCGAGTGGTATACCTCGTAGAGAGGGATTGTCTCTCGCCTCTACTGCTGCATAATAGCAATCAAGATCTACATGAATGATTTTCGTTGTCATAAACCACCATAACTGTTGTTACATACAGTATAGCGATTAACAAATTGGGGGGAAAGTACCAGTGAATAGCCTACATCCCCCTCACCGAGAACTTATCCAAATCCCAGTAACAGAAAACCGTCATAGCGGCCTAAAATGAAAAAGAGCTCAAACACTAGGTTTTGAGCTCTTTGCATTTTGAGGAGCTCGATAACATCGGCTCAGCATTCGTCAGTTAAGCAATACGGTCTTTATTCCAAGATGCTTCTTTCTGCTGGCGCTCCGCCAGTCTCTCTTCACGGTATGCTTCACGTGCTTCGCGCTTTTTACGCGCATCACAAGGTTCAGGACAGTTGCATACTTTATCGATACCGACCGCTCCTAAACCACCACAGCTCCCTTTCACCACTTTCTTTTGGATAATATAGCCAATGGACATCGCTGCGATGACAGCAAGAAAAACACCAAATGTAATCAGAAATGTATTCATAATTATCTCGCTTACCTTATTTACCTAAATATGGCTTAAAGGCTTCTGAAGCCATTTCTTTAAAGCCATCGGCTGTTTTTACGATCATGAATGCAGGGATGCCATATTGATTAGCAACTTCCATTCCTTTCTTCTCGCCTAAGACCATAAGACCAGTCGATAAACCGTCCGCTGTCATTGACGACGAATTTAAAACAGTAACAGAAACCACTTTGTGACGAATTGGATTACCGGTTTCTGGATTGATGATGTGCGAATATCGAACACCGTCACGTTCAAAATAGTTACGGTAATCACCAGATGTGGCAATCGCCATATCGCCCGGTTCGATGATTTCTTGAACAGTACGCTTATCTACAGTGGGTTTTTCAATGGCGATACGCCAACCGACACCGTCACGGTTAAGACCTTTTAAGCGAATTTCACCACCAACTTCAACCATATAGTCATGAATTCCAATGGAATCAAGGTAGTCAGCAACCACATCAACTCCCCAACCTTTAGCAATAGTCGAAAGATCAACATACAGATCAGGTAGATCCTTACTCAGCATATTGCCCTTAATGCTTAAGTGCTGAATCCCCACTCTTGCTTTACGAGCGGCAAGCTCTTCTTCTGTTGGAACGATGTCTCGACGTGCTTCAGGGCCAAAGCCCCACAAATTGACCAAAGGGCCCACAGTCACATCCAATGCACCTTGAGTAAGACCGTTCAAACGAATCGCTTCTTTCACGACAGTCGCCATTTGCTCAGACACTTTGAATGCGTCCGAACCTTTGTATTGATTAAAGCGACTTAACTCTGAGTCATCGCGATATGTTGACATCTTATCGTTAACATCTTCAAGTATGCGATCAATCTCGGTATGAATCTCTTTAGATTCAGGTAACTCATCACTATTGATGTACTTAATATTATAACTGGTACCCATCGTTGGGCCACTTAAATGTACTTGCTCTATTGGCTTTTCGCAGCCAGCAAGAAAAATCAAAGAAGTGAATGCAACAAGCCAAATTCTCACTTGCTTACTCCTGTCTAATGTTGAGGGTTTATATAACAAAAAATAAGAGTAAATACGGACATTTTAACGTCTTACTCTTTCTTATATAAGCCATTGTATTGTTAAAGAAAGTCTTAGAAAAACAAATGGCTGACTCGTAAGAGTCAGCCATAATATCAATCACTTAAATGGATCAACCACCAAAGTCATCTAATAGGATGTTTTCATCTTCTACACCAAGATCTTTCAGCATGCCGATAACAGCTGCGTTCATCATCGGTGGACCACACATGTAGTACTCACAATCTTCAGGAGCTTCGTGATCCTTCAGATAGTTTTCGTACAGTACGTTGTGGATGAAACCAGTGTAACCGTCCCAGTTGTCCTCTGGTTGAGGATCAGACAGTGCACAGTGCCACACGAAGTTTTCGTTTGCAGCCGCTAGGCCATCGAAATCTTCAATGTAGAACATCTCACGCTTAGAACGTGCGCCATACCAGTAAGACATCTTACGAGTAGACTTAAGACGCTTAAGTTGGTCGAAGATATGAGAACGCATAGGCGCCATACCTGCACCACCACCGATGAATACCATTTCATTGTCTGTGTCTTTAGCAAAGAACTCACCAAATGGACCAGAAATAGTACACTTGTCACCAGGCTTAAGAGACCAGATGTATGAAGACATCACACCTGGAGCTACGTCTGGGTTGTTTGGCGGCGGAGTCGCGATACGAACGTTCAACTTGATGATGCCTTTCTCTTCTGGGTATGAAGCCATTGAGTAAGCACGGATTGAATGTTCTTTAACGATAGACTCGTAACGGAATAGGTTGAACTTATCCCAGTCACCACGGTATTCCTCAGGAATATCGTAATCTGCGTATTTCACGTGATGTGGTTCAGCTTCAATCTGAATGTAACCACCCGCGCGGAAAGGTACTTCTTCACCTTCAGGGATCGCTAGAGCCAATTCTTTGATGAAAGTCGCTTCGTTGTTATTCGAGATAACAGTACATTCCCACTTTTTAACACCAAAGATATCTTCGTCTAGTTCAATCTCCATGTCCGTTTTCATCGCAACTTGACATGCAAGACGTTCGCCTTCGCGAGCTTCGCCTTTTGTGATGTGATCAAGTTCAGTCGGCAGGATGTCGCCACCACCAGACTTAACTTTCACACGACACTGACCACAAGAGCCACCGCCACCACAAGCAGACGATACGAAGATACCAGCGCCAGCAAGGGCACCAAGTAGCTTGCTACCAGGTTGAGTAACGATCGCCTTTTCAGGGTCGCCGTTTACTGAAATAGTGATGTCACCTGATGGTACTAGCTTAGACTTAGCGAACAGAATCACTAGTACTAAAGCCAATACAATAATGGTAAACATCGCTACGCCAAGAATAATGCTTTGCATTTGTTATTCCTTATTACTGGGTGCTTACCCTACAGTTGAACACCAGAGAAAGACATAAAGCCTAACGCCATCAGACCAACAGTAATGAACGTGATACCAAGGCCACGTAGACCTGGAGGTACGTCAGAGTACTTCATCTTCTCACGGATACCCGCAAGAGCAACGATAGCTAACATCCAACCGACACCAGAACCGAAGCCGTAAACAACGGATTCAGCAAAGTTGTAATCACGCGTTACCATGAAAGATACACCACCAAAGATTGCACAGTTAACTGTGATCAGTGGCAGGAAGATACCCAGTGCGTTGTACAAAGGTGGGAAGAAACGGTCTAGAACCATCTCTAGGATTTGTACAAGTGCTGCGATAACACCGATGAATGCGATGAAGTTAAGGAAACTTAAATCGACACCTTCAACAAGCGCGTTTTCTTTCAGGATGTGTGTGTAAACAAGGTTGTTTACAGGCACAGCGATGGTAAGTACGACAACGACCGCAACACCAAGACCAAAAGAAGTTTTAACTTTCTTAGATACCGCTAGGAATGTACACATACCTAGGAAGAAAGAAAGCGCCATGTTTTCGATGAAAATCGATTTAACCAGCAGACTAATATAATGTTCCATGACTACCTTACCCCTTCGCTTCTACTTGTTCTGGTTTGAACACACGAATTGCCCAAATCATGAAACCAATTAGGAAGAACGCAGAAGGTGCTAGAAGCATCAAGCCGTTTGGCTGATACCAACCACCGTTGCTCACTAGAGGTAATACTTCCATACCAAATAGTTTGCCAGAGCCTAGAAGCTCACGGAAGAAACCAACAGTGATCAGAACGAAACCATAACCAAGGCCGTTACCAATACCATCAATAAAAGATGGGATTGGTGCAGACTTCATGGCGAATGCTTCCGCGCGTCCCATAACAATACAGTTAGTAATGATTAGGCCTACGAATACAGATAACTGCTTAGAGATATCGTATAGGTATGCTTTAAGCACTTGGTCTACCACGATTACTAATGATGCGATAATTGCCATCTGAACGATGATACGCACACTGTTAGGAATGTGATTACGGATCAAAGAAACGAAGAAGTTCGACAAGGCAGTAACGAACATTACCGCGATAGTCATAACAAAAGCTGTTTCTAATTTAGTGGTTACCGCCAGAGCAGAACACACACCAAGAACCTGTAACGCGATTGGGTTGTTGTCCAACACAGGCGCTAAGATGCTCTTTTTAATTTCTTTTGCACTAGACATTAGTTCAGACCTCCGTCACGAACTTTTGCTAGGAACGGACCAAAGCCCATATCACCTAACCAGAAGTCAAATGTATGTTGAACGCCAACGCTGGTCAATGTTGCACCTGAAAGGCCATCAACACCGTGCTCAGAACCTTGAGGAGCGCCACCTTTAACTATCTTAATAGCGGGTTTGTGGTTTTCATCAAACAGTTTCTTACCAACGAATTGAGCACGCCAAGTTGGGTTTTCAACTTCACCACCAAGCCCAGGAGTTTCACCTTGCTCGTAGTAAGTGATACCAGCAACTGTGTTGCCATCAGTTTCTACCGCAACGAATGCGTACATCATTGACCAAAGACCGTTACCATGGATAGGGATGATAACTTTAGACGTCTCAGCACCATCTTTCACTAGGTATACCGTACCCGTATTAGCACGGCGAATGATCTTAGCAACGTCATCTCCAGCTGAAAGCTTGATTGACTGAGCTGGATCTTTTGCCGCTTTACGTTGGTCGTATGCAGCAGCATCACCATCAATGAAATCACCCGTCGCAAGATCAACTAAACGTGGTTCGATGTTCTCTGCGTACAACGCTGGAATATCACCATCAAGTTCGATACCCGCAACTTCAAGGATCTTAGTTTGCTGATCCAGAACTGCGTTAGCTTGTTGCTTAGGTTTAAGAACAACTGCAGCTGTTGAAACGATAATTGAGCACACTAAGCTCAATGCGATAACAACAAACAGCGTCTTTTTAATGCTATCGTTATTGCTTGCCATAGCGCGCTAGTCTCCGCTTAATGTTCTTCTCGATTACAACGTGGTCAAACAGAGGAGCAAATAGGTTTGCGAATAGAATCGCAAGCATCATGCCTTCTGGATATGCCGGGTTAACGACACGAATCATTACACACATTGCGCCGATGAGGATGCCGTACCACCACTTACCTTTATTGGTAAATGAAGCCGATACTGGGTCAGTCGCCATGAAGAACATACCGAATGCGAAGCCACCTAAAACTAGGTGCCAATGCCAAGGCATGCTAAACATTGCGTTCGTGTCAGAACCAATCACGTTAAATAGTGTTGATACTGCAATCATACCGACCATAACACCCGCAATGATGCGCCATGAAGCAATGCCCATGTAAACGATCATTGCTGCACCAATCATAAGTGCAAGCGTTGAAACTTCACCGATAGAACCAGGAATGTTACCAACGAATGCATCCATCCAAGTGATTGCTTCACCCGATGTTACGTTCATTAGTGCACTACCACCGCCTTGAGCCCATTGGCTAAGAGCCGTTGCACCAGAAAAACCGTCAGCAGCAGTCCAAACTACGTCACCTGAAATCTGTGCAGGGTATGCAAAGAATAGGAACGCACGACCGGCAAGCGCAGGGTTCAAGAAGTTACGACCCGTGCCACCAAAGATCTCTTTGGCAACAACAACACCGAAAGTAATACCCAGAGCCGCTTGCCAAAGAGGAAGCGTTGGCGGAACAATAAGCGCAAATAAGATAGAAGTAACAAAGAAACCTTCGTTGACTTCATGCTTACGCACCATACAAAACAGTACTTCCCAGAAACCACCAACGAGAAATACCGTTGCATAGATAGGTAGGAAGTAAGTCGCACCCAAGAGCATCTTACTGCCCCAACCTGCATCGGAACCTAAGGTGGCTCCTAGCATTTCGGTGAACCAGTAGTGCCAGTTACCATCAATGATAGAAACCAGTTCAGCACCGGAATACATGTGGTTTAGTGCGGCGATAGCTTGTCCGCCTGCGTTGTACATACCCCAGAACATTGCTGGGAATACCGCAAGCCAAACCATGATCATGATGCGTTTTAAGTCGACGCTATCACGGACATGCGAGCTTTTCTTTGTAACAGTACCTGGTGTGTAGAAAAGTGTTGCTGCAGCTTCGTAAAGCGCAAACCACGTTTCATGCTTACCACCGGGTTCAAAATGATGCTCGATGTCTTCAATAAACTTTTTAAGGCCCATGAAAATTACCCTTCCTTCACAATTGTATCTAGGCATTCACGAAGTAGCTGACCGTACTCGTACTTACCTGGACATACAAAGGTACACAGTGCTAAATCTTCTTCATCTAGCTCTAGTGCACCAAGTGCTTGCGCACTATCAACGTCACCAGCGCATAGATCACGAAGCAGCAAAGTCGGCTCCATATCTAATGGCATGACCTTCTCGTAGTTACCAATTGGAACCATCGCGCGATCACTGCCGTTTGTTGTCGTTGTCATGTTGAACAACTGACCTTTAAACATGTGACCAAGGAATGACCGAGTAACAGAGAACTTGTTCTTGCCCGGCATAGCCCAGCCGAATAGCTCTTTATCACGACCTTCACGAAGAACGGAAACCTGCTGATGGTAACGGCCAAGGTAAGCATGGGGACCTGATGCATGAACACCAGCTAACACAGAACCAGAAATAAGACGAACTTCACCTGGCATTAACTCATTGTCCGTTAACTCTTCAAGGCTAGCACCAATTTGAGTACGAACTAGACGTGGGTTATTCACCACTGGACCTGCCAGAGAAACAACACGCTCAGAGTAAATTTCGCCCGTTAGGAAAAGTTTACCGAATGCGATAACGTCTTGATAGTTAATGCTCCACGCTACATTTTGTGCATTTACTGGGTATAGGAAATGCATATGCGTGCCTGCAAGACCTGCAGGGTGTGGGCCATCAAAAACATGTTCTTCAACGTTAGACTGACCTGAACGAGGTAAACTCGTACCTTTTTTACAAACGTACACTTTACCGTTAGTCAGAGTTGAAAGAAGATCTAAACCAGCAACGAAAGCATCAGATTGCTCATTAATGATTAATTCTGGCTCAGCTGCTAACGGATTGGTATCCATAGCAGTAACGAAAATAGCCTGAGTTTCAGAATCAATAGCTGGAACCTTGCTGAACGGACGAGTACGCAAAGCGGTCCATGCGCCAGACTCAACTAACTGAGTTTTAACCGTTTCACGGTCAAGACTGGTTAATTGGTTAGCTTCATAGCTATTGAACGTGATTTGCTCATTGCCTGCGACTTCAATCACGACGGATTGAAGAACACGCTTAGCACCACGGTTCACTTCAATAACTTTACCGCTTGCTGGAGAAGTAAATACAACACCTGGGTTCTTTTTATCTGCAAAAAGAACTTGGCCTTTCTTCACTTCATCACCAACGCGAGCATGCATCGTAGGACGCATACCAACGTACTCTTCGCCAAGCAAGGCGACTTTAGTGATGGACTTACCATCATTAATCACCTGGGATGGAGTTCCTGCGATAGGAAGATCCAAACCCTTCTTTATTGTAATCATACGCACTTGCACTACTTTATCGGGAAAAAGATTCTTTTAATTGCGTAAATTCAGGGCGTTTAAAAATCGCCCTTAGACACGACATTAGAGTGTCGGGTTTTGGTAAATTTGAGATACCAAAATCGCAACATTATCTTAATAAACTCATCACTAGAATCATGAGAGATTTATCAGGTGCGGTATTCTAGCATTTTTTGACAACTTGACGCCATGATCAATAACTTGAATGCGGTCTTTATTTGGCAAGATTTGAAGTATATGGCCTCTCAAATATGTATAAATTTGACGAGCCGCACAGATAAAATAGCTTTTGAATCGTGTTTTAAACAAGAGATTAATACTCTGTCACAAACTCATATTTTATGAGTTATGTTGAAACACTGTTAATAGAAACATCACTTATTGTAGGTATTTATTGCGATTTAATTTGACCATCATTCTCGATGATATAAGAACGGAAAATGTATAACTTTGACAACAAAAAAGGTGGTATATCCACCTTCTCGATATGCGTTCGCTTTATGACTTACTACCACCCATACACATTGGGCTATCTGGCACATTATTTAACTGCTTACTCCATTCATCTTGTGTATAAGTGTGAATGGATAATGCATGAATATGGTTCGCTAGCTCTTCTGAAAGTGCTTTATTTACCGCTCGATGACGAGCAATAAGGCGTAAACCTTCAAACACATCACTGACAACGATCACTTTAAAATGACTCTCAGAACCGGCCGGAACATTGTGCATAAAGCTTTCGTTTACCACGTTCAAATGACTTGGTGAAAACTCACTTTGCAATTTTGTTTCGATAACTTCTTGGATCATTATGATTCCTTAATAACATATTGGCCTTACTATTAACTGAGTATACCCCCTAAAGAGTCAACTGTCTGAGTGTTACATAGCGAACCGCATCGGCTTGGTGGAGTTTTTTCTATCTTGTTCTGTCCGCATTTGAGACAATATATTGGTTAATTCCAATATAAGTATCTCAAGTAATGAAAACCGAACTTACCCTTCACGATAGAACCTTGACCTTACATCGTTTTCCTAAACGTTCAAATGAAACGCTTCAAGCTTGGGATGCGGGCGACGAATACATCATTAGCCATGTAGAAGAGATGAATCTTGAACCAGGCAAACACATTCTGATCATGAACGACAGTTTTGGCGCTCTTTCAACTTGGTTCTCGAAAGATCATGATGTCACCATGATGAGTGATTCGTTTATCTCTCACCGAGGTACACTAAAAAACTTACAGCGCAATCAAAGTAATCGTGTCAATTTCTTGAACACAATGGATAACATCCCACACGGAATTGATCTGGTGATTATGCAACTGCCTAAGACCAATCGTCACCTGATCTGGCAATTGAGCCAATTGCGCCAAGCGTTGCCTGAAGGTTGCCAAGTTATCGGAGTCAATAAAGTCAAAGAAATCCACACTTCAACGCTTAATCTGTTTGAAAAGTATCTCGGTGAAACCAAAACCTCTCTGGCTAAGAAAAAGCACCGCCTTGTATTCTCTTCTCCAAACTGCCAGCCAATTCAAACAGTAGAACCCTTTGTTGAATGGGATGTAGACGGAGAAGATATCCGCCTGAAAAATTTACCCAATGTTTACTCAGGGGAAGCTCTCGATCAAGGTGCTCGCTATATGCTAGATCATATCCCTCAAGATCCCGAACTACGTCATATCATTGATCTTGGGTGTGGCAACGGTGTATTGAGTGTCAAAGCAGGACAATTGAACCCACAAGCTCGTATTACTTGTGTGGATGAAAGCTTTATGGCCGTGGAATCAGCACGCCAAAACGTCAAGGATAACCTTGGTGAAGAAGGCAACTTCCAGTTTATCGCCAACAACTGTTTAGATGGTTTTAAGAAAAACAGCACTTACCTCGTCATGTGTAATCCTCCATTTCATCAGCAACAAGCGATTACCGATCACATTGCGTGGCAAATGTTCTGTGATGCAAAGCATGTTCTCAGTAATGGGGGGAAATTAATCGTTATTGGCAACCGACACCTCGGATACGATGTCAAATTAGCAAGACTATTTGGTGAAGCGAACGTTGAAACGCTTGAACTAAACCAAAAATTTGAGATATTACAAGCAACAAGAGAACCTGCTAATTTTAACAAATAGGCAGTAGACTGTTTTAAAAATTTAAGATACCGAGCTTCTGGTGTGAATTTAGAAAGGATAAAGGAATGAAAAAACTGATTTTGGTGGCCTCTATTATGGCTTTGACTGCATGTTCAGCTCCTAAGCAAGAACAGATCGACGTAATGCCAGAAGCTTCACTAAGCTCAAGTAACCTTGTGCAAGACAAAACCTATACGCTAACCAGTAAAGATGTTCGCGCAGCTCAATATGTCGCGTTAGTTGATAGTGGTCATTCTAATATTCAGCCGATTCACGCTAAAAGAAACATGCGCATTTCACTCGAAAACACTCTCGCAAAACAACTGGAATCTCAAGGTTATCGTGCAAGCGTCAACAGTGAAAACTCCGTTGTTTTAGAGATTCAAGAGGCACTTGTTACTGTTAATCACACCATACTAGAAAACCAAATGGACGGCAAAGTGACACTTCAAGTCACGGCTGAAACCCCGCAAGGTAAGCTAGTAAAAACATTCAAAGGTACGGCAACGCGTACGGGGGCATTGAGCGCATCAAATGATGATATCTCTAAGGTTCTTAATGACGTGATTAACCTAGTTCTGACTGAAATCGCTAACGATGAAGAGCTACAAAATTACATGAAGGAACGTTTCTAATGGGCCGTATTTTATCGTCTATAGCATTAATGCTTGTGAGCCTAAGCGTTTGGGCGGGGCCTAAAGTGAATGTGGAAACAACATTAGGCAACTTCACTATTGAGCTTAACCAAGAGCAAGCTCCGGTTACGACTGAGAACTTCCTAAAATACGTGGCAGACGGCAGCTACGAAGGCACCATCTTCCACCGTGTTATTCCTGGCTTTATGGCACAGGGTGGCGGCTTCGATCAAGAGATGAATCAACAGTCGACTTATGCTCCAATCAAGAATGAAGGCCGCAATGGTCTGAAGAACAACACTGCAACAGTGGCAATGGCTCGTACCAATGCGCCTGATTCTGCAACTCGTCAGTTCTTCATTAACTTGGTTGATAACGATTTTTTAAACGCAAAAGGCAATAACCCAGGTTACGCAGTGTTTGGCACAGTCACTGAGGGCTTTGATGTTGTTCAAAAAATGGCCACCATACCAACCAAGCGCATGGGTCGTATGTCAGATATCCCTGTCGCCCCAATTGTCATCACCAAAGTAACCCTTCTTAAGTAATCTTATTAAACGCCCTTAACTCCTTAAGGGTGTTTTTCTATACAAGGACGCCCTATGTCATCAGGCACTCCCTCTCTTACGTGGATGCAGACTTTTCGTAGTTACCTCGATAAACGCTTACTTTGGGTGTTTATGCTAGGTTGTTCGAGTGGCTTCCCGTGGGTTCTGATCGGATCCAACATGTCTGGTTGGCTAAAAGATGCAGGCTTAACTCGCACAGCTATTGGTTATTTTGGTAGCGTATTCGCGGTCTATGCCATTAACTTTTTATGGGCACCATTAGTAGACCGCGTAAAACTGCCAATCCTGCATGCGATGTTAGGCCAACGACGCAGTTGGATTTTCCTCTGCCAAAGCTTAGTCTTGATCTGTACGCTTTTCATTGCCGGGGTAAACCCAGCTAATGACCTTGTTCTAGCCTCAATGTTGGCATTGGGTATCGCGATTGCATCATCAACTCAAGATATCGCAATCGACGCCTTTCGGATTGACACGTTTCCAAAATCTGACACATCGAAACTCCCTCAAGCCTCAGCTATGGCGGTCATCGGCTGGTGGACAGGTTATTCACTACCTGGCTATCTCGCCTTTGTTAACGCCGATGTTATTGGTTGGAATGGTGTCTATTACGGGATGGCTGGCATTGTTGCGCTTCTAATGCTGTTCACTGTATTGGTTGGGGAACCAAAAACAAAACGAGATCGCTTACAAGCAGAAGCTGAACGTCGTCATAGTAAGATCGTAGGCAACCCTATTCTTGTCTGGCTTACCGTTACCGTTGCAGAACCTTTCCTTGATTTCTTCAAGCGTAATGGATTTAGAGTCGCTTTAACGTTAATCCTTTTCGTATTTTTATTTAAGATAGGTGAAGCCTTCTTGGGAAGAATGTCTATCACCTTTTATAAAGAGGTTGGCTTTTCCAATGAGCAGATCGGTTACTATTCAAAATTAATCGGTTGGGGGCTCACCATGTTATTTACGCTGATGGGCAGTATGGTCAACGTGAAGTTTGGCATTGTTCGAGGGCTCATGATCGGTGGTATAGCGATGTCGGCAAGTAATCTGATGTTTGCTTGGATTGCTCATGTTGGCCCAAATGAACACTTGTTCTTGGCTACTCTGATGGTTGATAACTTTACGTCTGCCTTCTCTACGGTCGCGTTCGTCTCTTTTCTTACAATGGTGACAGGCCAAGCATTCTCTGCCACCCAATACGCACTGCTTGCATCACTGGGAAACTTAGGCCGAACGACATTAGCCTCTTTGAGCGGAGAGCTTGTCGATTATCTCAATGATTGGTCAACCTTCTTTATACTGACTTCATTGATGGTCATTCCAAGCTTGATCATGCTCTATTCGTTACGCCATTTTTTCACGGATTTACTCGAAAAAGCCAAACACAATCAAGAGTAATAGTAAGATCAAGGATAATAGTAAAAGGGCAGTACTGAGCTGCCCTCTTTTACTTTCTATCTTAAGAGACATCAGAGCTAATCTGTCGTTTCACTCACAATGAGGTCAAACCCAGTTCCCATCGAATCGTCAATCGCCACCACTTGATAAACAACACCATCAGCCAAGGTAGCAGGGGCAGAATCAATGGCTACAACCGATGGTTGGCCTGCCACCGTTATCGTCACGTAGTAAGACCCTGCAGCAACATAAATACCATTCGCGTAATCTTTAAATTTCACATCACTCAGCGCAGGCGTGCTACCAGAGATACCCACGTTTTCAGTCAAGTAAATATCAACCGACGCTGCAATTGGATTAGCCGCAGCATGAGTAATGTTCAACACAGCACTGGTAGCAACAGGTCGTCGATTCTCAGGAACGACCAATGTTTCCAAATTCAGTGGGCTTACTGTCCCTACCGCATAAATACTGTAATCCATACCAGCAAACACGGCTAAACCATCGACATCGATCAATGTTGGATTTGTCGTTGCCGTTTCGTATATATCAATATCGTAACTACCTACAGCCAAGTCTAAAAAGCCACGAACCTGTTTAAACATCAGAGCATCAAGAGGAGCAAACTGAGCTGAGTTAACAAACACATCGACAGCCGGTGCGCCATCAACTAAATGCCCGACTCTTACTTCCGCCGTTTCTGCCTTATCGTAGATTAAAGATGAACCTTGACCATCCATCACCATCAATTTGACTGGAGATGCACTGTTGGAGTCCGCTCTTGGTACCGCCGCAATGGTTAGCTCACTACCGCCAGACAGAGTGATTTCTCCAGAGTCAAAAGCAATGGCACTGCCACTCACGGTTTCTAATCTCACTCGATATTGCCCTGCAGGAATATTGAGCACGTCGGTAAAGTCCTTATAGCCTAGAGTACCAAGTGGGGTGCCCAATGGATCATTCGGTGCCGTTACATATAAGTTCACGTCTCCAACCCCTGTTGCCGCGTGGACAATTTGCACATCAGAACTGGAACGGGTTGCTGTTCCCGCTGCAGGGCGTGTCACCACTAGTGCCTCCACAGGGTTGTTAGAACCATCAGCATCGCCGACCACCATGACGGTGTAATCTAAATCACCAGTCAAATCGAATTGGCTTTGAGGTATCACAGTCGCGACGCCCTCACCTTGGAGTTGCACGTCGACTTGCAGAGTGGTTTGGCCCTGATCGACCGAAGCGTATCCGGATGCTTGAGCATAATCGACACCGCTCCAGCGAGCTTGGCTGTTTACCACAATATTAGCTCGAGGAGCATCTGGCGATGCGTGCACAGCTTGAAGTTGTGTTGTTGGATCATCATCACACCCAGCAATGAACAGGGCTGACATTGCCACAACGAATATCGGTGAATATTTCATTGGTCTTCTCTCCAAAAAAATTAGACCAGCTCATACACAGAAGATAGATCCAGTAACCCATCTATAACAACCGCCTCAAAACATAGTGCAGTGAACTGTCTGTAATTTTTCGTGATTCAAAAAATAGCTAGGTTAAAACTCCTAGTCAGTCATCAAATGATTTGTCCATCCATTGATTCAGACTTCACTACGAAGTGGATTACAAATGGATCAAAAACTGGATAGAAAAGTGAAGTAAATAAGCCATTTTTTGCAATAAAACGCTTGGGAAGAAATACTGTTGATTTTGCTACATATGTCACGACATTTAGTGAAATCGTTTGCGTAGATCGATAATTCAGCTATTTAACTATAAATTATTCTGATTTCACAAAATCAATAAAATTCGTGGTGCATCAGTATGCAGTGCCACGTAATAGTTCCGTTTTTTAGGTTATTAGTGTGATCACACTCACCTTAATAATTGTATTTTTCACTCTGTCTCACTTTTATTTGAGAACAAAATCGCTATTATGCTCGGCATTCGGACATATACAACACGCACAAATTAGCGGGTTACTTATTTCAAACATAGAGAGTTCCATTATGCGTAAATCACTTTTAACTCTTGGCCTACTTGCAGCGGCATCGACTCCAGTAATGGCAGCAGATTATTCTGACGGCGACATCCATAAGAACGACTACAAATGGATGCAGTTCAACCTTATGGGTGCTATCGACGAGCTTCCTGGTGAATCAACTCATGATTACCTAGAGATGGAATTTGGTGGTCGCTCTGGGATCTTTGATCTTTACGGTTACGTTGACGTATTCAACCTAACGTCAGACAAAGGCAGCGATAAAGTTGGCTCTCCTAAGATTTTCATGAAATTTGCGCCACGCATGTCGATTGATGGTCTAACTGGTAAAGATTTATCTTTCGGCCCAGTACAAGAACTATACGTTGCTTCGTTAATGGAGTGGGATGGTACAGATTACAAAACTAACCCATTCTCTGTGAACAACCAGAAAATTGGTCTTGGTTCTGACGTGATGGTTCCATGGTTTGGTAAAGTTGGCGTAAACCTTTACGGTACTTACGATGGCAACCGTAAAGACTGGAACGGTTACCAAATCTCTGCAAACTGGTTCAAACCATTCTACTTCTTCGAAAATGGTTCATTCATCTCTTACCAAGGTTACATCGACTACCAATTTGGTATGAAAGACGAATACGTTACAGCGAGTAACGGTGGTGCGATGTTTAACGGTATCTACTGGCACTCAGATCGTTTCGCAGTCGGTTACGGTCTTAAAGCCTACAAAGACGTATATGGCATCAAAGATAGCGACGCTCTGAAATCTTCTGGTTTCGGTCACTACGTAGCTGTCACTTACAAGTTCTAATCGAACTTCTAAGAAAGTTTCCTAAATGGCACCCTCGGGTGCCATTTTTTATTGCTTTCATTTAATGCCTCGTTATCCTTGCAGCATCACTTTCTTATCTCGGTATTGCTGTGAACATCACGATTGTTGGGCCCGGAGCCATCGGCTCTTTATGGGCGATAAAACTGCTTCAAGCTGGTCATAATGTCTCTTTGTGGAGTCGCGCCACTGACACCACAATTGATTTATCGCTTGATGGACAAGCTTCCCTTCCCTTCAGTAATAACAATATCGAAAAGCTAGCAGCAAGTGACTTGGTGATCTTCACGGTCAAAGCTTGGCAAGTCGAAGAAGCCTCTATTTCGTTACTTCCATATCTCGACTCAGACACTATTCTCATGTTCCTGCACAACGGAATGGGCGCGGTCGATAAGATCGCTACTCACATTAATGCGCATCCGGTAATCTTGGCGACCACCACTCAAGCGGCATTCAAACCGGACCGTTATCGTGTCTCTCATACTGGATTGGGCCAAACCCAATTGGGTGCTTTTAACCAAACGGGTCAGCAGTGTACGTTTTTAGTCGATGTATTAGATAACGCTCTCCCTGCCGTGAGTTGGAACCCAGAGATAAAAACCGCACTATGGACTAAACTTGCCATCAATTGTGCCATCAACCCACTCACTGGGTTGGAACAAATCAAGAATGGTGCGCTTGCAGATCAAAAGTTTGAAGGTGTTTTAAGCTCTATCATTAAAGAGCTCACACAGGTTATGCAAGCCAAAGGGATCACTTGTTCATTCGACGAATTAGCCGCAAGCGTCAAACAGGTCATCCAAGCCACAGCGCAAAACAACTCATCCATGAAGCAGGATATGTTTTACCAGCGCAAAACAGAGGTCGACTTCATCACTGGATACCTAATAAAAACAGCGCTTAAACATCAGATCGACGTTCCGGTTAACCAAAAGCTGTTCGCTCAGGTCAAAGAGCAAGAAAATCGCTGGAATCAGCAAGATTAGTCAGCAAGATTAGTCAGCAACGGTTTACAAGTCGCGATAAAATAACAATACCGCTAAGCATAACGCTAGCACCAATTTTCAAGATTTTAGGTAAGAATAGATGCTTGATATCAATCACATCCGAGAGCAGTTCCCTGCGCTATCACAAACCATCAATCAACAACCATTGATTTACTTAGACAGCGCGGCCACCACACAAAAACCTCAGGTTGTGATTGATGCCATTAGCCAATATTACTCCAAACAAAATGCCAATGTTCACCGTGGCAGCCATAGCTTAACAGCGAACGCGACCAGTCAATTTGAAGCAGCCAGAGACAAAGTCGCCCAATTTATAGGGGCGACATCATCGAAAGAGATCATCTGGACTCGCGGAGCCACCGAAGCACTCAACCTAATTGCTCAAACGTATGCAAGAAGCACCCTTCAGCCCGGCGATGAGATCTTGGTCAGCGAAATGGAGCATCACGCCAACATTGTGCCTTGGCAAATTGTGGCACAACAGACCGGGGCTAAAGTTGTTAAAGTACCAATGACATCGGAGTGCGAATTTGACCTAACAGCCTTTGCTGATCGATTAAATGAACAAACCAAGATTGTTGCATTAGCTCAGATAACCAACGTGACAGGTTCTCGTCAACCAATTGAAGCCGTCATCGAAAAAGCACACAAGATGAATGCCATTGTGGTGGTCGATGGCGCGCAAGGAATCGTTCATGAGCCGACTGATGTTACTGCTTTAGGTGCGGATTTCTACGTATTCTCAGGCCACAAACTCTACGCACCCGCGGGGATTGGCGTACTTTACGGCAAACTAGAACTGCTCGAAGCCATGCCCCCTTGGCACGGTGGTGGCAAAATGGTTGAGCGCGTCTCTTTCTCTGGCACTACTTTTTCTGAACTGCCTGGCAAATTCGAAGCGGGCACACCAAATGTAGCAGGAGCGATAGCATTAAGCACTGCAATAGAATGGTTGAGTGGGTTTGCACAACAAGATATCGAAAATCATATCCACCAACTACAACACGAGACTTATCTTTCGCTCAGTAAACTGGATGACATTCAGATTTTAGGGTATCAACCCAACGCAAGTGTGATTACTTTTGTGATGGATGGCGTTCACCATCAAGATATCGCGACCCTACTGGATCAGCAAGGTATCGCAGTACGTGCAGGACATCATTGTGCTCACCCATTAATGGATGCACTTAATGTGAAAGGAACGGTTCGAATTTCATTTGGTATTTACAACAACATGGATGATGTTGAAAAGCTCGTCGCGGCGATAGAAAAAGCCGTTGATATGCTTTAGCGAGTAGCGAGTAGCGAGTAGCGAGTAGCGAGTAGCGAGTAGCGAGTAGCGAGTAGCGAGTAGCGAGTAGCGAGTAGCGAGTAGCGAGTAGCGACATTATTTAGGGTTGGCGTTTAGCGTCAACCCTTTTTGTTTCTGTGTACCTAAGAGATGTTAAGCACTTAGCTCTTGGATTTGAGCAACAATCGCTTTTAAGCCGTTCCCGCGAGATGGGCTTAAATGGGTAATTAGACCGATTTGTTCAAAGTAACCATCAATATCGAACGCTTGAACCTGCTCTGATGTTTTTCCATCATACGCAGCCATCACTAAGGCAATCAGGCCGCGAACGATACGCGCATCAGAATCAGCACAAAAGCGCCAAACACCGTCGATATTTTGAGAAACCAACCACACTTGGCTTTCACAACCAGAGACAATCACCTGCTCACTTTTCAGTTCATCAGGCATCGTTGGCAGTTTCTTACCCCATTGAATCACTTGCCGATAACGGTCTTCCCAGCCGCTGAATGTCTGCATTTTCGCGACAATATCATCATGGGTAATTTCAGTGCCGAACGGAGAGCTTGGGAATGTGGTCATTTTAATATCCAGTCGATTTTTAATTGAGTAGAAGAGATTACTTAGCGTGCTTTTGAATCAGCTTTTCGACAATACGCGAAACCGCCACAAAACCAAATGTCGCCGTTACAACCGTTGCTGCACCAAAACCCGTCGCACAATCCATGCGTTTTGGACCTTCTGCTGTCGCTTTCGCAGCACATACGCTGCCGTCAGCTTGAGGGTATTTCAGCTGTTCAGTTGAGAACACACAATCGATACCAAACTTACGTGCTGGGTTCTTCGGGAAGTTATGATGACGACGAAGGGTATCTTTGAGCTTCTTCGCGAGCGGATCTTGAATCGTCTTCGTCAGATCGGCCACCTTGATTTGAGTCGGATCGATTTGACCACCCGCACCACCTGTGGTGATCACTTTGATTTTGTTGCTACGACAATAGGCCAGCAGTGAAGCCTTAGCTTTCATGCTATCAATCGCATCTAACACAAAATCGAACTCTTTCGATAGATATTCAGCCTGATTGTCAGGCCCGATGAAGTCGTCAATCAGGTTAACTTTACACTCAGGGTTAATCAACTTAACGCGCTCAGCCATCACTTCGATTTTACTCTTACCGACGGTACCCGACATAGCATGAATCTGACGGTTGATGTTGGTCACACATACATCATCCATATCGATCAAAGTCAGCTCACCTAAACCAGTACGAGCAAGCGCTTCAACCGCCCACGAACCTACCCCACCAATACCGATCACACACACGTGTGCGGCTCTGAGTATGTCGACTTCACTATTGCCATATAGGCGACGAGTGCCACCAAATCGTTGGTCATAGTTTTCTGAAGCAGGAGTGGTCAATTCACGCATTATTGCCGCCAATTTATTTCTGAGAAAAAGAAAAGAGTGCGTTTTATACGCACTCTTGAATAAAAAGTCTAGGGGATTAGCGATTCGCTTTCAATGCCCTATTTCATTCTCATTTACTCGATCTTCTCAGGAGGTAAAGCCCAAGGCGCTTCGGTTGCGCTGCCATCTAAGCCAAGTTTCCACACTCGACCAAAATGTTTGTAATGACCGGCTTCAGTACCCGCTCGTGGGCCCATACCATGATAGAGATCCAAATGGTTTTGCTTAACCGCGCCGCCCGTATCCAAAACCAATAACAGTCTTAATTGGTGCGCGCCGCTCCAAGTACCATCAGCATTCAATAGTGGAACCTCTGCCAGAATTGGCGTTCCCATCGGAAGAATAGATCGGTCCCCAGCGACCGCGGCCATGGGTAATAATGGAATACCGGCACTGCCCATCACCGACAAGTCTTCTCTGGAACTAAAGAAAACAAAAGAAGGGTTTTGCTCAAGCAACTCTTTGACCACTTCAGGATCGTTTGCCAGTACCCACTCTTTGATGGCTTTTAGCGACATTTTTTCACGTGGAACTAAGCCTCGATCGATCAATACTCGACCTATACTCACGTAAGCTTTGTTGTTCTTACCAGCATAAGCGAAATATTTAAGCGTATCGTCGTCACCAAAGTGAACAAAGCCACTGCCCTGCACTTCCATCATAAACGGATCAATACGATTTGCAGCGTAACCGAGCTCAAGACCTTGACCTTCTAGTGCACCGTTGTAGATCTCTTCACGAGTTGGGCACTCTTTATCACAATCAGGAAGGCCATAAACCGGGAATCGGTAATCTTCATTCGCTTCATGGCGCAGTTCCATCACAGGCGAAAAGTAGCCTGTAAATAAAACATTACCTTGCTTATCCCCCCCACCAAGTTGAGCAGTTTGAATGCCAAAGTTCGCGAGTTCGCTAGGATCACCACTTAGCATCGCCCATTCATTGAGTTGCTGATAAAGCGGTCCGTAGATCTTAGCCATCGAAGGCGATTTTGAAACCACTATCTCAGCTTGTTCGGCAAAGGCGGTGTAGTCTCTTGGTTTATTGGATTCAACCAGATCGACCTTATTTAAGATACGAGGAAACTCACCATCAAGATGTTGTTGAGCGCGATCGGTTGTTTGAGCACAGCCAAATAAGAAAGAGGCGGCAACAAGGGGAAGCCATTTTTTAATCACAAAAATTATCCTAAAAATTCTATGCCGCGAGGATGACAAAAATGGCCCGATAACACAATCTTAGATTGTAAGAGTTTACAATAAGATAACCGATCCCCCACACCGACACACTACTGATATTCAGTACAAATTCACCCATCACATAATGTGTGATTCAAATTAAATTGCTTTCGTTGCTGTGCCTTGCTGTCGAGAGCGAGACCTTGGGTTATTTCATCGTTCTTATTCTGTGTGCAAGAGCTTGCTGCACTCAGAGGCTACTCATAATGACGCCGTGCACCTTTGACACTGAGACCGCTCAGATAATGGAATCTCGATAAGAATAGTTTGCTCTTCACATCAAAAACAGGTTGTTTGAAAGTGAATTTAAATGCTAAATTATCGAATAAATAAACAAATGGACTTGTTCTGTGAAATTAAGAAGTACAGCGCTAGTAAAAGGCTTTAGACAATCAACCCCTTACGTCAATGCGCACCGTGGCAAAACCATGGTCATTATGCTGGGAGGCGAAGCGGTTGCTGATAGAAATTTTGGCAACATTATTAATGATATTGCTCTGCTCCACAGTCTTGGGGTAAAGATTGTTCTCGTCCATGGAGCAAGGCCACAGATCAATCAACTGTTGGCAAAACAAGATTGCCATACGCCTTATCACAAGAATATTAGGGTCACTGACGAATATTCTTTGGGGGTTGCGATGCAGGCTGCTGGCCAATTGCAACTTGCTATCACGGCTCGGCTTTCAATGAGTCTCAATAACACCCCGATGGCTGGTACTCAACTCAATGTGATGAGTGGTAACTTCATTACCGCTCAGCCGCTAGGTGTGGATGACGGTACGGATTACTGTCACAGCGGACGCATTCGTCGCATCGACATTGAAGGGATTAATCGTGCGCTTAACCAAGGCTCTATCGTCTTGCTCGGCCCGATTGCCAGTTCCGTCACTGGGGAAAGCTTTAACTTACTTTCTGAAGAGGTCGCGACTCAAGTCGCTATTCGTTTAGAAGCCGACAAGCTGATTGGCTTTTGCTCCGAACAGGGGGTGATGGATCAAAACGGAAATGTGCTCGCCGAACTTTTCCCAACAGACGCCAAACAAATACTACAACGCCTAACTCAATCTCAAAACCCTGCCGAAGACATGAGCACTGGCACACTGCGTTTTTTAAAGGGGGCGATTGCCGCTTGCCGGGCAGGTGTACCTCGTTGCCATCTAATCAGCTATAAAGTGGACGGTGCATTAATCCAAGAGCTGTTCTCTTTTGATGGTATTGGAACTCAAGTGGTCATGGCGAGTGCCGAGCAAGTAAGGCAAGCACAAATTGATGATATTGGTGGCATCTTTGACCTGATTCGTCCATTAGAAGAACAAGGCATCCTCGTTCGCCGTTCAAGAGAACAGTTAGAACAAGAGATCCACCGTTTTACTATCATCGAAAAAGATGGACTGATTATTGGTTGCGCTGCGTTATATGCTTACCCAGAAGATCACATGGCAGAGATGGCCTGCGTGGCTATCCACCCAGATTACCGAGATGGAGACCGTGGACAGATACTGCTGGATTACATGCGTCATCAATCCAAATCTCTCAATATCGAGCAAATATTTGTGCTTACTACGCACAGTCTTCATTGGTTCCGCGAGCAGGGCTTTTACGAAATAGGGGTGGATGAGTTACCGATGAAAAAACAAGGTCTATACAACTATCAGAGAAACTCTAAGATCTTAGCGCTAAATGTATAAATAAATTTATTGATCAAGTTCTCAAATTTATAGAAAAATAATTGCACATGTAATCGTTTACTATGTGAAATTAATAAAATATGCACTTCCACTCACGCAATTAATTGTATAGAATTTCTGCGCTTTAATAATATTAACAAATGTTTTTATTGGAATTGCCATCTAAATGGTCGTATCGAACTCATTGTGGTGGTCACTGCACGGATTGCTATACCCGTTGACGGTCAGCACGCTAACATTAGCTCTGCTCGTTAATATAGACAGCAAAAAGAGCAACATTGATATGAGAACCATTGTTTGTAACTCGCTGCAAAGTTTTTGGGATATGGCTGATAACCAATTCTTAGAAGGGCTAGACGTACACTGCGTGTTCCCTGTGAGCGAGAATCTAAAAGAGTTTATTTTGAATTGCCAAGCAAAGTACAAGATAAACCACATATCGTTTACTCGAGCGTTTTTAAGCAAAGAGTCTTAATCACGTTCAAAGCAACCAGGGATGGTTGCTTTGTGTTTATCTCGCTCTAAATTCAAGCCCTTTCTCGCGGCCATTAACCACTAGTTCGTTAAGCGACGGCCTAACCCACTGACCCGCTCTGTTTTCACCTTAATCCCACGTTTCAACACGTTTGTATCGCTGAATATCATCAGTCGTTTCTTTGCGCGTGTAATACCGGTATAGATAAGCTCTCGCGTTAAAATAGGGCTGAAATCTGGCGGCAAGATCATTAAGGTCAGATCAAATTCACTACCTTGAGATTTGTGTATCGTCATCGCATAAGCCGTTTCATGATCAGGCACTCGGCTTGGTAGTACCGCTTTCACGCTGCCATCTGGCAACTCAAAATAGACCTTCAGTCGAGGCGTGGCATTCGCCTCATTTGACTCTAGATTCGTTGAGTCGGCTTCAAGCATACAAATGCCAATATCACCATTGTACAAACCCAAGCCATGATCATTGCGCGTCACCATGACTGGGCGCCCATGATACCAAAGCTCATCGTTATGCGGATTCACTAAACGTCTTGCGGCAAGCGCCCTTTCAATTCTATGATTGAGACCTTTAACACCAAAGTCCCCTTCACGAATGGAGCACAACAATCGACACTGACTAAACAGGTCAAGAACCGATTTTGCGCGTGCTTCTTGGGTCTCTAGCTCTTCTAGCGGCACATTCATTCGGTTGAGATACACACCATACTCATTAACCAAGGTACGCAGCATCAAGTTATAGCTGTCACTCGACAAGGGATGATTCTCAATATCCGCAAACCCTTTCGCAAACACTTGATCGACCTGATTAGCAGAGCCGTTATTGATCGCTTTGGCCAGTTGACCGATACCGGAGCGTGCATCGAAACGATAACTCTTCTGCAGCATGCATAAACTGTCTGCAATCGCAGGTGGATTCATCAATCCACCTTTGACTTGCCTCGGTTTGGCTATCGCATCAAAGCCAGTCATCTCTGCAATTAAATTGCCTTGCGCTGTGCTGTACCCTGCTGAGTTGAACGAACAGATATCACCGAGCACAGCACCTGCCTCTACTGAAGCAAGTTGGTCTTTATCACCCAATAAGATGAGCCTTGCGTGCTCAGGAAGTGCATCCACCAGCTTATACATCATCGACAGATCGACCATTGAAGCTTCGTCCACCACCAAGATATCCAGATGAAGTGGATTGCGTCGGTTATGTCTGAATTCCGCTCGATTAGGAATCGCACCGAGTAATCGATGTAAAGTACTGGATTCTGTCGGTATGTTGGCCTTAACTTCAGGCGCTAAAGGCAGCTGCTCAATCGCTTTACCAATCGACTCTGTTAAACGTGCTGCCGCTTTACCCGTCGGAGCCACCAGCTTAATCGTCGGTGTTTTTCCTTGGCTGAGAGATTGCTCAACCATCGCCGACAGTAATTTGGTTACCGTGGTGGTTTTACCGGTACCCGGCCCACCGGAAATCACCGCAAAGCGACGACTCAGCGCTACCGCTGCGGCGACTTTTTGCCAGTTCAAACATGCCGATAACGGAACCAAGCCGTCCAGTACATCTAAGTCTGTCACTTGCTTAACGTGTACAATAGCTTGGTCGATTGCCCCCCAATCTAGAGCCTGTTCATCAACAATATCAAGATGGTCACACACCAACTGTTGGCGTAACACCTGCGAAGTTTGTTGGTTTTCTTCGGCCTTGGTTAAGGCGTTAAACAGAAAGTGATAACTACGTGCGAAAAGCTGATTGAGTGTTTCCGTCAGCGCCTTTTTCTGTTCAATATTGAACTCTACCGGCTTACTTAAACGATTTAAGGTGTCAGCCAGCACAACCTCATAGTTCCAGTAACGCTGTAAGTAGACGCGCCGTCCATCAAACATCAGAGGCTTAACACAGTCATTAGTTGCGCCAACGAGGTTAGATGATTGCAAAACAGTCACCCAATCAATACCTAATAGCTTTTGATTCAATTGCAGCGCCGTTTCACCGTACAACCCAAGTAACTGGGCTATATCTGCCGTTTGTGCAGGGCCTATCGTATGCTGCTGTATAAGCTGAGTACAAATGTGCCCCTTGCCTAATTCATGGCTTACAACGCCAGCCAGAAAGCCAATCTCTTGAGAATGACTCGTGGCTTGCTGCGCAATAAAACGGGCAAATTGATAATCCAATTGGCGAATCGAACCCTTATCTGCTAGGAAATTAAGTATATCCATAAGCTGATCAGGGATAAGTGAAACAGGCTTTACCGTGTTCGCATTTTGCATAGTCGTTATCATTATAAAAGCCCCATCTGTCCACTTTCACCGTCATTCAATTGTACTGAGCGTCTGTCTATCACTTTACCGTCAATCAATTGATCCATTTCATCGAGCAAAGCCAATGTGGGTTTCGCCGAGAAAATACCTTGTTGTGATTGACCGTCCATTCCTCTTAAGAACAAGTAATAAACCCCACCAAAATGGAGCTCATAGCTGTAATCTGCAACGCGGCTGCGCAGGAAGCGGTGCAGTGCCAACGCATAGATTTGATATTGAAGATCGTAACGATGGTCGGCCATCGCCGATTTCAATGCTTCACCATGGTAGACGGCAACATCATCACCTAAATGATTCGATTTCCAGTCAAGAACATAGTATTTACCTTGATGTTCAAACACTAAATCGATGAAGCCTTTCAGCATGCCTTGCACGGTCTGGAAGCCTAAGTCGCCGGCTTTTGCTGATAGCGGATCATGGTACTGAATGGTTTGATTCAATTCCGATGCGGCTAACACTTCGATCGGCAACAAGAATTCCATCTCGACTAAGCGTTGCGTTGAGTCTTTCTCGCTAAGTTTTAGATTTTTGCCATCCAACGCGGTGTTCAGCACCGTATCGACAAGCTGTTGAAGCACGGGTAACCACTCGAGTTCGTATTGTTCGGACTCTAATAAGTGAGTGATGACTTGCGTATTATGTTCGCTGGTTGCAGGCTCAGTAAATTCAACATCCTCAAATAGGGTGTGTAAGAAAGTGCCCGGACGAGCGCCGCGAGGGAATGTGAATATCGAACGTTCAGGCTCAATCAATTCCGACTCGTCTTGTTCATCCGCCGAGTCAATATCGAAACCAGACACCTCAATAGTCGCATCATGGCTCGCACCGTGACTGCCCTGTTTGACTAACCCTGAGTAACTGGTGATACGCCAAGCTCGGTCAATTGAAGTCTTGAGTTCATTGGCCTGTAAGTCGTCACTCACTTGCTCTGTTTGCACAAAAATTTGTTGGTGAGCGGTAGGTGTTTCAGACAGTAATACACTTGAATTCTTACCCTCAATTGCCGATAGAGCTTGATGCAACTCGGCAATGCCTTGCTCTTGTCCGTTTTGAACCAAATAGCCCATAGCACTCAAGTGAACGCCAGTTGGCTCTTTGGTTGAACGCCCTTTACGTAGCGGTGCCATGCCAATGAAACAGCCATATACTGCACGAGTCAGCGCCACGTAAATCAAGCGTAAGTCTTCCGCCAATCGCTCTTTATCGGCTTGTGCTAAGGCACTATCGCTGCCAGTGATATCCAGTACTGTGGTATCTGAATCATGATCGTAGAACTTGCCTTCGCTCGCTTCACGGTAGCTCGCGACAAACGGCAAAAATACGAGATCATATTCCAAGCCTTTTGATTTGTGAATGGTAACGATTTGAACCAAGTTTCTTTCTGATTCAAGGCGTTGAATGTCATCTTCATTGCCGCCTAAACCATTTTGAGCATCGGAAATCGCTTCTGCCAACCAACGCAACAAACCATAGTCACTGTCGAGCTCTTGCCTGGCTTGCTGTAGCAATTCGCCAATGTGCATCAAATCAGTAAGTGAGCGCTCACCATTTTCTTCTTCCAGTAAGCGTTCCGCGAGATGTCGTTTACTGATCACGCTGCGCAGCATGGGTAACACGCCACGCTGTAGCCACAACTTACGATATTCTCTAAACTCGTTAACGACGTTTTCCCATACCACTTCATCATTGTTGAGTTCGTCCAATGAGGCCGCATCCAGAGCAAACAATTCCGACGCTAAACTGGCGCGCAATGCACGGTCATTTTCAGGCGTCAGCACCGCCTGCAACAAACGCTGAATATCTTGCGCGACCAAACTGGTGAATACACTGTCTCGGTTCGACAAATACACACTCGCGATGCCTTGCTCCGATAGTGCGTTCTTGATCAGGCGACCTTCACTACCGGTTCGAACTAAGACAGCAATATCACCCGCATTCACGGCATGTTGTTTTTTGCCGTTATCAAAATAGGCCTGTTGATTTTGAGATGCAGTCAGAATGGTTTGAATTTGACTGGCGGTCGCCTCGGCCATGGCTTTGTGATATTCGCCTTTCGGCAATGGCTTATCTTCTGCATCCTGCAGCCAAAAGGTCAGTGCATGCTGAGTTTGACCATTCATCACCCATTGGCGTTTGTCGGCCGATGGACTGGCTGCGACGGGCAAAAATGGAATGTCTTGGTCGTAGATAAACGGGCTATCCGAATTCATAAACACTTGGTTTACCGCACTGACCATGTCAGCACTCGAACGCCAGTTAGTGCCTAACGTATAGTGAGCACTAACTTGGTTTCTCGCCTTGATATAGGTAAAGATGTCTGCGCCACGGAATCCGTAAATAGCCTGTTTAGGGTCACCGATCATAAACAGACCACACTGCGGATTATCAAGATAGATTCGGCTAAAAATACTGTACTGCAGCGGATCGGTATCTTGGAATTCATCGATCATCGCGACTGGGTATAAGGTGCGGATTCTCTCCACCAGCAGGGATTGCTCATCGACATCAATCGACGCGGATAACTGAGTCAGCAAATCATCAAATGATAACCACTGCTTCTGCTGCTTAGCCTTGGCTAACATAGTTCGACAATGGGTGATCGCATGTGCCAATAACGGGGCTTTCAGGTCTGCAGGAGAGTTTAAGAACTCCTCAATCGCCTCAAACACCACGTGTTGAGGTGCGGTACCTTTTGCTGTTTTTTCGCTTAGAGTGGCTTGTGAGAACTTCTCTAATTTATCTGGGAACTGGTAATCATGGGTGTCGCTCTGCGCCCATGCTGTTACCGCTTCTAACCAAGTCGGCAAAGACTTCTTGGTGTAGCTGCGCTTATTCACATCCGATCCAGAGATCAAAGCTAAAAAATCCGCTTCAGATTCACACCACAACGCCTTAAGTTGCTTCACTTTATCTAAGTTTTGATTGTGCAGAGTTTGCAGGTCGCCCGACATCGCATCGACTGTCAACTTGAGCGGAGACCCCGTTAAATAACGATTTACGTCCGCTAATAACGCAGCAGGGGAACCCCAGATATTGCGAACCTCACCTGCCAGTTGAATAGGTAGCGGGTAAAACTGCTTACGCCAGTAATCGGCGACCACTTGCGCTTTCAGATGGCTTTCATCGGTTACAAATTCATTGTCAAAACGGCTTCCAGACTCGAAGGCATTTTGAGTCAACATCCGTTGACAGAAACCGTGAATGGTGTAGACCGCAGCCTCATCCATTTGTCTTTCTGCGTTAAGTAGGGTTTTCGCCGCGCCAGCATGATCATCGATGGCTTGTAACAAAGGCGCAATCACCGGGTCGTCACTTTGCCCACGTGCAAACGCAATGCGTGCATCATGAATTCGCGCACGAATACGATCACGTAGCTCTGCGGTTGCTGCTTCAGTAAAAGTCACCACCAGTATTTGGTCTACGGTGAGTGGCTCATGATGTCGAGTGGCTTCCGTCAGATCACCTTGCGGCGCGGCCGTACCGTGTCCGAGCAGTAAGCGCAAGTACAAGCCAGCAATGGTGAATGTTTTCCCCGTACCGGCCGATGCTTCAATTAAACGCGCACCATGAAGTGGAAACGTCATCGTATCGAGTGTTTTTGGAGCAATTACCTGAACACTGCTTGTGGTCGTCATGCCTTACTGCCTTCTGATAAATGTATTGTTACAAACGTGACCTAACATGGAAAACGTCATTCAATTAACGCCCACACAAATTAGTTAATAGTTAGTGCGATCTCACTCACGGACCCATTCCGATCGACTCGCTACTATGCGGCCACGAGTTCGGAAGCGCTTAAGAGTTTTATACTCATGCGTAACTTTGAACCACAGAATAATGGTCCCTCTGACCTGTGGCCGTACAGCAAACGCCCTACACTAATAATGATTTACTGGCGGCCACTTTATTTCCTGTACCCAGACTTCCTGCAATCCGTTTTCTATCGCTTTTATCGAGTCTACGCCCAACTTCCGCGAATCTTTTGATAAGCGCATCGCTTTACCGCTCGTATCGTTGGCGATCTTACGGATCACCATGACTTACTCCTGATCTTCCAGATCGGCAGCGGCCAGTCTGGCCGCTTGCAACACAAGCGTCGAATACAGACGCGACTGAGCAGCCAGTTCATCATCCCACTTAGGCCAGATTCGAGAGATGTAAGTATCTCTGCCCTCGCCCGTAAAGGCGAAGCTGTCATTAAAGGTATCAGCCATTTTCTTGAGTGATTTTTCTTCATCATCGACCCATTTACCACGGCTAAAACCCGCTTCAACCCCAGCTAATGCCGTTTTCGGAAAGTACGGCAATGGTGTGGTCATACCCTGATAAAACAATCGCACTAGCTCAGCCAGCAAACTCTTTGCCTGCTGCGCATCACCAATCGGTTGTAGCGTTTGATGAACCACACCTTCTTTTCTGTCGTAACCAATAATATGGGTGCTTTTTCCATGCCCCATCACCGCACAACACAAATGGTCAATCCAAGCCGCTAAGTAATCTTGAGCGCGGATTTTTCCGCTACGAAAACGCACTAAACCTGATTGATAGTTTTGAGTTAACCACCCCATCATACGAACAGGCTTACCTTCACCCAATACATCAAATTCGATATTCACTTCAAGATCTTGCTGTGGTGAACCGCTGACAAATCGAATCTCTTTGGCTAAGTCTTCTGCTTGCACACGGTTGGTTTCAAATTCGATATCACCGAAAGCGCCAATCGGTAATCGACCTTGCGCTTTTTGCTCAGAGACAAACTGTCGAACGGCTTCATCTGCACCTTCTGGGTGCTCCAGCAACACTTGCAACAGCGCATCTTTAAGTTGGAAACTCTCTAGGCCATTAAGTACAAACGGTTCATCGTCTTCCATTACAGGAAGTGGCGGTTCAAACACCACTTTTAGGCGACGATTAAAGAAGTACTGCACCGGTAAACGCCAGAAACGCTGCAACTCAACCAAGTCGAGTTCTAACGGATACGTTGCCCCCAACAAATAATCATCCAATGCACGGTTGAATTCACCACTGCGTTCACCGGAACGGTTAGCCGCTGGAAGCCACTCTTTGGCGTAACTCAGCACATGGCTCGCATCACCTTGAGTAAACGCAGCTGGGCTGAACGGTGTCATGGTGTGTTCAAAGCTGATCGCTTGAGTCAGCTTAATACCTGAGTCATCACTTGGTAAGGCTTGGTCTTCGCTTAAACAGTAGTTCTGCTGGCAGTATTCCATCAACTCAGAAACCAGCACCGACGGCACTCGCTCAGTATTGTCTTGAATCGAACGGCCGACATAACTGATGTACAGACACTCTTGCGCCGACAGTATCGCTTCTAAGAATAGGTAACGGTCATCATCACGACGAGAACGGTCACCCGGCCGAGAGCGTCCGTTGATTAAATCAAAACCCTCAGGAGGCATTGAGCGAGGATAAACGCCATCATTCATACCTAACAAACAGACGGTTTTGAACGGAATGGAACGCATCGGCATCAGAGTGCAAAAGTTAACTTGCCCCGCTAAGAAGCGTTGGCTAATACGCGCACCCGACAGTTTATTATTCAAGTACTGGTAGATAATGCTTGGCGACAGTTCTTGCTCGTACAAGGCATCATCAAGCTGTTCGTTCAGTTGTGAAAGTGCATCACGAATCGACTTAAGTACTACCTCGCCTTCCAGCTCAACCGCAAAGAAATCATCCATCATTGTCAGCAAGGTTTCACGCCACATATCGATCGATTGAGTTTCAGTCAGGCGCTGTCGGTAATGAGCGATACGATCGATAAAGTGCGCTAACTTACCCGCAAGTTCGGCGTTAATGCCTTGAACTTCGTTATAAGCGGCAATCGGAGAGTGTTCGGTTTCAAATAAACCCGCAGAATCGGACATCGCATAGCCCAGTAACATGCGCTGGATACCAAACAACCACGTATTTTGCTCGGTTGCAGGTAGATCAAATTCCGTTGCGGTAGAAGAGTCGACACCCCAACGGATGCCCGCTTCTTCAACCCACTGCTTGGCTTGCTCGAATTGAAACTCATCAATACCAAAACGCGCCATCATTGCTGGGATTTCTAACAGCTCTAACAACTCAGACGCTAAACAACGCGTATTCGGTAGCGCGACCAACTGCATGAAGGCGGTCAGAATTGGGCTTTCTTGGTCGGCGGTTCTATCCGAGATCGAGTAAGGGATATAACGCTCACCTGGGGCATTACCAAATACCGCCTGAATCGCTGGGCTATAAGCATTAATGTCAGACACCATCACGATGATATCGCGTGGTTTCAGGGTCGGGTCGGCATCAAACATCGCCAACAGCTGATCATGAAGAACTTCAACCTCACGCATTGGGCTGTGACAAGCGTGCACGGTCAGCGAGCGGTCACCCAGTTCAACCACCTGTTTATGGTGGCTGGAATCTAAGATGTGGTCGTCTTGATGTTCTTCTAGCTGGAGAATATCGGCTTGCAGCTGATGCAGTAGGCTGTCTCTCTCAACATCAATAAAGAATTCGTGCTCTTCGCTGTCTGATTGAGATAGCAAGAACAGGTTATCCCTGCCTAATTTACCCATAGACGCCAACAAGCTATTACCGACAGCTTGGCTGGTATGCAGTTCGTCTTCAATATTGGCTTCAATGCCATCTTTCAACGGTGAGGCTTCGCCTTCAAGCTGAGGTAGACCATCAACCAGAGCAAACTGCTTGCGGCGCTGCGCTTCGACTCTTGCCAAGTATTTACGGTCACGAATATCGCCCCAGTAATGCTGACAGGGGTTGGTAAACATCAAATGAACATCAATCTGATCACCGAGTGCTTTCAACGCGTCCATATAACGAGGCGGTAACGAAGAAATACCAAACACAAACAGGCGTTTAGGTAGGTGCTGCAGTTGACCTTGTTGATTGGCTAGCGCTTCAATGAAGTCGTGATACAAGTTGCCACGGTGGTATTTAGATTGGCCTTGGGACAGCGTTTGCTCATAGAGCGCTTGCCACAATATAGGTTGCCAAGGGTGCTCTTGCTGTCCCTCATCATCGATCAGTTCTGCAACGGGCTCTCCCGCTTCCCACATCGCCATCCATTCAGGTCGATACACTAAGTAGCCATCGAAAATATCGGCAATTTTTTCGGCTAATTGGTACAACTTAGAGCTGTCTTCGTCGTTTTCAAGATAGCGCTGTAGGGGTAAAAAATCAGGGTCGTCAAGCTTAGCGGGTAGCAAACTCATCAGCTTCCACGTCATCGCTTCTTTGTTAAAAGCACTGCGTTTCGGTACATCAGGAAGCACTTGGGTAAACATATCCCAAATGAAAGTCGCAGGAAGAGGAAAATCGATATTTGCTGCTACACCAAACTCTTTAGCGAGTTCCATCTTAAGCCATTGAGACATACCCGGGCTCTGCACCAAGATTTGCTCTTTTTCGAAAGGATTGGCTAAAGGCTCACTTTTGATTAAGTGAACGAGAAGAATTTTTAAAGTATCAACTTTATTGGAATGGTAAACAGTAAACAAAGTGCACTCACGCTAATCTTGCCACAATATAAAGCCAGATTAGCATAAGTGCTGAGTTTGGATTAGCAATATAAGCTGATGAAATACTGAAAACTTAAGGTCCGTTTATCTTTTGAACTAATGCAGATTACAATCTACCGGCTACCACGCTTAGAACACGATGAGGTTTGTAATTCATGTAATAACGAACGGCGACATAACCAACCACCCCAGTAGCAACGATGAGTTCAAGATACGCTAGGCTGAACACTTGGTTGATGTAATGTGCTTCAATCCCTTGTACTTGCATCCATGCTGCCAATTTTAACAAGGCCGTTGCACCAATCACCATGGGGAAGGTAAACGCCGCATAACCTGGGCTAAATGGTAAGCGTAGTAGTTTGAAAAATGCTACATAAATGATGAGCGTCATTAGCACTGCAATACCAAACAATAGACCGATGATAACCGGCGATGGATTCACAGAAACCGTTAGGTAGCCGGCTAAAGATAGACTGGCTGGCGCGGCCATAATCGCAATCGTTGGTTTTGCTCCATCAGGCACTTCGTCAGAGAAGATCAGACGATAAACCATGAGAGGCAACATAACAGCATAAGCCCACAAACCGAACATCAACACAGCATTCGCAACGGGCTCTAAGGTTGGATTACCTGAGAAAGACACATCTGCGACGATAATACCAATCGGAGGGACAAACCAACTTGGCACCATGTGGTGAATCTCAAACTGTTTTGCTCTGTGGTATAAGAAACTCACTAAGAACACGACATGTAAAGCAACCGAAACTAACCACAGCGCTTCTTGTAAGAATGGAGAGATTGGCGCTAACGAAGCCGACACGACCATACACCCCATCGCGAATGTTGGCACAACACTTCCAACAACGGGGTGAGCAAGATCTTCACGTAATAAGTGACCGTGAATCAGAAACTTCACAGCTAAAACAAGAAGTAACACTGCCGCAATAGCGGCACTGGACCACTGCACCAAGCCCGGAGTGGGTAAAATACCTTGTGTAGTTAAAACCCCATCCCAACACCAACCTAAGCTGGCAATGGCAAGAGCTAACCCAGCCATAGGTGTTGGAGCACCGGTTAATCGATATTTAATACGTTGAATCATGTCAGCCTCTCTTAAACTTAATCCACTAAACTTGTGAAATCATCAGCTTGTTGAAGCCATAATAAGCTTGCACTTCGTTAAATAATATCCAATTATATATAACAAGCGTTTATAAAAACTAAACATAAATTTCTCCCCTCATGTAAAGCTAGGAAGCTGATGGCCAATATTTCAATCAAACAACTCAAAGTATTTGTCACTATTACCCAGCACTCGACATTGACGGCGGCCTCTGAGGCTCTGTTTCTATCTAAGGCCGCTGTCAGCATGGCGCTAAGCGAAATGGAAAAACAACTCGGCCACTCGCTATTTGACCGGGTCAACAACCGATTGATTCTCAACCAAGAGGGACATAAGTTACTCCCTTTAGCGGATGAGATATTACATCGTGCTGCTGGTATTGATGTTTTGTTCCGAGATGATCAACCCTTAAGCGGCAATCTAAAGGTTGGTGCGAGCGACACGATTGGTAATCAGGTTGCGCCGTTTATTTTGTCTGGTTTTCGTGAGCTCACTCAGCATCAAGATCAAAGTTTATTCATTTCAAACAGTGCCTTGATCTGCCAAAAGTTGGTGGATTACGAACTGGATATCGCGTTAATTGAAGGAAAAACGCTCCATCCAGAGCTGCTCTCTAGTCAGTTCAGTAGCGATGAAATGTGTATTATCGTGAGTAATCAACACCCTCTGGTGTCACAGAATAAAGTTTCATTACAAGATTTAGAAGGCAGTCACTGGATTCTGCGTGAATCAGGATCAGGGACTCGAGAGTTTTTCCTGCGTACCGTCGCGCCGCGTATCGAGCACTGGTATGAATCCTTTGAGCTCAACACCACAGAAGCGATTATCAATTCGGTATCTGCTGGGCTTGGGCTTGCCTGTTTATCACGATTAGCCGCACAACGAGCGATTGATTCCGGCCGAGTTAAAGTACTCGATGTCCCACTCGACATGAAACGCCGATTCTGGATACTGGTCCACAAAGACAAATATCAAAGCCCACTGCTGAAATCTTTCATGAGTTATTGTGAAGACTGGGCTACACATCAAGATTGAGGCCGCATAGTTCGGCCATCAACTGGACTTTTCACATCATAAACTGTATAAAAAGCCAGTAAAATTTATCAAACTTAGAGGATTAACCATGGCTGTTATCGTCAAGTACGTGGTGGAACGCAACGGAGAAGAGAAAATGACTTTTACCTCTAAAGCCGAAGCTGACGCATACGACAAAATGCTGGATATGGCTGATGAGCTTTTTGAACTGTTAAGCAAAAGCGATTTAGTTGAAGATGAAGGCAAGCAAGAAGAACTTGCTATGTATCTAGCGAAGAACAAAGAAGAAGTGCTTTACGCATTAGGTGCTAAGCGCAAACCCGCTCCGAAAAAAGCGAAGAAGCTTGAAGCTGTTGAAGATGCAGAAGAAGATGCAGCATAACTAGCTGATACCTTTCTCTAAAAAACGCCAATAACCTCTCCCATCAGAGTCCGTTATTGGCGTTTTTTTATACTTCATTGATATGATGAGCTCATGCTAACGACGACATTAGCGAATCTCAAAGCGCCGAACAACAAGCGGGAAATGCCTGAACCTACCGAAAAAAACCGTTAATCGATCCTAGCGGAAGACCAAAACGCTACGCCTATCACTAAAACCAAAGAGCCCGCCTTATGTTGGCTGTTTTTTATCCACTATTGCTCTACTATCTATGTCTAAAGATGATTTGTCACTAAGATTAAATACACAAGCCATCGGTATTTAACTGAATCTTTTCGAAGGAATAATATGAAAGAGCTCATCATTCATACCATTACCGTGTTCATGGGCTTCTTTGCTATTATGAACCCTGTCGCCAATACACCAATCTTTCTCGGATTAACCGGTGATAATGATAGAGAAACGGTAAAATCGATCGCTTTCCGCTCAGTACTACTCGCTTTTATCATCGTCAGTACTTTTGCCATTTCTGGCAAACTGATCTTCGACCTGTTTGGTATCACACTTTACGCACTTCGCATCACAGGCGGGATCCTAGTGTTCTTGATTGGCTTTCACATGCTGCAAGGTGACTCAACACACTCGAAGGCAAAAGAGAAGGTCAACTCAGACGCTCAACAAGATGCCGCACTCAGTATCGCCGTATCACCACTCGCTATGCCGATACTGGCTGGCCCTGGCACCATTGCTACCGCGATGAATTTTGCGAGTACAGAGGGGATTTACGAAACCGTCATTACCATCGTCGCCTTTGGCCTACTGTGTACCTTAACCTACGTGCTGTTTGTGTTTGGCGAACGCTTCGTGAAAGCTGTCGGCCCAAGTGCATTAAATGTGATAACCCGAATGATGGGGTTGATCCTTGCCGTTATCGGTATGCAGATGTTAATTGAAGGGATAGAGCAGGCTTATAAAGCGCTCTTTATTTAGAGGTGCTAGTCATAAAAGTACCAAGATAAGGAGCCCGTGAGGCGATAGTCGTTCTGTAAGACGATGATCGTGGCTCCGTTCGATAACAAGTGTACCTGTCAGCACTCATTTCTCATTTCTCATTTCTCATTTCGAGAAACTATCTCTTAAAAGACAAGCAATATCATTTTACAGACTTTATCCCAATGCGCCCTTTCATAACGAGGGCGCTCTCTTTATGATGAATGTCATTAAATTAACTTTGCTAACGGCAACGCTTTTTATTTGAGCCATTGTTATAAATAGCAAAATCAAGACTCAACACATGGAGATTCAACATGGCTTACTTTTCACTAGCCTTCGGTACGGCAACCAAAAATCGCGACAATAAAATCATTGAAGCGTTCTTCCCTAACCCACATCTCAACCCAAGCGACGCTTTAGTCTCAGCGATTGGTGAAGTTGCAGGTTACACTGAAGGCAACCAAGCTATCGAAATCTCTGCTGCACAAAGCGCAGAACTGGCGAAAGCATTCGCAGCAAACGATGATGCAGCTAATGCATCCTTCGCAGAAAAAGCGGCAGCGTCTGAACAGCCACTTGTGCTGGTTATTCTTGCAACGGACGACAAGCCAGCATCAGTGGCTGAAGGGTTCCTCAAGCTACAACTTATCTCTAACCGCCTAGTACAACCACACGGTACGGTACTGGACGGCATCTTCGGTCTACTGCACAACATCGCATGGACAAACGAAGGCCCTATCGATCTTCCAGAGCTAGCTGAGCGTCAAATCGAAGCTCGCCTTGCGGGTCGCGCTCTGTCTGTAGATTGCGTAGACAAGTTCCCTAAAATGGTCGATTACGTGGTACCAACAGGTATTCGTATTGCTGACACCTCTCGTGTTCGTCTTGGCGCACATGTGGGCGAAGGCACAACAGTCATGCACGAAGGTTTCATCAACTTCAATGCTGGTACAACTGGCGTGAGCATGGTTGAAGGTCGTATCTCTGCAGGTGTTGTTGTCGGTAACGGTTCAGACATCGGCGGCGGCGCTTCGATCATGGGTACTCTGTCTGGTGGCGGTACTATGGTTATCTCTATCGGCGAAAACTGCCTACTAGGTGCAAACGCGGGTCTTGGCTTCCCTATGGGCGACCGTTGCACGGTTGAGTCTGGTCTTTACGTGACTGCGGGTACTAAGGTTCGTATGCTAGATAAAGAAGGCAACGAAGTAGAAATCATCAAAGCTCGCGACCTCGCTGGCGTTTCTGATCTGCTGTTCCGTCGTAACTCTGTGACTGGCCAAATCGAATGTATTGCAAACAAGTCTGCTATTGAACTGAACAGCGAGCTACACAGCAACAACTAATCTAAGCGCTAGATGCTAGATGCTAGATGCTAGATGCTAGATGCTAGATGCTAGAACATATAAAGCCGTTGGGGTTAAATCCAGCGGCTTTTTTTCATCAGAAAGCCGCCGAAAAAGCAATAGACGATAAAAAAGCGCAGACCTTTCGATCTGCGCTTTTCATTTTTGCATAACCTAGCCTAGATTAATGCGGCTAGTAAGAAAGTGATTAACCCACATTCTTACGTGCGTTTTGGAACATACGCATCCAAGCGCCATTCTCGCCCCAACCTTCTGGAGACCAAGAGTTTGCAACGGTACGGAATACACGCTCTGGGTGCGGCATCATGATAGTCACGCGGCCATCTGTCGTCGTTAAACCCGTGATAGCGTTTGGTGAACCGTTCGGGTTGTTCGGGTATTGCTGCGTTGGGTTACCGTTGTTATCAACGTAACGAAGAGCAACCGTACCTGAGTTTTCTATCGCGTTTAGGTGGTCGTTGTCACGCACTTCTACGCGGCCTTCACCGTGAGAAACGGCGATTGGCATACGAGAGCCTTCCATGCCGTTGAAGAAGACAGAGTCAGACTTCTGAACCTCAACTAGGCTGAAACGCGCTTCGAAACGCTCAGATTCATTGCGAACAAAACGTGGCCAGTACTCTGCACCCGGGATAAGTTCACGCAGGTTTGACAACATCTGACAACCGTTACACACACCGAGAGAGAAGGTATCTTCACGTTTGAAGAAGTTTTCAAACTGGTCACGAGTCGAATCGTTAAACAGAACCGACTTAGCCCAACCTTCACCCGCGCCTAGTACGTCACCGTAAGAGAAACCACCACAAGCCACAAGGCCGTTGTACTCTTCTAGAACTGCTTGACCCGTGAGGATATCGCTCATGTGAATGTCGGTTGCTTCGAAGCCTGCACGGTCAAATGCTGCTGCCATTTCAACGTGAGAGTTAACACCCTGCTCACGTAGAATCGCCATTTTAGGTTTCGCGCCTTTATTAATATAAGGAGCAGCGATATCTTCGTTTACGTCAAAGCTCAGTTTCACGTTCAGACCTGGGTCTGAGTTGTCTTTCTTCGCTTCGTGTTCTTGGTCTGCACATACTGGGTTATCACGTAGACCTTGCATCTTGTGCGTGGTTTCAGCCCAGATAGTACGTAGTTCAGTACGGTTACGTTCAATTACTACAGACTCACCAGACTTAATCACTAGCTCATCAGACGCTTCCCCTTCACCAACAACGCTGCCAATTACGTGTGAACACGTATCTAGGCCATGAGCCGCAAGAGTAGAAAGAACCGCATCTAAATCATCGTTACGCACTTGGATGACAGCACCGAGCTCTTCGTTGAATAGTGCCGCAAGCGTATCTTCGCTATTCTCTGATGCAGATAAAAGCGCCGCAATATCAGCATTAATACCACAGTGACCTGCGAACGCCATTTCTGCTAGCGTTACCAATAGACCACCGTCACCTTTATCGTGGTAAGCGACAACTTGATCGTTCGCTACCAGTGCTTGAACACCTTCGTAGAAACCTTTTAGTTGCGCTGCGTTGTCTACGTCTGCTGGCTTATCACCAAGCTGCTTGTAAACCTGTGCAAGTGCTGTCGCACCTAGACGGTTTTTGCCGTTACCTAGGTCGATAAGAACCAGTGAAGTGTCACCTTTGTCAGTGCGCAGTTGAGGCGTAATCGTCTTACGAACGTCTTCAACACGTGCGAACGCAGTGATAACAAGAGATAGCGGAGACGTGACTTCTTTCTGCTCGCCATTCTCTTCCCACTTAGTCTTCATCGACATTGAGTCTTTACCCACAGGGATAGTTAGACCCAGTGCTGGACATAATTCTTCACCGACGGCTTTCACCGCTTCGTAAAGACCGGCATCTTCACCGGGGTGACCCGCTGGAGACATCCAGTTCGCCGACAGTTTAATGTGTTTGATATCGCCGATGTTAGTCGCTGCGATGTTTGTGATTGCTTCACCAACCGCTAGGCGAGCCGATGCGCCGAAGTCTAGCAATGCCACTGGCGTACGCTCACCAAGAGACATCGCTTCACCGTGGTAAGAGTCATAGCTTGCTGCCGTTACCGCACAGTTAGCAACAGGAACCTGCCATGGGCCAACCATTTGGTCACGAGCGACAAGGCCTGTTACCGAGCGGTCACCGATGGTGATAAGGAATGTTTTCTCTGCGACTGTTGGTAGGCGAAGAACACGGTCAACCGCTTCGTTCATTTCGATGCCAGAACGGTCAATCGCAGGGTTGTTTGCTTTTAGCGTTTTCGCGTCACGGTGCATCTTAGGCGTTTTACCTAACAGGATGTCCATTGGCATGTCGATTGGCGTGTTGTCGAAGTGTGAATCTTCTAGTTTAAGTTCACGCTCTTCCGTTGCTTTACCCACCACTGCGTATGGTGCACGTTCACGCTTACAAATCGCGTCGAATGTTGCCATGTCTTTATCAGCAACGGCCATTACGTAACGCTCTTGAGATTCGTTACACCAGATCTCAAGTGGGCTCATGCCCGGCTCATCGTTTGGTACATCACGTAGGTTGAAGATACCGCCACGCTCACCATCGTCTACTAGCTCAGGAAGTGCATTCGAGATACCACCCGCGCCCACATCGTGGATGAATGCGATTGGGTTCGCATCACCTAGCTGCCAACAACGGTCGATCACTTCCTGACAACGACGCTCCATTTCTGGGTTTTCACGTTGTACAGAAGCGAAATCAAGATCTTCAGAAGAAGAACCCGAATCCATTGAAGATGCCGCACCGCCGCCAAGGCCGATGTTCATCGCAGGACCGCCAAGAACGATTAGGCTTGCTCCTACTGGGATCTCTTTCTTCTGAACGTGCTCATCACGGATGTTACCAAGACCACCAGCCAGCATGATTGGTTTGTGGTAACCACGCACTTCTTCACCGGCGTGAGAGTTGACTTTCTCTTCGTAAGTACGGAAGTAGCCAAGTAGGTTTGGACGACCAAATTCGTTGTTGAATGCCGCGCCACCAAGAGGACCTTCAAGCATGATATCCAGAGCAGTAACGATACGGCTTGGCTTGCCAAAGTCAGTTTCCCAAGGTTGAACAAAGTTCGGGATCTTAAGGTTAGATACAGAGAACGCCACAAGACCCGCTTTTGGCTTACCACCAATACCGGTTGCGCCTTCATCACGGATTTCACCGCCTGAACCTGTTGATGCACCCGGCCATGGAGAAATCGCCGTTGGGTGGTTGTGCGTTTCAACTTTCATCAATATGTGTGTTTTCTCTTGATGGTAGTTGTACTGGCGAGTTTCTGGATCTGGGAAGAAACGACCCACTTCAGAACCCGTCATGACTGCTGCGTTATCTTTGTAAGCCGACAGTACGTTATCAGGGGTGACTTCAAACGTATTTTTAATCATCTTGAACAATGATTTTTCTTGCTTAACGCCATCGATAGTCCAATCAGCGTTAAAGATTTTATGACGACAGTGTTCAGAGTTCGCTTGTGCAAACATCATCAATTCAATGTCAGTCGGATTACGTTCGAGTTTTTCAGTGAAGCTTTCAAGCAGGTAATCAATCTCATCTTCTGCAAGTGCAAGACCTAGGGTAACGTTTGCTTTTTCAAGCGCTTTACGTCCGCCAGCCAGTAGATCAACTTCGGTATAAGGGGCCGGTTCAGCCACCGTGAACAGCGCCGCCGCTGATTCGAAGTCAGTGAAAACCACTTCCATCATACGATCGTGTAGAATGGCTTTTAGCTCAACAAGTTGAAGTTCAGAAAGTTCAGCAGAGGTTTCAATGTAGAAAGCAGTACCGCGCTCTAGACGTGACACTTTAGCCAGTCCACAGTTGTGTGCGATATCTGTTGATTTTGAAGACCAAGGCGAGATAGTGCCAGGGCGTGGCGTTGCAAGTAGCAGTAAACCTTCTGGTTCATGCTCTTCAATCGTTGGACCGTAAGTCAGTAGCTTTTCTAGCTTCTCAACTTCAGACTCATCTAGGTCTGCCGTTAGATCAGCAAAGTGGGCAAACTCAGCGTAAATACCTGTAACAGGCAAGCTTAATTCACGACAAAGCTCTAAAAGCTTGTTAACACGAAACTCAGATAGAGCTGGGGAGCCACGCAAAATTCTCATGTGCTTAGGTCTCTTATGCAGTTGATTAAGGTAGTATTGGAATAAATTCAGTGGGTTATAGGAACAACCTAACTGTTTTCTTCGAAGCTATTCCCGAAGGTTGCCAAACCTATGCCGATCCCACCTCTTCAATGCGAGCGCATTATAAAGCATTTCTTTTTGTGACGTAACACCAAAAGCAACCGTTTGCGTTATTTTTTTTATCTTTCTGTATAAATGCCACTTTTACTGCATTTATCCGCACTTTTACCTCTGTTTAATTAAACCTGCTTTGCCAGTCTTGCGGGGTTTGGTATAAAGGGGCTTCCACTTTTTGAGATTTCATTTTGATGCCTAAATTTACGCTCGCCTTTTCGTCTAAATTCCTTCTGCTTGTTATCGCTCTGTTGGGGATAACGGGGTGCCAGATTGAATCTGATCCCAAAAGTGTCCTTGAGCAGATACAAGAACGCGGTGTGCTTCGTGTCGGCACTCTAAACAATCAACTATCCTATTACATTGGTCCTGATGGCCCAGCAGGTTTGGATTACGAGTTGGCTCGTGAGTTTTCACAAGAGCTTGGTGTCAAACTTGAGGTTAGGCCTGCATATCGCCTATCCGATCTATTCCCCGCCTTAAAGAAAGGTGAAATCGATCTCATCGCAACAGGGTTAACACAAAATAGCGACCTGACACGTGTCTATCGCGCCGCGCCCGCTTATTATTATGTCAGCCAACAAGTCGTGTATAAAAAGGGGCATTGGCGACCAAGAAACCTCAAGCAACTGATTAAGTTTGAAAATAAGCGTCAGGCTAAGTTTGCAAAGAAACACGCAGAGTCCGAAGGAGCCATATCGAGTGAAACACTGACCCCCTCTTTGGTTGTGGTCAAAGACTCTCACTTTGAACCGACACTCAAAGAGCTACAGAACACCCATAATGACTTTATCTATGACGCGGTAGAGAACGCAGATATCAATGACCTACTCAAAGAAGTCTCGACCGGTGAGCGCTTATTTACCGTGGCTGATTCTATCGAACTGTCTCTGGCGCAGCGTTTATACCCTGACGTTGCGTTAGCGTTTGAGTTAACTGAAGATCAACCGATCTCTTGGTACTTACAGAAGTCTGAAGATGAAAGCCTGTATGCGTTGCTGATTGAGTTTTTCGGCAATCTAAAACAATCGGGTGAGCTAGCCTCACTAGAAGAGAAATACATCGGTCACATTGGTACCTTTGACTACGTTGACACCCGTGCCTTTATTCGAGCACTGGACAGCAAACTGCCAAAATGGTCGCCGCTATTTCAACAGTACTCGCAAGAATTTGACTGGCGTTTGATTGCCGCTTTGGCCTACCAAGAGTCGCATTGGAACCCTGTCGCGCGCTCTCCAACAGGTGTTCGTGGCATGATGATGTTGACGCTACCGACGGCGAAAAGTGTCGGTGTAACCAATCGTCTTGATCCGAAACAGTCGGTACAAGGTGGCGTCGAATACCTGCGTCGTATTGTCAATCGAGTTCCTGACTCTATTGATCAACATGAAAAAATCTGGTTCGCCCTCGCCTCATATAATGTGGGTTATGGACATATGATGGATGCTCGACGTATAACCAAAGCACAAGGTGGTGACCCGGATGCGTGGGGAGACGTAAAAGACCGACTGCCGCTGTTAAAACAGCGAAAATACTACCGCTACACCCGTTACGGTTACGCTCGTGGTGATGAAGCGAGGAACTACGTAGAAAATATTCGCCGTTATTACCAAAGTATTATTGGTCATGTCAATAAGCGCAATAAAGACCAAGAGGTCAACCTTGAAGGTTTAGTGGTTATTCCACCTTTAGAAACCTCTGGCGCTGAATCGACAATCAATGCAGCTGAATCCGCAATCAACAACGCTGAGTCTTCCAAATAAATAAAAAAGAGCAATGCCATTTCGCATTGCTCTTTTTTTTTATTCCCGAGAGACTGGTGAGCGTTGAGAGACTCAATAACAGAGTGACCGTTAAATTTGAGGTGTCATATTGCAGTAACCATTCAACGTTATAACAGCACTCCACAAACGAGAGGATGCTTGATTGCATTCAGTATGAGAGCGGCTGAGAAAGGCAATATTAAGTTCTCAGCAAAACGCTTAGAACCAATCCGCCAATAATTACAACTGAAGCCATAGTTACAACTGAAGCCATAGTTAACAAGCCAAACGACCAAGAGGAAATCGTTGAAATGATGAAGAACAAACTGAAATCGAAACGCCTTGATAAGACCGTTGCCGCCAACCGTCGTAAGCGTATGCTTTCAAATAATAAGAAAAAAATCATTTGGCGCAACCGTGCTTTCATGCAGATGATTGCTGAGTAAATATAATGACCAAGTACGTTTGCTTAGCACTCTTATCATTGAGAGTGCCGAAAGCTCGTTGCTATCTCTTGTTACTGACCTTGTCTGCTTCTAAACGCTGCGCTTCCAACAAACGGTCTTGCTTCCTTTTCTCTTTTATCTCATTTCTACGACGCTTAAAAAAGGCCTGCAACTGTCCTCGGCACTCTTCTTCCAACAAACCATGCTCAACATCAGCATAATGGTATGAAGCTTGGCTTTCGAAGAGATTCAATACCGTCCCCGCCGCCCCAGCTTTTAAATCCGGCGCACCAAATACGATCCGTTTTACGCGGCTATGCAACAAAGCTCCAGCACACATAGGGCAAGGTTCAAGCGTGACGTATAACGTGGTATCAAGTAAGCGATAATTTTCTAAGGTTTGACCTGCTTTACGCAAAGTTTCGATTTCAGCATGTGCTGTGGCATCGTGGCTGCCAATCGAACGGTTCCACCCTTCCGCTATAATGGCTCCATCTTTGACCAACACCGCTCCAACCGGAACCTCTCCCTCTTTCTCTGCTTGCTTGGCGACCTCGATGGCGCGTCGCATGAAGATTTCATCTTGAGGGCTGAATTGATGGTCTGACAAAGGAAACTCCAGAATACAAAGGATAAGAACAAAAATAGGTATGCCATAAAGCATACCTAATCTTCGTAATAATGAACAATAAAGAGATGATGAACAATAACGATGGCTTGTTCGTTAAATCGTTAACCAACAGTATCGTCTAAATCACTGACGATAGGGGTCGCTTTAACACTCACAATACGGTTATTTTCAACGGAGATGACCTCAAACTGCCACTGCTGATATTGAACAACTTCACCAGCATCAGGTAAACGCCCTATCAACCAAGTCACAAGGCCATTCAAGGTCTGGAAACTCTCGCTTTCACCTTCAAAATCGGCCAGCTCTAAACGGTTCTTCAGTTCACTGAGAGGGATTAACCCATCCACTAGCAATCCGCCTTCTACTTGCTCCGTCCAAAGATCTTTAGGGTTATTCGATAACTCACCAGCAATCGCTTCAAGAATGTCGTAATGAGTGACCAAGCCTTGTACGTCACCATATTCATCAACGATGAACGCCATCTCAGCCCCTGACTCTTTAAAGTAACTCAGTAAGCGCAGCGCCTTCATCGACTCTGGAACATAGATTGGGGATCTCGACAGCCCCATGATAACTTGAATACTTAAATTGCCCGCTTGATTCAGCAAGGCTTTAGCTGACACCGTACCGACCACTTTATTGAGGTGTTCTTGGCACAATGGGAAGACACTGTGCTTTGATGAACGTAATTTCTTGAATATCTGATCAACAGGTTGCTCGATATCCAAAAAGTCGACTTCTCTTCGCGGGGTCATTAACGAGCTCACAAGACGATCATCCAACTGCAATATATTGCGAATCATCTCTTGCTCACCACGCTCAATTACGCCAGATTCAGAGCCCTCTTTCACGAGTGCATGAATATCATCTTCTGTCACACTGTCTTCTTCACCGCTACGCCCCATCAATTTAAGAATGCCCTCGGTTGAAGCCGACAACGCAAACACAAATGGCGTCGCAATTTTAGATAACCAAAAGATGGGTAGAGCCACTAGCACAGCAATATTTTCGGCTTGAGATTGAGCAAAACGTTTTGGCACGAGCTCACCCACAACAATCGCGAAATAGGTAATCCCCACCACGACAACCGCAGTAGACAAGATATTCGCTTGTGTTGGGTCTAAACCCCAAAGCTCCAGTTGAACTGCCAGTGGAGCCGATAACGTCGCTTCACCTACAATACCGCTGAGTAGACCGATGACCGTAATACCGATTTGAATGGTTGAAAGGAAGCGTGTTGGATTTTCTTTGAGCTCAAGGGCAACCTGAGCCGAGCGATGTTTTTCAGCTAAGCGTTTCAGCCGACTATTTTTTGCTGCTACCAGTGCAATCTCTGACATGGCAAACAGACCATTTAAAACAATTAACCCTACTAAAAGCAGAATTTTCATGTGGATTGGATTTCCTAATTTTACCGGCCAACAATTAGCCGTAAGGCGGAGTATAAGCTGAGTACCTTTATCTTGGATATAAAAAAAGTAGCAAAAATTTGCAAAAAAAACCCGCACATTTCAGTGCGGGCTTCGATGGTTTTATCTGACTTACTTTTCAGACTTACTTTGCTTACATCGTGTAAGTGTAAGGAGCTTGGATACCCAGTGGGATACCAAGAGCCCAGTAAGCCAGCAAGAAGAGAGACCAACCGATTAGCATTGCAATCGAGTATGGCATCATCATAGAAGCGAGTGAACCAATGCCTGAACCCTTCACGTAACGCTGCATGTAAACAACCACTAACGGGAAGAAAACCATCATCGGAGAAATGATATTAGACACTGAATCCCCGACACGATACGCCGCTTGAGTCAGCTCAGGAGAAATACCCACAGCCATCAGCATTGGAACCATAATAGGACCAATCAGCGCCCACTTAGCAGAAGCCGAACCGACCAATAAGTTAACAAATGCGGTAAGTAAAATCATACCAACAATCGTCACTTGCCCGGGTAGATTCATCGCTTGCAATAACTGAGCACCCGACAACGCCAGTAATGTACCCAAGTTAGATTGAGAGAAAGCCACCAAGAACTGAGCAATAAAGAAAGCCATTACCATAAAGCTTCCCATAGTAGCCATGGTTGCAGACATCGATTTAATGATGTCGTCGCTCGCTTTAAAAGTCCCAACAATACGGCCGTAAACCACCCCTGGAATGATAAACAGGATGAAGATAAGCGGCACAATAGATTGCATAATTGGCGCATTAAAAGACGTAATTTCCCCCGCTGGAGAACGAAGTGGTGAGCTTTCAGGTACTAAAGCAACAACCAAAGCTGCAATACCAGCAAGCATAGCCCAACCCGCGCGAGAAAAAGCCTTACTTTCAATTTCAGTAAATGACCCCATATCTGGCGCTTCTTCTGCATCTTCATCAATCGCCGTTTTCGCAAGACGTGGTGAAATAATCTTATCCGTGACGTACCAACCAATCGATACAATTAATAGAGAAGATAAACCGGTAAAAAAGATATTGGAAAGAGGGTTTACTATGTAATTTGGGTCAAGAATTTGAGCGGCTTCTTGTGTAAAGCCAGCCAAAAGAGGATCAATACCTGATGGCAAGAAGTTCGCGGCAAAGCCACCGGATACACCCGCAAAGGCCGCAGCAATACCCGCTAGAGGGTGACGCCCCGCAGCATGGAAAATGATACCACCAAGAGGAATAACCAGCACGTAACCGGCATCTGCAGCAGTGTGAGACACAATCGCGACTAAGATAAGCATCGGCGTTAGTAGCTTCGCTGGAGTCACGTTGAGCATCTTTTTCAGTCCGGTATTAATAAAGCCTGAAGCTTCAGCAACACCAACACCTAGCATAGCAACCAGTACGATTCCAAGAGGTGCAAACCCAGTAAAGTTAGTCACCATATTCGCTAAAAAGCTCGCAAAGGCCTCACCCGTCAATAAGTTCGAAACGACAATGGCTTCGCCAGATACAGGATGAATCAAATCAAAAGTAAAACGTGAAAGTACTGCCGATAATACCCAGACAATAATAAGCCCCCAAAAAAAGAGCAGAGCGGGATCTGGAATTTTGTTTCCGGCGCGTTCAATGAAGTTTAGAAAGCGATCCATACCACTGATATTCTCAGTCGATGGGGCTTTTTTTACGGCTTGACTACTCATTGGAACTCCATATGTGATGTTGTTTTTATTTAGGCCGAATATACATTTGGACCATGACCTATTGGCACAGCACATATTCTATTAAAACCACCATTAAAAAGCACAAGAACCCGCACTATTTTCCATAAATGGAGACATATTTTGCAAAAATACAATGCAACCACAACAATATAAAAACACAAAGCACACCATACCCTATACATCCCATTAACCACCTTGCAAACAATGTCCGAGAACAGAGAAATATCAATAAAAAAGGAGGGGGGGAGCCTTCGTATCCAGTAAACGTTTGCTTGGTTGCTTAATCAAACTCACTGTATTTAGAGAGCATGGTCTCTAGGCGAATGTTTTGTGCACGGTTCATGCGATCTTGCCATGTCATGGTGACCGTAATATTTTTTAAAGCTCCCGATAAAGCATCATCAGCATTGGTCACTTCACATGTCATCGCATAATCTGAGCCGGATAACCCTGACAAGGGCGCTGAATTTGTCGAATTGAGACAATAACGGGCTTGGTTGAGATCGGAAAAAGGGATTAACCCAACCGCCCCACTCATCTCCGATACTCGAGTTCGATAAAATTCCATCTGCCTTTCAGCAAAGTGCAGTGCTTCGATGCTTTGAATCGCAAACTCTGACTTTTGCTCGACATAAACCTGCAATTTAACCAACCCAAGTGACGCCACTCCGATGAGCAGAAAAGAGATCAGCACCTCTATCAAACTAAAGCCTCGCTGATTAAAAATCATTCCATGATCCTCGCTTCCATTGATAACTCGAAGGTGGGTCACTTGGATTAGACTCAGCACGAAAATCCAAATCCATGTCACCCACAATGGTCGTTACCCCCTGTGGCGAATCAAAGATAAGGCCACCGGAAGGTAAACCAGAAGCAAATTGAATCCCGACACTTTTTTTAACCACACTGGCGTCGTCGATGTCTTTGATAAAAGGCGCGAATACGTTCGGAGCAGCAAGGGTCTTCCAGAAGTTATCGATACGAGTTTTAACATGGCTCTTTTGATAATCGACCAAATGATAAATCACACCGTTGTATGTCATCGCCCCCCTCAACGCGAGCGCACCATCTTGAATCACCAACAGCTGTGATTGATTGTTTGTCGCGACAACCGCGGTATCAACATAGCAATTACCTTCAATCCACAGACCTTGGGTTTGTCCCAAAGTAAAGTGATCCATAATTTCCGTTGCGCAGTCTGTCGCGTTAGTCAATATGGTGTGTTTAAAGAGTTCAGTATCTTGAGAAAGGTCCACAATATTTTGATCCGTCTTAGCCATACCAAAGAAGGTATAAAACGGGTTCATATTCGGATCAGGATTAAAGTCTTTTTTGAACGGCGGCGGATTGGTTCCTTGATAGGAATCAGGAGCATAGATTGAATAACGACTTCCCGAACTGGCTTTAGGGATCGCTGTTTTATAGTCGCTATCACACACACCATCAAAACCAGAGAACGGACCATCCGCACTTGGATCAAGGACTTCTAATCCTAACGATTGCCCTGAATCACCATGTACAGAATCGTATTGATAAGTTAAAAGATCAGCAAAAGTAACACTCACGCATTCATATTCATTACCTCTGATCGGTTCTTCCTTTACTGTAGGTTTCAGACTCAGAGTGCCAATGAGTTCAATAGGGCCTGTCGACTGGATAGCCCCACGGCCTAGCTGAGAGGTTTCTTTTATTGTCTTATAAAGTGATTGTGTCCTCTTCGACGATCTCACGATATAAGCCTTAGCCGTCACACTATCAGAGATGGTGATTTGGGGTTGATTATCATAAGGGGAGCACCAATCTGAAAAGTGGGCTGGGCGTGTACTGGCCTCTTTGATCTCTAAAATGGTTTTATCAAGTTCCCGTAAATAGGAATAAGTACACTCTAAACCACCTTCAGCTAACCAATGAGCTTTACGCCCTTCCACCTCATTTTGAGCCACTTTAATTTGATGAAAAACACTACGGTACGTGCCTAACGTCACCACTAAAGCCGCCATTAAAAGCACCGACGTAATCAATAACGTCACTACACCACACTGTTTTGTGAAGGTCATCATTGCCAGTTCCTTTGTTTAACCGTCACTGAAATCGATTTGGAGACACCTGCGGTTGGAATTGAAGCCGCAATACTGATCTCTGTGAGTGTTGTTTTAATCGCATTTTTCTCTAATACCTGCGAGTGGATATCGAGTTCATCCACTTCGATGAGACTGTCATCAAACAACGAATAACACCCGGTGACTTCATTGAAAGAAGGAAGACCAGCTGAAACCTGTGTGCCTTTTTCACATATTTGCAGCTTAGTGCCCTTTTTTTGATAAACGATATTCCGGTAATTTTTATTGCTGCTAGAACCTTCACGGTAATAGACAAAACCTACCGCACTACCGCCACTCACTTGGATGGTATGACTTGCACCGGACAACTTGATTGAATGACCGTTTGAACCATCATAGCCCGCTCGTTGGATATCTTCCTTCATGACCTGCATGGTACTGGTGAGGTTTTGCAGCAGTAATAATTCAATCCCCTTATCTTTGGCTATTCTCTGCCCAGTGATGAACACACTGCCAATGATCGAAATGGCGAACACGCCAATCACAGCAGCCACCATCAATTCAATCAATGATGCACCTTGTTGTTTGCTAGGCGCGACCGCTATCGCCTTAACACGCATCATAGCCATACTGCGCACTCGATTCGCCGCAAACCTTAATTCGCCCCGGAGGGCTAGATAACTTGATCAGCAGTCGATCGTTTGATGCGCCATTCGGAAAGAGATAAATCGTCCCTCTGCTTGGCCTTCCTCTAACACTCTCAAAAGAGATGCGCTCTCCGGTGTAGTTGTGAGAAAAAGAAACATCACGAAACGGCTTACCCGACAACACCAATAAAGTTTCACCAGAAAGATCCTCGGTAGGCTTTAACCAAACCGTCCACTCTCCGGTTGATTGCACCGTGTTCTTTTCCATAGAGAAATGCACCCACAGATCTTGATTCCTGTTGACCGATTCAGACTTGGCCTGAATAAGAAAACCATTCAACTCACCCGCGAGTCGCTGCATCTTGACGGTTTCAGTTACCGAACTAAAACTCGGGGCAGCCGCAACGATCAGTATCGATAACACCAATACCGTGATTAACAGCTCTAATAAAGTAAACCCGCGAGTCATTTCCCAAATTCCTATGTAATCCAATGCGTAACCGTATTTAGTCTTGCTCTGATGCTATCACCAGAGAAAAATAGACAGAGTGATGAAAGGAAACTACTCGCGATGATTCGAATAAAGAAATGCAACAACAACAACTTAAGTATGAAAGGAATGACATTGATCGAATTATTGATCGCCGTCATCATCGTAGGGATACTCGGTGCCATTGCGTATCCAAGCTATACTAGCCATGTTATCAAGGCACACCGAGTTACCGCGTTAGCTGACATGACAAAAATTCAATTAGAGATAGAAACCTTATATTCGGGAAGTTACGCATCGGCAGCAGCGAATATAATTTCAGGCGGGACATGCTTGTTTTGCGCGACTGATACTCGCCGATACACACTTGCGATCTCGGCGAGTAGCACCACCTATTCGATTCAGGCTGAACCACTTTCACCACAAACCAAAGATAACTGCTTAGATTCAAACACCGATATTTTGGAATTACACCACTCAGGTATGTCACAACCAGAAGCGTGTTGGAGGTAACGAGCCAAACCATCAAAAAGACGTGAGATCTTATCTACAATAATCTCCGTTCTTTATGCTTTAAACCCCTTTTTCTCTCGTCATCTTGTTCTCTAATCTTGTTGTTCTCTAATCTATAGACACAAAAAAGCCTGCTACATGAGCAGGCTTTCTAATGTTATCAATAACTCTAAGAATTAGCTTAACGAGTTACCAAGTACTGCATTGATTACTTAGTTAGGTCATCGAAGAAGTTTTTAACACCGCTGAAGAAGCCTTCAGACTTTGGCTTATGCTTGCTTGCCGCTTCACCACCACAGGTATCTTCAAATTCACGCAGTAGCTCTTTTTGACGAGAGCTTAGCTTAACCGGTGTTTCAACCACTAGCTTAACGATTAAGTCACCCACACCACCGCCACGAACACCTTTCACGCCTTTGCCACGCATACGGAACATACGGCCCGTTTGTGTCTCTTCTGGCACTTTAAGGTTCACGCGACCATCCAGGGTTGGAACTTCCACTTCACCGCCCAAAGCTGCCATAGAGAAGCTGACAGGCACTTCACAGTAAAGGTTGTTACCGTCACGTTCAAAGATGTTGTGCTCTTTTACATGTACTTGTACGTATAGGTCGCCTGCTGGTGCGCCATGTTCACCGGCTTCGCCTTCGCCAGATAGACGAATGCGATCACCAGTATCAACACCTGCTGGGATCTTAACGTTAAGTGTTTTGGTTTTCTGTTTACGACCTTGACCGTGACAAGAGTTACATGGGTCCTTGATGATCTTGCCTTTACCGTTACAAGTAGGACAAGTCTGTTGAACCGCGAAGAAACCTTGACGCATTTGTACTTGACCATGGCCATGACAAGTGCCACAAGTTTGCGCAGAAGAACCTTTCTTCGCGCCGCTACCATCACAAATATCACACTCAACCAGTGTTGGTACTTCGATCTCTTTAGAAACACCACGAACCGCTTCTTCTAGCGTCAGTTCCATGTTGTAACGTAAATCGGAACCACGTTGTGCACGCGCTTGACCACCACCTCGACGACCGCCGCCGAAGATGTCACCAAATACGTCACCGAAAATATCGCCAAAATCACCTTGGCCGCCGCCAAAACCACCGCCGCCCATACCGCCTTGTTCAAAAGCAGCGTGACCGTACTGGTCATAAGCAGCTTTCTTTTGAGGATCGGTTAAGGTCTCGTACGCTACTTTTACTTCTTTAAACTTATCGGCTGAGATATCGTCACCTTGGTTACGATCCGGGTGAAACTTCATCGCTAAGCGTTTGTACGCTTTTTTAATATCGCGCTCTGATGCATCGCGGCTTACGCCTAATACTTCGTAAAAATCACGTTTTGACATGTTCTTGGTCACCAAAATAATTGCTACTACCGAATGATCACTTCAGTAGTCTGTGTATCAATCTAGATAAAAGTTCTGCCGGCTGAATCACCGAATAAAGCTATTATCTAGATCGACAAGTCTAAATACAAATTTACGGGCGTGAGAGTTACCTCTGACGCCCGTATTAATAAGTCTTTGAGACAAATTTCTAAGCAGATAGCTTGAGTCCTAAGTGGAAGCGCGGAGCCTACGTTAGTAGGTGAGCACTTCCGACAACGAAATTAGGCTACTCTGCAACGAAATTATTTTTTGTCGTCTTTAACTTCTTCAAACTCAGCGTCAACAACGTCGTCGTCTTGCTTAGGTTGCTCACCCGCTTCAGCGCCAGCTTGCTGTGCTTGAGCTTGTTGTTGAGCAATTTCCATTAGCTTTTGAGCGGCTTGCATAAGTTCTTGAACTTTAGCGTCGATAGCTTCTTTGTCGTTACCAGACTTAACTTCTTCTAGTGCCGTAATAGCCGCTTCGATCTTCTCTTTCTCGTCTGCAGGTAGAGCTTCACCAGCTTCTTCTACTTGCTTACGAGTACCGTGAATCATTTGGTCAGCTTGGTTACGTGCAGTTACTAGCTCTTCGAACTTTTTGTCCGCTTCTTTGTTAGCTTCTGCTTCTTGTACCATTGCTTCGATCTCTTCCTCAGACAGGCCGCCTGATGCTTGGATAGTGATCTTCTGCTCTTTACCCGTCGCTTTATCTTTAGCAGATACATTCAGGATACCATCAGCATCTAGGTCGAATGTTACTTCGATTTGTGGCATGCCACGTGGTGCTGGTTGGATACCTTCTAGGTTGAACTGACCAAGAGACTTGTTGTAAGTCGCTTGCTTACGCTCACCTTGAAGAACGTGGATAGTTACTGCGTTTTGGTTGTCTTCAGCTGTAGAGAACACTTGATCCGCTTTAGTAGGGATAGTTGTGTTTTTCTCGATAAGCTTAGTCATCACGCCGCCCATCGTTTCGATACCGAAAGATAGAGGAGTAACGTCTAGTAGTAGAACGTCTTTAACGTCACCCGCTAGTACACCACCTTGAACAGCCGCACCCATTGCAACAGCTTCGTCAGGGTTCACGTCTTTACGTGGCTCTTTACCGAAAAATTCAGTTACTTTAGCTTGAACCATAGGCATACGAGTCTGACCACCAACTAGGATAACGTCAGTGATTTCGCCTACAGATAGGTCAGCATCTGCTAGAGCTACTTTTAATGGCTCAAGAGAACGTTGAACTAGGTCTTCAACTAGAGACTCAAGCTTCGCACGAGTCACTTTGATGTTCATGTGCTTAGGACCAGTCGCATCAGCCGTAACGTAAGGTAGGTTTACGTCAGTTTGAGTAGTAGAAGAAAGCTCGATTTTCGCTTTTTCTGCTGCTTCTTTCACACGCTGCATTGCTAGTGGATCAGTTTTAAGGTCGATACCTTGCTCTTTCTTGAACTCATCAACTAGGTAGTTGATCATGCGGTTATCGAAATCTTCACCACCAAGGTGAGTGTCACCGTTAGTTGAAAGAACTTCGAAAGTCTTCTCGCCTTCTACTTCATCGATTTCGATGATAGAGATATCGAATGTACCACCACCAAGGTCGTATACAGCGATAGTGCGATCACCACCTTGCTTGTCTAGACCGTAAGCTAGAGCAGCAGCAGTTGGTTCGTTGATGATACGTTTAACATCTAGACCAGCGATACGGCCAGCATCTTTAGTTGCTTGACGTTGAGCATCGTTAAAGTAAGCAGGAACCGTTACTACTGCGCCAGTTACTTCTTCGCCTAGGAAGTCTTCAGCTGTTTTCTTCATCTTTTTAAGAACTTCAGCAGATACTTGAGGAGCAGCCATTTTTTGGCCTTGCGCTTCAACCCATGCATCACCGTTATCAGCCTTAATGATGTTGAAAGGCATGATTTCGATATCGCGTTGAACTTCTTCATCTTCAAAACGACGACCGATTAGACGCTTGATAGCGAATAGTGTGTTTTGAGGGTTAGTAACAGCTTGACGTTTCGCAGGTTGACCAACTAGCGTTTCGCCTTCTGTGTATGCGATTACTGATGCAGTTGTGCGTTCGCCTTCAGCATTTTCAATTACGCGTGGTTTGTCGCCGTCAAGAACAGCAACACAAGAGTTAGTAGTACCTAAATCAATACCAATGATTTTACCCATCAGGCCATCTCCGAAATATTTTCTATTAAGTTTTTGCTATACCCACATATGTGGGGGTGGTAATCAGGGAATCAACCCTAATACACAAAATTAAAGTGCAAATGTAATTTGCTTTCGTATGCACCATAGATAAGGGCGGCAAATGGCTTTTCAAGGGAAAGATTGAAAAAAAATGAAAAAAGATTGTCGGGAAATGCGACTAAATTGCACCTAGGTGCATTTCAACCTCACTCTCGAAGTTATCTTTCATCCTCAAGAGCGAGGCACGAACGAGTTGGGGATCTCAAACAGCAATATAGATAATTTTTAGAGATTCCCTACTCGCTCATTCTTCGCTCTATGGAATGACCTATAAGTCGTTTAAAACAAAAAGCGAACCCTTGGGCTCGCTTTTAGCTTTGGATAGTTTGAAGATTAAGCTTCTACTGGTTTCGCTTCTACTTCCACTTCTTCTTTACCAATTTCGCCTTCCGTTTTCGCAACGATAGTGTTAACCGCAGTATCACCAACAACGTTGGAAGAAGTACAGAACATGTCACAAATACGGTCAACAGCCGCCACAATCGCTAGACCTTCTGGTGGCAAGCCTAGTTGGTGCAATAGAACCCCGACCATAACAACACCACCGCCAGGAACACCACCAGCACCGATAGACAGTAACAAGATAGTTAGACCTAGAGTGAAGATGTCAGCAGTATTGATTGGCTGACCAAAGGCGTTAGCTACGAACATCGTTGCTAATGCGATATAGATAGAGACACCAGACATGTTCATGGTTGCACCAAGTGGCACCCCGAAACCTGCCACTGACTTCGATACGTTCAATTTGTCAGTTAACGTACGCATGGTTACTGGAATGGTCGCATTCGAACTTGCCGTCGATAGTGAAAATAGAACCTGCTCACGAGTTGCACGTAAGAACTGCTTTGGAGAAATGCGAGTGAATGCCCCTACCATCATTGGGTAGAAGAAGAAAATCCAGAACACAAGCATAGTAACCACAAGCGCCACATAGCCAGCAACTGACATTAGCGTGTCTGCATCCAGTGTTGCACCCAGTTGAATCATCAGCGCGAATACACCGTAAGGTGCAAGGCTCATTACCAAACCGATAAGCTTCATCATGATTTCATTAGCCATCTTAAAGGTCTTAATCGCTGGGCCACCACGAGAATCAAGCGCTTGAATCGCAAGACCGGTCAAAATTGCCATAAAGATGATTTGCAGCATGTCACCGCTGGCGAACGCTTCTACAGGGTTACTAGGAACGATATTCACAACCAGAGAGAAGATATCCGGTGTTTCTGTTGTGGTCAGCGCAACGGTTTCAGAAACCGTGCCCGCCAGATTCGCACCCGCACCCGGTTGAAAAATGAGACCAATCGTTAGCGCGGCTGAAATCGCAATGATGGTATTAATAATGTAAAGACCAAAGGTTTTACCACCAAGACGACCAAATGAACGAATATCTTTGAGCTCAACGATACCGCAAACAATAGATACGTATACCAGAGGTACGACGAGCAGCTTAATCAGTGATACGAACATACCACCAGCCCCTTCAGCAGTGCCGAGTAAGTAGGTATCAAAAATAGCAATGCCGCTGAATAGGTACTGAATAGCAGTACCAATAAGTAGGCCGGTAAACAAGCCTACAAAAATCTTACTTGAGAGCGATTTGTCCATCGTTCTTCTCCAGTCTGTTGTGTTTAAAATTTGTACTTTTATAGTTATATGTGCGACTAAGATCGCCATACCGCAGTGAATCTTACATACAAAGGTAACAATTAAAAGCACTTATTTACAAAAACACTACAACCGCAACACTAAAACACATTGCCATTAACAACCAATTTCATAATATAAAGCTCCAAATTATTGATCTGGATAAAATAAAAATAATGACATTCTCAATGCGATTTTGATGCTTATTTATATAGACTCTCAAGCTATAGGCACAAAAAAAGAGAGGCCGATGCCTCTCTTTTTATTTTACGTAAACCCGTGATTTATTTTGTCGTAGCAACTTACTCAGTCAATGCGCCAATCAATCACTTGGCAACGTAATACGTAATTATTTAGCAACCATAACCATTGCAGGACGAACGACACGACCATTTAGCTCGTAGCCTTTTTGCATCACGAACATCACCGTGTTTGATTCGTGATCAGGGCTTTCTTGAATCGACATTGCTTGGTGGAATTCAGGGTTGAACGCCTCACCTTCAGGATTGATCTCTTTAAGACCAAACTTAGCAACCGTGTCTACGAACGTTTTATGCGTAAGTTCAACACCTTCGTATAATGGCTTAACCACTTCATTCTCAGCGTCTGCTGCTTGCATAGCGCGCTCAAGGTTATCGATAACAGGAAGCAGGCCTTCAGCAAACTTGTTCAAAGCGAATTTACGCGCTTTGTCAATTTCTTGCTCGCTGCGACGACGCATATTTTCAACTTCAGCTTTTGCGCGAAGAACAGAATCTTGTTGTTCTTTCACTTTAGATTCGCTAGAAAGCAATGCTGCTTCTAGTTGAGCAATTTTTGCTTCTTGCTCATCAACAGACTCTTCATTCAGTTCAGCTTCTTCAACTTTCTCTGCTTCTGCAATGATTTGATCTAGCTCTGCTTCAGTGACTTTGTTTTCTTCGTTGCTCATGATCTCTCCAGAATTCGTTTTCAATGCCAGTGACAGGTGTGTTTACACCCCAAATTGATATAAAACACTCGCATAGACGTTCAACTTGCCTTTATTATGGGGATGAAGAATTTTGATTCAAGCCTAATTCGTTTGGAAACGTTATGAAAAAGCCATTTGAAGTCATCGCTATTATTGGTAAACCTCGAGATCAGCAAGCAATTCAGACTCACCGAGAGCTTTATCAGTGGTTAAGTTCCGAGGGTTATCAAGTATTTGTGGACGACCGGCTCTCCGCTATTTTGAATGATATCCCACAAGAACATTTTTCCAGCCTAGTTGAATTAGGTAAACGGGCTGATCTCGCGATTGTGGTGGGTGGCGATGGAAATATGCTCGGTGCCGCGAGAATCTTGTCACGTTTCGATATTTCAGTGATTGGTGTTAACCGAGGCAACCTTGGCTTTCTAACTGACCTAAATCCTGAAAACTTCCAGCGCGCGCTAACCGACGTGCTTAAGGGAGAATTCGTCGAAGAAGAGCGATTCCTACTCGAAACAGAGATACATCGTCACGGCCAAATAAAAAGCCATAATGCGGCTCTCAATGAAGCCGTGCTCCACCCTGGTCAAGTCGCGCGCATGATCGAGTTTGAAGTGTATATCGATGACAGCTTCGCCTTCTCACAACGGTCAGATGGCCTGATCGTATCAACCCCAACAGGTTCAACCGCCTATTCACTTTCTGGCGGCGGCCCTATTCTGTCATCAAGCCTGAATGCTATCTCTTTAGTGCCAATGTTCCCGCACACCCTTTCAAGCCGACCACTTGTGGTGGATGGCAAGCGTCACATCAAGCTAATTGTATCGCCGGACAACCGCGGAACTCAGGAAGTCAGTTGTGATGGTCAAATTTCATTGCCAGTTTCTCCCGGCGATGAGATTCACATCTACCAAAGCCCAAATGTACTCAAACTGATCCACCCTAAAGACTACAGCTACTATCACGTCTTACGTAACAAACTCGGTTGGTCGAGTAAGCTGTTTTAAGCTCCGAATAACAAATGACAGAACAAGATAGATTGTTCTGTCATTCCTGAGAGGGAGGCACGACCGAGTCAGGAATCTCTCAAAAGTGATCGTATAAATCACTCCAGCTACGATTCGTTTCCGCAATTAAATTCTCTTTCCATTCTCGCTTCCACTTTTTCAGTTGCTTCTCTCTTTTGATGGCGTCTGTGATATCGAGATAAAGCTCAAAGTAGACCAAACGGTCAATGTTATACCGCTTACTAAATCCATCGACACTGCCATTTTTGTGCTGCCATATTCGCGCTTTTAAATTACTCGTCACGCCAATATATAAGCAGCTCCCCGACGGGTTAGCCAGTATGTATATCGCTGGTTGTTTCACATCCATTCCTTCCATCTCAACATAGGCAATACCAATGATAGATGGGTGTCTGACGAATAAGTTTGAAAAAAGAACTAAGATGCCAAGCCTTTGGAGATTCCCTACTCACTCCTTCGTCACTCTATGGAATGACACTTCTAGCTCACCGCCACTACAGCAAAACAAACAACGTCATCCTCAAGAGGGAGGTACGACCGAGTTGCGGATCTCTCAAAACGAGTCGAAAACAGATTCCCTACTCACTCCTTCGTCGCTCTATGGAATGACACTTCTAGCTCACCGCCACTACCCCCAAACAAACAACGTCATCCTCAAGAGGGAGGCACGACCGAGTTGGGGATCTCTCAAAACGAGTCGAAAACAGATTCCCTACTCTCTCCTTCGTCGCTCTATGGAATGACACTTCTAGCTCACCGCCACGACACCATGACAAACAACGACATTCCTGAGAGGGAGGTACGACCGAGTTGCGGATCTCTCGAAGCGAGTCGAAAACAGATTCCCGACTCACTCCCTCGTCGCTCTATGGAGTGACACTTCTAACTCACCGCCACTACAGCAAAACAAACAACGTCATCCTCAAGAGGGAAGAACAACAGAGTTGGAGAGCTCTCAAAGCGAGGCGAAAACAGATTCCCGACTCACTCCTTCGTCACTCTATGGAATGACACTTCTGACTCACCGCCACTACAGCAAAACAAACAACGTCATCCTCAAGAGGGAAGAACAACAGAGTTGGAGAGCTCTCAAAGCGAGGCGAAAACAGATTCCCGACTCACTCCTTCGTCACTCTATGGAATGACACTTCTGACTCACCGCCACTACAGCAAAACAAACAACGTCATCCTCAAGAGGGAGGCACGACCGAGTTGGGGATCTCTCGAAGCGAGTCGAAAACGATAACCGATTCCCGATCTCTTTCCTTTGTAGCTCTATGGAATGACACTCAGAAACCCACTCCTCGTCCCGTAAGGTTTAGATCCTCTTCACAAAAATTTTTACCTGTCGACTTTACTGTATAAAGAAACAGTATATACTGAACTTATATACAGTATTGTTCAGTTATACAGGTAAATAAAAATGCTGGCTCATTTAAGTGTTAATAATTTCGCTATTGTTAAGTCTTTACAGCTAGAACTCTCTAAAGGCATGACAACAATCACCGGTGAAACGGGGGCGGGTAAATCTATCGCTATCGATGCATTAGGTTTATGTCTTGGAGGAAGATCCGATGCAGGAATGGTTCGACAAGGTGAACAAAAAACCGAAGTCAGTGCCGCTTTTTTACTTGAGAACAATCTGCATGCTACCCGCTGGTTAGAGGATAATGAACTGCTGGATGGCGGTGAATGCATATTACGCAGAACCATCTCTAAAGAAGGTCGTTCTCGCGCATTCATCAACGGCAGTCCTGTCCCTCTTTCACAATTGAAGTCTCTGGGTCAGCTGTTGATCAACATTCATGGTCAACACGCGCACCATCAATTAATGAAAAGTGATTATCAAATGGCGATGCTTGACCAATACGCAGGCCACTTGAACCTATTAAAATCGACTCGTCATGCCTACCAAGCATGGCGACAAGCGGATAACCACTTAAAAGAGTTACGTGAAAATAGCCAGCAAAACCAAGCTCAAAAACAACTACTTGAGTACCAAATCAAAGAGTTAAATGAGCTATCTATTGGGGAGGAAGAATATGAAGACCTCGAACAAGAGCATAAGCGCCTCTCCAATAGCGGAGAGCTGGCCACAACCTGCCAACAAGCTATCGAGCTTATTTATGAAGGTGAAGAAGTTAATGCGCTTGGTATTTTGCAATCGGCCAATAACGCCTTAATTCAGTTAGCAGATCTTGATGAAAGACTGGCTGAACTGCCAAATCTGCTCTCTGAAGCCATCATTCAGATTGAAGAAACCAATAACGAATTAAGATCTTACCTAGACAGCATCGATGTCGATCCTGGCCGTATGGCTTACGTTGAAGAGCGCTTTTCAAAAGTGATGTCAATGTCTCGCAAGCATCATGTGTTGCCAGAAGAGTTATATAAGCACCATCAAGACTTATTGCAACAAGTTGAAGCACTGGATTGCTCAGATGAAAAGCTAGAAGAATTAGCCAACGATGTTGAGCACCAATACCAATCGTTCGTTGCTAAATCAGAGAAACTGCACAAGTCTCGCGTTCGTTACGCCAAAGAGCTCAACAAACTGATCACACAAAGCATGCACGAACTCAGCATGGAAAAAGCGCAGTTTGCAATAGAAGTGAACAACACCAACACCCACCCATCGCCATTGGGTATGGATAACGTGACCTTCATTGTTTCGACCAACCCAGGCCAACCAATGCAGCCCATTGCTAAAGTAGCTTCTGGTGGTGAGTTATCACGAATCTCACTGGCGATTCAGGTGATCACGGCACAAAAAGTCGATACACCAAGCCTGATTTTCGATGAAGTCGATGTGGGTATCAGCGGGCCAACCGCTGCGGTTGTTGGGAAAATGCTGCGCACACTGGGTGAATCGACCCAAGTGATGTGTGTGACCCACCTACCTCAAGTGGCCGGTTGTGGGCATCAACAACTGTTCGTTGCTAAGAACACGAAATCAGGCAAAACAGAGACCCAAATGCACACCTTGGATGAGCAACAACGCATTTCAGAACTTGCTCGTCTGCTTGGTGGCAGCCAGATCACTGAGTCGACACTCGCCAATGCAAAAGAATTACTTATCGCCGCTTAGGTTACATCTTCAGCAACTTTCTGATAATTTACCGAAAAATATTGGCAATTTTGCAACTTAATTCAAAATTGCCAGTCATAACAAGCTCAAAGGGCAAGGAGCTTTTTACTTCTTGCTGGAGCTTGTTTATTATCAGGCTGTATTTTAGCGAAGAAAGATCTCAGACTATGCGAATTAAAAAGTGGTTAGTTGCAGTTCCACTTGCACTAACAATGTTGACCGGTTGCTCTGTACTAGAGAAGTTGGTTTATCGAATTGACATCAATCAGGGTAACTACGTTGAACAAGAAGCGGTCGATCAGCTCAAGTTTGGCATGACAAAAACCCAAGTTCGTTACGTTATGGGCTCACCTATGCTTATCGAAAATGGCTACCCAGATACGTGGTACTACATTTATCACCACACCAAAGGCCATGAAGACCCTATTCAGAAAAACCTCGTCGTTAAGTTTAGTGCTGCGGGTACCTTAGTCACGATCAATGGCGATTTTAAAGCCAGTGATGAGTTCTTCGAAAGCCTTCGCTAGCTTGAGTAAACAAAGCCCTCAAGCAAGAATCGCAAAAGCCTGTTCACATTGAACAGGCTTTTTCATATCAGCATACACGTTAATCTTTATCGCCTAAGCACAAAAAAGCTCGCCGATGTCGCGAGCTCTCTTGTTACTCAAATTTGTTTGGTATCACGATTTAGCTGCGGCCGCTTTGGCTTGTTCAGCCCGCTTACGGCGAATCTCTTTAGGATCAGCCAATAGTGCGCGATAAATTTCGATACGATCTTTATCACGAACCGTCGCATCTAGCTTAACATTGCGGCTAAATACGCCAACCTTGTTTTTCGTTAAGTCGATCTCTGGGTACAACTCTAAGACACCAGACTGCGCAATAATCTCTTCAACGGTTGCGTTCTTGTTCACCACTAAGGTAAATACACGCTGCTCATGGGGAAGCGCAAACACCACCTCTACGTGGATCATATCCGATTCAATCGTCATGGTTTAATAAACCTGTTTTGCTCGTTGAGTAAAAGCACTGACCATATTGCTTGTCAGCTCATTAAAAATCTTACCAAATGCCATTTCAATCATGCGGCTAGAAAATTCAAACTCCAACTTAAGTTCAACCTTACACGCTTGCTCGTCGAGTGGAGTAAAATACCACCCCCCCTGCAACTTTTTAAACGGGCCGTCCACCAGCTCCATTAAAATCTCGGCGCCATCCGCCATGCGATTCGACGTGGTGAATGTTTTGCTGATCCCCGCTTTAGAGACATCAACCGAAGCCACCATCGCGGAATCTGAAGATTCGATCACACGAGAACCAGAACACCCTGGCAAAAACTCAGGATAACGAGCAACATCATTGACCAAGCTGAACATCTGGTCGGCACTAAAAGACACTAATGCTGAACGAGTAACCTTTGGCATATAGACTCCTGTTAAAGACAGCGTTACATTAACACAAACTGCAATTTTAATTGTATTGGGCTAGAGCGCAAATAAAAAGGATTCCCCAATTAGGGTGCAATCCGTATAATGGGGCCATTATGGCAAAGAATAAATCAAAATCAAAAGCCGGTAGCAATACCATTGCGCTTAATAAGAAAGCTCGCCACGAATATTTCATCGATGATGAGATAGAAGCGGGGCTTGAGCTACAAGGCTGGGAAGTCAAATCCCTACGTGAAGGCAAAACCAACATCGCAGAAAGCTACGTCTACATCCGAGATGGTGAAGCTTTCATTAGTGGTATGACGATCACTCCGCTGACTCAAGCGAGTACTCATATCGTGGCGAACCCAACACGTATCCGTAAATTACTGATGTCGAGAAAAGAACTCGATAACCTGATCGGTCGTATTAACCGTGAAGGCATGACACTTGTCGCAACCGCACTATACTGGTCTCGCTCTTGGGCTAAGATTAAAGTTGGCGTAGCGAAAGGTAAAAAGCTGCACGATAAACGTACTGATATGAAAGAAAAAGATTGGGCGAGAGATAAAGCACGAATTATGAAGAGTAATTTGCGCTAATTTTAAGCACTTAAACGCACAGAGCTAGACAGGTAATGCTTTTCTGGTACTATGCAAATAACACTTGGGGCTGATTTAGGATTCGACAGGAATTTTGAAGTCTGAGGTGCATGCCGTGGGGCGGTTGGCCACGTTAAAAGCCGCAAAAAAATAGTCGCAAACGACGAAAACTACGCACTAGCAGCTTAATAACCTGCTCAGAGCTCTCTTACCCTAGCTTCCGCTCGTAAGACGGGGACCAATAAGAGATCAAACCCAAACTAGCTAGCGCGGATTCTCCCACCTGAGAGGAAAAGCGCGAATTATAATTCAGGTTAGCCTTTAACTAGCGTGTCGGTTCGCAGGTTGCTGGTGAAATTAAAGATCGACTAAGCATGTAGTACCAATGATGAATGATTTTTGGACGCGGGTTCAACTCCCGCCAGCTCCACCAACTCAGTATCTAAAGACGTCCTAGGACGTCTTTTTTTGTGCCTGTAACCCTTTATGATCAATACCTTAGCGTCCATTAGTGTTTTTTAACGCCCAGTAACTTATTCGTTATCGTTTACCCAATACGTTACCCAATGTAAAATAACCCAAAATATTGGGTAACTATACGAGGGTAAAAATGGCTAAGACCACAGGTAGAATAACGGATACCAAGCTAAAGAACGCAAAACCACAGGAGGGGGAATACACGATTTCTGTGGGTGACGGTTTACAACTGCGTGTATTGCCGAACGGAACTAAATCATGGCGCACTACTTATACAAGTCCAGAAACTGGTAAGCGTGCCAAGCTGAGTTTAGGCACTTACCCTTCCCTGAGTTTCTCCAAAGCAAAACAGCTCAACTTCGAGCATAGACAACTATTAGCTGAAGGTATTGACCCCCGAACTAAAAAAGCTCAAGAAAAAGAACAGCAAAAAGCACTCACCGAGCATACCTTTATCAATATTGCTTCCGAATGGTTTAAGCTCAAGAAAACCCAAGTTACTCAGAATTACGCTGATGACATTTGGCGTTCTCTGGAAAGAAATATCTTCCCTACCCTTGCCCAAACACCAATCAGCCAGATCACAGCCCCTATGGTGATAGAATTGCTACGTCCGATAGAGGCAAAAGGCAGCTTAGAAACAATTAAGCGATTAAGCCAGCGTATGAATGAGATTATGGGCTACGCCGTTAACGCAGGCATTATTCATGCGAACCCTCTAACCAATATCAAAGCCGTTTTTCAAAGACCTGAAAAGAAACATATGAAGGCGATTACCCCTCAAGAGCTTCCTGAACTAATGCAAGCCATTGCTAACGCCAATATCAAGAAAACGACCCGTTGTCTCTTAGAATGGCAACTACACACGATTACACGCCCTGCTGAAGCAAGTAACGCTCGTTGGGATGAACTAGATCTAGAAAATGAGGTGTGGATTATTCCGGCTGAACGAATGAAAAAACGAAAAGAACATCGAGTTCCTTTAACTCCCCAAATGCTTGATATACTTGAGGTCATTAAGCCGATTAGTGGGCATAGAGAGTTTATATTTCCTTCAGACAAAGATCCGAAAAAACCATGTAACAGCCAAACGGCAAATGCCGCCCTAAAGCGTATGGGCTATGGTGGCCGCCTTGTATCCCATGGGATGCGCTCAATAGCTAGTACGACACTAAATGAGCAAGGTTTTGATTATGATGTGATTGAGACTTGTCTTGCTCATGTTGATAAAAACCAAGTTCGTAGCGCCTATAATCGTACCGACTACCTAGAGCGTCGCCGTAAAGTAATGTGCTGGTGGAGTGAGCATATAGAGAAAGCTAGTCGAGGGAGCTATAGTGTGACAGGGACAGTAAATATTAAGTTAGTTGTTTAATCTAAAATTGGAATGAAAGCCAATGTTTAGGCTTTCATTTTCCCTAATTAACATCTTTGGTTATTTCAATTTTTTGTACATTATAGAGAGTATTTCCCTTAGCAGGGTTCATGAACATATTCGGCTCTTGGGATAAAACGATAAATCTTTTTAGTTTCACGTCGATCCTTTAGTCAATGAAATGAAGCTTGATATAGTCGCAGTCGAAAAAGCTGTCAGGCATCAATTACCTGGTATGTTGCGAGTCTACAATCACTACGACTACTTTGATGAGCAATTGCTTGTAATGCAGGTGTGGGGAAGAAAGTTACAAGCTCTTGCTCCTAAGAAGAAAGAGACGATATCGCCGACAAAAGCAACTTTTTTGCGTCGACACTTTGGTATATAACCTGCTACTTTTGCTATTTGTAGCAGGAATAGCAGTCTTATAGGGGAGAATGGTTTGCCATTTACTCACATTTCAAAATTAGGTAGTACACTAGATACCATCCTTCAACGATCCATCAAGTCAGGCATACCACTTTATTACCGTCCACCTGAACAGTCCTATCTCTGGTTTGGTGTTGGTAGTGATGGCGATGAATGGAATAAAAAACCATACGAAGCCATTTGTTTACTGAATTCATATAGACACCCCTTGAATTATAACTTATCGGAAATTATTGGTAACAATGCCACTCAAGGTTTTTTGGTTGAATTAAGTCTGCAATTACCTGATGTACACAATATTATAAATTTTGGAAAATGCCAGATTAAAGAATCACCGCTGGTTTTTTTATTTGATGAGCATGGCGAAAAAGAATTTGATGCATTTTCCCATATAGAGGAATTAATAAATAATAAGATAGGGATAAGCTGTTTTTCTGAAAGAGAAAAATGGCGCAGGATACTGGGAACCACTTTTAGTCTTAAGTTTTTTGGTAAGTATTATATATCGCAACAAGGAGAAAAAGTATTTTCTGAAGTGAGTAATATCTCATTCTTGAATATGAAAATGGATGATATCTTTTGTGATAAAAAACATGAAGATGCTTTGAAGGATAGCATTTCGCTATCCTCCCTTCCTTCAGTTGAAGATATAGATGATTATAAAGATTCACTTTATAAAGTAGGTGTGAGTTATAGAAATGAGGATTATAAAATATTGTGCTCTCTGGCAGCTTTTGCTCATTTTATCTATGAAAAAAATCCTTTGTTGGGCACTAAAGAATCAAGCGAAAAGGCAAAGTTAATAGATAAATACGTACTGAAAAATGAGGAAAAGCTTAAAGCTAGCAGAAAGGCGCAGGCTTATGAACGGTTTATCAATCCAAAGGTGAGAGTGACGATAAGTGAGAGCGTAGATAGTAACGATAAACCGGAAGAACCTTTTTTAGAACCACCAATCTTACCGCATTTGATCAATTTAAGTTTAAATAACAAACTAGATAATGTCGTTTTTTCGAATAACGAGTACAAAAGCTATTGTATGGCACTTTTCAATAGACGAAACTGAATGGTCAGCTGCAATAACACCATTCTAGATCGGAATTGTTCATTGATTTCTAGAAGATTGAAACCACCGACTTTAGTCGGTGGTTTCAACTATGGTACTTTCGGCTTTACAGCCCCTGTACTAGCAGCAATTCCTCACCTTATGGCTTTGACATTGGCAATGTGCTGCACGTTCGTGAGAACGATAATCAACCGATAGAACTAGCCCCCTGTCAATAGCCTTTCCTAATTCCAAACTCCCATGCGCCGTTTTATAGCTTAGTTGTGATGGGCTTCAAAAAAACAGTTCTTAATGCCACTTTGGAGTTTATGGAGTTTCCTAAGTACGATGATTCGATTTTTGCTTTGATTTAAAGTGTACTCTCTGGTTACAAATAGGAGGAACATAAATGAATAGCAATGACACACACATCTATCGTATTCATGACCTAATAAAAATCACGGGGCTTTCTAGATCGTCTATTTACGACAAGCTCAATCACAACTCACCCAGATACGATTCAACTTTTCCTAACCCCGTAGCTCTTGGTTCGCGAGCTGTCGGTTGGTTGTCGTCCGAAATCCATGCGTGGATATACTCTAGAACTAGAGCGCGTCAGTCTGATGATGAGGGGGGCATTCAATGAGCAATGTGCTTCCTATAGGCCTTCAGGGCACAGCTTGGTTTCCTTACCAATCCGTACCGCCCTACTTCAGAAACGATTCTACTATTTTTAGAGCCTTAGACAATCTTGAGCAGATGACTCAAACGCCACGCGCAATGAATTTGTCGGCAGCTCTAGCCGCGTCCTCAACCTCCCTTCAGGGATTAGTGGATGTGGAGAATCCATTAACAGGCAAAGCAGGTCCAATTTCTTTGAACATATTGACTGTTGCTGGTTCTGGCGAGCGAAAATCGAGTCTTGAATCGAAAGTAATTAAAGGACTCAAGAGGTTCATGCTTGATGATACTAAGCGCTTAAAGCGAGCCTTAGTTAGGCATGCCCTAATCATAAGTGAATATCGAGAGGTAGAGAAGTATTTAATGCAAGAAATGCTTGATGCTTCTAATGAAGAGAAAGACATTGCCATTGAAAGGCTTGTCGATCATCAATTGAACGAGCCGCAAGCGCCTAAGCCGAGAGTTATCCGGTTTGAAGACGTCACGCCGCAAGCTTTGCAGGCTGAGCTACAAGGTGTGGGGGCTAATGCAATACTTAGCAGCAGCGAAGGGGCCAAGATCCTAAATTCTCTACTCATGAGAAACACTAGCTTTTTGAACGATCTTTGGTCAGGCGAAGACACCAGAGTAAGCAGAAAATCAAGCAATGATATCATCATTGAAGATGCTCGCTTGACCGTAGCGATCATGACTCAAGTAAGTACCGTGAAAAAGTTTATCACAAAATCTACAGATGATGTACGTGATAATGGCTTCTTCGCTCGTTTCTTACTCTGCTATCCGCCTTCAAACTGTGGCAACCGTCAATCGTACGGCATAAAGATTCCAACGGAAGCAATCGATGAATTCAATGAACGAGTCTATTCATTACTTCAGCTATTGCCACTAGAAATCGACGAGCGCAAACGAAGAGTCGTTAAATTCTGCTATGACGCTAAAAAGGTCCTTACGGAAATTTCAAATGAAATTGAAACGAGCATGAAGCCAGGTGGACGATTTGAGTTTGCTAAAGACCATGCTTCTAAGCTTGTTGAAAACACAGTTCGTGTTGCTGCAATATTGCATTGTTTTGAAGTCTACTCAGAGGATGAAACTCTCTCAGAGATACCGCTCTCGACGCTCTGGGATGCCATCAACATTGTGGCCTATTATTCGTCAGAGTTTATGGGGCTATTTTGTTCACCACCAAGTCCCCCACAGTATGTACTTGATGCGGAGGTATTAGCGAATTGGTTAGCACAAAGAGCAAATGCAGGGACTCGGTACATCAAGAATAACTATATTCTCCAGTATGGTCCCAATTGTTTGCGAAAGAGTAAAGCTCTAAAGGCAGCATTAGACTATTTGGGGCCCGACCCTCGGTTCTCACAGTTGCTAGTAGGCCAAACGAAGGTCATTGATCTATTTCCTGCGCATCCACAAGACTTACCTAAACAGCAAGTAGATTTATCAACGGTTTCGATTCCACCCTTGCCTATGTCTCATTACTAAACATTTAGGCATGGTTGAGAGTCAATGTATCGGGCGCTTACCCAATGAGAACAAGAGGTTGTATCAATGGGAGTCCTGCAAGTTTAAGGAAACCTACAGCAAGTAAAGTTGACAAAAAGATGATGTATATAAATTTAAATAGTTTCATTTCTTAGATTCCTTTTAAATTAAACGCCTCATATAAATTAACTTCGGAGTTGTTTGTAATGATCTATTTTAAATAATAACCAATGGTTGTTTGGATTTTTAATGTTTATTTCATTATCGTTCGGGTCGGTTATTGGTAATATACATCTAACAATCAGTAATACATTTAAAGCAATACATTAATACCAACTCAATAATAATACCTTAATGCATATATACTAAGGTGTATGCTAATGCACGTGTATATATTAGTTAAGAATAAGTTCAATGAGGATAGGTATGGAAAATATTAATTACCCTATATTTACTCAATACGTACATAACAAGGATTACTTGTTATCAATACAGAAGGTATTTAATAAAGCATTAGCGAATCATAGTGCTCGTATTTTAGTGTTTCGAGTGGATTTACGTTTGCCGTCAACCTGTTCTATTGATGGTTATGCTCTTTATGATTTGAATCCAATGACGTTATTTATAGAGTCATTACGCAGTCAAATTGAAGCTGAACGGAAACGTAAGCAACGTTACGGTCAAAAGGTACACGCATGTCCAGTGCGTTACATTTGGGCAAGAGAGCGTAAGAGTGCTGAGAAAGATCATTATCACGTAATGATTATTGTCAGTAATGAGTACTACAGTGGCTTGGGTGATTATACGAGGCTTAATCCTGAGCACTTGAGCGGTAAAGTCTACACGGCTTGGGCAAGAGCCATGCAGAACATGGAGAGGAGGTTATTTCTATTGTCATTGTCCGATGACATGGAAAATTACATGCCGCTGGTGGAGTTTCCAGATAAGTCGGGATACGTGATCAGGCGTAATCAACTGGGTTGGCAAGAGAAGTTATTCGATGCCTATGGGAGGGCCACTTACTTAGCCAAGCTTGACACAAAGCATTATGGCGAAGGACATCGTTGTTTTGGAACAAGTAGTAATTAAAAGGGGGTTATTTTTAACAACTGCGTATCACACGCACACATTTTTATTTCGGTCGACTGTGTTTATTCAAGACTGTCAGCCTTAGTGCTCGGTGAAAGGTAAATTGTATTTCCTTTAAGCACAGCCGTTCATAAACTAGGAATAGGGTTCTGGTAATTGAACAGCAGAACCCCGTCTTTACTAAAAAATATTACTTAACGTTAATCGTGCTCCCAATAAGCAATAGGTTAGGGTTAGAAAGTTGTGGGTTAAGCTGTGTTAATGCATCCACTCCCATACGGTGCTCTTTAGCAATGCTATATAATGTATCGTTTTCTTTTACGACATAGCGCATACTCTTCTGCTCTTTCTCTTTTGCTTGGTCTGTCAGAAGTTTATTGGTTTGCTGGTTCGCCATTTGAATAGCGCGCTCTTGCTTTTGCGTCTTTTGCTCAACTTTTTCGATTTGAGATTCGAGTTGAGTAATTTGTTGCTGTTGTTTTTCTTGTGCTGCGATTAAATCATCATTAGACGCACAGCCACTCATTGCAAGTGCTGATAACGTTGTTATTGATAAAGCGATAGACTTTAAGTTCATACGGTAACCTTGGTTATTTAATTGAATGCTTATTATCTAAAAGCCATTGAAGTTTTGGATGATTAGCTATCCTCCAAGCTCTAAAATCAGTGAGGATGTTTGACCACGTAATGTTTAACATTGAGCTGTAGATTATCCCCTGATTTTACTTTCTCTAATACTGGATGGTATCCGAGCGCTTAGTTATTAACTAATGACGCTGTATGCACAAGTGGAGTCGTTGATAGGCTTTGTTGCGTAATTCAATGGAACTAAATCAAGAACCTACGATCTGATCAGCTACCTCCCCCCTCTCTCGTAGCCCTATGCCTAAGCCTCGTTACAAAACAACCAACTGGAAGCAATACAACCAATCACTCATTAACCGTGGCTCTCTGACCTTTTGGATTGATGAAGAAGCAATAAGCGGGTGGGCGCAAAGTAAACAGAATAAGCGCGGGAGGCCGCGTCGGTTCAGTGATTTAGCTATCACGACAGCACTCATGGTGAAACGAGTTTTTTCTATGCCATTGAGAGCGCTTCAAGGATTTATCGACTCGATATTTAGGTTAGCCCATGTACCGTTAAGTTGTCCGCATTACACCTGCATCAGTCGTAGAGCCAAGCAAGTTGAGGTTTCATTTAAGACTAAAACGAGAGGAGCGATACAACACCTAGCCATTGATTCAACTGGCCTTAAGGTTTATGGCGAAGGTGAATGGAAAGTCAAAAAACACGGGACGGATGGCAAGCGTAGAGTCTGGAGAAAGCTTCATATTGCCGTCGATACCAACACTCATGAGATCATTGCCGCCGAGCTAAGTTTATCGACGGTTACAGATGGAGAAGTATTCCCTAACTTACTGAAACAAACACGCCGAAGTATCCTTGAGGTGTCTGGTGATGGCGCTTACGACACGAGAGCGTGTCACGCTGCTATTAAGATTAAGGGAGCCATTGCGCTTATTCCCCCAAGAGAAGGGGCAGCCTTCTGGGAGCGTGGTCACCCTCGAAATCTCGCCGTGGGTTGCCAGAAATTATACGGCTCAAATAAGTATTGGAAAGAGCGGTATGGATACCACAAACGTTCACTCTCAGAAACAGCAATGTATCGAGTTAAACAGTTGCTAGGAGGGCAACTGAGCTTAAGAAATTACAATGCACAGGTGGGTGAAACTTACGCGATGATAAAAGCGTTGAACAAGCTTACTGGGTTAGGTATGCCTGAAACTTGTCGTATTGACTAAGGAATACGCGAAACGGGGTGGCTCTATCTCTAAATTTAATTACGCAACAAAGCCTCGTTGATATGAGAGTAAATGTTGGAATTGATGTGAGTAAAGATTCTTTAGATTTCTGTTTATTACTAAATCAAACCAAGAGCGGTCGAAAATTTCGGTGTTTTAAAAATCGGAAAGTCGATTATTCAATAATCAATGATTGGTTGTTAAGGCAAGCTAGATGCCAACCCAACGAAATCGTCATTACGATGGAATCTACAGGCGTTTATCATGAAGCCATCGCTTTATATTTACACACGTCAGGTTTTCAAATCATCATTTCAAACCCAGGTAAAGCGAAGAAATTCTCTCAATCGCTAGGGTTAATTCATAAAACTGATAAATCAGACTCATATATGCTTGCAAGATACGGTGATGCACAATATGAGCATACTTCTTTGTGGAAACCAGATGCCGAGAACATAAGGTCAATCAAAGCGTTAGTTCGTAGGCTGTCAGCGTTGGAAAAAGATCGTTTGAGAGAAAGCAACCGACTTGAAGCTTGCACAATCAGTGCTTCTCATGAGCGAGTTCTGTTATCAATTAAACGAATTGTCCACATTTTAGATGATGAAATTAAGGACATTGAACGTGAAATTGATGTCATCATTTCGGCTTGTCCCGTCATGAGTAAAAATCATGATTTACTTATGAGTGTTGTAGGTATCGGAAAGGTAATGTCGAGAGAGCTGGTGTATTTATTTTCAGCTAAGAGCTTCTCAACAGCCAAGCAAGCGGCTGCATTTGTAGGTCTTACGCCAAGGCTTAATGAGTCTGGCTCATTTAAAGGTAGAACCACATTGAGTAAAATTGGACCATCTCGAATTCGGTCAAAAATATTTTTGGCCGCAGTTAGCGCTGGCAAATACAATCCCGATATCAAAGCACAAAAAAAGCGGCTATTAGCCGCTGGTAAAACAAAAATGCAAGCGTTAGGTGCAGCTATGAGAAAGCTAATTCAAATATGTTTTGGCGTTATAAAAAATCAGACAAGATATCAGTCTGAATTAACCTTAAATTAAGTTTGTGGTCGTTTCTGAGAGATGGTATCTACACCTCCAGCCAATGTTAATTTCAGGAAGAAAGTTCGAATATTGTATAGTCGTTATGTATAGATTTAAAAATGCTTACAAGGTAAGCTCTATTCATCTATTCATCTATTCATCTATTCAATTCTGGATTTTCTTTCGCTGCTTTGTCTCTCCTCTTTTTTGATGATGATAATTTATCCTCTCAAACCGACATAAATGATACAGGCAGATTTTCAACACAAGGAGTATTATACAATGACGATTCGCCGATTCATTCTTGCTACCGCTTTTGGACTACTACTGGTAGGTTGCAGTCAAACCTCCGCTATCACAAATACCGAGACTATTCCACCTGAGTATCCCGTTGACTACTTCTTTCGAAATTCAGAAGTATCTAACTACCAGATATCTCCAGCTGGTGAGTACATCTCAATGATGAAACCATGGCAAGACCGCCGCAACGTGTTTGTTCATCCGATAGGAAAACCAGAAGACATTAAACGCATTACTTCAGTTTCCACACGTGATATAGATAACTACTATTGGGTTGGTGATGACACAATTATTTACTCACGCGATACTAGTGGTGATGAAAATTTCTATCTTGTGGCCGTCAATGTCAAAACAGGCAAAGAACAAGCCATCACACCTACATCAGGGGTAAAGGCTTACGTACTCGATCCACTAGATAACCAACCTGATGATATCCTTATATCAACCAATGAACGTAATTCACAAATATTTGATGTTTATCGTCATAATTTGAAAACCGGCAAAAATACACTTGTTGCACAAAATCCGGGCAACGTACGTTATTGGGGAACTGACCATAAAGGGAATATTCGTGTAATTTTAACCTCAGACGGCGTCAATACCACCGTTCTGTATCGGAATACAGTGAACGAAGAGTTTCATCCTTTAAAAAAACTAACTTTTAAGGATCAATTTTCACCAATCTCGTTCACACCAGATAATAAGAATCTGTATGTTGCGTCTCGGATCACCCGCGATAAATCTGCTATTGTTGAGTACGACGTGAAAGCCAACAAAGAGGTTCGTGAGATATTCACTCACCCAAAGGTCGACGTGACCAATGCAAGTTACTCAAATGCCCTCAATAAGTTGACAACTATCTCGTATGTAACCGATAAGCTTCATTACCACTTCCTTGATAAAGGTTACGAAAAAACATTTAACCGTCTACAAGAAAAGTTACCAGGAGTAGAAATAGCAGTCAGCAACATGACCCGTGACGAACGTAAGATGATTGTTGTTACATACAGTGACGTTGATCGTCCAAACTATTATTATTACGATCGTGATAGAGACATACTAGAAAAATTGGCAGAAAATGCTCCATGGCACAAGCCAGAAGATATGGCGAAGATGAAACCTATTTCTTACACCGCTCGTGATGGCGAAACCATTCATGGTTATTTAACACTACCAAAAGGTCGTGAAGCAAAAAACTTACCTTTAATTGTATTGCCACACGGTGGTCCGTGGGAGCGTGATAATTGGGGATTCCAACCTGAAGTACAACTATTTGCTAACCGTGGTATTGCCGTACTACAAATGAACTTTCGAGGGTCAACTGGCTATGGACGTGAATTCTGGGAGAAGTCATTCAAGCAATGGGGGCAGTCGATGCAAGACGACATTACTGACGGAGTAAAATGGGCGATTAACCAAGGTTATGCCAAGGATGGCGACGTGTGCATTTACGGAGCATCATATGGTGGATATGCAGCATTGGCAGGCGTGACATTTACTCCTGATCTGTACAAATGTGGTATTGACTACGTTGGTATTTCCAACCTAATGACCTTCATGAATTCTATTCCATCGTACTGGATACCAATCCTAGCTATGCTGCATGAACAAGTGGGTAACCCAAATGACCCTGAAGATGCAGAAATGATGAAAGCTTACTCTCCAGTGTTTCATGTGGATCAAATTAAAGCACCATTGTTAGTCCTACAAGGTGCCCAGGACCCACGTGTAGTAAAAAGTGAATCAGACCAGATCGTCAAAGCATTACGTGATCGTGGCGTTAATGTGAAATACATAGTAAAAGAAAACGAAGGACATGGTTTTCGCTCTCTAGAAAACCGTCTTGATGGTTATCAAGCAATGGATCGCTTCCTAAAAACGCACTTACTAGAACAAACTCAATAGACTGTTCAACAATTCTACCTGAGACACGTAGGAGCCCTTTTCAAGAACCTGACAAGAAGTTAACTGAACAATCTTCTTGAAGAGGCTCCCAACTATCATTGAAACATAGTGGTGAAAGGAGCTTTGCTTCCTAATTCAGATCGGAGATAACGGTACTTAATTCTAAAACAAAATATTGGGTTTTAGGTATACTGTAAGCTGGCGGTAAACACCCTACTGCAATAAGATACGGAAGGTGATTAGCCTTCCGTATCTTTCTTACTTAACGGCTTTTAACCCTTTGATGTTCCATGGCATCAATGCTTCTAAGTTATCTGGTTCGACCGCCAGTCGCTTAAAGCAATGGGTCAAATACTCTGCCAGTACTAAGACTAAGCCATTCGCTTTAGCTATCTCAACTAAAGCTATATAAGATGCAGCTGCTACGGGCACCACGCTCACTTTTAGTAAATAACCACGCTTTCCGTCCAACCACAAACTGGTAAGACCCCAGAACTCTACACACTTTCAAGTTTCTGATAATACTGTCTTTCATACTCATTCGGTGACAGCCCACCATTAGTACCATGATTCCGTTTTGGATTGTAGAAGCACTCGATATATTCAAATATCTCAGAGCGGGCTTCATCACGGGTTTTGTAAATTCTTCGCTTTACTCTATCTTTCTTGAGCAGCGAGAAAAAACTCTCAGCAACGGCGTTGTCGTGACAGTTTCCCTTTCGACTCATGCTAATTTCCATATTGTGCTCTTTTAGGAAACTGCGCCAGTCGCTCTAGGTATATTGCACGCCTTGATCTGAGTGAACGAGTACCTGTTCACTTGGTCGTCTACGCCAAATCACCATCAACAAGGCATCAATAACAAGATCAGTTTTTGGGCTACTTTTCATCGTCCACCCGACGACTTTTCTGGAGAATAAATCAATAACAACGGTAAAGTAAGCCAACCCTCGTAAGTCAGTATATAAGTAAAGTCGGTTACCCAACGTAGGTCTGGTTTATCGACCATAAATTCTCGTTCCAGAAGGTTTGGAGCAGCCAAGTCAACTTTCCCAGAATAAAATCCCTTATGCCTCTTATAGCCACGAATAGCTTTAATATTGGCGGATTTCATCAGTCTGTATACTCGGTTTTTACCACAGATTTCTCCATCACTTTTCAGATCGATTGTGATATTTCGATAGCCGTAGACGCATCCACTTTCTAGACAAAATTGTTTTATTTTGCCAAGTAAGCGTTGGTCTTCTTTGGCTCGAGCACTGAGTGGCTGACGACGCCACGCGTAAAACCCACTACGCTCAATGCCTAGAGCACAGCAAACAACTTTAACTGGATAGCGTTGGAGCCGTTCAATTATGAACGTGTACTTTTCTTTGACTCCCCTGCAAAGTACACCGCGGCTTCCTTTAGAATGTCCCTCTCCATAGTAACACGCTTAAGTTCGGCTTTCAGTTTGCGTAACTCAGCACTTTGGTCATCTTCATACTTGCACTGTTTATCTGGTTTATCGTATTTCTTAACCCAATCGCACAGAGATTTGTAACTTATGCCAAGTCGCTCTGCTGTAGAACTGAGTGTGTGACCTTGTTTAGTCACCTGTTCAACGGCCTGGATTTTAAATTCTTCTGGATAGCGTTTTCCGCTCATGATGACACCTCATAGTTTGTTCAATTATATAACTATTTAGTGTGTAGGGAATCAGGGGCTTACCAATAAAGAAGGCATGCCATTCATATATGGATTCTTTTTCACGGTGTAGATTGCTATCACCAAGCAATTGGTCGATACGTTTGATGGCATGTTTCACAGTGGTATCAGTGTCGAGAGCTCATCCAATTTTGGTAAGTGTGAGGTCAGAGCCATCAAGTACCGTTTTGGTTGCAACCATCAGATATTTAAGTCATTTTTTGTGAATTTCAGGGTATTGATTCTCAATATTTTGCTGTAGCATTTGCACATCGTGCATCGTTAGAACTTCCTATTAAATCCATTTAATCAGGTGTGTTTTTGGCGAAACTCACTAGATAAGAATGAGCGATGTGCGTCTAATCATTGTTTTATATAGAAATTTATGAGGGGATTCGTAAGATAAAAGCCTATATGCCTATCTGGTCTGTACGACGAATGTGCAGCGTACTTGACGTCTATCCAAGTGGCTTTTACGCATGATTGAAGCATCTAGCATTAGACGCTCTATCTGATGGAGATATGGCGGCGTTCTTCGATAAAAAAACACTCACATTCAGATCAGGATGCCCAATATACAAGCCATGACATTGCGAATCAAAGACATGTTTCCAATAATCAACTGTCGCCTGTAGAATATGAAAAGCAATATAAAAAAGTTACATTCTCGTCAGTTCATGCTCGCTCATCCTTGGTAGACGCCATAACTACATGAGTTGTAATCATGGTTACGTGAGGTAGCATTCCAAGGGTGTCAGAATGGAATGCTTTGTAGCTTTTTAAATCTGTAGTTTCTACACGTAATAAGTATTCAAATCTCCCCGTTACGTTATGACATTCCACAACTTCGTGTGATAGATAAATAGCATCTTCAAAACTTTTCTGTGCTTTACTTGTATGTGTAGAAAGACCAACTGTAACGTATGCAACAAAACCACGACCAAGTCTTTTGGAGTCAAGTATACACGATAGCCTTTAATGATCCCTTTACTCTCTAACTCTTGGACACGGCGTAAGCATGCAGATGCAGACAGACCTATCTTTTGTGCAAACTGTGCATTTGTGACTCTTCCATTTACACTCAATTATTGCAAGATTCTTTCGTTATATCTATCCATACATCACTTTTATTGCGTAATTTATTCAATCATTACAATATATGCAAGAATATTTCGTGTAAAGCCATCTATAATATATCTAATATCCATATGAACAATCTATCACCAATAAGGTAAAGCAATGAATAATCTACCAAATGAAACGAAAAAACGATTTGTTGCGATTCTGGATAAAAAAATGGATGTCGGGCGTACTGTTAATGTGCTCGGTCACCTTAGTGTTGGCTTATCGCACTTACTGGCATCAGATGATGCGATCTATGTTGACTATGAGGATCAGGACAACAACCTACACCGTTGTATATCTCATTACCCATTTATTGTTTTGAAAGCTAACAACTCCAATAAAATTAGGAAGGTAAGAGAAGAAGCGATTACCCAAGGAATCAAATTTACAGTTTTTACTAATACCATGATTGTAGGTGGTTCATTAGTACAACAGTCTAAGACAAAGGAAACGCCAGAATTAGAACTGAATTACTTAGGAATATGTCTATTTGGTGAAACAGAAGTAATTCGAGAGATGACAAAGAAATTTAGTTTATACAAATAAGTTAACTATTGCGGTGTGATCGGGCTTTGATCCACACCAAAAGTTTTGGACACTGAGTTAAGTGAGTACAATCACTAACGAGGTGAACAATGACAACTAAGAAAACACGAATCAAACATGCTCCTGAATTTAAAGCTGAAGCACTTAAGTTAGCAGAGAAAGTGGGGGTCGCTGCGGCTGCACGGCAGCTATCGTTATATGAATCCCAGAGCTATGGATGGCGTAAAGCCGTCAAAAAAGACGCGAAAGTCAGTGATAGAGAAAGAGAGCTCGCCACCGAAAATGCCAAACTCAAACGATTATTGGCAGAGCAAGCTGAAGAGCTAGATATCGTAAAAAAGGCCGCCACCTACTTCGCGAAAAATCTAAAGTAGATTGCTATGAGTTTATGCTCAAACACCTTATGCAATATAGGATTGTCCGTATGGCTAAGGTGTTTGGGGTTTCTCGAAGTGGGTTTTATTACTGGATTGATAATCGCAATAAAGTCACTCAACGAAACGAGCACCGCAAGCAACTTGATATCAAAGTTCGCGAAGTCTTTGATGATAAAAAGGAACGTGATGGTGCAAGGCGTATTCAAAAAGAACTTGAAGAAAATGGTAATAAGCACGATGTAAAAACCATCGCCGCGAGCATGAAGCGTCAGGGACTCGTTGCGAAGGCCGCCCGTAAGTTCAAAAGCACGACAGACAGTAAGCATAGGCTTCCCGTTGCCCCGAACTTGCTTGACCAAGACTTTAATGCGACAGCCCCAAATCAAAAATGGGCTGGAGATATCACCTATCTCGCGACTAGCGAAGGCTGGATGTATTTAGCTGTTATTATCGACCTGTATTCACGGCAAGTCGTTGGTTGGTCAATGAGTACAAGAATGACCGCAACTCTTGTCTGTGATGCGCTATCAATGGCTTTGTTCCGCAGAGGCATGCCAGAAGGAATGATTATCCATAGTGATAGAGGCAGCCAATATTGCTCAAAAGACTACCGAGACTTAATCGCAGCTCATAATTTAAAACAAAGTATGAGTAGGAAGGGAAATTGCTGGGATAACGCCTGTGTTGAAAGCTTTTTCCACACAATGAAAGTAGAAGCCATCCAATACGAGCCGATAATGACGCGAGAAGAGATGCGCCAAGCGCTTTTTGAATATATCGAAGTTGATTATAATCGAACAAGAAGGCACAGTGCTCTTGGGTATCTAAGCCCAGTTAACTTTGAAAAACAATATGTCGCTTAATGCGGTGTCCAGTCTGACTGGAGCAGATCAGTATCTGCTGATGGAGCATATGACACAAAAAGTTGCCATGAGACTCTGAAAAATAAGGGCTGTACTCCGTTGATACCACCTCGAAAGAATGCAGCTCTTTGGGAAGATGGGCATCCCAGAAATGAAGCTGTAGAAGCTCTTAAAAACGGAACAATAACGGAGTGGAAATCTGAGTCTGGTTACCACAATCGCTCAATATCTGAGACCGCAATGTCTCGATATAAAGGATTAACCAGCGGTAAATTGAGCTTGAGATGTTACAACGCCCAAGTGGGAGAAATCATGGCGAATGTCAAAGCTATAAACAAAGTCATAGGACTAGGTATGCCTGTTAGAAGCTAACGATTAGTCAAATATGGCGTTGTTGAACCTCAAGCTGATTTGATCAACAACGAATGACATGGATTCCCCCTACCGAGGATATGCCACACTTATGTGGTACTTAATTGCACCGGAGGCACTATGTCTGATTATTCTTATTTCTGCGGTATCGACCTAGCTAAAAACCACTTCAGTCTTCATGCCGTAGACCAAAATGGTAAGGTCATACTTCATAAGTCGGTAACTCGCTCTAAACTACTGACTACAATAGCAAATATGCCACTCATGCGTATAGGCGTTGAAGCGTGTGGTGGTGCACATTATTGGGCAAGAACACTCAATAAACTTGGGCACGACGCCCGCATTATGGCCGTTAAATACGTAATTCCTTATCGAACTAAAGGAAAAAACGACCTTAATGATGCTGTTGCCATATGCGAAGCTGTTCAGCGTCCATCAACTCGCTTTGTACCCGTAAAATCCCCCGAGCAACAAGCCATCTTATCGGTACATAGAATGAGAGAGCATTGGGTTCGTGAACGCACCGCCCTTATGAATCGCATGCGCGCCCTACTCTCTGAGTTCGGGTTAATCATTCCTGTTGGCCGCTCTTCATTAATGAAACACGTTCCCTTAATCCTTGAAGATGCAGAAAATGAACTGCCACATCTCGCAAGAACGGTGATTGCCGATGCTTATCACCACCTTGGAGAGTTGAATCAACGTATCGCCGATACTGAACAAGTCTTCGAGTCTTTTGCTAAGGTCAGCGCTAATGTTCAACGAGTGATGAAGGTTCGTGGCATTGGACCGCAAACCGCTACTGCGATACTTGCTTCGATAGGCAATGGTTCTCAATTTGATAAAAGCCGTGATTTCTCTGCTTGGCTAGGACTCGTACCAAAGCAATATTCGACGGGAGGAAAGCCTCGCTTAGGTCGGATAACCAAACACGGCGACAAATACTTGCGAACACTATTAGTTCACGGGGCAAGGACAGTCATTGCTAACCTTGGCGACAAGCAAGATAAGCTAAGTCAGTGGTGTCGAGGCGTTCTAGAACGAAGAGGAATGAACCGAGCGATAGTGGCACTTGCCGCGAAGAACGCACGAATTATATGGTCGCTTTTACACAATCAAACCGAATATGAAAACTATGCTGCTTAAGTAGAAACTTAAGCAGCATAAAGAGTTAAAACCACCGGGTCATTGCAGACGCTAATGATGGAGATAGGTTAAGACCACTTGCGGAGAGCCTGTTAATGCGGCGGACACACTAGATGTCATCTAACGAATAAGGCACCGCAGTCGCGCAAGTCATCAGGGCCACGACGTATGCGAATCGTCGATAAGTAGGCCGAATGTAGAGCGGCAGTCCAAAACCCATCAACATAAGTTTAGCGGATGTTTGACAACCGGGGGAATCCATGTAGCCGTATAAATGATCAATCAAAAGCCTTAAAAGTGAAATCGAGAGCTAAAATCTCAGTTATAAACCGCTAATGATGAACTTTACCCAAAATAGTACAATATTTACATTAAATAACTTACCAGACTATAATTCACCATTCTGATTGTAAAGTTTAATCAGGATAGTATCGGAGAAAGTCCATACGATGGTGTAAAAATTAACACCAATGCAATCATAATAAAAAACAACCCTGCGAAACATTTAATAAATATTGGGATTATAATGTTTACTTGGAAGGAAAAGTTCGAATAGATTTGAATAATTTTTCTTCCTGACACAGTTAAAAATGCTACCGTTGATGTTGTAATAGCAGTACCGATCGACATCAAAAAAGTACCAATGACACCGACCCAAAAAACATGTGTCAAATGAGCAAAAAACAGGACTAGAATTGCGCCAGAGCAAGGTCTCAATCCAATACTCAGCACAATCATAAAATACTCTTTAAAGTTAGATGCTGATGAGAGTTCCTCAGGATCTGGTGAATGATTATGACCACAACTACATTGACCATTAGCTTGGGTTATATGCTTAGTTGAGTGCGCTATATAAAATAATTTAATCGCTTTATACATTAACTGCAAACCTAAAACACCGACAACACAACCACTATAAACAGCGAAATCACTCACGGTCGCATTTAATTTATGCATCGTTTTTTGCAACACAAAAAGAAAAGTCGATACTAAGACAATCGCAACAATCGCCTGCATAATTGCCGCACAGATTGTAATCAAAATACCCGCTTTAAGTTTCGTATTACTTGTTGCTAAATAAGTGCTCACAACAACCTTGCCATGCCCTGGCCCTAGTGCATGAAGAACACCATACAAAAAGCACACACCGACGATAACAAACTTTGAATGCATATCTCCAGAGTAAAACTGATCAGTTAAATAATCTAACGATACTTTCTGCCAATGAATGCTATTAACTAAAATTACTGGCCAAAAATGCCAAAGTGCTAAAATAGAGAGCGTTAAAACACTGGTGATCAAGAGTGTTGGTTTTACCACACTTTCTTTACGCTCTTCTACAGCTAATGGTTTTATATTATATATTTTCATAATATGCCCTAGACTTTATGATTGGCAGGTTAAATTAACTGTCTGTGTAAATATCTGACCTAATTGATAATCTGGATTTTCATCAATGGGTAACGTCATCGCTCGGTTAATTTGAGCTAGTGTAGGGTGCGGCTTAATCAGTTGCACATTGCAATGTGACTTTAAATTTTTGGTCAATTCAAATTCATGCTGTGAATTCCAAGTAATATCTACATAATAAGTTGGATCAAAAACCTGTATTTTTAATTTATTGTTATTAAACTGATAAGGTTTCTTTAGCATAATTATAAAATAAAGTGTTGCTTTACCTTTATCCGTTGTAAGTTTTCCGGTGTCGATTGGTTGAAATGATATGTTTTTCCCATTATCAGTTACATTGGTAAAATAATGAGATTTAATCATTTTTTCTAAAACAGAAATAGCAATCTTATTTAACGTCTGTTTTTGATGGGAAGGTGACATATCCTCCCCATCAAATAAATAAGCTGTTGTCATTCGGTCAAAAGTCCACTGCATGTTAAAACCTGTGACCGTATGGTTGTTACCTAACACTTGTGTTTTCATATCAATCCATGAATGAGGGTGTGCCCAAGCTGAATACGACATAAAACTCATTAAAACGATCAAAATTTTCACATGCAAAATTTGTGTACATTTGACAGAACTTATCATTACTTATTCCATATTATTTTACTATTTCATACTATCAGTAATAATTGTGACATTATGCTTAAATGCTTTTGCATAGGTATTGGCAACATCTGTAGTAGACAGCGCTTCAGGGAACAAGCTTCCACCTTCTTTAGCATTTGTTGCGGCACCAATTTGTTTAACTAATCGAGGATCGGTTTGATCTTCCATGAAGTAGGTATTTACACTTTTAGCTTTAATTTGATTAATTAAGCTGGCTACTTTTTGAGTACTTGCCTCAGACTCTGTAGAGTAGCCTTGTGGCGCTAAGAATTCAACGCCATACTCTGCACCAAAGTAACCAAAGGCATCATGACTAGTTAACACTCTACGCTTTTCTTTTGGAATTGCATTAAATGTATCCTTCGCCCAGTTATCTAACTTAGTCAACTTCGCAATATAGTTTTGACCATGTTCTTTAAAGTAAGTTGCATCCTGTGGGTCAGCGGCAATTAATGCGTTCATAATATTAGTTGCATAAATGATGCCATTTGCCATACTATTCCAAGCATGTGGATCGACAATTGTTTTACCATCATCAATCATACTACGAGTCTGGATTCCGTTTGACGCAGTGATCACTTGTCCCTTATACCCTGATGCTTTTACAAGACGCTCAATCCACCCTTCTAACCCAAGGCCACTAATAAATACAACATCAGCTTTATTTAGTGTCACACTGTCTTTTGGTGTTGGTGAAAAAACATGTGGATCGCTATCTGGGCCAATCAATGAGAGCACTTGTACATGTTCTCCACCCACTTCTTGAACTATATCACCTAATACAGAAAAACTTGTCACTGTATTTACAGTCTTTGCCATTACAGAGGTGCTGCAAACTAAGGCTAATACCACGCTTGGATATTTAAGTGCTTTTGTAACTTTCATCATTGATTCTCTCTCGTTGATTATGATTGTCTTAATATGCCTTTTTTATTTCCGGATAGAATAGATACAATAAAAAAAACGGTTGCTGATAAAATAATGGCAGGACCTGCAGGTATTGATTGATACCAAGACCATGTTAAACCAATTAATGAGCTTAAAATTCCGATAATAACGGATAAGATCATCATGTTTATTAATCTATCGGTCCAACACCGTGCAGAGATAGCCGGTAACATCATTAAACCTACCGACATTAATGTGCCTAAAACTTGGAATCCAGCGATTAAGTTTAAAACCACTAAACCCATAAATAAGCCATGAATATAAGTTGAATACCGAGGCGATCTAATTGTAAAAAAACTACTATTGAATGATTCATAAACAATAGGACGATATAACAAACCAATCACAAGTAATGTAATCGTAACAACACTACCAATAAAAATTAACGAGCCGTTATCTACTGCTAATAATGATCCAAATAATAAATGCAGTAAGTCAATACTGTTTTTCCGGTAAGACACTAATATAACGCCAAGCGCTAAGGAACCTAAGTACAGAGCGGCAAACGTAGAATCTTCATTTAACCGAGATTTACGACTAATCACTCCGGATAATAAGGTCACAAACAGACCAGCTATAAATCCACCAATTCCCATGAATAACAATGACATACCTGAAAATAAATACCCAATGGCTACACCTGGTAATACCGCATGGGATAAAGCATCCCCAACTAAGCTCATTCTTCTTAATAGCAAAAAGATACCAAGAGGAGGCAAACTTAATGAAAGAGCTATACACGCAAAGATAGAGCGGCGCATAAATCCAAATTGGACATAAGCATCAAAAATATGAATAGACATGGTTATTTCACTATTTTTCAACAGTTGGCATTATTTTACTAAATTCCACATGTTGATGGTTGTCTTGACGTTTAAACTTAATAAGTTGCGTAAAATTATTACTGACAATATGACTATCGTGTAGTACCGCAATGATAGTCTTACCTTGTTTATGCAATTTCATTATTAATGCTAACAATAATTGTTGGGTTTGCTCATCAATCGCGGCAAAAGGTTCATCCATTAACATGACTGGCAAGTCTTGCACAAGCATACGTGCAAATAACATTCTTTGAAATTCGCCACCAGACAAAGAATTGATACTCACAGATGCAAGATGCGAGATGCCAACTTGCTCTAAAGCAGTAAACATGCGTTTTTTATCCGAAGATAACCAATCTATGATTCCTTTTCTTGGCCAGCATCCCATTGCCACCACTTCATAAACGTTGATGGGAAAATCACGATCAATATGTGAGCGTTGCGGTAACCAGGCCAAATTTTTATGCAAATCGATTGAACAGTTGATACTGCCTTCTATAGGAGCTAATAGACCACATAGTGTCTTTGAAAAGGTCGTTTTACCACTACCATTACAACCGACAATCGCTGTTAAACTGCCTTGTGTGATCTGACCACTAATCGCGCAACACAGCGGGTTATTTTGGTAACCAATCACTAAATCTTGAAGAGTAATCATGCTAACGAGATGGCCCAAGTGATACCCAACCAAAGCAAGATAATTAAAGGAGACAGCAGTCCGATACGGACCGAGCCAGACATTGATAATACGTTTCTATCTACCTTAATCATTATTACCACACTCCATATTAATAAAACCTTAAGCACTTTTGTTATGTTATAACATTATATATAATTTTGAAGTTTTACCAGCTTGCTATGTCATGAAAATGTCAATAATACATAAAATCCACTCCTGAGAGAGGCGGATTGATCGCCTCTCTTTTGTTTATCCTGGTATCGCCACCTCCCCTAATGGCACGTATCGCGCCTTGTTTTCTGTTCGATAAAAGCTGATTTTCTTTACCTTCCAGCCGTAACGCAGATACTTGGTGTCGGTCAGATAGTAGCCCTCTCCCATTGAAAACCGCTCTCGATGCTCCACACTTTTTTCTTTGTCATTAAGAAAAACCGTCTCTGGGTGATTCAGACTCGCTTTACGCATTTCCGAAAACAGATGTCGATTGTGCTTCGACCATGCCAGTATGATGGTCTTCAAAGTTTTGGTATGAAACTCGCCTGCATACGGCTCACTGATTTCAGCGTCATAGTCGGTGAGAGTGGCAACAATCACGCCCTTAGCACATATCGGTACTTCCAAAGTTTCTTGAAACGCCTCCTCTGCTTGTTGGTGCTCGCGCCATGCTTTTTCCCGCTCCTTTTGTTTGGCTTCTTCTTTCGCCGTCTCCTCAGCTTTGGTTTGCGCTTCGACCTGTTTAATCTGCATACGACCTAAGTCAACGAGCGTGTAGTCCAGTGCGTACGTCCTAATGAATCGGCTGAGCTGCTGGTGGTGCTTGTCATGCAGCCATCGCTTATCTGCTTCATCTTTGTGTACATGATAGTAATTGAGCGTACTTAAACAGTGCTCCGCAAATCCTTGGTCATTACCCCCACAGCCTAAATCTAAGCGACATTCGTGCTGGTGGTCATTATCAAAGGTGACCGTCACTTTGGTTTTATCGTACCCGCCTAATGGATTGGTCTTTGCCACTTCTAACGCTTTAGCTTCAAAATCTGCAAAATCATACTCGGTGTCAGAATCAAAGGCTCTGGATTCTGACCAATGAACGAATACCGAAAGCGGTTTGATTTTACTTTCCTCTGGCGTGAGTAATGAACCGGATGGATTGCTGGATGAGCCATTGTGACTCTCTTGTGTTGTGATTGGCATTAGGGTGTCCTGTTGATGAATCAATAAAAAGGCCACCTTGAAAACAAGATGGCCTGTAGAGTGTTAACGGATGAGAATTAGTGACTGCGCAGCTCGATTGAGTTGTAGGCGCCCTCTCTAAAGTTCGCGATGAATGTTGATTCCCATAGGGCATAGAGCTTGACGATGTTGGGAGAGGACATGCTCTTTATGCCGGAGTATCGAGTAAAAACCGTGCTATGAATGAAATCGAATTCAATATCTCGCTCCAATGTTGGGTAAGGGTATCCATTGAAGCTAGAGTCCGTGATGCAAAGGATGGAATAGAAGTTATGACCGCCTTGCGCGAGTGCAATCTCAATTGGGTGATAACCGCCCTGCTCAGCACAATAGTGCTTATTGCTAAAATAGATGATGTGATGCCTCTCAATAAGCTCTGGGTGTTTGCTCAGAGCGCTATTGAGTATCCCCAGAAGAGCCTGAGAGATAGGCAGTGCTGCCTTGTTAAATGAAGATATCAGTGGTGATTGGCTAAGCATCTTTGGTTTCCTTTTCTCTTATGGCTCATAGACAGCCAGTACACCGAGCATCGGTGTCTGTTTGAGTTGTTGGTTATCGATATAGAACAAGCTCAAGCCTTGAGTACTTAGGCGTAGCTTGATGGGGAGTGTGTTAAGGCACTGGCCTACGAGGGTGAAACGCAGCGTCTGTTTCTGGATGAGTGCTTGCTTGATGGTCACAAGGTGTGGGGAGTAACTCATGTGCTCTGTAGGTAAGTCCACCTCAATGCACTTTAGCCACTGTCGATACGTGTCACTCTCTTGGGTATCCATCTCACTCTGTTTAAACAGGGATTGATATTGCTGTTTGGTGCGTTCAGGTAGTAAGCAAGCAAAGTAGCGAGTGGTGAGCGTTAAAATTAGACTGTCGTATTGCGCGGTGACCCACGGCAATGGCGTAGTGCGTTTAAAGCTGTCTTTGCCCTCTTGTTGCGTTTTTTCTGCATAACCTAAATCCACGAGGATGTTCAACCATCGTCGAATCGTATCAGGGGATTTCCCTATTCCTAATGCCAGTGAGACATCACACAAGCTCTCTAATGATTTAGAGTAACGAGTAGGAAGTTGGGCTAATAATAGAAAGACGGCTTCAATATTGGAGGCTCTGGACATAATCGGCTCCTGTAAAATGAAAAAGCCACAACCGTGATGGTTGTGGCTGAATGGATTTAATCGTGTATCATCGCTCTTCGTCGTAATGCTCGTGTGTAATTAATGGGTGATGTGGCGTTGGATAGTCCGGTACATCTGGACGGTCTTCCTCTAACGCTTTATCAATCAATGCGGCTGATGTGCCAATAGCGGTTGACACCGCAAACCCTGCGGCCGTAATGGTGCCAATGGCTCCAAAGACCGGGGCGGCAGTAATAATACCGGCGACGCTTGCCGTTCCTGCGACAGCTTTACCTACCGTGTGATACCAAGACATGTGTGTCTCCTTTTTTTGTTGAGTGAAATGAAAAGGCCACCTCGAGATGAGATGGCCTTATCGGGTGTTGTTATGATTAGGGTAGTGACGGTTAGAGTGAATACGCTTTATCACTGGCGGCTCACTGTGATGTGGTCATAGGCTTCCATCTCTATGTACGCCAGAAAGTTATGCTCCCAAAGCTGATACAGCTCTTTTGCTGCACTGTCCTCTTTAATGGGTGCCCAGCCTTGCTGGTGGTGGGCAAACCATTCTCCTCGGCTGAAATCAAAATCGAGTCCTCGCTCTAGTTCAGGGTAGTGATTGCCGATATAAGCAAAGTCCGTGATGTAGCTATAATGCCATGCTCCATCACTGTGTTTATTGAGACAAATTTCAACAGGATGAAAACCGCCCTTTTCAGCGCTGTAACTGGCATCTCGAAAATTAAAGATGATACCGTCAGCATCAATTAGTGAATCAGCAAGCTCATCATTTTGTGTTAATTGATGCGCCAGTGTTGTCACGAGAGATTGCGTCAGTGCATCAGAGACAGGCAGCAATGACGATTTGACGTTTGTGGTAAGAAACCCTATTTGGCTTCGGATTAACAATTGTTTAGACATAATGCGCCCTCCTACAGGCAATAAGATAAGGTAATTTAAAATAGAACGGTTGAGTTCGAGCCAGAGCGACTCATGATAAAGCGGTCATTGACCGAGGTGACTAAGGGCTAGATGGCGTGCTTTTTCACAGCGTGGTAAGGCGGTGCAGAGCCATTGAACCAACACTTGCCTTGGTAACGAGTCACTAACTGTTGAAAGAGCCACATCTCAAACGCCGAAATTGGCGTGATGGAGACATCAAAACCGTCTTCATCACCACGTGCACGATCTTGCCATACTGCATTTAAGTCCCGTAGGTGGGCAGTCAGCACTTCATACGCATCCCGCTCGTTTGCCTCTCTCGGTGAGCGCAGCCAAACAGAAAGACGATGACAATGTGGCATCACACGATAGTCACGAGCTTGGTCTAATGTCTGACGCACAACGCGTATCCACCCCTCGGCTTTGGTATCACGGCCATTAAGTTTTAACCCTCCCGACTCAGCTTGCGCGGACCAATCACAGCCGTACTTCACCAGCAGGTTATGTTGCGTATCGACACCACAAAACTGCCAATCACGACACCGCTTATTGGTGTCTGGGTCAAAAAGATTACTACAGCCTATCAACATGTGAAGCATGATGAGGTCATCGCTTCTCAATAGGCATTGATAACGCTCATACAGACGTTGCTTAAGCTGATGGTCACTAATGGCTGTCACGTCTTGATTCAAGCGCTCAGTAAATAACTGACGCACCTGCTGCTCGATGTCTTTCTCTGGCACGCGAAGTGCCAGTTGTTCATACACAATGTCATAAGACATGATGAATACTCTCCCTTTCAAAATAACAAAAACGACCCATCAGAATGACAGGCCGCCTCAATAAAAACGATCTCTTCCGCATCATGTTTTCACCTCGGTAAACCTCACATCATCAAAGTGTTCATCCCTTAACTGACGACAAAACATCCGAGACCAACTGAGCAAGACATCCATGACTTCAGGCCTAGCCAGCTCACAGCCTTTGATGTCTGGCTGATAAAACCAGCCGCGTTTGAAGTTAAAGTACAACTCTGGTGCCACACTACGGTGCGTTTCATCGGAATAAGCAAAGCTGGCCATAAACACCACACGCCACTGCTTGTCATGACGCTCTAAACGCACTTCAACAGGGTGAGTGCCACGACGAGTTTGATAGTAAGGCGTATGACGAAAGTTCATGGAGAGCTTATCGACATTGATAGGTATTGGGGCACTGTCCAGCGCCGCACTTAAACCCTCAACCAATGAAGGCAATAAGGTCACCTCATTGTCATAGCAAGACGCAACAGTATTCATCACAACCACCCTCGCTCGGCAAAAGAGACGCTTTCTTTGCCAATCACTATATGGTCCAGTACACGAACATCAATCAACGCTAAGGCATCGACGAGACGGCGGGTAATCTTTCTATCCGCTTGAGATGGTTCTGCGACACCAGATGGGTGATTGTGTGAAAATATAACCGCTGAGGCATTATGCTTAAGCGCGGCTTTCACGACTTCACGGGGATACACGGAAGCGGCATCCACCGTACCTTGAAACAGCTCTTCAAAGGCTATCAGTTGATGTTGGTTATCCAGAAACATCACGGCAAACACTTCACGCTCATAATGAGCGAGTTTACAACCGAGAAACTGTTTAACGTTATTGGGGTTTGTATAGGTATCACCGACTTCAAAGCTTTGAGCTAAGATATCAGCGGCTTTTTCGAGTACTTGCATGGCCGTAATAGGCACAGGAAACTCATAGGTTGCAATAGGTAATTGGGTAGGCATAGGTCAATCCTCTTAGGTTACAGGCACAAAAAAGCCCGCAGCGCATAAGAGCGTTACGGGCGATTAAGAATAGAGATACACCTAGGTAATATAGACCTGTTATTTTTTGATAATGATAGTGACTACTGCAACGGAAGTAACTTACCTCGAACACCACAGTGGGGGCACTTCGTGAGTTTCAATAAACAAAATGAAAGGACTTCTATAGTGGCTTTTTTGCCGCAAACTTGACACATTAACATCTTATTATTCAGTGTAAACATTATCGTTCACCAAAATTTAAACTTCTTTGTTACCCAACTAAGGGCGCTAGGAAGAGAAGCGATAATGATATCAGAAGCTACATCCTTAGCACTATCAAACGCATCCCCCATAAAGCTTTTCATTGATTCCCAAAGCCCCTGTTCAGCAGCTATTCGTGTTTCTGAAGTTACATTTTTATCATCGACTTCTCTTGTGATTGCATACTTTTTTTCATTAGGCAACACGCTGACGATTTTATTGACAAGGCCATCCAAGTTAAATGAGCGATAAACTTTCGTATCATCATCATACTCTGTAGCAACAGATGAGATATACCGAGTAGACAGATCGAACTCATTTGATAACAAATTTTCTTTTTCCAGAATAGCTTGAACAAGTTTATCGGTAGGCCTGAAGTCATCATCATCCCAGAACTTTTTATGTGGTGTACCCACATTATCCTGTTTTGATAATATAACCATCGTTGGCATTCTTTCACGCTCAGGCTTCAAAAGCTGCTCATATATTGCAATGTCAGGTGCATTTGCACGGTCATTAGCAGGAATAATCCACAAAGCCAGATCGACATCACTCAATTCTTCTTCGTACATTTTGAGAAATTGAGCTTCATTTTCTTTATTAAGATCTGCTAAGCCCGGAAAGTCGATTAATGTGATACCTTCATAATCAAAGTAATTGACTTCTTTTGTTCCAGTACCAATATCACTTACCGTTGAAACAGACTCCCCAAAAAGAGCGTTGACTAAGCTTGATTTTCCTGCTCCAGACTTCCCCATTATCGCGACTTTAGGCTTGAAATTTCTCACCTCTTCAACAAAAGCTTTAAGAGATTCTACTGAAGGTTTTTCGTTATTTTTTATTATCATCGTACTTACTAGCCTCACATTAATCGGTTACTTCAAAAGATTCATTGCCAAGATTGGTATGAACCTTTACTTCTAATACGTCCTCAATTGAGCATCGAAACCCTACTGCTTTCTTTTGGCCAAATTTCAGTGAGCTAGGAAAAAAGCTAAGTGGCCTACCATCCAGTGTTTTACTCATCGTTGGACAGTGCCCTCTATTAATAGTGACTCCTTGCAAAGTAACGGAATCAGTCACAGCTTGAATAATCAGGGTCGGGATTGGAACTTGGCGAAGCGTAATATCTCTTGCATAAGTCGTTTTTAGAGAGATTGAAACTAAACCTGTATTGCGATAGTTAGTATCCGCTTCAGAAGTGTGACTCTTTTGGTTGTCCGTTGCTTTAGGCTCTTGAGGGGAACGCTTTTGATTCGCTACTGAGAGAAAGTTGTCGCTGCATTGTTTAAACTCCCCTTGATATTCAAATAGAGCAATATCAAGGTCATATTTTCCTACTTGACAATACTGCCCATTAATCTTTGAATAAATGTCATAAATACATCCTTGACTACCGCAAAAGTACGAACTGTAAGCTGCGTAATCTAAGACACCGTCCTCGTTAAAATCAGCCGCTTGTATCGTTACCTTTATGCTTTCATCATTAACGACTTCATTAGCTACTCGCCACTGCTGCTCAATATCACTCTTAATTGATGCGTTTGCGGTTGGTAGGATAAATAAAGATAAAGTTAACCATAAACCTGACCTTTTCATTAGAACCTCTTACACCTAAATTAGAAGTAAGCAGGCTACATATTGGCTTTGCACTATTTGCAAACACTGACGTTGAAGGTTTAAGTTGTGATTAACATCACGATTAATCATCTCATCCGTCGTAAAAAACCAACTTTGCATAATGTGCAAAGTCAGTCATTACTCTGGGAAGCCATCTTTGAAATAGAAAATGGCACTTCTTTGCCTGATAAACACCCAATCAAAACGATGGAGCTCTTACTGACTCTTTGTGATGTCATTCCCAAGCACACATCTCAACCATTAGGCTACCAAGCTCTTGCTGATACTGTCATCTCTCGTGGTACATCTGCGAGTTATCACTCCGTTAGGCGGATCTTAAAGAATAGGCGTTTACAAGAGTTATTGGGTATTGAGGTTCTGACGGTGGGAACCTCTCATGCTGTGCGATATCGTGCTAATTATCTAGAAGGCTTTCCCCATGCGGCTCTTGTCGCCTACTTATCCTCAAACATGCTTCTTCATTATTTACCAGACAAAGTAAGAAGTCGTTTCCTTGAAGCGATTTCTCCTTATCTTGAGCAGTTTGAAAAGCTGCATGATGGGAATCGAGATAAGCGTTGGTTAAATAAACTACCCGTCGATAAGAAAAGTGCTCACCATTGGTCCAAGCAGGCAATGACGCCAGAGCTTGATAGTATTCTTGGTGCTTTATATACCGAGCAATGGTTAGAAATTACTTATCAGACAGAAACGAACAGCACTCCTTTGACAGAAGTCATTTGGCCTATTCACTTAAACCTTGATGAACCAGAGGGTGTAAAGCTCTGTTATTCTCGTAATCAAGCACAGAAAGCAACGATGAGCATTCCTCTTGCTCTGATATCTCACGCTAAGCGTCAATATTACTCGTAAAGTTCTTGTTGGCTATATGTGGCAGTATGCTAGCCGTCTAGCTAAACCTTAATCGGTTCTACTCATAAACCTAGTTGCTAACTAAGTCGGAGTAATCAATGTATAATCAGGGTTCTGACTCAATAACAAATAGAAAAGCCATGTGTACTGATACTAAGTGGGGGATGACTCCCAATATTCCTCTTGCAAAGCAGCTAGCAAAACGTGATGTCCCTTCTTTGGTGTATAACGCTGTTAATCTCGAAGGCGTTGCTATGACGTTACCGGAAGTGCAAACCATTCTTGATGGGGTAACGGTTGGTGGGCATAGGATCAGCGATCAAAACATGGCTCAAAACCAAGCCAAGACTTGGCAGTGTATTTTTGAGTTAGTTAATAATGGCAGTTTTTCGTTTACCAAAGAAACTGCTTTAACGCTTCATTCTATTGCAGCGGAAGAGGAAGCATTGGAGTGGGGTAAGTTTCGTACAGGGTATGTGTCTATTACAGGCTCAGAGTATGAACCACCAGCTCCAAGTGAGTTGGATGAAAAATGGTTAGAAGTAGAAGCTAATGTTTTCGTACAACTCGATGTTTACGATCGAGCTATCACGGCTTTCTTACAAATGGCTAGAAACCAATTTTTTTGGGATGTAAATAAGCGAACGGGACGGTTTATGATGAATGGGATTTTATTAAGTAAAGGCTATCCGATTATTAATGTCCCAGCTAAAAGGCAGCAAGAGTTCAACACATTGATGTTGGACTTCTACACAACGAACAATATGCAACCTATGAATCAGTTTTTACGTAGTTGCATTGATGAAAAGCTGATGAAGAATTTTCAGGTGGGTAAGCTCTAGTCTCAGCAGTGTAGTGATGAAATTTTTTGTTCCCGTACCTAGAGCCATACCCAGCACAATCTTTTATCTTGTTAAATCTGAGTTAACTTATTGATCCTTAAGTTCCAACAGGACTCCTGCTTCCATGTGGTGCGTGAGTGACAACTTGCTCACTACATTTATGAATTTAACTTCGGCATGCCAAGTTGAAAATATTATCGAAATTAAAAGGCTAAATAGTGAGTTTAAGGATTTGATGTAAAACGCTTAAGATTGAGGAACTGAACTCCCTGTTAAAATTGTGAAAGAGGGAGCTGAACAGAGAACAATCTGCACTAGAGTAAGCAAACCATTGTCGTTCAAAAAACAACAAGAAAAGTACAGTATAACAGGCTCAATGTCATATAACGTCTAACAGTGTTTTTTAACATCCTAAGCACTTGTTACCCAATTCGTTACCCATAAATAAAACTCAAATCGAGCAATAACCTTATAATTCATAAAGTTAAAAGTTAAAGTCAAATTACGCCAGCCCACCAATTCATAGAGAAAGACGTCCTAGGGCGTCTTTTTTTATACCCAATAAAAATTAAATCAATAACTTAGCGTGCACACTAGTCCTATCTCGTTCTGGACAGCTCATTTTTTTAGCAGTACGCTTAGCAGTACCGATTCGATAATGCTAACTTTGGTACTGCTATGGCGAGAACAACGAAACCTCTAACCAATACGGAAATTAAACAAGCGAAGCCAAAAGATAAGGTTTATGACCTGCGAGATGGTCAAGGGCTTGTCCTCCGTATAAAGCCTAATTCATCAAAACTATGGCTATTTGATTACTATCGACCATACACCAAAAAGCGTACTACCCTAAGCTTTGGTAGCTACCCAGAAGTCTCTCTAGCTGAAGCTCGTGAACTTAGAGCACAATCACGAAAGCTACTATCGGATAATATCGATCCAAAAGAACACCGAGAACAAATCGCTTTAGAGCAACAAGGCCACCGTAGCGCAACACTCGAAGTTGTCGCTAAAGATTGGTTCGAAATAAAAAGAAAAAAAGTAACACCAAACTATGCCGATGATATTTGGAGCTCTCTTAAGCTTCATATCTTCCCCGCTCTTGGACCGTATCCAGTATCAGAGCTACGCCCTCAGCATGCTATCGATACAATGAAGCCTCTAGCCCACAAAGGTAACTTAGAGACCATCAAGCGGCTTTCTCAACGTCTCAATGAGATTATGACCTTTGCATTGAATACAGGGCTGGTGGATGCAAACCGCCTAACCGGTATAAAGGCGGCATTTGAAACACCGAAGAAAAAACACATGCCGACAATAACACCGAAAGAGTTACCTGGTTTAATGCTCGCCATTAACAAAGCCAATATAAAACTCACGACTCGATGTCTTATTGAATGGCAACTTCATACTATGTCGCGCCCAAATGAAGCTGCTGGAGCTAAGTGGGATGAAATTGATTTTGATAATAAATGTTGGGGGGTACCTGTCGAGCGTATGAAAATGCGCAAAGAACACGTGATACCGCTCACAGAGCAAACCTTGGGATTATTGGATGTAATGCAACCAATCAGTGGTCATCGTGAGTTTATCTTTCCTTCAGATAGAAATCCAAAGACTCATATCAACCCTCAAACAGCAAATATGGCATTAAAGCGTATGAACTACAAAGGGAAGTTAGTTGCACATGGACTCAGAGCTTTAGCAAGTACGACGCTCAATGAGCAAGGGTTTGATTCAGACGTTATAGAGGCTGCACTCTCTCATATTGATTCAAATGAAGTACGTAAAGCGTACAACAGAGCTGACTACCTAGACCGACGTAAAAAGCTAATGGCCTGGTGGAGCAATCACATAACAGACGCATCACAAGGTAACCTTTCAGTTACAGGTACGCGTACACTTCGAGCTGTCGGATAAAAAATAAAAAAGGAGCTAACCACCAAGGTTAGCTCAAATATTCACACTTCATGTCGACTTTCTTGAACTCGCGATACCAACGTTTCCGACTTCCTCTGTAACTCAACCTTCGTATCTCCGACAAAAAATAACCTTCTCTCCATTGTATTGAAACACCCCTTTGATATCTGGATTTAGATTTCGACCAATTGATTCGGGCGTTTTAAATTGCCCTTAATGACGGAAGGTGGATTCTTTTTTGTTGGCGTTAGCCAATATGTAGACCCTAAGCGGCTTAGATCTTTTGCTGAATCCACTTCCCTGCCGACAACGTAGACTAAATGCTTATCTAAGCGTAATTGTTCTTACTACGGAGTACTTTCAAAAAGTGAGTCCAAATGGCTTTTTTCGGTTGAATCTCCTCAGACCGGTATTGATAAATTCCTTTCTCAGTCAATAAATTCAGACCTGCCAGAGCAATACACCACCCCGTATCAGCGTCAACGAATAGAGTGGCTTGTAACTTATATCCAAATCTTATCGAACTTACTCTGATATTTAGAAGAATTGATACGACACCAGTCATGAGCTATAGAACACAGAGACTTTGAATCTCTTTTACTACAGCTCTTGCCAGCCAGTTCTCCGGACTATTCAGCATAGGAAAGGTCCCTTTTTCATTGTGGTAAAGCGCCATGTTGCTTGGGTAAAAGCCCAAGATTACATTGTACTCTAATGATTTAGCCGCAAAGACATTAGTCGAATTCACAGTCACATGTTCCTTAACAATGGTCTGATACCGTTTAGCGAGTCTTGACTCTCTTGAACATTGAATTTTGGATCAGTTCCCTTTATAAAATCGATTACTCAATATGGGACCAATCTGTGTAGATACTTATGCTCTTTATGAAGGGCCCCTTACATTAATTCGACGATATCGATTAATGTAAATGCATGTTCCGATGACAACTTAATATCTTAAACACATATCTCATTGCAATACCGTTGTTTTTAAGAAAAAAGAAATTTCCACTCACCAGTTCTGACTTAACTTAGAAAAAAGTAGATCACCGGCTGATTACAGATAATTTCGCTAACTCGTTAAGGACCGGTTATCCAACAAACTGGGCTTTGTTGCGTAATTAAATTTAGAGATAGAGCAACCCGTTTTGCTTGGTTTTTAGTCAACACGACAAGTTTCAGGCATACCTAACCCAGTAAGCTTGTTCAACGCTTTTATCATCGCGTAAGTTTCACCCACCTGTGCATTGTAATTTCTTAAACTCAGTTTCCCTCCTAGCAACTGTTTAACTCGATACATCGCTGTTTCTGAGAGTGAACGTTTGTGGTATCCATACCGCTCTTTCCAATACTTATTTGAGCCGTATAATTTCTGGCAACCCACGGCGAGATTTCGAAGGTGACCACGCTCCCAGAAGGCTGCCCCTTCTCTTGGGGGAATAAGCGCAATGGCTCCCTTAATCTTAATAGCAGCGTGACACGCTCTCGTGTCGTAGCGCCATCACCAGACACCTCAAGGTTACTTCGGCGTGTTTGTTTCAGTAAGTTAGGGAGTACTTCTCCATCTGTAACTGTCGATAAACTTAGCTCGGCGGCAATGATCTCATGAGTGTTGGTATCGACGGCAATATGAAGCTTTCGCCAGACTCTACGCTTGCCATCCGTCCCATGTTTTTTGACTTTCCATTCACCTTCGCCATAAACCTTAAGGCCAGTAGCATCAATAGCTAGGTGCTGTATCGCTCCTCTCGTTTTAGTCTTAAATGAAACCTCAACTTGCTTGGCTCTACGACTTATGCAGGTGTAATGCGGACAACTTAACGGTACATGGGCTAACTTAAATATCGAGTCGATAAATCCTTGAAGCGCTCTCAATGGCATAGAAAAACTCGTTTCACCATGAGTGCTGTCGTGATAGCTAAATCACTGAACCGACGCGGCTTCCCGCGCTTATTCTGTTTACTTTGCGCCCACCCGCTTATTGCTTCTTCATCAATCCAAAAGGTCAGAGAGCCACGGTTAATGAGTGATTGGTTGTATTGCTTCCAGTTGGTTGTTTTGTAACGAGGCTTAGGCATAGGGCTACGAGAGAGGGTGGAGGTAGCTGATCAGATCGTAGGTTCTTGATTTAGTTCCATTGAATTACGCAACAAAGCCGGAAAACCCTGTCAACTATTTTATTAAATTTACATTTAGAGAATTAACCTTGAGTATCAAAAACCTTTAGCCTGATGACTAAACTCAACGTGTCACTACATTTTCACTTATGTTGTTTAAATGCTGCGTAGAGTCAGTAATTAATAATAACTTGTTCGGTTGGCAAGTTTTTCCGGTACTCAAAAAACTGAGCAATAATATTGCTAGCTACCATTATAACCATGACAAAAACTTGGATTACGCTAAATGACTCACCCATCAAGGTAGCACCAAGAATCATCGCAAGAATAGGATTCAACGTTCCAAAAAAGCTTAGTTCATTAGTTGAGATCATCGGTATAGTGTAGATATAAGCACCGTAAGCCAGTGAAGTTAACCCTACAGTTAACCAGGTCATCGCAGCCCACTGCTCGACACTAATTGGAATTGCATTAACATAAGACTGCCCACTTAATGACATTTCCCAATAAGCCATCGGAATCAAGATAAGACCGCCAAATATCAGCTTCCAAGTTAGCAGCTTCCACCAATGTATTTTTTTCATAACATGCTTTGCGACGACACTCCCACTAATTAAAGCTGTCATAGCTCCAATTAAAAGAAGTACTGCACTTAAGCTTATTGGAACCGAACTGGTAGTAAATAAATACGTAGAGCAACTGATTAGAACCAGTGCTGATATCAATTGAATCACCGAAGGTTTAACTTGGTGAAATATTCCCATGATCGCTAACCCAACAACAGGTAAAGCGACCATGCCAACACCAACCAATGTGCTAGGAATCTGCATTGCCGCAGCGAATAACAGACCAAAAAATAGAGCGATATTAAGAAATCCGATTAATAGTAAAGCAGGTAATTCAGATAACTTTGGAAATGTAGGTTTTAACAATAGGAGTAAAAATCCCGCCGGTAGCGCTCTCCAAACTGATAAAGCAAACGGTGACCAGCCAACAAATTCTGAAGACACTACTGCATAAGTTGTCCCCCAAAGAATAGGCGCTAACATTGCCAGAAAAATTTTCATATCACACTCCATTAGGTTTACTTAAACATACTTTACTTAAACTAAACTGATTGGTAAAGTAAATTTAGGCTGACCGATTACTTATCGCTATATGCATCAAGAGTTGATAGCTAGACTCAAATGCCAATGAAATTAGGGAACAACATGAAAACGTTATCAATACTTACAATAATAGTTAGGGCTGGAATCAAAATAATTATCTTTCTTCTGATTGAAGTTATATCTTTGGCTTATATATTTTTTCGAGTAATTGGTGCGTTGGTGAAGATTGTTGTTTATGGTGTAAAATTAAGTGTTGTGAAGCAACAGCACAAAAACAGTAATCAATAGAATAAGGACTGAATTTGAACATCAGCATTGAAGAAGTGATAGAGCAATGGCTTTCAGTAGATATGAAGCTGAATAGAGACACAGTTGAGCTTGCTACATTTTTTGTACGATTTGGCTCACTACTATCTGACATTAGAAATAACTTCTGTAAGGGGTATGGGGTTAACGTTTCTGAATTTGATGTTCTTGCTACGCTTTTTCGCTCTGGTATTCCATTTGAGCTGACAGCAAAGGAACTAAAAGAACGCACGTTGTTACCATCATCCGGCGCTTTGTCCAACAGGATAGAGCGACTAGATAATAAAGGCCTGGTGGCGAGAAGACATGATGCTATAGACAAGAGATCCGTAATTATCTCATTAACCAATGATGGTATTGAATTAATGTCTAATGCTAGCCCCGAGTTTTTTGATGAAATTGGAAAACTGTTCAAAGGATTAAATGAAACACAAATATCCCAGCTAAAATTGATATTTAATCAGTTACTTCCTTAATACGAACATATTTATCTTTATGGGATACATGAGAGGTGTCGAGAAAAACCTTACCTACTAGACCTTTATAAGAATAAGTTAACTACTTTTTCAGTAAGATACGCTTTTGAGACACCTTACGCGGCCTGTAACTTCGTATAAGCTTTATTGTGTAATGCAGTTAAAGACTGAAACGTCCCATTTTGTCCATTTCTCAGTCAATACAACGAATTTCAGGCATACCTCCCCCAATAAGCTTGTTCAACGCTTTTATCATCACGTAAATTTCACCTATCTGAGCATTGTAATATCTTAAACAACCATCAGGCACTGTTTTACTCAATACCTCGCTGTTTCTGAGACTGGACGTCTTTGGAAACCATAACGCTTTTCCAATACTTATTTGAGCCGTATAACTTCTGGCAACCCATTATTGCTAGATTTCATGAGAAGGGTGAACCCAAAAGTAAGCACTATCAACAGACATCTCGGGATACTTCCGTGTGTTTGTTTCAGTAAGTTAGGACACTCTCATCCGACTGTAACCGTCGATAAACTTAGCTAGGCTGCAATAGTTTCATGAGTGCTTATATCTACAGCCAAATGTAGCTTTCGTCAGACTCTACGCTTGCCACGCTGGTTCTGTTTACTTTGCGCGCCCCCCAGTTATCACCTTTTCACCCCCTCAAAAAGCCAGAGAACCACAAATAAGGAATGGTTGTAGCATTTCCTGTTGATTGTTTTCAACGAGGTTTAGACATGAGGCGACGCTAGGGAGGTAGATGTTCAGAGCATAGGTTGCTGACTTAGTTCTATTGAATTACGTAACAAAACCCATTATAGATTTCTTCGATGTTTTCTAAGGCTACTAGATTATTATAGAGTCTCCAAAATAGTTATCCACATTGATGTCCCTATACATATTCTAGAATATCGCCAGGTTGACAGTCCAAGTGCTTGCATATCGCTTCTAAAGTTGTCAGTTTTATCGCTTTTGCCCGACCATTTTTTAGAACCGATAAGTTTTGCTCAGTAATGCCAATTAGCTTTGCTAACTCATTCGAACGCATCTTTCGCTTCGCCAACATTACGTCCACATTGATTACGATAGCCATAATGTATCCACTTAAATTGTCAACTCATTTTCTTCTTTTAACTCAGCTGCTCTTTCCATAACCACTGCGATAACTTGTACAACAAAGCCTATTACCATCATAGTAACATCGTTATCATCGACTTCTAATGAAACATTCCAATTAGTATCATGATAGGACAAAACCAAGCTAAGCAGTACGTCCTTTAACAACTCAACAAAAGGAGTTGCAATAAGCAAATAGCTAAGCCTTTTAAAACACTCGGTATTTTTGCGTTCGAAAATGATGCCCTTGTCATACAAGCGAAACAGCACGATCAATTGCCAAAGCAAAGCAACCGTCAGCATAGTGGATATCATACTTGGGAAGTAACCAAGTAATGAGCGGGTGGTAGAAAGGGGAAGTGTTACTTCGATAGGAAAGCTAGAATTGAACCAATCTACATTAAACATCGTGGCAGCAAACCAGAAGCCTGTATTTAACACTATTGAAAATATCATAGATAACCAAAACAAAACCAATAACTTACGGCTAAAATTGCTGATTGAAATGTGTGACATTATAGACCTCTTCTGTTGACCAATTTTTATCATATTAATTCGAATGTGACGATATCACAATAAAAACTTATCGCTTTGCGATAAGTTTTTATTGTGATATCGTCACATCATTGAGTTTATAAGAAACACAAATAAGGAACGTCAATTGTGAAAAATCATATAATTCTATCCATTATGCTACTTGTAATCACGACACCTAGTTTAGCGAAAGGTACCTTTTTAGATGAGTTAACTACTCAATATGATACTAATGACAGTAACTCCCCTTCTCCCTACGCATCAAGCAATACGTCGAAAGGTACAATTTTGTCTGGCGACAAGTGCACTAAAGGAACAAAAGAGTACTTTCTTTCTCCCCCTCATTCCAATAGAAATCAATATGTAGAATGCTATATCACTGACTTCCCAGAAAGCGATCTGAGAACTAGCATGCTGTCCAATGAAGAAGGGGACGTAAATGTCAGCTTTTCGTGGGACTTAGACTAAGGTTTTTCTAGTCAATATTGTGGGTGATATTAAACTTACGTTTTGTCTTATGTAAGTTTTAATTTTGCAAAAGAAGCTCTATCGACAGAAACCTTGATACCAATATATAGTTATAGAGGTAGCCAATATTGTTCAAAAGACTACCGCGACTTAATCGCAGCTCATAATCTAAAGTAAAGTATGAGTAGGAAGGGAAATTGCTGGGACAACGCTTGTGTTGAAAGCTTTTTCCACTCAATGAAAGTAGAAGCCGTCCAATACGAGCCGATAATGACCCGAGAAGAGATGCGTCAAGCACTCTTTGAATACATCGAAGTTGATTATAATCGAACAAGAAGGCACAGTGCTCTTGGGTATCTAAGCCCAGTTAACTTTGAAAAACAATATGTCGCTTAATGCAGTGTCCAGTCTTACTGGAGCAGATCACTCCACTTTGTTTGAACAAACAATTAACGCCCCCCCCTATCGCAGCTTTCATAGCTAAAACAATCCATTCAGCTCATCAACAATTTTGGCTTACAAGTAATGAGTAATAATTTACTCACAAAGAGTCTCACCACACATTAATGAGTAAATAATCACTCACAACTTGAAAAAAAACGACTTTACGAGTAAAGTTTTACTCATTGATAAGTAGAGGTGTTATCGATGGAAGAACTAACCGTACAAGCTTTTATCAGGGGTGAATGGATAGATATTGGTATCATCTCACTCCCTAAAAGTAGCCAACATAATTTCCGAGAAACTGAACTCAACTACCTCAGCGACTATGCGCTAGAACATCACGATAAAGATGACTTTCACGCTGTTTCACTAAACCATCCTGTCTCATTCTTTTTTGATGACATGGGTAAACCTGGATGGTTAAAGTTTCTAGACGATATTATGCCTAGTGGCGCTAGTAGACGATACTGGGTCAAACACCTAGATATTGAAGATCTTAGTTCTGATGAACAAGACTATGTTTTGCTCAAGTTTGGCACAATGTCGCCTATTGGTAACTTAAGAATAAAAGACTCTCTTCCTGAGCGCTACAAAGTAGCAGACAACCTCTACTTCTCTGTTGATGATGTTAAAAATCGAGCCGGTGATTTCCTCGACTATGCACAACAAAGAGGGGCAGCCGCAGGTGGTGCAACAGGGGCTGGAGGTGAAGCGCCAAAACTGATCCTCCGATATGGTTTCGATCACGGATCTGGCAGCGAAAAAATATGGATTGATCCATACCAAGATGACAATAGCAACCACGACTTACATTACTTAGTAAAGTACCCTAGAGGCTCAAGAAGCACCATCGACTGTAATATTCTAAGAGCTGAGTTCTACTTCTACCACGAGCTAGCTGAAATGGGCGTTGAAACGATCGCCACCGACGGTATGCGCTTGGAGGAAGGATTAAACTACCCTTCCTTATGGCTTCCTCGATTTGATGTTCAAATTATTGATCAACAAATAGAGAGATTTGGCATGGAATCTGTGTATTCCATTTTGAACAAAGGCGCTGGGGTCACTCTTGATCACGAAACGACCATCCGAGCTCTCATAGAAAAAATGACTGAAAGCAATATGGTTAAACACCAAGGGTATAGGTTTGATACCCAAGCTTTCGTCATTGAATGGGTGAAGAGAGATCTACTCAACATCTTGTTTGGTAATAGTGACAACCATGGCAGAAATACTTCATTCTTAAAGGGTGATGGCGTCATAAAGCTTGCTCCCGTTTACGACTTCGCACCAATGAAAGCTGATCCCGAAGGCATTCCAAGAACAACAAAATGGAAAGCCCCACTAGAGGTGGGCGGAACTTACGACTTCGTCGGAATAGCAGACACCTTATCTGATCTCGTGCCAAAGAAAGTGTTATTACAAGAGCTAAAGGTTACGGCAAGTAAATGCATTGACTTAAAGCAGAGACTAGCATTACGAGGAGTACCAGAACAAATCTTGGAGATGCCAGCCGTTGGACTCAATCATATATCAGAAAAGCTCACTAAATGGGGGCTACTATGAATAAGCCAAGCAATAAAGAGTCCGTACAAGATACGGTCGCTCGTCTAAGAGCAAACCGAAATCAACATCAGTCCAAGACTGGGACGAATGCAATTCATTCGACCAAAGAACGATCGCAATTTAATACGCCGACTAGATCGAAAGCCTCAAAAAACGCCAAAGCAGTCAGTGCAGCAGAACGCAAAACCGAGGCAAACAAAATCATTAAACACTTATTACTTGGAGAGCTAACACAAGGCCAAGCGTTGAAAAGTTTACGCATTAATATACTGGGACTCAAACAGGATGTGTTCGCAAGACTTGTCGATGTCTCAAGAAAAACACTCTCAGATATAGAGAACGATCGGGGTAGCTACAATACAGAGATTCTCAACAAAGTATTCAAACCATTTGGCTTAAAAGTCGGAATGCTACCGTCTTCTCCCGATGTGTTAAAATCGCTATTAATAGATGGTAAGGCTCAGTAAAATGTCCTGTATCAGCTTGCTTGTTTTAGATTGAGTTGTCATAAAAACTCAATCTTTTTAAATGAATGAGAAATAAGCGAACACGGGTTCAGTTCCTTTTTCAGTAGGAAATTGATGTAACACCAAATAGGTAACATCGATATAAGTGACTGAATTGATGAAACATGAGAAACCATTTCAACCATGTTCAAGCTCGTCCACGCATTCAGTCTCACTCTAAAAATCGAAACAAAAGATGCAAAAAGCACAAACGGCTCTGGGTAAACATAACACTAAAAAGTTCTGACGGTTTTCTTGGCACAGATAGCACGAGCTTTTTCTGCGCCCTCGCCTTTATTGCTATTAAAACACTGTCGATAAGATTCGATATAGCGCTCAAATAGTACTTTGGCTTCAGGTTGTGGTTTAGAGAGCAGTTGGTTAACGAACTTTCTTGAGCCGACCTCAAAATGCTGAGTATCGATTGGGCTATTCCAATCCCCTCCCCAGATCATAAATCCGTGATCGGCAAACAGCGCCACCACACTTTCAGCCATGCCACGGCGTTCTATTTCATCACGCGCACGAAAGCGAGTACGGTTCACATAGCTTGTCGCTGCTTGTGCTGGCTTTACCGTGATCGTTCCGTGGCCATCGAACTCTAAGAAAGGGTTTTGAACTGGGTTGATGTCTATCGCCACACCATAAGCATGCTTCGACCAGCCCCCTCTACCCGTGATAGGACGAGCATTAAACGCACTGCTGTTGTTTGCGTCCATTGAGGCGTTGTCGTCACCTTTAAACTCACGCATTAGGCGAGCGGAATGAAGCGGGAAATTACGCTGTTTAAGCTCTGCAAAGATTTGTTCAACAGCAGGCGCAACCACATCAAGCACGATCATATTGCCCTGTTGCGTTTCCCCTTTGAAGTTAATGAAATCGAAATCCACTTTGGATAGTCGCTCACAACCAACAGGCGCACCACTACTCAAGACATTGTTCTTTTTCATCATGTCGCATTGCCATTGAGATATGGGGGCAACTTGGGCATAACTCGCAGCACTGAGCACAATGGCCAGCCAGCCGACAATAAAACGTTTCATATCAAAGACTCAAAATAGTAAGTGTGAAAAGTAGCAGATGTTGGAAAATAGCATAAGTTGGAAAATAGCATATTAAGCCAAGTTGAGCGCACGCTTTGTTAGCGCGTTTTGTCCCAATAAACAATCTCTCGAACTCGTCCACTCTGGTCGACATCCGCTTTTTCACCAACCTCAGAAGGCTCTGGTAAGGTTGATAATTGCGGAGCGTAATAGGCAACCAACATAAGCACCAACGCATCGTAAATATCGTCTATCGCAACGTCTTTACGTTTGGTGTTTGAAATGGCCAACGACAAGCGTTCACACCACTTGGGGGCGAGTTGCTGAATAATAGAAAGCCGTTCCTCTTTGCCTTCTTGGGTTCGTTTGGAAAAGGTCAGCGGTTCCCCTTTCAAAGCTGCAAACACTACCTCAGGGTGTGACTCTCTTATCGAAAGGTTGGGATAAGCTTCAATGAGTTCATCAAGCTCGCGGATCTTAGGCACAATGCCCCAAGTCTGTTTAGAAAATTTCTTATCCAGCTGCTGCACATTAGCGCTGCACGCTGCAATGTAATCGGTTTGGTAAACCGCCTCTCGGCACGGCACTGGAAACACGGAAGAACCACGCTTGCTAGTGAGAAAACGCCTTGCTGCTTTATCGCATAATCTATCTGGAGTCAGTGAATCGCTAAAGCCAATCGGCATATCGATTAACGTTGTTGATCCCGTAAGATCATCAACCAACTCATCGAGCGTGTTTATCACTTTGAACGTAGGTAGCTCATTGCCAGAGACAATCCAAGCGATCCAACCGGCCTTGCAGCCATCAATTCCGATGTATTTCATTATGTTCTCGATGATGAGTTTGTTGAGGGCTATTTGAGATAGCTAACCCATTTAATGATCAGTGCCACTCTCTAATCAACAGTCGGCTTTTTACTCCACGCACTTGCAATCCCATTGCATCGAACACCTCTTCAAAATCTCGACACTGTGGTGGAATATTAGGCAGCGAAAGCACTGCTTCTGAAAAGAATTGTTGTTCAAAATGAGCAGAATCGTTCCATGCGAGTTGCCACCACGCTAGAATTCGCGACTTAGACGAGCGCAGCTTTTCTGCGGTTGGAACTTTATCACTTTTGCTTAGGTTCTCTTTGCTCGTCGTTGGAAAGAGGTTCCACTTATCGTTGTTTGGCCAGTAAGCGAAAGGCAAACAGTGATCAACGTGATACTCATTTTTTAATGATTTTCCACTCCAGACGCTGACAATGTCGGCATGATTAGATCTAAGTTGCTCGACACGTTTACGCACATCACGAGTATCGTGGTTTTGATCGATCCATACCAAGCAGTCGTGATAAGTCTGTAGTGAGATACTTCGCTGTCGGTTCAACTCGAAACGCTGCATCTCCATGACCCATTGATTGACCACCAGCGGTTCAATCCAAGAGTGGTAGATTCTAAAGCACTCCCACAAGCTTTCATCGAGAGCGAAATAACCAAAGCTTGCTAAGAACTCACTATCAATGACCAACGATTCTCGATTTTTCCGTCGTTTCTGAGGTGGGTATATATCGAATAGCCGGTTGTCTTTCGAACCTTGATAAATAAAAGTCACAGGTCCTGATTTAATGGTACTGATCGTTTGTGAAAATAGCTTTTGTAGAGCCTTGGCTTCATCGCCGAGAAACATAGCGCCTATCGCTAGATCATCAGCACTTAGGTGTTTGAGTTTATTCCAACCATCCTCTTTTACGAACCCAAGTCCCTTCGTTGTGCTGCTATTTTGCTGAATCCCAGTACCACCGATATCGATATCAATCAAACGCTTAAACTGCCTAACCCAATATAGAGCGACCAAACCCACTGGTAGAGAAATTTTTCCATCCGTTCGATCAATCACAGCGCCTGAATGCGCATCCGCAATTCGCAGTAATGTTCTCAACAAAGCCAACTTGTATGTGGCCGACTTGTTGTCATTAACAATAATGTGGCGCACCTTGTTCAAATCACCGGAGCCATCGTCTGGCAATGTCATCACCACGGTTTGCCACCACACTTCACTGCGGTTCAATGTATCTTGGCTATCATCGACATGACGAACTAACAAGGCACTGTTTTTTGATAAACGCTCAAGCTCTTCAACCGATACTTGATAGCCTTGTCGACTGTCTTGAAACTCCCCATGACGCAGAGTGATCACCAACTTGCCGTTTGGAGCGAGTAAGTTAGACAGCTTTCTAAATGCACGCTCTCGATGAGACGGGGCGAGATGCATCCAAACCGCACTGACCAATATCAAGTCAAAACGCATTCCGAGGTTTTCGGTGCGGCTAAGGGAGGGAAGTGAATCATCAATCCAGGTAACACTTGGGCCTGTATATTTAGAGCCTTGTTCGCGTAGTGAAGCACTTGGTTCTATCGCAATAACATCACCTCCGGCTTTGTACATCCATAGCGCATCACGACCGCTCCCTGCACCGACATCTAATACTTTATCGCCCTCTAAAGGCCAATAAGCTTGCCAGCTTTTATGCACCGTCTCGAACGCCACTGAGTTGTACTGTTCACAAAGTATGTGAGCATTTTTATCGTAAAAAGGAATCGATGAGGACATATGCGCTATTGGAGTAAGGAGTCTGTCTCAATAGTAATCGGGAGCTTGGGTGATTGCTAGCAGCTCATGTAAGTTCAGCTACACCAATCAACCTTAATCATTAGTGATTGTTTTATATCAATATCCACCGAATGATGTCATCAGGCGAGTCACATCGTGAATCAGTTTCGTCAGCAAAACAAAAACAAAAACAAAAACAAACAAGGTGCAAGGTGACGTGCGAACAGAGATAATTGTTTGAAGATGATTAACTCGCCTCAAGCACCTAGCTGATAAAGACTAATGAACACATACTCACACATAGATACCCCGTTCAATCTACGCCACACCTGTTGGTTTTGTGGTGAACCTTCCAGTAACGTTGTTGAATTTCCTAAGACTGCGCAGGCAGTTGCCAAGATTGGCCATTTACCGATAGCACTGCCGGCTTGTAATGAGTGCGCGAGAATTAACTATTCAAAGAATCTGACCTCAATTTGGTCGGTGCGCGATCAGATAAAACACACTCTGATAGACAAGTACGCTAAGCACCTTGGCATCGGTGAGAACTGGACGGAGCAAGAGCTTATTGATTCTGATTTCTCGGGCTCGACACTTGGTGGGTTTGGACGCAGCGCTTGGAAGATGTATCAAATTGCCAAGCAACGCGTCGATTATAAAGGCTGGCCTTTGTCGGTTGATGACATCCCACTTGAGGTATACGACGAAACCAGTGGCTTTGAGTTTGACGGTACGCGTTATGCCTCAATCAATTCATGTATCGACTATTTCACCAAAGCAGCGGGTGTAGACAAAGAGCTGTTGTCGCAGCTTGTCGACATCGTTTCCTCAGACCGATTTAGCTACGCACTGCGAATCGCCAAGCTCAACAAGAGTGTCTCCAATACCAAGCGCTCGGAGATCATCGAAGAGGTGCTGCAACAGGAGTCTGAACAAGAAGAGATATTGCTTGAGCAAGCGAATTCCATGTTTAACCCAAACGTCGAAGAGGTGAATATTTTAGGGGCAATAGCGCCTGTATTTGCCATTCAGTGGGCGCTGGCTAACAAGGTTAAAGATTTGGCCCACCTGTGTGCTCTCGAAGATGAGTATTTTGACTATTTCGAACACCTCGGCGGTCCTGCTGCTTTTATGTCTTATAACGGCCTACAACTCTACTTAGAATCGCGTCAAGATCCGGAATGGGTAGAAAAATCGGATCCAAATAAACAGTATTGGTGATCATAAGCTATTACTGGTGAACACGTGTAAGCTTGACTGCTAAGCCAAACACTCATTTTAGTGCTTGTTTTATATAAAAATCTAAAAATAGCCCCCTATTACAGTTAATTATTGCAATTCAGTTAAATAGAGTGAAAACTTTAAACACCTAAACTATTTAATCACTGCAATCATATAGTGAGTAAGGAGTGTATTGTGCTGGCTGTTCTTCGTATTATTTTGGCTACGGTGTTTATTATTTTCACCACGCTATGTGCTTTTGTTTACTGCTTATTTAGCCCTAAGAACCCTAAGCATGTGTACGTTTTCTGCCGCTGGTTCAATCAGCTCCACAAGATCATCGGCGTAAAACTGGTGCAGCGCGGCCTAGACAATGCGCCGACTCCCGAAAAAAGCGTCTACATCTCTAACCACCAAAGCATACTGGACTTTGCGACCGATCCAGGAATGCTAAGACCTCGCACCGTTTCATTAGGCAAGCGCGATTTATTGTACATACCTTTCTTTGGCCTATTGTATTGGATCACCGGTAACATTTTGATTAATCGCGAAGACAAGTCCAAAGCGCGTAATACCATCAAGCAAGTGGCTGCAGCGATTCATCAGAGAGATCTGTCTGTTTGGATTTACCCAGAAGGAACCCGTAGTAAAGGGCGTGGACTACTGCCGTTCAAAACGGGCGCTTTTCGAATGGCAATTCAAGCTGGCGTGCCTATCACCCCAATGTGTACCAGCACCACACACAATAAGATCGACTTTAATCGAGCCAATAATGGCATCGTGATCACCGAGATGCTGGAGCCTATCGATGTGACAGGGTACGAGCTTAGTGATGCAAGAGAGTTGGCCGATCGTTGTCATGCATTGATGGCTGAGAAAATAGCGGCGTTGGATGCCGAAATCGCTCGTTTAGAGGCGCAACAAAACCCAGAATTGGATTCAGATCATTCTTCTACAAACTAACTCACAACGACCATGCTGAGTCATCGCTCAATTACTTAAAAAGACGCTCAAGGATCGCAACTCTCATTGTTCTTGTTTTACATGCTGGCGCTTATCCGCAAAATAGAAACAGGCGTTCACAGCTTTATCGAGCAATGGGAGTAAACAATGGAAGTGATTCACCATGGCGGCAAACATAGCGTCACCGGATCTTGTCACGAGCTAAGAGATTCAGGCCAAGCGGTGCTCATCGATTGTGGCCTTTTTCAAGGTTTAGATCTTCAAGATAAAAAGCTTCAAGGTGCGGATGCTCGCCCTCTTGATATTGAATTTGCAACGTCCCACCTTAACGCTCTGCTGCTGACCCATACTCACATTGATCATATTGGCCGCTTACCTTGGTTACTTGCCAGTGGATTTAACCAACCCATTTATTGCACGCAAGCCACCGCTGAACTCGCCCCTTTAATGATTGAGGATGGCTTAAAGCTGCAAGGACTCAGCAATAAACAGTCGAAGCTGATACTCAAAAAAATTCATTCGTTAGTTGCTCCCAAGCCTTACGGGGAATGGTTTCCAATCACGTCTAAACAGCAAAACAACGGAAAGGATCATCATAGGCCAAATACTCTGCATGCTCGCTTTCAACCTGCTGGGCACATCTTAGGTTCCGCCTATATCGAGATTAAGTTACCCAACCAAGAAGTAGTTGTGTTTTCTGGCGACTTGGGCCCGAGTAACACACCACTGCTGCCGGATCCAAAGTCACCACAGCAAGCCGATTATCTGTTTATCGAATCCACTTATGGCACCAGTACACATGATGATATTGCGACGCGGTCTGAGCGTCTCAAAGCGATCATTGATCGCTCCCTACTCGATGGTGGCGTTATCCTCATTCCAGCTTTTAGCATTGGCAGAACACAGGAGCTGCTGTTTGATATCGAACACCTGATCTTTGAGCATCAACTCAGTCGCGATATTCCTATCATCCTCGACTCTCCTATGGCAGAGAAAGTGACACGCTCCTACCGACGCTTTAAAGAGTTGTGGGGACAAGAAGCTAAGCAGCGTCTAGAAATGAAACGTCACCCCCTTGCTTTTGAGCAGTGCATTACGGTTGATGGACATCGGATGCACAAGAAAATCGTGAATCGCCTCAAGTCGACAGGTGAACCCGCGATTGTGGTCGCCGCTTCTGGCATGTGTCAGGGTGGCAGAATAATGAATTACTTATCCGCCTTACTTGCCGATAAAAGGACCGATGTCATCTTAGCGGGCTATCAAGCGCACGGCACCCTCGGGCGAGAGCTGCAACAAGGCGAAATGCAGGTTGTTATTGATAACAAAGACGTTGAGGTTAACGCTCAAATCCATGGCATGTCTGGTTATTCGGCTCATGCGGATAAAGAGGATCTTTGTCGATTTATAGAAGGGATATCTGTTCAGCCAAAAGAGGTGCATTTGATCCACGGTGAGCCAAATACTCAATCGGATTTCACTCAAGCTTTGGTCAGAAAAGGTTTTAGCGTAGTTTAAAACCGATAAGTCTCCTGAAGCAGAGGCGGTAAACACTCAACCGATAAGCAACCCGCATCTTAAGATTGTTTGAATACATCGAACGATTTAATAAATTGAGAACTTTCCCTCGCACATAAAAAAGGGGTTAACCATTTCGGCTAACCCCTCTTATTTTCTCTGTTACCAGTCACTCGTCAAACGATGGATTGTTCACAATAAACCGTTTTTCTCAATATTAAGCGTTTACGCTGCAATTTCTTGAGGTGCTAGTTGAGGTGCTTTCTTCTCACCAATAGGCAGAACGGTACGGCCGTATTCGTTGTTGATCACTTGTGCCATTGCAAAGTAAATAGCAGAAGCACCACAGAAGATACCTTCAAAGCCAGCGATAGTGCCGATCAGTGCGTTGCCTGTGAAATGATTCGCAGCCAGTAGGAAGAACAAGATGGTCAGTGAACCAAATACCACTTGCTTCGCTACTGGGTAGCATAGAGAACCGATGAACATGAAGCCGGTAAAGATACCCCATAACAATAGGTACCAACCCATGAAGCTTGCTGGGCTTGCTGGTAGCCCCATGTAAGGCATTACAATCAATCCAACTAAAGACAGCCAGAATAGGCCGTAAGAAGTAAACGCTGTTGTACCGAACGTGTCACCACGTTTGAAACACATAGTGCCCACGATAACTTGGCTCAAACCACCATAAAAAATACCCATCGCAAGGATCATTGAATCCATTGGAAAGAAACCTGCATTGTGGATATTAAGAAGAATGGTGGTCATACCGAAACCCGTTAAGCCTAATGGCGCTGGGTTAGCTAGTTTGGTCGACATTGCGAATTTACCTTATTGAAATGATTGATTAAAAAAAACCGATAATAGTTGTAAGAAAATTTTAATCGATAAACCACACAATTAGGTAACAGATCAGACGCAAACTAAGATTGCACAAATACACGCATTAAAAATACAGTGTCATAATACGCCAATTCTGCTCACTAAAATCCCTCCCCTCGTGGTGAGAAATGACGGTTGAAATACCAGTTTGAAGGCTGACGAGACTGTCGCCCTAATAGCGGCTTTTTTATGACCCGTGCCCTAGCCCTCTTTATTTATCGCTATACCGTGATGATATCCGTGAAGCATATAACCACTCCGCCGACGGTGGCATCAATATTGTCTAACGGAATAATAGGTAATGTTATATCCCACTTAAACACAACATTTGCAGCTCGATGCGTAGACCAAAAAGCCGAAAGTTGAATACTTCCGGCTTTTGCTAATTTAAAAATGCGTCAGATAACTCAAAGTAGAAACTAATGGCGCAAAAACTCGGTGAGTTCAGGCATTAATGACAACTGATTTCATCCCAAAACCAATTCGATTGAACCGGGCTTTCCCATACACCCGGGCCGTTTTTGGCCACGAAGCACTTACCGTTATGTGTCACTTTGTCACCGTTACTCACCTGGCTAACACCCGCTTGCCATGTGATAAACACCGATGGGTCAACAGGTGTTGGGTCTACCGGATTCGGCTCGACTGGATCGGGGTCTGTTACAACTGGCGGTGGTAGCTCACCCGCCACTAATTTCCAAGGGCCGCCATTGGCAGGGTCATCCCCTTGTGTCCACCATTTCGCTTCGTAGGTTGCGCCATTATGAGTCACTTGGTCACCCGCGTTGTAAACCTTGGTCGCACTCCAACCATTACCACCAGGATCCGTTCCAGGGTCTACCGGATCCAGCTTATCGACCACTTTCACTTCCGGCCAACTCGCATGTGACCCATAAAAATTGGTCACACACTTCTCGTAATCGCCAGCCACCAGGGCGGAGTATGCCGTTTGGAAACCAACAAGATCACACTCAAACGAATTACCTTCAGGACGATCTGCATAGTATTTCCAGTTGCCATCCCAGTTGGTGTATAGCACATCGGTTGCACCGTTGAGGTTCAAGCTTCCGTAAGGCGTTTGCTGCCAACAAGTATTGACTTCATCCGCTTCTATAGGAATTTCATAGTGCGCTGCTAAGCCTTCCCAGTAACGAATGCGGTTAACGGGTTGGCCTTTATCTTTGTTCTGCTCCCCACACTCGATACCACCATTAATCACGTTGATTGTGGTACCAAACCCATAACCAATGCCGGCATCCAATTCGCGTTGAGATGGCGCCCATGTGCGGTCAATAACATGCAGCATAGCGGGTTTAGGGGCTTGAGGGGTAAGGAAGAACCAAATAGCAGAAGCTAAGTTCAACCAAGAGTCCGCCACTAAGCCCGGATTATTGAGAAGCACCGTCGCATCACCATCAAACATCACTTCAGAGAACGCGCCGTAATTAAAATGGTAAGAAAGTTGTTTAGCACCACGTCCGAAGTAACCCTGCCCCGCAGCACATGGCCAGCGAGTATTCTGCCAATCGTTCTGACCACAACCAGTGGTGTAACCTTCTTGGCCTTCCGACCAACCCATTTCACGAACATGCACCAGCGCTTGCTGCCACTCTTCGAGAGCTAATGGGTTATCAGAGGTGTTGTCTATCGCGATATGGCCGCCCGTCTCTTGTGAGAAATGAGCAAAGGCCGTGATAATGGATTTCTTACAAATGGCGTCGGAATCACGGCCATCGGTATACTCTCCACAGAAGGCGGGAAATTTACCAATCGCACGTAAAAAGCGAGTATAAGTATATTCTGGTGCTGCCATCTGAGTGAGAAAATCCCATTCAGATTGAGGGAATACACGCTCGACTCGTTTCACGTTTTCGGGGTTAGAGGCTAAGCCAGGCTCAATCGCTTCAACAATACTGTTGGGGCGAGTCTGCAGTGCTTGTGACCAAATCGCATACATAGGATCGGACGTTTTCGCTTGTTCAGCCGCTTGTAGGGCTGACTTTTCAACAAGGTAACCATTCGGATTTTGCGGATCAGGTTGGATATTCAAAGACGCGTAACTGTGTGCTGCCAATGTGCAGCCAACCACTGTTGCCAAATATTTGATTTTTAACATGATGGATTCTCTTATCTGTCCTTAATAAGTCCATTAAAGAGTATGCCGCACATGTGAAATGGCCTAGTCGTTGCGATATGAATTTATAAAAAGTGCGAGTGATAGTTTTATGTTTCGTTCAACGCAACGGTACATCTCATGTTTTCTTAAAGCGATATCGAGTTTCCGAACGATTGATTTTCTGATCGTCAGTTACCGCCCCTTCATGCTTTGAGTCTTAATAAAAAAAGCCCCGAACTGAGTTCGAGGCTTAAGATCTTAGTCAAAGTTGGTTAAATCTCTAAGAGATTATTCCCACTCGATAGTGGCTGGTGGCTTACCAGAAATATCGTAAACAACACGTGAAATGCCGTTAACTTCGTTGATAATACGGTTAGATACCTTACCTAGGAAATCGTATGGTAGGTGTGCCCAGTGAGCCGTCATGAAGTCGATAGTTTCTACAGCACGTAGAGAGACTACCCAATCGTACTTACGGCCATCGCCCATTACACCCACTGAACGCACTGGTAGGAATACCGTGAATGCTTGAGATACTTTGTGGTAAAGGTCAGCAGCGTGAAGCTCTTCAATGAAGATAGCATCAGCACGACGCAGTAAATCACAGTACTCTTTCTTCACTTCGCCAAGTACACGAACACCTAGACCTGGACCCGGGAATGGGTGGCGGTAAAGCATGTTGTATGGAAGACCAAGCTCTAGACCGATCTTACGTACTTCATCTTTGAATAGCTCACGTAGAGGCTCAACAAGACCCATTTCCATATCATCAGGAAGACCACCAACGTTGTGGTGAGATTTGATTACGTGTGCTTTACCGGTCTTAGATGCAGCAGACTCAATGACGTCTGGGTAGATAGTACCCTGAGCAAGCCATTTAGCATTCTTCAGTTTCTTAGACTCTTCATCGAAGATATCAACGAATACGTGACCGATGATCTTACGCTTAGCTTCTGGTTCAGCTTCGCCTTCTAGAGCGTCAAGGAAGCGTTGCTCTGCATCGACTTTGATGATGTTTAGGCCAAACTTGTTGCCGAACATATCCATAACCTGCTCAGCTTCGTTCAGACGAAGAAGGCCGTTATCTACAAATACACATGTTAATTTGTCGCCGATAGCGCGGTGAGCCAGCATCGCAACGACAGATGAATCAACACCACCAGAAAGACCAAGGATAACTTCGTCGTCACCTACTTGTTCTTTAATACGTGCAACGGCATCTTCAATGATTGAAGCTGAAGTCCACAGGCCTTCACAACCACATGCATTAAGAACGAAGTTCTCTAGCATTTTTAGGCCGTTCTTAGTGTGTGTTACTTCTGGGTGGAATTGTACACCGTAGTACTTCTTCTCTTCGTTTGCCATTGCTGCGTATGGGCAAGTGTCTGTTTCAGCGATCTTTGTGAAATCAGCAGGGATCTCAACCACTTTGTCACCGTGGCTCATCCAAACATCTTGAGTCGACTCAAGGTCAGCGAAAAGTGCCGATTCACCCGTCACTTGTACCGCTGCGTAGCCGAACTCACGCTCGGTAGACGTTGCGACTTTACCGCCAAGTTGCTCAGCCATGGTTTGCATGCCGTAGCAGATACCGAAAACAGGAACACCAGAATCAAATACGTACTGAGGTGCACGCGGAGAGTTCTCTTCCGTTACACTTTCAGGGCCACCAGATAGGATGATACCGTCTGGTTTGAATTCACGAATATCCGCTTCTTCTACGTCCCAGCTCCAAAGTTCACAGTAAACACCGATCTCACGAATACGACGAGCGACTAGCTGTGTGTATTGAGAACCGAAGTCCAGAATTAGAATACGTTGGTCATGAATATTTTTAGTCATTGTAAGCAGTCTTATTGGCTATGTGATAAAACGGAGGCGAGTTTACTCACCTCAGATTAACTCTTCAAGATATAAAGCAAACGTTTTCGTTAGATATCTTTAACCCCGTGTTTTGAGAAAATCGGACTTTTAACAAAACAGGCGGTAGATAAAATAATGTGCCGACTAAATCAGCACATTATTCAAACGTTTGGACGTATTATTAACCTAAACGGTAGTTAGGTGCTTCTTTTGTGATTTGAACATCGTGTACGTGAGATTCTTTCATACCCGCACCAGAGATACGAACAAACTCAGCTTTAGTACGCATATCTTCAATCGTTGCAGAACCGGTTAGGCCCATGCTTGAGCGTAGACCGCCCATCTGTTGGTGAACGATCTCTTTGAGGCGACCTTTGTATGCGATACGACCTTCAATACCTTCTGGAACAAGCTTGTCTGCAGCGTTGTCAGATTGGAAGTAACGGTCAGAAGAACCTTGAGACATAGCGCCAAGAGAACCCATACCACGGTAAGACTTGTACGAGCGACCGTTGTAAAGAATCACTTCACCCGGTGCTTCTTCCGTACCCGCGAACATAGAACCAACCATCACACAAGATGCGCCAGCAACGATAGCTTTACAGATATCGCCAGAGAAGCGGATACCGCCATCTGCGATTACTGGAATACCATATTCGTTAGCCACTTCAGCCGCGTCTGCGATTGCTGTTACTTGAGGAACACCAACACCCGTAACGATACGAGTCGTACAGATTGAACCCGGGCCGATACCAACTTTAACCGCACTAACACCCGCTTCGATAAGAGCACGAGCGCCAGCGCCAGTTGCGACGTTACCACCGATGATTTGTAGATCAGGGTATGCAGCGCGAGTTTCGCGGATACGGTTAAGTACGCCTTCAGAGTGACCGTGTGAAGAGTCGATAAGTAGAACGTCTACGCCCGCTTCAACAAGAGCAGCAACGCGCTCTTCATTACCAGCACCAGCACCAACAGCTGCACCAACACGTAGGCTGCCGCGCTCATCTTTACAAGCGTTTGGTTTACGTTCTGCTTTGTGGAAATCTTTTGCAGTGATCATTCCAGTCAGTTGGAAGTCATCATTGACAACAAGAACTTTTTCAACACGCGCTTCGTGCATTTTCTCTTGAACTTCTTCACGAGTTGCACCTTCTTTAACAGAAGCAAGGCGAGCTTTAGGTGTCATTACAACATCCACTTTCTTAGAAAGGTCAGTCACAAAGCGAACGTCACGGCCAGTAATAATACCGACAAGTTCGTTTGTTTCAGTAACAACAGGGAAACCGGCAAAGCCGTGTTTTTGGGTAAGGGCGATAACATCAGCGATTGTCGCGTCAGGACTTACGGTTACTGGGTGAGAAACCACACCCGCTTCGTAAATTTTAACCTGGCGAACCATTTCAGCTTGCTGCTCGATTGACATATTCTTATGAATAAAGCCAATACCACCTTCTTGCGCAAGGGCAATTGCTAGGCGCGCTTCCGTAACAGTATCCATTGATGCAGAGATCATTGGGATGTTTAAAGAAATGTTTTTCGTTAACTGAGTGCGAAGATCAGCGGTGTTCGGAAGAACGGTTGAGTGTGCTGGGACGAGTAAAACGTCATCAAAAGTTAAAGCTTCTTTTGCGATTCGTAGCATTTGCAATATCTCACAACAAAGGTGTTAAAAGGAGTAAATCCAACTTTATCGTTTCGCATAATAAAGTGATTTGGATTTGATATTGCAGACGGATTATACGCACGGCGAAATCGCTTGGCTACACATTTTTGTATTTTTAATTTGCATTTACCCCCTTGCTATGTATTATATTGCCGCTATCTTCCATACTCACGCCCTGTGAGATACCAAGAAAGAGCCTCCTTCAAGGAAAGATAGTGCTTCTATGACTAATCCAAACATCTTCACTGTTTCTCGCCTCAACTCAGAGGTTCGTCTCCTATTAGAAAACGAAATGGGGATAGTCTGGCTCGTTGGTGAAATCTCAAACTTCTCGGCACCGGTCTCTGGTCACTGGTACCTCACGCTTAAAGACTCTCGCGCTCAAGTTAAGTGCGCGATGTTTCGTGGCAATAACCGCCGTGTCACTTTTAAGCCCCAGAACGGCAATCAAGTTCTCGTTAAAGCTCGTCTGTCTCTTTATGAGCCACGCGGTGACTATCAACTGATCATCGAAAGCATGCAGCCAGAAGGTGACGGTAAGCTTCAGCAAGAGTTTGAAAAACTGAAGATGAGCTTGGCAGCAGAAGGACTCTTTGCTCAATCGAGTAAACAACCGCTTCCTGAACACCCAAAACGCGTTGGTGTTATCACCTCAAAAACAGGCGCTGCGCTGTTTGATATTCTTGATGTCCTGAAAAGACGCGATCCTTCATTACCGGTTGTGATTTACCCAACCATGGTTCAAGGCGAAGAAGCGGCAATTCAGATTGCTCAAGCGATTGGACGTGCCAATGAGCGCAACGAGTGTGATGTGTTGATTGTGGGTCGTGGCGGTGGTTCATTAGAAGACTTATGGTGCTTCAATAATGAGATCGTTGCTCGCACAATGGCAGCAAGCCAGATCCCGATTATCAGTGCGGTTGGCCACGAAGTGGACGTCACTATCGCTGATTTCGTTGCCGATATGCGTGCGCCAACGCCGTCAGCCGCTGCTGAATTGGTTAGCCGTGACAACAGTCATAAAGAGCAAGCCTTTGCCTCGAAACGCGCTCGCTTAGTTGGTGCGATTCGTCATCTGTTAATCAAACAAGCGCAATCCACTCAAACATTGAAATACCGCTTAGAAAAACAACACCCGAGCTATCAACTGCAAAAGCAGAGTCAGCAGCTTGATGACTTAGACATGCGTTTGCGTCGTGGTATGGCTCAATACCTAAAGCAACATGCACAAGGTGTTGAGCGCAAGCAACATCAGCTTCAGTTAAACTCGCCAGTAAAACGCCTTGGTGAACAAAAGCTGCATTTGCAACGCTCTGAGCAAAAGCTGTTGGATGCGATGGATAAGACCTTATTGACTACTCGCCACCACTTAGCCATGGCCGCTGAGAAGTTAGAGACGGTGAGCCCACTGGCAACCCTCAAGCGTGGCTACAGCATTACTCATTCGGCATCGAGCAAGACAGTGTCATCCATTAACGATGTGGAGGTGGGTGAAGTGATCACGACCCAAGTTGAAGACGGTGTGATTGAATCGCAAGTGACAGCAAGAGTTGCCAAGGCCTAGCTCTCAATTCAACAGACACATGTAAACGTACAAACAATGTGCACATGAATACCAGCGCAACCAGAATAATACCAAAAAGGCCCAGTAACTTGATATTGGGCCTCAAAAAGCATCACTGATTATCGTCCTGCAATCGCTAGATAAGACTACTCAGTTTGTTGAAATTCGAATTTTACTCGCGACTTAGATTTAAGTTCGTTGCAATCGCCGTTACAGAAGTAGCTTGCAGCCCCACAAGCTTGAAGCTTCTCTAATTGATCGTTGCACTCTGGGCAAAAACCAATTTTATTAAAGTGGACCTGACAACTTCCACAATGGTACTTACCATCCCAATCTAATTCCGACTGGCACTTAGGGCAGATATTTTCACTCATTAGCATTTCCTAATTCATTACTATTGTTACAACCTACGGCTGCTGAGATTTAGCTTGCTTGATTTGGTACATGCTCTGATCCGCTTGTGCGATCAAAGCTTCTAACGACTCCGGATCCTTCGTATAAGAAAAACCCATACTGACTGTAAACTGAATGCCGTTAATAAAGAGTGCTTGCTCCAAGGCTCGCTGTAGGCCGTGATAGAAGTTAACTACACTGACTTGATTATCAAAGCAAGAAAACACCACAAACTCATCCCCCCCATAACGGCCAACTTTAGAACATGTTGAGGTTTCCTCATCAAGAACTTTAGCGATAATCAATAGCACCCTATCACCAAAACTATGACCAAATGTATCGTTTATTGATTTGAATTTATCGACATCAACAAACAAGCACGCCAACTCTTTATTCGCAAAACACCGTTTCGTTAAAACTTTCTCAACTTCACTTAGCAGTGCACGGCGATTCAAGCAATGGGTTAGAGAATCATGGTTAGCAAAAAAATTAAGCTGGTTCTCAAGTTCATACTTCTCTAACGCTACCGAATACAAGGAAGCCAGTAGCTCCAAGATCTCTAATTCAAACTCATGAGGGTTAGAGGGAGTGCGACTGTAAATCGCGAATGTACCCAACACTTGGCCATGGGATGAGATTATGGGCACTGACCAACAAGCGTGTAAGTTTGCTTGATTGGTTAGGGTTAAAAAAGGTGCCCAGTTTGGATGGGTATTAATATTGGAGACAATAACGCCTTTCTTAAGTGCTGCCGCCTCTCCACAAGAACCGACCCCAATACCAATTTCGATCCCTTCTATCTGCTGATTATAAAAATCGGGCAAGTTAGGAGCACATTCGAGGTGCAAGGTATTCGACTCTGAGTTGAGCAGTAATATTGAAGCAACACGTTGCCCAAAAAGTTGTTCGGTAAGCTGAATGATCTTATGGTTTAAATCCTGACGATCCATTCCAAGAGCAAGCTTTCGAAGTAAACTGTTTACCGCGCGATGTCCTTCTAATAAAAATTGTTGTTTCATTGGCTAAAGCTTTCAATTGTGTCAATGGATTCATGCTTGTTCTGATGCAAACTTGTTATTGGTTAATAATAACACACGAAATAAGTGGCATGTTAGATCGAAGATCATTGGTTGATCTTTTGCTTTATCTATTTTGATCAGCGATCTACCCCAAAAAGAACATTTATATCACCACTCACCGAAAGCATAAGTTACATGTGCTGCATTTCAATTTTTAACAGACTTTCACACTGAAAAAGTTAGTTAAAAACCACAAAAACAGAATAAGTAATTTCGAGTGATACGTTGAATCATCGAATTACATGCGTGAGCATTTCAATATGCTGCTCATCTAACTGGGTTAACCTTACCGATAGTGCTTTAAGTTCTGACATGCGCTCAATATGGGTTCCACCACAAGGAATGGAGACCAAAGTGTCAGCATCAAGTTGCCATTCCCAGTAACGAGAATCGGTCAGTGCCTGACCCTCTAACTTCATTGCGACTGACGTTGATTCGGCAAGCCAGTCAGCAATCACTTGATTCACATTCGCTTCAATACCTGCAAGGTTTTCCAGCATATTAGCGACATTCAAACCACGTTTCTTCAAAGTTTTGCCTAAACGATACTTATCGGTACACAGATCTGGTGTTACAAAACTGGTCACTTGCGCATAACTATTAAAGTCATAGTTACCTAACGGATCTTTTCGGTCCGCATCTTTACGCCAGTAGCTTTCAGCCAATACTCTATTCAATGCTAAGAAAGCGATGTGGCCAGCACTATGACCACGGCTCAAACTGGCTTGATACGCTTTATCAACGGATAACATGACTTCGTCGTCAACATGAATCATAGAAGCGGATGGCGGTAACTGATGGACAACCACGAACGCCCAACCTTCCGTATCGCGCTTAACAGGGATATCTGCTGATACTAAAAGTTTTCCAGTGGATTGTTCTACTGCACCAACCAGACAATCTTCGACTTGGTAGTGCGTGTCACCCATACTCACAACACCTTTGTCTGCTGGATGATCTGGCCAAATATGGCTTACAGGATGAAAAGGAGTCATATCTGTGATCAGATAAGTTTTGCTCTCATCGCTGTCAATATGCAATACCTTAGCATCAAGTTGCCAAGTTTGATGGCAAAACTGAGTGATAGTTGGAGTGACGGCAGTCGTTGAGGTTATTGAATCGCTAGTTGTCATATCGTTCTTCTTTTGGAATCTAGTCGGATTCGTTAAGCCATGATGATAAAAAAATATTGTTATGGCTTAACGTGAATTTTGCTTAAAAAAATACCCGAGGCAGGCTCGGGTATCAAATCTATTGGAAAGGTTTACTTACGACCTTTAACCATGCTCATCATACGCTTACGTTTACGTTCTTGAGAAATTGTCAGCTTGTTTGTCTTAGCTTCAAATGGGTTCTCGCTGTTCTGGAATTGAATGCGAATAGGGGTACCCATAATTTCTAGTGAACGACGGTAGTAGTTCATCAAAAATCGTTTGTATGAATCTGGCAAGTTACGAACTTGGTTACCGTGGATAACGATAATCGGTGGGTTGTAGCCACCAGCGTGTGCGTATTTCAGTTTGACACGACGGCCACGAACCATCGGCGGTTGGTGATCATCCGTCGCCATCTTCATGATACGAGTGAGAACCGAAGTACCAACACGAGTCGTCGCTGACTTGTAAGCTTCTTGTACAGACTCAAACAAGTGACCCACACCGGTACCGTGAAGTGCCGAGATAAAGTGAATACGTGCGAAGTCAACGAAACCTAAGCGACGGTCTAGCTCTTTCTTAACGCGTTCTTTAACGTCGTTATCTAGGCCATCCCACTTGTTTACGGCAATAACAATTGAACGACCAGCATTCAACGCAAAGCCTAACAAGCTTAGATCTTGATCAGAGATGTTTTCGCGAGCATCGATAAGCAGCAATACAACGTTAGCATCTTCAATCGCTTTCAGTGTTTTAACCACTGAGAACTTCTCTACCGTTTCGTTGATGTTTTTACGACGACGAACACCCGCAGTATCGATTAGAACGTATTCACGCTCATCACGCTGCATTGGGATGTAGATAGAGTCACGAGTCGTACCTGGCATATCGTAAACAACCACACGCTCTTCACCAAGAATACGGTTTGTTAACGTTGATTTACCTACGTTAGGACGGCCAATGATCGCGAGTTTGATCGGTTGATCTTGAAGGCGCTTGAATTCTTCTTCAGCTTCTTCTTCAGTAAATTCAACCTGCTCTTCTTCATCTTCGTCTTCAAACTCAGTCAAATCGCTTACTTCGCCATTCTCAGCTTTTAGTGCTTCTGCGAATGGATTAAGCGCAAGGTCGATGAGTGCTGTAACGCCACGACCGTGCGCCGCAGCGATTTGGTACATGTCTTCTACACCAAGTTGCCAAAAGTCAGCACTTGCTGCATCAGGGTCGATACCATCAACTTTGTTTACGACCAGCATTGAAGGCTTTTCTAGTTGACGTAGGTGCTTTGCAATCGCTACGTCAGACGGTGTTAGACCTGCACGGCCATCGACCATAAATAGAACGACATCAGCTTCATCAATCGCTGCTAGCGACTGTTGAGCCATTTTCGTTTCAACGCCTTCTTCAGTACCGTCGATACCACCAGTGTCAATAACAATAAAGTCATGCTCACTGAAATGAGCGTGACCATATTTACGGTCACGCGTTAAGCCAGGGAAATCCGCAACCAATGCATCACGAGTTCGAGTCAATCGGTTAAACAACGTAGATTTTCCTACGTTTGGACGCCCTACTAGAGCAACAACAGGTACCATAACAACCTCTACAATTTTTCTCTAAATGTAGTTATAGGTAAGCACTTGTTCGCAAGTTTAAACTCTTACCTATAACCACACGGTTTATTAATTTTTAACAACAAAACGGCTCCTGACTGTTACCAACCAGGAGCCGACTGTGAATTATATCACGCTTTTATTGGCTAATCGTCAGTTTCTTCACATCGCCATTGCGAGTTGTCACTAAGTAGCCTTCCGGTAATTCAATTGGCGCAACTGAAAAGCCGCTATCATCAACGAATTGTTGAGCAACAAACTCGCCAGATGAACGATCTAACCAATGCAGATAACCTTCACTGTCGCCCACAACGACATAACCGTTAATAATAACAGGAGCTGTCAGTAAGCGATTTTCTAGCAATGAAGTACTCCAAAGTTCAGTACCACTGCGAGCATCAACGGCAACCACATGATCTTTATCTGTCACGACAAACAAACGGCTACCATCACTGGCAAGATCGATCGCAGACGAATAGTTCCGTTTCCAAATCGGCTTACCAGAACGAAGGTCGATAGCAATCAGCTGCCCATTGATGCCAACGGTATACAAAGTACCACCAAGAACGACAGGAGATGCATCAACATCAACCAAGCGATCAATTTCCGTTGCCCCTTTAGGTGTACCGACAGGCTGTTGCCAAATTAACTGACCATGGTCAATGATAGCAGCAGCTAAACGACCATTTGCTGTCCCCCAGAATACACCACCAGAAACCGCAACAGGTGTACTGTCACCACGCAGTGTTAAGCTTGGCACTTCAGTACTGATTGTCCACTTTTGCTCACCGCTCTCTTGATCTAATGCGATCATCATACCGCGACTCGTGTGAACGAGTACCATATTGCTATCGGTCGCGGGAGAGGCAAGCACCTCGCCTTTTACTGGTACACGCCACAGCTCTTCGCCCGTTGATTCATCCATCGCGATCACTTCGCCATTTTCAGAACCAACAAACACTTTACCGTATGCTGCTGTTAAGCCTCCCGATAAACGAGCCTGTACTTCTTTCTCAAGATCGACTTTCCACAGCTCTTTGCCTGTTTCAGGGTCAAGCGCTTTAACCATACCTTCACGGCTTGCAACAAACACTTTGCCGTAAGCCAATTCTGGCGTTAGTTTTGAAAAATAATGACCTACTCCATCACCAACCGATGTAGACCACTCCTGTTGAGGCGTGAACTCACTATTGACTGTTGGTAAGGGAGCCATGATAACCGTGTCTTCTTCGCTCGCACAGCCAGCTAATAAGCTAAGAGCAATCGCACACAACGCCACTTTTGGAAAGATCTTCTTCATGCCAAGTGCCTTATTTAGCTAGGTCGTCAAGTTTGATTTGAAGCGTTTGGCTCGCATCAGCAGCTTGCTGTGCTTCAGAGTAAGCGGTGTAAGCTGCAGCGGTGTCACCTTTACGAAGTAAGATATCACCACGCAGTTCTGCTGCTCGGCCTTTCCAAGATTCATCCTTAAGCGATTCTAGATCCTTCAATGCTGCATCAAATTCACCTTGCTCAGCTTTGATACGAACGACACGATAAGTCAGCAGTGGCTCAAGTGCCACATCTTTAGTGGCCGACTTTGCCCACTCAAGCTGTTCTAGTGCAGCCGCTAGCTCACCCGCTTGTACTTGTACTTTTGCTAATTGCATCGCAGCAAGTACTGAGTACTCAGCGTCTTTGTTTGCGTCGATGAAAGCTTGAATATCAGATTGAGCATCAACGCCTTTAGCAGCAAGAGTCGAAATAACAGAGGTGTAGTTTTCTGAAGCGGCTTCGCGTGCTTCAACAACGGAATCTTGGTAGTAGCGCCAACCAAATAGCCCCCCCAGACCAATAACCGCACCAAAGATGACGGCTTTGCCGTTCTCTTTCCACCAATCTTTAATGGCTTCAACTTGTTGCTCTTCGCTATCGTAAAGTTCCACTTCCTGTCCTCTTTAATTCTTTAAACGTCAGCATAGTGCTGACGTTAGTATTTATTGTGGTTTGCTCATGGCGGATTAGATTAGCGCAGCAACTTTCTCTGCAACTTCCGTTTGAGACACGGTCTCTTGCTCGCCGCCAACCAGATCTTTTAATACAACGGTATTGTCAGCCACTTCGTTCTCACCCAGTACCAGCGCGACAACAGCACCGACTTTATCAGCACGTTTGAATTGCTTCTTGAAGTTACCACCACCAAAGTGGTTCATCACACGCACACCTTCAACGGTGTCGCGTAATTGATTCGCTAACTGCATGCCCGCGAGCATCGTACCTTCGCCAGCAGCAACTACGTATACATCAACGCTGCGGCGAACCTCTGTTAGCTCGAGTGTTTCCATCATCAGAACCAGACGTTCTAACCCCATTGCAAAACCGACAGCATTGGTCGCTTTACCGCCTAGTTGCTCGACAAGACCATCGTAACGGCCGCCACCACAGACTGTACCTTGCGCACCTAGGCTATCCGTGATCCACTCAAATACGGTGCGGTTGTAGTAATCTAGGCCACGGACTAGACGCTCATTAACTTGGTATTCGATACCAACTGCGTCAAGAAGTTCACACAAACCCGCAAAATGTTGCTTTGATTCTTCACCTAGATATTCAGACAATCGAGGTGCATCACCTAAAATAGCTTGAACATCTGGGTTCTTAGTATCAAGTACACGCAGAGGGTTCGTGTGCATGCGACGCTTGCAGTCGTCATCCAGCACATCAATGTGTTGCTCTAAGAAAGCCACTAGCGCAGCGCGGTAGCTTACGCGATCTTCTTGGGAACCAATTGAGTTTAGCTCTAGGCGAACATGCTTATCGATACCGAGTTCACGCCATAAACGTGCTGTCATCATAATAAGCTCAGCGTCTACGTCTGGACCGTCTAGGCCAAACACCTCAACACCACATTGGTGGAATTGACGGTAACGACCTTTTTGAGGACGCTCGTGACGGAACATTGGTCCCATGTACCATAGGCGCTGTTCATCACGGTTGATAAGGCTATTTTGAATACATGAACGAACACAACCGGCTGTGCCTTCCGGGCGCAGCGATAGGCTATCACCGTTACGGTCATCAAAGGTGTACATCTCTTTTGAAACAACGTCAGTCTCTTCACCAACCGCACGGCTAAATAGCTTCGTTTCTTCAACGATAGGCATACGTACTTCGTTGTAGCCGTATGCACTCACCACTTTTTTAACTGCGCTTTCTACTTTCTGCCACAGGGGTGATTGAGTTGGAAGGCAGTCGTTCATGCCTCGAACTGCTTGGATATTTTTAGCCACAGTATTTATTCCATAATTTCTCACGACCAGGTGTTAGTGCGAATAGACCATCACACCCCATCGCGTTGTATTAATTTTCTAAGTTTTCGACATCAATGCGATTTGCTTTATCAAGCACCGATGCTTTTGCTCGGATCTTCGCTTCAAGCTTGTCGACAAGGTCATCGTTGTCAAAACGCTCTTTCTGACGCTTACCGTCTTCGTAGAAGGCACTCTTACGAGCACTACCCGCAAGGCCTAAGTGAGACACTTCAGCTTCACCAGGGCCGTTAACGACACAACCGATGATAGAGACATCCATTGGGGTAATCACGTCTTCTAGGCGCTCTTCAAGTGCATTAACGGTGTTGATTACATCAAACTCTTGACGAGAACAGCTTGGGCAAGCAATAAAGTTGATACCACGTGAGCGAATACGCAAAGATTTGAGAATATCAAAGCCAACTTTGATCTCTTCAACAGGATCGGCCGCTAACGAGATACGTAATGTATCGCCGATACCTTCAGACAATAACATGCCCAAACCGACAGCGGACTTCACTGAACCAGCACGCGCACCGCCTGCTTCAGTAATACCCAGGTGAAGAGGTTGATCAATCTGCTTAGCAAGCAAACGGTAAGAGCCAACGGCAAGGAATACATCAGAAGCCTTAACGCTGACTTTAAACTGATCAAAGTTCAGGCGATCTAAGATATCGACATGACGCATTGCGGATTCAACAAGCGCTTCAGCTGTCGGTTCTGTGTATTTCTCTTGGATCTCTTTCTCAAGAGAACCGCCGTTAACACCAATACGAATCGGAATATTCATATCACGAGCACAATCCACAACGGAGCGAATGCGGCTTTCGTTACCAATGTTACCAGGGTTGATACGCAGACAGTCTACGCCGTACTCTGCCACTTTAAGGGCAATACGGTAGTCGAAGTGAATATCGGCAACCAAAGGAACAGAGACCTGCTGTTTGATTAGCTTAAAGGCTTCAGCGGCATCCATAGTCGGTACAGATACGCGAACAATATCAGCGCCAACTTTTTCTAACGCTCTAATTTGAGCAACGGTCGCGGCAACGTCGGTTGTTCTTGTGTTGGTCATGGATTGCACAGCAATAGGTGCACCATCACCGATCGGCACATCACCCACATAAATACGGGTTGATTTGCGACGAATAATAGGAGATTCGTGTTGCATATAAACTCTAAGGTAAGGTTATTCTAGCGACTTTGCCTGAAGTATACCCAGAAAGGTCAACAGGTTCACTTGCAAATGTCATTGATACGCCCTCTGGTGCTCCCAGAATCACTTTGTATGGCGCAGTTCCTGATAGATTTAGCGACTGACCCGCTTTTTTGATGCCTGTCGACAAGGTTTTGCCCGTTGCATCTTTCACTTGGATCCAACAATCTGCAGAGAACTGCATCACGAGTTCGTTGGTCACAGATTCAGTCGTTGCTGGCTCTGATTGTGTCGCAACAGGGGCAATCTCTGTCGTCTCTTTCTCTGGCTCAAGCGTACTGGAATCTTCAGTCGTATTTTCAGTAATTGGAGCGGCCTCTGTGTTTTGATCGGCTTCAATCACCTCTACCGAAGTTAATTCAGGATCAATCGCTTTTTCTAGCAACTGTTCTTCTGAACTTTCAGTATTAACCAAAGACTGAGATAAGGTATCTTGCTGTTGATTCTGCCACCACCAAAGTGAAGAGATACCAGCAATAACCGCAAAAATACTCCAAGTTAGAAGCATAATACGACTGTTGTGCTTTTGAGTTTTTGTCTTGCCTGAAAAGCTTAGCATTTCTTGCTCTTGATGCTGAGCATCACCAGTATGATGAAGCGCACTCAACACCACTTTCTCATCAAGGTTAACGTATTTTGCGTATGAACGAACGTAGCCGCGCATAAACGTCGCGACTTGATCTGACTCAAATTGGTTTTCTTCAATTTGTTGAATCAAAGTAACGCGTAACCTCAAACGGTCAGAAACCTGTTTTTGTGTTAACCCAAGAGATTTACGTTTATTTTTAAGCAATGTACCAGCTTCCAAAGCCGGTACAACCATTTCTGGTGTTTGTGTCTTCTGTTCTGTGTTCATAGAGGGTGAACTTCTAATGTATTATCGTAGGTTAATGAGAGCATTTTCTTATTATCGTTTAAGCTCAATCTAGCAACCTACTTTATATGAAATTATTTCTGCTACTTGAATCATCAACCCTTAAAGACAAATATCAGTCATCGTGTTACGAGCAATATTATCAGGAAGCCAGTTTATCAAATCGTCGACCTAAATAGACCGGTTGATGATCAGTAGCAAGCGAGCACTTAAATTAATTTAAGATGAGTCAATCATAAGCGAATGCCGTTGCAAGGCAAAAACACTTTAAACAAAATTTACCGTCAGCTCATGGTTTTGTCCAAAATTTAACGAAAAATGTAAAAAAGCGGAGGAAAAAAATCCCATTATTGGAAATGCACCTTCCAGAAAAGCAACAAGCCAGAAGGAATCCCTCTGGCTTGTTTAGATCTAAAGGGTATTTAAACCGCTTTAACTTGAATCACATCACCTGCGACTAAGTTAGCTTCAGAAGCGGCTTTCAACATTTTGGTACGCTTGGTTCTGTCAATAACATCACCAACCAACTGACCACATGCGGCATCAATATCGTCGCCACGAGTTTTACGAATTGTGACTGTGTAATCGTATTCCATCAGTGTTTTTTGGAAACGATCAATGCGAGAGTTACTTGGCTTCTTATAAGGCGACCCCGGGTAAGGATTAAATGGAATCAAATTTATCTTACAAGGTGTCTCTTTCATTAGCTCTGCAAGTTCACGAGCGTGGTCCATGTCATCATTCACATGATCCAATAGCACGTACTCAACCGTTACTTTACCGCGGTTAGCATTTGACGATGCAATGTAACGACGAACAGACGCAAGGAAGTCTTGGATATCCCAACGATCATTGATCGGCATAATTTGGCTACGTAGTGCATCATTAGGCGCATGTAGAGAGATAGCCAATGCGACATCGATATTGTCTGTCATTTGATCAAGGCCTGAAACCACACCAGACGTTGATACTGTCACACGACGCTTAGACAGTGAAAACCCTAAATCATCCAGCATAATTTCTAATGATGGTATAAGGTTTTTCATGTTGAGAAGAGGTTCACCCATTCCCATCATAACCACGTTAGTAATTGGACGACGACCCGTTTCTTTTTCTAGGCCGATTTCACGAGCAGCACGCCAGATTTGGCCAACGATCTCTGAAACTTTCAGGTTACGGTTGAAGCCTTGTTGTGCGGTAGAGCAAAATTTACATTCGAGTGCACAACCGACTTGCGAAGAGACACATAGCGTCGCACGGTCACCATCTGGGATGTATACCGTCTCAACATCTTGGTCACCTACGCTCATCGCCCATTTAATGGTGCCATCTGCTGAGTGCTGTGCTTCAGAAACGGTCGGTGCAACAATCTCACAGCGATGCTGCAGTTTCTCGCGTAGCTTCTTGTTGATGTTGTTCATTTTTTCGAAGTCATCGACACCGAAGTGATAAATCCACTTCATCACTTGCTCTGCTCGAAACGCTTTCTCATTCAGTTCTTCTGTGAAAAATTTACGAAGACCTTTACGATCAAAATCGAGTAGATTGACTTTAGCTGTGGTCATGATGCCTCTCAATGACGGAACAATAATTAAGGGCGCGAATTGTACAGCCTTTACGCAACTTCAACAAGCTCTGTAAAGCCTGAGTTTACTAAGACATTCAAAGTTAAGCGGTTAAAACTTGAACAATTGTTTTGTTCGGTCTGAGAATACCTAAATTAAAGAAAAGATTCCCGATTACGCTCCTCCGTTGCTCTCGGGAATGACGACTAAGTTGATTATCGAGAATGCAAAGTCCACATACGAAAAAGGCCTCACCGAAGTGAAGCCTTTGGAATAATTTGCAGTGCCGATTATTGAGCTGGACGCGGGCAAATTTCAGACTCAGGAAAAAAGAACTCGATTTCACGAGCCGCAGATTCAGGGCTGTCACTGCCGTGTACTGAGTTATAACGCAAACTGATGGCATAATCAGCTCGAATTGTGCCACATGCCGCTTCTTCAGGGTTTGTTTTACCCATGAGTTCGCGATAACGAGCAATTGCGTTTTCGCCTTCAAGTACTTGAACCATGATAGGACCAGAAGTCATAAACTCTTTAAGAGCCGGAAAGAATTCTTTGCCTTCATGTTCTGCATAGAAACCGCTCGCTTGATCTTCATTAAGACGAACCATCTTTGCGGCAATAATTTCTAAGCCCGCTTTTTCAATGCGGTGGTAGATCTCACCAATAAGGTTACGCTTAACAGCATCCGGCTTAACAATTGAGAACGTTCTTTCTAGAGCCATAGGGATTCCTTCACTTCATTTTTGTCATTAAATACTGAGATCATTCAATCTGAGTTTGTGAATAAACGGCATCGAAATGCCGTTTACTCTTATTATTATTTTGCTTGGTCAATAAGAAGGCGAGCTAATGTACGAACCCCCATCCCCGTTGCGCCAGCCGCCCACTTATCACTTGCAGACTTACGGTAAGTCCCCGCGCAATCCATATGGACCCAGCCCTTTTTGTAGTCATCGACAAAGTAAGATAGGAAGGCTGCTGCCGTACTTGCGCCTGGTGTGTAATCACCACTGCTGATGTTGGAAAGATCAGCAAAGTTTGAAGGCAACATGCCACGGTGGAAATCAGCAAGTGGCAGTGGCCATAAGCCTTCTTTCTCTTGATTTGCCGCCGTTAGCGCTTGGTGAGACAACTCATCATCAAAGCTTAATAGTGCATGGTAGTCGTTACCTAGTGCATTTTTAGCCGCGCCTGTTAGCGTTGCACAATCAATGATCAGCTCTGGGTTTTGTGCACTTGCGTACATTAAGCCATCAGCAAGCACCAAGCGACCTTCCGCATCGGTGTTCATGATCTCAACCGTCTTACCATTTTTGTAGGTAATGATGTCACCCAGCTTCAGTGCACGACCAGAGATCATGTTCTCTGCACAACATAAGATAAGCTTGATGCGCTTGTTCAGGCCACGTTCAATCGCCAGACCTAATCCACCAGTAATCGTTGCTGCACCGCCCATGTCAGCTTTCATCGCTGTCATAAATTGACCAGGCTTGATGCTGTAACCACCCGAATCGAAAGTAATCCCTTTACCGACTAAACAAGCAAATACAGGAGCGTTTTCGTCGCCGGTTGGGTTGAAATCCAGTTGCAGCATTGCAGATGTGCGTTCAGAGCCGCGACCGACCGCGTAGATGCCTTCCCAACCTTCGGTGAGGAGATCTTTATCTTTAACGATTTTCGCTGTAACGGTACCTGCAGGTGCCACTGACTTGATGTATTCAGCCGCCATTGCCGCGAGTTGGCGAGGGGCAACTTCTTCAGCGGTTTTATTGATAATGTCACGCGTCCAATCCGTCGCGCGAATACGAGATTCAAGCTCAGTTTGATCGGCTTCTGAAAGTGTATCCCATTCCAGTACATTCTTTTTCTTTGGTCCACGATAGCCTTGGTGGAAAGCCCAAACGCTTTCTAAATCCCAACCTTCACCACGAAGTGAAACGAATGCGATGCCTTGCCCATCAAGCGTACGACCAGCACGTTGAACTGCGCCTAAATCGTGGCCTTCACCAATGTGAATTGTCGCGCCTGATTCAGAAAACGACAAAATAGCTCTTGCTCCCCACTGAGGCTGGGCAGCTTCTTGACTTAAAAATACTGACATCTGTGTAGACATGATTTCTCCTTGTCATGAACCACCCTGTGTGAGTGATTCTGATTATATTTCTTTACCATCCTCCGATGTTACCATTATGTAGGCGTAAAATGTCACGTTGATAAAAAAACGGACCATAAGGTCCGCTTTTTTTGACAAAAATTGTTAACTTGGCTGCGTTTTACCTTGGCTTGATGCCACCTTGCGACCAAATCATGAGAAGTCATGACTAATCCATCTCATCCATCCAGCACAAAATAATAGCCTCTAAAATTTTTTCATTCGAGTGGTTCGGCTCGTCGTCAAATTCTTCAAGGTCCAGTACCCATTGATGTAGATCGGTAAAACGTACGGCTTTAGGATCCGTATCTGGATATAAATCACATAACTCAATCGCAATATCTCGCGAATCAATCCACTTCAAACTCATAACATTTCCTTATATTTATCTGTGATGATCTATATTCTCTGCCAGTTTTACTCACACATTTAGCTTAGTTAGCTAAATGATTAATGATCTTCAGACGCGAGATTCAACGTGTACTTTGGAATCTCAACAACAAGATCGGTATCAGCGACTTTAGCTTGGCAACCAAGGCGAGATTCCATCTCTAAGCCCCATGCTTTATCTAGCATGTCGTCTTCTAGATCGTCACTCTCTTCTAAAGAATCAAAACCTTCACGAATCACAACGTGACATGTTGTACATGCACACGATTTTTCACATGCGTGTTCAATACCAATACCGGCCTTCAGTGCAACATCAAGAACCGTCTCACCAGTTTTTGCTTCTAAAACAGCGCCTTCTGGACATAGATCTTCGTGAGGTAAAACAATAATCTTTGGCATGTTTATCTATTCTCTAACTATTAAATATTATCGACTGACTGACCTGACAGCGCAGCACGAATTGATTTATCCATACGACGAGAAGCAAAGTCTTGGCTTGCTTTGTCGGTGTTCTTAATTTCGAGTTCAATGGCATCAGCATTGTCGCCATTACGCACTTCAATCAGAGCTTCAATCGCTTGAACCAGTTGTTGCTTGCCTTGCTCATCAAGCAGTTCATCGCCATCGGCTTGCATGGCAGCAATCAGGCCTTCGATCACGCGATCCGCTTCTACACGCTGCTCAGCAAGAGCACGTGCTTGCATGTCTTCTTTTGCAAACGTCATCGAATCTTTCAGCATATTAGCGACTTCGTTGTCGCTTAGGCCGTAAGAAGGCTTAACTTGAATTTCAGCTTGCACGCCGGTGCTCTTCTCCATCGCGGTAACCGATAGCAGACCGTCAGCATCCACTTGGTAAGTCACACGAATATGTGCAGCACCGGCCGTCATTGGTGGAATGCCTTTAAGGGCAAAACGAGCCAGTGAACGACAGTCGTCAACCATTTCACGCTCACCTTGTACCGTGTGTACTGTCATTGCCGTTTGGCCGTCTTTAAACGTGGTAAACTCTTGTGCGCGAGCAACAGGGATTGTCGTGTTACGTGGGATGATCTTTTCAACCAATCCCCCCATGGTTTCAATGCCAAGAGACAGCGGGATAACGTCCAGTAGTAGCATTTCAGAGTCAGGCTTATTACCGACTAAGATATCCGCTTGAATCGATGCACCAATCGCAACCACTTCATCAGGGTTAATACTGGTTAGTGGCGTACGACCAAAGAAGTCACCGACCATTTCACGTACAAGTAATGTGCGAGTTGAACCGCCGACCATCACGACTTCTAGTACTTCATCCGCATCAACTTGCGCATCTTTAAGTGCACGACGGCAAGAAAGCAGTGTTTTCTTAACCAGCGGTTTGATGATCTCTTCAAACTCTTCACGAGTTAATGAACCAGACCAACCTAACACGTCAACATCAACACTTTCAGCTTCAGATAAGCCAACTTTCGCTTCTGTTGCTGCATCGAGAAGAATACGGTTCTGTTCCGCCGTTAGCGCTGATAAGCCCATTTTCTCTTGGAAATGTTCCGCAATTAAATGGTCAAAGTCGTCGCCGCCTAATGCAGAATCTCCGCCCGTAGCCAGCACCTCAAAGACACCTTTCGATAAACGCAAGATAGAGATATCAAACGTACCACCACCTAAGTCATAAACAGCGATGACGCCTTCGTTACCAGAATCCAAACCGTAAGCAATCGCAGCGGCAGTGGGTTCATTGAGAAGACGTAACACGTGAAGTCCAGCCAGTTGCGCCGCGTCTTTGGTGCCCGCACGTTGTGCATCATCAAAATACGCAGGAACCGTAATCACAGCCCCAGATAACTCGCCACTTAAGGTAGACTCAGCACGTTGCCCGAGCGCTCGCAGAATATCGGCAGAAACCTGGATTGGATTTTTATTGCCTTGCTCTGTACGAATCACTGGCAAACCATTATCACTCTCTTCGAACTGATAAGGCAGAGACGGGTATCGCTGTTGAATATCCGACAGTGAGCGACCAATTAATCGCTTTATTGAGATAATGGTATTTTTAGGATCTGTCTGCGCATTTGCACGCGCTTCATCGCCAGTCGTATAAGATTCAGACTGGTAATGAACAACGGAAGGTAAAATACTTCGACCTTGTGGATCTTTGAGTGTACTCGCCTTGCCACTGCGCACTGACGCAACCAGCGAGTTTGTTGTCCCTAAATCAATACCCACAGCAAGCTTATGCTGGTGAGGAGCGGCGCTTTGCCCTGGTTCTGCAATCTGAAGTAGTGCCATGGATGGTGTCCTTGTTATACAAACTAGCCGATCAGACGATCTTCAACTAATTCGATTTCATTCTTTAATTTTGCAATAAATTTAAGCTTTCTCACTCGGTCTGCAGCTTCTAACCAAGCCTCACTATCGAGTTCTTGTTGGATAGCAGTTAATTGTTGTTTATACATCTTGCTAACCTTTCCTTCAAATGCAAACAAAGCATCTTCAGGATCAGAACTGTCGGCGATGTCTTCAAGCTCTTCACGCAATTCCATTTGCTCCATTAGGAACATAGGATCTTGCAGGGTCTGCTGCTCACCACGAATATCCTCACCATGTTGCACTAACAGGTATTCAGCTCGGCTGAGTGGATTCTTCAATACCTGATACGCATCATTGATTTGTGCCGCTTTTTGTACGGCCAATAAGCGGTCGCGCTCAGAAGCCGTAGCAAATTTATCAGGATGGAATTGGCGTTGCAGATCTCTAAATTGAGAAGAAAGAAGGCTACCATCCAGTTGAAACTGAAGTGGTAGCCCAAATAATTCGAAATGATTCATGTAACGGTGGTCCTAAGTTTAGGCTCTTGTTCCAGAGCCTAATTTTATTCTTCGCTTACAACGCTTAACGAGCGAGGCGTTTAAACATTGAAGCTCTCACCACAACCGCATTCGCCTTTCGCGTTAGGGTTGTTGAATTCAAAACCTTCGTTTAGGCCTTCTTTTACGTAATCAAGCTCAGTACCGTCTAGGTAAACGAGGCTCTTTGAATCAATAATGACCTTAACCCCCGAATGCTCGAACACTTGGTCTTCTTCGTTAAGCTCGTCAACGAATTCTAGTACGTACGCCATACCCGAACAGCCAGTCGTTTTTACCGCTAAGCGCAACCCGATACCTTTACCACGGTTATCTAGGAAAGCTTGAACTCGGCTCGCTGCCGTATCTGTCATGGTGATGGCCATACTACAACCTTGTGTTTTATATAAATTGAGAACTCAGGGGGAGCACAAAGGGTGCTCCCAAATATTACTTATTTTTTAAAAGTGATTACGTTCGTCGAAGCGATTAGTGCTTCTTCTTGTAATCCGCAACCGCCGCTTTGATTGCATCTTCAGCAAGAATTGAACAGTGAACTTTCACTGGTGGCAACTCAAGCTCTTCTGCGATTTCAGAGTTTTTGATTGCCGCAGCTTCATCAATACTTTTACCTTTAACCCACTCGGTGACGAGTGAGCTAGAAGCGATTGCACTACCGCAACCGTAAGTTTTGAATTTTGCGTCTTCAATAATCCCTTCTGCAGATACTTTGATTTGCAGTTTCATTACGTCACCACAAGCTGGAGCGCCAACCATGCCACTGCCTACACTTGGGTCTTCTTTATCAAACGAACCTACGTTACGTGGGTTTTCGTAGTGGTCAATTACTTTTTCGCTATATGCCATGATAGTTACCTCGAATCCTCTATTTCCGTGAGATTAGTGATGAGCCCACTCAACCGTGTTCAAATCAATCCCTTCTTTATACATATCCCATAGAGGAGACATGTCGCGTAATTTATTTACCGCTACACGAATTTGTGCAATCGCGTAGTCGATTTCTTCTTCCGTTGTGAAACGGCCGAATGAGAAACGTACTGAGCTGTGTGCCAGTTCATCGTTCAAACCAAGAGCGCGTAGAACGTATGAAGGCTCTAGGCTTGCAGATGTACATGCAGAACCCGATGATACCGCTAGATCTTTCAAAGACATAAGCAGAGACTCACCTTCAACAAAAGCAAAGCTCACGTTAAGGTTATGTGGTACTCGTTGGTCTAAGTCACCGTTTACTGTTACTGCTTCTAGATCTTGAACACCTTTCAATAGGCGTTCGCGAAGTGCGAGTGCGTGGTCGTAATCTTTCTGCATGTCTTGTTTGGCGATAGTAAACGCTTCACCCATGCCCACGATTTGGTGAGTCGCAAGCGTGCCAGAACGGAAACCACGCTCATGGCCACCACCGTGCATTTGCGCTTCAAGACGAATACGCGGCTTACGACGAACGTACAAAGCACCAATGCCTTTAGGGCCGTATGCTTTGTGCGCAGAAAGAGAGATAAGATCAACTTTCATCTCTTTTACATCTAGAGGGATTTTACCCGCAGATTGCGCCGCATCAACGTGGAAAATGATCTTGCGTGGACGACACAGTTCGCCGATTGCAGCAATATCTTGAATGACACCAATCTCGTTGTTTACGTGCATGATAGAAACAAGAACCGTATCTTCACGCATTGCTGCCTGTAGCTTGTCTAGATCGATGATGCCATTGGCTTCAGGCTCTAGGTAAGTCACCTCAAAACCTTCACGCTCTAGTTGGCGACAGGGATCAAGAACCGCTTTGTGTTCGGTTTTACACGTGATTACGTGTTTACCTTTCTTCTCGTAAAAGTGCGCGGCACCTTTAATCGCAAGGTTGTCTGATTCTGTAGCACCTGACGTGAAAACAATCTCACGTGGGTCTGCATTTAGTAGATCGGCAATTTGCTCACGAGCATTATCTACTGATTCTTCTGCCTGCCAGCCGTAACGGTGTGAACGAGATGCAGGGTTACCGAAGTTACCGTCCATCGTCATACACTGAACCATTTTTTCAGCAACACGTGGATCGACTGGACATGTAGCTGAATAGTCAAAGTAAATAGGCAGTTTCATTTTCTACTCCAATGTAAAAACTGACCGCTAAGAGCGGGCATTAACACCGTGAGGTGCTGCACTAATCGTTGTAGTGCTCGTATTTCTATGTGCAAAACCATTATTGACCGCAAGATCGATATCTTGACGATCCGAAATTTGTAAAACTTCGTTATCTTTCATTAGCTCACCGAGCGTAATGTCGTTTAAGAAACTGCTAATACGGGAGCTTAAATCACGCCACAGAGTGTGCGTTAAACAACGACTGCCACCTTGGCAATCAGCTCGACCGTGACACTTAGTTGCATCAACAGATTCATCGACTGCAGCAATCACTGTTCCGACAGCAATATCGTGCGCTTCAGCGCCTAAGCGATAACCACCACCAGGTCCGCGAACACTAGCCACTAAGCCCGCTTTACGCAACTTAGAAAAGAGTTGCTCTAAGTAAGATAACGAGATGCCTTGTCGCTCTGAAATGTCTGCCAGAGGAACCGGGCTTTTTTGCGAATGCAGTGCTACATCTAGCATAGCTGTTACCGCATATCTTCCTTTAGATGTAAGTTTCATATCACGCCGTATCCACATTGTTTATGTGGATGGAATCTTCCCATACCCGACCAAATTGGTCAAGTATTTAGTTGACTATATTGGTCGGGTATTTATCCCTAAGCTTTATGCGGCATTTATTGGCTTTTTTGACGCTTCTCAATCGACGTCAAAATACCGCGCAACGTATTGATCTCTTGTAACTCTGGGCGAGCACGGCTGAATAAACGGCGTAGTTTATTCATCACCTGACCCGGCTTATCCTTAGAGATAAATTGGGTATCAATGATCACTTTTTCAAGGTGCTCGTAGAACATTTCTAGTTCTTCGTGACGAGGGTACTCATCTTGTTGCTGTGGCTGATATTGGCTCGCCACCATATCAAGGTGAGCGACACGCACTTCGTAGCTCAGAGTCTGTACTGCCATCGCTAGGTTTAGCGAGCTGTATTCAGGGTTAGCTGGGATACATACATGGAAGTGGCACTTTTGAAGTTCATCGTTAGTCAAGCCAGTACGTTCACGGCCGAACACTAATGCAACTGGGTGCTTTTGACCTTCAATTGCAAACTTTTGTCCGCACTCACGAGGCTCAAGCATTGGCCATTCAAGTGTTCTTGAGCGAGCACTTGAACCAACCACTAAACCACAATCCTTCACCGCTTCATCAAGCGTTGAAACGATGGTTGCACTTTCTGCGATGTCACCCGCACCCGCTGCCAGTGCTAAGGTCTGCTCGTCAACTTCACATTGAGGGTCGACAAGAACTAATTGACTTAAACCCATCACTTTCATTGCGCGAGCTGCTGAACCGATATTTCCCGAATGAGACGTACCGACCAGAACGACTTTTACATTGTCTAACATGCTATATGACACCACTTTAAAAATAATCGCGAGATATTAACACATAGCAAAGTAAAATGGTCAGACCCTTCACGGAATGTGAAACCAAGAGTTCAAAAAATAACCACTTCCTTTTTGCGGAAACTTTGGTATACTCGCCGCCGCTTTAAACTGTTCTTTAACATCTTGTGGGAAAAACCATATGCATCCAATGCTAAACATTGCGATACGCGCTGCGCGTAAAGCTGGCAACCATATTGCTAAATCTCTAGAAACAACTGATAAGATCGAATCGTCTCTAAAAGGTAACAATGATTACGTTACGAACATTGCTCAAGAAGCTGAGTACATGATCATTGAGACAATCAAATCATCTTACCCAGAGCACAGCATTATTTCTGAAGAGTCAGGCCTAACTGAAGGTAAAGACTCTGACGTACAATGGATCGTTGACCCACTAGATGGCACCAACAACTTTGTAAAAGGTTTCCCTCACTTCTCTGTTTCTATCGCTGTTCGCATGAACGGTCGCACAGAAGTGGCTTGTGTTTATGACCCAATGCTAAACGAGCTATTCACAGCTCAACGTGGCGCTGGCGCTCAACTTAACAATGCTCGTATGCGTGTCACTCAACTTAAAGACCTTCAAGGTACGGTTCTAGCGACTGGTTTCCCATTCAAGCAAAAACAACACTCTGAATCTTTCATGAAGATCATCTCAGCACTATTCGTAGATTGTGCTGATTTCCGTCGTACTGGTTCTCCAGCTCTTGATCTATGTTACCTAGCCGCTGGCCGTGTTGACGGTTACCTAGAACTCGGCCTTAAGCCATGGGATCTAGCTGCTGGTGATCTCATCGCTCGTGAAGCTGGTGCTATCATGACTGACTTTGCTGGCGGTACTGACTACATGACGTCTGGCAATGTTGTTGCTTCAAGCGCTCGTGGTGTTAAGTCAATTCTTAAGCATGTTCGTGAGAACTCAAACGAAGGTATGCTGAAGTAATTCAGACCTTATGTTAATGCTCTTTAATTAAGAGCCAAAGACTTTCAAAGCCTCGCGATTGCGAGGCTTTTTTGTATCTGCGACTCAACATTCGTTCACTACGGAGATCTGTCCCATTTAGAACATCCACTCATGTAATTTGATTCATCTTGGAAAGAGTGGGCAGCATCGTTCAGATACATAAGCTTGCCCATAAAATACCGACATAAAAAAACCGCTAGTTGCCTAGCGGTTTTTTTGTTTAACGAAACTTGTTAAGCCGAGGCTTAAGGCATTTCGTCAAACTCCTCACCTTCTTTTTCCACTTTTGGTGGCATGAGGTGCTCACGCGTAATACCCAACTTCATTGCCAGTGCAGATGCAACATAGATAGAAGAGTAAGTACCTACCGTAATACCCAATAGAAGTGCAGTCGCGAAGCCGTGAATCATAGCGCCGCCCTGTGCGAACAGAGCTATAACTACAAATAGCGTCGTGCCAGAAGTGATTAATGTCCGGCTCAATGTTTGTGTGATTGAGCTGTTCAATACTTCTGCGGCTTCACCTTTACGTATCTTACGGAAATTCTCACGAATCCGGTCAAATACAACGATGGTATCATTGAGGGAGTAACCAACCACGGTCAGCAAGGCTGCCACAATGGTAAGATCCACCTCAATTTGCATTAGAGAGAAGACACCCAGTGTAATGATAACGTCGTGTGCCAGTGCTAATACCGCACCTGCTGCCAATCGCCATTCAAATCGCACCGAAACGTAGATCAAGATACAGATAAGAGAAACCAAGATAGCAAGGCCACCCGCTTCCGTGAGTTCGTCTCCTACGTTTGGACCAACGAACTCGATACGGCGCATATCAACTTGCTCACCAGTACCGGCTTTAATTGCAGACAGAATTTGATTACCAAGCGTTTCACCAGCAACCCCCTCACGTGGACGCAGACGAACCATTACTTCACGTGCAGAACCAAAGTTCTGTACCGTTGCATCACCGAAACCTTCAGCTTCTAGTGCACTACGGATATCCGGTAGATTTGCAGGATGCTCAAAACCTACCTCAATCAAAGTACCGCCAGTAAAGTCTAGACCCCAGTTCAACGACTTCGTTGTTAAGGTAAAGATAGCAGTACCAATCATCAAGATAGAAAATAGAAAGGCAACCTTTGACCAACGCATAAAGTCGATCATTTTTTCTGCTTTTAGAATCTGAAACATATTAATTCCTAGCCTTAGATCGACAGTTTCTTAACGCGTTTACTGCCGTACATCAGGTTCACGATACAACGTGTTCCGACAATAGCTGTAAACATTGAAGTCAAGATACCAATAGATAACGTTACCGCGAAGCCTTTAATCGCACCCGTACCGACAGCGAATAGAATGATGGCTGTTAGTAGCGTGGTGATGTTGGCATCGGCGATGGTGCTAAATGCGTTTGCATAACCTTGGTGAATCGCTTGTTGTGGACTGCGTCCATCTCGAAGCTCTTCACGTATTCGCTCAAAGATAAGCACGTTGGCATCGACAGCCATACCGACCGTCAATACGATACCGGCGATACCGGGTAGCGTCATGGTCGCACCAGGAATCATCGACATCACACCAATGATCAACACCAAGTTCGCCATCAGCGCAACGTTCGCAATCAGACCGAAAGTACGGTAGTAAAGCAGTGTAAATAGCATTACCGCAGCCATACCCCAAACCATCGCCATGATTCCCATATCGATGTTTTGTTGACCCATAGATGGACCAATTGTACGTTCTTCAACAATCGAGATAGGTGCAATCAGTGCACCAGCACGAAGTAGAAGCGCCAGGTTATGAGCTTCAGCCGTTGAGTCGATACCTGTAATACGGAAGTTACGGCCAAGTGCAGATTGAATCGTGGCTTGGTTGATCACTTCTTCGTGTTTACTTAAGATAACTCGACCTTCAGGTGTTTTACGGCCGCTGTCTTTATACTCTGCAAATACGGTCGCCATTAGCTTACCGATATTTTGACGAGAGAATGTCGACATTTTGCTACCACCTTCGCTATCAAGCGAGATGTTAACTTGCGGGCGCCCATATTCATCAACACTTGAGCTTGCATCTGTGATGCTAGAACCGCCTAAGATAACGCGCTTCTTAAGTACCACAGGGCGACCATCACGATCTTGCTTGATTTCACTACCCGCAGGCGCTCGTCCAGAAGCAGCGGCAGCCAAATCGGCACTGCTGTCCACCTCTCGGAATTCAAGAGTTGCCGTAGCACCTAAAATTTCTTTAGCGCGAGCGGTGTCTTGAACACCAGGCAATTCCACTACGATACGGCTAGCACCTTGACGCTGAACCAAAGGTTCTGCAACGCCCAGTTCGTTAACACGGTTACGTAGAATAGTAATATTTTGCTCTACTGCGTAGTTACGGATTTCTTGAAGACGAGCCTCTGTGAAGTTCGCAACCAAAGAGAAACGACCATTAGATGCAGAATCGACGAACGTCATATCTTGGTGTTTCGATTGCAGTAGCGATTTCGCTTGCGCGAGCTGCTCTTCGTTACGTAAGATCACTTCAACCGCATCTTTACCTAATGGGCGAATCGCACGATAACGCACTTTTTCTTCACGAAGTTCACTACGGAACGCTTCCTCTTGTTGGCCAACCAGTTTTTCCATTGCAGCATCCATATCCACTTCCATTAAGAAGTGAACACCACCACGTAGGTCAAGACCGAGTTTCATTGGTGCAGCACCAATAGATTCAAGCCAATCGGGCGTTGAAGCCGCAAGGTTTAAAGCAACGATAACATCATCGCCTAACGCTTCTGTGATGACATCACGAGCGCTAATTTGCGTATCTGTATCGTTAAAGCGAACAAGAATTGAACCGTTTTCTAGAGCAACGGATTTAGTAGAAAGACTCTCTGCTTTAAGAGCATCGGTGACAGCATCCAGCGTAGACAGATCTACAGAGGCGCCGCGCGCCCCTGTAACTTGAACTGCTGGATCTTCACCGTATATATTTGGAAGTGCGTACAACGCAGCAATAGCGATGGTAAACATCACCATTAAATACTTCCATAACGGATAACGGTTTAGCACAGCGAGGATCCTCTAGCTGTTTATAGAGATTTCAGAGTACCTTTTGGTAGCACTGCTGTAATGAAGTCTTTTTTGATCACAACTTCATTGCTTGTGTTCAGTTCGATAGCCACGTAGTCGCTGTCTTCTGCAATCTTAGTAATCTTGCCGATTAGACCACCGCTGGTCAGAACTTCATCACCTTTACCCATTGAAGACATAAGGTTCTTGTGCTCTTTAACACGCTTAGCTTGTGGGCGGTAGATCATGAAGTAGAAGATCACAGCGAACATACCTAGCATGATTAGCATTTCGAAACCGCCGCCTGCTGGTGCACCTTCTGTTGCTGCGTGAGCTTGAGAAATAATAAACATTTAAAACATCCTCTATTATATTTTTGTAATTGATTGTCTAATTGGGTTGCATCCCTTTATTTTCAAGCCCCAACGCTCGGAAGAGAGATGGGGCTCGCAAAAAAGCAATACTAAGACTCTTTACCTAGTGGTGGCACTTCACGTCCCATTCTTGCATAGAACTCTGCAACGAACTCTTCAAAACGATCGTCATCGATAGACTGACGAATGTCAGACATAACTCGTTGATAGAAACGCAAGTTGTGAATCGTGTTCAGTCGAGCGCCTAGGATTTCGTTACAACGATCCAAATGGTGTAAGTAAGATTTGCTGTAGTTCTGACAAGTGTAACAGTCACACTCTGAATCTAGTGGTGTTGTATCCGTTTTATGCTTCGCATTGCGGATCTTGATCACACCTTCAGTGACAAATAGGTGGCCGTTACGAGCATTTCGCGTTGGCATTACACAGTCAAACATGTCGATACCACGACGAACACCTTCAACTAAATCTTCCGGTTTGCCTACACCCATCAGGTAACGAGGCTTATCTTCAGGCAGTTGAGGACATGTGTGTTCCAGAATACGGTGCATGTCTTCTTTTGGTTCGCCTACAGCTAGACCACCAACAGCATAACCGTCAAAACCAATTTCGGTTAGCCCTTTAACGGAGATATCACGAAGGTCTTCGTACACGCCACCTTGAACAATGCCGAACAGTGAATTCGGGTTTTCAAGTTGGTCAAAGTGATCACGTGAGCGCTGAGCCCAACGGAGAGACATCTCCATCGAGTCTTTCGCTTCTTTATGCGTTGCAGGATAAGGCGTACATTCATCAAAGATCATGACGATATCTGAACCTAGATCCTTTTGGATTTCCATCGACTTTTCAGCGTCCATGAAGATTTTGTCACCGTTGACAGGGTTACGGAAGTGAACGCCTTCTTCAGTAATTTTACGCGTCGCACCTAGGCTGAATACTTGGAAGCCGCCTGAATCGGTTAGGATCGGTCCTTTCCAATTCATGAAATCGTGCAAATCGCCGTGCAGTTTCATGATCTCTTGTCCAGGACGTAACCATAAGTGGAACGTATTACCTAGCAGAATTTCAGCACCTGTGTCTTTCACTTCTTCAGGCGTCATACCTTTCACCGTACCGTAGGTACCGACAGGCATAAATGCTGGTGTTTCAACGCTACCGCGTTCAAACTGAAGTTGGCCACGACGTGCGCCGCTGTTTGTTTTCTTAAGTTCGTATTTTAATTTCACGAAGCCTCCAATATGCCAGAGAAACAATCTGACTGATAATTCAGAACCTTAAGCTAGTCATAAGTTCAATCTAGCAAGTTCTATGAGGAGCGGTCGCGTATTCCTTGCGAGAGATTAGGCCGTTACCAGCCCGACTCCTAGCCTACTGCTAGCACCCGTAAATACTTTTCTTTATTGGTAAGTTGGTAAAGTCACCAAGCTTTAAACTATGCTGTTTTCTTGTGGATGAACATCGCATCGCCGTAGCTGAAGAAGCGGTATTTGCTCTTCACTGCGTGATCATAGGCGCCCATCACATGATCATAACCCGCAAATGCACTCACCAACATAATCAGTGTCGATTCAGGTAAGTGAAAATTGGTAATCAAACAGTCGATCAGTTGGTATTCATACCCTGGGAAAATGAAGATATCGGTATCACCAAAGAACGGCACTAACTCCGTACCTTTCTTCAAGGCATCTTGCGCAGCACTTTCTAGGGAGCGAACTGATGTTGTACCAACGGCAATAATACGCCCGCCACGTGCTTTTGCCGCCGCTACCGCATCAACCACGTCTTGCGGTACTTCAACGTATTCAGCGTGCATATGGTGATCATTGATGTTATCCACTTTAACCGGCTGGAATGTACCAGCACCAACGTGAAGGGTGACATAAGCAAATTCAACGCCTTTATCCTTCATGTCAGCCATCAACTTGTCATCAAAGTGCAGCCCTGCAGTTGGCGCCGCAACGGCCCCCGGTTTCTCATTATAGACCGTCTGGTAGCGTTCTTTATCAGCGTCTTCATCGGGGCGATCAATATAGGGAGGCAGAGGCATGTGACCCACGCTGTTAAGAATCTCTAAAACGCTTTGATCAGACGTGAAATGGATTTCAAACAGCGCATCATGTCGCGCCACCATTTCAGCTTCATATTCATCGTTTTCACCCAGGAACAGCTTGGTCCCCGGCTTCGGTGATTTTGAACAACGAACATGCGCTAGGATACTTTTCTCATCAAGCATTCGCTCGACTAACACTTCAAGCTTACCACCTGAAGCCTTACGCCCAAATACACGAGCAGGTATCACACGGGTGTTATTGAATACGACAAGATCGCCAGGCTCAACCAAATCCAAAACGTCTTTAAATGAACCATCAGCCAGGTTGCCATTATTGCCGTCTAATTTAAGTAGACGGCTAGCTGTACGCTCTTGTTGAGGGTAGCGAGCGATGAGCTCATCTGGTAGATCAAAGTGAAAATCTGAAACTTGCATGTGTCTGGTCTTGTCTTAGTTGATGAGATTTGTGCCGTTGACGAATAAGCCACTGTCGCGAATAAATCGTTACCGTAAAGAAAACGTTACCGTAAGTCTATCGCAAACACGACTAAAAATTTCGCAGTGGGCTAGTATAGGCACACGAGCCGCAATAGCAAGGTTTACAGAAAGGGATTATTGTAATGAGGCGTAAAATAGTACAACGGATTACCACCTTAGACCTTAATAATTAGTGGCCGAAAACTCATACAAAAATGCGCTAGCTCTCAGTTATTTTTTAGATAAGAAACTATAGTAATAATAACAAATAAAAAAAGGAGGTTAGTATGATAAAGGTTGAAGATATGATGACTCGTAACCCTCATACCCTATTGCGCTCACACTCACTGGCCGACGCAAAACACATGATGGAAGCGCTCGACATCCGCCATATCCCCGTTGTTGATGCCGACAGAAAGTTATTAGGCGTCGTCACACAACGAGACATTCTTGCCGCTCAAGAGTCTAGCTTACAAAACATTCCCCAAGCTCAATCATTTACTCTGGCTACACCACTCAACGATATTATGCATAAAAGCGTTATGTCAGTAGAGCCGCGAGCGGGGTTGAAAGAGTCGGCGGTTTATATGCAAAAACACAAAGTGGGTTGTTTGCCTGTTGTCGATCATCATGAATTAGTCGGTATTATCACTGACAGTGATTTCGTTACCATCGCGATCAATTTGCTGGAACTGCAAGAAGAAGTCGAGCCAGAAGAAGCGGAAGTTGAATAACACTCGGAAGTGATATAAGAAGAGCGGCCAATCAAGCCGCTCGAAGGGTTTGTTTATCAATGTGGAGTATTGTGGGCGATTATAGAAGCCCAGAGACCACATCGGCTAACTGATGAAAGGTTTCGCGGCGTGAAGAGCTTGGGCGCCATACAAGGCCAATATCTCGGTGCGCCTGTTGACCTGGAGGATCGATCACCACAAGGTTCTGATTTTCAAGCAAACCATGGTCGATCGCCATCTGAGGAATAAAGGTCGTACCTAGCCCATTGGCGACCATTTGAACTAACGTATGAAGACTCGTTGCCGTGAACGGGTTGATCTTCTCTTTATCCGTTAACTTACAAGCCGACACTGCATGTTCTGTTAAGCAATGCTCATTCTCCAACAAGAATACAGATTCGTCTGGCAGGTCATCGTATTTAATCGGCACACGAATACCATCTGCTTGATTGCGACTTATCACCATTCGAAAAGGATCTTGCCCAACCACTCTGCTTTCCATATTGTCGATGTCGACAGGCAAAGCCAGAATCAGCACATCTAAATCACCATGACGTAGCGCAGCCAACAGGTTGGTCGTGGTATCTTCACGTAGCAGTAAGTTCAACTGTGGAAAGCGTTGGTTCACTTCTTGTACCAAATCGCACAAAAGGAACGGCGCTATTGTTGGTATACATCCCACTCGTAACTGACCTTGCATGGCGTCTCCGGTACATAAACTTCCGAGTTCAACCAGATCTTGCCCTTTTGCCAGTAGCTCTCGTCCATGTTTAACCACCAGCTCACCAGCTTGAGTGAAAACCAAAGGACTCTTTTTATCTTTCTTCTCATAAAGTGGGCAACCAATCAACTCTTCGAGGTTTTGAATCCCTTTACTTAACGTCGATTGACTGACGAAACAGCGATCAGCAGCATCGCTAAAGTGACGAGTTTCGTGAAGGGTAACAAGATAGTGAAGCTGCTTAAGACTTGGCCATTTATTCATGAAATTACTTTGTAATATGAGTAGGATAAGTTATGTAAAGGTCCGCAGACCTCAGGATTAAGCAAAGATTACACTCATCGCTTTTTTCGATTAGCTTAATCTATTTAATTCGCTTTTTTCTATAGTACCGATTGTACTATAGTTTGTCCCGTACAAAGGAGCCCAAACAAAGATGTGTTGGGCCAACTAATTTTTTAGGAGATTCCAAAATGGTACTAGTAGGTCGTCAAGCCCCTGACTTTACTGCAGCAGCTGTTCTAGGTAACGGTGAGATCGTTGATAACTTCAACTTCGCAGAATTCACTAAAGGTAAGAAAGCGGTTGTTTTCTTCTACCCACTAGACTTCACTTTCGTTTGTCCTTCAGAGCTGATCGCTTTCGACAACCGTCTTGAAGATTTCCAAGCTAAAGGCGTTGAAGTAATCGGTGTTTCTATCGATTCACAATTCTCTCACAACGCATGGCGTAACACTGCTATCTCTGATGGCGGTATCGGTCCAGTTAAATACCCTCTTGTTGCTGACGTTAAGCACGAGATCTGCAAAGCATACGATGTTGAGCACCCAGAAGCAGGCGTTGCTTTCCGTGGTTCTTTCCTAATCGACGCTGACGGTCTTGTACGTCACCAAGTAGTTAACGATCTTCCACTCGGTCGTAACATCGACGAAATGCTACGCATGGTAGACGCACTAAACTTCCACGAGAAGAACGGTGAAGTTTGTCCTGCACAATGGGAAGAAGGTAAATCAGGTATGGACGCATCTCCAAAAGGTGTTGCAGCATTCCTATCTGAGCACGCTGACGACCTAAGCAAGTAATGACCTCTTAAGCCCGAACTCAACACGGGTTAATGGTTGGAAGACTCTCTATAAAGAGACATAAAGCATAAGCTAATAGCGCAAAGCGCACCGCCAATCAGTTAAGAAGTAAAGTCCTATTAAAAGCCCGAAGTTAACGCTTCGGGCTTTTTGTTTTCCCACTAACCTCCATCCTAAACTGTCTCTTGTGATACATAATTGAGGTAGCGCTAAACCCAAACTTTACCTCTATTTTCCTCTGCTACCACCTATTCATATCTGTATCTAGATTGCTATGATTTCATCAGTATCTATTTAAACGGATAAACACGATGAACACCGAAATTGAAGTCTGTATCGATAACTTAGAATCTCTGCATAACGCCCTATCTGGTGGTGCGAATCGAATTGAGCTTTGCTCGTCATTAGCACTTGGCGGATTAACTCCAAGCTTCGGAATGATGAAGCAAGCAGCTCGAATTTCGTCGGTTCCGGTCTACGCTATGATAAGACCAAGACAAGGCGACTTCATTTTCGATGCCGATGACGTAATGTCTATGCTTCACGATATTCAAGCCGCTGCCGATGCCGGTTTAAATGGGGTAGTACTGGGTGCATTAACGCCGAAAGGGGAAATTGACATGCCGACGATGCAAACCCTCGCAACTAAGGCTCATCAACTCAAATTAGGCATTACCTTCCACCGCGCCATTGACCAACTTCAGGATTATAAAGTAGCACTGGAACGAATTATCGAACTTGGCTGTGAGCGTGTTCTAACATCAGGGTTTGCTGTGAATGCTGAGCAAGGCATCGATGTATTGGCGGCAATGGTCAAGCAAGCCGATGGACGAATTGATATCATGGCGGGGGCTGGTGTTAACGCTGCGAATGCCAAAAGGATTCAAAGCGCTACTCAAGTACCTGCTCTTCACCTTTCCGGTAAATCGACAAGACCGAGCCTAATGGAAAACAATTCGAAGGCTCAAATGGGCAGTGATGACATTGATGATTATCAGATCCCCGTGACGGACACGAGTAAGATATCCGCTGTAAGGGCCGCTCTCATCGATAACAGATAGCTCTTATCAATAACAGATGACTCTTACCAATAACAGAAAGGCGTTGTAAATAAAAACGAGCATGAGCTCAATAAACATATCACTTCAGTGCGTCATCTAGGCTTTGATCACCTAGGTGGCGTACATCTTTACCTTTAACGAAATAGATGATGTATTCACAAATATTCTGACAACGATCGCCCACCCGCTCAATCGCCCTTGCAGACCACATCACTTGTAAGATGTTAGGAATGTTCTTAGGGTCTTCCATCATGTAAGTCATCAACTGACGAATCACGGCTTCGTATTCCGCATCGAGCTTATCATCGAGCTTATGCACTTCAGCCGCAGCATCGACATCCATTCGCGCAAACGCATCTAAAACCTGATGAAGCATAGTGATCGCTTGTCGACACAGTGGCTCTAAAGAGACATGAAACTTCTGCTCTTTCGTTGAAGGAATATCTATCGCACCTTGGGCAATCTTAGAAGCCACATCACCAATTCTTTCGAGATCAGTAATGGTTTTTATGATCGCCATTATCAAACGTAGGTCTTTCGCTGTTGGCTGACGTTTGGCAATAATACGCGTGCAAGCCTCATCAATCGACACTTCCATTGCATTCACTTTATGGTCGTCACGAATGACTTTTTTCGCCAACTCAACATCGTCTTTGTGAAGCGCTTGCATCGCGAAAGAAAGTTGTTGCTCCACCAATCCCCCCATGGTCAGTACATGGGTACGGATCGACTCTAGTTCGACATTGAATTGCCCTGAAATATGGCGACCGAAATGCATATCAGCTCCTTGAAAAGAAATGAAACAAGCCATTGATATAAGAGTGGCTTAGCTCTAGATGACTCCAATCCAAACGGTTAGCCATACCTACCTGTTATGTAGTCTTCTGTTTGATTTTTCAATGGAGACGTGAAGATTGAGTCCGTATCTGAGTACTCGATCAACTTACCCATATGGATAAAAGCCGTGTGGTCACTCACGCGAGCGGCCTGCTGCATGTTATGAGTAACAATAACCACTGTGTACTGTGTTTTCAGATCATTGATCAGCTCTTCAATTGTCAAAGTAGAAATAGGATCGAGTGCCGATGTCGGTTCGTCTAACAATAAAACTTCTGGTTCGATCGCGACCGCACGAGCGATAACCAAACGCTGCTGCTGACCGCCTGATAGACCAAATGCATTTTCATGTAATCTGTCTTTAACTTCATCCCATAATGCAGCGGCACGTAAAGAACGTTCAACTGCGTCATCCAGATCTCGCCGATTACTCATGCCTTGTAGCCTCAATCCATAAACGACATTCTCATAGATAGATTTAGGAAAGGGATTCGGGCGCTGGAAAACCATTCCAACTCGACGTCTCAACGTAGCAACATCAACCTTAGGGTGGTACACATTCTTACCATGCAGCTTCACTTTCCCTGAAACCTTACAGCCCTCAACTAAATCGTTCATTCGATTAATGCAGCGCAACAAGGTTGACTTACCACACCCAGATGGACCGATAAAAGCCGTTACTTGCCCTTTCGGTATTTGCATGGAGATATCATCAAGCGCTTGGCTCTCTTTATAATAAAGATTCAACCCTTCAATAGAGATAGCCGTCTGCTCATCGGTTAGGTTATTAACATCAAGTGGTGCTTGGTAACCCAAAGTTTCATTAATCGAGAACATTTAATCTTGTCCTAAGGTTCGGTATTTTTCACGCAAGTTATTACGAATATTAATGGCTGTTAAATTCAACCCAACAATCACTGTAACCAATAAAAATGACGTCGCATAAACGAGAGGGCGAGCAGCTTCGATATTAGAGGTTTGAAAGCCCACATCGTAGATATGAAAACCTAAATGCATGAACTTTCGTTCTAAGTGTAGGTAGGGGAATTGACCATCAACAGGCAAACTGGAGGCAAGCTTAACCGCCCCCACGAGCATTAATGGCGCCACTTCACCCGCAGCTCTCGCAACCGCCAAGATTAACCCCGTAATAATGGCAGGGCTGGCCATCGGTAACACAATTCGCCATAGCGTCTCAAATTGAGTGGCCCCGAGAGCCAAAGAGCCATGCCTCACTGAGCTAGGAATTCGCGTTAAACCTTCTTCCGTTGTCACAATCACAACCGGAAGTGTCAATACAGCTAAGGTTAGAGCCGACCAAAGTAGCCCCGGCGTACCGAATGTTGGAGCCGGTAATCGCTCAGCATAAAACAGGCTATCGATAGAGCCACCAATCGTATAAACGAAAAAGCCTAAACCAAAAACGCCATAAACGATCGACGGAACCCCGGCTAAATTGATAACCGCAATACGAATTAAACGGGTTAATGCATTACTTTGAGCGTATTCATGTAGATAGATCGCAGCAACAACCCCTAAAGGCATCACAACAATCGACATTAATATCACCAGTAATACGGTACCAAAAATGGCTGGGAAAACACCACCTTCAGAGTTCGAATCTCGGGGGTTTTCAGATACAAACTTCCACACTTGCTTCCCCCAATGCCCTACTTTTTCAAGGTAAGACATCTTATTGGGATACCAATAGTCCAATATATGACTGAGTGGTATCTCAACCTGCTTACCAGTCATATCTTCAACAAGCAAACTTTCGACATTTAGTTGTGTTCTGAGATGCTCTAACTTGATTTCAGCATCGTCTAATTGGTGCTGTAATTTGAGTTTGGTTTCTGTATACGTTTTAAGATAGTCATCACTAACAGACTCATTGAGTTCTAGTTTACGCTTTTCTAAACGCAGGTTTTCTAATTGCCAACTCACATTGCTGATCTCTTGATTGACAACGCGTGATGTTTCTTCACGAAGCGAATCAGCAAACAACAAGCCGTCTTCTAGCTTTTGATCAATGTTCGAATAGAATGTTCCTGAAGCCGTTTTAAAACCAACCGGTTTACCAAAGAAATCCCCTCCTCGACTTCGCTCAATCACCGCCCACTCAGGCGGAGTTGTGGGCTCTCGTAAGTTAATATCCAGTATTGAAACAAAATCAGCCGGATAAAGCTCTCTGTTGCCGACTTTGATGCTTAATCGCTGTATTAGTCCCATGGATAGATTTTGAGGAGACAAAAGATCATGCACTTGTGGTACTTGCTCGATCGGAATGTACTTTCGCTCATACAACTGACCTACCAGCACATCTTGCTTCGACACCATTTTGTCAAGATCAACAACCAGCGAGCGCTCTTTAGAGTCAACATGCCATTGATACAAAGGGGCCGGCCAAAAGTAGGTTAACCCTTTCCAGCCAATCAGTAACATTAGGCCAAGAACAGAAAGCATACTAATACTCACCGCCCCACCCGTTAACCAAATCCATGGAGAGCCAGATTTAACCCAAGATAATAATGACTTCAGTTTATTCATCATCAACGCCCCTGCTCTTGGTATGCTGAAACCAAGAAATAGCCTAGCTCACGAGGTACGCTAGCCAAATAACGAAAAGCCATTGAGACACATTGAGGGAAACCTATAAAACTACAGCGCACGATATTTATCTCTCAGTCTTTGTCTAACCCACTCTGCGACTGAGTTGACTGCGAACGTGAAAATAAACAGCAAGAGTGCCGCTAAGAACAGTAAACGGAAGTGAGAGCCTCCCACTTCTGACTCTGGTAATTCGACGGCAATCGTTGCCGATAATGTTCTCATCCCTTCCAAAATATTCCAATCAAGGATTGGCGTATTGCCGGTCGCCATCAATACAATCATCGTTTCGCCAACAGCACGCCCTAATCCCATCATAATAGCTGAGAATATACCTGGACTCGCCGTAAGTAATACGACATGAATCAGGGTCTGCCACGCTGTTGCTCCCAACGCTAATGAGCCATCGGATAAGTGTTTAGGTACGGAAAAAATCGCATCTTCTGCAATAGTGAAGATGGTAGGAATAATCGCAAACCCCATAGCAAAACCAACGACTAACGCGTTACGTTGGTCAAAGTCGATGCCATAACTGGCCAAGAAAGTTCGAATATCACCATTAAACAGCAGCGCTTCGATACTGTTGCCACCCGCAAAGACGGCCACCACCGTAATCACCAATACCGGGATCAAGATCAGCGCATGCCAACCATTAGAAAAACGACTCGTTACTATCTTTGGCAAACAGAACCAAGCCAGCCCAGAAACTAATGTACTCAATGGCAGCAACACCATTAATGAAAAAACAGCCGTCAAATGGGTTTCAACGATAGGGGCAAACCAAAGCCCAGCCAAAAAACCAATAATAACCGTCGGTAAGGCTTCCATAAGTTCAATTGAAGGTTTGACCACTCTTCGCATTCGTGGAGACATAAAATAGGCGGTATAAATGGCCCCGAGCACCGCAACAGGTACGGCAAACATCATGGCAAACAGAGCGGCCTTGATGGTCCCAAAAGTGATCGGAACTAAACTGAATTTCTCTTCAAAATTATCATTAGCCGACGTTGATTGCCAAACATATTGAGGCTCTGGGTAACTTTCATACCACACTTTTTGCCAGAGCGATGAAAATGAAATCTCTGGATATTCATTGTCGACCTTAGCCACGCTGATTTTGTCATCGATAAGTGTCGCCAAATGCAATTCATTAGCGGACATGGCGGCTAATTGTGGTGATTTATCAAATGCTCGTTCAAATAAAGAGAGCTTTTCACTGGTCGTATAATGGCTTTGTAACGTGCCATTCTTATAGAAACTGTAGAAACCTTTTCGGTAAGTATCTGGCAAAATAAATTGCACTTCTTCCGCGAGCTGAAAATCACGGATATGGGTCAGGCTGCGTTTTTTATTTTTTAGTACATCAAACCATTGGGAAACCTGTCCATCTTGATGCGTTACCAACAGAGAATATGCACCAGATAATAAGTTGATACTTTTCACTGCGTGCTTCGCGTCATTCAAACTAAGATCAATCACTTCACGAACAATGAACCCCACTTCCGTTAGTTTCAATACCACCAAATCTGATTGAGATCTTAAATATAACGTTTGCCCATCAGGTGTCGCTAATAACTGTTGTTGTAAACCGAACTTGTCCGATAGCCATTGGCTTTTCTTAAAAACATACCCACCAGCAAGATCTCTTTGATACCACTTAACAAGGAGACGCTGGTCAGTTAACTGAGCAACAACGGTGAGTTCACGTCCACTTTTAGAGAATGCGAACTGCGCAATCGTCGCCTCATTAGATAGTTTATCATTCAAGAATGGGGCAGATAGCGTGATTTTCTCGACTTTTGGCTTCTTATGTCCGCCATTTTGCAATACGGGCACACTATACTCTGGAGAAAACAGGGTGATATGACTGGCACTATCAGCAAAGGCGAACCAGTTTTCAGAGGGGGTATTTCGAGAAAAGGCGATGGGGTTACTTGCTACATTAAGCTCAAAGTAAGGGCGTGTATTTTGAGTACCTAAATCCCAAAATTGTACCAAGCCTGATTTTTCGATGGTGAATGCATGTTGACCGTACTCATCAACGGATAAAGCAATCGGCTTGTCTACGCTAACGGTTTTAACGGCCTGTTTTGTCTCTAATCCAGTGTCAGAAAAAATCGGTAAAATGACGATGGCCAAATAAACAAAGATCAATACCAAAGCGGCTAAAACACTGACACCACCACATGTCACTGAAAAACGAACGAGACGATCTTTCAACCATCTTTTTTTATCACGTTCTTTCAATGAAAATTGGGCTAAAGCCATCTGTTTATCTACCTTTTCTAGCTACTGACATAATATGTACTTTAGATGACAGTTATATTACAAGTAACGTTAAACAACTGAAACTAATAACAAGTTTATTAACCCTATTACTTAAAATAAAACCACAGACAGGATGAATATCATTCAATAAAAAGAACCCGTCATGTGTAGCTGATTCGTCGAGTTTCTGTAGAGCAGGCTGCGGTACTCGTGAGCAAGCCTTATAGCCCGATCTTTGCCAACTCTTGCTTTGCAAACTTCGGTGGTATCGCCAGATAGCCGTCTTCCTCTACCAGCTTCTGGCCTTGCTTAGAGAAAATAAAAGTGAGGAACTCTCTCTCTATAGGAGAAAGCGGCTTGTCAGGGTGCTTGTTAACATAGACATATAAAAAACGCGATAATGGATAATCACCACTCAAAATGTTGGCGCGAGTTGGTTGAACGTATTGTGAACCTCGTTCCGCAATCGGAATTAATTTTACGCCCGCAACTCGATAACCAATCCCCGAGTAACCTATCCCACTGATTGACGATGCGACAGATTGAACGACAGAAGCAGAACCAGGCTGCTCATTGACTCTATTTTTGAAATCACCGCCACACAAAGCGTTCTGCTTAAAGTAACCATAGGTACCAGAAACAGAGTTTCGACCAAACAGCTGGAAGCGATGTTTCGCCCAAGGTTGTTTAATGCCTAACGCTTGCCAGCTTTCGATATGTTTAACACCACCGCAACGCAATGTTTCAGAAAATATGCCATCGATCTGACGAAAGTTTAGCCCTTCAATGGGGTTATCACGATGCACAAAAAGGCCAATCGCATCGATAGCGACTCGCAGCGCTGTCGGCTTATAGCCATGCACTCTTTCAAACGCTTCAACTTCTCGTAGACGCATTGGACGACTCATAGGTCCAAGCTGAGCCGTTCCTTCCGTTAAAGCAGGAGGAGCGGTGGAAGAACCAGATGCTTGAACTTGGGCGTTCACATTCGGGTAGTAAGATTTGAACTCTTCCATCCATAATGTCGTCATACCGGCCAAGGTATCCGAACCCACCGATAATAAGCTCCCAGAAACCCCCGAAACCTTAGCGTAATCAGGCAGAGAGTCGACACTCTGTTCGGCATGAACAGAGGTTGCTAAAACAAACGCGAGCAATGAGCTGGCAGGGAAACGCATCCTACGTATCAAACAACTCATGATACTGTCAGTCGGTTTGGCAATGTGAAATGGAATCGACTACCGACACCTACTTCACTTTGAATTTCTAAATGCGAATCATGGTGACTCAGCGCATGTTTCACAATTGCCAAGCCAAGACCACTGCCACCAGTATCGCGTGAGCGTGCTTTATCTACGCGATAGAAACGTTCAGTGAGTCGATGTAAATGCTGTGGCTCGATACCGTCTCCGGTGTCTGACACATCCAAATGAGCCCCTTGACTCGTTTGGTACCAACGCACCTTAATTGTTGCACCCGGTGGTGTGTATTTCACGGCGTTATAAACCAAATTCGATATTGCACTTCTTAACTGATCTTCATCAGCGAAGACGCATAAACTCCTATCAATATCAAACTCAAGTTTATGTTCACGATCGCCACTTAAACTTGCCGCTTCCTTCTCAAGTACTTCTAACATCGCGGGAACATTGACGACTTCATCCAACTCATGCATCGGCGCTGCTTCGATTTTTGAAAGCGTTAGAAGCTGATTAACCAGGCTGTTCATGCGATTCAGTTGCTCGGTCATCACACCATGAGCCTTAGGCCACATAGGACCAACGATCATGTCTGGATCTTCCGTCATTTCAAGGTAGCCCTGAAGTACAGTCATTGGCGTACGCAGTTCGTGAGAGACATTGGCAAAGAAATTACGACGCATGCCTTCTAGCTGTTTTAGCTGAGTAACATCACGTACCACCATTAGATGTTCACCCTCGGTATACGGCACAATACGAAGCTCAAGCATACGTTCCACGTTAAGCGGCGAAGGCATCTCTAACGGTTCTGAAAAATCTTGTTTATTAAGATACTTGATAAAGTCCGGCGTGCGGATCAAGTTAGAAATCGGTTGCCCTGAATCGTCTGGCCAGCGAAACCCAAGTAAATACTGAGCAAGCTTGTTACACCAAACGATATTGCCTTCACCGCGAAATACCACAACAGCATCAGGAAGGGATTCGGCACCGTTTCTGAAACGGCGGATCAGGTTGGTCAGCTCTTTACGTTTGCGACGCTGTCTCTGCTGCATACGATAAATACCGTTGAACAGAGACTCCCAATTCCCAGAACCTGATGGTGGCGTTAGACGCTTCTCATCCCACAACCATGCGGACAAACGCATTTGATTATGTAGATGCCAGCCGAGCTGCAATACCGTAGCAGCCAGCAGTAACCAAGGTAGGTAGCCGAATATCCATCCGACTAAAACCCAAGGTGCGTAAAAAAAAGCCAGCTCCCAAGCCAGCTTTTTCCAGGTTAACTTTTCAACCATTCAGGACTCCGTAAACTGGGTAGCGAAGCCACACTAAGCTTTTGTAGAAAAACGGTAGCCCGCGCCGCGAACCGTTTGGATTAGCTTATCATGACCGGCTGATTCAAGCGCTTTACGCAGACGTCGAATGTGCACATCAACCGTACGATCTTCCACATAAACATTGGTACCCCAAACGTTATTCAGAAGTTGCTCTCGACTGTATACACGCTCTTGGTGTGTCATAAAGAAGTGCAACATTTTGAACTCTGTTGGCCCCATATCAACAGGACCTTCGCTTGCGGTAACGCGGTGAGATACAGGGTCTAATTTAAGACCTTGTACATCAATCACGTCTTCCAATGCCGTCGGTGTCACACGGCGAATCACCGCTTTCAGACGAGCGACAAGTTCTTTTGGTGAAAATGGCTTAGTAATGTAGTCATCAGCGCCCACTTCTAAACCACGCACCTTATCTTCTTCTTCGCCACGAGCCGTTAGCATCACCACAGGAATGTTGCGAGTTAACTCTTCACGCTTCATGTGCTTGATAAAGTTTATCCCGCTACCACCTGGTAGCATCCAATCTAGTAATACTAGATCTGGGAAAGGTTCACATAGCTTGTTTACTGCTGTATCGTAATCTTCAGCCTCGACTGCTTGGTAGCCTTTTTGTTCAAGCACGAAACACAGCATCTCACGAATAGGTGCTTCATCTTCAACGACCAGAATCCTTCTCGACATAATTGAATAGCCTTAGTATTTAATCAACGCATTGCATTATCTGGTTTAATTATGACACTTTTGTGACCTTTGAAAACAAATTTTCATATAACTGTCTCAAACATTTCACTTTTAATTTTTATTACAGGTAAAAGACAAATGGAGCGAAATCTCCTATGATGAGCGTCTTCAGATAAAGGTATGAGTAATATTTATGTGGTTTAAGAATTGCCTCGTCTATCGCTTTAATCGTGATATAGACTTCAACGCAGATCAGCTAGAGAAACAACTTGAAGAGTTCCGTTTTACCCCTTGTGGTAGCCAAGACAAACAGAAGTTTGGTTGGGTAAATGCGATGGGGCGACACGGCGATATGATGACGCACGTATCAGAAAACCGCATTCTAATCTGTGCAAAGAAAGAAGAGAAAATGCTGCCAGCTTCTGTGATCAAAGACTCATTGAATGCAAAAGTAGAAACGCTGGAGGCAGAGTCCGGAACACCTCTGAAAAAGAAAGAAAAAGACAGCCTAAAAGAAGACATCATCATTGATCTACTTCCTCGAGCTTTCAGCCGCAGTAACTTCACTTACGCGCTGATCATGCCGAAAGAAGGCTTTATCGTGGTTGATGCAAGCAGCTACAAAAAAGCGGAAGATGTATTGGCATTGTTACGTAAAACGATGGGCAGCCTCCCCGTAGTACCGGCGATTCCTGAGCAAGCGATTGAAACAACGTTAACTGAATGGGTGAAGTCAGGCGAAACACCTCAAGGTATCACTCTACTTGATGAAGCAGAATTAAAATCTATCCAAGAAGACGGCGGTATTGTTCGAGTTAAGAAACAAGAACTAGAAGCGGATGAAATTAAGAACCACATCGAAGCCAACAAAATGGTAACGAAGCTGCTGATCAACTGGCAAGATCGTATTGAATTCATTCTTGCCGATGATGGCAGCATCAAGCGCCTAAAATTCAGTGATGAACTCAAAGACGAAAACGACGATATTCCACGTGAAGACCAAGCGGCGCGTTTTGATGCCGACTTCTCTCTACTTTGTGGGGAGCTCAGTGTTTTCCTTCCAAACCTGTACGAGTCATTAGGCGGTTTAACCCAACCTAACGCTTAATCAGCCAAACGGTAAGCTCAGGTGCAAACGATACCTGAGCTTATTATTCTCCAAATTCCCGCTTATATCGGCCTCTCTCCCCTCTTGTTAATGTTATAGCTACCTTTAGGGCTATCAACCAAACTCATTTTAGCGTAAAATTTGCGCCCATTTGATATCACTTGGTGGTATCAACCTGACTTGAAATCAGAATTAGAGAACGAAGCAATGACAACACAAAAACCATTTGTACCTGAACTATTATCACCGGCAGGAAGCCTTAAAAACATGCGTTACGCATTCGCCTATGGCGCAGACGCAGTATACGCAGGCCAGCCACGTTACAGCCTTCGCGTTCGTAACAACGAGTTCAATCACGAAAACCTACAAATTGGTATCGATGAAGCTCATGCTCAAGGCAAAAAGTTATATGTTGTATGTAACATTCAGCCGCACAACTCTAAATTAAAAACATTCATTCGCGACCTTAAACCCGTTGTAGATATGGGCCCTGACGCCCTTATCATGTCGGACCCAGGTCTTATCATGATGGTTCGTGAAGCATTCCCTGAAATGCCAATTCACCTTTCTGTTCAAGCAAACGCAGTAAACTGGGCGACCGTTAAGTTCTGGTCAACCCAAGGCGTTGAACGTGTAATCCTATCTCGTGAGCTATCGCTTGAAGAGATCGAAGAGATTCGCGAACACTGTCCAGAAACCGAACTAGAGATCTTTGTTCATGGTGCTCTTTGCATGGCGTACTCTGGTCGCTGCCTACTTTCGGGTTACATGAACAAGCGCGATCCAAACCAAGGCACTTGCACTAACGCTTGTCGTTGGGAATACAAAACCGAAGCTGCAAAAGAAGACGAAAATGGTCAGATCGTTGAAGCAAATCCTACTGGTGTTGCTATTCAAGAAGTAGAAGTTCAAGATGAACGTCCAGACAACACACTAGGTCTAGGTAAACCAACAGACGAAGTGGTTCTACTTTCTGAATCACACAAGCCAGAAGAGAAAATGGCTGCGTTTGAAGATGAGCATGGTACTTACATCATGAACTCAAAAGACCTTCGTGCAATCCAACACGTTGAGCGTCTCACTAAGATGGGGGTTCACTCTCTGAAAATTGAAGGTCGCACTAAGTCTTTCTACTACTGTGCGCGTACTGCACAGGTTTACCGCAAAGCTATCGACGATGCTGTGGCTGGCAAACCATTCGATGAAAGCTTAATGGGTACACTAGAGAGCCTAGCTCACCGTGGTTACACTGAAGGCTTCCTACGTCGTCATACACACGATGCATACCAAAACTACGAATACGGTTACTCTATCTCTGACACTCAACAGTTTGTTGGTGAATTCACGGGCAAACGCCGTGGCGACCTAGCGGAAGTAGAAGTGAAAAATAAGTTCCTGCTTGGTGACAGCTTAGAGTTGATGACACCGAAAGGTAACGTTGTTTTCAAACTAGAAGTTATGGAAAACCGTAAATCTGAAGCAGTCGACGATGCGAAAGGTAACGGTCACTTTGTATTTATTCCTGTACCAGCAGATTTCGATCTCGAGTACGGCTTGCTGATGCGTAACTTGAGCGAAGGCCAAGATACACGTAACGCATCAGGCAAATAATTTTCACTTAAGCGACTTACTTGAGAAGAAAACAATGGCTCTGTTAATTACTGACAAGTGCATAAACTGCGATATGTGTGATCCTGAATGCCCGAATGGCGCAATTTCGATGGGTGACAGCATCTTCGAGATCAATCCTGATTTATGCACTGAGTGCAAAGGTCACTATGAAAAGCCAACATGTCAGTCTGTATGCCCCATAACAAAATGCATCATTACTGACCCAAACCATATTGAAACTGATGACGAGCTACTTGAGAAGTTTGTTATCATTCAAGGCTTGACCTAAAAAAGAAAGGTTCAACTTAACCATAAGTTGAACCTTTTTTTCATTCTGATTTCTCGATTGGATAAATATTGTAGAAGAGCTCTTTTTCAAATTGATATTCGAGTCGTTCTCGCCAGTTTATTCATTGAGCTATCGGAACAAGATAAAAGCTTTCCCTACTGGTATCAGTCACAAATGCCATTCCACACTGCATCAATTCATAATCAACATCATTTACGAAGCTAGGTATAGACAACACTATCTAGCAAATCAAAACTTCATTGATTATAGCGACATTGTTTCGAAGGTCTGTCGCGCTTGGAATGGATTTCTTGAGTGCAAAGATCGCGTCACAAAAATGTGTACAAGGGATTGGATTAACCTGATCAGTTAATTTTCCAGATTGCTATTAATATGGCAGGGGTGGAGAGATTCGAACTCCCAACACGCGCTGTTTTTGGGAAGTCGGAGAATCCGCTGCTCTACCAGTTGAAGATTTCAACACATAAAAGCAAAAAGGCCCTAGCATTTCTGCTAGAGCCTTAAATATGGCAGGGGTGGAGAGATTCGAACTCCCAACACGCGCTATTTTTGGGAAGTCGGGGAATCCGCTGCTCTACCAGTTGAAGATTTCAACACATAAAAGCAAAAAGGCCCTAGCATTTCTGCTAGAGCCTTAAATATGGCAGGGGTGGAGAGATTCGAACTCCCAACACGCGGATTTGGAATCCGCTGCTCTGCCAATTGGAGCTACACCCCTATTTTCAGTTTTAAAGAGCTGAAACTCTGAATAAGTGGCGGAGTGGACGGGACTCGAACCCGCGACCCCCGGCGTGACAGGCCGGTATTCTAACCAACTGAACTACCACTCCGCAGTGGTCAACTCACTAAGTGAGCGTCCATATCTCCAGGTCGGTCAACCTAAAGATTTAATTTAAAGCCTGGCGATGTCCTACTCTCACATGGGGAAGCCCCACACTACCATCGGCGCTATTGTGTTTCACTTCTGAGTTCGGCATGGAATCAGGTGGGTCCACAATGCTATGGTCGCCAAGCAAATTTTGCTTTTACTTTCAGTTTTTTAAAAACTGAAGGCAAAATAATCTGGAAAACTGATTTAAAAGTCTATCTCTTCAAACGCATTCAAGGTCTGTCTTTCTATTGAGCCCACAAAACCCCTTGGGTGTTGTATGGTTAAGCCTCACGGGCAATTAGTACAGGTTAGCTCAATGCCTCGCAGCACTTACACACCCTGCCTATCAACGTCGTAGTCTACGACAACCCTTTAGGACACTTATAGTGCCAGGGAAAACTCATCTCAAGGCTCGCTTCCCGCTTAGATGCTTTCAGCGGTTATCGATTCCGAACTTAGCTACCGGGCAATGCCATTGGCATGACAACCCGAACACCAGAGGTTCGTCCACTCCGGTCCTCTCGTACTAGGAGCAGCCCCTTTCAATTTTCCAACGCCCACGGCAGATAGGGACCGAACTGTCTCACGACGTTCTAAACCCAGCTCGCGTACCACTTTAAATGGCGAACAGCCATACCCTTGGGACCGACTTCAGCCCCAGGATGTGATGAGCCGACATCGAGGTGCCAAACACCGCCGTCGATATGAACTCTTGGGCGGTATCAGCCTGTTATCCCCGGAGTACCTTTTATCCGTTGAGCGATGGCCCTTCCATTCAGAACCACCGGATCACTATGACCTGCTTTCGCACCTGCTCGAATTGTCATTCTCGCAGTCAAGCGGGCTTATGCCATTGCACTAACCACACGATGTCCAACCGTGTTTAGCCCACCTTCGTGCTCCTCCGTTACTCTTTGGGAGGAGACCGCCCCAGTCAAACTACCCACCAGGCACTGTCCGTAACCCCGATTCAGGGGCCAACGTTAGAACATCAAAACTACAAGGGTGGTATTTCAAGGACGACTCCACCACATCTAGCGACGCGGTTTCAAAGTCTCCCACCTATCCTACACATGTAGGTTCAATGTTCAGTGCCAAGCTGTAGTAAAGGTTCACGGGGTCTTTCCGTCTAGCCGCGGGTACACTGCATCTTCACAGCGATTTCAATTTCACTGAGTCTCGGGTGGAGACAGCGTGGCCATCATTACGCCATTCGTGCAGGTCGGAACTTACCCGACAAGGAATTTCGCTACCTTAGGACCGTTATAGTTACGGCCGCCGTTTACCGGGGCTTCGATCAAGAGCTTCGACCGAAGTCTAACCCCATCAATTAACCTTCCGGCACCGGGCAGGCGTCACACCGTATACGTCATCTTACGATTTTGCACAGTGCTGTGTTTTTAATAAACAGTTGCAGCCACCTGGTATCTGCGACTCTCGTCTGCTCCATCCGCAAGGGACTTCACTGATAAGAGCGTACCTTCTCCCGAAGTTACGGTACCATTTTGCCTAGTTCCTTCACCCGAGTTCTCTCAAGCGCCTTGGTATTCTCTACCCGACCACCTGTGTCGGTTTGGGGTACGATTCCTTACAATCTGAAGCTTAGAGGCTTTTCCTGGAAGCATGGCATCAATGACTTCACTACCGTAGTAGCTCGACATCGTATCTCAGCGTTAGTAGCGGTCCGGATTTACCTAAACCACCCGCCTACGTACTTGAACCTGGACAACCGTCGCCAGGCCCACCTAGCCTTCTCCGTCCCCCCATCGCAATTGTAAGAAGTACGGGAATATTAACCCGTTTCCCATCGACTACGCCTTTCGGCCTCGCCTTAGGAGTCGACTTACCCTGCCCCGATTAACGTTGGACAGGAACCCTTGGTCTTCCGGCGAGGGAGTTTTTCACTCCCTTTATCGTTACTCATGTCAGCATTCGCACTTCTGATACCTCCAGCAGCCCTTACAGACCACCTTCAACGGCTTACAGAACGCTCCCCTACCCCACATACCCTAAGGTACATAGCCGCAGCTTCGGTGTATAGCTTAGCCCCGTTACATCTTCCGCGCAGGCCGACTCGACCAGTGAGCTATTACGCTTTCTTTAAATGATGGCTGCTTCTAAGCCAACATCCTGGCTGTCTGAGCCTTCCCACATCGTTTCCCACTTAGCTATACTTTGGGACCTTAGCTGGCGGTCTGGGTTGTTTCCCTCTCCACGACGGACGTTAGCACCCGCCGTGTGTCTCCCGGATAGTACTTACTGGTATTCGGAGTTTGCAAAGGGTTGGTAAGTCGGGATGACCCCCTAGCCTTAACAGTGCTCTACCCCCAGTAGTATTCGTCCGAGGCGCTACCTAAATAGCTTTCGGGGAGAACCAGCTATCTCCAGGTTTGATTGGCCTTTCACCCCTAGCCACAAGTCATCCGCTAATTTTTCAACATTAGTCGGTTCGGTCCTCCAGTTGATGTTACTCAACCTTCAACCTGCCCATGGCTAGATCACCTGGTTTCGGGTCTAATCCTAGCAACTGTACGCCCAGTTAAGACTCGGTTTCCCTACGGCTCCCCTAAACGGTTAACCTTGCTACTAAAATTAAGTCGCTGACCCATTATACAAAAGGTACGCAGTCACACCACGAAGGTGCTCCTACTGCTTGTACGTACACGGTTTCAGGTTCTATTTCACTCCCCTCACAGGGGTTCTTTTCGCCTTTCCCTCACGGTACTGGTTCACTATCGGTCAGTCAGTAGTATTTAGCCTTGGAGGATGGTCCCCCCATATTCAGACAGGATATCACGTGTCCCGCCCTACTCGTTTTCACTGATTATGATGTGTCGGTTACGGGGCTATCACCCTTTACTGCGAGACTTTCCAGACTCTTCACCTGCATCATTAAAAGCTTAAGGGCTAATCCAATTTCGCTCGCCGCTACTTTCGGAATCTCGGTTGATTTCTCTTCCTCGGGGTACTTAGATGTTTCAGTTCCCCCGGTTTGCCTCCTGCTGCTATGTATTCACAACAGGATACTTACTTATGTAAGTGGGTTTCCCCATTCAGGAATCCCAGACTCAAAAGGTTATTACTACCTAATCTGGGCTTATCGCAAGTTATTACGCCTTTCATCGCCTCTGACTGCCAAGGCATCCACCGTGTACGCTTAGTCACTTAACCATACAACCCGAAAGGGTCTTGTGTATGATACAAATTTGCTTTCACTTTCAAAAAGTGAAGACAAAAAGCAACCAAGGTTTTTGGTTGTCATTAAGAAGGGTTAATTCTTAATAACTGTTTGCCGGACTCAATTGTGATTCAAACAAGTTTGAATCGAATACAAGACACTTGAATGTGTTTGTTGTGTTTATCTAATGAAAGATAAACATTGAGAACTTTTAAATTTGATTAACTTAATCACAGCCTTGAGCTGTTTGATTTCACTTTTTAAAGTGAAAACCAATTAAGTAATCAGTCAGCTTTCCAAATTGTTAAAGAGCTTGATTCAATAAATTGAACCATTTTTAAAGACTCTCGTAAGACTTTTTATCTAACAAGAACGCTTAAAGATGGTGGAGCTATGCGGGATCGAACCGCAGACCTCCTGCGTGCAAGGCAGGCGCTCTCCCAGCTGAGCTATAGCCCCATCTAGGTCGATATTGGTGGGTCTGAGTGGACTTGAACCACCGACCTCCCGCTTATCAGGCGAGCGCTCTAACCAGCTGAGCTACAGACCCAATATCGTCTCTTAACTTTTCTAAACCTAATCAATCTGTGTGGACACTCATCGTAAGTATCTTCGTATAAGGAGGTGATCCAGCCCCAGGTTCCCCTAGGGCTACCTTGTTACGACTTCACCCCAGTCATGAACCACAAAGTGGTGAGCGTCCTCCCCGAAAGGTTAAACTACCCACTTCTTTTGCAGCCCACTCCCATGGTGTGACGGGCGGTGTGTACAAGGCCCGGGAACGTATTCACCGTGACATTCTGATTCACGATTACTAGCGATTCCGACTTCATGGAGTCGAGTTGCAGACTCCAATCCGGACTACGACGCACTTTTTGGGATTCGCTCACTATCGCTAGCTTGCTGCCCTCTGTATGCGCCATTGTAGCACGTGTGTAGCCCTACTCGTAAGGGCCATGATGACTTGACGTCGTCCCCACCTTCCTCCGGTTTATCACCGGCAGTCTCCCTGGAGTTCCCGACATTACTCGCTGGCAAACAAGGATAAGGGTTGCGCTCGTTGCGGGACTTAACCCAACATTTCACAACACGAGCTGACGACAGCCATGCAGCACCTGTCTCAGAGCTCCCGAAGGCACACCTGTGTCTCCACTGGCTTCTCTGGATGTCAAGAGTAGGTAAGGTTCTTCGCGTTGCATCGAATTAAACCACATGCTCCACCGCTTGTGCGGGCCCCCGTCAATTCATTTGAGTTTTAATCTTGCGACCGTACTCCCCAGGCGGTCTACTTAACGCGTTAGCTCCGAAAGCCACGGCTCAAGGCCACAACCTCCAAGTAGACATCGTTTACGGCGTGGACTACCAGGGTATCTAATCCTGTTTGCTCCCCACGCTTTCGCATCTGAGTGTCAGTATCTGTCCAGGGGGCCGCCTTCGCCACTGGTATTCCTTCAGATCTCTACGCATTTCACCGCTACACCTGAAATTCTACCCCCCTCTACAGTACTCTAGTTCACCAGTTTCAAATGCAGTTCCGAGGTTGAGCCCCGGGCTTTCACATCTGACTTAATGAACCACCTGCATGCGCTTTACGCCCAGTAATTCCGATTAACGCTCGCACCCTCCGTATTACCGCGGCTGCTGGCACGGAGTTAGCCGGTGCTTCTTCTGTTGCTAACGTCAAGAGATAGCGCTATTAACACTACCCCCTTCCTCACAACTGAAAGTACTTTACAACCCGAAGGCCTTCTTCATACACGCGGCATGGCTGCATCAGGCTTGCGCCCATTGTGCAATATTCCCCACTGCTGCCTCCCGTAGGAGTCTGGACCGTGTCTCAGTTCCAGTGTGGCTGATCATCCTCTCAGACCAGCTAGGGATCGTCGCCTTGGTGAGCCATTACCTCACCAACTAGCTAATCCCACCTAGGCATATCTTGACGCGAGAGGCCCGAAGGTCCCCCTCTTTGGCCCGTAGGCATTATGCGGTATTAGCCATCGTTTCCAATGGTTATCCCCCACATCAAGGCAATTTCCTAGGCATTACTCACCCGTCCGCCGCTCGACGCCCATTAACGCACCCGAAGGATTGTTAGTGTCGTTTCCGCTCGACTTGCATGTGTTAGGCCTGCCGCCAGCGTTCAATCTGAGCCATGATCAAACTCTTCAATTTAAGATTTTGTCGACTCAACGAATACTGACTTCAAAACTAATATTCATTCGCCTATTCGAAAATAAACAAAAAAACATGTAATTCTAAAGCTATTACCATTCCAACAGAATGATAATGAATTGACTGTGCCAAGACTAAGTAAACTTAATCTCGATTGGTCACTCAGTTCATTGAAATCAATTTTGATTCCGAAGAATCTGTTTTATCTAACGATAAAACGTTTTGATATTCATCAACGAGTGCCCACACAGATTGATAGGTTTAAATTGTTAAAGAGCTTTACTTGTTGAGCGTTCCTTTTATCTAAGGCACCTCTCGAAGTGGACGGCCATTCTAGCGAATTGGATTCCAGTGTCAAACACTTTTTCCAGCTAATTTTTCAAAGCATCTTAAATGCTTATCACCGTCTTGTTACTCAGTTCAAACCGCTTGGTTATCCTTAGCAACGGAGGCGTATTATAGAGAGAATAATCCTTTGCACAAGGCCAAAAACGAAAAAAAGCCGCCACCGGCGACCGTTCGAACACTATTCACACAAAACGTTTAAAATAGGTACGATTAAGCCCTAATTTCGGCTAATCGTACCTACAATTCTTACTTCAACTATTGGTGAGCAATAATGCGGTCGTTATTGACTAATAGCTGCACTTTTTTATCCGGATTGACCTTTCCTGCCAATATCGCTTTCGCTAGCGGGTTCTCAACCGTTTGTTGAATCGCTCTTTTAAGAGGTCTTGCGCCATAGACAGGATCAAAACCAACTTGAGAAATTAGCTTAAGTGCTTTTTCTGAAACTTCGAGTTCATAACCGCTGCCTTCCATTCGTTTTTTCAAATGCTCGAGTTGAATCGCAGCAATCGACTCAATATGCTCTTGCCCTAATGGATGGAACACGACACTTTCATCGACACGATTCAAAAACTCAGGTCGGAAATGTTTACCCACCACTTCCATAACCTCATTTTTAATCCCTTGGTAATCCAACGTATTGAAGTTTTCTTGAATTCTCGATGAACCGAGGTTAGACGTCATGATCACAACGGTATTCCTAAAGTCGACCGTGCGACCTTGTCCATCGGTTAAACGCCCATCATCAAGAACCTGCAATAGAATATTGAAAACATCTGGATGTGCTTTCTCTACTTCATCAAGCAAAATAACAGAATAAGGTTTTCGACGAACAGCTTCAGTTAAATAGCCACCCTCGTCATAACCAACGTAACCAGGAGGAGCACCAACTAAACGCGCAACTGAGTGCTTTTCCATAAATTCTGACATATCGATGCGCACCATGGCATCTTCACTATCGAACATGAAATTGGCTAATGTTTTACACAGTTCTGTTTTACCGACGCCAGTAGGACCAAGAAATAAGAACGAACCAATTGGCCTATTCGGGTCAGACAAACCAGCACGACTACGACGAATCGCATTAGAAACGACTTCGACCGCTTCCGCTTGCCCGATAACACGCTTGTGCAGGACACCTTCCATTTTCAGAAGCTTCTCTTTTTCTGCTTCTAACATTTTAGAAACCGGAATCCCGGTTTGCTTTGACAGAACATCAGCAATCTCAGTGTCCGTCACTTTATTACGTAATAGGGTCATCTCTTGCATTTCAGCTTGAGCTGCAAGATCTAACTGCTTTTCTAACTCCGGGATTCGGCCATATTGCAATTCAGACATACGATTAAGATCACCAGCGCGCCGTGCAAAATCCATATCCATACGAGCTTGTTCTAGCTCTGATTTAATATGTTGCGTTCCAGATAATGCCGCTTTTTCTGCGTTCCATACTTCTTCAAGTTCGGCAAATTCTCGTTCTTTATCAGAAAGCTCGGCTTGCAGTGTACGAAGGCGCTTTTCACTGGCTTCGTCGTTTTCGTTAGTTAGTGCTTGCTGCTCAATCTTCAATTGAATGATTTTGCGCTCCAACTTATCTAATGACTCAGGTTTTGAGTCAATCTGCATTCGAATACTCGAAGCTGCTTCATCAATGAGATCAATCGCCTTGTCTGGTAATTGACGATCTGAAACATAACGGTGTGATAGCGTTGCCGCTGCTACGATAGCAGGGTCAGTAATTTCCACGTGGTGATGAAGTTCATAGCGCTCTTTTAACCCCCGAAGAATAGCGACAGTGTCTTCAACTGTCGGTTCATCCACTAGCACTTTTTGGAATCGACGCTCTAATGCTGGATCTTTCTCTAGATATTGACGATATTCATCAAGCGTAGTCGCGCCGACGCAATGCAATTCACCACGAGCTAATGCAGGCTTTAACATGTTGCCAGCATCCATCGAGCCTTCGCCTTTACCCGCCCCGACCATAGTATGAATTTCATCAATAAAGAGAATGACATTGCCCTCTTCTTTCGATAATTCATTAAGCACAGATTTTAAACGCTCTTCGAATTCACCACGATATTTCGCACCGGCAATCAAAGAGCCCATATCTAACGAAAGTACACGTCGGCCTCTTAAACCTTCGGGGACTTCATTGTTGATAATACGCTGCGCTAAACCTTCAACTATTGCTGTTTTACCGACACCCGGTTCACCGATAATGACAGGGTTATTCTTAGTACGCCGTTGAAGTACTTGAATTGTGCGACGAATCTCGTCGTCTCGACCAATGACAGGATCGAGCTTGCCTTGCTCTGCTCTTTCGGTCAGATCAATGGTGAACTTCTCTAATGCTTGGCGTCTATCTTCAGCATTCGGGTCATCCACTTTTTGACCACCTCGAACTTGCTCGATAGCTTGAGATAATTTTTGTTCGGTAAGACCGAGCTCTTTAAGTAAACTTCCTAAAGGCCCTTTGTCTTCAATGGCTGCAAGTAGGAATACCTCTGAAGAGATGTAACTGTCTTGGCGCTTTTGTGCGACCTTATCACACAAGTTAAATAGCACTCCCATCGCACTAGAAAGCTGAACATCCCCACCGATGCCACTCACCTTTGGCACCCGATCTAATATCTCACTTAATTTTGAACGCAGTTGGACCACGTCAACATTCAACATGGTGAGTAATGGACGGATCGCACTACCCTCTTGATTAAGCAAAGACACCATGAGGTGTACCGGTTCTATATATTGGTGATCACGACCTAATGCGAGCGACTGAGCATCAGATATCGCAATTTGGAATTTACTGGTGAATCGATCGAGACGCATGCCAACCTTCCTACTCTTAGATATGTTTATCTTATGATTAGAAGATGGATACGGTAACGCAGATTTTCAAGGGATAAGAATGAAGAATAGAGCTGATATAAAAATATAAATGAACTGGATGGCTGGTTGCACTCGTGAAAAGTTACTCCAACCAAATAAAGGTAGCCTGACGACCCGTAATGCCATCGCGGCGATAAGAATAGAACGCATCGGCATCCGTGAAAGTACAGAGATTGGAATCTGTCACCAAAGTCACGCCAGCTTTGTTCAGTCGTTGCGTTGCAAGTTGGGACATGTTTGCCAACCATTTACCAGGCTCAGTTTTAGCTCTGAATGCTGATTTAGCTTGAGGATCGGCATCAACAAAAGCAGCCAGTACATCGTCACCAACCTCGAACGCCTCTTGACCAATTGCAGGGCCAAGCCAAGCCATGACCTGATTCTCGGAGTCTAGGTTTAAAAACTTTGCAATGGCATTTTCAAGTATACCACCAGCAAGACCACGCCAACCGGCATGAACCGCAGCAACTTGAGTGCCTTGGCTATCCGTTAAAATGACCGGTAAGCAATCGGCTGTCATCGCAGAACACACAACCCCTTTAGCTGTGGTAAATACACCGTCAGCATCAAGAATATCGGCCGTAGGCTCTAACACAGTAACGACGTCTGTTGAATGCGTTTGGTTTAGCCACACTGGAGCTACAGGCATATTCGCGTGTTGCTTGAGCCAGGCTCTGTTATTTTCAACAAGCGAGGCATCATCCCCAACATGCGTACCTAGGTTTAATCCTTGATACGCACCAGTAGAACAACCCTCAAAACGTGTCGAAGCAAATGCTTTCACGTTTTTTGGCGCGTTCCAGTCAGGGATGATCAGCGACATGATTAAATATCGTCTTCTTTGTTTTCACGAGCATCAACACGTAACGCTTCAGCCATCACAACCATATCGTTTGGCACAGGTGCGTGAAACTCAACGTCTTCACCAGTAATAGGGTGAACAAATTTAAGCATGACAGCATGCAGTGCTTGGCGATCAAAAGAACGAATCATTGTTGTCAGCTCTTCAGATGCCCCTTTTGGAATACGAGCACGGCCACCATATGCAATATCACCTAACAGTGGATGCTGAATATATGACATGTGGACACGGATTTGGTGAGTACGACCGGTTTCTAGACGCAGACGAATACGAGTATGTTCGCGGAAGTGCTCTGCAACACGGTAGTGAGTGACCGCAGGCTTACCTAATTCATTGACGTCCATCAAAGTACGTTTAGTTGCATGACGACTAATGCCTTTTTCTACCACACCACCCGCTGTCATTTTGCCAATGGCAATGGCTTCATATTCACGAGTAATGCGACGTTTAGCAAGAGCACGTACAAGACGAGTCTGAGCTGGAACCGTTTTAGCCACAACCATAAGGCCTGTTGTGTCTTTATCAAGACGATGCACAATACCCGCACGAGGCACTTCAGCAATCTGAGGGTAGTGGAAAAGTAATGCGTTTAGTATGGTTCCATCCGGTGTGCCTGCACCTGGGTGTACGACTAAGTCTCGAGGTTTATTGATAACCAGTATGTCATCATCTTCATAGACAATGTTTAATGGAATATCTTGTGCCTCCCAGCGCTCTTCATCTGCAAGTTCAGCTTGCAGGATGATCTCTTCCCCGCCGAAAACTTTGACACGCGGTTTGGTGATAACTTCGCCATCCACTTGGATTTTGCCGTCAAGAAGCCACTCTTTAATACGAGAGCGAGAAAAATCGGTAAATAGTTCCGCGACAGCTTGGTCTAAACGTTGACCTAACTGGCTGCTTTTTACTGTGTCTGTTAATGTTATCTGCTGAGCCATATCGAACTTTTTTAAAAACCGTGAGACTAATACCCATTAGTATGGATAAAATAGAATAATTGCATCATTGTATCTGTTACTGGTTAGAAAGTAACGGAGCTTACGAAATATTTAATTCAAGGAATCGACGCCTGACATGAAACACCTTACTTTATCGGGTCTATTAGCCGTATCACTCTTGGTTGGTTGTTCAAGTAGTGAAGAGATAGTGCCAGATGTACCACCATCGGTTCTCTACTCTGACGCTCAAGAATCACTGCAGAGCGGTAGTTGGCTTACTGCAATTGAAAAGCTAGAAGCCCTAGACTCTCGTTACCCATTTGGCGCCTATTCAGAACAAGTACAATTGGATCTCATTTATGCGTACTACAAAAATGATGACTTAGCACTGGGCCTTGCGACCATTTCTCGATTCCTACGCTTAAACCCAACGCATGAAAAACAAGACTGGATTTTATACATGCGTGGTCTGACACACATGGCTCAAGATAGAAACTTCATGCATGATCTTTTTAATATCGACCGAAGTGACCGTGATCCGGAACCCGTAAAGCTTGCCTTTGCTGATTTCAAACGATTGCTCGAACGTTTCCCTAACAGCCCTTACGCTGAAGATTCGCAAAAACGCATGTTTGCTCTTAAGAATCGTCTGGCAGATTATGATTTAGCCACGGCTGACTTCTATCTACGACGTAAAGCTTGGATTGCTACGGTAAACAGAACACAAGAACTGCAAAAAACTTACCCTGACACCATTGCTGCACGTAAGTCTCTAAAAATACAGTTAGAAGCCTATAAGCAACTTGGGCTAGAAGACGCCATAAAAAGAACAGAAAAGTTAATTGAGTTAAACCCACTGCCTTAATCCGCAGCCCACATAACGACGTCAAAAGCGTGCTAATTTCTTAGCGCGCTTTTTTAATTCATCAGGTCAACTTGATGAATCCCACTTTCCACAGTATCTTGAATAAATAAAACTTAACACAACATTAACACGGAGTGTGGATGTGAGTAGGTTGTTATTCCTTATCGGGATCGTGCTATTTAGCCAAATAATCCACGCGCTAGAACTGTCCCCATTAAGCAACAAGCCTTATACCGGCGATCTGGATGTACTCAAAACCAAAGGAGCAGTGCGGGTACTCGTGTCGGCCGATCTTGGCTTTTATTACATAGAAGATGGCAAACCAAAAGGTATTGTCGCAGAAATGCTCTATCACTTTGAGAAGAGCCTTCATAAGAAACACCCCTATCTCAATGTTCAAATCATCCCCGTGCAACGAGATGATCTACTTCCCTCTTTAGAATCTGGTTATGGTGATATCGCTGTCGCTAACCTAACGATCACCGACAAACGATTACGAACCATCGATTTTTCAGATCCGATGATGAAAGAGGGTAAAGAACTCATTATCACAGAAAAAAAAGCTGAACCTATTACCGATATCAAGCAATTGAGCGGCAAAGAAGTTTGGATCCGTGCAAGCTCGAGTTATTTCGAAAGCGTGCAAAAAATGAATAAAGAGCTCAATAAATTGGATTTGCCTCCCCTATACGTTCACTTCATCGAAGAGTCACTACAGGACTACGAATTGATAGAGCTCGTCAACCAAGGCTACATACAAGGCACTATCCTAGATAGCCATAAAGTAAAGCTGTGGACTGACGTAATGGAAAACATTCAGATCCATCACGATTTCCCCTTACGTGAAAATGGCCAAATAGCGTGGGCATTGAGGAAAAACAGCCCGCAACTCAAGAAAGAGATCAACAAATACGTCAAGACCGCACGAACAGGCACCTTACTTGGAAATGTTATCTATAAAAAATACATCGACAACACTCGTTGGTTAGGCCGGGCGCTCAACCCAAATAAAGTCGACAGGGTAACGAAACTGGCCGATGTGTTTGAAAAATACTCGAAAAAGTATGAATTCGATCCTTTAATGATGTCTGCACAAGGTTTTCAAGAATCAGGATTGGATCAAAGCAGGGTTTCTCATCGAGGTGCAATTGGTGTGATGCAGGTATTGCCGAGTACAGCCAAAGACAAAAACGTCAACATCAAAAACATCCATAAGGTAGATAACAACATCCATGCGGGGGTGAAATATATGCGCTTCATCAAAGACCGATATTTTGACGACCCGGCGATATCACCAGACAATCAAATCTACTTCACTTTAGCTTCTTACAATGCAGGCCCCGCTAAGATCAGAAAAATGAGACAGATAGCTAAGAAGAAAGGATACAACCCTAACATCTGGTTTAAAAACGTCGAAATCGTTACGCGAAAGTATGTCAGTAAAGAGCCCGTCACGTATGTCGCCAACATCAACCGTTACTATGTCATATACAAGCAACTACAGGCCATCAATGCTATCCGAGAAGAAAGTACAGCGAGATTACAGAACGCCAACGATTAACTTCCCTTCAATCCCAGAGTTTGGAGAACAACGGTATGAGTATGAGGTAAAACTAAAAACACAAAAGCCGCATAAAAAAATTTATGCGGCTTTTGCTGATGGGATTCTGAAGAAGCTTACGTAATCACCTACAACACGAGATCTATATCACACAACACTATTGAGTGAATTTTCATCAAGTACTTTCTATGGGCTGTAAGATGCCCCTAAAAACGGATGGAATTTTTAGCGAAGCCTTGCCTCCAAGTTATCGTTTTTCATAAGGATAACAAGCATTTTTCGCCAAAAATATATAAAGACTTGCGTAAGATCACATTTGATTTTAATGCTTATCCCACCCAACAAGAACAAGATCTAGATCACATTCTTTATTCCCAAAAGTCGTAATCTGAAGTTAACCCATGAGGGATACAACAGAGGAAAACTTCTATGAAAATGAATATCACTGGCAAAAATATCGACATTACCTCTGCAATCCGTGATCACATAGAAAGCAAATTTAAAAAGCTGGATAAATGGCAAGTGGATATCATTGGCTGCCAAGCGAGCTTTAGTGAAGAACCAAACAAGAAGAAGAAATTTGAAGCGGTACTCACTGTACCCAAAGGGCAACTTGTTGCTTCATCCATTCATGACGACCTCTACGCGGCTATCAACGAAGTAGAACAAAAACTAGAACGTCAACTCAACAAGCTACGCCATAAACCAGAAGCACGTCGCGCTGAAAAGCCTGAAATAGAAGAGTTAGAATCTGAAGTCGATTAAGGAAAGAGAACAGATTAAAAAATAGCGCCTCAGGGCGCTATTTTTTTGCTTGACGCTCGCAGCTCGCTTGCTTATTGTGTTTAAACATTCATAAAACAATCACTTTTTATGCACACTCAATCTTTGTTTATTTTTGACTTCTTTTTTCTTCCGTAAATCGGAGGCTGAGTCGTTTTAGAAAAACAAGTCAAAAACGAACAAGAAGCCTCCCACATTAGGGAGGCTTTTTTATAAGGACACATTTATGACTGACCGCTCAATTTCACTGGATGATATCCGCCTTCGCCTTAATGATTTAGATGACGAACTACTGAAGCTACTTTCAGAACGTCGCAAGCTAAGCATCGAAGTTGCTAAAAGCAAGGTAGAAACATCAAAGCCAGTTCGTGATGCAGTAAGAGAACAACAACTTCTGGTTAAGCTGATTAACAACGGCAAAGATAAATACGAGCTTGATGCGCAGTACATTACCAAACTGTTTCACACCATCATTGAAGACTCGGTACTACTGCAACAGTCATACTTGCAAAACCTTGCGAATCCACAAAGCCGCAAGCCGCTCGCGCGCGTTGCATTTTTAGGCTCTAAAGGTTCATATTCCCACCTTGCTAGCCGCGAGTATTTCAGCCGCAAGAATATGGAATTAATTGAATTAAACTGCAATCACTTCAAAGAAGTCGCCTTAACGGTAGAGTCAGGCCATGCTGACTATGGTGTTCTGCCTATCGAGAACACGAGCTCAGGGTCCATCAACGAAGTCTACGATCTGCTGCAACATACGACGCTTTACATCGTTGGTGAGCTTTCTCAGCCTATTGAGCATTGCCTTGTTGCGAAAAACGATCTTCGTTTAGAAGACATCAAAACACTCTATTCACACCCACAACCACATCAACAGTGCAGTGAGTTCTTGAGCCGTCTTAATGGTGTCACCCTTGAATCTTGCGCAAGCACAGCTGATGCAATGAAAAAAGTAAAAGAACTAAATAGCGATGATGTGGCAGCGATTGGCAACGCATCGAGCGGTAAGCTTTATGGCCTACAACCTATCCAAGGTAACATTGCGAATCAGACAGAAAATCACACTCGTTTTATTGTTGTCGCACGTAAACCGGTTGAAGTATCGACTCAGATTCCAGCCAAAACCACACTCATCATGTCAACATCGCAAGAGGCGGGCTCTTTGGTAGAGACACTGCTGATTCTGCAACGCTTAGGTATCAACATGACTAAGCTAGAATCTCGCCCTATTATGGGTAATCCATGGGAAGAGATGTTCTATGTGGATTTAGAGGCACACCTCGATTCAGATAACATGCAGCAAGCGATAACAGAATTAACGGCGATTACTCGTCATCTGAAAGTCTTAGGCTGTTACCCTAGCGAGAACATCAAGGCGACTCAAGTTAAGTTGTCGTAACTTCTCGTCGTCATGAACCGTTGGCCAGTTTCTATCCATGTGATAGAAACTGACGGTCAGTGAAGTCCCCCAACAGTCAGGAAGACGCCATAATCAGCACTCCTTAGATACGAATGAAGCGACAAACCTTCGAACTCACAAACTTCAATTTAATTCACGAACAGAAGAATCTAATCAATGAAATCCGTTATCATTGCTTCGCTAAATCCCGCTAAGATCAACGCTGTTAAAAGTGCGTTCATATCGGCTTTCCCAGAGACAGAATTTGAATTCACTGGCATCAACGTCGCGAGTGGGGTATCAGATCAACCGATGAGCAACAGCGAAACCTATCAAGGTGCAATCAACCGCGTGAACAATGCCACTCAAGCGCAACCAAATGCCGATTTTTATGTGGGGTTAGAAGCGGGAATTGAAGGTAATATGACTTTTGCTTGGATGATTATTGATGCGAATGGTCAACGAGGAGAGTCTCGTTCCGCAAGTCTGATGTTACCACCAACGGTACTTGCAAAGCTTGAACATGCCAATGAGTTGGGCGATGTTATGGATGAAGTCTTCGGAACAGACAACATCAAACAAAAAGGGGGGGCGATAGGTCTCCTGACACACAACCAACTGTCACGTAGTTCTGTCTATCATCAAGCGCTAATCTTAGCTCTGATCCCATTTGTGAATCCTGAACACTTTCCTATCTAATGCTCAGTTAAACGGCGAAAGATTCAGAGAATCATCATCAGAAACAAAAAACGCTAACATCCAGTTAGCGTTTGTTATCGAATTCGTGTTCGCACTCTCCAGTGCTCGCTTAACTCCGTGATGACTTTAGCAATAAGTCGGCGATCACCGCTTTCTCTTGTTCAGATTTAGCCTTTAGCTCATTTGAGCCTCTGGTTATCGTCGCAACCCCGACCCCCAACATTTGACTGACCTGCCTTTGAGACAGCTCGCCTTTCATCAGCTCACAGAAGATATTAATTCGAGCGACCAGAGCATCTCGCTCGTCTGGTGTCATCATCATGGTCAACAATAGTTCATGCTGATCTTTTTCAACAGCCGCTTTAACCACTGCCATCAGTTGTTGCCAATTATCATATTCAGGTTGTGATGCCATATATCTACACTTACTTTTAAATTCTGACTTTAAAGCGTCGCTTAACGGTATAAAGCGTTTAACACTTTATACCGCAACACTTAATGTGATCCAATGTAAAAAGACACAAAGTGGGGATGCTTCGCACTCACCGCTTTTGATAGTGACCCATTAATACTGAGTGGTCGCCTCATGAGGAGCTAAAAACGGTCCCTTTTCCCCCAAGATATCTCGATAGTAGGTCTCAAACATCAAGATATTCTGAACGTAGCCCCGCGTCTCTTTGAATGGGATCATTTCAATAAAAGCATACGCATCGAGCTTTTCATCACTGCGTGAACGCCATTGTTTCACACGGCCTGGCCCCGCGTTGTATGCAGCAAAAGCAAGAATACGGTTATTGTCATACTGAGAAAGTAAGCTCTCTAAGTAATAACTGCCAATCTCAATATTCTTACCAACATCATAAAGCTCCTCGCTGCCTTGGTACTTAATCTTGTACTTGTTAGCGGTATATTGAGCAGTCTTTGGCATGATTTGCATGATGCCACGCGCACCAACTGGAGAGCGAGCTTCTGAATCCATCGCACTCTCTTGTCTCGCTAAAGACATCAAGGTGATAGGATCAATGTCATGTTTTTCTGCGTAGAAATCAAACCACCATTTATGAGCAACCGGGAAACGTAAGGCGATGTTACTCCATATCTTCGCGGAGATACTGGCCGTTACCATAAAGTGATTCCAACCTCGTGTCGCAGCATACGCGGCAAGCATCGCTTTTTGATTTTTGTCAGCATGAGTTAGTAACCAACGCCATTCACTCTTCGCCGCAGCAATTTTATCTCGGTCAATCAGCTCACCAATGCGCACCAAAGAGGTGGTAAATGGCTTCACTGTTTCAGCGTTGAACTTAAGTGTCGAGGTTGGATAATGAATCGGCTGACCTAACTGCTTAGCTGCCGCCACACTGTAGAAGTTACGTTGACCCAAGATATTGGATAGTCGCTTATTGCCTTTGTCAGTATCGCCCGTCGCAATTTCTGCCCTGCCCTGCCAATATTGCCAGAGGATTGAGGCTTGGTGCTTATCATCCAAACGAGCTATCCACTCTTTCAAACCCACCCAATCGGCATGTTGAATCGCCAAACGTGCACGTCGTTCAAGCAATATCGATTGTGATGAGCGAGCCAACATTTTGTCTCGCCATGCCATCAAAACTTCAGAATCAGTATTGATCAAACGAAGTGCTAAGTAATCCGCTAACTCCTGTGCTTTCTCTTTGGAAAAATTTTGAGCGACCACAACGTCATCGAACACTTCTTGAGCGCGACTCGCTGATGTTCTTGCTAATTTTTCGAAACCAAGCTGTGTTTGAGTTTGGTAGAATTGATTAGCGGGGTGCTCCTTGGCGAAGGTAAGCACATCTTCAGGGTGGTTGAACAACACCTTCATCTGTTTCGCTTTAGCCACTGACTCATCATCATCTAATTGTTTTATTAAATAGATCATCAGCTTGCCATTATTCTCTTCAAACGCTAGCAGCATCCGATCAAGAATGAGCTTATCGGTTCTTAAACCGGCTTGGTCCCAGCTCTTAAATAGAGGAGTACAGGCATCATCAACACCGCGACCACTCAACCAAAGTTGCTTAGCCCCTTTAAAGGCAAGCTCTTGATTGCCCTGTTCGTAATGCGCGCGGTAATAGATACATTGATATTTTTCACCCACCGGTTCTTTCGTTTGAAACTCAAGGATTGTCTTCCACTGTTTTTGAGAAGCCAATGAATCTAAATAAGGCGCGCGCATTCGATTGGAAAACGGTAAGGCTTTATTCTCTTCAATAAAAGCGTCCACTTCAGCAGGAGTACGCTCACCAAGGTCAATAAGAAAGGCTCGATAATCGGTATATGGTGTTAAAGGGTATGTTTGAATTTGGTTACGCAGCACAGAGTAGGCTTTTAGATCATGGTTGTCTAAAACCTCTTGCGCTCTATCATAAACATCACGCTGCATCTCAAGCTCTGAGGCATTGCTAGCCATCGTTATCGGAGCCTGTGAAAATGAAAACAACATTGCAGATGCAACCACAGCCATTTTCGTATTACCAATGCGGAAAAACATTCGCTCTTTCCTTAGTGCGTGTATGGATACGTGAAGTCTATTTACGCCCGACATCACATCAAATGTAAAGGATTTGAATGTTAAATATTATTAACATTTAACACCCCACCTCAAAAGCCAATTAAATACAGTTTTAATGATCACTGTGACAATAATAGGTAAGGATTGATTCAAGAATGGCTTTTCTGTCCTAGGAGTAACATCTTTAGGGATATTGGTATAAAATAACCGACAATTTTGAACAATAATTAGGATTGATCGGCAATGGCTGAATACGTATATACCATGTCTCGGGTGAGCAAAACTGTTCCACCTAAGCGTCAAATTCTTAAAGACATTTCTCTTAGCTTTTTTCCTGGCGCTAAAATCGGTGTTTTAGGTCTCAATGGTTCAGGTAAATCTACCCTACTGCGTATCATGGCTGGTATTGATACTGATATTGATGGTGAAGCTCGTGCACAACAAGGCCTTAAAGTCGGTTACCTACCGCAAGAGCCGGTACTAGATGAATCAAAAACCGTGCGTGAAATCGTAGAAGAAGCGGTTTCTGACGTCGCTGACGCACTTAAGCGTATTGATGCAGTTTACGCAGCCTACGCTGAACCAGATGCCGACTTCGATGCACTTGCGAAAGAGCAAGGCGAACTGGAAGCTCTGATTCAAGCAAAAGACGGTCACAACCTAGAGACAGCACTAGAGCGTGCTGCTGATGCACTTCGTCTGCCAGAGTGGGATGCGAAAATCGAGTTCCTATCAGGTGGTGAACGTCGTCGTGTTGCTATCTGCCGTCTACTTCTTGAAAAGCCAGACATGCTGCTTCTTGATGAACCAACCAACCACTTGGATGCAGAATCAGTAGCATGGCTTGAGCACTTTCTAGTTGATTACAGCGGTACTGTGGTGGCGATTACCCACGACCGTTACTTCCTAGACAATGCTGCTGGCTGGATTCTAGAGCTTGACCGTGGTGAAGGTATCCCATGGCAAGGTAACTACACATCTTGGCTAGAGCAGAAAGACGAGCGTCTTAAGCAAGAAAAAGCGGGCGAAAGCGCGCGCCAAAAAACGATTGAGAAAGAACTTGAATGGGTTCGTCAAAACCCTAAAGGTCGTCAAGCTAAGTCTAAAGCTCGTATGGCTCGTTTTGAAGAGATGACAACTGGCCAATACCAGAAGCGTAACGAAACCAATGAACTGTTCATCCCACCGGGTGAGCGTTTAGGTGACAAGGTGCTTGAAGTTAAGAACCTCACGAAGTCATTTGGTGATCGCGTTCTTATCGACGACCTATCTTTCAGCATGCCTAAAGGTGCTATCGTCGGTATCGTTGGTGCTAACGGTGCGGGTAAATCAACACTGTTTAAGATGCTAAGTGGCGCTGAACAGCCCGATTCAGGCACTGTTGAGCTTGGCGAAACGGTTAAGCTTGCGTCTGTTGATCAGTTCCGTGACAGCATGGACGACACAAAAACAGTATTCCAAGAGATCTCTGAAGGTGCTGATATCATTAAGATCAACAACTTCGAAATCCCTGCACGTGCCTACTGCTCTCGCTTCAACTTCAAAGGCAACGACCAACAGAAAATCATCGGTCAGCTTTCTGGTGGTGAACGTAACCGTGTTCACTTAGCGAAACTGCTCAAAGCAGGCGGTAACGTACTGTTACTCGATGAACCAACCAATGATCTTGATGTCGAAACACTACGAGCACTTGAAGAAGCGCTGCTTGAGTTCCCAGGCTGTGCAATGGTTATCTCGCATGACCGTTGGTTCCTCGACCGTATTGCGACCCATATCTTAGACTACCGCGATGAAGGTCAAGTTAACTTCTACGAAGGTAACTATACTGAATATACAGAGTGGCTGAAGAAAACTCTTGGCGCACAAGCGGCTGAACCACACCGTATCAAATACAAGCGTATTGCTAAGTAAATTCGCTTGCATTTTGAACAAAGGCCGCAATAATAGCGGCCTTTGATATATCTGGCTTACGTGTTATCCATCGATATAAAGAGATTAATTATGATTGAAAGACGTCAATTTTCACGAGTTATTTATCAAGCTCCGACTGAAATATCACAAGGACAAGTAAAGGTATCCGGCTCAGTGCAAGACTTATCTCTTCATGGTTTGCTCCTTCGATGTGATGATGGGCAACAGCTCAGCCATGACTCTCCTGTTGAAGTGAGCTTTAAGCTCGAAAACAGTGATATCAATATTCAGTTAGAAGCAACGATAGTCTCAACCATCAATACCTCAATGCGTTTGCGTATAGAACATTTAGATATTGATAGTATCAGCCACCTTAAGCGCCTTATTGAGCTTAATGTGGGTGACGATGAACTGCTTTATAGAGAGATGGAACACCTTACTGATTTAGGTCAGGAATAATACCGCCACTACCTTTTTTCGATTAGAAGCATTTAGCTAATACAGAATCATGTCTAGAAAAATTTCCATTACGATTCCCTCTCGTCAGGGGGAACAGACGTTTTATTTCGGCCGTAAAACCGTACTCATATGCACGACAGCACTCTTTTCAGTGCCGTTATTCATTGGCGGAATGGCATACATGCACTTCGAGAATAAACAAGAACTCGCACTGCAAGCGGGTGATGCCCAACAGTTGATTGAAACGCTGATTGTTGAAAAAGAGCAAACTGAAGATCTTTACGCTGAGCAGGTAGAAACCAACCACTCGCTATCACAGGCACTCACCGAGAAAGAAAGCACGATCCAACTGCTTGGTAAGCGCGTCTTTGATGTGGAATCTGTACTGGGTCTTGCCGATGAGGAACTGCTTACTGATGATGTCTCTTTAGAAGAACGTATTGATGCGGCTGCAGTCGATTCAGCAGTAAGAGCCACAATGTTCCGTTTGATTCCAAACGACAGCCCGATGGCTTATCAACGTATCTCTTCTTCTTATGGTAGCCGCACTAACCCTATTTCAGGTAAACGCCATGTACATACTGGTATCGATCTGACGTGTAAGCGTGGTGAAGATATTGTCGCGCCCGCCGATGGAGTGATTGAAACGGTACGCCCAAGTAACAAAGGCTTCGGTAACTTTATTACTGTGCGCCACTCGTTCGGTTTCATGAGTTCTTACGCGCACCTACAAAAGTTCAAAGTTCGCAGCGGTCAGTTTGTGAGTAAAGGTGATGTGATTGCAAGCTGCGGTAACTCAGGTAACTCAACCGGCCCACACTTGCATTATGAAGTACGCTTCCTTGGTCGTTCACTGAACCCTCAATACTTGATGGATTGGACACCGGAAAACTTCAACTACGTGTTCGAAAAAGAGAAAAAGGTTAAATGGGGCCCACTGGTTCAACTGATTGATAATGTGGTTCGCTTACAGATCAACCTAACGAACGTACCTTACATTAGCTCGACCATCGACACCGTATCAAGCGAAGATAGCAAGAAACCTATCACGACGAACTAGAGCCTATTGGTTTGGCCTATGATGATCTAATCGCTTTTAGACTACTGTAGGCCAAATGCTTTGATAGCGTTCCACACCAACAAAAAGAGCGACCGTCTGGTCGCTCTTTTTTATGATTTTAAACGGGTTTTAACCACGATGAATCGAATCATGAGCTTGCTTTAGAAGACTTTGGCTCTCTTGCAAGAACTGCTGCGAGTAGTCGCCAAACCAATCACTGACTTGATTAAAGCTCTCAACAAACTTGGCTTTATCTTTGCCATCCAAGATTTCTAATGCTTCACCGAAACGACGATGGAAACGTCGAATCATTTCAATGTTCTCATCTGAAGAAAGAATGATATCACCGTACAAGTTCGGGTCTTGAGCAAACAGACGACCGACCATCGCAATCTCAAGTCGGTAGATTGGCGAGCTTAGCTTCAGAAGCTGATCGATGTTCGGGTTCTCTTTACTCAGGTGCAATCCGTAAGCAAAAGAGGTGAAGTGGCGTAGTGCTTGAATCAGAGTCATGCCGTGATCGTGTTCAGCAGCATCCATCTGGCAAAGGCTCGCGCCCCAAATACCAAATTGATTCAGTAGCCATTGGTAGCTTTCGGAGCCTCGACCATCACTGTAAACAATCACCTGCTTAGCTAAGCTTGGAACATCAGGGCCAAACATTGGGTGTAATCCAACCACTGGACCTTGGTGTATGTTCATCATGGCTTGTAGAGGTTTCGATTTAATTGAGGTCAAATCACATAGAATACAATCGCTTGGTAGGTTACCTAGCTTCGCAATCACACCTTCAGTTAGATGAATTGGAACCGTAACAACCACAAGGCCAGCACTCTCTAAGATTTCATCGGCTCGGTCCCAGTCTTGGCTGCCAAGAATTTTCACTTGGTAACCAGAGAGCTTGAACATACGGCCAAACAAGCCACCAAGTTGGCCATTACCGCCAACGATAACCACTGAACGTAACTCTGGGTTAAGACACTTAAAGCCAGAGTCTTTCTCACTGGCATAGGACTCACGCATAGTTCGACGCAAAATATCTTCAATTAACTGTGGCGGAACCCCTATTTTCTCAGCTTCTTGACGACGAGATGCCAGCATCGCAGCTTCACGCTCTGGGACATAAATAGGTAAACCATGTTCACTTTTTACTTCGCCGACTTTCTCGACTAAAGCAAGGCGTTGAGCCAGTAAATCCAACATTTGTTTATCAACAGCATCGATTTGGTCGCGTAATTCGTTCAGTTCAACGGCCATTTTATTCCTTACTCATCTATAAGCCCGTGCTAATCTAAAGGCCCGCACTGATGCAGGTTCGTTAGCGACAGATCTTAAAATGCCCCATTATATGAGGCACTTAAATTCAAACTCTGACTAACCTTTCAAGCGGTTTTCTAAAAACGGAACTAACTCCGTATGTGCATGCTTCAATAGTGCCTCAGTTGACTCCCAATTGATACATGCGTCGGTAATAGAAACGCCGTATTTCATCTCATTGAGAGGAATATCTGACGGCTGATTTCCTTCGTTAATATGGCTCTCAATCATTAGGCCGATAATCGACTTGTTGCCTTCACGAATTTGGTGAATTACATCTTCTGCAACAAGTGGCTGGCGACGGAAATCTTTACGAGAGTTAGCGTGACTGCAATCCACCATCAACGCGGCATCTAAATCAAACTTACCCAACTCTTCTTCACACTCATGTACTGACACTGAATCGTAGTTTGTCTGCTTACCACCACGTAAAATAACGTGACCATTTGGGTTACCCTGAGTCGTTAGCAGTGCAACCTCACCTTCACGGCTGATGCCCATGAAGCGGTGACTAGAAGACGCCGCCTGCATCGCATTGATTGCCGTACCTAGGTTGCCATCAGTGCCGTTTTTAAAACCGATTGGCATTGAAAGACCACTTGCCATTTCACGGTGAGTTTGAGATTCAGTCGTACGTGCACCAATCGCCGCCCAGCTGAATGTATCGGCTAGGTATTGTGGGCTGATTGGATCGAGTGCTTCTGTCGCTAGTGGAATTTCCATCTCAGCGAGTTCAACAAGCAGCTCACGGCCAACATGCAGGCCATGCTCAATATCGAAACTGCCGTCTAGATGCGGGTCATTGATCAAACCTTTCCAACCCACCGTAGTACGAGGCTTCTCAAAGTACACTCGCATAACAATATACAGTTGATCGCTCAGTTCTTCAGACAGTGCTTTAAGGCGTTTCGCATACTCTTTCGCCGCTTCGATATCATGGATAGAACATGGTCCACACACGATAAGCATACGGTGATCTTTCTTATGAATGATGTTCGCAATCGTTTCACGAGACTCTTGAATAAAACGACGAGCATTATCGCTCAAAGGTAATTTCGCTTTTAACTCCTCTGGAGTAATCAGTACCTGTTCGTCGATGATATTGACATTGCTTAATTCACTTTTCTGCATAACTCAACCTGTATATTTATTTTTACACCCTGAATATCAATATGGGCTAACAATCTTTAAAAACACAATAACAGCTATAAAAACGATTGCAAGTGTAAACAATAAAAAACATTTGATGTAAACTTTTATATACATGCACTGTTTAGCTCATTACCTAGTACAAACAGAACTAAACGGTACTTCACACATACAAAAAAGGCGATATTTCTCATATCACCTTCTTAAAACTTATAGCGTGTTTATTTATCACCCAGCGTTTAACATTCGTTTGATTTGCTCTGAGGCCTCTTTCCATCGACTATCCGAATGAAGAGTTGGCAAATCAAAGCTGTGTTTTTTAAGCAATGAGTTGGCTAAAGGTACCTCTTGAATCGCTAATTGATCAAGAGCCTCAATTTGTGCATCTCGTTTGTTACACATCAACACCATATCACAACCGGCATTCAAAGCCGCCTTCGCTCTGTCTGCTGGCCCGCCCATTATGGCAGCACCTTCCATTGTTAAATCGTCAGAGAACACCAAGCCTCTAAATCCAAGCTGTTGCTTCAATACCTTTTGAAGCCAATACTGTGAACCACTCGCTGGCTGATCATCATAGTGAGAGAAAACCACATGCGCAGGCATCATCGCATCCAATATTCCGGCTTCAATTTGCGCCTTGAAGATGGCCATATCGGTGTCAAAGATGTCATCTCTAGGATCGTAAGGCGTTTCAAGGTGTGAGTCTGCAATCACCCCACCGTGTCCAGGGAAGTGCTTTCCTGTTGTCGCCATGCCAACCGACTTCATGCCCTTAATAAAAGCGCTACTGTGACGAACGATGGTATCAATATCTTCACCAAACGCGCGGCTACCAATCGCTTTGCAGTCGTGGCCTTTGTCTAGTACTGGCGCAAAGCTCAAATCGATATCATGGGCAATCAATTCCGCCGCCATCAACCAACCTGCTTGTTCCGCTAACTGCTCACCATGATTCTTAGTCGCAAATTCCTGAGCCGCTGGGATAATTGAAAAGCCGTCACGAAAACGCTGAACTCGGCCGCCTTCTTGGTCAACGCCGATTAAAATAGGACGTTTTGCAACTTTACGAATCTCTTTATTTAATGCCGATAACTGTTTGCTATCGTGATAGTTTCGAGAAAATAAGATGAGGCCACCTACAGTTGGATGCTCTAAAATCTCTCGGTCTTCAGCGGTCAGTTCGTAGCCTGCAACATCAACCCACAACGGTCCCATATTTATCCCTTATTAAACCCAATTTCATCAACTTCCCGAGATTATTCTCTTTAAATTTGCTTTACAATGTTTTTAAACCAATCTGGATAAGAGTTTAGGAATGCTGCGCAAGAGCTTAAGAGTGGATCATAAGGAACTGTATATTGGCGTGATGTCGGGAACGAGTATGGATGGCGTTGATACCGCATTAGTTTCAATTGAAGGCGATAGCATTACATTGCTTGCTCATGATGAGTTCCCAATGCCTGACGATCTCAAAGCGCGCCTGCTTGAAGTGTGTATTGGTCAGAAAACCGATTTGATTGCGATTGGCGAACTCGACCACCAGCTTGGCCACCTGTTTGCTGATGCGGTTCTGCAACTGCTCGACAAATCAGGTACGCTAGCCTCTTCTGTGACTGCGATCGGCAATCATGGCCAAACCGTATTCCACCAGCCAACCGGCGATTCGCCCTTTACCATGCAATTGGGTGATGCCAACATCATTGCCGCTAAAACAGAGATTCAAACGGTTGCTGATTTCAGACGTAAAGACATGGCATTAGGCGGACAAGGTGCGCCATTAGTCCCCGCTTTCCACCATACGATTTTCCACCCACAAGACAGCTCAGTTGTGGTGTTGAATATTGGGGGGATCTCAAATATTTCAGTGCTGCGCCCAAACCAACCAACATTGGGATATGATACTGGCCCGGGCAATATGTTGATGGACGCTTGGGTTGATAAGCACACTGGCGAAAAGTTTGACCGTGAGGCGCAATTCGCATTGAAAGGTCAAACCAATCAAGCCTTGCTCGAACAGCTGTTAAGTGAATCTTATCTATCTCAAATGCCACCGAAAAGTACCGGTAGAGAGTTGTTTAACCTACCTTGGTTAGAGCAACAACTGACAGAATTTAAAGATCTTGCAGCAGAAGATGTTCAGCGCACGCTTTGTGAATACACCGCATTAACGATAGCCAATGAAGTGGACACCTATCGCTTAGGTAACCAACCTGCACTATACGTATGTGGCGGTGGTACAAGAAACCCATTGTTGATGAAACGACTGTCTGAACTGCTTCCAAGTTGGGAGGTTGACTCAACCACTAGCAAAGGCGTGGATGCCGACTACATGGAAGCGATGGCCTTTGCGTGGCTTGCTCAACGTCATGTTCATCAACAGCCAAGCAATTTACCTGAAGTGACAGGTGCAAGCAGAGCCGCCTCTCTCGGCGTGCTATACCGTGCTGACTAAACTATTATAAACCATCATTTAAGGATCATTATGAGTAACGACGCTCTCATATCAGCGCTCTCGCACCTCGTTTCGGAGGGGAGAAACCCTGATACTATGGATATTGATCTGCTCACCTCTCTCCAAGTGGTTGAAAAGATTAACCAACAAGACAAACAAGTCCCTTTAGCGATCGAAGCGGAACTGCCACAGATCGCTAAAGCGGTGGATCACATTGCTTATGCTTTTCAAAACGGTGGCCGATTGATCTATATGGGGGCCGGCACCAGTGGTCGATTAGGAGTATTAGATGCCTCCGAGTGTCCGCCGACTTTCGGTGTTTCAGACAAGATGGTGATTGGCCTAATCGCAGGTGGGCCAGAAGCGATTTTAAAAGCCAAAGAAGGCGCGGAAGACTCACTGACTCTCGGTATTGAAGATCTCAAAGCGATTCAGTTTTCAGAAAAGGATGTTGTGGTAGGCATTGCCGCAAGTGGTCGCACGCCTTACGTAATCGGTGCCCTCAACTATGCTAATCAGGTTGGTGCAGTGACCGTTGCGCTGTCTTGTAACCCAGATTCACCCATTGCTGAAATCGCTCAAATTGCCATTAGCCCTGTGGTTGGCCCCGAAGCATTAACCGGTTCAACACGATTAAAATCGGGTACGGCGCAAAAATTGGTACTTAATATGCTGACCACTGCCAGCATGATTCGTATCGGTAAGAGCTACCAAAACCTGATGGTCGACGTAAAAGCGACCAATGAAAAGTTGGTTGCTCGTGCTGCTCGTATCGTTATCCAAGCCACTGAGTGTGAGAGAGCACTGGCAGTGTCGACACTGAAAGCGACCGATTACGATGTGAAGTTATCTATTTTGATGATTCTGACAGGGCTAGATTTAGAATTGGCCAAGGATCAGCTTGATAAGCAAAATGGCTTCTTGAGAAAAGCCGTCGAGAGTAATCAGTAATCTCGATTCTGCTTTTGTAACGTCTCATTCTGAGCGTGACACTCGCGACATACAAAAAGACCAGTCCACATACGGTACTGGTCTTTTTATATTGAATGCTCTTACCGCTAGCTTCGGCTTAATAGTCGTTTGAGAACTCATCCCAGCCACGTTGCCATTCCATACGGAAACGTTGAGCGTCTTCGGTGCCAGAACACACACCTTCATACACCTGACCAGATAAACCAATATGATAAGCATGGTTGGGATTACAATACTCAGTCACACCGAGATGGTAACCCTCTGTGTAGCTCGCTTGATCGACGCTGCCAAGCTCGGTCATCTCTGAATACGAACGTTGAGTATGGCCTTTGAGACCATCACGATAGCCAATCTCTTGCCAATTACCTTCTGCCGCTAAATCTTGAACATTGGCGCTGCATCCTGCAAGGCTAAATGCGACGGCGAATAGTGCGATTATTTTTTTCATTTTAGTCCTTTATATTTACCTGACCACTTCCTGACGAAGCGTTACCTTTGTTTGTAATTCTCCGCTGAACACCGGCCGATGTCCACTCATTGTCTGATGTTTGCCCCTTTAAGGGAATACTGACCGTTCAAGATCTCTCACCAACCGAACGACAAACCAGCCAAACCACTCAATCCGTTATAGCACCACTAAATTTGCTATTCGACCACTCACTCTCATAGCGGAAGCTTCTTCTCATCCACCTATTTAATATACACCCTGACTTAATTAATACATTCAGGGATAACAAATTATGATGTGGTTTCTTACCTGTGTTGCAGCACTCATTGGTGGCTACTTTATTTACGGTGCCTTTATCGAGAAGATTTTCGGTATCAATGAAAAGCGTCAAACACCGGCTCACACCAAGCAAGATGGCGTGGACTACGTTCCAATGTCGACACCAAAGGTTTACCTAGTTCAACTGCTTAACATTGCAGGTGTCGGTCCAATCTTCGGCCCGATCATGGGTGCCCTATACGGCCCGGCAGCAATGCTATGGATCGTGCTCGGTTGTATCTTCGCCGGTGCGGTACACGACTACTTCTCAGGTATGTTATCTATCCGTAATGGTGGTGCTTCAGTTCCAACCATCACTGGACGTTACCTAGGCAATGGCGCAAAACACTTTATGAACATCTTTGCCATTGTTCTACTGCTTCTTGTTGGCGTGGTCTTCGTCTCTGCTCCTGCAGGTATGATCACTAACCTAATCAACGACCAAACTGATTTCGCGATGTCTACAACCACCATGGTTGTTATCATCTTTGCTTACTACATCATCGCAACGATTGTCCCTGTCGATAAAATCATTGGTCGCTTCTACCCACTGTTCGGTGCACTGCTTATCTTCATGTCTGTTGGCCTAATCACTGCGATTGGTCTTTCTGACGAGCACCAAATCATGGGTGGATTCGAGATGAAAGACATGTTCACCAACATGAATCCGAATGATCTGCCACTATGGCCCGCTCTATTCATCACTATCGCTTGTGGTGCTATCTCAGGCTTCCACGCCACTCAGTCACCACTGATGGCACGTTGTATGGAAAACGAGAAAAACGGTCGCTTTGTCTTCTACGGCGCAATGATTGGTGAAGGCATCATCGCTCTAATCTGGTGTGCACTGGCTCTGTCTTTCTTCGGTTCCATTGAATCTCTATCTGACGCGGTTGCAAACGGCGGCCCGGGTAATGTGGTATACAGCGCTTCATTTGGTCTACTGGGTGTATTCGGCGGTGTCCTAGCGTTCCTTGGTGTGGTTATCCTGCCTATCACTTCTGGTGATACCGCGTTCCGCTCAAGCCGTCTTATTCTTGCTGAATACTTCAACATGGAGCAGAAAACACTGCGTAATCGCCTACTGATGGCTCTACCACTGTTCGTTATCGGTGGCATCCTGACTCAAGTCGATTTCGGTATCATCTGGCGCTATTTCGGTTTTGCTAACCAAACCACAGCAGTGATGATGCTATGGACCGCTTCAGCTTACCTACTTCGCCACAACAAATTACACTGGGTAACTACGGTTCCAGCTGTGTTCATGACATCTGTGTGTATCACATTCATCCTGAACAACAGCCAACTCGGCTTCGGTCTATCAATGCAAATCTCAACCATCATTGGTGTAGTGAGTGCATTAGGTGTTGCGGCTTACGTTATCAAAATTTCAAAAGGCAAAGGTGATATCGACCTTGCTGATGAAGAAGAAAAAGAAGCAAAAGGCGTAACCAAAACTGCCTAGTTCTTTCAGACTCTTGATAAAAGAGACAGGTCTTCATAGAGAGACAAAAGAACAGCCAAACACACTTCGCTTGCTCCCGTCATCACCCAGTGATTCGTGGAAATTAAGACGAAAGCCCATCCTCTGTGATGGGCTTTACTGTATCCCAACATTGAGAAGCAATCGTCGCTCGATATAACTAACAAAAACACAAGCAAAACTACCGTTACCACGCAATGAGCTTTACACTTAACCCGCGTCTCAATAGGTGAAAATATGGAACTCATTCTCTCTTTGCTGCAACAAACCTGTATCTACTTAGTGATCGCTTACATGCTAAGTAAAACTCCGCTGATTCTGCCTTTATTGAGCATCTCTTCACGCTTAAGCCATAAAGTCAGCTGTTATGTTCTGTTTTCCCTGTTCTGCATTATGGGCACCTATTTCGGATTGCAAATCAATGATGCTATCGCCAACACTCGCGCAATGGGTGCGGTAATGGGAGGCTTGTTTGGCGGCCCAGTTGTCGGCTTTGCTGTCGGTTTTACTGGCGGTATCCATCGCTATTCACTTGGTGGTTTTACCGATTTAGCTTGTGCAATTTCCACCACCGCAGAGGGGCTGATTGGTGGTTTGCTGCACGTTTATTTAGTCAGAAAAAATAAAGCCAGCCAATTGTTTAATCCGTTGGTGGTTTTCTCGGTAACCCTGTTTGCAGAGATCATTCAAATGCTGATTCTACTGGCGGTCGCAAAACCCTTCGAACAATCCTATGCTCTGGTTTCCGATATTGCTGCGCCAATGATCATCGCTAACTCGGTTGGGGCAGCGCTGTTCATGAGTATCATCCAAGATCGAAAAACCATTTTCGAGAAGTACTCGGCTACCTTCTCACGCCGCGCACTGACCATTGCAGAACGCTCGGTGGGCATTTTGCATGGCGGGTTCAATTCGGATAACGCGCAAAAAATCGTGCGTATCATTTACGAAGAGACCAAGGTTGGTGCCGTGGCGATCACCGATCGAGAAAAAATTCTCGCGTTCGTCGGCATTGGTGCTGAACACCATATTCCCAACACCCCGATTTCATCGCAAAGCACACTCACTTCGATGGAACAGAACGACATTATCTATCTTGATGGTAAAGAGAACCCATACCAATGCTCTCTGTCTGCAAATTGTAAATTGGGCTCTGCGCTGATTATTCCACTGCGTGCAGGTAATGAAGTGATCGGTACCATTAAGTTGTATGAGCCAAAACTCAAACTGTTCTCGACCATCAATATGTCAATGGGAGAAGGCATCGCCCAGCTGTTATCAAGCCAGATCCTGTTTAGTAACTATCAGCTACAGCAAACACTGCTCACCCAAGCGGAAATCAAACTGCTGCACGCTCAAGTAAACCCACACTTCTTGTTTAATGCGCTCAACACCATCAGCGCAGTCACCCGTCGTGACCCAGATAAAGCACGAGAGTTAATACAGCACTTGTCTCACTTCTTTAGAAGTAACCTAAAGCAGAACATCAACACGGTGAAGCTCAAAGACGAGCTAGCACACGTCAACGCTTACCTGACCATAGAGAAAGCACGCTTTACCGATCGACTAGAAGTAGAATGGGATATCGACCCGCAGTTATATGAATCTCAATTGCCGAGCTTTACCCTGCAACCGCTGGTAGAGAATGCCATCAAACATGGCATTTCTAATATGTTGGAAGGCGGCAAAGTGAAGATCTATAGCGAAGCTTTCGAAGGTGGGTTCAAGTTAACCGTTGAAGACAACGCGGGCAATTATCAGAAGCCATCTCAAGATCACGTAGGATTAGGTATGGAAATTGTTGATAAACGGCTGACTAATTTCTTTGGACAAGATTCAGCACTAAAAATAGAATCTCAACCACAGCAATTTACTCGAATGAGCTTTATCATACCTATACTCAAATAATGGCATTTTCGGAGACAAATAGCTCCGAGTTGAAACATTTAGAAGCAGACACTTAAAAGATAAGCGTGAATCAAGCAGGGATAGAACCAAGATGAAGGTTATAGGATGTTAAAAGCATTAGTCGTCGATGATGAGCTTTTTGCTCGCGAAGAGCTGATTGAGCTGCTGACCGAAACCGGAGAAGTGGAAATCATTGGCCAAGCGAGTAACGCGATCGAAGGACTGAAACAGATCAACCTACTCAAGCCTGATGTGGTGTATTTGGATATCCAAATGCCGCAGGTTACCGGAATTGAACTGCTCAGCATGCTTGACCCAGACACGATGCCTTACGTGGTCTTCGTCACCGCCTACGACCAATATGCGATTCAAGCCTTTGAAGATAACGCTTTTGATTACCTACTTAAGCCCGTCGAGCCTTGTCGATTAAACAAGAGTGTTTGTCGCCTGAATAAGGTCATCAAACAAAATCAGCAAGCCCCAGAACAGAACATCTCAGCAATTACTCCCTGTCACTTAGAGCAAATCCCGTGTATCGGTCATAATCGCATAGTGATCATGGCAAGCCAAACCGTCGAGTGCGCTTATTCCGATATCAGTGGTGTGCATGTACGTAGCTCATCGCAAACCGCGACCTCACAGTTAACGCTAAAGATCTTGGAAGAAAAAACCGATTTGATCCGCTGTCATCGCCAATACTTGATCAACATAAAATCGATCCAAGAGATCAAACTGTTAGAGAATGGATTAGCGGAGATCATTACCCTGACGGGCTTTGAAGTGCCTGTCAGTCGTCGTTACTTAAAGACATTGAAAGAGCAACTCGGTCTCCAGTAACGCATTACAAGTTCGATGCCTTATTCCAAAGCACGATCAAAAAAGCCAACGCATCAACGTTGGCTTTTTCTTGTTTATAAATCAACTATTTATGAATCGATCTTGTCACAAATCAATCGAGATCAGTCGACTTGCTTAATCTGTAACTCTTTTGGCACTTCGAAGAACATGTTCTCTTCACAACCTTGAATCTCTTCAACGTCAGTCGCACCCAGTTCACGAATACGGTCTAGAATTTGGTTTACCAGCTCTTCAGGCGCAGAAGCACCGGCTGTTACACCGATTTTCTTTTTCCCTTCAACCCACTCTGTTTGAATGTCTTCAGGGCAATCCGTCAGGTAGCCTGGCGTGCCTAGCTTCTCAGCCAGCTCTTTTAAACGTGTTGAGTTAGACGAGTTCTTAGAACCAACTACAATCACCACATCAACGTCATTCGCCATCTCTCGCACTGCGTCTTGACGGTTTTGAGTTGCGTAACAGATGTCGTCTTTGCGTGGGCCTTGAATTTCCGGGAACACTCGACGTAGCTCTTCAATCACATCAGCTGTTTCATCAACTGATAGCGTTGTTTGGCTAACGTAGTGCAGGTTACTCGGGTCATTCACTACTAGGTTCTGTACATCCTCTGGTCGTTCAACCAAGTACATACCACCGGTTTGGCTCGCGTACTGCCCCATCGTACCTTCCACTTCTGGGTGACCAGCATGACCAATCAGTACCACTTCCATATGTTTGCGGCTGGCTCGAGCAACCTCCATATGAACTTTCGTCACCAAAGGACAGGTCGCATCAAATACCGTTAACTCGCGCTCTTTTGCTTCTTTGCGGACCGCCTGAGACACACCGTGAGCCGAGAAGATCACGATGTTATCGTCAGGCACTTCACTTAACTCTTCGACAAAAATAGCACCACGTTGCTTAAGCCCTTCAACAACAAAACGGTTATGAACCACTTCATGCCGAACATAAATCGGTGGCTGATACATTTCAAGTGCGCGCTCTACGATGCTGATCGCACGATCGACACCGGCACAAAAGCCACGAGGATTAGCTAACATTATTTTCATTTCATTGCTCATTATTTACTGCGGTACTATGGTTGTTTCTACAGAGTTCGCCGTCAGCGAGGCTCGCATTCTACAGTGAAGCGCTTAGACAGTGAAGCGCTGGGATACCTTACAACTGTAAGGCAGTGCTATTCTAACGTTAAGAGAGTTATTCTACCGCTAAGATATTGACGTCAAACGTAACATCTTGGCCTGCGAGCGGGTGATTAAAATCAACCGTCACAGAATCACCTGCGATCTCGGTAATAATGCCTGGAATTTCGATACCATCCGGCCCCGAGAATGCCATGATAGTGCCAACTTCCACTTCAGCATCGCCAACAAACTTAGCACGATCCATATAGTGAATATGATCTGGATTTGGCATACCAAACGCGTCTTCGGCTTTCAGTTCGATAGACTTTTCCGTCCCCGTTTCAAGTCCAAGTAAGCACGCTTCAAAGTTCTCACTTAAGCTACCATCACCCATCACGAACTTGGCTGGTTTACCCATATTTTCCGTACTATCGGCAACTGAGCCATCCTTCATTTTGATCGTAAAATGTAGAGTTACTGCTGAATCATTTTTAATTGCTGCCACGTTACTTTCCTTAGATTTTTTATTATTTGAGGATACATTGTACTTTGCTTCCTTGTTGACTGAAGCATAAAAAAAAGCGCCGTCGGAATCAACCGACAGCGCTTAGGGCTATTCTATTCTGTGAGTCATAGACTGACTTTAAAGTCATCTATTTCAAGCTAGTTGCTTTCGTCTTTCTTGCGGAAACTATCCAAGATGATCATCGCGGCACCAATACAGATCGCCATATCAGCCAAGTTAAATGCCGGCCAGTGGTAAGTACCCCAGTAGAAGTCTAGGTAATCAACCACAAAACCATGCACAACACGGTCGAACACGTTGCCAACCGCACCACCAATGATGATCGCATAAGCAATATTACTCCACTTTTCTGTCGCGTGTGATTTGCTCATCCAGTATGTCAGCACGCCCGTTACCACAAATGCGATACCAGTAAACAACCAACGCTGCCAACCAGCTTGATCGCTTAAAAAGCTGAATGCTGCACCATAGTTATGTACATACAGCAAATTAAAGAATGGTAGCACCTCAATACGGTTTGCCCAGCCATACTCCATGTTGTCCATAACAAATAGCTTGATAGCAATATCTGCAACGAAAACCAGCAGAGCTAACCATAACCAACGCACACCCGATTGTTTTAACGAAACTTCACTCATTTCTATTCCTAGTATCGACGAAGCAGGTATTGATTATTACCCACGATAAGTGGTCATAAGTACTCAACTTGGCGAAACACATTTCCTATAATTAAAAATAACCCCAGTTGATACTGGGGCTATGATTTTTACAAAAAGTTCAGTTTATCTCTGAATCGTTATGCGAACTTGCGCACTTCGCCTTCACCGTCGATGTTCGACACACAACGGCCACAAACTTTTTCATGACCTTCGATAGTACCGACATCTGGAGTGTGGTGCCAGCAACGGTCACACTTCTCAGCTTCAGTAGCCGCAACTTCAACGAATAGGCCAGCAACGTCTGTCGCTTGCGCTGCATCAGACTTCTCACTCAGTGGCTTAACAACAGCAGCAGAAGTAATCAGCACGAAACGTAGTTCATCTTCTAGCTTATTGATTTTAGCCGCGAGTGCGTCGTCAGCGTATAGAGTCACTTCAGCTTGCAGTGCACCACCGATCGTTTTCTCTTTACGAGCATCTTCAAGAAGCTTGTTCACGGCGCCACGAACAGACTGAATTTCAGCCCAGAATTCGTTGCTTAGCTCTTCGTCAGCAGCAAGACCGAATAGATCTTCGAACCACTCACCGGTGAATACGAACGTGTCACGCTGCTCTCCTGTTGGCAAAGAGCTTGGCATCTCGTTCCAGATTTCATCTGCCGTGAACGACATGATAGGCGCCATCCAACGAACGAGAGCTTCTACGATGTAGTAAAGTGCCGTTTGACAGCTGCGTTGAGCATGGCTGCCCTGCTTCGCTGTGTACTGACGATCTTTAATTACGTCTAGGTAGAAAGAACCCATTTCGATAGAGCAGAAATGCATTAGACGCTGAGTCACACCGTGAGTGTTGTATTCGCCGTATGCTTTAACGATCTCTTCTTGTGCAGCTTGAGCACGGCCAACCGCCCAGCGATCAAGCGCAACCATCTCTTCTGCTGGCACTAGGTCCGTTGCTGGGTTGAAACCGTTCAAGTTCGCTAGGAAGAAACGAGCTGTATTACGAATACGACGGTAAGCATCCGCTGAACGCTTCAGGATTTCATCAGAAACCGCCACTTCACCCGTGTAGTCTGTAGAAGCAACCCATAGACGCAGGATATCTGCACCTAGTTTGTTGGTGACGTCTTTAGGCGCAACCACGTTACCGATAGATTTAGACATCTTACGGCCGTTACCATCCACCACGAAACCGTGTGTGAGTACTTGCTTGTACGGTGCTTCGTCTTTCATCGCAATCGATGAAATTAGAGAAGACTGGAACCAGCCACGGTGTTGGTCTGAACCTTCAAGGTAAAGATCAGCACTGTGAGTACGCTCTTCGTTCGGGAAGTTGTACTCTTCACGAGAGTCAACCACTGAGAAGTGCGTCACACCGGAGTCGAACCATACGTCTAGCGTATCCATTACTTTTTCGTACTTATCAGCGTCTTCTGCGCCCATAAGTTCAGCAGCGTCTACATCCCACCAAGCTTGAATGCCTTTCTCTTCAACTAGCTTCGCAACTTTTTCAATAAGCGCTGGGCTTTCTGGGTGAAGTTCAGCTGTTTCTTTATGAACGAACAGAGCAATTGGCACACCCCAAGTACGTTGACGAGAGATACACCACTCAGGGCGACCTTCAACCATACCTTCGATACGGCTTTGACCCCATTCAGGCAACCACTCAACATTCTTGATTGACTCTAGTGCTTTAGCACGTAGGCCAGCTTGATCCATAGAGATGAACCATTGTGGTGTTGCGCGGAAGATGATTGGCGTTTTGTGTCTCCAACAATGTGGGTAGCTGTGCTCGTAAGCGTGGTGATGCAGAAGTGCACCTTTCTCTTTTAGAACGTCTAAAACAGAGTCGTTCGCTTTGAATACGTGCTGACCAGCAAATAGCTCAGTATCTGGCAGGTAAACGCCGTTTGAACCAACTGGGTTAGCGATTTCTAGGTTGTACTTCTTACCAACCACGAAATCCTCCTGACCGTGGCCAGGCGCAGTGTGAACCACACCAGTACCTGAATCCGTTGTTACGTGATCGCCAAGAACAGCAGGAACAGTAAAATCGTAGAACGGGTGGTTGAACTGAGAAAGCTCAAGATCAGCACCTGTAGCAAAACCAAGATTGTGGAAATGCTCGATACCTGCATGGTCCATTACGTCTTTTGCTAGATCAGAAGCAACAACGATACGTTGAGCAGGCTGGTCGCCATTCGCTTCAACTTGGATCAATACGTATTCAAGATCATCACGTAGACATACTGCGCGGTTAGCCGGCAGAGTCCATGGTGTTGTTGTCCAGATAACGATAGAGATTTCGCCTTGACCCGCATGACCTTCCGCTAGAGTAAATTTCTCTAGAAGAGCCGCTTCGTCAGCTGCTGTAAATTTCACATCGATAGATGGAGAAACTTTATCTTTGTATTCAACTTCAGCTTCAGCCAGAGCAGAACCACAGTCAGTACACCAGTGAACGGGTTTGAAACCTTTAAGAAGGTGACCTTTATCTGCGATTTTGCCTAGAGAACGAATGATGTTCGCTTCAGTGCCGAAATCCATCGTGCGGTATGGTTTGTCCCACTCGCCCATGATACCAAGACGTTTGAAGCTCTCTTTCTGACCTTCAACTTGGCCCGCAGCGTATTTACGACACTCTTCGCGGAATTCAGCAGCCGAAATCTTTTGACCTGGCTTACCTTTCTTCTTCTCAACCATTAGCTCGATTGGAAGACCGTGACAGTCCCAACCAGGGATGTACGGTGCATCAAAGCCAGAAAGGGTCTTAGATTTGATAATAATGTCTTTAAGAATCTTGTTCAGCGCGTGGCCAATGTGAATGTCGCCGTTCGCGTATGGAGGGCCGTCATGCAGCACGAAAGATTTTTTACCTTTCTTTGCCTTACGGATTTCACCGTAAAGGTCTTCTTTGTACCAACGCTTAAGCATTTCTGGTTCACGATTTGCCAGATTGCCGCGCATTGGGAACCCTGTTTCTGGTAAGTTCAGGGTATCTTTATAATCACTCATCGATTCTTAATTCCGTTATATTGGGCGAAGTTAGACATTATGTTAATCGGTGGAATCATCCGACTAATTCTTTAGCTGAAGCAGCCACACCCTTGCGGCTTCAGCATCCAATTCTATTTGATTCTTTAATGCGTCGAACGATTCAAACTTTATCTCGTCGCGCAGTTTGTGCAGAAGTCGCACTTCTAACTGTTTACCATATAAATCGGCTTTAAAGTCAAAAAAATGCACTTCTAATTGCTGCCTTACACCATTAACCGTTGGTCGTTGTCCAATATTAGCAACCCCACCGACAGGAACACCATCGATATCCAATGCTTCAACAACATAGACTCCCGAAACAGGAGAAACACAACGCTTTAATGGAATATTAGCGGTAGGAAAACCTATGGTTCTCCCAAGTTTACGACCATGAGAAACACGACCACTGATACTGTAGTCACGCCCTAACATGGTCACGCTGGCAGCCAAATCATTGGCTGCTAAGGCATTCCGTATCTCAGTACTGCTTACTCGTAATTGGTTTAAGCAATAGCTTTGGGTGCTCACCACCTCAAAACCATACTTCTCGCCTGCATCTTGAAGCATAGCGAAATGACCCGTCCGCCCCTTGCCGAAGCAAAAGTCGTCACCAACCACCAAGAACTTCACACCAAGCTTATCAACCAACAGATCTTTAATGAATGCTTCTGCTGATAAGTTGGCAAAATACTGATTAAAGTTTACGCACAATAAACGACTAATATCCAGCTTACTCAATTGCACGTACTTATCTCGTAAGCGAGTTAAACGTGCTGGCGCTTTCTCTTTAGCAAACAATTCCATCGGCTGCGGTTCAAACGTCATAACAACAGAAGGGAGCCCTAATGCTGCTGCTTGTTTAGACACCTGGCTTAGAACCTCTTGATGACCTAAATGAACACCATCGAAGTTACCTATGGTTAATACACAGCCATGATGCTGTGCTTTAATATTGTGTATACCTCGGATCAGTTCCATTATGACCAGCTAAAACCTGTTATTGACATCATTTATTGTGTGAAACCGACGGATTATATACTAATCAGTATTAATCTGTCGCTGCTTTTAAATGTTTTACTCGGATACCTAAAATCAGTATCGACACAATATAAACAAAGCCACCGAGTCCAATCAAGGCTGTTAATGTCAGCGCTCTCTGGCGAAACGCCCATTCAAGCCATTGGTCCATATGTTCCAATTGCCATAAAATTACAGCCACCATCACCACACCCGAGAGAATCAATTTGCCACTAAACAGCAAGGTTGTCTTCGTTAATTGATACACTCCAGCCAGATGCAATCCGCGATATAACAAGGCCATGTTCACAAAAGCAGACAATGCCGTCGCCATCGCCAAACCGATATAGCCAAAGAAATAAGCGAATATTGCGTTAAACACCATGTTAGTAAGCATCGCAATAATGCCATACTTAACGGGCGTTTTAGTGTCTTGGCGAGAGTAATAGCCCGGAGCTAAAACTTTAATGAGCATGAAGTTTAGTAAACCAGAAGCGTACGCGACCAACGACATCGATGCCTGTTGAACATCGTGCGCCGAAAACTCACCACGCATAAAGAGCACCATCAACATGGGCTTAGCTAAAACAATAAGACCTAACATAGCAGGAATGCCAAGCAATAAAACCATGCGCACGCCCCAATCCATGGTATGCGCAAACCCTTCCCCTTGGGCATCTACGTGTTTACGCGACAAGGCGGGAAGAATCACGGTAGCAATCGCAATACCGAATAAGCCAAGAGGAAATTCAAGCAGTCGATCTGAATAGTACAACCAACTGATAGAGCCTGTAGCTAGGAAGCTGGCAATAAAGGTATCAAACAATAAGTTGATTTGACTGACCGATACACCAAATAAAGCCGGGATCATTAATGTGCGGATCTTAACGACACCGGGATCTCTCCAACCCCACTGCGGTTTAACAAATACCCCTGCTTTGATCAAAAAAGGCATTTGGAATAAGAATTGAACGAGCCCCCCAAGAAACACACCGATGGCTAAGCCAATTTCAGGCTGTTCTAAATTAGGTGCAAGAAACCAAGCACACGCAATGATCATTACGTTCAAGAACACAGGTGTAAAAGAAGAGACGGCAAACTTACCTAACGTATTGAGGATGGCACCAGATAAAGCAACAAAGGTGATAAACCACAAGTAAGGAAAGGTAATCTTGAGCATAAAGCTCGCCAATTCAAACTTTGGCGCAGCTGGGCCATCGTTGAGCCAATCGATAAACCACCCCGCACCAAACATCGCAGTGATCACACCAGAACCCAATACCCCAATTACCGTGACAATAGAGACTAATACCCCGAGTGTCCCCGACACCTTAGCAATTAAATCTCGAGTTTTATCTTTATCACCTGCAGCGTGATATTCCGTTAATACAGGAACAAACGCTTGAGAAAACGCACCTTCTGCAAAAAGTCGACGTAAGAAGTTAGGAATTTTATTAGCGAAGAAAAATACGTCAGCACTTGCTCCAGCCCCCATCAAATTTGCTACTACTACATCACGTACTAGCCCCAAAACACGGGAAACAAAAGTCATTGCACTGACAATCAGGCCTGACTTTAATAGTCGTTTACTCACAGAAACCTCTGACACTGGTTGATTGCTTTCAAGCAAGGATAAATACTATCCTCCCCTTAGAAGCATAATTATTAGCATTGGTCTAAAAATGCTGTTAGAATCCCCGCCATCTTAACCGCGATGACCTTTCTATACCAAAGTTTGTTTGGCTACGATTGGTTTTTGCACAAATCATTTGACAATTAAGCGCTAATGAGGGATAGTCCTCGCCCTTAAATTGTCACCGAACTAAGTTTTTGGGAGTTAGACCCTTGGCAAACAGTAAATCTGCTAAGAAGCGCGCTATCCAAGCTGAGAAACGTCGCCAGCACAATGCTAGCCGTCGTTCTATGATGCGCACTTACATGAAAAAAACGATTGCAGCTATTGAAGCTGGCAATAAAGAAGCTGCAACTGCTGCTCTTGTAGAAGTTACACCTCTTCTAGACCGCATGGCGACTAAAGGCCTTATTCATAAGAATAAAGCTGCACGTCATAAGTCTCGTTTCGCAGCTGCAATCAAAGCTCTTTAATAGAAATTTGATTACAACGCAAAACGAAAAAAACCGGCCTTGGCCGGTTTTTTTATATCTAAATATTGAGTCAGCCGCTTTTTTTGATGACCAGTCGACACTCGACTTGCTGATAAGCAATAAAAAAGAGGTAATGCAACAAACACGCGAATCAACAAACAGGCTCCCACGTTCGACGAAAATACTGACACTTCTTTATGTCGGGTCAATTACTGGTCAGAAATTACCGTCCCAACCCGCACAAACTACTTGCAGTACATGCCATGCAGTAACTGAATCATTGCTTTGACCTCTTCGCTGCTCAATGTGTAATACACGGTTTGAGCCTCTTTACGAGTATCGACTAATCCATCTCTTCTCAACCACGCAAGGTGTTGAGATAAAGCAGACTGGCTCAATTCTAACTTGCGACACAACTCCCCAACCGACAATTCAGTGCCATGCAATAGGCACAAGATCTGTAAGCGACGCTCGTTGGCCATGGCTTTGAGTAGAATCACAACTTGCGCTGAGTTCTTCTCCATCTCTTTTAAGTTCATAGCTTGGATCCCTACAACCTTCACACCAACTACGGGCTATCAATATTTCTGGTATATTGTGAAGTGATGATAGTCGATGTCAATTGATTAACAAACTACCTCATTCGAACAATTTACTAAAATCGGCATCACAGACATTTTTGACTGCTGGGTGCTGAATCATCCTCTCGGCAAATATGACATAGTACTCCTCTTTAAGCTCTTCAATACCGCCCAACAATTGCAGAGATATGTCTTCTTCAACTTCTGACATATACAGCGTCGGTGCTAAGAAAATAACGTCATGATGATAACGAGCAAACACTTTCATTAATGCCGCATCATCAAATTCACCGAGAACATCGGGCTTAAGTCCTTGCCGATCAAACCATTGCAGCACTTTACGCCCCATTGAAGTACGGCTTCCTGGAATCAACAGTTTTCTCTGCTCTAAAACGGCAGGAAAACTGGCGTCTTCAACACCACCGGAACAGAAAAAACTCATTCCACTTTCGCCCAATTTCTTACTAAATAACCCCGGACTTTGACTCGAGTCCACCGGACAATCAGACAAGATCATATCAAGCTTATGCTGAGAGAGTTGCTCTAGTAACATTTCGTGGGTCGATTCAAAACAACGTAAGTGAATGCTGTTGTCAGGGGGAATCGTAGACATCAATATCTTACTCACTAACCTTTTGGATAGTGCGTCCGCTACACCCACATCAAACAGAATATTGGAGTGCTGACTGTAATTCACGATATCGAGCATTTCATAACTCAAACCAAACATACGGTCGGCATATTTAAATATCAGTTGCCCCAACTCGGTAGGCTCAACACTGCGGCCATTACGTTTGGTCAACTTGCCATCCATACGCTCTTCTAAGGCTTTTATCTGACCCGTTACCGTTTGTGGCGTTAGAAATAAGGCTTCTGCAGCCTTAGTAACAGAGCCTTGCTTGCAGACCATCCAAAAGTAATACAGATGGTTGTAGTTGAGGTGCGACATAGATGCGCCGTAATAAAAAGAGTCGATGCCCTTTTATATCAAATATGACACCACCACTCAACAAACTCGGAAAAACCTAACGTAATTAGACCTTATCATTTGTTTTTTCGAAGTATCTAGTTTCACAATGTAAGATTAAAATGATTATTTTCAATTTTTTTCTAGCTTTTAAGATCTATATCACCCAACAGGAATAAATTAAAAAACCTTTAAAAACAACAAACTAAAAGCGTAATAATTGGGGTTTTGTTTTTTAAACCGCGACCCCTCACAAAAAAGCCCCCCTAAAATCAAAATGTAATATTACTGAAATATTTCCCCTCTAACATCACGATCAGATTAAACACACAGACCAAACACAGACTTAAACGGTCCAATGGAGAAAACATTATGAACCAAGCTACTACTGCAGCTGCGCCTATCTCGAGCACAACTCGTTGGCTACGCTGGGCTAACTTGGCATTCATGCTTTACCTACTATTACTTTCAGTTTCAATGGTTGGTACAGGCTTCAAATGGGCAACAGGCGAGCAAGCAAAGGTTCTTTTCGAATTTGCTTCACACCCAGTTGCAGGCTTAATGATAGGTTTAGTAGCAACGGCGCTGATTCAATCATCAAGTACCGTCACTTCAATTATCGTTGGCCTTGTGGCAGGCGGTTTACCTGTTGAACTCGCGATCCCAATGATCATGGGCGCAAACATTGGTACGACAGTCACCAATACGATCGTTAGTCTTGGCCATGTTCGCTGTAAAGAAGAGTTTAAGCGTGCATTCGCCAGTGCGACGATTCACGACTTCTTTAACCTATTGGCAGTTATGATCTTCCTACCACTAGAGATGATGTTTGGCATTCTAGAAAAAACTTCTCACTGGTTAGTCTCACCGATGTTAGCGACCGGTGATATGAGCATGGGAGGACTCAACTTCATCAACCCAATCACGAAACCAGTCGTGAGTGCGATTAAAGAGCCACTATCAACATTTGGTGACACCGTGGGCGGTATCATGCTTATCGTTCTGGGTATCGCAACTATCTTCGTTGCTATTACGGTAATGGGTAAGCTGATGAAGAGCCTAATGGTGGGTCGTGCTCGTGAGATTCTAAAGAACGCAATCGGTCGTGGTCCTATCCACGGTATCGCTTCTGGCTCTATCGTGACTATCCTTGTTCAGTCTTCTTCTACGACGACAAGCTTGATGGTTCCATTGGTAGGCTCAGGTGTTCTTAAAGTACGTGACGTTTACCCATTCACTCTGGGCGCAAACATCGGTACGTGTATTACGGCTCTACTTGCAGCTACAGCAGTATCTGGTGAGTTCGCTGTATTCGCACTTCAGATTGCGCTAGTGCATTTGGTGTTTAATATCATGGCTACGGTATTCATCTTCGGTATTCCGTTCCTACGTGAACTTCCTGTTAAAGCTGCTGACATAATTTCAGATATGGCGGTGAAGAACAAAGCCGTAGTAGCTGGTTACCTTACTGCAATATTCCTTGTATTACCTGGTACTGTATTAGCACTGACCGCTTAAAATCCCGTTTTATTTAACGCTCACAACAAAGCCCACAACCTAGGTTGTGGGCTTTTTCTTTTTGAACAAACTCTTAAAAACATGAGTTAGTAGGAGGTAAGTAAACCGTAAACTTATTTACTTTTTACTTTACGACGTCTTCGATCCAGAGAAGATTTTGAACGCAGACTACTTACCTTGTTCGTTACGTAAATAAATGATAGCAACCATGCTAAAGCCGATAAATTGCCACAAATATTGGCCATCGCTTGCGCCTGTGATGGTTTGCGTGAAAACCATACAGCTAGTCACAAACAAAGATGAAAATGCCGCATAAAGTAACCATGGACGTTCTTTTCCGGCCATGAACTCGCCAGCAAATACCGAGCGAATAACCAGTAAAAACGGAATACATTGCAATATAATCAGAATAGGGAACATAACGTCGAAAGTCGGGCTCAATAGAGCATGACCGATCTGGCTCTTATCCCAAGTTCCTACAATATAGCCTTTCCAGCCAGCCCAAGTGTCTCCCGCATAAGCTGTATCCGGTGTGACAATGCCAAGTAAAATGCCCATAACCTTATCGACAAAGCCGTTCTTGAACCAAAAGACGAATAAGAAGATCTGAATTGGAACGATCTGAAAAGCCAGCTTCTTCAACATGTGTGTACCCCAAATAATGAATGATTTAGGTAACAGTATGTAGCCGTCGATGTTTTTAGGTTTGATGCAAGGCAATTGAATCTGAGTTCAAACAATAATCAAACATTTTAAGCCGCCCGTAGGCACAAGGAGAGCCCACGGAAATGCCCTAGTTATCAGCGGTAAGCCTCCCCCTTCACTTGCAAGCGTATTTTATGGTTTAGAAAAGGTTTGTTTTTTATAAAGAGTCAATAAGATCAAATAGTTGGCCGTTACGCTCTTTTTTCACTTCAGTAAAACGTTGATAATAGTATTGCGAACCTTTTGGATTATCCGACAACTTATCTGCAGCACTCAGTAGATAAAAACTGATTGGACTCGGGGTGCTTTCAGCAGCATAAGAGAGGTAAGGGAAAGCTTGATTAGCATGTTGGTTGATGACCAGCGCAAGACCCAACGTTAAGTTGGCAATATCACAACGCGGGTTCATCTCGAAGGCTTGCTTCGCAAATTGCAGTGATTGTTCACGGTCTTCCTGTTTATGGTTTTGCAAATAAGCCAAAGATTCAGAATAAGAGAGCAACGCATTAACCAGATAATTGTCTCGCCCTTGATGTCGAATGATTGCCAATTGAAGAGCAATATCCTCAAATGGCTGACCACCTTTACCTTGGTAGAACAGCGAGATCCCCTCAGAAATAACACTCCAATCATCATAGCTATCAATAGAGGTCACTCGATGACTTGCCACGCCGTATTCTGAACTCGCCGGGGCGATAATGGCTTTGATCTCAAGAATGACATCCCCAACAGCATTAAAGAAGTTATCTTGGCGAAAGCTCTTCTCCACCTTCTGACTTTGATTAGGTTGGCGATTATTTTGTATTAGCACACTAAGCGTATAGTCATCGCCCTTTTTCTTAAGCCAACTTTTGAGTTCAACACCATTATTGGCAACCGATTGTTTGCCCTGTTTCGATAGCTGAGAAAAGTGGTACCCGGATAAATTTGTAGCCGAGTTCAGCCCATAAAAAAGATAGTTATAGACGCTTTCTGACATCTTATAATCGTTCGCAGAATCGAGCGTAATATCATGGATATAAACGGGGATCACATCACTTTGATGGGCAGCAATAACCACAGTATCATGGGTTGGGACATCACTTTTCCATGCCAAAATCGCGATCAAACCAAACGCGAATACGGCGCTTGTAATAAGGCCGATAGTTTTCTTTTTGGACTTAGCAACAACCTCTTTGGTCGCCGGTAGGGAGACTTCTGCGACAGGCGTCGTCTCAACGCTAGGCTGAATTATCTCAATATCGAACAGGTAACCTTGCTTTGGAATGGTCTGAATAATGCGATACGGACGTGACTTATCCTGAAGCTGACTGCGCAGTAAACTGATGACCTGTCTAACCAAGTTGTCAGACACTTGAGTTCTTTGCCACACATCAACGGCTATCTGTTGAACGCTAACCACTTGCCCATGCTTTTCGATGAAATAGCTGAGTAGCCTTGATTGTAATGGCTCCAAATGAATCTCTTCACTATCAATCACTAACTGATTTTTATCAGGGTAGAAAGCAATAGGAAAGTCGTGTTGCAATACGAAGTAATGCGAGCGAGTCATAGTTGTTCTGTGGTTAGAAAAGACCCTCCAAGGTTATTGGTTTTGCAAATAGTAATCAAGCCAAGTATAAAAATAAAAAAGGCTACACAAAGGCAGCCTTTCAATCAAACGAAGCGGATGACATTACACCGAGAACGGGTACTTAATCGCTTCATGGCACTCGTAGTTTTCAACCCAGAAATCATCCATCGTCACCCACGTTTCCAGATCTTCTAGAGACTTAATCTCTGGGTTAATATGGAACGTTGGACCAGCCAATGGCTCACGTTTCAATTGAATATCACGCATTGGCGCTAATTGGTCTTCGTAGATATGAGCATTAACAAGCTTATGGTAAGCCACACCCGCTTTCTTTCCAGTAATTTGTGCCATGATAGCCAAGAACACATACACTTGAACCATGTTGAAGTTCAAACCTAGCGGAACATCACAAGAGCGCTGAGTACTGTTTAGGTACAGAGTGTCACCAAGCAAAGAAAAATGGTGACTGTACATACATGGACGCAAACAGCCCATGTGGAACTCACCAGGGTTGTAAAAGTTTAAGATCTCACCACGGTCATCAATACCGTTAGTTAAATCGTCAACAATTTTCTTCAGTTGATCGATATAGCCGCCGTCTGGTTTTGCCCAAGCGCGCCCTTGAACACCATAAACACGCCCCATATCATCTTCACCCTTACGGTATGGGTTATTGAGCCATGCTTCGTTGAGGTTAGAGTTCGCATCCCAAGTTTTAGTCCCTAGCTTGCGAAAGTCTTCCGCATTATCGTAACCACGAATATAGCCAAGTAACTCAGCAACAGCAGCTTTCCAAAAACTTTTACGCGTTGTTACCAGTGGGAATTGGTTATTGCCAACATCATATTCAAGGTCAGCATTGATCACAGTGAGGCAGCGCTTGCCTGTGCGTTCATTTTCAATCCAAGTACCGTGGTCAACGATACGCTGACAGAGATCTAAATACTGTTTCACACCAATTCCTTACTTCGTTTGTTGTGGTAATTCATCTTTGTAGTGACCACGCTTGTATGCCCAAACCATCATCAACACACCAATAATAACCATTGGCAGTGATAGAATTTGTCCCATAGAAATGAATCCACCGAACAACCCGAGTTGAGCATCAGGTTCACGTACGTATTCAACGAGGAAGCGGAATGTACCATATCCAGCTAGGAATAACCCCGAAACCGAACCAAGAGGACGCGGCTTTTTGATAAACCAGTTCAAGATGAAGAACAATACAATCCCCTCGAGGGCCATTTCATAAAGCTGAGATGGATGGCGAGGAAATGGTCCACCATTCGGGAATACGATGGCCCATGGTACATCGGTTACACGCCCCCATAGCTCACTATTCATGAAATTACCTAAACGCCCCATCCCTAAGCCAAACGGAACTAATGGTGCGATCATGTCCGCGACACCGAAGAAGGTTCGACCGTTCTTTTTGGCATACCAAACCATGGCCGTAATAACCCCAAGCAAACCACCATGGAAAGACATCCCGCCTGTCCACACTTTAAATAGGTAAAGCGGATCAGCAAGGAAAAGGCCAAAATTATAAAAAAGTACATAGCCAATGCGGCCACCAACAACCACGCCAAGGAAGCCAGCAAACAGTAAATCTGATACTTGCTCTCGTGTCCAACCACTGCCCGGCTTATCAGCCCGGCGATTTGCCAACCAAAGAGCAAACATAAAACCAACAAGGTACATTAAGCCATACCAGCGAACTGAAATTGGTCCTAGTTCAATAAGAACCGGATCGATATTTGGGTATTCGATAAAACCCTGAGACATACTAGGCTCTCTATCTAAATTAAATAACGGTTAACAACAGCTAACAGAAAAGACACTACAGCAGCATTGTGGCTGCTATAAACATTAAAAAGACCGCAAAGACTTTCTTTAATACTGGGGTTGGCAATTGAGTCGCCAATTTCGCACCCACTTTTGTCGTCAGAACAGAGACACAAGATATCGCGATCAAAGCGGGTAAATACACATAACCTAAACTCAACGCAGGTAGCCCCTCAACAGAAGAGCCATGCCAAATGAATCCCAGCATTCCCGAGATTGCGATAACACAACCACACACCGAAGAGGACCCCACCGCTTTACGCATTTCCACACCATGATGGTTAAGAAACGGCACCGATAACGACCCACCGCCAATACCTGCCAAGCTTGAGACTAAGCCAATCCCGCCACCGCACAATATCGTTTTAGCTGGCGTCGGCATCACTTTCTGACTCTTGGATCGGATCGATAATAGCATTTGTAACGCTAACACCAACACGATCACGCCGAAGACTTTTGGTAAGTATTGAGCTGGAATCACGTCGGCTACAAAAGAACCAAGGAAACCACCGACAACCACACCAGGTATCAGCCACTTCACAACAAATATATCAATGTTGCCCAATTTTAAATGATTGATCGCAGATGAGCCTGAGGTAACAATGATGGTTGATAACGACGTAGCTAATGCCATTTGCATCGCAAACTCTTGGGGAATGCCCGCTTTAGGAAGCAAAAACAGTAGGGCAGGAACCACCAGCAATCCCCCACCAATACCAAGCAAGCCTGCTAAAACACCAACAATGGCCCCAAGGCCTGCTAACAAACCTATCAGTTCATATGACACGTTAAATCCTATTTTTTGCCCGCTCGAATGAAGCCTGTAAATTTACGCTCTTCGAAATAGTTCAGCATCATACTATAGATGTCACTACCATACGGTTTCGAAAGTGCCTTATTTGCCAAATCCTGTAATTCACTCAAGCAAGATTGACGAATCAAATATTTGATTCTGGCCACATTCGAAGTATTCATACTTAACGTTTCATACCCTAAGCCAATCAGTAATAGTGCTCCCATCGGGTCGCCCGCTAGCTCTCCACAAATACACACCGGTAATTGATATTGCTTACAGATATCATGAATTTGTTTTAATGCCATGATCACTGCAGGGTGCATGGATTCATAGACATCAGATACTCGTGAATTGTTCCGATCAACCGCCAATAAATATTGCGTTAAATCGTTAGTACCAACAGAAACAAAATCAACCTTATCGGCAATGAACGGCAGTAGATAAAGCATTGACGGAACTTCAATCATGATACCAACACGAGGCATGCACACTCGATTATCCAGTTCATGCACTTCATGATAAGCCTGCTCAATGAGCTGAACCGCATCATCCAATTCTTGAGTGCTGGAAATCATCGGCAGTAAGATACTTAAGTTTTGACTGCTGCAGCTAGCTCGTAGCATGGCACGTAATTGAATAATAAAGATATCAGGGTGATCGAGTGTGAATCGAATGCCACGCCAACCAAGGAATGGATTGTCTTCTTCGATGGGGAAATAAGGCAAGGCTTTATCACCGCCGATATCAAGCGTACGCATCACCACTTGCTTTTCTGGGTAGCTCGTGAGCACGGAATGATACTGCTTAAACTGTTCATCCTCTGACGGAAACCTCTGCTGTAATAAGAAAGAAATTTCTGTTCGATACAGCCCCACCCCATCAACGCCTTGGTTGATCGCAATGTTAGTATCCGCACTTAAACCTGCATTCAACAAGATCTCGACCGGTTGACCATCTTGCGTTTTTGCCGGTAAGTTGAGTTCTCGGTTAACCATAGAAGAGAGTTCACCCTCTTCTAAAATCAATCCTTGGTATTCATTGAGTAGATTTTGGGTCGGCTCAATAAAGATCTCACCACTATATCCATCAACAATCGCCTGCTTACCATTCGCTTGAACAAGGTTGAGATTAACTCCCATCACAGAAGGAATGCCAAGAGCACGAGATAAGATCGCTGCGTGTGAGTTGGCCGCCCCTTCTATGGAAATTACGGCCAGCAGTTTTTCTTTTGGAATCGACGCTAATACCGAAGCCGTTAACTCACGAACCACCAAAATAATGGGCTTGTCTAACGTACGGAGTGCATGCTCGGAGTTATGAAGGAAATAGAGCAGCCTTTGTCCGAGCTCTCGGATATCTTGTGCTCTCTCTCGAAGATAAACATCAGACATACGAGCAAAGCGATTCGAATAACTCTCAACAACCTGTCTTAATGCCCAATCAGCCTTATCGCCTTTCTGAATCTGATTTTTAAGATCCTTACGCAACATAGGATCATTGAGTAAGTGAGTAAACAGGTCAAAGATCGCCAGCGCGTCTTTATTGATTTCGCTGTCCAAACGCTTTCGCATTCGCTTAAAGTCATTGAGGGCGTTTTCAACCGCAACCGCCAACAACTCATGCTCTCTCTCTACATTGAGCGTCGAAGCTGGATAAACATCGGTGAGTTCAGGTTGCGTGTTATCCCACCATAAATCACCAATCGCCACGCCCGATGAAGCGGCAATACCTTTAGTCGCAGGTAGCTTCTGTTGCTCTAACAGCCAATGACCTTGAGTTTGGGCATGTGCCACAATCACCGCAAGTTGGGCGGAGAGTGTGACAAGAAAAGACTCTTCCATCTCACTGAATAAACGTGGGGACTTCTGTTGAATAACCAAAACACCAAGCACTTGCTTGCGATGGATAATCGGAGTGCCAAGAAAAGAGTGATAGACGTTTTCTCCAAGTTCTGGAAAAAACTTATACGCAGGGTGAGCAGACGCTTGTGCAAGGTTGATAGGTTCAGCACTTCTTTTAACAAGGCCAACCAAACCTTCGTCAAAACCAATGTGAATACTACTGCCTTTAAAGATCAGGCCTTGAGTTGCCATCAACTCAAGGCGCTGCATATCATGATTGGCCAAATACACGGTGCAACATTCCGTCTGCATCGCACTGCATGTCTCTTTAACTAAAATATCAAGAGCCGTCGACACATCTTCAACTCTTGATACGTGTTCAACTATTTCCCTTAGTTGACTGAGCATGCTTAACCTCTACGCAATTTGCGTTTTCCTTTCATTTTTCGCTCTTTAAACGGCATTGCTAAAGACGCGAATTCTTTCATCGCTCGACGGTAAACATCTCGCTTAAAAGAAACAACTTGCCGAACAGGGTACCAGTAACTCACCCAACGCCAACCATCAAACTCAGGTGTACTTCCACGCTGCATATTGATACACGACTCATCGCAATCTAAGCGTAAAAGAAACCACTTCTGTTTTTGTCCAATACAGACAGGTTTAGAATCCCATCGAACCAGTCGTTTGGGTAGCTTATAGCGTAACCAATGACGACTTGTCGCAACGATTTTCACATCCTTTTTAGTAAGGCCAACCTCTTCATACAACTCGCGGTACATTGCTTGTTCCGGAGTTTCACCTTCATCGATTCCCCCTTGAGGGAATTGCCAGGAATGTTGCCCGTATCGTTTAGCCCAGAAGACCTGACCATGGTTGTTACAGATTACAATACCAACATTTAATCGGTAACCATCGCCATCTATCACTGGCCAACCTCTATCTAAATTTTTAATTACACTGATTTTTCCACATATCCCCAATTGGAGCAAACTTAGTGACGTGATAAGCGCGATATTTATGAATATTAACTAAGAATATGGATAAGTTTTGCTCAAATTCTAGTTACCCACACAATAGTGAGACATAGACCACATTTATTCACCTTTTCTGTGAATAACTGTGTGAAGAATTCACCGCAATCGTTTTGTTTAATCCATAGACTCATCATAACCTTAAATAGAAAAGCTAAAATTATTATTTTAAACAATTAAAAATCAACAACTTAAATTAAAAATAAAATTTTTAAAAACATTCACATAGCAAAAGATCTTTTCAAAAAAGCGTATGGTTAAAGATCAACCACTCAGGTGTTTATCCACACGAGCGAGTGAAAGATTCATTTTGAACCCCATTTAGCAAGCATTTTATCCACTACAAATCCCTGTTTATTTATACACCCAATTAATATTTCGATCAGTAACCTTCATGTCCTGTGGATAACCATGAGATTGATCCATTCTGAAATCAAGAGATCATTTATTAACCAGTCGTCATATAGTGATAACTTCTGGTAAAATATTTTTTTTTATCATGCCTTGTATTATGAAACCAGAACCACAAACTCAACAAGAACTGTTAGACAGAGCCTACGCGATTGCCGGAATGACCTTCAAAGAGCTCGCCAACGAAGCTGAGATGATGATACCAAACGATCTTAAGCGTGATAAAGGTTGGGTCGGGCAACTGTTGGAATGGCACTTAGGTGCGGTGGCAGGCAGCAAACCTGAACAAGATTTTGCCAAACTTGGTATTGAACTAAAAAGTATCCCGATTGGCTATTCTGGCAAGCCACTCGAAACTACGTTTGTTTGTGTCGCGCCATTGATGGGTGTGCAAGGCATTACTTGGGAAACCAGCCACGTTCGAAACAAGCTGTCTAAGGTATTGTGGATCCCGGTTGAGGGAGAAAGAGAGATCCCGCTCGCTGAGAGGCATGTAGGATCCCCTTTATTATGGACACCGAGCCAAGCTGAAGACAAACTCTTGAAGCAAGATTGGGAAGAGTTGATGGAGTTGATCGTATTAGGCCATGTTGAGCAGATAACAGCAAGACACGGCGAAGCGCTGCATCTTCGACCAAAAGCCGCTAACAGCCGAGTGTTAACCGAAGCTTACGGTGCCAGTGGAAAGCCCATCAAGACGAAACCACGAGGTTTCTATCTACGAACTCAATTCACCCACAAATTGCTGGCTTCACACTACGCTTAATGAACATGATCTAAACTCGTTTACACGGATCATTTTACGTTATAGATACCCCTAATGAGGTTTAAGCGCTAATTCAATGTCACAGTAACTTTGACTTGGTTCATGACCAAACTCGTCATATGCGTTGTGTAAACGAAGATAAGCCTTTTCAAAACCGAGCCGAAGTAACTCCTCTTTCACTTGATCTAAAGATCCAAAATGAAGCGGCTCATTATCTTGTTTTACCGGTTCTAGCTTGTGTTTGTACTCCACCGCCAATAGATATTCTGAGATATCAGAACAGCCAATAACGTACACCTTGGGGATTTGATAAGAGTCTTTGTGGTCGCCATGTAACCACATGTCTAATTGATGCATTTGCATAGCCAGCCTCCCTTGCTCTATAAAGCGTAGTAGAACTCTTTTCCTTTACTAGATAACAGCTTAAAAAAGCCAAAAAGAGAAGCAAGCGCTTCTCTTTTTTGGCCAGTTCTAGTTCAAAAGTTTGCACGTTCGACGCCATAACTATCACTGTGACTTATCTTAGGGGTTGAATGGTGCTATCAACCCCGTAGATTACGTCGGTATTCGCGCACTTAAGACACGACGAAGGTGACGTACTCGACGTTCAATAGTGACGACTTCTGGCTCAGAAAAACCAATCGGTCGACCGTCAGCTTCAAGGCCAATATCTCTTAATAAGTGAGTATTGTTCCACGGCAGATCATATGAACTACGACGAACTTTTCGTTGCCATTCACGCTCTTCACGACGAAGATCGGCACGGATTAGGACTGTTGCTAATTTTAAATATACTGAGTGACGCATAATAACTCTCCAGTTGTTGAATCAACTGAGGAAAAATAGCGTGTTAGATAGTATGAGGGCTTCTCACTTAGCTGCTATTTTTCCGCAGCCAAATAAGGGTACGGATCTGTTAGTTAGGTTTATCGTGAATGTTTCGATCGGCCATGGCTGATGTTTGTGACATATCAGTCACCATGTCAGTACACGGATCAAACGACGCGCAAATATGCTGTATAAAATCGAAATGTTTCATTTGCGCCTCCAAACTAACTAAAAAATCCAAAAAAAAATGGGGTAATAAAAGCAGACAAGTCTTTGTTAAATATTTGCTTTCACGGTTAAAGTCTAACCAAGTGAGTATATTATTCAACCGCTAATTAGTTAACATTTTTAAAACAATGCATTCTCCTGAAATATTAGTTTCATATTCATTTACATATAAAACATTCACTATGATTATATACAATCACAGCATATCTCTCTTAGGGCTGATCTAGAAAACAACGGACTATCCTTCAGAAACAAAAAAACCACGTAGATACATGGCTTTTCATTTACAGTGACTGAATAAAATCATCGAGAAAGAGTCTACACAACCCCCTCAGAAATAAGGCCGTGTTTATTCAATAAACGGTACATCGTTGCCCGTGATACGCCAAGCTCCTTAGCAGCCTGCGACACTTGACCGCTATATGATTCCAAAGCCATTAACAATGCATCGCGCTCTGAGCTTTCTCTAATACTCTTCAAGCTTCGGCGTTCATCATTCTGTTTTGGTAATTCGAGTTGATGCTCGTCAATGATCATCGTATCCGACATCAAGACCACACGTTTAATTTGGTTCATCAGTTCACGAACATTGCCCGGCCAATGGTAACGATTCATCGATCGGATAGCATCATCAGAAAAGCGTTTAGCTTGAGCATTAAACTCTTTCGAGTATGCACGCAAAAAATGATTCGCCAATACGGATATGTCACTACCGCGCTCTTTCAAGCTCGGGACATGAATACGCAGAACATTAATATAGTGGTAGAGCTCTTCATTGAAATCCCCCTCGATCAACGCTTTTTCGATATCAGAGGAGTTTGCAGCCAGAATACGCACATCGACGGATTTAGGTCCATTCGTAGTTTCAATCTTACCCTCTTGCAAAAAGCGTAACAAATTCAATTGTTGATTGCGTGGCATGGCTAGAACATCATTAAGCAACAGGGTTCCGCCATCGGCTTCTTCTAACAGACATGCCGCTATCACAGGTTGGGCTGAAATACCAAACACCTCGGCCTCTATTCTCATCTCTGACAAGGCACGGCAGTTAACCGTTAAAAATGGTTTGTGCGCTCGCGATGAGTTTTGATGAATGGAGCGGGCAATCGTCTCTTTACCAGCCCCACTCTCTCCGTAAATTAAAATACTGACATCGGTCGGGCCAATACGCCTCACTTGATCTCTCAAACGCTTGATAGCCACAGAGTCACCCAACAACCCCATATTGTTGTTGATGCCGTAATTCGGCCATACTTTTTGTTCAAGCTTGAGCATACCCAATTGATGTCCCATGGTACTCAATAGCTGCGCATCTGGAATGGGCGCCGTGAAAAAATCGATACAGAAATTCACAATAAACTGGCAAATGGTATCAGAACTCAGTTGTGACTCTCGGATAAAAGCGAGCCATCTCACCGGTTTGTTATTGCTCACAAGGTTAGCAATACCGTTGAGACTGAATTCATCATGACTAAGATCCACAATACCAATACATGGGCCAATATCAGCAATCATGGCATCGGCTTTTCGTAAATCGGCACACTGATTGCACTGCCAACCGACTTGCTCTAATACTGATAACCAGGGTTCGTACGCACCACCCACGACGATGAGAGAACCTGGTGAGGCATCCATCTTAAATTGAGTCCCCATCCTTCTTCCTTGTTCTGTTTTTATTTAAATTAGGCCTATACGAGTTCAACGATCCATCACTCTATAAAGTGCCATCAGCGTCTCTCCAGCACCGAATCGTATGGGAGTGAGACTATCTAGATGTTTGTCTCAATAGTAAGACTAAGTCAGAAATAGTCATTTTTCGAATTAAGAGTGCGGGGTAGACGAGGTTTTAAAGCCATAAAAACAGAAAAAGTCACCCGAAGGTGACTTTTAAAATAAGCAGGGCTGTTACGCCCTATAAGCGAGAATTACGCTTGTGGGCGCATTGCTGGGAACAAGATCACGTCACGGATTGTGTGCGTGTTTGTAAATAGCATGGCTAGACGGTCGATACCGATACCTTGACCCGCTGTTGGCGGTAGGCCGTGCTCTAGTGCCGTAATGTAGTCTGCATCGTAGTACATCGCTTCGTCATCACCCGCGTCTTTCGCGTTAACTTGCGCTTTGAAACGCTCGTCTTGGTCTTGTGCATCGTTAAGCTCAGAGAAACCATTCGCAACTTCACGACCACCGATGAAGAACTCAAAACGGTCAGTGAAGAATGGGTTGTCATCGCTACGACGTGCTAGAGGAGAGATGTCCGCTGGGTAACCAGTGATGAACGTTGGTTGAATTAGCTGAGGCTCAGCCGTTTCACCAAAGATCTCTTCTAGAAGCTGACCACATGTCCAGAACGTTTCTACGTCTACGTGTACAGATTTTGCAATAGCAACCATCTTGTCACGGTCTTGTAGGTCTGCTTCCGTCAACGCTTGAATCTCAGCGTGCTCAGGGTTGTAGTGTTTGATTGCATCGAACATGCTCATGCGAGCATAAGTGCCACCGAACTCAACCGTTTCGTCACCGTAAGGCATCGAAGTCGAACCCAAAACGTCCATTGCTGCCGTGCTTAGCATCTCTTCAGTCAGATCCATAAGGTCTTTGTAGTCAGAGTACGCTTGGTAGAATTCCATCATTGTGAATTCTGGGTTGTGACGTGGAGATAGACCTTCGTTACGGAAGTTACGGTTGATCTCGAATACACGGTCAAAACCACCAACCACTAGACGCTTAAGGTAAAGCTCTGGTGCAACACGTAGGTACATGTCGATGTCTAGTGCATTGTGGTGAGTGATGAATGGACGTGCAGTTGCGCCACCCGGGATCACGTGCATCATTGGCGTTTCAACTTCTAGGTAGCCTTTCGCGCTCATGAAGTTACGGATTGAAGATACAAGCTTAGAACGCACGATGAATGCGTTGCGAGAATCTTCGTTCACGATTAGGTCAACGTAACGCTGACGGTAACGCATCTCTTGATCAGTGAGACCGTGGAACTTTTCTGGTAGAGGACGAAGTGCTTTAGTCAGCAATTCAAACTCTTCCATGTTCACGTAAAGGTCACCTTTACCTGATTTGTGAAGCGCACCTTTAACACCGATGATGTCACCGATATCTAGGCCTTGGTACTTCTCTTTCAGTACTTTTTGTACGTCTTTCGCTGCGTATGCTTGGATACGACCAGAAGTTTCTTGAATCGCAAGGAATGGACCACGCTTCGCCATAACACGGCCTGCGATCGCAACGATGTGGTTAAGCTCTTCTAGCTCTTCCTTCGTCTTCTCACCGAATTCCGCTTGAAGATCGCCAGCTAGGTGCTCACGACGGAAATCATTTGGGTGACCATTTGCTTTGCAGTTTTGGCGGATGTGATCCAGCTTGCTACGGCGCTCAGCAATGAGTTTATTTTCTTCAGGTGAAGAAGCGTCTTGTACGTTTTCGTTTTGAACAGCATCAGTCATTAGAGATGTACCCTGCTTTTATAATTTGGACCGCTATATCTTTGCAAATATAGGCATTTTTACCAATATTATTGGTAAAGCTTAATAGTTGATAAAGCTTACAAACCTGATTTCAGGCTAGCTTCAATAAATTTGTCTAAATCACCGTCAAGAACCGCTTGAGTATTACGGTTTTCGATGCCAGTGCGTAAATCTTTGATACGAGAATCATCCAGTACGTAAGAGCGGATCTGACTGCCCCAACCGATGTCTGATTTCGTTTCTTCGCTCGCTTGTTTTTCCGCATTTTGTTTTTGAATCTCAAGTTCAAAAAGCTTAGCACGTAGCTGCTTCATCGCTTGATCTTTGTTCTTATGCTGCGAACGGTCATTCTGACACTGAACCACAGTGTTGGTCGGAACGTGAGTAATACGTACCGCCGATTCTGTAGTGTTGACGTGCTGACCACCCGCGCCAGAAGCACGGTATACGTCAATACGTAAATCAGAAGGATTAATGTCGATCGTAATATTGTCATCAATCTCAGGATAGATAAACGCAGAAGCAAACGAAGTATGACGACGACCACTTGAATCAAATGGTGACTTACGAACTAAACGGTGAACCCCCGTCTCTGTACGTAACCACCCGTAAGCGTACTCACCAGAAATACGTACTGTTGCGCCTTTAAGGCCAGCAACATCACCATCCGACACTTCGATCACTTCAGTCTTGAAGCCTTTCGAATCTGCCCAACGTAAGTACATGCGCAACATCATTGACGTCCAGTCTTGAGCTTCTGTACCGCCCGAACCTGACTGTAAATCGATGTAGCAATCTGATGCATCGTGATCACCGGAGAACATACGACGGAATTCCAGCTTCTCTAGCTTAGCTTCAAGCTCGGCCAGTTCTGGTTCAATTTCATCGAACGTTTCTTGATCTTCTTCTTCAACCGCAAGCTCTAATAGGCCGTCAACATCCTCAACACCTTGGTCAAGTTGGTCGATCGTTTCTACTACGGCTTCCAATGCAGAACGTTCTTTACCTAACGCTTGAGCACGCTCAGGTTCGTTCCATACATCCGGTTGTTCTAATTCTGCGTTTACTTCTTCTAGACGCTCTTTCTTAGCGTCATAGTCAAAGATACCCCCTCAGGATATGTGTGCGCTCAGACACATCCTGCAGACGGTTTTTTATAGGATTGATTTCAAACATTTTAGCTCATCATTTATGAGTAGAATTTAACCGAAGAATTGTACTTAAAAGTGTGACGGAGATACAGAATTTTTTAGAGAGGAAAACCAAGATTCAACAACTTAATGGGATATAAAATAGACAGGCTGAAAAAACACGTAAAATTTGTAAGGGAAGAAAGGAAAACAAGCCCTGTTTATGAACAGAGCTTGATGAATTTAGCGCTATATGATGAGCGTTATTGAGCCTAAAAAGCACTACTTCGCTTCGATGTGATCAACCATCAACTGCAACGATTGGTTGCCGCGAAACTCGTTAATATCGAGCTTAAATGCGAGGCGTACAGTTTTCACCGAAGCATCAGGCCAGCGACGTAAATCGACATTAAAGGCAATACCGTCAATCATCACATTAGTAGGATGACCTTTGTAGAGCGGCTCGAGCATTAACTTTAGGTGCTTTTCACCCACCAGCTTTTGATGCAGCACTTTAAACTCACCGTCGAAGATCGGCTCAGGGAAAGCTTGTCCCCATGGACCACCAGAACGCAGCGTTTCAGCGGTGTGCATCGAGAACTCTTCTGGTAACAACTCACCATCAGACAAGATAATGCCCTTCAGTGCTGTTTCTCCAAGTTCATTCTTCACAACATCATTGAACAGCTTGCTGAAGCGTTCGAAGTCTTTCTCCATGATGGTTAAGCCAGCCGCCATTGCATGACCACCAAACTTCAAGATCAACCCCGGATTTTGAGTATCGATTCTGTCTAGCACATCGCGCATGTGCAGCCCCGGAATCGAGCGGCAAGAGCCCTTAATGCAGCCTTCCCCACCATCCGCAAACGCAATCACTGGGCGATGGTATTTATCTTTGATGCGCGAAGCCAAGATTCCAATCACACCTTGGTGCCAATCACGTTGGAACAGGGCTAAACCCGAAGGTAGGTCATCTTTACCAAATTCAAGCCGCTCACAAAAGGCCATCGCTTCTTGTTTCATGCCCTCTTCGATCTCTTTACGTGTTTGGTTCAAGCCGTCCAGTTCACTCGCCATGCGACGCGCGGCGTGGATGTTATTGCTCATCAGCAGCTCAACACCAAACGACATGTCATCCAGTCGACCCGCCGCATTGATACGCGGGCCCAGTGCAAAACCAAAATCAGACGCCACCAAACGTTTTGCGTCTCGCTTGGCTATCTCGATCAAAGCTTGAATACCCGGACGAGCTTTGCCCGCACGGATACGTTGCAAGCCTTGATGCACCAAGATTCGGTTGTTTTCATCAAGTGGCACCACGTCGGCAACCGTACCCAACGCCACAAGGTCTATCAGTTCCATCAACTTAGGTTCTGTCATGCCGCGCTCTGCAAACCAACCTAATTTACGCATGTGAACACACAATGCCATCATCAGGTAAAAAGCGACGCCAACACCCGCTAAGGCTTTCGAAGGAAAAGCACAGCTCTCAAGGTTGGGATTGACCATCGCATCGACCATTGGCAGTTCATTGCCCGGTAAGTGATGATCGGTAACAAGTACTTCTAAGCCTTTTTCTTTTGCGAAACGGACACCTTCAATCGAAGAGACACCGTTATCAACCGTCATGATCACTTCAGCACCAAGCTCGATCGCCTGTTCGACAACTTCAGGGCTCAAACCATAGCCATCTTCAAAACGGTTGGGTACCAGATAATCGACGTTAGCGCTGCCAAGCATACGTAACGCTAAAACAGACAACGCAGAACTGGTCGCGCCATCGGCATCAAAATCACCCACAATGATGATGCGCTTTTGCTGTTGAATGGCTTTGAACAACAGCTCAACGGCTGCATCTATGCCACCCAGTTTTTGATAAGAGTGCAAGCCTTTCGCTGCTGTCTCTAGTTGGTCGGCACTGTCGATTCCGCGACTCACATAAATGCGCTTTAACAAGTCAGGTAAATGAGCAGGTAAGACTGAAATGTCGGCCTCAGGACGGCGTTGGATCTCTATCATATAACAATGGGCCCGATATCAATCAGGCCACTCCTTAAATCAAAACATGGGAAATACTTAACGATAACGACGGTGAACCGTTCTACTCGAAACGAAGATCACGGCTCGATACAAAGCTTACTGCTCTAAACGCTGAAGCAGCTGCGCGGGAGGTAAGTAACCACTCACCAACTCACCACTTGGTAATACGATAGCAGGAGTGCCATTGATACCCAGTTCACGCCCCAGTTGATATTGTTTCGCGATGATTTTTTTCTGCTCGGTAAGATCTTGATTTGACGATAGCAGTTGACGCTCGACTTTAGCATTATGCATCGCTGATTTTGGATCATCAGAAGCCCAAATAGCGGCCATTTGTTCTGCCACTTGCCCGGTCGGACCTTGGCGTGGATAAGCCATGTAACGAACGGTGATACCCAGATCGTTGTAGCCCTGCATTTGGCTGTGCAGACGAACACAGTAGCCACACGTAATATCAGTAAATACGGTCACGATGTACTTTTCATTATCAGCTTTATATTCGATAACGGTATCGGACAATGCCGCCACCTTTTTCGCATTAAGTGGTGCTTGACGCTCAGCCAGAACATCACTGAATTTACCGTTGTCATCCAAAGAGTATAAGGTACCGGCTAAAAAGTGATCCCCCTCTGGAGAAGAAAAGATAATGCCGCTGTTGGTTTGAACTTCTAACAGGCCATCAATATCCGAAGGGATAATCTTATCGACCTTAATACCGATTTTTTCAAAACGCTTGGTTAACGCTGCCGTATCAATCACTTGAGCTGGAACGGCTTCTACGGCTGTTGACGTTGTTTCTACCTTCGCTTCTGATGCATTACATGCAGTAATCATCAGAGGAAGCACTAACAAAGGAAGACGGCGTAATACGCTCATTAAGTTCACCTTTAAAATAAATAGATTTAAGCGCGAGGGTGATGCTGAGCGTGAATTTGCTTCAGCCTTTCGGTCGCCACATGAGTATAAATTTGGGTTGTTGATAAGTCACTATGTCCAAGTAACATCTGTACAACCCTGAGATCAGCACCATAGTTTAGTAAATGCGTCGCAAAAGCGTGTCTTAATACGTGTGGTGATAATAACTCAGTATCAATACCAGCAATAACCGAATAATGCTTAATCCGGTGCCAGAATGTCTGGCGGGTCATTTGCTTAGCACGTTTACTGGGAAAAACGACATCAGAACTCTTTTCACCGAGTAATTGTGGGCGACCTTGTTCAATAAAAGTCTCTATCCAATCCACAGCATTTTCACCCATCGGAACCAAACGCTCTTTGCCCCCCTTACCAATCACACGCACAACGCCTTGACGTAAACTAATGTTTTCCATCGTTAAACTGATCAATTCAGTAACACGTAAACCCGTGGCATAAAGTAGCTCAAGCATCGCTTTATCACGAAGCTCAATAGGATCATTGGGATCCGGCGATTCAAGCAAGGCATCAACTTGTTCTTCACTCAAATCTTTCGGCAGACGCTGCGGCAGTTTAGGGCTGACCAACAAGGCACTTGGGTCATCGCCTCTCACTTTCTCGCGGTGCAAGTATTGGAACAAGCGGCGAATCGCCGACAACATACGAGCACGTGAAGTCTGCTTGAAATCGGCATCAGCTAACCAACTTTGATAGTCTTGCAGCCCTGAAAGACTAATAAAATTCAGGCGATAATTGTGCTTTTCCATCCACGTCAGGAGTTTGGATAAATCATTACGATAAGAAACGAGGGTATTCTCGGACAACCCTCTCTCCATCCACATAGCATCTAAAAACTGCTCAACGAGACCGTGGTCTGCGCTCTGCCCTTGAGGCGACTGCATAGCGTTACTCACAATATTGGAAACTGTTTTGAGAGTATGCCAGAGCAAATATGAATGCCATAAAAATTACGACTTGAGTGGATAATCGCTGCAATCGAAGGCGATTTATGGTTAGAATTCGCCATCTGAAATTAAAATCGAACGTTTGCTATGAAAATTGGATTATTTTACGGCTCAACCACCTGCTATACCGAAATGGCAGCTGAGAAGATTCGCGGCATTATTGGTGAAGACCTAGTTGATATCCATAACGTGAAAGAGACTCCGCTTTCATTGATGGCGAACTACGACCTTTTGTTACTGGGCATCTCAACTTGGGATTTCGGTGAAATTCAAGAAGATTGGAATGAGTTGTGGGAAGACATCGCAACCACGCCAATGAAAGGCAAGGTTGTGGCTCTGTTTGGTTTAGGTGACCAAGAAGGCTACGGCGAATGGTTTCTAGATGCAATGGGCCTATTGCATGATGAACTGAAAACCGCGGGGGCAGAGTTTGTTGGCTTCTGGCCGAATGATGACAGCTACGAGTTCGAAGCCTCTAAAGCGTTAACGGAAGACCAATCTCACTTTGTTGGTTTAGCTCTGGATGAAGATTCACAGTATGAACTCAGCGATCAACGCATTGCAAGTTGGGTGGAGCAAGTACTGGTCGAATACAGTGAAAAGCTATCAGTTCAATAGCAATCCATTCGTTCGATAGAAAGCTATCCATTCAGAGTGCTAGGTTTAAGCATTCATCAAAATGGCGCGTTGACTCAACAGAATACAAAAAGGCCCCATGACTGCCAAGTCATGAGGCCTTTTCTATTTCATCTCGCAAAGCAATCTAATCTCAACGGAAGATTAAACCGTCTCTTCAGCCATCTCTTGTTCTGTTGATTGACCCACAAAGAACATACAGATGATGGCTGCCACGGTCGGAAGTAACCAACCCATGCCAATATCAAACAGTGGCAGCATGTTCAGTGCAGACACATCAACTCCCGCCACTTTAGCGCCATCAATAAGAGCAAACAGCAATGACACTAATACCACCACGCGGTACGCCGCTTTTGGATTAGGGAAACGGCGACGCAAGAATGTCAGCGCTACCAAAGCGATAGCAACTGGGTACAGTGCAAATAGCACAGGAACCGACAGAGAAATCAGCTGAGAAAGCCCCACATTGGCGACCGTTGCACAAGCCACACCGTTAATGATGACCCAAGTCTTGTAAGACAGAGGCGTTAGCGAGCTAAAGTAATCCGAGCAGGCTGATATCAGGCCAATCGCCGTAGTTAGACACGCCAGTAATACGATCACAGAAAGCACTAGCTGGCCTGATGGACCAAACAACGATTGAACATAAAGACTTAAGATCGTGCCACCGTTATCGGCTCCCGCAGCGACTGTTGCACTGGTTGCCCCCAGGAAGAATAGAGAGATGTAAACAAACGCAAGACCCGCAGCGGCAATACAACCCGCGCTAATTAGATACTTAGTCGTCGCAGCACGATCAGTAATGCCCTTGCTGCGTATCGCGTCAACAATCAACATACCAAACATTAAAGAAGCAAAAGTGTCCATGGTGTTATAGCCTTCAAGGAAGCCTTTGGTTAACGGTTGAGTGATGTACTCACCGTGAGCCGCAAGAATATCGCCTTGGGGGTTAACAAATACAGCAATCGCCAGTACCACCAAACCAACGAACAGTGCCGGTGTTAGTAGCTTACCAATGACGTCAATAAGCTTACCTTGCGACCATGAGAAGAACATCGCTACGACAAAAAATGCAATCGAAAAGAGAGTCAGGTGAGCGTGAGAGGCATCGATGAATAATGGTTTCACCGCCATCTCATAGGCCACAAGGCCAGTACGTGGTGCAGCAAATGCAGGACCGATAATTATAAAGATCAGCACCGCCATAATGGTTGCTGCTTTCTTAGGAAGATCTTGAGTTAAGTGACCCCAAGAGCCACCAGCCACTGCCACCGCTACGATCGTGATTAACGGCAGACCAACGGCGGTCAGCAAGAAACCAAACATAGCGGGAAGAAAGTGATCACCCGCCAATTGGCCAGCGAGAGGTGGGAAGATAATGTTACCCGCCCCTAAGAAAAACGCAAAAAGCATAAAGCCCAATGCCATTATATCTGTTAGTTTTAGACTCTGTTTCACAGACAATCCTTAATTATATTTATGAATTTATGTTGTGTTTACAGGAATGTTACAGCTCCATGCTGCCAATCCATCTTTAAAATAGTCGCGCATAATGACGAAACGCTCAGTGAGCTGCAAGTCAACAGAAAAGAACACCATATAAATTTGCATATGAGAAACAAATACAGTTGATTAAACTAAGATTATAAAAATAAACAAAATTATAAACCAACCATAAACCATAACAATAGTTAACCGAATAGAACATTGATCTGTGAAATTGGTTAACATTAATACCAATCACTTAAAATACCTCGATACTTAGAGCTTTCATGGAAAACAGAACAATAGAAACTAAAAACTTCCAATTTAAGAAATTTTCTATTTACGGTGGGCAAAGCGGTATGCCTGTCAGTACCGATGGCGTGCTACTTGGCGCATGGATAAGCCTGCCACAAAGATCATGTGTGCTTGATATCGGGACAGGAACTGGGCTGTTGGCCTTGATGACCGCGCAGCGTTTTGAGGATGCGTTCATCTCTGCGATAGATATTGATCAGCACGCCATTGATGCTGCCATCATCAATATTGAGCAATCGCCTTGGCAAGATCGTATCTCCCTTCATCACGGCAGCGTGTTAACGACCGACTTTCCACAAAAGTTTGATGCGATCATCTGTAACCCGCCCTACTTCAACTCTGGAGAACAGGCGCAGCAAAGCCAAAGAGCCACCGCCAGGCACACCGACAGCTTGGATCATTTAGCGCTTGCCCAGCGTTGTTTCGAGATAACCACTGAAACCGCGACGGCCAGTTTCATCCTACCGACGCCTGAGGGGGAAGGTTTTATCAAGCTTGCCGAGCAATGTGGTTGGTATCTAGCAAAACGCCTTGATGTGAGAACAACAGACAAGAAACCGGCTAGCCGAATTCTATTTGAGTTATCTAAAGATCCTGCCTGCGAGCAAGATTTGCAGCGCGAATCGCTTACAATTCACCACCAAGGTGGTTATAGCGAAGCATTTATTGCGCTCACGAAAGATTTTTATCTCAAGATGTAGCAAATACCATGTGATCCTAATCACTAATGCTTCTATAATGTCCGACTACTCTTTTTTATCGTCTGCTTTTTGAGGCAGAAACATTTATTGCTTGTGGAGAAACAACAGTGATCAGAACCTTTGCAGAACTCGATCTAAACCAAGAGCTGCTTAAAGCAATTGACGAAATGGGCTACGAACGTCCAACACAGATACAAGCTGAAGCAATCCCACAAGCGTTAGATGGAAGAGACGTTTTGGCTTCTGCGCCAACAGGTACTGGTAAAACAGCATCATTTGTATTGCCAGCACTGCAATACCTACTGGATTTCCCACGTAAGAAATCTGGTCCTGCACGTATGCTTATCCTGACGCCAACGCGTGAGCTAGCAATGCAGATCACCGAACAAGCACGTGAGCTTGCTAAATACACCAGCCTAAACATCTTCACGATCACAGGCGGTGTGATGTACCAAGAGCACGCAGATATCTTAAGTACGACTCAAGATATCGTAGTAGCAACACCTGGCCGCCTGATGGAATACATTGAAGGCGAGCGTTTTGACTGTCGTGCGATTGAATGGCTGGTTCTAGATGAAGCCGACCGTATGCTAGACATGGGCTTTGGCCCTGTTGTTGACCGTCTGTCTGCAGAATGTCGCTGGCGTAAACAAACTTTACTGTTCTCTGCAACACTAGAAGGTAAAGGCATTGAAGGCTTCACAGAAGATCTACTGAACAACCCAGCGGAGATCGATGCAAAATCATCACTTCGTGAGCGTAAGAAGATTACCCAGTGGTACCATCGCGCAGACACAGCAGAGCACAAACTGAACCTCCTAAAGCACATCATCACAGAGCAAGCTGAGCGCAGCATCGTGTTCTTGAAGACGCGTGATCGTCTAGGTGATCTACGAGCTCAACTTGAAAGCGCGCAAATCCCATGTGCGTGGATCCAGGGTGAAATGCCTCAAGATCGTCGTAACAACGCGATCGCTCGTTTCCGTGACGGCTCTGTAAACGTACTGCTAGCGACTGACGTTGCAGCTCGTGGTATCGACCTTCCAGATGTTAGCCACGTCATCAACTACGACATGCCACGTACAGCAGATGTCTACCTACACCGTATCGGCCGTACGGCTCGTGCTGGTAAAAAAGGGAACGCGGTTTCTATCATTGAAGCGCACGATCAACTGATGATTGAGCGTGTGGCTCGTTACACGGACGAACCCATCAAAGAACGCTTCATCGAAGGCATGCGCCCTACGCATAAGAAAGCGGCAGTGACTAAGAAGAAGAAGCCGAAGAAAGAAGATAAAAAAGCGGTAGAGAAACAAAAAATCGCCAAGAAGAAAAAAATCGCCAAGAAAAAGAAAGCAGCAAAGAAGAAGTAACTTAGCACTTTCAAAGACTTAAAAAAGCCCCATGCAGTTCGCTGCATGGGGCTTTTCTCTATCTGGCCTGTTATCAGGCTAAAACTGAGAGTAACTCGTTAACCAAGGGCTACTAGTTTTGCTCTTCACGTTTAAAGACAAGCTCTTTCGCGTTCGACTCTTCTTCAACGAAGTAGTAACCCGCCGTATCAAACTGGGTTAGCGCCTCAATCGAGTCGATCTTGTTCTCGATAATGTAACGAGCCATCATGCCACGCGCTTTCTTCGCGTAGAAACTGATCACCTTGTACTGACCGTTCTTACCGTCTTTAAATATAGGGGTAATCACTTGGCCATCCAAGTTCTTCGGCTTCACCGCTTTAAAGTATTCGTTCGATGCTAAGTTGATCAACACATTATCACCTTGAGCATTCAACGCTTCATTCAGCTTGTCTGTGATGATGTTGCCCCAGAACTGGTACAAGTTCGTACCACGAGCATTGGCTAAGCGTGTCCCCATCTCTAGGCGGTAAGGCTGCATCAAATCTAACGGTTTAAGCAAACCATATAGGCCAGAAAGCATGCGCAGGTGGTTTTGTGCGTAGTCAAAATCTTCATCCGATAGCGTTTCAGCATCTAGGCCAGTGTATACATCGCCCTTAAAGGCTAGGATTGCTTGGCGTGCGTTGTCTTGGGTAAAGGTCTCGCTCCACTGCTCAAAACGCGCTACGTTCAATCCTGCGATCTTATCGCTGACTTTCATCAATGCAGAAACATCAGCTGGTGTCAGCTTACGGCACTCTTCAATCAGTTCAGCAGAGTGCTCAATAAACTCTGGTTGACTAAAGCGTTCCGTCGCTACTGGTGATTCGTAATCAAGTGTTTTGGCTGGAGAAACAACAACTAACATAACTTTACCCTAATCGGTTATCTAACTGGATACGGCTAGAGTATAGAAAAAACATCAACTTGTCTTTACGACTCTTCCTATTGCTTTGATAGGTATACAAAGCAAAGAAGAAGATAAAAAAAGGTTCTGTCGCAAACTTTGAGTCATTAAGTTAAGATTTGCTTCATTTCTATTCATGAGACGGATTCCTAATGTTTAAAGGCTGCCACTTCCCTTCTGAAGTTATTCTCGAAACCGTACGTTATTACTTCGCCTAAAACTCAGTTATCGTGAAATTGAAGAGATTCAATTAGAGCGCGGTGTCGTTGTAGATCACGCCACGATTAATCGTTGGGTTATCAAATTTACGCCAATATTAGAGCACAAAGCGAGGTGTAGAAAGAAGCCCGTGTCTGACTCGTGGCGAATGGATGAAACCTACATCAAAGTAAAAGACCTGTGGGTCTACTACTACCGAGCCGTCGATAAGTTTGGGAAAGTGATCGATTATTATCTTAGTCCTAACCGTGATGAAGCTGCTGCTAAAGCCTTTCTGAATAAGGCGATTGCACAAAATGGTTTACCAAGCAAAGTCGTCGTAGACGGAAGTAAGAGTAACTACGCGGCCATTGATTCGATGAATGTACAGCTCTGGTTGACGGGGTATTTTATGCTCTCCTTGGTAGAGATTTTGGACATTAAATATCTGAACAATATCGTTGAGCAGAGTAACTGTTGGGTGAAGCAAAAAACACGTCAAGCGCTGGGTTGGAAGTCAACGGAAGGAGCCTTAGCCAGTTTGCATGGGCGAGAAGTGTGGACAATGTTAAAACAAGAGCAGATAGATATTGAAGGGCAGACAGCCTTTGAGCGATTCTACGCACTCACAGTATAATTGTATCTCTAGGGTTGGTCTGCCACGCCTCTAATTAGATTTGCGACAGAACCCAGTTATTAGATGATTGTGAGCAACGTCCATAAAGTTACAGCTTTATGGACATTGCATCAGATTACCTTCAATCACAGAATCATACAAATTGGTTAAATCGTTCGATTCGTTTATAATGAACGAAAAGGAGAATATTATGCAATCACTTACTGCTAATACAGCTAAAACCAAATTTGGTGACTTACTGATGAAGGTTCAACGTGAACCTGTACAAATCAATAAGAACGGTTCACCCGTTGCGGTGATGATGTCTTGTGAAGAATATAAACAACTTGAAGCATTGAAATTGATGGTGGTGAAATCGCGCTTCGAACAAGCAGAGGCCGATGTTCTATCAGATAACCTAGTCGACGGTGACGATTTCATGAATGCACTTGACCAAGGTAAGTTTGATTAATGACGCACTATAAGCTTTCTTCTGCAGCGCAATCAGATCTCATTGAGATTCGTCGCTATACATTAGAGCTATGGGGGCAAACACAATGGACAACTTATTTTTCAGAGTTCAAGCAATCCATGGAATTACTAGCGAACAACCAACTGCTTGGCATAGGAGTTTCTGAACTGGGCCAAAATTACTTCCGGTTTCCTTTAAAGCACCATGTGATTTATTACATCCAAAAACAAGAGCACATCGTTATTGCAGCCGTTCTTGGTAAGCACATGTCTCCGGCCAAGCACTTTTCACAACTCTCTTAACCCTCAAGCTAATTTAAGGGTTAACCTGCGTCGCTTCATGTAGTCACGTAACGTACTCGGCGCTTCATCAATCAATTTGGCCGTCGGTCGAATACCTAAGCCCATTTTTAGATACTTCTCTATTTACTCACGCTTAGCATCGAGCCTCAGCTTGGCCCTTTGGTCTTCCGAGAATCATGCCGTTTTTCTTTCTAGCGGCAAGAGCTTCCTTCGTTCTCATCGAGATAAACTCACGCTCTATTTGGGGTCTATGGTGCAACGGAACGAAAAACTATGATAAAGAATTGGTTACTGCCCCTACCTTTACCTCCAGAATATGATTTTTAGTCCAAATGGCTAATTTAAGTAGCCAAAATCAACATGGCCAATTTAAATCCCTATTTCTTGTTTTTAGCCATCCTTATACACTAGGTCAAATGATCTATATCCAATTAGGCTATGGCTATTAATAGCTGTGTCCCACCCTAATTGACTATCAAACAAGTCGTGTCTGATAGTTAAATTCTACTTTTTTCCATCAATGTAAAATTCACCTCCAAAACATTAAAGAATTACAGTAGTACAATCGAGCTATCTAATTGATATTAAATGTTAATGTTTTCTTATCATAGAAAACCGTTCCACTGCACCTTAGACCCCTCATGCACTTGCACGTGCAGTTTTTTTAATCAGCTAAATGAAATTAGAGACCGTAGTTTTGAGCAACAGCGTTACCGCGCAAGCGGCTTAAACTTAGTCACAGCAGCGATTGTTCTTTGGAATACCGTCTATTTAGAAAAAGTAGTAGAAACTCTTATAAAACAAGGAGTAGAAGTCGATGATAAGCTTCTCCAGCATATATCGCCTTTGAGTTGGGAGCACATAGCATTAACTGGTGAGTACCGTTGGCCAAATCCTTAATGTAGGATAATTTACTAATTCCCTGTCTACCCCTATTAGTAACCGTTAATCAACGCTGATAGTCGCGAGGCGTGTAGCCGGTTGCCGACTTAAATTTAGTACTGAAGTAGTTGCTGTCGTTAAAGCCAACAAAGAAGGCAACTTCGGTAATAGATCTTCCCTCTGATAAGAGCTTTTTAGCTTTGTTTATTCGAAGTGCATTGATGAACTTATTGGCTGAGATGCCCGTCAGCGACAAAATCCTAGAATTTAGCGCGGCTGATGGAACCTCAAATTTCTCACATACGTGGGCGACTAAGAGTTCGCAATCTTTATAGTGGTCGCAGATATAAACAATGGCTCTTGTCACATTATTACTGGTTCCAGTGTGGACGATCAATCTATCTATTTGCAAAAGCAACTGTTCAAACAAAACCGAGATCATTACCTCAGCGTGGTCACCATCTGCTTTCTGCTCGTTCTCTATGAGTCTCACGGTATTCATGACTTGTTCAAAGGACTTTTCGGTAACCAAAATGTCGCTCATATTGCCCTCTATCTTTTTGAGGACATTCGCTGACTCTTCTCGAAGATTGATGGCATTTTTTTTATAGCAGATGTTGAATAACTGAAGATCATTGGTGCCTTCGTAAAGGTGGTAATCCTTGTCTGTAACTAAGGTCACCATTTGGGGGAGAATCACTTTCTGCGCATCATTTTTTACATGTATGCCGCTACCGTTGCACGCAAACACAAACTCTGAAAAGTCATGTCCGTGCTCTGGGAAGTCATTTTGAGGTGTACGATTAATGGCATAAATAGACGGATTTCGCCCCATATAATCATCAGATTTTAGCAACAACATAGGGCATCCTCTTTATTAAGACTGTGTATTTTGCTTAATTTAGGGATAGAAAATAGAGAACAGCGCCGCACTTCGAAACAAAGAAGTTTAATAATGCTGCTGGTTTTGTTTTAAATCATATAGCCAACAAATAAAAAAGTGGCCATTCGGCCACTTTTGTTTAATTAAGATGAAACTAAAGAGCTCGAGTGTATAACTCTAACACTTGTTTTGCCGACATAGGGCGTGGGTTACCACCTGCACATGGGTCAGCTAGAGCATCATCTACCCAGCTAGCAATGTCTTCTTCAGTTACCCCTAGTTCAGCAAAGCCTTTCGGGATATTAACGCGCTCGTTCAAAGACTTGATGGCTTCGATTGCAGTAAAGCTCGCCTCTTCGATAGATATGTTCGAAGTATCTACGCCCATCGCTTCTGCTACTTTTGCAAACTTTTCAACACAGTTTTGTCTATTGAATTCACAAACAACTGGAAGCAAGATCGCGTTACAGACGCCGTGAGGCAAATCTTTATGTGCGCCTGCAGGGTGAGCCATTGCGTGAACCATACCTAAGCCTGCGCTATTGAAAGAAAGGCCTGCCACAAACTGGCCTTGAGCCATCATTTCACGCGCTTCTTTGTTTTGGCCATCTTCTACAGCCAAAGGTAGCGACTGAGCAATCAGGCTAATTGACTGAAGCGAGATATAGTCAGTTAACTGGTGAGAGCCAACAGATACGTACGATTCAATAGCGTGAGTAAGAGCATCAATACCTGTAGAAGCGGTAACGCTCGCTGGTATGCCTAGCATCACAGATGGATCGTTAACTGATACGTCCGGAATGATCTTATCTGAAATGATAACGTGCTTAACCTTTGTCTCTGTATCGGTAATCACAGCATTACTTGTCACTTCAGCAGCAGTGCCTGCAGTCGTGTTGATCGCGTAAAGAGGGCAACCAATGTTCTTTACTTTTTCGACGCCATTGAACTGTGCAATCGCGCCTTCGTTTGCAGACAGAATACGAATCGCCTTGCCAGTGTCAATAGAGCTTCCACCACCAAAGGCAATAACGTATTTAGCATTTTTTCTTGTAAACTCGTCGTATGCAGCTTTTACGGTATTTGTGTCAGGATTAGGCTTGATTCCATCAAATAATGTAAAACGCAGAGGACTTGCAACAAGTTGATCGATGTGACCAAGTTTTACCATTGCAGGGTCGCAAATTACCATACCGGTTTCTTCGCCATGCTCGGCGACAATACGCTCGATTAATGCACCGATTGCACCGTATCCAGAAAGATTAATCTTTGGGAAAGCTAGTTTAAAAACGCTCATTTCAGCCCTTATAAATTGAATTCAGTTTTTAGAGTATCCATATCTTCTTGAGATACACCTTGAGGCTCAAAGCCAGACGCAAGGCACATCAAGTGCAACTTCGCGCCTTTATTCGCTACATCTACAAAATCAAATGCCTGCAGAGCGTCATCGCCTGATGCAGTAGCGCCATGCTTTTCCCAAATAGCAACGTCTCGTGTCTCAAGAGCCTCTGTGGTCTTGTCTGCTAACTCTTCAGAAGACGGCAGGCAATAAGGGATCATGCCGATACCTTTAGGAACAAACGCACGCACTTCTGGTAGCATTTTCCAGCACGCATTAGTAAATACGTCACTGCTAGCGTTTAAGATAGGGTGGTGCGATAGAGCGATTAACTCGAGCGGGTGAGTGTGTACGACACATTTGTGTGTTGAACCAGATGCGCGTTTTGACTCGAGAATTTTGATGTGGCTAATGAACTCAGAAGTTGGTGCAAAATCTGAACTTGCTTCGCCGCCCCAAAGGATTTTGAAGCCGTGTGCGTCATCAGTGATTTGAAGAACGCAGCCTGCATAAGATGGGTCACGAAGCTCACGAATGCGCTGACCGGTGCCTTTCACATAATAGATGCGACCTGCGCAGCTAATCGGTAGTTGTTTGCCTAAACGCTTTTCAGAAAGCTGCGCATCTTCAACTTCGCCATAAATATCGGTAACGTCGACTGAAATATTGCCACCATTGCGCTCAGCCCATTCACGTTCCCACAGATACTGTGCGGCTTCGCTAACTTTGTTTATTTCAGTGGTAACTGCTTTGTTTAGTGTTTTCATTTTAAGTAAAAAACCTCTGATAAATTGCGACTCTTTGGAGAGTTATCTGCGTTAGATGGCATTACATCTTTCATGTATGACCACCATTCTTGACATTCTGGTGTTTGAGCTACTGCCGCCCAACGCTCTTCGTCTTCTACTTCTGCATAAGCAAATAACATGTTCTGTGTTGGTAGAAGATGAATTGAATAGTTGTGCACCCCGTGTGATTTGAGGACGTCTACAAGACGCCCCCATATCTCATCGTGACGCTTTTGGTATTCTTTATGTGAGTCTTTGTTAACCCACATAACAAAAGCTTTTCTGATCACAATAATTCCTTAAATCATGCCGATTCCGACAATGTTTGCTGCTGCGGTAATTACCAATAAGCCAGCGATTAAGATACGTACCGGTCTTGTTCCAACGCCTTTCCACTCGGCCATAACTAGGCCAATGATGCCGCCAAACAACACGTAGCCACTCATATGCAGCATCCAGTTGATGTAGCCTAGTTGCTCTGGCACTGACGCTTCGCCCCAGCCATAAAAGAAGAACTGCAAGTACCACATGATCCCGCCTGTTGCGGCCAAACATAAGTTTCTTAGCATCTGGCTTTTAGGAAGAGATAGGTCACGCGCGATGGAGATATCTTTGTTGCGTAGGATATTGAATAAACAGAAAGCGAAGTTAACGAAAGCGCCGCCGCCCATGATGAAGCCGTATGCAGGCATTGCTACGTATAGATAGTTAATACCCATTGCTTCAGATTGCGCTTTGATAGGGCCTGCCGCTGCAAGACCAAAAGCGAACCCTGCAGAGAAAATTCCGCAAATAATGGCAAGCGTTACGCCTTTTTTAAGGTTAAATTCTTCAGACGTTTCTCCAAGAATCTTTTCCTTTTCATTGCCTGCGTAGGTCACAATTACGATGCCAATTAGAGCAACGAAAATACCCAGCATTGTCCACATACCGCCATCTGAAGAGATAACATTCATTAGCTCGCCATTAATAAGAGGCGGCAATAATGTACCGACAGCTAAGTTCAGTCCGATAGCGATACCAATGCCCATAGATAGGCCTAAATAACGCATTGTCAGACCATAGGTGATGTTACCTATTCCCCACAAGGCACCGCAAAATACGAGAGTTACGAGCGTGCTTGTTGGGATGTGGGAATAGAACTCCCCCAGATCCGGAACGAGCATGGATGTAACCAACCAAGGCATGATAATCCAAGAGAACAGGCCGCCAATTGACCACATTAACTCCCAAGACCAACCTTTTACTTTTTTATAAGGCGCATAGAACGCGGCCGCAGAAGCTGCCCCGACCAAATGCCAACCTATACCGGCTACTACAGACATCACGTTTCCTTTTTCGAATATTGGATTTAGTTAAATAAGGCCACTCTATGGTGACCTTTTATTGTTTTGTTATTATCGTTCTGCTAGCACTTCGGCTTCATAAGTTTTGACATCATTTAGCCAAGCTGAGCCTACTGGAACATCATTAATATGGCAGAAGTAATCCCAAACCGCTGTCCAAGGTGCAGAGTGCGCCTCTTCTGTTAGCGCAAGACGTGTTGTGTAGTCGAACGCCTCTTCCGCATTTTTAATTGCTTCTGTTGGCTCAAGCAGCGCCTTCATCAATGCTTTTTGTGCATTACGAGTACCAATAACCCACGCTGCGATTCTGTTAATTGAAGCGTCAAAGAAGTCCAAACCAATCGCAACGCGATCAAGCAGTTTATTGCGCACGATTTCACGCATGATTGCCTGAGTTTCGTCATCGAAAGATACAACGTGATCAGAATCCCAACGAACAGGGCGAGTAACGTGTAAAAGCATGTTGTCTACAAACAATGAACAAGTGCTGATTTTGTCGCTAATCATTTCAGTTGGGTGAAAGTGGCCAGCATCAAGACAAAGGTCAATATTGCGCGTAGCAGCGTAGCCTAAGTAAAACTCGTTGCTGCCAACGGTGTAAGCTTCAGCGCCTATGCCGAACAGTTTGCTCTCTACAGCATCACGGTGGAACTTAGTATCGATTTTCTCTGCCAGCGCTTTATCTAGAGAGTCTGCAAGACGTTGACGAGGAGATAAGCGGTCTGCAGGCTGATCTTTCATGCCATCTGGAATCCAAATGTTCATGAACGACGGAGTGCCTAATTCACGACCAAAGTGCTCAGAAATTTTGCGAGATGCTTTAACATGCTCAATCCAGAAGTCGCGAATGGCTTTATCTGGGTGAGAAAGAGTAAGGCCGTCAGATGCTTTAGGGTGAGAGAATAGAGTCGGGTTGAAATCAAGACCTAGTTCGTTTTCTTTTGCCCATGCTACCCAGCGATCGAAATGCTCAAGTTTGATTTGGTCGCGTTCAATTACTTCATCAGTGTCAATGTAAATTGCGTGTAGATTAACGCGCTTTTTACCGCCGATTAAGCTAAATGCTTTTTCCATATCTTGACGCAACTGTGTTGGCGTTGTCGCAGCGCCCATGTAATCGCCGGTAGCCTGAATACCGCCAGAAAGTTCTTGGTCTGGGTTTTCGAACCCGCGTACGTCATCGCCTTGCCAGCAGTGAATAGAAATTGGTGTTTCAGCCAGAGTCTCTAGCGCTTTTTCGACGTCGACACCTTGTTGTGCAAATACTTCTTTCGCTGCTTTAAAGTTCGAGATGATTTGTTCAGATTTCATTGTTTTTTTCCTTATTAAAGAATTTTTTTGTAGTTTGCTTTGATTGCTTCAAGTCCTTCGATATGACTTGGCTCATAGCGCACTTTCGAGCAAGACGCCTCGATAATCTGGCGAGCTGACTCGGTATTCGATATCTTGCCGATTGCTATCATTTGGTTGGTTACATTGCCTAACGCAGAGGCCTCTACCGGTTCGGTAATGGCAGGGATTTCGCAGACATCCGCGCACAGTTGATTAAGAATTTTGTCTTGTGTGCCGCCGCCAACAATTCGAATGGATTGGATTTCTCTTTCGCTAACTTCTTTGATGTTTTCCAATGCGGTTGAGTAAGCCAAGGCCAGAGAATCGTATACACAACGGATGATTTCAGAGAACGTTGTTGGGGCCTCTAGATTGCGGCTCTTGAACCATTCAACGATGGCTTGAGTCATGGATTCTGGGTTCAAAAACGCATTGTCATTTGGATTAATTACGTACTTAAATGGGGTGGCTCTCTCAGCCATTAATGCCATGTCAGAAAAGGCAAGCGAAGGGTTCTCAGCTCGTAAGCGTTGAACAAGCCACAATCCCATGATGTTTTTCAGAACGCGGTATCGACCTTCAACACCACCTTCGTTTGTGATGTTGTATTGATATGCGAGTTCGCTTGTGAAAGGTTCGAAGCTTTCGATCCCTAACAAAGACCACGTGCCTGAACTTAAATATGCAGTTTTGTTATCAACTGGGGCAGCCGATACAGCAGATGCTGTGTCGTGGCTAGGGATCGAAATTACCGGAATGTCACAGCAATGACGTGTGAATCGCCCAACCACTTTGTTTGGTAGGGTAGGCTCTAAGAACCAAGACTTTTTAGCGCCACAAGCTGTAATTAGCTCTTCATCCCACTCCTTTGTTTCGCAATTAAGAAGTTGGCTTGTTGAGGCATTTGTATACTCACAATGCTTCAGGCCAGACAGTTTGTAATTTAGGTAATCTGGGATAAATAAAAGCTTATCTACGCGCTCTAACCATGCAGGCTTTGCGTCAATGATCGCTTTTAGTTGATAGATCGTGTTGAACGTTAGAAACTGAATTCCGGTGGTCGTATAGATGTCTTTGTGGGTAATAGAGCTGTCAGACGTCAGCTTATCAATCATGCCTTCAGTGCGTTCATCGCGATAACTCACAAATTCGCCTAGATGTTTGCCGAATCGGTCTAGCAGGACAAAGTCGACGCCCCAAGTATCGATTCCAAGTGAATCAATCTCGATACCGCTTGCAGCAACTTTAGATATGCCTCTTTCAATTTCTTCAAGGATTGCATATAGATCCCAACATGATTGGCCATTGCAAATGACCTGAACATTCGGGAATCGATGATATTCCTTCAATGAAACTTTGGAGTTTTTTAGTGTGCCAACCATCACTCGACCGCTCGATGCGCCCAAGTCGACTGCGATAACATTGCTCATACTTATGACCTCTAATTTGCTTGAGGTCATTTAAGCGCGCGTCATGAACTAATAACTTAAAAAAAAATAGATATAATTCGTTTGATGGTTATTTTTTCAAGATAACGGGGATCTAAGTCTAAATTCTTATACTTAGCAAGATGAGAGGGTGGTCTGCCACGCCTCTAATTAGATTTGCGACAGAACCAAACATTGAGATCCCTTACCTTGAACTAAGTGCCGTTACGTTAAATTGAGGACCTACGCACAACAATATCTATGTAAAACATAAATTATTCTTGATTTTTAAATACAAAGGGTTCTGTCGCAAACTTTGAGTCATTAAGTTAAGATTTGCTTCATTTCTATTCATGAGACGGATTCCTAATGTTTAAAGGCTGCCACTTCCCTTCTGAAGTTATTCTCGAAACCGTACGTTATTACTTCGCCTAAAACTCAGTTATCGTGAAATTGAAGAGATTCAATTAGAGCGCGGTGTCGTTGTAGCTCACGCCACGATTAATCGTTGGGTTATCAAATTTACGCCAATATTAGAGCACAAAGCGAGGTGTAGAAAGAAGCCCGTGTCTGACTCGTGGCGAATGGATGAAACCTACATCAAAGTAAAAGGCCTGTGGGTCTACTACTACCGAGCCGTCGATAAGTTTGGGAAAGTGATCGATTATTATCTTAGCCCTAACCGTGATGAAGCTGCTGCTAAAGCCTTTCTGAATAAGGCGATTGCACAAAATGGTTTACCAAGCAAAGTCGTCGTAGACGGAAGTAAGAGTAACTACGCGGCCATTGATTCGATGAATGTACAGCTCTAGTTGACGGGGTATTTTATGCTCTCCTTGGTAGAGATTTTGGACATTAAATATCTGAACAATATCGTTGAGCAGAGTAACTGTTGGGTGAAGCAAAAAACACGTCAAGCGCTGGGTTGGAAGTCAACGGAAGGAGCCTTGGCCAGTTTGCATGGGCGAGAAGTGTGGACGATGTTAAAACAAGAGCAGATAGATATTGAAGGGCAGACGGCCTTTGAGCGATTCTACGCACTCATAGTATAATTGTATCTCTAGGGTTGGTCTGCCACGCCTCTAATTAGATTTGTGACAGAACCCAAAAAAAAGACCAAGGTCGAAACCTTGGTCTTTCGGGTTATTCTAGGATGAGCGGATTGTCGCTCCAACAAGCTTACTTGTTATTGTTATCCCAAATACCCTCTTCCAACTGAGCCTTAAGCTCAGGGAAATCATCAGTATTAAACGTTGGTACTTTACCTGCATCCAATTGACGGTTGTAGTCTTTCGCTAGTTTAATCACGATGCCCGATAGCAGGATAATCGCCACCAAGTTAACGATCGCCATTAGGCCCATCGATACGTCAGCCAATGCCCACACCGTTGGCAATGTCGCGAGAGACCCGAACATCACCATACCGAGCACGACGAGACGGAACATCACTAGGCCCTTCTTGTTGTTATGCTCTAAAAAGATCAGGTTCGTTTCGGCGTACGAATAATTTGCAATGATTGAAGTGAAAGCGAAGAAGAAAATCGCTACCGCGACAAAGATGCCGCCCCATTCGCCAACTTGCGCTGTCAGGGCGCGTTGCGTTAGTTCGATACCGGTAACTTCACCGTGTGGTACATACTCACCAGACATCAGGATGATGGCTACTGTAGCTGAACAGATCACAATCGTATCCATAAACACGCCTAGCATTTGCACGTAACCTTGTGATGCTGGGTGCGGTGGATAAGGCGTAGCAGAAGCGGCTGCATTTGGCGCAGAACCCATCCCCGCTTCGTTCGAGAACAAACCACGTTTAATGCCGTTAATCATCGCTTGTGCGATGGCGTAACCTAGACCACCCGCTGCTGCTTCTTGCAGGCCGAACGCACTCTTGAAGATAAGAGCCAGTACTTCAGGCACTTTCTCAATATTCGCGAACATCACGTACATAGCGATCGCTAGATAAGCTAATGCCATGATTGGAACGATGATTTCTGCTGTACGTGCAATCTTACGGATACCACCAAAGATAACGAATGCAGAGATGATGACGATACCAACACCAACGTAGCTACGCTCAAGGTCGAATGCTGTGTTCATTGCACTTGCAATCGCGTTTGCTTGAACCGCGTTGAATACCAGACCGAATGCAATGATTAGGAAGATAGAGAATAGAACCCCCATCCAGCGCATGCCTAGGCCTTTCTCCATGTAGTATGCAGGGCCGCCGCGGTAGTTACCGTCGTTATCACGCGTTTTGTATAGCTGTGCCAGTGTGCTTTCTGCAAACGATGTTGCCATACCTAGCATGGCGATTAGCCACATCCAGAAGATAGCACCAGGGCCACCCGCGGTTAGCGCTACAGCAACACCTGCCATGTTACCCGTACCTACACGAGCAGCGAGACTGGTACAAAGAGCTTGGAAAGAAGAGATACCAGCACTGTCTGCTTTACGGCTGTTTCTAAGAACAGAGAACATGTGGCCGAAATGGCGGAATTGAATGAAGCCTAGTCGTACAGTGAAGTAGATACCCACACCAACCAGTAAGTAAACTAAGATAGATCCCCACAGGAGATCGTTCATCAAATTGATTAAGTCTGTCACGTGAACCTCGTAATTGAGTTTAAGCACCGATCATGCTTCCTAGCCTTCCTCTTAATCGCCTATGCCTCTGTCAATGTTGTGTCGGCACTCTTGTTATATTCTTGCGGCGATTGAGACTGTAAATGTCGCTTCATGCATCCATTTTACGTATCAGTGTATTTTTTGACGGGCGGATAATGCAGCGAGATGGCTTAAAAATCAATATGCAAACACACTTATATTAAAATGACATTTCACTAATAATACACCTTTTGTTAACAGCATCAAAAACAATCACCCTCAATAAAAGTCACATTATAGGGACATAATCTCAACAACAATCCGCCCCCAACCAAAACAAAAACATCATTCTATAAAATTAACACCAACCTAGGTTGTACAAGGTATAGTGACGATCTGAGGATTTTTCTAGAACAACTCGATTCCCATACTGCACTGCACAATGAGCGACTTAATACGCTAGAGTCAAAGTGATATTCCTTTCGCACAATGAATTAACATTCAAACACGTTTAATTTAATTGTTCATGCCAATCTGTTTGCCTGTTTTTTATACTGCAAATAAAAGAAAATGTGTGAGTTTGCATAAAAAAAAGAACAAAACATTCATGAAAATGAAACAAATGAGAAACAAATCAAGGTTATTGTGAGCCTAAATATGATATTTATTAGCTCGCAAGCACGAGTCCCACGGAAGGAGATATGGCTTATGGATAGCTTTCAATTCGATGAAATATCAGAACTAGAAATGCCTCGATCAACTCAAAAAGCACGCTCAAAACCACTCAAGCGTAAGTGGCGTGAAATCGAAGCCATCAATGATCGTAGGCAGCTTGAGAAAGAGCTGAGAGAGATGAACCTAGGTCTTGACTTCGACCTTGACGATATAAAGCTTTAATCAGCACGATAAGAAATTAGATAGTAAAAGGCACCTATATCGGTGCCTTTTTAATATCTGGGCTAGCTCACCGATTCAAAGCGTCTTTTTGAACGCCAATGATCGATGACAAAGGACGAGTGAGTATAAAATGACGAATAGAAAAAGCACCTCTACATAGAGGTGCTTCAATACTCATACTAACGGTGCTTATAGACTAAACACACTCTTGTTCATTTTGTCGCACACGGGCTGCAAGCTGACGGTATTGATCGGCAATCGTCTCTCCAAAGACGGGGTCGTTTTCAGGTTGAAGCCATTGCGATTCGACCTCTTGCCAATCTTTAACAGTAAATGACTCAACAATCATTGGCAGTACATGCTTTTCTTCAAATTCCATGTGCTTTCGCTGCGCCTCAACAAAGGCTTCAAGCTGTTCAATAAACACTTGCTGAGGCACGACTGCATCTTGGAGGATCATATCGACTAAAGCCAAAAAGTCGGCCGTTTTTTCCGAAAGCAATTGATGCTCTAGCTCCAGATCTTCAATGACTTGGTCACTTCCATATTGCTTGAGGTAATAACGATAAATGACATCTTCTTTAGGATGATGCACCTTTTCCGAATGATTCATCAAATAGTGAACCACCTCCGCGATCAAGCTATAGTTTATTTCATGCTCTTGTTTTAGACACTCTAATTTATTATTGAGAATCGCCAGCAAACGAGCCATATAGCCATGTTCTCGTCTTATCCTTTCAATCATCATAGTATTGCACTCCATTACACCTACTGTTTACAAGTGTATACGAAGATGCTTATTTATGGTTTGACCCTGCTCAGAAAACCATCAATCTACAGTTCTGTGGGTAACCGCCAATCGATAGGTTGTTGATCAAGCGAAGAAAGCAGCTTATTGGTTATTGAGAAGTGCTGACAACCAAAGAAGCCACGGCGTGCAGATAGTGGCGATGGATGAGGCGCAACCAAGACATAGTGCTTGTTCGTATCAATCACTTGGCCTTTCTTTTGAGCGTGTGCTCCCCAAAGCAAGAAAATGACCGGTTCCGAACGTTGATTCAACTCAGCGATGATCGCATCAGTAAAATGTTCCCAGCCACACTTTGCATGTGAGTGCGCTTTGGCCTCTTCTACCGTCAGTACCGTATTCAACATCAACACACCTTGTGACGCCCATGCATCAAGATATCCATGATTAGGGATCTCAAAGCCCTCTATATCTTGAGCGAGTTCTTTGTACATATTACGCAGCGAAGGCGGAATTTTAACACCAGGCAACACGGAGAATGCTAAACCGTGAGCTTGGTTGGCACCGTGATAAGGGTCTTGACCTAAAATAACCACTCGCACCGACTCAAAAGGCGTCACCTCGAAGGCACTGAACACCTGTTCCTGTGGAGGATAGACGGTTTTACCACTATTGCGTTGCCGTTCAACAAACGCCAGCACACTCTGAAAGTACTCTTTTTCACGTTCATCACTAATAATGGATTCCCAAGTCTTTGGTGCGCTCATCGTTTTACTTCCCAATCATCAAGGTTTTTAGGGGGATCTTTTGCCAGACAAAAAAATAGCGGTATCGGCTAACGGTCCTAAATAAGGCTCTAGTTATACCTCATACCGCTATCAATAAACATGATGTGTAGGGTTCACTTGTTGATGAATCATAATAATCAGTTCAAGTTGTGTTTATCTCGATTAACCACTTTTCTGCTGTGTACGATGGTGACCATGGTTATGCACATGACGGTTTGGTGTTGGTAAACGGCGTGCGACAGCAATAGTTGAAGTTTGGGTGATTGAATACATAAAGGCACCTCCTCTAAGACATCGTGAACTACATATTCACTTTAAGACTATGAAAGAAAGGTGCCAATTTTTAGAAAGAGACGGAAATAAATTTTGCCCTCTATTATTACGCTTCTTCGCTCGCTAGCGTTGCTGAGCGATGAAACATTCTAAGTTGTTGAATTTCCTCTTTCCAGATCGTCGAATCAATAGTTTCCAAGATAAGAGGGATACCATTAAAGCGCGAATCAGAGGCAATATACTCAAAACAATCCCAGCCAATTTCGCCTTTTCCTAAAGAATGGTGTCGATCGACTCGGCTCGCGAACTCAGCTTTTGAATCATTGATGTGCATTGCTCTTAGATAGTGCATACCCACGATGCGGTCGAACTCAGCAAAAGTATGCTCACACGCCTCTTTGGTACGTAAGTCGTAACCAGCCGTAAACGTATGGCAAGTGTCTAAACACACACCCACACGTGACTTATCTTCTACCTGATCGATAATTTCAGCTAGGTGCTCAAACTTCCAACCTAGGTTAGTCCCCTGCCCTGACGTATTTTCAATCACGGCGATAACGTCAGGCACCGCTTGATGAGCTAAGTTGATCGATTCAGCAATCTTAGCCAAACATTCGCTTTCTGAGATTTTCTTTAAATGACTCCCTGGATGAAAATTCAAAAGCGTTAATCCAAGTTGATTACAACGCTCCATTTCATCAATAAAAGCAGCGCGTGATTTCTCTAGCTTCTCTTCTTCTGGCGCTCCTAGGTTAATCAGGTAAGAGTCATGAGGAAGAATGTGCTCAGCACCAAAGCCTAACATTTTGCAATTGGCTTTAAAGGCACTAATGGTCTTGGCTTCTAGCGGTTTTGCCGCCCATTGTCTCTGGTTCTTAGTAAACAGTGCGAACGCATTGGCGCCAATTTCACGCGCACGCATCGGCGCCTGATCAACACCACCCGCTGCCGATACATGAGCGCCAATAAACTTAATCTTGGTTTCAGGTTTTGAGGATGAACGATTGTTTGTCATTAAATCACTTTACACTTTCAGAATGCTGGTTAAATAAAGGGCCGTATCGATTGTAGTTCAATAAAAACACAACAAATGTAGTAAACTTACAACAAATTTGGCTGTTAAATATTTTTTATACTTTAAAATATTTTGTAATTGTTTTGTTTTCAAAGGTTTTATTGATTTACCTCAATATAATTACCTTTGTAAAAATATGGTTTTTGGTTGTTTTTTGACTTAAATCAATGTTAACCTTGCGGGTATTAGGTATACATTACCCAGCTCAATAAAAATCGAAAGTTAACACCATAATCAAACCACATTCAGTGGACTAGGAGATAGTTATGATCCAAGGTATTCAAATTACTAAAGCAGCAAACGATGACCTATTAAACTCAATCTGGCTACTAGACAGCGAAAAGAATGAAGCTCGTTGTGTTGTTGCTACAGCAGGCTTCGAAGCTGACCAAGTTATCTCAGCAGCAGACCTAGGCGACTACGAAAGCCGCGAAGTAGCAATTGAAGCAGCTCCTCGCATCGAAGGTGGCCAACACCTAAACGTTAACGTTCTTAAGCGTGAAACACTAGAAGATGCTGTTGCTCACCCAGAGAACTACCCTCAGCTAACGATTCGTGTTTCTGGTTACGCAGTGCGTTTCAACTCACTAACACCAGAGCAACAACGTGACGTTATCGCTCGTACTTTTACTGAGTCTCTATAATTTTTAGAACTTAGATTCGAATACAAAAACGGCGCTCATCGAGCGCCGTTTTTATTTATTCGATGGACGTTACGGCTGAACTCGACGAAGCACGGTTTTTAGCGCTTCAAAATCATTGTCTAAATCTTCAGACAACAACGCCATCGCAGCGTGTTTAGCCAGTGGGCCAGGCAATTCAATATCTGTACCTAAGATATCATCGACCACTTCTTTGAATTTAGCTGGGTGTGCCGTACATAAGAAGATGCCGGTTTCGTTCTCTTGCAGCTGCTCTTCCAATAAACGGTAAGCAATTGCACCATGTGGTTCACATAGGTAGCCCTGTTCTTTTAGATCGCGAACGGACTCTGCGCTCTGCTCATCAGATACCTTACCTTTACCCAAAGTATCTAAGCCCCAACCTTTCAGTTGGCAAAGCTCTTCGATACGAGGCCAATTGTTTGGTTGGCTGACATCCATTGCATTTGAAGTCGTTGCAACCGTTGGTTTTGGCTCCCATAGCCCTGTTTCAAGATAACGAGGAACGGTATCATTTTCATTGGTTGCTGCAATGAAACGCTTAACCGGTAAGCCCAACGCTTTCGCTAATAGGCCTGCTGTTAGGTTGCCAAAGTTACCACTTGGAACAGAGATCACGAGGTTGTCACGTTGCGCTTTAGTCAGCTGAGAAGCCGCCTCAAAGTAGTAACAGATCTGAGCCATCAAACGGCTGATATTGATTGAGTTTGCAGAGTTTAAGCCAATCTCTTTGCGCAACTCTGCATCGTCAAACGCCTCTTTAACCAGAGCCTGACACGCATCAAAATCACCATTAATGGCGACGGTATGAATATTTTTACCTAACGTACAAAATAGCTTTTCTTGTAGTGGGCTGATTTTACCTTTCGGGTATAAGATCACGACATTGATGTTTTCCATGCCGTAGAAAGCATGCGCAACCGCTGCGCCAGTATCACCCGATGTTGCTGTAAGAATCGTGATCTGCCCGCCATCAGAAACCGCCGCTAACGATTGAGCCATAAAGCGGCCGCCAAAGTCTTTAAATGCGAGTGTTGGGCCATGAAACAGTTCCAGTGCGTAAACACCATCTTTCACTTGATTGATCGGCGCAGGGAATTGGAATGCCGCATCCACTAATTGATCAACCTGTTCTTTTGGTAATTCATCACCAATCAATGCAGACAAAATCTTTGAGCTACGAGGGACAAAGTCCTCTGCTAGCAGCGCATCGATATCATCAAACCTTGGCAGTTCAGATGGAAAAAATAGACCTTGATTACGACCTAAACCTTGACGAACGGCTTGGCCAAAAGAGACTTGTTCATCATTTTCTTTGATATTGTACAGCTTCATAACTCACTTCCTGTAACGATCGAACCTTGCTTATCTAGGCGACAAACGTGGACGAATCCTTCTTCATTTTGTACGTAATTTTGTTCTAACCAGCGTGCAACACGCTCGGCGACATCTTGTTGTTTGCAAATACTAAATAGCGTTGGACCACTACCGGAGATCCCCGTCGCCAATGCTCCCGCTGAGGTTGCGTATTTACGCGCATCAGCAAACCCTGGCAGCAGTTTCTCACGATATGGTTCGGCAATCACGTCTTTGATCATCTTCGCGGCTAGCTCCGGCTGACCAGAGTGGCACGCGTGGATAAAGCCGGCTAGATGACGGCCATGGGCAATCACATCCTGACGACGATACTGAGAAGGCAAGATCTCGCGCGCCTCTGCTGTTGAAACCTTAATCCCCGGATACGCCATTACCCAGTACCAATCATCAAAACACGGTACTTCTTGGCTAATAATACCTAACTCTTCGAGCATTAACTGCACACCACCAAGATAACATGGTGCAACGTTATCATAATGGATACCGCCTGAAATCTTACCTTCCATTTCCCCCATTAGAGCCAGCAGTTCAGTTTCATTCAGGGGCTGGCCATGAAAACGGTTTAGCGCATCCAGTGCCGCGACAATTGAACATGCACTTGAGCCTAAACCAGAACCGATAGGCATGTTCTTTTCTAGTGTCATTTCCAAAGGCTTAAGCGCAACACCTTTTTTATCAAGCTCTCGAGAGAACACCACCCAGCAATCGTAGACAATGTTTTCTTTGGTTTCAGTTGGCAGCTTAGAAACAAAGCTGCCTGCTGTTTTAAGTGAGAATGATTCATCACCAGCTTTAACCATAACTCGGTCGCCCAGCAGTGTACCATCCACAGGAGACACTGCGGCCCCCAGCACATCAAATCCTACACTCACATTACCGATTGATGCAGGAGCATAAACGACAACATCCATATCACTTGAACTCATTCCTAAACTCCTAATTTCCAACCAAGAGTACGCATCACATCAGAGAATACGCCGGCTGCTGTTACTTCAGTACCCGCACCGTAGCCACGAAGTACGAGAGGGATCGGTTGGTAATAACGGCTATAAAATGCCAGCGCGTTCTCGCCATCTTTAATCTTGAACATTGGGTCATCGCCATCAACAGCAGCGATACGAACCTTACACTTACCTGCCGCGATTTCGCCAACATAACGAAGTACTTTGCCTTCTTCTGCCGCGATTGCTGTCTGCTCTTGGAAGTAAGCATCCGCTTCTGGTAGGCGAGCCATAAACTCTTCAACCGTGCCTGAATCATCAAAACCCGGTGGTAGTGCTTGATCGACTTCTACATCTTCTAACTCAAGTGCCATGCCCGCTTCACGAGCCAAAATGAGCAGCTTACGCGCTACATCCATTCCGGATAAGTCATCACGAGGGTCAGGCTCAGTAAAGCCGTTATCTTTTGCGATATTGGTTGCTTGGCTTAACGTCATACCTTCATCCAACTTTCCGAAGATATAAGACAATGAGCCAGACAGAATGCCATTAAACTTCTCAAGCTCATCTCCCGCAGAAATTAAGTTCTGTAAGTTTTCAATGACGGGAAGGCCTGCACCAACGGTTGTCTCATACATCAGCTTACGACGCGAGCTACGTGCAACTTCACGAAGCTGATGATAATAAGCCATGCTTGCTGTATTGGCTTTTTTATTGGGTGTGACTACGTGGAAACCAGACGCTAGGAAGTCTGCGTACTGTGCAGCGATGGTTTCGCTAGATGTACAGTCGACCAATACAGGATTGATGATGTGGTTACGTTGAACCAGAGCCGCTAAACGCGCTAGGCTGAATTCTTCCGTCGCACTCGACATGCGGTCGCGCCACTGCTCGAGTGGTAGCCCGTCGCTGTCTAGCAACAAGCCTTTACTGTTTGCTAAACCACATACGCGAATCACGATGCCTTTGTCAGCCAATTTACTTTGTTGACGTTGGATCTGGTCAACAAGCTCACCGCCCACACCGCCAACACCAACAACGAATACGTCAAGGAAGTGCTTAGAGTTAAAGAGGTTCTCGTGACACGCTTTAATCGCTTCTGAAATTTTATCTTCAGGAATCACGGCAGAAATCGCACGCTCAGATGATCCTTGAGCAATAGCAACAATATTGACATTCACTTCAGCCAAAGAAGAGAAGAATCGAGAAGCAACGCCACGAGAAGTGCGCATACCATCTCCCACCAGCGTCACGATTGCCACATCATCCATAAACTCAACCGGTTCCAATAGGCCATCTTTTAGTTCAAGTTCAAACGCATCGGACAACACTTGCTTGGCTTTCACTTTATCAGCCGATTCAATACAGAAGCTAATGCTGTACTCTGAAGAAGATTGGGTAATTAGGACGATAGAAACCCCGGCTGAAGACATCGCACCGAATACACGACTCGCCATGCCTACCATACCCTTCATGCCTGGGCCTGATACGTTAACCATGGTTAGGTCGCTAAGCGTCGTGATACCTTTTATCGCAAGGTTATCTTCGCCAGTATCTTGACCAATCAAAGTCCCAGCTCCCTGCGGGTTAAAGCTGTTTTTGATCAGACAAGGAATATGGAATTGTGCGATAGGAGCGATAGTCTTCGGGTGTAGTACCGAAGCGCCAAAGTAAGAAAGCTCCATCGCTTCTTGGTAGCTTAATGATTTAAGAAGACGAGCATCATCGACTAAACGCGGGTCACAGTTATAAACACCGTCTACATCTGTCCAGATCTCACAGCAATCAGCACGTAGACACGCAGCAAGAACCGCAGCCGAGTAGTCAGAACCATTACGTCCGAGTGTCACTAACTCGCCTTTTTCATTACCAGCAGTAAAGCCCGGCATGATGTTGACATGACCTTGTGGAAGTGGCGATTGGCGGAAGTTCTGAGTCGAGACATCCACATCAACCATCGCTTCAAGGTGATCACCTTTAGCGTATAGGTATTGAACTGGGTCAATCAGGCTTGCTGGTTGGCCTTTCGCTTCAAGTACCGCTTTCATCAACTGGATTGAGATTCGCTCACCTTTACTGATGATTCGAGCATTGACGTGATTGGGGCACATGCCCAGTAGATTAATACCATTCACGAACTGTTTCAGTTGAGCAAGAGACGTATCCACTTGCTCTTGAAACGCAGCCCCATCAACCGCTGGCAATACCGTTTGAATCTCTGTAAACAGATCCGAAAATGAGGATTCGATCTCTGTAATTTGAGCGTCTGCTTCACCATTTTTTAATGCTGCTTCAATTACAGCAACTAGCTTATTGGTTGTTTTTCCTGGAGCCGATAGTACAACGGCTAGCTCTTCTTGCTGGGCATTATTGGCGATAATATCAGCCGCTCGTAAAAAACGATCAGCATCAGCCAATGATGAACCTCCAAACTTTAAAACGCGCATCCCTTTCTCCATAAGTCATAAAAATGGTACAAAAAAAGGCCTGTATCTTGTTGGATACAGGCCTTTTTTTTAAAATATGTTACTTAGCAGCCTGCCCCAACAATGTAAATGTCGGTAATAATAATGGTGGTGGTCATTACTAGTGGGCTTACGTGCTGCATATCAATTTCTCTGTTTGTGCTTTACTCTACGTGTACCAATTTTTACCACCAGACGTCAATGAAAAGTTGCATCTTTTTTACATTCGCATCATTTTTCAGAGCAAACCATCATTTCAGGGGTAAAACACCCGATATAAACGTCCCATTCCAGATGCACGATTGAGTCAACAACCAATAGGTCACGATGACACATATCGGCCTAATAAAATATTGCACCAATTGCACAGCAAACGTACCGTTATTGTGCTTTAATTGAACGACGGGGCTCGTAAAACAATAACAAGGGTATCAGGAGTGATAAAGTGAAGAGGCTACTTATTATTTTGTCCTTTATTGCACCTGTTGTTTGCTCTGCGAATAGCCTCCCCAGATTCAATAGCTTACCTCTGCTGGCGAACCCAATAGACCACTCTTATCATAAATTCTTTATCTCAACACAGAACGCCTCTGGTGAAAGCTTTGATACATGGAAAATAGACAGTGGCTATTCCTATCGACTCTTTTCTGATGTTGATCTTTATGTCGGTACACGAATCAATAGCGCTTCACTTAAAAATGAAAATGGTTTTTTGAGTGGCGTAAGTTATCAACTCTCAGATAGGATCTCGTTCAACAGCTCCCTGCATACTTATAAAGATGATTCCGAAGACAGAGAAAATTCAGTTGCCGCAGAGATATCAAGCCGAGTGCAACTGACCGAAAATCTAGATTTGCATGCCACCCTTGACTATGAAGAATGGCAGCAAGGTGTTGAAGTCGGATTAGGGTTTAGATTCTAATTTGGTCGAGCTATTATGGATAAAACCGTAGATTGCGTCTTAACTCTAAAGTTTATATCGACTAACCAATCCAATGACATTACGTCTAAACCTTCAAGCTTCAATTAATAATTCAGATGAAATTAAGACCCCATTCCAATCAGCATAAATGTAATCACCTGGCTGAATCAGCTGATTATGCACAGAAAGAGTCACATTAACCTGCCCCACTCCACGTTTCTCGGTTTTAAATGGTGATGTGCCAAGTGCCTGCACACCAAGATCCATTTGAGACATCATCCCAACATCTCGCACTGCACCGTTCACAATCACACCTTCCCAACCATTCTCTATAGCGAGAATCGCCAATTGGTCACCAAATAGCGCTCTCTGACACGAACCATTGCCATCAACAACAAGCACTTTTCCACAGCCTTCACTCTCTAAAACCTCGCGAACCTTGGAATTATCGTGATAACAACGAACGGTTACAATTTCCCCCCAGAACGCACCACGTTGACCAAAATTCTGCAATGGTATGTTCAATAATGTGAGTTTGCTTTCAAACTCATCACACAAGTCGGGTGTTATATCGTGCATATATCCTCCGTGAGTGAAGCGTTACCTGTTAAGTCAGATGCGCCTCGATACATTTATATGTTATTAAAATTAATCCCTTTCCCATGGTTCCACGCTCCATTCAATAGAGAATCACCATTGATTGAGCATATTTATCTACTAAATTTTAAAGACAGCTTTCAGTCCCATTCGTTCATATTCTTGTGTTTAACCGAAAAGCAGGTGAGAACCATATCGAATAATCATTCTTTTTTTATTACTAAATACTCACCATAACATTGGTTGAGTTGTAGCCATACTATTAAAGTTTGTTGCGATACGGCAATTGATGTAAATCAACAAAGTGAATGGAATTAACATTCTCGTATTGTTAGCATGCTGTTAACATTATAGAATCCTCTGCAATTACTAAAAGAATGATTAAAAGGCGTACTGGATCTACGTTATTGGGCAATACTTCAAGGAAGGCAGATAGCTAGAAGTAAGTGTTTTTTTGAAAACTTTACGTTATCATCAAAATTCTATTACCTGTATGTTACTTTTTTGCCTAGAATTTATTCTACTAACACAGTTTCGTCACAAATTTAGGTACCGCCAAATGCAAACCCCGCAGATTCTGATCGTTGAAGATGAGCAAGTAACTCGTAACACTCTAAAGAGTATTTTTGAAGCAGAGGGATATGCTGTTTTTGAGGCTAGCGACGGTGAAGAGATGCACCAAGTGCTATCTAACAACCAAGTTAACCTTGTTATTATGGACATAAACCTTCCTGGCAAGAATGGCCTATTGCTTGCGCGTGAATTGCGTGAACAAGCAAACGTAGCGCTTATGTTCTTAACGGGTCGTGATAACGAAGTTGATAAAATACTTGGCCTTGAAATTGGTGCAGATGACTACATCACTAAGCCTTTCAACCCACGTGAACTGACTATCCGTGCTCGTAACCTTCTTAGCCGTTCAATGAGCACAAGCTCTGTTCAAGAAGAAAAACGTATTGTTGAGAAGTATGAGTTCAACGGTTGGGTACTCGATATCAACAGCCGTTCTCTGGTTAGTCCAGATGGCGAAGGCTACAAGCTACCTCGTTCAGAGTTCCGAGCTCTACTTCACTTCTGTGAGAATCCAGGTAAAATCCAAACTCGTGCAGACCTTCTTAAGAAGATGACTGGTCGTGAGCTTAAACCACACGATCGTACTGTAGACGTAACAATCCGTCGTATTCGTAAGCACTTTGAATCAGTTTCTGGTACACCAGAAATCATCGCAACGATTCACGGTGAAGGCTACCGCTTTTGTGGTGACCTAGAAGACTAAGTCGATTGAACTTATCACTGGTTAGCATTGCTAACCAGTCAGTGTTTTTAACAATCGAAGCGTAAAATCAATAGTGATAAAAAAGGGAGAATGCCAACGCATTCTCCCTTTTTATTATTCTTAATTGAATCAGTTTTTAGTAAACCGTATCCACCTTAACGTTTTTCTCGACCAGCCACTTCACAATTTCACCGTCTTTAAGCTCAACGGCTACGTCTACTGGCTTTTCGCTGTCGATCTCTAACTGCCATACAAAAGCAACTTCCCATTGAGTTTCACTGTGAGTTTTTAAATCAAGATCGTCGGCGGTGACCAACAAGGTATCCGCCCCCTGCTTAACCGTAACACTCTCAACTGCAAGCGTCGCTGGAAGTTGTGAGTCAGACTCTAGGTAGATAGAACCGTATAGTGTCTTATCTTGAGCCTCTTCGATCGTTGGCATCTTGCTGTGCCAAAGGTTACTTTTCATGGTGACGGTCGCTTCAGATACTTCAACTTGATTATCTTGTTGCCACTCTACTTGTGGGGCAGAGCAGCCGACTAACGCCAAAATGCATGCGACGAATGCTAATTTTTTCATGATTCTTCTACCTTTGATTTAACCAACTCTTTAACACTTCAATGTCATTTTGGTATTCATTATTAATTTCATCGACCCAATCCGAGATATTCTCCCACCACGCTGGCATATCGGGTGATTGAGCTTTCTGGGCCACTTGTTGTATTCGTTTCAAGCCGATAGAACCGGCTGCACCTTTAATCTTATGCGCTTCAGAAACGATACTAGCTTGGTCTTTGGCGACCATGTTAGAGTTCAATATTTCCATATACTCCGGCATCATATCTTCAAACATCGCAATGCTATCGAGAACCGGTTTCGTCCCCACAATGCCAACATAAGACTCTAACATATCAATATCAAGCAAAGTCGGATCAATCGAAGAAACAATCGGCTTAACAACCTGATCTTCTTCTAGCACCTCAGATGTGTTCTCAATAAATTTAGCGATAACGTCTTGGATCGCTTTCACCGATAGCGGCTTGCTGATCGCTTCATCCATTCCTTTTTGTAGATATTCATGTTTATTATTTAAAACATTCGCTGTTAAAGCGACTAAAGGTGGTAGCTTGCTGTATTTCTCTCGGTAATACTGAGCTATGTCGAAACCAGTCATATCAGGCAGTTGGATATCCAACAGCACTAAATCATAATTGTCAGGATTGAAAACAATTTGTGCCTCTTGCCCTGTCATTACCACCGTAACTTCATGACCCAAACTTTCAAGCAGAGAACGAGCAACCGTAATGTTAAGTTCTATGTCTTCTACCATAAAGATCTTAAGGTTAGATTGCTTTCTCGGTTTCTTAATCAGCGCCTGAGTATCGTGATTCACTGGCACGCGAATAGAAACCGTAAAGGTACTGCCAAAACCCTCTTCACTGGTGACATTAATATCGCCATCCATCATATTGATCAGTTGCTTAGAGACCGCAAGACCAATCCCTGTTCCCACGGCATGCAAATTGTCAGAACCCGATTTCACCTGATAGTACATCGCGAAAATTTTATCCACTTCACTTTCTGGAATACCTATCCCTGTATCCTCAACTTCCATCGTGATATCGGCAAAATCACCGTCAATGTACGCACTGACTGTCATCACCACGCCGCCATCCTTGGTGAACTTCATGGCATTACTAACCAAGTTCCACAACACTTGTCTTAGACGCGTACCATCAACTTCAACTGAAATAGGTAAATCAGAGAGTCGTTCAAGATCGAACCGTAAACCTTTTTGTTCTGCCATCAATGCTGAAATACTCTCAATTTCAACGACGAAATCTTCAAAGTTTATTGGGGTTGGGAATAATTCCAGTTTACGGCGATCAAACTTATCCATATCGATAATATCGTTAAAGATATTACCTAATGTCACGGCGCACACTTTGATGGTTTGCATCTGTTTACGCTGTTCAGTGGTCAAATGACTGTCCAACAACATACGGCTCAAGCCTATGATGCCATTAAGCGGTGTTCTTAGTTCATGACTGATGGTGGAGATAAAAGTGGTTTTGTCACGACTGGCCTTTTCTAGTGACTCTTGGTGCTCTTTACGTTCAGTAATATCACGACCAAACCCCACTAAGCCGAGATGACGCCCATCTTTGCTATAAAAAGGCACCTTACGCAGCTCGAAGTAGCTCTTGCGCCCATCAGGATATTCTAACCATTGGTCGTAGGTCAGTGATTGGTTGTCGGTAAAAACCTTCTTATCTGTTTCAACAACTTGCTGCGCGATCTCTTTACTGTAGACATCCCAAGGGGTTAAACCCACCAGATCTTTTTCTGTTTTTCCGGTCAGTTCTTCAACCGCACGGTTACATCCCGAGAACACCCCTTCTTCATTCCGGTAGTAAATAAGGTCCGGAGACGCATCAATAAACGAACGCAGTAGTGCAGTACGTTCAGCCAATTCAAGTTGAGTTCGCTCTCGCTGGAATACTTCATTTTCGAGATCGTGCATCGCTTCAGCCCGTGCTTCTTCGGCTTTTTCACGCTCTTCAATTTCTTGGTTAAGCTTTTCGATATTAAGTTGCAGTTTATTATTGAGTTCTTGGTCTCTATCACGCATGTCACCAAGCTTAGAGACTAACTTCGCCAACCTTTGACGGGACTCTTCTAACTGATCGACGACCACGGACAGGAAATAAACGGCCCAAGGGGTGATCACCAAACCAAAAAAGGCTGAACGAATAATATCGATATCATCAACACTACCGTTAAGTGCTAGAGTGATGCCGACCTGTACGACAACGGCAAGCGCAACAAGCGCTAGAGCGAGTAAAATTGAAAAGCGGACAATTCCCAGTTTGACAAGTAGATCCACGTAATACTGGGCGAGGTTTTTCATGGGTTTCATTTAGCGCTCCATGCGTTAAGACTAGCCACATTCTAGCGTGTTTGAAGAAAGCAGGTAAGCTAGCCACATCACACGTAGCAAGAGAGCCACCGTTATATCAAGATTATTTAATTAATATCATGTGCACTCGACAACAATTAATAAGTTAGCCCAATCATCGATTTTATAGAGCGCGTTAATCTGAAAATTTAGTGCATTGAAAAGGAAGAGACAAACGAACGATTTCGGCCTTCAGATTTAGCTTGGTAAAGCGCGCGGTCTGCCATCGCAACCGCAGATTCCATTTCGTCATTTGGCGTAGGAATATAAGATATGATACCGATGCTCACCGTGAGAAGCTCAGAGACTGTCGACTTCTCATGTGCCAGCTTCAAATTTTGGACTTCATCATGAATACGACGCGCCACCAACTTCGCACCCTCTGTCGTTGTATTCGGTAGAATAAAACCAAACTCTTCACCGCCATAGCGAGCCACAAAATCAGAAGAGCGATTGAGCACCTGCTTAAATGCTTGTGAAACTTGAATTAATGCATCATCACCTTGTTGATGCCCATAAAAATCGTTATACCCTTTAAAAAAGTCGATATCACATAACATAATGGTTAGTGGTAACTTTTCACGAACATGATAGCCCCACAATGTCAGTAACTGCTCATCAAAACTGCGTCGATTAGAAACCTGAGTAAGGCTGTCCATGAAGCTGAGGCGTTCAAGCTCAAGATTGGCCTCTTCAAGCTTCTGCTCAGCCAAATAGCGCTCGGTAATATCACGAGCCATGATTAACACACCGTTTGTTTTTGATACTGGGTCTCTAAACGGTGACTTCACCACATCATACCAAGTAAACTGACCATCACTAGAAACCACGGTATCGGTAAAGCGTAATATTTCACCGTGATGAAGAGCTTGATAATCCGTATTGGCAAGACGCGCATATATGCTATTTGGGACCACATCCTGCAGTCGCTTACTAATGAGATCGCTCACATCTGAGATCCCAAGCGCTGTTACAAAAGCCTTATTACACGCTTGGTAAACCATATTCTCGTTAAAAATACCAATCGCGTCAGGGCTCGCTTCCAAGATATTTTGTAAAATGGTCTCACGCTGCGCAAGCGCCACTTCGGTATCTTTTCGTTTTTCCATTTCACCGCGTAATTGTTGCTGCATGTCATGCCAATCCGTCACATCGTGACTGATTGACAAAGTTCCAATCCTCTCCCCATCTTGGGATAGTAAAACACTTTGATAAGTTTCAAGCAGGCAACTTTTTCCCTCTTGGTCCGTAGTCCAAGATCGCTCACTCACACGCCCTTTCAAAGCACCACCTGAAATACTTGAGGAGCCCTCATCTTGACGGCCATGCCAAAACTTTTTAAACGAGCGATTGCTCGCAACCAGTCCCCCCCTTTGATCTTTCACATAGATAAGCTCAGATAACGAATCCAAAATCGTGCGCGCGATATTAAGCTCACGCACTTCTTGAGACAGATCTTCATTGGTATTTTGATAAAGTGATGCATGAATCATCCAAGTCTGCTTATTTCTAAAATGGAGCTTACGACCGACTAGGTTGATCTTAAATGACTCAAATTCAGACAGCGCCCACAGGGAGACCTGCTCAAAGGTTCGAGAGTTGATGTGATTGGTTAAGTAGTGACGAAAGTTGTTTTCACTTTCTACAGTAGGAAAGCAAAAATGAACGCCAACCTGGCGAATACCGAGCAGTTGCATCGCCTGACGATTGGCATAGAGTATTTCGCCACTTCGCACATCAACAAAGTAGAGTGGCGATGGGGTCGTAAGTAGAAGCGTTTCGATATGCGACTGATAACGAGAATAGAGATGCCAGCAAATGAGAGCAATCAGCAATACAATAACGATATACATACCGTAGCCATACGCCCTGTCCCATAACCAAGTCATTACCAGTTCCATTTACTCTCAATCTATGCCATAAAATCAGTGCGTGAAATGTTACCACTAAATGTGGGGATTATCTGCTGTAACCTACCGTCACCAGTTCCTATCCACTCACTGCGTTTAGAATAGGCAGAGTGTACTTGAATGCAGATCCTGTTTTAATGCCTTGTGCGCCGGTTTTATCAAGCGACCGACCTATCTCAGTCATCGCCAACCAACGGTTCTCACACCACAAAGGAGAGAGTAGAGTCGGGCGTCTCGCCGCTGAAGAAACACGATGGTAGACCACCTCCGCTGGCGTGCGTTGAATGATCTCACTCGCAATATCAATGTACTCCTCCAACGTTGGGGCTTCGAGCTTGCCAGCTTTCCATGCCTTCGCCATAGTGCTGCCTTCTACGATATGCAAGCCATGCAGTTTAATTCCATCAGTGCCAACAGCTAATACCTTGCTTAACGTTTCAAGGTTATCGGCTTTGGTTTCTTTCGGCAGGCCCACAATAAGGTGAGTACACACTTTAATCCCTAAATCGCGGGCACGCCGGGTGATCGTTTCATACACCGCAAAATCATGACCTCGGTTAATGCGCTTCAGTGTTTGGTCGTTTGCCGTTTGTAAGCCTAACTCAAGCCATATTTCATAGCCTTGTTCCACATACCCAGCCAGCAGCTCCAATACAGAGTCTGGAACACAATCCGGTCTTGTACCGACACACAAACCCACAATATCAGCCTCTGGGGCTCTAAGCGCTTCTTCATACATATTTTTGAGTACTTGCACTTCAGCATAAGTACTGGTGTACGCCTGAAAATAGGCGAGATACTTCTTGGCACGAGCAATCTCACCCGCACGATCTTTTAGCTGTTCAGAAATACTTTGAATTTGAGTTTGTTCGTCCACAAACGAGGAAACATTACAGAAGGTACACCCTCCGCGACCTATGGTTCCGTCTCTATTTGGGCAACTAAAACCACCGTGTAGTGTCAATTTATGAACCTTCTCACCATAACGACGTTGAAGGTCTTGGCCGATAGTATTAACCAGTTCGTGTAGTTGCATAATTTCAAAGTGCTCTGTAAATAAGAATGAATATTCGTTTTGTTGAAAAAAAATTACATCCCTGCAAAATTCGACCAAATAGTTTACGTAAAGCCGTTCGTAAACGACCTAACAAATATCAATAAACATGCAAAAAATCAGCTATATTCGCCTAATGTTGCACATATGTTAGCCATTAAATTCAAAATAAAACGAAAAAAATGGTCTACATGGCTCAACTTTCATTGCAATTCGCCTAGACAAAATTGTAGGATACTTACACATATTGGCTATTTTTGAGTGTTTACTTACAACAAAGATTTGCTGATAAATCGGTGATATCCACTCCTCACCTATATAAACCACTAGTTTGTGGTTAAAAATAAACGGATATCACTAAGGATTGTTTTTCTCGCAATACTTTTCCTGCGAGATACGGAAAGGATTCGAACCGCCAGCATAGGCAGGTTCAGACCCATAAATATAAAAGGACAAGGCTAACTTTATACAAAGAAGTTGCGCCTAGATTTAACTGGAAGGATGTATCTATGGTAGATCAAGAGCAGAACTCACAGGGTCTGTATACTCCTGAATTGGAGCATGACGCTTGTGGTATCGGTTTTGTTGCGCATCTAAAGAATCGCAAATCTCATGATGTAGTCACTCAAGCACTCGATATGCTTGCACGTATGGAACACCGTGGCGGCCAAGGCTGCGATCCGTGTTCTGGTGATGGTGCAGGTATCCTGCTACAGAAGCCGCACGAATTCTTACTAGAAGAAGCCGTAAAGCTTGGAATTAAGCTGCCATCTTTTGAAAAATATGGTGTTGGTGTTGTACTTTTCCCTAAAGATGAACACAAACGTGCACAGTGTCGTGACATTCTAGAACGCAATGCACAACGCCTTGAGTTAGATGTGATCGGTTACCGTGAACTTCCAACTGACAATTCAATGATTGGTGCTGACCCACTAAGCACTGAACCTCAATTTGAACACGTTTTTATTTCTGGCGGCCCTGGTATCACACCAGAAGAGCTTGAGCGTAAACTGTATGTTCTACGTAACTACACAGTTCGTGTATGCCTAGAAAGCGTGTCAAATATCGGTGATGACTTCTACATCAACTCTATGTCTTACAAGACATTGGTGTACAAAGGTCAGCTAACAACCGAACAAGTTCCTCAGTACTTCCTAGACCTGCAAAACCCAACCATGGTAACAGCTCTAGCATTGGTACACTCTCGCTTCTCTACCAATACATTCCCACGTTGGCGTCTAGCTCAGCCTTTCCGTTACATCGCACATAATGGCGAAATCAATACGGTTCGCGGTAACCTAAACTGGATGAAAGCACGTGAAGCAATCCTAGAATCGGATCTGTTCACACAAGCTGAAATCGACATGCTACTGCCTATCTGTCAGGAAGGCAGTTCGGATTCATCAAACTTCGATATGGCGCTTGAGCTACTTGTTCTTTCAGGTCGTACTCTGCCACATGCGTTGATGATGATGATCCCAGAAGCATGGCAAGAAAACAAAAACATGGATCCAACTCGTCGCGCGTTCTACCAGTACCACGCGAACGTTATGGAACCATGGGATGGCCCAGCATCTGTCTGTTTCACGGATGGTGTTCAAGTCGGTGCAACACTAGACCGTAACGGTCTGCGTCCTTCTCGCTACACAGTCACTAAAGATGACTTCCTAGTGATGGCATCTGAGTCTGGCGTAGTTGAAATCGCACCAGAAAACGTTGAGTACCGTGGTCGTCTGCAACCAGGTCGTATCTTTGTTGCTGACCTTGAGCAAGGCCGCATCATTTCTGATGAAGAAGTGAAAGACAGCATTGCTAAAGCACAGCCTTACGAAAAGTGGGTTGAAGAGAACCTTCTGAGCTTGAAAAAGCTACCCGATGCGAGCAACGAATTTAGCCAACCTTCTCCAGATAAACTCCTACACAAACAACAATCGTTTGGCGTGAGCTCTGAAGAAGTCAACGAAATCATTCTACCTCTTGCGAAAACAGGCTACGAGCCACTTTCTGCAATGGGTGCTGACTGGCCGCTCGCGATTCTGTCTCACCAATCGCAGCACCTTTCAAACTACTTCAAACAGTTGTTTGCACAAGTCACCAACCCGCCAATCGACCCGATTCGTGAGCGTATGGTTATGTCTCTGAACACTTACCTAGGTAAAGATCAGAACCTACTTGCTGAAACACCTGAGCACTGTCAAAAAGTAGAACTTGAGTCTCCAGTACTGTCTAACTCGGAGTTAGAAAAACTGCGTGCAATCGATAACGAGCACCTTCAAGCGAAGACACTGGACATCGTATTCCAAGCAAATGGCGACCAAGGTAAATTAGAGCGCGCACTTAAGCGTATCTGCCAATACGCAGAAGATGCCGTGATTGATGGTTACTCTATCATCCTACTGACCGACCGTGCAGTTAACTCAAACCATGCCGCTATTCCAGCAATGCTGGCCGTTGGCGCGGTTCACCACCACCTAATCCGTAAAGGGCTACGTGCTAAGTGTGACATCGTGGTTGAAACGGGCGACGCTCGTGAGACACACCACTTTGCAACGCTTATCGGTTACGGTGCGAACGCAGTTAACCCATACCTAGTAATTGAAACGATTGTTGAACTACAACGTACGAAGAAGCTCGATCCAAACGTACACCCACGTGAGTTCTTCGATAACTACCGTAAAGGTGTTAACGGCGGTCTACTGAAGATCTTCTCTAAGATGGGGATCTCGACACTGCAGTCTTACCACGGTGCGCAAATTTTTGAAGCTCTTGGTATCAGCAAGTCAGTGGTTGAAAAATACTTCACCGGTACGGTTTCTCGTATCCAAGGTCTAACGATCGACGACATCGCTCGTGAAGTACTGGTCCGTCACCGTGTTGGTTACCCAGCTCGTGAAATCCCAGCTCAAATCCTTGATGTTGGCGGTGTTTACCAGTGGAAACAGCGTGGTGAGAAGCACTTATTCAACCCAGAAACGATTTCTCTACTTCAAGAGTCGACGCGTAACAAAGATTACGGTCAGTTCAAGAAGTACGCAAAAGCAGTCGATGACCAAGGCGATAACGCAGCAACGCTACGTAGCCAACTGGATTTCATCAAGAACCCTGCAGGCTCTATTCCTCTAGCAGAAGTAGAACCAATCGAGAACATCCTTAAGCGTTTCGCAACCGGCGCAATGAGCTTTGGTTCAATCTCGCATGAGGCTCACTCAACACTGGCTGTTGCGATGAACCGCATCGGCGCGAAATCAAACTCAGGTGAAGGTGGTGAAGATCCAGCACGTTTCGAACGTAAAGAAAACGGCGACTGGGAACGTTCAGCAATCAAACAGGTGGCTTCTGGTCGCTTTGGTGTAACGTCTTACTACCTATCGAACGCTGATGAACTACAAATCAAGATGGCTCAAGGTGCGAAACCGGGCGAAGGTGGTCAACTACCTGGTGATAAGGTTGATGATTGGATCGGCGCAACGCGTCACTCAACTCCGGGCGTAGGTCTTATCTCACCACCGCCACACCACGATATCTACTCAATCGAAGATTTGGCTCAGCTGATCTACGATCTGAAAAACGCGAACCGTAACGGCCGTGTCAACGTGAAGCTAGTATCAGAAGCTGGCGTAGGTACGATTGCATCGGGTGTAGCGAAAGCGAAAGCTGACGTAGTACTTATCGCAGGTTTTGATGGTGGTACGGGTGCATCTCCGATGTCTTCTATCCGTCACACCGGTCTGCCTTGGGAACTGGGTCTAGCGGAAACGCACCAAACACTACTGAAAAACGGCCTACGTAACCGTATCGTTGTTCAGTCTGATGGTCAGATGAAAACACCACGAGACCTTGCAGTCGCAACGTTACTTGGCGCTGAAGAATGGGGCGTAGCAACAGCCGCTCTAGTGGTTGAAGGCTGTATCATGATGCGTAAGTGTCACAAAAATACTTGTCCTGTTGGTATCGCAACACAGAACAAGACTCTGCGTGAACGTTTCGACGGCCGCGTAGAAGACGTCGTCACTTTCTTCCAATACATGGCTGAAGGTCTGCGTGAAGTCATGGCTGAACTTGGCTTCCGCTCTATCGATGAGATGGTGGGTCAATCGCACAAACTTAAAGTTCGTGATGACATCGGTCACTGGAAGTACAAGAACCTCGATCTAACCCCTGTACTGCACATCGAGCAGGCGCGTGCAGAAGATGGAATCTACAACCAGACACAACAAAACCACAACCTAGAAGACGTTCTAGACCGCAAGTTGATTCAAGCTGCAATTCCAGCTCTTGAGAAAGGCGAAGCCGTGAATGCGAGCTTCCCTATTATCAACACGGACCGCTCTGCAGGTACCATGCTGTCGAACGAAATCTCGAAGGTTTACAAAGACCAAGGTTTACCACAGCCAATGAACGTGAAGTTCACGGGATCTGCTGGTCAGTCTTTCGGCGCTTTCCTTGCGAAAGGTGTGAAGTTCGAAGTAGAAGGCGACGCGAACGATTACTGGGGTAAAGGTCTATCTGGCGGTACATTGGTACTGTACCCAGATGCGAAGTCAACCATCGTTGCCGAAGATAACATCGTTGTTGGTAACGTATGTTTCTATGGTGCAACATCAGGCGAATCTTTCATTCGCGGTATGGCGGGCGAACGTTTCTGTGTTCGTAACTCTGGTGCGAAGGTTGTTGTTGAGGGCGTGGGTGACCACGGTTGTGAATACATGACTGGTGGTGCGGCGATAATCCTAGGAGCAACAGGTCGTAACTTTGCTGCTGGTATGAGTGGCGGTGTCGCTTATGTGTGGGATAAAGCGGGCGACTTCGAAAGCAAACTCAACGCAGAACTTGTCGACCTAGATCCGATAGAACAAGAAGATAAAGATCTTTTACTAGATATGCTAACTAAGCATGTTGAATTCACAGGAAGTGAAGTTGCTCAGTCTTTCCTAGACAACTTTGAAGCTAGCGTTGCATCACTGGTTAAAGTCATGCCTCGAGACTACAAAGCGGTTCTTGAAAAGCGTAAAGCTGAAGCACAACAAGCACAAACGGAACAAGTGGAGGCAGTATAATGGGTAAGCCTACTGGATTTTTAGAGCACGGTCGTGAGCTTCCAAAGAAGCTTGACCCGTCAGTTCGTATTGAAAACAACAAAGAATTCGTACTTAACGAAGAGTTTGGTGAAAAGATCAATACTCAAGCATCTCGTTGTATGGACTGTGGTGTACCTTTCTGTCACAACGGCTGTCCGATTGGCAACATCATCCCTGAATTCAATGACGCGGTTTACCGTGACAGCTGGGAAGAAGCGTGGAACATTCTAAGCTCCACCAACAACTTCCCTGAATTTACAGGTCGTGTTTGTCCAGCTCCTTGTGAGAGTGCCTGCGTTCTTGGTATTAACCAAGATCCAATCACCATCTGTAATATCGAGAAAACGATTGTCGAAACGGCGTACCGTGAAGGGTACGCAAAACCGAAAACACCACGTTCTCGCACAGGTAAAACTGTCGCAGTGATTGGTTCAGGCCCTGCGGGTCTAGCCGCTGCTGAGCAGCTAAACAGTGCTGGTCACTCTGTGACAGTCTTTGAGCGTGACGAGAAAGTGGGTGGCTTACTGCGCTTTGGTATCCCAGACTTCAAACTGGGTATGGACGTGATTGATCGTAAGATCAACCTAATGGCAGAAGCAGGTGTTGAATTCAAAGTGAACCAACACATCGGCGTTGATGTCAATGCTCAGCAGTTACGTCAAGAGTTTGATGTGGTGTTACTAACGGGTGGATCTACGGTGCCACGCGACTTACCAATTCCAGGTCGTGAGCTGAAAGGCGTTCACTTTGCCATGGATTTCCTGGGTCAAAACAACCGCCGAGCGAACGACTTAGAGCTTAAGACAGAAGAGATTCACGCAAAAGATAAGCACATTGTGGTTATCGGTGGTGGTGATACGGGTTCTGACTGTGTAGGCACATCAAACCGTCATAAAGCAGCAAGCATTACTCAGGTAGAGATCATGCCGGTCCCGCCAGAGAAGCGCCCAGCCAATATGCCTTGGCCTCAATACCCAATGATCATGAAGACCACAACCTCTCATGAAGAAGGTTGTGAGCGTCATTGGAACATCCTGACTAAAGAGTTCATCGGTAACGAGCAAGGCCAAGTGACGGGTCTACGTATCGCTGACATCGTTTGGCAAGATGCGAAACCAGGTGAGCGTCCAGCTTTTGAGGAAGTCGCTAACTCTGAACGTGTTATCCCTTGTGATATGGCATTCCTAGCAATGGGCTTCTTGCACCCTGAACCATCAGGTGTGCTTGCTCAACTAGATATCAAACTGGACGACCGCGGCAACGTCGCTTCTGAAGGTTTTGCGACCAATCAAAAAGGTGTTTTCGCTGCTGGTGATATGCGCACTGGTCAATCTCTTGTCGTTCGCTGTATCAACGAAGGTCGTGAATGTGCAATTGCTATTGATGACTTCTTAATGGGCAACTCAAACTTAGAAGCGAAAGCGGATTCACTCATGCTTTCCGCATAATATTTCTCAGGCTAATGTCACAGACGTTAGCCTAGAGGAAAAGCAACACCCTTCCTAAACTTTTGTATTTGGCTAGCACTCGATGCTAGCCTTTTTTTTACCTGACGCCCTGCCAGTTCGAAAATCACCCAGTTACATCTGTTAAATCCCATTAACAGTATTCTGTTATAGAACCTTGATATCATTCTACAACTTTAGATTATTACGTGGTTAATCGCGTTTACGCATGATAATTAACCATGAACTTGACCTTAAACACAATTAGCTATACGTTGTAAAACTGATGAAAACAAAATCAATCACACACATTAACACAATTAACAAGATTTCAACCGAGCAATAGAATAACCCATTGATAAAAATAATAAGTACATGAATAGTTGGTCATTTACTGTCTGGATGACAGAGAAGCAAAAGGGAGAATTGCAATGGCTCTATATGATCCTAGTCTTGAAAAAGACAACTGTGGATTTGGTTTAATAGCGCAAATGGAAGGCCAACCCAGTCATAAGTTGGTACGAACGGCTATTTCAGCCCTCGATCGTATGACACACCGTGGTGGTATTGCTGCGGATGGTAAAACAGGAGATGGCTGTGGCTTATTGCTACAGAAACCAGACTCTTATCTCAGAATTATTGCAGAAGAGAATAACTTCAAGCTCGGCAAGCAATACGCTGTCGGCATGATTTTCTTCAGCCAAGATCCAATCAAAGCGCAAACCGCGCAAGACATCGTCAATAAAGAGCTCGCTCAAGAAACGTTAACGGTTGCAGGTTGGCGCGTTGTACCAACCAACACAGACGTATTAGGTCCGATCGCCAAAGATTCAGTTCCCAATATTCAGCAAGTCTTTATCTCAGCTCCTGCGGGTTGGCGTGAACGCGATATTGAACGACGTCTATACATTGCTCGTCGTAGAATTGAAAAGCAGCTCACCGAAGACAAAGATTTCTATATTTGTAGCCTTTCGACACAAGTCATGGTTTACAAAGGTCTGTGTATGCCGGCCGATCTTCCGCGATTTTACCTCGATCTTGCTGACTTACGCATGGAATCGGCGATATGTCTGTTCCACCAGCGCTTCTCAACCAATACTCAGCCCCGTTGGCCACTGGCTCAGCCATTCCGCTATTTAGCGCACAATGGTGAGATCAATACCATTGAAGGCAACCGTCAATGGGCTAAGGCTCGCGCCTATAAATTCTCTTCACCTCTGCTGCCCGATTTACAAACGGCCGCACCTTTTGTGAATGAGACAGGATCAGATTCATCAAGCCTAGATAACATGCTCGATCTATTCCTTGCTGGTGGTATGGATATCTTCCGAGCGATGCGTATGCTTGTACCGCCCGCCTGGCAAAATCACCCAGATATGGCCCCCGATCTGCGCGCCTTTTATGACTTCAACTCCAAGCATATGGAGCCGTGGGATGGCCCCGCAGGTATCGTCCTTTCTGATGGTCGTTACGCGGCATGTAACCTCGATAGAAACGGCTTACGTCCTGCACGTTATGTGATCACCAAAGACAGTTTGATCACCTTGGCATCAGAAGTGGGTATATGGAACTACGCGCCAGATGAAGTCGCTGAAAAGGGGCGTGTCGGCCCAGGTGAATTGCTCGTTATTGATACGCGCCGCGGCAAACTGTGGCAATCTAACGAGATCGACAATGACCTCAAAGGTCGCCACCCTTATAAAGAGTGGATGGAAAAGAACGTTCACAAACTCACACCGTTTTCCGATCTGCCCGATGAGCAAGTCGGTAAGCGCAGCTTTGACGATGACACGCTCAAAACCTACCAAAAACAGTTTGCGATGAGCAACGAAGAATCAGACCAAGTGCTGCGAGTACTTGGTGATATGGGGCAAGAGGCAGTAGGCTCGATGGGCGATGATACGCCAATGGCCGTACTCTCTTCTAAAGAGCGTCTCATCACTGATTATTTCCGTCAGAAGTTTGCACAAGTCACCAACCCGCCAATCGATCCATTGCGTGAAAAACACGTGATGTCTTTAGCGACCAGTATCGGTAAAGAGATGAATGTATTCTGCGAAACAGATGGCCACGCCTACCGTGTAACATTTAATTCGCCCGTTCTTCTCTACTCTGACATGCAGCAACTTCTGCAGTTAAATCAAAAACACTATGGCCACGCGCTTCTAAGCCTACACTACGATCCGGCTCAGCAAGATCTCGAACAAGCCATCAATGACTTGTGTGATCGTGCGGTTCAAGAAGTGCGTGATGGTGCTGTTCTGATTGTGCTTTCAGACAAAGGTTTAGAAAAAGGCAAACTGCCAGTTCCAGCAGCGATGGCTGTCGGTGCGGTGCAAACCAGGCTTGCTGACAACAACCTACGTTGTGACGCCAACATCGTGGTTGAAACCGCAACTGCGCGCGATCCACACCAATTTGCCGTGCTGATTGGCTTCGGAGCTACCGCCGTTTACCCATACCTCGCTTATGAAGCGTTAGGTAAAATGTTGGATGACGGGTCTTTAGATAAAGACTATCGTACCGCAATGCAAAATTACCAAAACGGCATCAACAAAGGTCTATATAAGATCATGTCGAAGATGGGTATTTCAACTATTGCCTCTTACCGCTGTTCGCAGCTTTTCGAAGCTGTTGGCCTACATTCGGATATAGTTGAGCTCTGTTTCCGCGGAGTTACCACTCGAATCCAAGGTGCTAGCTTTAGTGATTTCCAACAAGATATCTATAACCTATCGCGTAAGGCATGGACTAAGCGCAAGCCGATCGAACACGGTGGTTTGCTCAAATATGTACACGGCGGCGAATATCACGCCTATAACCCTGATGTGGTTGGGACGCTGCAAACTGCAGTAAAAACCGGTGAAGCATCAGATTATCTCTCTTTTGCTAAGCAAGTAAATGCTCGACCCGCTGCGATGTTACGCGACTTAATGAGCCTCAAAAAAGCCGACCAACCTCTACCACTCGAGCAAGTCGAGCCTAACAGCGATCTGTTTAAACGCTTCGATTCTGCGGCAATGTCGATCGGTGCGTTGAGCCCAGAAGCGCACGAAGCATTAGCCATAGCGATGAACCGCTTGGGTGGTTACTCCAACTCTGGTGAAGGTGGTGAAGATCCACGACGCTTTGGGACTGATCGTAACTCCCGTATCAAGCAGATCGCTTCCGGTCGTTTTGGTGTGACGCCACATTACTTAACCAATGCGGATGTTTTACAAATCAAAGTCGCACAAGGTGCGAAGCCGGGCGAAGGTGGTCAACTGCCGGGACATAAAGTCACCGCAGAAATCGCTAAGCTGAGATATTCAGTTCAAGGGGTGACACTGATCTCCCCGCCTCCACATCACGATATTTATTCTATCGAAGATCTAGCGCAGCTGATTTTCGACCTTAAGCAAGTGAACCCTAAAGCCTTGGTTTCAGTGAAGTTAGTATCCGAACCGGGTGTCGGTACGATTGCAACTGGTGTAGCAAAAGCCTATGCCGATCTGATCACCATTTCAGGCTACGACGGTGGCACCGCGGCAAGCCCACTGACCTCAGTAAAATACGCAGGTTGTCCTTGGGAGCTTGGCTTAGCGGAAACTCAACAAGCATTGGTTGCCAATGGCCTGCGTCATAAGATCCGCTTGCAAGTCGATGGTGGTTTAAAAACTGGCCTTGATGTCATTAAAGGCGCGATTCTCGGTGCTGAAAGCTTTGGTTTTGGTACCGCGCCAATGGTCGCCATGGGTTGTAAGTTCCTACGAATTTGTCACCTAAACAACTGTGCGACGGGTGTGGCGACTCAAGATGAAACGCTACGCCGCGAATACTTCAAAGGTCTGCCAGACATGGTGGTCAACTACTTTACTGGCCTAGCCGATGAAGTACGCCAACACCTTGCAGAACTTGGCGTGGAAAAACTCACGGACTTGATTGGTCGCACAGATCTACTTGAAGCCGTTCAAGGCCTCACGGCGAAACAGAGCAAACTCGATCTCTCTTCAATACTTGAAGTTCCGGTATCTCCAGAAGGTCACCCGCTGTTTTGGACCGAGCCAAACGCACCATTCGATAAGGCTCAGCTCAACCAACAAATCCTTGATGATGCACTCGATGCGATTGAGAAACGACAGTCCACCAACCTTTACTACAACGTAATCAACACCGATCGCTCGATTGGTGCTCGTATCTCTGGTGAAATAGCGAAGCGTTACGGTAACCAAGGCATGGCGGGCTCACCAATTAAGTTGTACCTCGATGGTACAGCGGGCCAATCTTTTGCAGTTTGGAACGCGGGTGGCGTCGAGCTATATCTGACAGGCGATGCTAATGACTATGTCGGCAAAGGCATGGCGGGCGGTAAGGTGGTTATCAAGCCTCACCAAGGTACTGCATTTGTTTGTAACGAAGCGACCATCATCGGTAACACCTGTTTGTATGGCGCAACCGGAGGCAAGTTATTTGCAGCAGGTACTGCCGGCGAGCGATTTGGCGTGCGTAACTCAGGCACCGTCGCTGTGATTGAAGGTGCGGGTGATAACGCTTGTGAGTATATGACGGGTGGTATTGTGGCGATTCTTGGCGCAACCGGAGTCAACTTCGGCGCCGGTATGACAGGTGGTTTTGCTTATGTGATGGATAAGAATGAAGACTTCCAAGGCCGAGTGAACAACGAATCGGTCGAGGCACTTTCTCTGTCGGACTTATTTATCCACCAAGAACATCTGCGCGGCTTGATTGCGGAGCACTTAGAAGAAACAGGCTCCGCACACGCTGAAGCGATTCTGGCGAACTTTGATGAATGGATTCCGAAGTTCTACTTAGTGAAGCCGAAGACGGCGGATCTTAACACCTTGCTCGGTCACCAAAGCCGCAGCTCAGCTGAACTTCGTGTTCAAGCACAATAATTGGAAGGAGCCAATCATGAGCCAGAATGTATACCAATTTATTGATGTGAATCGCGTAGATCCAGCGAAGAAACCAATCAAGATTCGTAAGATTGAGTTTGTAGAGATCTACGAACCTTTCACTAAACAACAAGCCAAGGCGCAAGCTGACCGCTGTTTAGATTGTGGTAACCCTTACTGTGAATGGAAGTGCCCAGTCCACAACTACATCCCTCAATGGCTCAAGCTTGCCAATGAAGGGCGCATTATCGAAGCGGCTGAACTGTCTCACCAAACCAACAGCTTACCTGAGGTGTGTGGACGAGTTTGTCCTCAAGACCGTCTGTGTGAAGGTTCTTGTACACTCAACGACGATTTCGGCGCAGTCACCATCGGCAACATTGAAAAATACATCAATGACAAAGCGTTTGAGATGGGTTGGAAGCCAGACATGTCGCATGTCGAATGGACCGACAAAAAGGTCGCAATCATCGGCGCAGGCCCCGCCGGTCTTGCTGCTGCTGATATCTTAGTTCGAAATGGTGTGAAAGCCGTGGTATTTGACCGCTATCCGGAGATCGGTGGTCTGCTCACGTTTGGTATCCCATCATTCAAACTCGAGAAAGGCATCATGGAAAACCGTCGCCGTATCTTTAGTGGAATGGGGGTCGAATTTAAGATGAATACCGAAGTCGGTAAAGACGTTCAACTACAACAACTGGTCGATGATTATGATGCTGTTTTCTTGGGTGTCGGCACCTACAAAAACATGCGTGCAGGGTTAGACAACGAAGAAGCACCGGGCGTTTATGATGCTCTACCCTTCCTTGTTTCCAATACTTACAAGGTCATGGAACTGGATAACCCAACCCCATTTATCGACATGAAGGGCAAAAAAGTGGTCGTGCTTGGTGGTGGTGATACTGCGATGGACTGTGTCCGAACTTCGATTCGTCAACAGGCAGCTAACGTTGTTTGTGCTTATCGCCGAGATGAAGCAAACATGCCAGGCTCTCGTCGTGAGGTGAAGAACGCGAAAGAAGAAGGCGTGAAGTTCATGTTCAACCTTCAACCATTAGCACTGGAAACGGATTCATCAGGTCACGTTACTGGCGTCAAAGTGGTGAAAACGGCGCTAGGTGAACCCGATGAAGCAGGTCGTCGTCGCCCAGAACCTGTCGAAGGCAGTGAGCATGTTCTTGAGGCTGATGCCGTCATTATGGCATTTGGTTTCCAACCCCATGCTATGGAGTGGTTAGAACCTTTCGGTGTGGAACTCGATCAATGGGGACGTATCAAGGCCCCGAGTAAACAAGAGTTTCAATACCAAACCACCAACAGCAAGATCTTTGCGGGCGGCGATGCCGTTCGAGGATCTGACTTGGTAGTAACCGCTATCGATGAAGGCCGTAAAGCAGCGGAAGGCATCTTGGATTACCTAGAAGTGTGACTAATCTAAAGTTTCCGCTATTAATCAAGCCGTTACTATAAAAAGAGGATCCGTATATGGATCCTTTTTTAAATTCGATATGTTTTACCAACGGCATAACAAAGAATACGTAAAACAATCGTAAATTAACGAATACCGAGAACTACAATTACAATTAAAACAACGCCATAGGAAACACTATGAAAAAAGCCGCTCTCCTCTCGCTATCTCTTTTCACTTTAACCGCTTGCAGCCAAGGAATCACGGACATGAAAGACAGAACTTCATCACCTTGTGGAGACAAACCAAACTGCGTATCCACTCAAGATGACCGTGAGCAGCATGCTTTGGCCGCGTTTGAGTTGTCAGATTCAGTGAACTTAGATGCGATTGAGCAGGTTGCGCTAACCTTACCGGGATCGAAAACCGCGAGTAAAACAGAAGATTATCTGCGTGTTGAATGTACTTCTCGCATCATGCGTTTTGTCGATGACTTAGAACTTAAAATCACGGATGGCAAACTGATGGTGCGTTCGGAGTCTCGCACTGGTTATTCTGATTTTGGCGTAAACCGAAAACGTGCTGAACAACTTCGTGCTAGCTTGAAAAGCGAAGGCCTAATCAAATAGAGAATAGAATTCGCAGATAAATCGCGGCTATTCGGATGAGAAGTGTCTCTGGGCAGTCGCTCGACACTTCTTATCCATGCTACAATTTCGCTCTACTGTTTAAATATTATTTATTAAGAGACTACACATGAAAATCGGCATCATTGGCGCAATGGAGCAAGAAGTTGCGATCCTAAAAGCAGCAATTTCAGACATTACTGAAGTTAATAAAGGCGGTTGTACCTTTTTTTCTGGTCAGCTAAATGGTGTTGACGTTGTTTTGCTTCAATCAGGCATTGGTAAAGTAGCAGCAGCTGTTGGTACTTCAATCCTACTCAGCGAATACCAACCAGATGTCGTTCTGAACACGGGTTCTGCGGGTGGTTTTGATTCAACACTGAATCTTGGCGATGTGGTGATCTCAACTGAAGTTCGCCACCACGATGCTGACGTTACCGCTTTCGGTTACGAAATTGGCCAAATGGCAGGTCAACCTGCAGCGTTCAAAGCTGACGACAAACTGATGGCGGTTGCTGAACAAGCACTCGCACAAATGGAAGATAAGCATGCCGTTCGCGGTCTTATTTGTACTGGCGACGCATTTGTTTGCACAGCAGAACGCCAAGAGTTCATCCGCAAGCACTTCCCATCAGTGGTTGCTGTAGAGATGGAAGCCTCTGCGATTGCTCAAGCTTGTCACCAATTCCAAGTACCATTCGTGGTGGTGCGTGCAATCTCTGATGTTGCAGACAAAGAGTCTCCGATGAGCTTCGAAGAGTTCCTACCGTTAGCCGCACAGAGCTCTTCTGAAATGGTGATCAAGATGGTTGCCCTACTAAAATAAGCAACTAGACATGCAAGCACTGTTTGATCAAGTATTTGCAAATGGCGTGCTCCTTGTAATGTGGGGAGCACTGCTTTTTCATTTAATCTTGCCTATCCCTCATGCCGCCCACCCTACCACTTTATGGCATAAATTTGCTGAGCTTTTGGTCGCTAGGGTGAATACCAATCAAAATTACTCCCAAAGTTTAATTTCAGGTGCATTAGCCTGGGTATTAATGGTATTGCCCGCTCTGATTGTCCTTTTGGCACTGAAACCATTAGTTTGGCAATCTCAACTGTTTGAATTAGCGCTGTTATTGATCGCGATTGATTGGCGCAATAATGAAAATTTGGCGAATCAACTGATTAAAGCACTGAGTCGAGAAGATAAAGCCACGGCTCGCCTGTTACTGGCTCCCATCGTCAATCGTCAAACCGAATCATTGTCGTCTCTAGGACTTGGCAAAGCCGCGACAGAAACCATCATCATGGGTTATGCCCGGAACGTAGTTGGTGTGTTATTCTGGTACGCTATAGGAGGGGGCATCGCCGCTTTAATGTATCGCTTAACGGTCGAATTAGCGCGAGCTTGGTCGCCAAGTCGTCAACAATTTGCTCCATTTGGATCAACGGCAGTCAAGATCGTCGCGATTCTCGAATTCATACCGATGCGTCTGTTTGCTTTGATGATCGTATGTGGTGAGAAAGCAACGTACACATTTAAGACAATGTTGATTCAAAGTCGTGCTTGGCCGCTACCCGGCCCTGCGTGGTTGATTACCGCTGTCGGTAACAAACTTGAACTGTCATTAGGCGGCCCTGCTATTTATGGCAACACCAAAGCCATTCGTGCAAAATTAGGGGGGAGAGTTGCCCCATCAGCGCTGCATTTATCTCAGGTTCAGAAGTTGCTGTTTGGTCGCATCGCTATCTGGATTTTCTTACAAAGCCTAGCCTTACTATTTATTCACCAAGGGGTTTAGAGTGAAACCTTCAGCACTTATTACCAGCCTTACTTTATTGTCTTCCAGTTTTTGGCTGCCTTTATCCTTTGCTGAAACGCCAAAGAACATTCAACCAGCTCAACGCGTGATAAGCCTTGCTCCTCACGCGACTGAACTCGCGTATAGCGCCGGTTTAGGCGATCAACTGGTTGCGGTAAGTGAGCGAAGTGATTACCCACAACAAGCCGATAAACTTGAAAAGGTAGCTAATTATCAAGGCATCAAGGTTGAAAAAATCATCACGCTGCAACCTGATCTTATTATCGCTTGGCCAGCCGGAAACCCGCCAAGAGAACTCGCGAAGCTAGAGCAGTTTGGTTTTAACATCTACTATTCCAAAACGAAAAGCCTCGACAGTATCGCAACCAATATTGAGCAACTGAGCCAATATTCAAGCGATCCAAGTGTTGGCCAAAACAACGCTCAACAATACAGAAAACAGCTCAACGCATTGAGGTTAAAATATAAAGATGCACAGCCCGTAAACTACTTTTATCAACTGAGTGAAAAACCGATCATCACCGTTGCTCAAGGGAACTGGCCAAGTGAGGTCTTTGAATTTTGTGGGGGGCACAATGTGTTTGAAGACAGTGCCTCCCCTTACCCACAAGTCGGGATAGAGCAAGTCGTACTAAAGAAACCGCAAGTGATCTTCACTTCTCAGCATGCGATTGAGAATGGAACGATGTGGCAAACTTGGAAAGACGAAATCCCGGCAGTGGCTCAAAATCAGATTTGGTCACTCAACTCTGACTGGATTAATCGTCCAACAACGAGAACATTAAAAGCGATTCAGCAAGTGTGCGATTTCTTCGATAGAGCGAGGCAAAATCGCTAACTATTTGCCGAATTTTTTCGTACAATTCGCAACTTACCCATTCCTAAAATTTCAACTATAAGAGCACAGTATCATGGACTCCATGCTGCTTTATATTATCGATTTATTTGGCACTGCCATCTTTGCTATTTCAGGTGTATTTGTCGCCGGCCGCCTCAAGATGGACCCCTTTGGTGTCGCTGTTTTGGGTAGCGTAACCGCTATTGGTGGTGGCACGATTCGTGACATGGCATTAGGTGCAACGCCTGTATTTTGGATCTCAAATACAACCTACCTTTGGGTCATTCTCATCACTTGCTTACTCACCATGATGATTGTGAGACGACCAAAACGTTTAGCATGGTGGATATTACCTGTCTGTGATGCGATAGGCTTAGCCGTATTTGTGGGAATCGGGGTTGAAAAAGCTCTGATGTATCAAGACTCAGCATTAGTCGCGATTATCATGGGTGTTATCACCGGCTGTGGTGGTGGGATTATCCGTGATGTTCTAGCAAGAGAAGTTCCGATGATTCTAAGAAGCGAGGTTTACGCAACCGCTTGTATCATTGGCGGTGCTTTTCATACCATGGCAATCAGCATGGGTCACGACTCAGAAACCGCATTTTTAGCTGGCGTCTTTACAACACTGCTTATAAGGCTAGCCGCGATTCGCTGGCACTTGTCATTGCCGACTTTCGCTCTCAAATAAGCCAGAGTTATAAAATAGAAAAAGGCTCCGCAAGGAGCCTTCTTTATTTCCACCTCATCGGTCATTTAAATCGTCTCTCCGTAGTCGTGCTCTCCAGAGCCTCGAAGATGATATCTCCTACGCATAGAAAGCCACTTTAGATTGCCGTCAGCAAATAATACGCACACCTCACATCATCTCGCGGGGTTAATATCAATGAGCAAGAGACTAGAGAATAGTTGTAATTTCAGGTAACTTGATCCAATCATTCCCAACTTTCATGAATATGACTCAATGTTACTCGAAGGAATTGAAACGCTATTGGTGCTGAGCAAAGCAAAGACCATGAGCCGCACCGGCAGTTTGCTTTATATCAGCCAATCAGCGGTCAGCAAACGGATTGCGAATTTAGAAAAGAAGCTAGGTAAAAAGCTCATTGAACCGAGTGGCCGACAGATAAAACTCACGCCAGATGCGATTGCATTAATCGAGAGTATTGGCCCTACATTCAATGAACTTCGCGGGCTTATTTATGAACAGCAAGAGTTGGAAGATACCACTCTCATTACATTAGACAGCTCTAAGTCTCTGATAGCCGGCTATTTAGGTGAGATGATGGGCCAATTTATCCAGCAAGATAAATACATCACCATTACCACCAACCACACACCGAGAATCATAGAGCGAGTGCAATCTGGCAAGGCGACCTTGGGGTTGTGTGCTGGCTTACTGCCACCGCATCATGGGTTGATGACCTTCCATCTGTTTGATGAGCCGTTTTACATAGTGAGTAAGTCGCCGCTAACGGAGCTCCCTCCAATGGTCATCACTAACGACATGACCAATCCTGCCAATTCTTATCAACTTTCTGTATTAGAGAAGTTTGGTATCAAACCCTTGATGGAGATGGATGCCTATACCGCAGCAGCGCAACTTGCATTGGGCGGGACTGGGTCAGCGTTAATCCCGCTCTCTATCGTAAAAACACTCAATATTGAGCCTCAATATCTGTATAGTTTCACCGAATTAGCTGGCTTGATTCGACCGATTCATATCTGTGTGAGACCAAATAGCTATCAGTCTCCTCGAGTTAAAACACTGATAGAATCCATTGTTGATGCTGTTCCCAAAGCAGTTTAGACGCCATGAGCATCGACATCACGATCACAAGCGGGCGAATCCATTTTTGCCCTTTTGTCACCACGACTTTGGCGCCAAGCTGAGCGCCCATAAAGCCACCGACCGCCATCACTAATCCCAACTCCCAAATGGGTAAGCCAGCTAAGATAAAGAAGGTCAATGCGGCAATATTCGAGGTGAAGTTAAGTACCTTAGTTCGCGCCGTAGCATCGACTAACGAGAAGTGACCAATCACGACAAAACAGACCGTAAAAATAGAACCGGTTCCTGGGCCAAAGAAACCATCGTAGAAGCCAATACCGCCACCAATACACAGAGCAAACATCGCCTCGGAGATTTTCTGTTTACCTTCAGTTACTTTGGTTTGTGGCGCTAATAGGAAGTAGAGAGAGATGGCGATCAACAGCAGCGGAATAACACTGGTCAGTAAGCTCGCATCAATGTACTGCACTGATACAGCCCCCACCGCAGAACCGATAAAAGTACAAAAGATAGCGAGACGCATCTCTTTAATGCTGACAATGCCGTTGCGCACGAAATACCAACTCGCAGAGAAGCTACCAAAGGAACTTTGGAGTTTGTTGGTTGCTAGTGCCTGCGTTGGTGGTACTCCGGCCGCTAACAATGCCGGTAGGGTTAGTAATCCACCGCCACCCGCCATCGCGTCGATAAAACCAGCCCCTGTTGCGACAACAAACAAAATTGCCAATAATTCCAATGTAATTTCCATATACCCAACGCCTTTAAGTCCTGTTTAGCGACAAGTTACCACTCACGACAGACGAGCAATAACGAAACACAAGATTCTAACCTATTCCAAATATTCATCATTGAGTTGCCGCCGAATAACAGACATAAAAAAGCCCAATCCGAAGAGTGGGCTTTGCGCATTGATATCCGCTTAACAGCAATACATTTGAGGCGATTAAGCTAGAGAAGCTTTAACCTGTGCGTGAAGCTCTTGAACTGAAGTCACTGACGTCTTCGCATCTGCAGTGTGCGCCATACAAGTCGCGAATGCAGCGTTTAGCGTCGTCGTGTAGTTCACTTTCTCAGCCAGTGCGCCACGGCGAAGAACTTTAGAATCTTCAATCGCTTGACGACCAGCAGCTGTGTTCACAATGTAGGTGTACTCGTTGTTCTTGATACGGTCAAGAATGTGAGGACGACCTTCGTGTACCTTGTTCACTAGACGTGGGTTGATGCCCGCTTCGCCAAGGATAACTGCTGTGCCGTGCGTTGCGTCTAGCTGGTAGCCAAGCTTAGATAGCTTAGATGCTAGGTCAACAACACGCTCTTTGTCGCCTTCGCGAACAGAAAGCAGCGCACGACCGCCTTCAGGGTAGATGTGACCACAACCTAATTCAGCTTTAGAGTATGCTTCTGCGAACGTCGCACCAACACCCATAACTTCACCAGTAGAGCGCATTTCTGGGCCTAACAGTGGGTCAACACCAGGGAACTTGTTGAATGGAAGTACCACTTCTTTCACTGAATAGTAAGGTGGGATGATTTCTTTGGTAAAGCCTTGAGACTCTAGAGATTGACCCGCCATGACACGAGCGGCAATCTTAGCGATTGGCGCACCCGTTGCTTTAGATACGAATGGAACCGTACGTGCTGCACGAGGGTTAACCTCGATTAGGTACACTTCATTGTTCTTAACCGCAAACTGCGTGTTCATCAGACCACGAACACCCAACTCGAACGCCAGCTTTTCAACTTGCTCGCGCATTACGTCTTGGATTTCTTGGCTTAGCGTGTATGCAGGAAGCGAACATGCTGAGTCACCGGAGTGAACGCCTGCTTGCTCGATGTGCTCCATGATACCGCCGATTACCACGCGCTCACCGTCACAAATCGCATCTACGTCAACTTCAACAGCGTCATCTAGGAAGCTATCAAGTAGTACTGGAGATTCGTTTGATACGCTTACTGCTTCGTTGAAGTAGCGACGTAGGTCTTGCTCGTCGTATACGATTTCCATCGCACGACCACCCAGTACGTATGAAGGACGTACAACCAGTGGGAAGCCGATTTCACGAGATTTCTCTACCGCTTGCTCCATGGTTGTTACTGTCGCGTTTTCTGGCTGAAGTAGGCCTAGACGGTCTACAGCAACTTGGAAACGCTCACGGTCTTCTGCACGGTCGATTGCGTCAGGGCTAGTACCGATGATTGGTACGCCAGCTGCTTCAAGAGCACGAGCCAGTTTAAGTGGTGTTTGACCACCGTACTGAACGATAACGCCTTTTGGCTTCTCAACGCGAGCGATTGCGAGTACGTCTTCCAGAGTGACGGGTTCGAAGTACAGACGGTCAGACGTATCGTAGTCTGTAGAAACTGTCTCAGGGTTACAGTTAACCATGATAGTTTCGTAGCCATCTTCACGTAGCGCGAGTGATGCGTGTACACAACAGTAGTCAAATTCAATACCTTGGCCGATACGGTTTGGACCGCCGCCTAGAATCATGATTTTTTCTTTGTCTGTTGGGTTTGCTTCACACTCGTCATCGTAAGATGAGTACATGTAAGCCGTATCTGAAGAGAATTCAGCCGCACATGTATCGACACGCTTGTACACCGGGTGGATATCGTATTGGTCACGTAGACGACGGATTTCGCTTTCCGCTACACCTAGAATCTTAGATAGGCGCGCATCAGCAAAACCTTTACGCTTAAGCTTGTTTAGCTCGTCTTTATTTAGACCAGCAAAGCCTTTCGCTTTAAGTTCTTGCTCTAGTTTAACGATGTCTTCGATTTGAACGAGGAACCAACGGTCGATTTGCGTTAGGTTGAATACACCATCTACCGACATACCCGCACGGAATGCGTCAGCGATGTACCAAATACGCTCTGCGCCAGCTTCTTTCAGCTCATGACGAATTTTCGTCAGTGCGTCTGGTGCATCGAGGTCGACCATTTCGTCAAAACCAGTCGCGCCAACTTCTAGGCCGCGAAGTGCTTTTTGTAGAGATTCTTGTTGGTTACGGCCGATAGCCATAACTTCACCAACCGACTTCATTTGCGTCGTTAGACGGTCGTTAGCACCGGCAAATTTCTCGAAGTTAAAACGAGGAATCTTAGTAACTACGTAGTCGATTGTTGGTTCGAATGATGCTGGTGTTGCGCCGCCAGTGATGTCATTCATTAGCTCGTCTAGCGTGAAACCAACAGCCAGTTTCGCTGCAATCTTAGCGATTGGGAAACCTGTTGCTTTAGATGCTAGTGCAGAAGAGCGAGATACACGTGGGTTCATCTCGATGATAACCATACGGCCATCTTTCGGGTTGATACCAAACTGTACGTTTGAACCACCTGTTTCAACACCAATCTCGCGCAGTACTGCTAGAGATGCGTTACGCATTAGTTGGTATTCTTTGTCTGTCAGCGTTTGAGCTGGAGCCACGGTGATTGAGTCACCTGTGTGAATACCCATTGGGTCGAAGTTTTCAATCGCACATACGATGATGCAGTTGTCATTTTTGTCACGAACCACTTCCATCTCGTACTCTTTCCAACCGATAAGTGATTCATCGATAAGAAGTTCGTTTGTTGGAGATAAGTCCAAACCACGGCGACAGATTTCTTCAAATTCTTCTTTGTTGTAAGCGATACCGCCACCCGTACCACCCATCGTGAACGATGGACGAATGATACAAGGGAAGCCAACCATGTCTAAAACTTTGTAAGCTTCTTCCATGGTTTTCGCAGTATCAGCAGTTGGACACTCAAGACCAATGGCTTTCATTGCTTTATCGAAGCGTGAACGGTCTTCTGCTTTATCGATAGCGTCAGCCGTTGCACCAATCATTTCAACACCGAACTCTTCAAGAACGCCGTGCTTTTCTAGGTCTAGAGCACAGTTCAATGCAGTTTGGCCACCCATAGTAGGTAGAACGGCATCAGGCTTCTCTTTAGCGATGATGTTACGCACCACTTCCCATTGGATAGGCTCGATGTAAGTGGCATCGGCCATATCTGGGTCAGTCATGATGGTCGCTGGGTTCGAGTTTACAAGAATAACTCGGTAACCTTCTTCGCGAAGCGCTTTACAAGCTTGAGCACCAGAGTAATCGAACTCACATGCTTGGCCGATAACGATCGGGCCAGCACCTAGAATAAGAATACTTTTAATGTCAGTACGTTTTGGCATTGTCTACTACTCCGAATTACGCTGTGTGCTGTTTGATTAGTTCAATAAAGTGGTCGAATAACGGCGCTGCGTCTTCTGGACCTGGGCTTGCTTCAGGGTGACCTTGAAAGCTGAATGCTGGTTTGTCTGTACGGTGAATACCTTGTAGAGAACCATCAAATAGTGATTTGTGCGTTGCACGTAGTGTCTCTGGCAGGGTTTCTTCGTCAGCAGCAAAGCCGTGGTTTTGCGAAGTAATCATCACAACATCACGATCTAAATCTTTAACCGGGTGGTTTGCACCGTGGTGACCAAACTTCATCTTCACTGTCTTAGCGCCTGACGCAAGAGCAAGAATCTGGTGACCTAGACAGATACCGAAGATTGGTAAGCCTTTTTCTAGGAACACTTTTGTCGCTTCAATTGCGTAAGTACATGGTTCTGGGTCACCAGGGCCATTTGAAAGGAAAACACCGTCTGGGTTCAGAGCTAGCACTTCTTCAGCTGAAGTCTCAGCAGGAACAACCGTTAGGCGGCAGCCGCGGTCAACAAGCATTCGTAGGATGTTTCGTTTTGCACCGAAGTCATAAGCAACAACGTGGTATGGCAATTCTGAGTCTGCTTTCGCTTCAGGAAGTCCACCCGTAAGCGTCCACGAACCTTGTTTCCACTGATACGCTTCTTTTGTTGTAACTTCTTTCGCAAGGTCCATACCTTTCAGGCCAGGGAATTCTTTTGCTTTAGCTAGAGCCAAAGCTTCGTCTAGGTTCCCGTCATTTACTGAAGAGCCCGCTACGATACAACCGTTCTGTGCGCCTTTTTCACGCAGAATACGCGTCAGCTTACGAGTATCGATATCAGCGATACCAACAACGTTTTGCGACTTAAGGTAATCAGAGAGGGATTGTTCATTACGGAAGTTAGAAGCGATGAGAGGGAGATCGCGAATCACAAGGCCTTGAGCGTGGATTGAAGAAGATTCTTCGTCTTCGGAATTGGTTCCGGTATTGCCAATGTGAGGGTAAGTAAGGGTAACGATTTGTTGAGAATAGGAAGGATCAGTGAGGATTTCTTGGTACCCCGTCATCGAGGTATTAAAAACGACTTCACCAACTGCAGAACCTACAGCGCCAATGGCTTCACCGTGAAATACTGTCCCATCTTCTAGGACGAGTAGTGCTGACTTCTTCAAGACAACCTCCAGAAATAAAAATGCATTAAAATTGATTTAATTTGCAAATCTACCTTCCTGCAACACCAAAAACTGCGTGTTTATGGAAATTAGACAAATTGGCGGTATTTTAGTGATCTGCGTGATATGTGTCAACATTTAACTCAAAAGAAATTAAACATTTGTAAGGACTAATTCAATTTCCCTCCTCAAAGCGCCAAAAGTTCAACTTTTATGCTCATTTAGCTCGAATATTACGATTTTCTCATTTTCATCCCTCATTTTAGCCAACCATGGAGTGATAAAAATGTCAGCAACAAAACGCAATCGATAAATGCCAAGAGAAAACATGATAATTTAAAGATCTAAAATAAAAAACACACCAAACCCTACATAAACAACATAAAAATAGAGAAAAAAAGGCGATAGAAAGAAAGTAGAAGGAAGATCGTAGAGAAGAGATTACTAAGGAAAAGGCACCAAACAAAGAAAGCGCCGGCAATTGCCAGCGCATAAATATCTATTTACAGGTCATTCAAACCAAGCACATCCGTCATGGTATAAAAGCCTGCTGGTTTATCATTTAACCAAACCGCGGCTTTGATTGCGCCATTAGCAAAGGTCATTCGATCAGTCGCTTTATGGGTAATTTCCACTCGCTCACCGATATCAGCAAACATAGCGGTATGTTCACCAATAATGTCACCGGCACGAATCGTCGCGAAACCAATCTCATCTTTAGTACGCTCGCCAGTAATACCTTCGCGTGACCATACGGCGACATCGTTTAGCTCGTTGCCCATCGCACTCGCAATCGCTTCGCCCATACCAATCGCAGTGCCTGACGGTGCATCGACTTTATGACGGTGATGAGCCTCAACGATCTCGACATCACAATAGTCGCCCATCACTTTAGCGGCCTTCTCTAGCAGCTTAAAGACCAGGTTCACGCCAACGCTGTAGTTAGGTGCCATTACGATAGCCATCTCTTTTGAAGCAGCATCAATCACCTGCTTCTCTTCTTCAGAGAAACCCGTCGTACCGATAATCAGTTTTTTACCGTGACGTTTACAAAGTTCAATATTCGCTAATGTGCTAACAGGGGCAGTAAAATCGACGATCACGTCAAACTCTTCGATGGCTTTCGATAAATCATCAACGAGAACAACATCAAAACGACCTTCACCGCATAACTCACCGACATCTACGCCGACCAAAGAGGACTCTGGACGCTCTGAACCAGCTCCAACACTTGCTTCTGAATTATGATGAGCGGCTTTCACCAAGTTGCGACCCATGCGGCCCGCTGCTCCTGCAATTGCAATTCTTACCACTGCGAATATCTCCATTGTTTTGGTTACTGTTGCCACTTATCTCTTGCAGCAACGTTCAATCGATTAATCTCTTTAAACTAACAACAATCTCAAACTCAGGCTAGCAATTACGAAAACTCTTTTATTACTCGCTCTAAAATTGGCACATTTGCCTCTGGAAAGGTGTATTGATTCAATGATTCTAGGCTTACCCATTCACCTTGTTGACCTTCTTTGCCATAAGGTTGCTCCTCAAAGTCGGTCACAAGGATGAAGTCGAACTTAAGCGACTTATCGGTGTAATCAAATTCAAGATGTTCAAACAGTGACTGCTCTGTCACCTTAATCCCAATCTCTTCATCAAGCTCACGAGTCATTGCTTGTTCAATGGTTTCGCCGACTTCAACCTTGCCACCAGGGAATTCCCAGAAACCGCCTTTGTGTTTGTCGTCCGGGCGTTTAGTGATGAATACCTGTGACTTATCTGAGTTAAAGATGATACCCGCAACAATATGGGTTCTTTTCATATGGTGTTCCTTAATAAAGCACTTCGCTCATGCAGTCCCTTAATACGTCATCCTCAAGAAGGAGGAACGACTGAGTTGGGGATCTAAAACAACATGAGCCTAACTAAACGAGATTCCCTACTACGCTCGTTCCTCGCTATAGGGAATGACGACTTCCTTGCATAACAAAGTAAGCCATGAAATTTACATACAAAAAGAGTCGCGTAAGCGACTCTTTTTATTTCTGACAACGGTTCAATTAGTTAATTTGACCGTGACACTGTTTGTATTTTTTGCCACTTCCACATGGACATGGTTCGTTTCGGCCCACTTTACGCTCTTCGCGTACTACCGTTTGTGGAGAGGCGGTGTTTGCTTCATTGTTCCCTAACTGATTTTCAGCGCTTGCATGTTGTGCTTGTGCACGACGAGCCGCTTCTTCAGCTTGAGCTTGGCGTTGAGCTTCCATCCTTTCCACTTCTTCTTGTTGCTGAACGCGAACTTTAGAAAGGATAGTAATAACGTCTAATTTCAGAGCTTCTAAAAGACCTTCAAACAGTTCAAATGACTCACGTTTGTACTCTTGTTTTGGGTTCTTTTGAGCATAACCACGCAGATGAATACCTTGGCGAAGGTGATCCATTGCAGCCAGATGCTCTTTCCAAAGAGTATCGAGCGTTTGTAGCATCACAGACTTCTCGAAGTTGCGTAGTACTTGAGCACCAACCACTTCTTCTTTCTGTTTATACGAATCAACCGCCATACCTAGGATACGTTCACGTAATGCTTCTTCGTAGAGCTTATCATCTTCGTCTAACCAACCTTGAATATCGAACTCAAGATCGAAGTCATTTTTCAAACGTTCTTGTAGACCGGCTATATCCCACATTTCGTCTAGTGATTGCGGTGCAATATACTCATCAATGATCGAAGCAAACACATCTTCACGGTTGTGCTCGATCATTTCACTGATATCTTCAGAACTCATCAATTCATCACGAAGCTCATAAACGACTTTACGTTGGTCATTGGCAACATCATCGTACTCAAGCAGCTGCTTACGAATATCGAAGTTACGCCCTTCCACTTTACGTTGTGCTTTTTCAATGGAGCGGGACAACATTTTAGACTCAATCGCTTCGCCTTCGTCCATGCCACTTTGAATAAGACCTGCCATACGATCAGAAGTAAAGATACGAAGTAAAGAATCCTCCATCGATAGATAGAAACGAGAAGAACCCGCATCACCTTGACGACCAGAACGACCACGTAGCTGATTATCGATACGACGAGATTCATGACGCTCAGTACCGATGATGTGCAGACCTCCAGACTCAAGCACTTTATCGTGGATGATTCTCCAATCCGATTTGATCTTGTCGATCTGCTCTTGAGTTGGGTTTTCTAATTTCTCAACTTGTGCCTGCCAACTACCACCTAGCACGATATCGGTACCACGACCGGCCATGTTAGTTGCAATGGTGACCGCGCTAGGCGTACCCGCTTGCGCTACGATCTCAGCTTCCATTTCGTGGAACTTGGCGTTTAGAACATTATGCTTAATCTTAGCTTTCTTCAGGGCATTTGAAAGAAGCTCAGATTTTTCAATAGACACAGTACCAACCAGCGATGGCTGACCCGCTGCTACACGATCTTTAATATCCTCAATGATCGCATTAAATTTGTCTTCTTCGGTACGATAAACCACATCTGGCATATCGTTACGAACCATAGGTTTATTGGTTGGGATAACCACCGTTTCTAGGCCGTAAATAGACTGAAATTCGAACGCTTCTGTATCGGCAGTACCTGTCATACCAGACAGTTTTTCGTACAAGCGGAAGAAGTTCTGGAATGTAATTGATGCGAGCGTCTGGTTTTCATTCTGAATCTTCACACCTTCTTTCGCTTCAACAGCTTGGTGTAACCCTTCAGACCAACGACGACCCGGCATTGTACGACCCGTATGTTCGTCAACAATAACAACTTCACCGTCTTCCGTAACAATGTAATCAACGTTTTTCTCAAACAGAACATGCGCACGAAGAGCCGCGTTTACGTGGTGTAATAAACTGATATTAGTTGGAGAGTAAAGCGTGTCTCCGTCTTCCATCAAGCCATTTTTCACCATCAACTCTTCAACAAATTCTTGACCGTTTTCAGTCAGGTGAACTTGTTTCGATTTTTCATCCATGGTGTAGTGACCTTCGCCACGGTACTCTTCAGAATCTTCTTTATCTTGACGCTCAAGGTGAGGGATCAACGTATTAATACGCGTGTAGAGATCTGAGCTATCTTCAGCCGGTCCAGAAATAACCAGTGGAGTTCGAGCTTCATCGATTAGGATTGAGTCAACTTCATCGACAACAGCGAAAAAACGCTCACGCTGAACTCGGTCTTCAGCACGAAAAGCCATGTTGTCACGTAGGTAATCGAAACCAAATTCGTTGTTAGTCCCGTATAAAATATCAGCTTGATACGCCGCTTTCTTTTCTGGCGGAGCCATATTTGGCACATTCACGCCAACCGTCATACCAAGGAATTCAAATAATGGGCGGTTTGTTTCCGCATCACGCTTCGCTAAGTAATCGTTCACCGTTACGACATGAACACCTTTACTTGGTAAAGCATTAAGATAAGCAGGCAAAGTTGCAGTAAGAGTTTTACCTTCACCAGTACGCATTTCTGCAATTTGGCCAGCATTTAAAACCATGCCACCAATCAATTGCACGTCGAAGTGGCGCATACCATAAACACGTTTTGACGCTTCTCGTACCGTTGCAAATGCTTCTGGTAGAAGTTGGTCTAACGATTCTCCCTTATCTAAGCGCTCACGAAACTCAACCGTTTTTGCTTTTAACTCTTCATCAGATAGAGCTTCTAATGACGGTTCGTAGCTATTAATTTCTTTTACAATTTTTCTAAGGCGGCGCAGTGTTCTGTCATTGCGACTGCCAATTACCTTTGTCAGCAGCTTAGTAATCATGTGCTTGGAATCTCTTCGTTCTCAGATCGTCCGCGATCTATTTTAAATGCCGTCAGTCTCTACTAGCGATAAGCTAGTCTTCAGTTACTAACCAAGGATACTGAGATAAATCTAGTATCTTTGATATTGTACTTGAGCGTAGAGTTTTCAAGGCTTGAGTTAAAATTAATGCCCCTTAGTGTAAGTAATTTTCACACTAACGACCATTTAGAACACCATTTGTTTGATGTGCTTGGAACTTTTCTTTCTAATTGCTGCTGGATTAAGCAAACAGCAGCCCATTGGCCAGCAATTTCCGGAGGTTAACGACACTGTATCTGGAAAATAGACACAAAAAAACCAGGCCGATGACCTGGTTTTTGAAATCTTATATTGTTGTAAGCCACTTATTACGCTAGAACCATACCCGGCTCTGCGAAAGCCACTGGAGAACCGACTTCTTCTTCAAATGTAGCCCATTCCCAAGCTTCTGCGTCAGCAAGCACTGCACGTAAAAGTTGATTATTTAGACCGTGACCTGATTTGTATGCGCGGAACTCACCAATAATAGCGTGTCCACACATATAAAGGTCGCCAATCGCGTCGAGTACTTTATGAGTGACAAACTCATTCTCGAAACGAAGACCTTCTTCATTAAGAATGCGGTATTCATCCAGTACGATGGCACAATCAAAGCTACCACCCAAACACAAATTTTGTGATTGCAGGTACTCAATATCACGCATGAAGCCGAAAGTACGAGCGCGAGAAATCTGTTTTACAAAACCTTGCGATGAGAAATCAAATAACAAACGTTGCTCATCGGATTCAATCGCTGGGTGATTGAATTCGATTTCAAAATCCATTCGGAAGCCGTCAAATGGTACAAATTCTGCCCATTTATCGCCATCCTCAAAACGAACGGGTTTCTTGATTCGAATAAAACGCTTCGCTGCATTCAGTGTTTCGACACCCGCTTGCTGTAGCAAGTATACAAATGGGCTTGCGCTACCATCCATAATTGGGATCTCAGGTGCATCGACTTCAATAATGATGTTGTCGATGCCCATACCCGCTAGAGCTGCGTTAAGGTGTTCCACTGTCGAAATACGCACACCTTCGTCGTTAACAAGAGCAGTACATAGCATCGTGTCACGAACTGACGCAGGGTCAGCTGGAAAATCGACAGGCGGATTGACATCAGTACGACGATAAACAATACCTGTATTTGCAGCTGCCGGACGAAGAGTAAGTGTGACTTTACGACCAGAGTGGAGACCCACACCAGTTGTTTTCACGATCTCTTTGAGAGTACGTTGTCTAATCATCTACTTACCTCTTATCAGTGCTACAAATCACGGCCAGCATCTACCGACCGTGAATTTTATCATTAATTCGACGATAGTCAAATTTTGAGTATTGACTAGTCAGCCTGACGTCGCAAGAACGCTGGAATATCTAAGTATCCACTCTCTTTTTCAGCTTTAGGTGCCGCACTCTGGCTAGCGCCTGTTCCTGAAGAAACCGTTGATGTCGTTGATTGCGGCTTAACTTGAGGTTTCACTTCAGTTTTTTCCTGCAATGGCTGTGCCACTTTATCTTCCACTTTTGCTGCAGTTTGAGCTGCGACCTGTGGTTGAGGCGTTGATGCAACCTTAGCTTTGCCACCAGCAACTAATGTAATGTCTGGTTTTTTCTCAGTACCGATGCCTGTTGCTACAACAGTCACACGAATTTCATCCGTCATATCAGGGTCTAGAGAAGTACCAATCACCACGGTTGCGTTATCAGATGCGAATGCCTTAACTGTATTACCGACTGTTTCAAATTCATCTAGACGCATATCTAAGCCAGCTGTGATGTTCACAAGAACACCACGCGCACCCGCGAGGTCGATGTCTTCGAGTAGTGGGCTAGAAATTGCCGTTTCAGCCGCTTCTTCAGCACGGTCTTCACCTTTTGCGATACCGCTACCCATCATTGCATGACCCATTTCCGACATTACGGTGCGAACATCCGCGAAATCGACGTTAATCATACCAGGGCGAGTAATGAGTTCAGCAATACCTTGTACCGCATTTTTAAGTACATCGTTTGCACTTGCGAAAGCTTCGAGTAGCGTTACGCCGCGGCCAAGCACTTTGAGTAGCTTCTCATTTGGAATCGTAATTAAAGAATCCACATGTTTAGAAAGCTCTTCAATGCCTTGCTCAGCAAACGCTAAACGCTTTTTGCCTTCAAAGCTAAAAGGCTTTGTGACAACAGCAACCGTTAACACGCCCAGCTCTTTCGCCACTTCAGCAATAACGGGAGCAGCACCTGTACCGGTACCACCGCCCATACCGGCTGCGATAAAGACCATATCGGCACCCGTTAGAACTTCTTTAATTCTGTCTCGATCTTCGAGAGCTGCATCACGGCCTACTTGTGGGTTTGCACCAGCGCCCAAACCTTTAGTGATATCACCACCAATTTGGATCACGCTGCTCACGCTCGTTTTACGAAGTGCTTGTGCATCAGTGTTAACACTGATGAATTCTACACCTTCGATTGATTCACGTACCATGTGCTCAACAGCGTTGCCGCCACCGCCACCAACTCCAACGACTTTGATTACAGCATCGTCAGACATTTCCATCATCGGTTCAAACATGTGTTATCTCCGTTTTTTCCTGCAACTCAGGTTAAAACTCTTTTTGTATCCAATTACGCAATTTACCAAATAAGCCTGACATAGAAGACATAGAAGGTGCTGAACGCTTAGGTTCACTGTAATCACCTTCATCACTTATCTGGCAATCTCTTGCGTAATGAAGTAAACCAACCGCCGTAGAATGATACGGCTCTTTAACATAGTCAGTTAAGCCACTAACTTCTAATGGCTTACCAACTCGAACTTGATTGCGGAATACGCGTTCCGCACACTCTACCAACCCGTCAATTTGTGCCGCTCCACCAGTCAGAACCACACCAGCTGCAAGGTGGTGTTTAATACCTTCATCGCGTAGCTGTAATTGAACCGTATCAATAGTTTGGTTAACAAGCCCCATAAGTTCAGTGTAACGTGGTTCAATCACTTCCGATAACGTTTGTCGTTGCAAACTTCTCGATGGGCGACCACCAACACTTGGGACATTCACTGAATCGTCCTTACTTACGAGTTCACTCAAAGCGCAACCATGGCTTACTTTTATCTCTTCAGCATCACTCACAGGTGTACCGAAAGCGAAGGCAATATCACTGGTTACCGCATTTCCTGCGTAGGAAAAGACTTCTGTGTGTCGAAGAGCGCCGCCAGTCCAAATGGAAATATCCATGGTACCGGCACCAATATCGACCACACACACTCCAAGCTCCCGCTCGTCTTCAGTAATTACCGCATTACTTGAGGCAAGTCCTGAGAATACGATTTGTTCGACTGTGAGACCACATCGCTCGACAGCTTTAATAATATTTCTCGCCATATCGCTATGACAAGAAATCAGATGAACGCTCACTTCCATTCGAACACCCGATAAACCAAGCGGATTCTTAATTCCCTCTTGGTAATCAATGGTAAATTCTTGCGGAATCACGTGCAGAATTCTCTGCTCATCACCTATTTTAATTGATTTCGCGGTATGAATCGCTCGATCCATGTCATCTTGGGACACTTCTTCATCTGAAATAGTGCCCATGCCTTTTTCAATTCGGCTTGCGATATGTTTGCCCGATAGCGAGATAAAAACATTGCTGATCCGGCATTCCGCCATCAACTCAGCTTGATCAATCGCTCTCTGAACCGACTTAACTACCGACTCTAGGTCGTTTACACCACCTTTATCCATACCTCTGGATGGGCTTTGCCCTGAACCAATGATATTGATTTGACCATCAGGCAATATTTCACCAACCAGAGCGGATATGGTCGCAGTGCCTATATCAAGACCAACGATTATGTTGTCATCTGCGGTCTTAGTCATCTGTGCTCTCTTCTAACTATTGCTCTGGAAACCAGCCTACAGCGGCTCCCGTATCATACCTGAGGTCGATGTAGCTCACTTGATTCGCTTTACTACCTAATTCGTTGTAAAGCAAAATAAAGCGATCAACACGCTCACCTAAAGAATCTTTACCTAGTTCTAAACGGATACCGTTATCTAGGATTATTTGCCAAGCGCGACGCTCGTTGAGAACGAGTGAGGTGACGGATAAACCTAGACGGTTAATCGAAGGGGTTATCTGTCGCCATTTTTCTATCACTTCTTGGCTGGTGCCTTCTGGGCCGTAAAGCTTGACTCTATCACCCTTCAACAGGCCGATATCACCATTGAACACCTGACCATTTTCATTCAACAGCATATTACCATTCCAGATTGCTGCCGCATGGTACTCAGTCAAAAAAACTTTTATTGTGTCTGGCCACTGCTTACGAATAGAGACAGCAGACACCCAAGGTAATGCTTCTAAACTGTCTTGCAACACACCAATGTCTTGCGACATGAAGGTCCCGATATGCTCTAACTGACCAAAAGCATGCTGAACATCACCCGCCGTTACATAAGTTAAATCACCTTGAAGCACTATTTTAGAAAGAGGCAATCGCTGATCGTCCCACATCCAAGTCAGCGTGGTATAGAAAAGAAACCCAATGAATAGCAATACCAAAACTAAAAAAGAACCACCAAGCGCATGTTTCTTCAACAATGGTATACTGAATAGGTGGCGGTTTTCGCTAAAAGTACTTTCTACCAAAGCCCGCATTCCCTGTCGTTGGTTCGCAATTCTATTCCCTATCATCGTAATAGATTTAAAGCACTTACTTTAACCTATGAATTATACTGAGCAAAATTAAAGTATCAAACGTTGATAATAACATTTTTGGTCAATTTCAGGTCAATCGCAAGAAGTGAGCGATCAACCACAGTCTTTAAACCGTATTCTGTTAAGGATTCTGCATTTTATTAATATCGAGTTGTAACGACTCAAGTTGTTTCGCTACGCGACCTACATCACCGGCCCCTTGAGTTAAAACAAGGTCACCGCCTTGAATTACGTTAGCAAGAACAGATGGCAGTGTGTCGATATCAGCAACGAAAATCGGATCAATCTTACCACGTCCACGAATAGTTCGGCTTAACGAGCGTCCGTCAGCACCGGCAATCGGCTTCTCACCGGCCGAGTAAACATCCAATAAGATTAAAACATCAACTTGTTCAAGAACGTTAGCAAAATCATCATACAGATCGCGGGTGCGGCTGTAGCGATGTGGTTGGAAGATCATGACAAGGCGTTTATCTGTCCAGCCACTCCGAGCCGCTTGAATCGTCACATCGACTTCAGTTGGATGATGACCATAATCATCAACCAACATTGCAATCCCCTTGCCCGTTTCGTATTCACCAAGATGATCAAAACGACGACCTGTCCCTTCCGTCCCCGCCATCGCTTTTAGAATCGCTTCGTCGCTAATGTCATCTTCCGTTGCAACTGCAATCGCAGCCGAGGCATTCAGAGCATTATGGCGACCCGGAATGTTTAACGTAATATCAAGATTAGCTTTACCTTCACGTACCACCGTGAATTTGCCTTGTTGGCCTTCTTGTACGTAGTTCTCAATACGAATATCCGCATCTTCTGAGAAGCCGTAGGTAATCACTTGACGACTCACCAAAGGAATAAGCTCACGCACGACTGGATCATCAATACACATCACAGCCTGGCCGTAGAATGGCAGGTTGTGTAAGAAATCAATAAACGTCTGCTTTAGCGTTTCAAAATCGCCGCCATAAGTATCCATATGATCCGCTTCAATATTAGTAACAATACTAACCATTGGTTGCAGATGTAGGAATGATGCGTCACTTTCATCAGCTTCTGCGATAAGGATACGGCTAGAGCCTAAGCGGGCATTAGTCCCAGCACTCTTAACCAAACCACCATTAACAAAGGTTGGATCCAAGCCTGCTTCCGAGTAAATCTGCGTAACTAACGCGGTTGTCGTTGTTTTACCATGCGTCCCAGCCACAGCGATACCATGACGAAAACGCATCAGCTCAGCCAGCATTTCAGCACGGCGAACGATAGGGGTTCGCGCGTCGCGAGCGGCAATGATCTCAGGGTTCTCTTCGTTGATGGCGGTTGAAACTACCACAACACTGGCATCAACAACGTTGCTTGCTTGGTGACCGATGTAAACGGTGGCACCTTTGCTAACTAAACGATCGGTCACTGGGTTTTGAGCAATATCAGACCCCGTGATCTGGTAACCTTCATTAAGCAAGACTTCAGCAATCCCGCTCATTCCCGCGCCACCAATACCAATGAAGTGGATGGATTTAACACGGCGCATCTCTGGCACCATTGCACGGATTTGCGCTAAGTCTTGGGTATGTTCAATCGTCATCAATTCAATCTCATTATTTTGCTAAAGCTTTAATCGCTTCAGCGACGGTCACATCAGCATCAAGCTTGGCGGCTTGACGAGCTTTTGTTGCCATCATTTTTAATTCATTTCTATCAAGCTGAGCGATGGTATTCGCAAGCTTATCGGCCGTCAGTTGAGGCTGTTCGATCATTAACGCCGCCCCACATTCAACTAGGTGATCAGCATTCAACGCTTGTTGTCTATCTTTATGCATAAATGGAACGAAGATAGAACCAACACCGGCGGCAGACACTTCTGATACAGTTAATGCTCCTGAGCGACACACTAATAGATCAGCCCACTCATAAGCTTGCGCCACATCATCAATAAATTCAGTTACTTGAACATTATCTACAGAATGTGATTTGTATTGTTCAATCACTTGCTGTTGGTTGTTTTTACCCGCTTGGTGCATCACGGTAAAACCAGAGCCTAACTGAGCCAATGTCACAGGCAGAGTATCGTTAAGAATTTTCGCGCCTTGGCTACCACCCATGACTAGGATACGAACATCACCGTCACGTTCAGCCATGCGTTGCTCGGGTTCAGTTAAGGCAACAACATCTTCCCGCACTGGATTCCCCACTACTTCTGCGGCAGGGAAAGCCCCAGGGAACGCTTGGAATACCTTTTTTGCTATTTTAGAGAGCCATTGATTGGTTAAACCCGCCACGGCGTTTTGTTCATGAAGAACCACGGGAATACCGGATAACCATGCCGCGATACCACCGGGACCACTCACATATCCCCCCATGCCAAGCACCACATCAGGCTGCCATGCTTTGATGTATTGCTTTGCTTGAAGTATGGCATTAATGATCTGAAATGGTGCCTTGATTAACTTGGTAATGCCTTGACCACGCAAACCTTTCACTTTAATAAAGTCAATTTCAATACCGTGCTTAGGTACTAAATCCGCTTCCATTCTATCCGCGGTACCTAACCAACGAATTTCCCAACCTTGCTGCTGAAGTTTTTTAGCCACCGCTAACCCTGGGAAAACATGACCACCAGTTCCACCAGCCATCACTAACAATTTTTTGTTTTTTTTCATCATGGTAGATTCTTATTCAACTAATTCGTTTTGATTGTCTGCTTGTTCTTTTTGTTGTACTCGACATTCATGATCAATACGCAATAGCATCGAAACAGCCACTGACATGATAATGAGACTGGAACCACCGTAACTGATCAACGGCAATGTGAGACCTTTAGTCGGAACAATACCGGAAGCCGCACCGACGTTAACAAGCGTTTGAAAAGCGAACCAAATACCAATGCCAAATGCCAAATAGCCACTGAAGGCTTGGTCATTTTCGAAGGCTTTTTTGCCAATGAGAATCGCTTTAAAAACTAAGCTAAAAATTAGGATTAGCACTAAAGTGACACCAATAAAGCCCAACTCCTCAGCCAAAACCGCAAAAACAAAGTCGGTATGCGCCTCGGGAAGATATTCGAGCTTTTGAATCGAGTTACCAAGCCCTTGCCCCATCCAGTCACCACGACCAAACGCGATTAACGATTGAGTTAACTGATAACCACTGCCAAATGGGTCACTCCACGGCTCCCAAAATGAGGTCACACGTCGAATACGATAAGGCTCTACAAGAATCAAACCAACGACCGCAGCAATCCCCGCGACCATCAAGGCGATAAACTGGGACAGCTTGGCGCCGGCGATAAATAGCATACCGAACAGAGTTACCAACATTACGACTACGGTACCCAAATCGGGCTGGCCCAGTAGCAACACAGCAAAAGCACCAAACACCATGATAGGCTTGGCAAAACCACCAAAGAAAGTTTTCCTTACTTCGTCTTGCTTACGAACCAGGTAGCCCGCCATAAAGATAAACAACGATAACTTAGCGACTTCTGCCGGTTGTAAGTTAAACAACCCAAGTGGAATCCAACGCGATGCACCATTAACCGACTTACCAATGGCCAACACTACGATCAGTAAAAAGAAGGATAAGGCCAATAAGTACATACTATATTGGAACCAACGCTTCATGGGGATTTGTAAAATCACACTCGATACGCCCAAAGCCAACACAAGGAAGATGGCATGGCGAAACATAAAGTGAAATGGTTGATTGGTTAAACGAGCACTAATAGGAAACGAAGCTGACGTTACCATCACTAAGCCAGTCAGCATCAGCCCAAGAGCGATCCATACCAATTGACGATCGTAAAGCGCTTCTGGAGTGGCTCGGTTAAGCCACTGCCAAATAGATAGGCGAATATCTTTGACTCTTTGCACTGAATGTTAGTCCTTCAACACGTTAAGCATACTCATGGGCAAGTGCCGTGAACGCATCACCTCTCGCCATGAAGTTATTAAATTGATCGAAGCTTGCACACGCTGGAGATAACATCACCATATCTCCAGAGGCTAGCTGTTTCGAGATACTCTCGATGATGTCATCCATAGTTTCAAACGTCTTAGCTGATGGGTGCAACGGCATAAATTGCGCTGCATCTTCACCGAAACAACACAGTTGAACACGCTCTAGCCGTGACAACACAGGCTCAAGCTCACTAAAATCAGCCCCCTTACCGACACCACCGACTAAGAGATATAAAGTACCTTCATATTCTAGCCCTGATAGAGCGGCTAATGTGCTGGCTACGTTCGTCGCTTTTGAGTCGTTAATCCATTTGATTTCGCGTTTGTCAGCCACCACTTGGCAACGATGTGTCAAACCATTGTAGGCCTTCAAGGCTTCAAGGCTTTTGCTGTAATCAATACCGACTTGTTTAAGCAGTGCTAGCGAGACTAACGCATTTGCCACATTGTGACGTCCAACCAATGTTAAATCTTGGGTAGCAAGTACAGGCTTACCGTTATCGATCAGCCATTCGATGCCATCAACTGTCGCGACACCAAACTCTTGGTCATCGAGTCCAAATGTTACTAATGACATGTTGTGGTCTGGATACGTCTCTTTGTCGTCGCGGTTAACAATCGCATATTGAGCATTGTTAAAGATTCTTAACTTGGCATCGCGGTAATCAGCCATGCCTTGGTAGCGATCCATATGGTCTTCTGACAGATTCAGAAATGCTGCTGCTGCTAAGTTTAGGCTTGATGTTGTTTCTAACTGAAAACTTGAAAGCTCAAGAACATATAAATCAGCATCCAGCTCGAGAAGATCCAAAGCAGGAATACCAATGTTGCCACCCACACCGACATTTAAACCCGCAGCCTTTGCCAGTACACCGGTCAGATCGGTCACCGTACTCTTGCCATTAGAACCGGTTATAGCGACAACGGGCTTATCTACCGCCCAACCAAACAGTTCAATATCACCAACAACAGGAGTGCCCGCTTGAATCACATCTTGTATTTCAGGTGTTGCTAAAGCGATACCCGGATTAGCAACCACTAAATCAGCATCGGCTAACCATTGGCGGTTCCAACTTCCAGAATGCAGTGCTACCGATTGAGGCAAAGACTCTCGTCCAGGTGGTCGTTCCCGCGTATCAATCACCTTCACCTGAGTGTGAGGTTGAAATTTGGCGAGATATTTCACGACAGAGAGCCCGGTAATACCGAGCCCCACCACGACTACATTTTGAATATTTTGCCACTGTTCCATTTAAACAAGATGCTCTTTATTGTTTTCAAGCCCCCAACGAAAGAGGCTTACACAGAAAATTAACGAACTTTCAATGTTGCCAGGCCAATCAGCACTAATACCATTGAGATAATCCAAAAACGCACGATGACGCGCGGCTCAGGCCAACCTTTCAATTCATAGTGATGATGAATGGGTGCCATACGAAAAATACGCTGGCCCCGCAACTTATAAGAGCCGACCTGAAGAATAACGGATAAGGTTTCCATAACAAACACCCCCCCCATAATCACCAGTACAAACTCTTGACGGACTAACACCGCAATCACACCCAATGCACCGCCAAGCGCTAGCGAGCCCACATCGCCCATGAACACTTGTGCTGGGTAGGTGTTGAACCATAAAAAACCAAGCCCTGCCCCCACAATAGCGGTACAAACAACCACTAATTCAGAGGTGTACGGTATATATGGAATATGTAGGTATTCTGAAAAATTAACATTACCGGTAGCCCAAGCAATCACCGCAAAACCAGCCGCAACCATAACCGTTGGCATAATCGCCAAGCCATCGAGACCATCGGTTAGGTTCACCGCATTACTGGTCCCCACGATAACAAAGTACGTCAGTACGATGTATAACAAACCCAACTGTGGCATTACATCTTTAAAGAAAGGAACCACCAGTTGCGTTGCTGCGGTATCTTGACCATGCGCATACAGAGCAAATGCGACCACTAATGCAATGGCCGATTGCCAAAAGTATTTCCAACGTGCAATCAAACCATCGGTATTCTTGCGAACCACTTTACGGTAGTCATCAACAAAACCAACAGTGCCATAACCACCAAGTACAGCCAGAACAGCCCAAACATATGGGTTAGAAAGATCGGCCCACATCAACACAGTAATGATGATCGCAGCCAAGATCATGACCCCCCCCATGGTTGGCGTACCACGTTTACTGAAATGAGACTCAGGGCCGTCATTACGAACCACTTGGCCAATTTGCAGCATTTGCAGACGCTCAATTAAGCGAGGTCCCATCCACAGCGACAGGCATAGCGCCGTCAAGATACTCGCGATTGCACGAAAAGATAAATATTCGAACAAACGGAAAAAAGAAAAGTGTGGCTGTAGTAAATCTGCGAGCCAAATGATCATGAAAAGTTCTCCTTTAAAGCAGCGGCTATTTTACTCATTCCTGCACTATTTGCGCCTTTTACCAACAAGGTATGCGAGGCGTTTTCTGGCAAGCATAAGTGCTGCTCTATGTGCGTGATCATCGCTTGATGCGTTGCAAAGTGAGTACCATGACAGACTTCACTAATCACCTTGGTATCATTACCGTAAGTGAGTACATGTTCAAAAGCGAATGGGGCAGCATATTCACCGACTTGACGGTGAAGTGCAAGACTTTCGTCGCCTAATTCAGCCATATTGCCTAAAATCAACCAACGTTGACCTTTAAAGCTCGAAAGCAGTTTAACTGCCGCCTTCATCGCAGGCACGCTGGCGTTATAACTGTCATCGATTAGCTTGATATTCTCACTTAATCGCTGAACCTCAACTCGCCCTTTGACTGAGATAAGATTCGCTAAACCGGTTTTTATCTCGTCAAGCGTAGCACCAAATTGAACGCTCAACGCTGCCGCCGCTAACGCATTCGCGACGTTGTGCTGGCCAATGATACCAAGTTCAACGGGGATAGCGCCTTGTGGCGTCTGCATATCAAAGCAAGCTTCACCTTGTTCATTGACGCAAATATTCTTAGCAAAGTAATCCGCGGTATTGTCACTTTCTGAAAATGTCAGCACCGTTTTATCCGCGAGTACATCATGCCAAAAATCACCACCGTTGCTCTCCAGGTTCACAATCGCAACATCACCGGCAGCCAGCCCCTGGAAGATTTCACCTTTTGCTTGCCTAACACCATCGATCGAACCAAATCCTTCTAGGTGCGCAGCTGCCACATTGTTGACTAAGGCAACCTGTGGTTTCACGAGCTGTGTCGTGTAGGCGATCTCACCAATATGATTGGCCCCCAATTCGATCACGGCGTAGTCATCATTAAGTTCACTGCGTAACAGGGTTAATGGCACACCAATATCATTATTAAAGTTACCCGCCGTAAATAGCACCGTGCCACGTTGTTGTAGAATGCTCGCCACCATCTCTTTGACGGTCGTTTTACCACAGCTTCCTGTTATCGCCATGGTTGGCACATCACATTGTTTGTGGATCCAAGCACTTAGCTGACCTAAAGCTAGTTTAGTGTCTTCAACAACAACTTGAGTAATATTTAGGTCAAGTTTTCGTTCAACTAACAAGGCGCTCGCCTTTGCCTCAACCGCTTGATGACAAAAGTCATGTGCATCAAAACGTTCACCAACGAGAGCAACAAACAACGCGCCCTCCTCAACGGTACGCGTGTCAATAGAAACGGCATTTATGATGCTGCGGCTCGACGCACCCGCCTCAATCAACGTCCCGTTAACTACAGAGCAAACCTGCTCGAGTGATACATCAATCATTGTGAAATACCTAAAAGTTGTAGCGCAGACTCTCGATCGGAGTAATGGATCGTCGTGTCTTTCAATACTTGGTAATCCTCATGGCCTTTACCCGCCAAAAGAATAATGTCCTTACTGCTGGCTTGCTCTAAAGCAAACTTAACCGCTTGATAGCGATCGTGTTCGATGAACGCCGATTCTGGTTCCTTTAAACCAACGAGCATGTCTTTGACAATCAAGGCAGGATCTTCGCTACGAGGATTGTCATCGGAAATGATAATTTTATCGGCGAACTGTTCTGCAGTTGCTGCCATCATAGGGCGCTTGCCAGTGTCACGATCGCCACCACAACCAAAGATTGCCCACAATTTTCCTGAACAATGCACACGTAGTGCGGTCAACGCTTTCTCTAGCGCATCGGGCGTATGCGCATAATCGACAACCACTTTTGCTTTGCTCGGCACTTGGAATAATTCCATGCGGCCAATAACCGGTTGCAACTGAGGCGCTGTATCGACCAAGGTTTGCTTATCGATACCTAATGAAAGTAAGGTCGCAAAGGCAACCAAGACGTTTGATGCGTTGAACTGACCAATCAATGGAACCGAAAGATCGCCTTGTCCCCAACACCCATCGAAAGAGAGTTGGATGCCGGTCTCCGCATAGGCCACATCAGAAGCCCATACTGATTGCTGGTAATCGGTTAGAGGAAGCAATGAAACTGCAATCGCGTCTGATAAATCAGCCATCCAAGCTTTGCCCACTTCGTCATCAACATTGATAACGGCATGCTTGCATTTATGTTCAGTGAACAGGCTCTTCTTCGCTAGCGCGTACTCTTGCATGGTCCCATGATAATCAAGGTGATCACGACTCAAATTAGTAAACACACCAACATCAAAATCTAAGGCTTTAACACGACTCTGCACCAAGCCATGAGAAGATATCTCCATCGCTGTATAAACCGCGTTGTTTGCCGCTAACTCGCTGAGTGTACGCTGTATTTCAATGGCGCTGCCGGTGGTGTTAGCGGCCGTTTTCAGCTCATCTAAGAAACCATTACCCGTAGTGCCCATTACCGCAGAACGCAGACCAACGAGATCAAGCCATTGCGCTATCAATTGCGTGATGGTGGTTTTACCATTCGTACCCGTTACGCCAATCAACTTTGTGCTTTGAGAAGAGTAAACACGCCCAGCGAGTTCAGATAACATTGAGTTAAGTTCTGAAACGTAAACAACTGGAACCGCGTTTAACCACTCAACTAGACCATGAGCTTTATCATCGTCAGCTTGTGCAATCACGGCTTTCGCACCTTGAGCGATGGCTTTATTGATAAAACGACGACCATCGACCGCATGCCCAACTATCGCAACAAAAATATCGCCGTCCTGGATAGTACGGCTATCCAACTCCAATTGCTCAACAACAATCGCATCCAACTCAGGGGAGCAAAAGTCTCCCCAAGGAGAAAGTAAAGATGACAGCGTGAAGCTACTACTCATATTGAATCCTAATTGGCTCTATTCTTATTCTTGGAATTTGTTTTCATCAGCAGGAACATTCAGTATTTGCAGTGCCCCCTTCATGATTTCAGAAAAAACAGGGCCAGCAACCGAACCACCATAATAAAGGTCTCCTTGAGGCTCGTTGACCACAACAACCAGTGCAACTCTAGGCTCACTCACAGGAGCAAAACCGGCCGTAATTGCAACATATTGGTCACTGTAGCCTCCCGCATCTGCTTTTCGAGAAGTACCGGTTTTGGCTGCCACTCGATAACCAGGAACCGCCGCTTTGGTTGCCGTTCCGCCCGGGTGAGTCACCCCTTCTAACATTTTGATAACCAAATCAGCATTCTTACGACTGATTATCTGCTTAGAAAAATCTTGGGTATTCTTTTTAATGATATGAATCGGTTCATACACACCTCTGTTCGCTAACGTGGCATAAGCATGAACTAACTGCAGCGGCGTCACTGATAAGCCATAACCAAACGCCAATGTTGCGATCTCGAACTTGGACCAACGTCGACGATTCGGAAAAATACCCGTCGTTTCACCGATCAAATTCAACCCTGACATTTCACCAAACCCGACAGAACTGTACATCCCAAGCAACGATTCTAAAGGCATATTCAATGCTAGTGTTGCAACACCGATATTACTCGACTTCTTGAGAATCAACGCCAAGTCCGCTTTGCCCACTTTGGAAGAGTCTCGCACGCGGCTACCGCCAATTCGCATGATCCCATTCCCGGTATCAATCACTGTGTTTTCATCCGCGGTCCCATTTTCGAGTGCAGCAAGCACTACAAAAGGTTTGACTGTCGAGCCCGGTTCCATGGCATCAGTGATGACCCTATTTCGCATCTTAAAGCTTTGTAGATCGGCACGATTGTTGGGATTGTAAGACGGTGCATTAACCATGGCTAATACAGCCCCCGTTTTTACATCTAACAAGACGGCAGAGCCAGAAGTCGCTTTGTAATCAGCCACGGCCTGTTTGATAGCTCGGTAAGCGATGGCTTGCAATCGTTGATCAATTGTCAACTCTAGTGGCTTGCCTTCTTCACGCTCTTCTAGGGCTATATTTTCAACAACTCGCCCATAGCGATCTTTACGGATCGTGCGCTTACCGGCCTCTCCCGTGAGCCATTTATCATAGCTGCGCTCAACCCCTTCCAAACCGTGTCCGTCGATCCCAGTAACACCGATAAGATGCGCGCTGACCTCACCCGCAGGATAATAACGACGAGATTCCGCTTTAAGGCCAATACCAGCCAGCTTAAGCTCACGAATATATTTAGCCATCGCTGGGCTAACTTGCCTTTGTAGATAGATAAATCGACGGGATTTGTTACTGGAGAGTTTTGAAATCATCGACTGCCGGTCTAAGCCAAGTACATCAGCTAATGCATACCAGCGATCAATTTCTGCCATGCCATTTTTATCAAAAATCGTTTTAGGGTCGGCCCAAACCGCTTCAACAGGAACACTCACAGCAAGCGGTTCACCGTTACGGTCTGAGATAATACCGCGAGCAGAGGGAATAGCCTTTACACGTACAGAACGAAGGTCACCTTGACGAATTAAGTTATCCGGTTCAATAATTTGAATATAAGCGACACGACCTACGAGTGTTGCAAAGGCAAGAAACACGAAAGCAATCACGACGTTGAAACGCCATTTAATAAGAATTGGATCTGAGTCATTTTCACTCTTCACATGATCTTTCGCTGATCTCTTCACCGTTTTCGTGGGTGCTTTTTCCTTTTTACTGGTCATTTCAGTGTAATCACAACTTCTTTGTCAGCGTCTGGGCGTTTCATGCCTAGCTCTCTTTTTGCCGATGCTTGAACCCGACTATGTTCAGCCAAAGCCGTCTCTTCAAGCATTAAATTTCGCCACTCATCGTCAAGATGTTCTCGTTCCACCGACGCGATGTCTTTTTGCGTGATAGCTTGACGTGACATATGTGTCGTCAGAACGACCCCCATTGCACTCGCGAATATACAGAGAAGGAGCACCAGTGGAACTTTACCCTCAGAGATCAAATCAAAAAATATTATCTTGGCTAGATTGGGTTTGGAGGTCTTCATTGACTATAACTTTTCTGCGATTCGTAATACTGAGCTACGTGAACGAGTATTCTCATCCACTTCGCCTTTCGATGGTTTGATCGCTTTACCTACAGGCTTAAGATCAGCACTGCCTAGTGCCTTGATCTGCTCTTCTGTTAATGGCAGGCCATGTGGTACCTGTGGGCCTTGGCTCTCTTTACGAATAAAACGCTTCACCATGCGGTCTTCCAGTGAGTGGAAGCTGATAACCGACAGGCGACCTTCAGGTGCAAGAATGCTTGCTGCACCTTTCAATGCGGTATCAATCTCTTCAAGTTCACTGTTTATATAGATACGGAACGCTTGGAATGCACGAGTTGCTGGGTGCTTTTTCTCTTTAAAGCTTTTCGGAGCAACATCCGAAATCAGCTTCGCCAACTGACCCGTACGTGTCAGAGGTTCGTTCTCTTCATTCTCTTGATAAGCAATGATGCCTTTCGCGATGCGACGAGCGTGTTTATCTTCACCGAACTCACGGATCACCCATGTAATGTCATCCAGATCCGCTTCATCTAACCACTGGGAAACGGGGATTCCTGCAGTTGGATCCATACGCATGTCTAGCGGGCCATCTTTCATAAAGCTAAAACCACGCTCGGCATCATCCAGTTGTGGTGAAGAGACGCCTAGATCCAGCAAAACACCATCCACTTTGCCCACTAAGTCATACCGCTCTGCATATTCAGCCATACCAGAGAATGGACCGTGAATAATCGTAAAACGCGGATCATCAATTTTCTGTGCTTCCGCTATCGCTTGTGGATCGCGGTCGATACTAAAAAGTCGTCCATTCTCGCCCAGTTTAGACAGGATTGTACGGCTATGACCACCGCGGCCAAAAGTACCATCAATGTAGGTACCGTCAGATTTGATCGCAAGTCCGTCAATAGATTCGTTAAGCAATACTGAAATATGTTTGAATGCTTCTGTCATAGTCTTCTCAGTGAGTGGATTGAGCCAATAGTTCGGCAATAATTCATTTATTAACGTTTTAGTGTACTGATTTCACACGGTATCTCCACCATATTATGTATAGGCTAGAGGAATTTTTCTCCAAACTCAGATTAGAGTGAAAGATTCTAAGGCAATCACCATCATTTACGTCAATATAAAGCAAAAAACCCATCACTACCGTTAAGTAATGATGGGTTCTTTATATAGGTGGAGTTGACACATACGCCGGGTTCTGTTCCGCTTGCGCGGCGGTAACCATTCGTCTAGGCCTGCAATCGCTCACAGGCTCAAGCAATCTACCCGCCCCCATACGCGAGCAACGCAATGTGAGGGCCTATTTGATCTTGCTCCGGGTGGAGTTTACCTCGCTACGAACTGTTGCCAGTCGCACGGTGCGCTCTTACCGCACCCTTTCAGCCTTACCTGTGCCCCTTCCGAAGAAATGAGGCCATCGGCGGTCTTCTCTCTGCTGCACTTGTCGTGGGCTCGCGCCCCCCAGACGTTATCTGGCACCCTGCTCTATGGAGCCCGGACGTTCCTCCCCTCTACCAGTCTCCCGAAGGACTTCAACGTCAGTTTCCCGAAGGACCTCAACGTCAGTCTCCCGAAGGACATCAGCAAAGCAGCGATTACCCGTTCAACTCCGAGGGCGGATTGTATAGAGATTAGCGTGCAGTGTCTAGCGAGATCACAAATATGCTGCACACCGATGGTTAACTGATGAGGTTTTGAGCAGAAAAGCCAACGAGGAGGAATGAGAGAAGAGACACAGATAAAAGAGGGTAGCTTAAGCTTAATGACTCATTTATCTGTATCTGAACTCATAATTTACGAAAGGAGCATTAGTTCTCTAAGTGTTCTAACCCCCACTTATAGAGGGCGTTCTTTTTCAGATTATAGATTTCTGCTGTCATTGCTGCCGCTTTTTTAAGGGGTAGCTCTTTGGTTAGTATGCCGAGCGTGCGAGTCGCTTCGTCTGGCAGTTCTGTGGTCGCTTCTTCTCGGTGACCATGAATCAATAACACCATCTCGCCACGCTTACGATTCGAATCTTCTTCAATCCACTCAATAAGCTCCCCCAAAGGCAACCCTTGAATGGTTTCGAATGTCTTCGTCAGCTCACGGGCTAGCACAACCTCACGATCAGGGCCTAGAATCTCTAACATATCCAGTAGGGAATCAGAAATTCGGTGCGGTGATTCATAGAAAATACAGGTGCGCTCGGCCTTTGCTATCTCCAAGAATTTATCTTTACGACCTTTGCTCTTTGGCGGTAAGAAGCCTTCAAAGCTGAAACGATCGGAAGGCAAACCAGAAGCACTTAAGGCGGTAATCACAGCACAAGCACCTGGAAGTGGCACAACTCTCACACCCGCTTGACGACATTGTGATACAAGATGGTAACCTGGGTCACTGATTAAAGGAGTACCCGCATCAGAGACTAATGCGATAGACTGACCTTCTAATAACCTTTCAACTAGAACTTGCGCTTTATTTTGTTCATTATGATCATGTAAAGCAAATGTCCTGGTTGATATATTGAAGTGAGCCAGCAGCTTACCCGTGTGGCGTGTGTCTTCGGCTGCAATAACATCGACACTTGATAAGATTTCAATTGCTCTTTGAGTGATATCTCCCAAATTTCCAATGGGGGTTGGCACAATATAGAGCGTTGGGCTCTCAGTGAGCAAGGTTTTGTTATCTGTCATTTGTTTACCATCACTTCAACGATTAATATAGATACAAATTGATACGGAATTTAAAGAACTCATGGCAACGATGAACCATAAGAGACTCAGTGTACCACGCTTACTCACTCCAATTGCATTAGCAATTACATTGGCGGCTTGTTCTTCAGGCCCTCAAGCACCGACGCGTGTTGATATTACACTTGATCCAGCGCAATCCACTGAAAGTTACATGATGCAAGCGGATAGCAGCAAAGGAAGCCTGCAAAATGACTGGCTGATCATGGCACTTAAAGCCTCTGTGCAAGCAGGAAAAACCGATCAAGCCACTCTGCTTATCAAGCGCTTAGCAAAACAGGCACTGAGCGACGTTCAACAAGCCGAGTGGCAACTTGCCCGAGCACGGCTACTTGTGAACAACTCTCAACCGGAGCAAGCTTACAGCCAACTGAACTTTCAGCCTTGGTGGAAACTTCCTAACGAACAGTGGAAAGATTATCACGAACTGCGCGCCAACATTTTAGAGATGCTAAGTCAATATTTTGAAGCAAGTCGTGAGCTCGTGCTTTATTCAGAATTCATCACCGATGACGACAAAGCTCAACAGCAAGCGGCCGACCGTATTTGGCAGAACCTGAACAACTACTCTCAGTATGAGATTTTAGAACTCAAAACATCCCCTGAAGAAGATGTTTTAGCGGGTTGGTTGCAACTGGCTGTCTATATGAAAACACTAAATTCGAGTCTTCCCGATCTCCAGAAAACACTGTCTGACTGGTTAGCAGAGAATCCTCATCACCCAGCGGCGACATACACACCTCAGGCGATCACTGACATTTTAGCGTTAGATATCAGAAAACCAACCAACACCGCCCTATTATTGCCGTTGACCGGAAAATATGGCAGACAAGCACAGCTTGTTCGTGATGGTTTCATCTTTGCGATGATGAATGACAAAGAGCGTGAAGAAGATGCGACGCTGACCGTTTTGGATACTAACGTGCAAAGTACCGCTGAAATTGAAGCGGCACTGGAAAAAAATAACGTGGATTTTATTGTTGGCCCATTGATAAAGAGCAACATCACCAAGCTGCAACAAGCACAGAAAGACCAAGAACATTCAATTCCAGCCTTAGCACTTAACATTCCTGAGGAGTTGGAACCAAACAGTAATATCTGTTATCTCACTCTGTCACCAGAACAAGAAGTTGCTCAAGCCGCGAAACACCTTTTTGCTCAAGGCTATAAATACCCACTTATCCTAGCGCCAAAAGGACACCTAGGAGAACGAGTGGAGCAAGCGTTTAAAGAAGAGTGGAAAAAATACAGCAATAACGATGTCACCGTAAGTTTTTTCTCTGACAAACGCCAACTGCAACGTAATGTCAATCAAGTATTCGGTTTGCAAGAAAGCCAACAACGTATTGCCCAAATGGACAAATTACTGAACTTGGATCTAGAAACGGAGCCACGCAGCCGTCGTGATATCGATTCGGTCTACATTGTGGCGAAAAACTCAGAGCTAACGTTAATCAAACCTTTTATTGAAGTAGCAATTAACCCAGATGCTCGCCAACCAGCACTCTTCTCAAATTCACGCAGTAACAGCGGGGATAAACAGTATGAAGATTTAACTGGTGTCTTCTACAGTGACATCCCACTACTCATCGACAATAAGAACAAACTGAACAAAGAGCTCGACGAGCTATGGCCGGCCTATTCAAACGGCCAAAAACGTTTGCAGGCATTGGGAATGGATGCATACTACCTCATGGATGCATTACCCCAAATGAAAGCCGTACAAGGTTTCAGTATTCCTGGAGAAACGGGCATATTAACCATAGATAACAATTGCGTTGTACAACGCGAAATCAGCTGGGCAGAGCATGGGGCTTTTTAGCCGTAAGCTCTTATCTAAACCGACGATCACCCACAAACAAGTGGGTGATCAATACGAGACCGTGGCTAAAAACTATTTAGTGAGTCACGGTTTATCGTTAATTCAAGAAAACTTCATAGCTAAATGTGGCGAAATTGATCTTATAATGCGCCATAACAACACCGTTGTGTTTGCTGAGGTAAAGTACCGAAAGCAAACCCGCTACGGACATGCCGCTGAAATGGTAACAGTAAAGAAGTCACAGCGGCTGCTCAAAACCGCCCATGTATGGCTGATGCAGCAAGGCTTGTCGGTGCACTCCACAGACTTCAGGTTTGATATCGTTGCCATTGAAGGGCCGAATGACCATATCGACTGGATTCAAAACGCGATTACCCAAGGATAAACATGCTAGACAGCATTAAAGAAAGTTTTACAGAAAGTATTCAAATACAAATTGCGGCAGCGGAAGCACTGCCAGACGCCATCACACATGCGGCACAAGCCATGGTGGCGACCTTGCTCAACGGAAACAAAATCCTTTGTTGTGGCAATGGTGGTTCGGCATCAAATGCTCAACAATTTGTATCGTGCTTGCTCAACCGCTTTGAAACCGAACGCCCTAGCCTTCCAGCAATGGCCCTGATGGCCGATAACACCACGCTAACGGCCGTTGCCAACGACTACCACTATGACGAAATCTTCTCTAAACAAGTACGTGCATTCGGTCAAGCCGGTGATATTTTGTTGGCGATCTCTACAAGTGGTAACAGCAAGAACATCATCAAAGCGATGGAAGCTGCGGTAACTCGTGACATGACCATCATTGCCTTTACGGGTAAAGATGGTGGGGAAATGGCCGGCTTGCTTGGAGAACACGATGTAGAAATTCGCATTCCTTCACACCGTACAGCGCGCATTCATGAAGTACACATGGTGACATTACACTGTCTATGTGACTTAATCGATCAAGTACTCTTCCCTGCTCACGAAGACTGATATACGGAGCATCACAATGCAACCACTCACCTCGACAAGGCTGTTTAAACTGATCTGTGCTTTACTCCTTACTTGGTCCCTTTCTGGATGTGCAGGTATTTTCATTGCTGGTGCAGCAACCACAGCGAACTTAGTCACTGACACACGAACCACCAAAGAGATATGGAACGATAACAATATCGAATTTGAAGTTGCAGCGATAACGAACAAACAACCATACCGTGGTAGGGTTCGTGCCACAGCTAGCTCTTACCGAGGTTCGGTCGTATTGATGGGACAAGCAACCACTGACTCAGAGCGTCGTGCATTCGAAAGCCAAGCAAAAGAAGTTGCTGGTGTGAAAAACATCCACAATCAAATTAGAGTAAAAGAGCCACTGTCTGTGAGCGCGATAAGTAAAGACAGTTGGACGACCACTAAGGTAAAATCGGCTTTACTCGCCAATGCTGAACTCAACGGTATTAAGGTGAAAGTCATCACTGAAGATTCAGAAGTCTTTCTGCTTGGATTGGTTTCGCGAAAACACGCTGACATTGCGACTGATATTGCACGCAACATCTCGGGAGTAAAACAGGTAATACGCGCCTTCGAATACGGTGAAGAAAACGTTTCTGAAAACCAATAACGCAGCTAAAAGAACAATAGCACTGGCAAAAGCGCTTAAAAAAACAAAAAAAAAGCAGTGAAGATTCACTGCTTTTTTGTTTCATTGTTATTATCGCCAATGCTATTTGATAACACGAAGGCTTGGGCGACCTTTTGCTGGACGAGGCGGCTCGGGATCTGAGTCAGACTCTTCAGCATCTACGTCAGCCGTCGCTACGCTCAGTGATGGGCCCTTTTCTGTTTTTTCAAAAGGACTTTCTTCAATCCCTTCTTCAAACGTCGCCATGTATGCCTCTTCAGGTTCAAACATGGTACCCGCACCATTCTCACGAGCATAAATCGCTTGTACAGCATAGAGCGGAACGATCACCGAGTGTGGACGACCGCTAAAGCGAGCACTGAACGTTACCGCTTCGTTGCCCAGTTCAAGCTGTCCAACCGCACGAGGCGCGATATTCAGAATAATCTGACCATCTTGAACAAACTCTTCTGGAACTCGCACACCCGGTAATGTTGCTTCAACAACCAGGTGAGGAGTTAATTCATTATCAACCAGCCATTCATAAAATGCGCGAAGCATGTATGGTCGGCGTGGAGTCATATTTGAAATATCCATCACGCTTAGCGAACCAGTCGCATCTCACGCTCAGCTTCCGTTAGAGAAGCGAGGAATGAATCACGTTCGAAAACACGGCTCATGTAAACCTTAAGCTCTTTAGAACCAGGGCCAATCAGCTCAATACCAAGCTCAGGTAGACGCCATAATAGCGGTGCTAGGTAACAGTCAATTAGGCTAAATTCTTCGCTCATGAAGTATTCATACTCAGCAAAGATAGGAGCAAGAGTCAGTAGGTCGTTGCGCAGTTTCACGCGAGCGGCTTCTGATTCTTCCGCATTACCTTTAACAATTTTCTCTGCAACGGAATACCAGTTGCGCTCAATGCGGTACATCATAAGACGACTGTTGCCACGAGCAACCGGGTAAACAGGCATCAATGGTGGATGAGGAAAACGCTCATCTAGGTATTCCATAATGATCTTTGAGTCATACAGAGCAAGCTCACGATCAATAAGAGTCGGTACTGATTTGTACGGGTTCAATTCAATAAGCTCTGCTGGTAGATTTTTTTCATCCACCAACTCAACTTCAACACTTACGCCTTTTTCAGCAAGAACAATGCGCACCTGATGGCTATACATATCAGAGGCACTTGAGAAAAGAGTCATCACAGAACGTTTATTGGCAGCTACAGCCATGGAGCCCTCCAGTACACTTTAAATAAAAACAATGGAGGCCTAAAAGCCTCCATTGAACATTAACATAATTTGGAAATTAGCGAGGCATTATAGCACAATTAGTGCACATCACGCCAATACTCTTTCTTCAGTAAAATCACAACAATAGAAAAAATCACTAAGAAAGCCATAACCCACCAACCCATCGCATGACGTTCAAGTTGTACAGGGTCACCCGAGTAAACCAAAAAGTTAACAAGGTCACGAACCGCTTCGTCGTATTCACCAGCACTTAATTCGCCAGAGCCGTCAGTCTCAGTGCCAACAACAACCGTCACTTCCTCGCCATCGACGATATGCGTATCGTAAATCGGCTTAGGGATACCTTGCAGCTCTTCAAGAACATGCGGCATACCAACGCTAGGGAAAACAATGTTGTTCACACCGAATGGACGAGACGGATCTTCATAGAAAGTACGAAGGTATGTGTATAGCCAATCGGCGCCACGAACACGAGCAACCAAGGTGAGATCTGGTGGTGGAGCACCAAACCAGCTCGCTGCTTGGTCAGCAGGCATGGCATTGACCATTAAGCTGCCAATTTTCGCTTCAGGATCGAAAATCAGATTTTCTTTCATCAGATCGACTGGAATCTCCAAGTCATTCGCGACACGTTCATAGCGTTGATACTGTGTTGAGTGACAAGCAAAACAGTAGTTCATGAACAGCTTGGCACCATTTTGTAATGAAGCTTTATCTGTTAAATCATTGTTCGCCTTATCTAATGGCACGTTTGCACCCGCCGCCATCACCAACGACGGCAACATAGCAAATAAAATTACAATCCACTTTTTCATTTGAATGTCACCCTTTCTGGTAATGGTTTCGTCGCTTCATTTTTGCTGTAGAACCACAACAGAACGAAGAACATGAAGTAACCTAAGCTAAAAATCTGAGCGAGTAGCGTATACGTTGGCGTTGCAGGAAGCGCGCCAAGTACACCAAGCGCAATAAAGCTTATGGTAAACTGGATGATATTAATCAAATGCAACTTACTACGATAACGATAAGAGCGCACTTTACAGCGATCGAACCATGGCAGTAGGAATAGGACAACAATAGATGCCCCCATTGCAACCACCCCTAATAGCTTGTCCGGAACCGCACGAAGGATCGCGTAGAACGGAGTGAAGTACCATACAGGAGCAATATGCTCAGGTGTTTTCAGTGGGTTTGCTGCTTCAAAGTTAGGTGGCTCGAGGAAGTAACCCCCCATCTCAGGGTTAAAGAACAGCACATAACAGAATAAGAATAGAAAACCCGCAACACCGACCATATCTTTCACCGTTCCGTATGGATGGAAAGGAATGGAGTCGATGATGTCGTATTTCTTCGTGTAATCCTTGTGGAATGGGAACTGAGTTTTATAGTCGTCGCCCATTGCCCCCTTTGGCAGTTTGGTTTCGATGCCGTCAGGGTTGTTCGAACCCACCTCATGTAGCGCAAGTACGTGAAGTACAATAAGCAATAACAGTACGATTGGTAGAGCAATCACATGCAATGCGAAGAAACGGTTCAACGTTGCACCAGAGATGATGTAATCACCACGGATCCAAAGTGTTAGGTCATCACCAATAACAGGAATCGCACCAAATAGAGATATGATAACCTGAGCACCCCAGTAAGACATTTGTCCCCATGGTAATAAGTACCCCATGAACGCCTCAGCCATCAGTACCAAAAAGATCAACATACCGAAGATCCAAAGTAGCTCACGAGGCTTTTGGTAAGAGCCGTAGATTAGACCACGGAACATATGCAAGTAGATAACGACAAAGAATGCCGAAGCCCCCGTCGAGTGCATATAACGCAGTAACCAACCGTACTCCACATCACGCATGATGTATTCAACTGAAGCAAAAGCACCTTCACCAGACGGCACGTAGTTCATCGTCAACCAAATACCGGTGAGAATTTGATTAACCAATACCAACATTGCCAAAGAACCGAAAAGGTACCAAAAATTGAAGTTCTTAGGCATTGGGTATTCAGATAAGTGCTTTTTATAAGCATTCATTACAGGTAGACGTTTCTCTACCCAGTCAAGCAATCCTTGCATTACGCGTCTCCCTCGTCGACACCTATCATGATCTTAGTGTCACTCAAATACATATGCTTCGGCACAACAAGATTCAATGGAGCGGGTACGCCTTGGAAGACTCGACCTGCCATATCGAACTTTGAACCATGGCAAGGACAGAAGAAACCAGACTTAACCCCCTGAACTTGTTCTGCAAAAGAATCTGGCAAATAAGTTGGAGAACAACCTAAATGCGTACAAAAACCAACCGCAACGAAAAACTCCGGTTTAATCGAACGGAATACATTTTGAGCGTATTCAGGTTGTTGTTCTGCTTCAGATTGAGGGTCTCGAAGTTGACCACCGATCGCTTTTAAGTTTTCGAGTACCGACTCAGCTCGGCGTACAACCCAGACAGGTTTGCCTTGCCATTCGACACGAACCATTTGTCCCGGTTCTAGCTTACTGACTTCCACTTCCACCGGAGCTCCTGCAGCTTTCGCCTTAGCACTCGGATTCCATGATTTAATAAAAGGCACGGCGACAGCGGCTGCTCCTAAACCACCAACAACAGCTGTTGTTGCAGTCAAGAAACGCCTGCGACCGTTATTTAAAGGCGCGTTGCTCATCCAAACATTCTCCCACTTGCTCCCTATGAATGAAAATCATTCCGCACAAAGAGCATGGCTAACAAAATATGTATTTAGTTCTATTTATTAACGGCAAATGATAAATAAAACCCTACTTTTTGACAAGATAAAGCTACTTTTTTGTAACAATCATGAGGCAAAGCGCACACTGGTTAACAAAAGCGTTCAAAACATAAGAATTTAGCAATAAAACGAGGAGGAGAGCGTAGTTAGCAGGGGGGGATAAAAACAAAAAGCTCGGCATATAGCCGAGCTTTGAACCGCAATTCCAGTAATAAAACTGAGAGCGTGTACTTTTTCGTAAAGAAAAATTAACGCTTAGAGAATTGAGGTTTACGACGTGCTTTACGTAGACCAACTTTCTTACGTTCAACGCAACGAGCGTCACGAGTAACGTAGCCAGCTGCACGTAGAGCAGGACGTAGAGTTTCATCGTACTCCATAAGAGCGCGAGTGATGCCGTGGCGGATTGCGCCAGCTTGACCAGAAATACCACCACCAGAAACAGTGATGTAAAGGTCAAGTTTCTCAGTTAGTTCAACTAGCTCAAGAGGTTGCTTAACAACCATACGAGAAGTTGGACGACCGAAGTAAACATCAAGGCTACGCTTGTTGATTACGATCTCACCAGAGCCTGGTTTGATGAAAACACGAGCTGCTGAGCTTTTGCGACGACCAGTGCCGTAGTATTGATTCTCTGCCATTTTCATAATCCCCTTAGATGTCTAGTACTTGTGGCTGTTGAGCAACATGGTTGTGCTCAGTACCAGCGTACACTTTAAGCTTACGGTACATCGCGCGGCCTAGAGGACCACGTGGAAGCATACCTTTAACTGCTAGTTCTAGAACCATTTCTGGTTTCTTAGCAATTAGCTTTTCAAAAGTGATAGTTTTAAGACCACCTGGGAACTCAGAGTGACGGTAGTAAACCTTACCCTTAGCTTTGTTACCAGTTACAGCAACTTTCTCAGCGTTAACAACGATGATGTAATCACCAGTGTCTACGTGAGGAGTGTATTCTGCTTTGTGCTTGCCGCGTAGGCGAGAAGCGATTTCACTTGCTAGACGGCCAAGAGTTTTGCCTTCAGCGTCTACAACGTACCAGTCGCGTTTTACAGTTTCTGGTTTAGCAACGAAAGTTTTCATGCTAATAATTACCTATTTAAAAAATTTACACTTAAGGAATACTCGCGTATTCCCACTGTCTAAGAGTTACCATTCATCACCCCTTCGAGTGTTGGAAAACTCTTGGCATAACGTGATTTTACTCGTCGTTAGAGGCCCGCAGTAACGGTAGGTCGCAGGATTATAGAGAAGAGCGAAGAAAAAATCACCTCTTTTTGAACAAAATCACGATTTTTTTAATTCCCTTTCTTATTCGCGATAATCAAAGCTAACTTAAATGCTCTTTTGCCAAATATTCATGACTCTGCATTTCGATTAAGCGCGACTGACAACGCTTAAATTCAAACTCTAATCGACCATTGCCGTATAAATTGATAAGCTCAACCTCTGCTGAGATTATCAATTTTACATTGCGCTCATAGAACTCATCGACTAATGCAATAAAACGTCTTGCAGCATCGTCGGAGGTCGCGTCCATTTGCAAAACATCCGCCAACAAAACCGTGTGATACACTCGAGATAGCTCAATATAATCATTCTGACTACGGGCTGACTGACAAAGCTGAGCAAAGGTGCCATAGAGCACTCCATCACTGGCTTCAACGACCTCTAATTGACGATGATTAACCTCTATCTTCTGCAACTTCGGTTTATCGTCCCCCACCAGTTGTACGTAATATTTTTCAAGATTTATCTTCGCTTGGTTATCTAACGGGTAATGATAGATCTCTGCTTGTTCTAACGTCCGCAATCGATAATCAATCCCGTTATCCACATTGAGAATATGACAGTTGTCTTGAATGAGCTTAATTGCCGGTAAGAAACGCGCACGCTGTAAACCATTTCGATATAAATCTTCCGGTGGAATATTTGACGTTGCCACCAAAATAATATTCCGTTCGAATAGCGCTTGGAACAAAGTCCCTAAGATCATTGCATCTGTAATGTCCGAAACAAAAAATTCATCGAAACAGATCATATCCGCTTCTTCTTTTAACTTGTCGGCCACCAAAGGCAGCGGATCGCTGACATGACCTAATGCCTTTAACTCGTCATGCACGCGATACATAAAACGATGAAAGTGTACGCGCATTTTTTTAGTGGTCGGTAAGGCATCGCAGAACGTATCCATTAGATAAGTTTTGCCGCGCCCGACTCCCCCCCAGAAATAGAGACCTTTAGGTGGCTTGGGGATTGGGTGTTTTTTGCCAAGAAGCTTCTGAAATCGAGTCAACGGAGGAACCGGAGTGTTCAGGTAATCTTGGAACTGATAAAAAAGCTCATCTAAAGATTTAACGGCTTGCTCTTGCGCTGGATCTCTTTGAAATCCATATTCTTTTATATCTTGTTCGTATTTTTTGATGGGGTTCATGATGGCATTTCCACAATGAAAGCGATATCAGACAGCGAGTAAATTAAGCTCAAACAGCAAGAGACGTGACATTATGCGACGAATAATGCAGCATTAAACTGCTATGTAGCGCACACGCATTTATCTTTATACTGTCGCTTTCTCATAGTACCATGGAGCTGTATCACGTGTAACTAAGCAGTAACAAACATGTTAAAAAACAATAATAAGGAGCTGTTATGCCTTGGATGTATGCCGTTGTCGGTTTACTCGTTGGAGTTATTTTAGGGGTCGCTATCTCTCGTCTCATGACACCTGAATACAAAAAACAAAAGAACGTACAGAAAGAATTAGACAGCGCAAAGTTTGCTCTTGAGCAACAGCGGCAAGAGCTCGCCGACCACTTTGCGAAATCCGCAGAAATGTTGGACACACTAGGAAAAGACTATACAAAACTGTATCAACACATGGAAAAAACAAGCTCGGAGCTCATTCCTAACCTACCTGAGCAAGATAACCCATTTGTGAAAACAGCGGCAGCCCACTCAGACAAGCTGCAAGATAAGCCTTCAACGAAAGAGACCTCACTTGAGGAACCACCTAAAGATTACGCTAATGGTGCAACAGGCCTGTTTAAAGAGCAGAAGAAAGAAATCATGGGCGCTCCGGATGTCGTTACAGCAAAAGCGTCGTAAACATTTAACACTTCAGTGAACTTTACAAAGGTTTTTGAGTCATAACTGTCACTCAGGTCATTTGAAAATTCTCATATCTCCAACCGATATGAAAAGAAGACCCTAACTAGAGAGGCATTTATGATGAAAAAACCTTTGCTTGCTTTATCGGTACTGACTTTAAGCCTAAGCTCGCTCATCACCCCCATTCAAGCAACCGCTGCACTACCATTAAGTTTAGGCAGTGAACCATTACCTAGCTTAGCTCCAATGCTTGAACAAGTGACTCCCGCTGTAGTTAGTATTGCTGTAGAAGGCAAACAGGTACAACGTCAGCAAATTCCTGAACAATTTCAATTCTTTTTTGGTCCAGAGCAAACACAAGAACGACCATTCCGTGGTTTAGGGTCTGGTGTCATTATTGATGCTAAAAAGGTTATATCGTGACTAACTACCATGTTATTAACGGTGCCGATGATATCAAAGTAAAACTTTATGATGGTCGAGAATACAATGCCGAGCTCATTGGTGGTGACCAGATGTCTGATATCGCTCTACTGAAGTTAGAAAAAGCCAAAAACTTAATCCAAATAAAAATCGCAGATTCCGATCAATTACGCGTCGGTGATTTTAGTGTCGCTATCGGCAACCCATTTGGACTCGGTCAAACCGTGACATCCGGTATCGTTTCAGCATTGGGGCGTAGCGGATTAAACTTAGAGAACTTTGAAAACTTCATTCAAACCGATGCCGCTATCAATAGTGGTAACTCTGGTGGTGCGTTAGTAAACCTTAACGGTGAGCTGATCGGTATTAACACGGCTATTCTGGGCCCTAATGGCGGCAATGTGGGTATCGGTTTTGCGATTCCATCGAATATGGTGAAAAATCTGACAGAACAAATTCTCGATTTTGGTGAAGTCAAACGGGGGATGCTCGGCGTTCAAGGTGGAGAAATTACCTCTGAATTAGCAGAAGCACTCGGTTATGAATCAAGCAAAGGTGCCTTCGTTAGCCAAGTCGTCCCTGACAGTGCAGCCGATGATGCTGGATTAAAAGCGGGTGACATTATTGTCTCTATTAATGGCAAGCGCATTGATACCTTCAGCGAGTTAAGAGCTAAGGTCGCCACTCTCGGCGCAGGTAAACAGATCGAACTGGGCGTTGTTCGCGACGGAAAAAATAAAGCCTTTGATGTCACGTTAGGTGAATCGACCAATAGCAAGACGCAAGCAGCGAAACTCCATAAAGGACTAGCCGGCGCTGAGTTAACCAACACAACCGACAGCGATAAAGTCACAGGTGTCAAAGTGTCGAATGTGGCGAAAGACTCACCAGCAGAAGCCTACCAACTATTGAAAGGTGACATTATCATCGGGGTAAACCGTCAGCCAGTTAAGAACCTTGCACAGTTTAGAGACATTTTAGAGAAACAGCCTGGTGTTTTGGCATTAAATATCCAACGAGACGATAGAACGATCTATCTGGTGATTCGCTAACATGGAATTCAAATAAGCCGAGGGAGGGCTAAAAAAGTTAGCTTGAAACTAACTTAGCCTCCCTTTTATTTAAATGTATCAAGATGCTATGCTTCACTTGTAATCAAGCCATCCACTAACGGAGGCTTCACACCATGCCTATTGAAGAGGGAAACATGCTGTCCTTTATATTCCGTTCTATTTCCCTTGGGCTCGTTTCAGCGGCGCTTATTCTTCTCGCATTTCCGAGTTTAAGACCGGCGATTGTTTCCGATGCCACAACCCCTAAAGTCGATAATATCGCCTCTCTTCAGATTTCATTTAACCAAGCGGTACGCCGCGCAGCACCTGCCGTTGTAAATATTTATAGCCGAAAATACGCAGAAGGCGAACGTAATAAGCTGCTGACTCAAGGGCTAGGATCTGGGGTTATTGTCAGCGAAAAAGGCTATATCATTACCAACTTTCATGTCGTTGCTCAAGCCGACCAAATTGTAGTAGCACTTCAAGATGGCCGAATAGCAGCAGCACAACTGGTCGGCTCAGACAAACGCACCGATATCGCGATACTTAGAGTTAGCGGCGACAACTTACCCGTTATCCCATTAAATCCCGATTACAAAGCGAATGTTGGTGATGTAGTACTGGCTATCGGCAATCCCTATAACCTAGGCCAAACGACAACTTTTGGGATTATCTCAGCAACAGGGCGCTCTTCGATCAGTGCTGATGGCCATCAAGCCTTTATCCAAACCGATGCCGCGATTAATGAAGGTAACTCAGGAGGCGCTCTCGTCAATTCACAAGGCGAACTGGTTGGCATCAATACCGCATCTTTCCAACAAGCCACTGATATGGAAACCTACGGCATATCGTTTGCTATACCCTACCCACTAGCCAATAAAATCATGCAGAAGATCATCGCAGATGGTCGTGTGATTCGTGGTTATATTGGTATTGATGGCCAAGACATCAACTCAGTAACATCACGCTTGCTTGGTAATAAAAATATTGGTGGCATTGTTGTGTTAGGTATTGATCCTAATGGCCCAGCAGCTGGCGCTGGTTTTGAGGCCCAAGATATTATTGTTAGCATCAACAATACTCAGGTGAATGGCCGTCAAAGTGTCATGGACATCGTTACTGATCTGCGACCAGGCACGGTGATCGATGTGGGTATATTACGCCAAGGAAAAAATAAAACTCTCAAGGTAACGATCGCTGAAGATACTCGCCTGTAACTCGATATTACACAGTGGTAGACCCAAGCTAATAGAAATATAAACACAAAAAACCCAGCTCTCAGGCTGGGTTTTCTTTTATCGCTCAGAGCAAGCTATCACACTAAGATTCGCTTGGTTCATCGATATCAATACGGGTCACTCGTTGTAACCCTCTCGGCAGTAAGCCACCACGACGACCACGTTCACCACGGAAGTTTTCAAGATCCGTCGGTTTCAAACCTAGCTTACGTTTACCGGCATAGATCGTCAGCGTCGCATTGTCTGGGATAGCCATGAGATGCGAGACAAACTCTTCGCGCGCTTTTGCTTTCGCAGAAGGGATGTTGATGATCTTGTTGCCTTTACCCTTGCTAAGCTGCGGCAGATCTTTAATTGGAAACAACAACATACGACCTTGGTTAGTAATCGCCAAAATCTGGTTACTTTCAAGGTCAGCTATTGGGCTTGGCAGCATGATTTCTGAAGATGGTGGTAAGTTAACCAACGCTTTACCGCTCTTGTTCTTCGACAACAAATCACTGCCTTTACAAACAAAACCGTATCCAGCATCAGAACCAACTAACCATAGCTGTTCATCCTCTCCCATCACCACTTGGCGAATCGAACTGCCCGGGCTCACATTTAAGCGCCCTGTAATCGGCTCACCTTGGCTACGAGCCGACGGTAATGAGTGAGATTCAAGGGAGTAACTACGGCCATCACTGCCAAGGAACACCGCTTGCTGGTTACTCTTACCCTTAGCACAGGCTAAGAATTTATCACCCGATTTATAGTTCAAGCCTTCGGCGTCAACCTCATGCCCTTTAGCATGACGAATCCACCCCTTATCAGACAATACAACCGTAATCGGTTCGCTTGGTACTAAGTCACGCTCTGTTAGCGCTTTCGCTTCAGCACGCTCAATCAGAGGTGAACGACGATCATCGCCGTATTTATCCGCATCGGCTTGGATCTCTTTTTTGATCAGCGTATTTAAGCGACGCTCTGAACCGAGTAGCTTTTCAAGCTTTTCACGTTCAGCTTCAAGCTCTTCTTGTTCCGCTCGGATTTTAAACTCTTCTAACTTAGCTAAGTTACGAAGTTTAATATCAAGAATCGCATTGGCTTGAATTTCAGAAATGTTGAAACGGCTCATTAGGACAGGACAGGGTTCGTCTTCTGTACGAATGATCTCAATCACTTCATCGATATTAAGATAAGCAGCAAGCAAACCTTCTAAGATGTGCAAACGTGCCAGTACTTTATCTAAACGGTACTGCAAACGGCGGCGAACCGTTGTACGACGGAACTCAATCCACTCTTTCAGGATTTGAACTAAGCCTTTCACTTGAGGACGGTTATCTAAACCAATCATGTTCAAGTTAACGCGGAAGTTTTTCTCTAGATCCGTCGACGCGAACAGGTGACTCATCAATTGGTCACAGTCGATACGATTTGAACGAGGCACCACGACGATACGCGTTGGGTTCTCATGATCAGACTCATCACGCAAATCGTCAACCATTGGCAGCTTTTTAGCGCGCATTTGGTTGGCGATTTGCTCAAGTAACTTCGCACCTGACACTTGATGAGGTAAAGCCGTGATAACAATATCAGAGCCTTCCTTGTGCCAAACCGCGCGCATCTTGATACTGCCACGTCCAGTACGGTAGATCTTTTCGATGTCCGATTTCGGAGAGATAATCTCAGCTTCTGTCGGGTAATCTGGACCTTGAATGAAACCCATCACGTCTGAAAGCTCAGACTTAGGCGTATCAATGAGGTGAATGGCTGCATTAGCGACTTCACGCACGTTGTGTGGTGGAATATCGGTCGCCATACCTACCGCGATACCAGTGATACCGTTAAGCAGGATATGAGGCAGACGAGCTGGCAACATTTGCGGCTCTTTCATCGTGCCATCAAAGTTAGGTTGCCAATCAACAGTACCTTGACCTAGTTCACCTAGAAGAACCTCAGCAAACTTAGATAATTTCGCTTCGGTATAACGCATCGCCGCGAACGATTTCGGGTCATCCGGCGCCCCCCAGTTACCTTGACCATCCACCAATGGGTAGCGGTAAGAGAAAGGCTGCGCCATCAGTACCATCGCTTCGTAACAAGCAGAATCACCGTGTGGGTGATACTTACCTAATACGTCACCAACGGTACGCGCCGATTTTTTGTATTTCGATGCAGCCGATAAGCCCAGCTCAGACATCGCGTAGATAATGCGACGCTGTACTGGCTTCAAGCCATCACCGATATACGGCAATGCACGATCCATGATCACGTACATTGAGTAATTTAAATAGGCATCTTCGGTGAACTTGCGCATTGGCAACTGTTCAACGCCATCATATGTAATTTCGTTAGACATCCATTATACCTCGGCCATATCACCGTTAGTCTGTAGCCATGTACGGCGATCATCTGCACGTTTCTTACCAAGCAGCATGTCCATCATCTCGTTGGTCGCGTCGTTGTCATCAATCGTTAATTGAACGAGACGGCGAGTGTTTGGATCCATCGTGGTTTCACGCAACTGAAGCGGGTTCATTTCACCCAGACCTTTGAATCGTTGCACGTTGATCTTGGCTTTCTTCTGCGACAGTCGCTCAAGCACGCCATCTTTCTCAGCATCATCGAGTGCATAGAACACCTCTTTACCGCAATCGATGCGATACAGAGGAGGCATTGCCACATAGATATGACCCGCTTCAACCAAGGCATGAAAATGGCGAGTAAAGAGCGCACAGAGCAGCGTCGCGATATGAAGACCATCTGAGTCCGCATCGGCAAGAATACAGATCTTACCGTAACGCAAACCGGATAAATCATCGTTATCTGGGTCAATACCCAACGCCACTGAAATATCGTGTACCTCTTGCGAAGCTAATACTTGGTCAGCCGACACTTCCCAAGTATTTAGGATTTTACCGCGAAGTGGCATTACCGCTTGGAACTCTCGATCACGGGCTTGTTTCGCAGAACCACCCGCCGAGTCCCCTTCCACGAAGAAGATTTCGGTACGGCTTAAATCTTGAACCGAACAGTCTGTTAGTTTACCCGGTAGTGCAGGGCCTGAAGCGATTTTCTTACGCACAACCTTCTTGCTTGCACGCATACGGCGATGAGCATTCGCAATACAAGCTTCTGCCAACTGTTCTGCCAGTTGTGGTTTTTCATTTAACCACAAACTAAAGGCATCTTTTACCACACCAGATACAAACGCTGCGGTTTGACGAGAAGATAGACGTTCTTTTGTTTGACCGGCAAACTGCGGATCTTGCATCTTCACTGATAGCACGTATGAACAGCGATCGAAGATGTCGTCGCCCGTTAGCTTAACGCCACGTGGTAGAAGATTACGGAACTCACAGAACTCACGCATTGCATCAAGTAGGCCTTGGCGAAGCCCGTTTACGTGTGTACCACCTTGCTTAGTCGGTACTAAGTTCACGTAACTCTCGGTGATCATATCACCGCCTTCTGGCTGCCAAATAATCGCCCAGTTCGCCATCTCTGTTTCAGCAACAAATTCGCCAACATAAGGCTCTTCAGGCAGCAAGGTATAACCTTTTACGCCTTCGGCAAGGTAATCTTTTAGGCCATCTTCATAGAACCATTTATGCTCTTCACCGCCAACCTTATCGATAAAGGTAATTTCTAAACCTGGGCAAAGTACGGCTTTAGCGCGTAGGTTATTAATAAGGCGTAAAACGGAGAACTTAGAGCTATCGAAGTATTTTGGATCTGGCCAGAAATGCACGGTAGTACCGGTATTGCGGTGGCCACAAGTCCCCGTAACTGTAAGCTCTGTTACGGCATGACCACCCTCAAGGGCGATTTCATGTACCTGACCATCACGGCGAACCGTCACTTCTACACGTTTAGAGAGTGCGTTGACGACCGAGATACCTACCCCGTGTAAACCACCTGAAAACTTGTAGTTGTTGTTTGAGAATTTACCGCCAGAGTGGAGCTTGGTTAAAATCAGCTCAACACCCGAAATCCCTTTTTCAGGGTGGATATCAACGGGCATACCACGGCCGTCATCGGTAACTTCTAACGATTGATCAGCATGAAGCACGACTTTAATTTTCTTGGCGTGTCCTGCTAGAGCTTCATCGACCGAGTTGTCAATGACTTCTTGGGCAAGGTGGTTTGGTCTTTCTGTCTCGGTATACATACCTGGGCGGTGTCGCACAGGATCGAGACCTTCAAGTACCTCGAGGTCTTTTGCATTATATTGTTCAGTCATAATACGGAGTTTACTCAAAAAGTTTGCATCAATTCGCTGGCTCTAGTTTCACTAAAGCAAAATCATTACTATGAACCTTCATAGTAGAGCGAACGAGCGAAGTATTGGGGAATATAGTCTGGAAGCTGAGGAATGATGTCAAGCTAGTTCAAAAACTAAGACATCAAACTATGATATTTCACCATTGATAGATGAAATATCAGGCAAACAAGAGAAAATTACTTGGTTAGTGGAACAGATTAAAGATTTAGAAAAGTGATGATTTGTTGTGGGAAGCGTTCAAAATCAACAAAGCTATGATCCCCGCCCTCTTCTACTGTCTGTGTTGCACCTTGGTACTTCTCTACCGCTTGTCGGTAATCCAGAACTTCGTCTTCCATTTGCTGAAGTAACCAGAAGTCACTCGGCTTAGCGAGAGCCGCAACCTCTAACGCCTTCAGTTCATCAATGTGTTGTGTTTCTAACACATATCGTTCATCTGTGTATGGGTTTACTTGCTCACCTAAATAGTCCGCAAGCAACTCGTAAGGCTTTACCGCTGGGTTAACTACCACCGCTTTGAAACCATAGTGGCTATTGAGCCATGTTGAAAGATAACCACCCAACGAGCTACCCACGAGTGCGATCCGATAGTGATCTTTATACTGCTCCACCAACTGCTGCAAATAAAGCGCCGCTTGCTGAGGAAAACTGGGCAATTGAGGCGCTATAACCTTAATATCAGCGCGATGCTCTGCACAGTAATCAATCATCACATTCGCTTTATGAGAACGTGACGAACTGTTGAAACCATGAATATAGAGAAGCAATGATGGCTTCGTCGCTTGCGGATTAGAATCAAACATGAGTCACGTCCTGCATCAATAACCACCCGCATCAAAGTCAGGTAAGAATTGTCCATCAGGCAGACGACGAACTTTTGTCGTCACGCTGCCATCTTGGTGTAGCTCAAGCTCTCGCCAACCTGGAGATAAAGTATCAACCGCAAAGTCGTTCGAGTTTGGTTTGAATTGAACACAAGTCGATGGGGTTGCCATGACTTGCACACCAAGATGCTCTCGATTCATGTCTTGGTGAACGTGCCCACACAGCACCGCTTTGACATTGGTATGCTGTTGCACCACATCCCAAAACTGTTCTGCGTCTTTTAGGTTATGCTGATCCAACCACGCACTGCCCACCAATAATGGATGGTGATGCAGTAAAACCAGCGTATTACGCTCAGGGAAATCCGTTAGTTTTCGTGCCAGTAAATCAAGTTGTTGATCACTGAGGCGCCCATGAGGTACACCCACCACTTGAGAGTCGAGCATCACCATCTGCCAGTTATCACCTAGCAAAACATGCTCAACACATTGTATTTGTGGTGATGGTAAAACACGACTCATATTCGGCTTAAAGTCATGGTTACCAGGTAGCCAATAGCATGGCTTTTCTAAAGGTTGAATACCGGATTCAAATTTTTGGTACGACTCAGCACTGTGATCTTGAGAGATATCACCGGTCGCTAAGATCGCTTCATAATTGAAGCCCTGGCTAACAATGCCATCGACGACTGCCTGAAAGCTATCTTGAGTGTTGATGCTTAATAAGCTGCCTGTGCTCGGCGCAAATAAATGCGTGTCCGTTAGCTGAACAAGCTTAATCGTGCTCTCATCAAATTTTGAAGTGTGTGATAATTCCAAAATAACAAATCCAGATACGTTACGGTTTAGACTTTAAAAGTGTTGTTAAATAGGCTCAATTAAAAGGTAATAGGGCTTCGGCTGAGACCCGTTTTTAAACAAAACGTTAACCATTCCCCAAGAAATTTATTCAATTGAAATTTCTCGTCTTTCTGCAAAAGCTTAGTGTTGGGGTAGTCATATTTCGCTTTGACTCGCGAAAAATCCCCACTGGCGCACACTTCTGCAACTCGAGCATCGTGATATAGCCTGACAGACATTTTTGGCAAAGGAAACACTGGCATCGCATCACTCTGACATATATCTATTAAAGTGGTGTATTTTGTGACCTCATTCACTGTCAATTGATACACCATATTAACGGCTTGGTAACAGCGAACGTCACCAACCTCATGCGCGACCGGTAACAGAGCATTAAGCTTCGCGTAGTTCGTCTCATAAACCCGCATCAATTCAGCAAGATCAACATGATACGGTTTTTTGACAGCGATATTTGGCATGACGTTAATCGATCCACTCTGACTGTAATTCTTGGTAGTTCAATTGTAGCCACTGTAACGCAATGATCGTGGCACCATTTTCAAACACACCGTCTTTGACTAATTGATACGCGACTTCACGACTCATCACTTGCACACGAATGTCTTCACCTTCGTAATCTAAACCGTGTACACCTTTTGCTGTTGTTGTATCAACACAGCCAATAAAAACGTCAAGCTTTTCTGAACATCCCCCTGACGAAGGGTAATACGAAGTGATAGGTAATACAGATCCGACTTCAACCCCGGCTTCTTCCATTGCCTCACGACGAGCAACCTCTTGTGGCGATTCATCGCTGTCAATAATCCCAGCAACAATTTCGTATTGCCATGGGTTTTCGTGCTCTAAAGCACCAACTCGGATCTGTTCAACGATTACGACTTCATCACGAATAGGGTCATAAGGTAACAAAGCGGCAGCATGACCACGCTCAAACATCTCCCGTTCTATGGGTTGGCTCCAGCCTCCCTCAAACAGTCGATGTTTAAATGTGTATTTAACCATTTTGAAAAAACCACGAAACAGTGTCTCTTTTGAGACGATTTCCACATCTTGCGGAGTAAACTCATGTCGTTGCTTGTCATACTGTTGCATTTGGCACCTCACTCAGTGATCTTTATAGTTTACTCATTGTCCGAGTTAACTACCAAGGATAAGGTTCAACTTTTTATATAAAATTTATAATTAAAGTTAAGCCCTGAAAAAATAAATATTGCACAAGTGGACAGTTAAATGTAAAAAAGTGCAAAGTTTCGAGTGAATTACCACCAAACTGGGTTAAACTCTTTTAAAGAAAATTCCATAAAAGGCAGGAATAGGAAAATGAAAAAACTGCTTCCACTACTTATCAGTGCAGCAATTGTCAGCCTGAGTTCGTCAGCTTTTGCTGATACGCTAGCTGAAGTTTACGACCAAGCAAAACAGAACGATCCACAACTTCTTCGTTCAGCAGCGCAGCGTGATGCTGCTTTTGAAGCAGTGACATCAAATCGCAGTGACTTGTTACCACAAATTGACTTAAGAGCTAACTACGACATTAACCGTGGTGAGCGAAATGATACAAATAATGACAACAATCAATGGGGAGCAGGGATCTACTTTTCGCAAGAGTTGTACCAACGTTCTTCATGGCTCACGCTCGATACCGCAGAGAAAACAGCTCGTCAGGCTGATTCTGCTTATGCTGCAGAACAACAGGCCCTGATCCTTCGTGTTGCTACCACATACTTCGAAGTACTTCGAGCTCAAGATAGCCTAGAGTTTGTTCGAGCAGAAAAAGCCGCCGTTGCTCGCCAACTAGAACAAACAAAACAGCGCTTTGAAGTGGGACTTTCAGCGATTACTGATGTGCATGATGCGCAAGCTCAGTATGATGGTGTTTTAGCGGACGAAGTTTTAGCGGAGAATACTCTGATTAATAACTACGAAGGTCTGCGAGAAATTACTGGTCAAGAACACTCTGACCTAAGCATTCTAGACACTGACCGCTTCTCAGCAAGTAAACCTTCAGAATCCATTTCTGCCCTTGTCGAACAAGCAGAACAAAAGAACCTTAGGCTGCTCGCGGCACGCATCTCTCAAGACGTAGCAAAAGATAACATCTCTCTCGCGAGCTCTGGCCACCTACCAAGCTTAACGTTAGATGGTAGCTACTCTATTGCAGATCAATCAAACAGCTCTAATGATTACGATGCAGACAACCTAAACGTTGGCTTAAACTTAGTGGTTCCTCTATACACAGGTGGCAACACAACGTCTTTGACCAAACAAGCTGAATACAACTATGTTGCAGCAAGTGAAGATCTAGAAGCCACTTACCGTAGCGTTGTCAAAGACGTACGTGCATTCAACAACAACATCACAGCTTCGATTGGCGCGCTACGTGCTTACGAACAGTCTGTCGTTTCGGCTCAGTCGGCTTTAGAAGCAACAGAGGCGGGGTTTGATGTAGGTACTCGTACTATCGTTGACGTACTAGACTCAACGCGCCGTCTATACGATGCCAACAAAAACCTTTCAGATGCTCGTTACAACTACATCCTAAGTGTGCTTCAGCTTCGTCAAGCCGTTGGTACGCTAAGCGAACAAGACATTGTGGATGTAAACGCAGGTCTAAAAGTAGCCAGTAAGTAACTCTTAATTACTCACGTTACCGTTACAAAAATGCCGCTCATTGAGCGGCATTTTTATTAGCGATCATAACGTTGCGCGCTTAACCGCGGCCGCCTTTAATCGCCTTGATGATTTCAGTGGTAGAGCAACCATCCTCAAAGTTAAGCACTTTCACTTCGCCACCCGCAGCAATCACTTCTGCACCACCAGCGATCTCTTCAGGCTTGTAATCTCCACCTTTCACAAGAATGCTTGGCAATACCTCAGAGATCAAACGTTGCGGTGTATCTTCAGAGAATGGGACAACCCAATCAACCGCCCCTAAACCTGCTAATACCGCCATACGGCGATCGGTAGGGTTCACAGGACGCCCCGGGCCTTTCAAACGCTTCACTGACTCATCCGTATTCACGGCTACGATCAAACGATCACCCAACTCAGCCGCGTGATTCATATAAGAGACATGACCTGCATGCAAAATATCGAAGCAGCCATTGGTCATCACAACTTTCTCGCCTTTCGCACGAGCACGTTTCACTGCTTCAACCAATGCCGCTTCCGAGATCACGCCATAGTCGGTGTCTTTGCTGCCGTGAATCGCTTCCGCTAACTCAATCGTAGACAGCGTCGATGTGCCAAGCTTACCAACAACCACACCAGCAGCAGCGTTCGCTAATGCACACGCTTCATCCAGCGGCTTACCCGCAGCAACGGAAGCTGCCAGTACCGAGATAACCGTATCACCGGCACCCGTCACGTCATACACTTCTTTCGCTTGAGTCGGTAAATGGAATGGGGCCTGACCTTTACGAAGTAATGTCATTCCATGCTCGCTGCGAGTGACCAACAAAGCTTCAAAATCATATTTTTCGATCAAAGCTAGGCCTTTCTCGATAAGATCTTCTTCCGATTTCACCTTTCCAGCGACTAATTCGAACTCAGACATATTTGGCGTAAGTAGAGTCGCGCCACGGTAACGTTCTAAATCTGCGCCTTTCGGATCGATAAATACCGGCACTTGTGCTGCGCGGGCTTTTTGAATAAAGCTCTGCACATGCTCCAAAGCACCTTTTGCGTAATCAGAAAGGATAACTGAACGAACATTAGGCAGCGCTTGCTCCATGCGCGACAAAATAAGTTCAGGATCTGTATTTTCAAACTTATCTTCAAAATCAAGGCGAATTAATTGCTGCCCACGACTCATCACTCGCAATTTCGTAATCGTCGGGTAATCGTCCAACTCAACGAAATCACACGTCACCTTTAGTGCACCCAAGGTGTTTTTTAACACTTCGGCTGGTTCATCTTTACCGGTTAAACCCACAACATGCGCATGACCACCCAGAGACGCGATATTCATGGCTACATTGGCAGCTCCCCCAGGACGCTCTTCGTTATTTTCGACTTTCACAACGGGTACAGGAGCTTCTGGTGAAATACGGCCAGTTGGGCCATACCAGTAACGATCAAGCATGACGTCACCGACAATAAGAACACCTGATTGACTGTAGTCAGGTAGAATTGGTTTCATTATTGATCTCCAAAAATCAAATCTGGCCAGAGTCTAGCACACTGATTACAGTGGCTAAACAATAGAAAATAAGCAGAAAGTTAGGAGCCGTGTCCTACATCAGCCTCTAATGAGATATCCATCCAGTGCTTCCATGCTTGCACGACATGTTCTCTTTCCCTCTCAAACTTGTCGTTTGCCACATCCGCATCCAAATTGAGTAAGTTTCGATGATGAATTTCATCCCGTAACGTCGTATACGCATGAGTCAAAGCCATGCCTTGCTGCTCATCCATAATCCCTTGCGATAATAAACTTCCAAAGATTCGAACATTGTCGCACCAACGCGTGAGCTTCGGTTTTTCGTGGCTGTATCGAAGGACTAAATATTGCGCTAAAAACTCGATATCAGTAATCCCACCCGCATCTTGTTTAAGCATGAATCTGTCGGCTTTTTTACCGCCTAAATGTCCGCGCATCTTCTCACGCATATCCACAACCGACTTTTTCAGCGTCGCCTCATCACGTGGCAAGCACAAAATATCATGGCGAGTTTTGTTAAACGCGGTGACCAGTGGCTCGTCGCCATAAATCATTCGAGCACGAGTCAAGGCTTGATGCTCCCATGTCCAAGCTTCTTTATGCTGATACTCATCGAAGGCCTCGGTTGGACTCACCAACAAACCGGATGCTCCTGAAGGACGCAAGCGAGTGTCAACTTCGTACAGAATTCCGGAAGCAGTTCTGGTTGAGAAAATATGAATAATGCGCTGGGCCAACCTGAGATAAAATTGACGGCCATCGATCTCTTTCTTACCGTCAGTATAGATGTGCACCGGACAGTCATGCATAAATACAATATCAAGATCGGAATTGTAGCCAAGCTCCCAGCCCCCTACCTTGCCATACCCAACCACCGCAAAACCGCGGCCTTCTCGATCTTTAATATGAGTTGGCTCACCAAATTTGGCGGAGACTTGCAGCCACGCTTGGTTAACGCCAGCTTCCACTATCGCCTCGGCCAAATAGGTAAGGTGATCACTGACCTTCATCACAGGCAACACTCCTGCAATATCCGCGGCAGCAATTCTTAAGATACAAGTCTGCTTAAACTGACGCAGACCTTCCATCTGTTGCTCCATATCGTCTTCCGGGATACGAGCCAGATAATCACGCAATTCAGTCTTATATGACTCTAAAGGCACTGGATTGTAGAGTTGCTGAGGGTCGATGAGTTCATCTAACAGAATAGGGTAACGACCTAATTGCTCCGAAATCATTGGGCTAGCGGTACACAGGCGAACTAACTGAGTCAACGCGGCAGGGTGTTCATCGAGTAGTTCAAGGTAAGTGGTGCGCGTAACGATTTTATGCAGTAGATGCAGTACTCGCGACAAACCAAACTCGGCATCCTTAGCGGTATATAACGCTTGAAACACTTTCGGCATTAAACGATTGAGGACTTCACGGCCACGTGGACCAAGGGTTTTCTTTGCTAAATCAGCTTTAAACTGAATAATGGTTTTTGCCGCTTCTGGTGGGCTAGCGACCGCAATATCATGCTCCAGTACATGTTCAATCACGTCCGGTTTATGGGCCATATCCCACAGTTCACTAAAATGGCTCGCAACTGGGTTGGCGTCATCTTCATCAACCCCAATAAGCGCTTCGAACACCGTATGCACATTCGCCATATGAGTACGAGTCTCACCAATCAAACTATCCCAATCGTCAAATTGCATGGCAACCGCGAGTTGCAATTGTTCGAACTCACCGTCCGGTAGAGTTTGAGTTTGTTTATCGGCCATTGCTTGTAACAAGTTTTCTAGGCGACGTAAAAACAGATAAGCCTCACGCAAATGCCCGACTTCTTCAGCCTCTAGCAGATGAAGTGACTCAATGGCGTTTAAGGTTTCCAGTAACCCTCGCCCACGAAGACTCGGCTCTCGACCGCCTCGAATCAATTGAAAGACTTGAGCAATAAACTCCACTTCGCGAATGCCACCAGACCCAAGTTTGATGTTGTTTGATAAACCGCGACGACGAACTTCGCTGCTGATCATCGACTTCATTCGGCGCAGAGATTGAATCGCACTGAAATCGATATAGCGACGGAATACAAACGGGCGAAGCATCTGACGAAGCTCTTGGTATTCAGGGTACATTTCACTGCCCATCACACGCGCTTTGACCATCGCGTAGCGTTCCCAGTCGCGACCTTGTTCTTGGTAATAGTCCTCAAGTGCGGCATAGCTCATCACCAATGGGCCACTCTCACCAAACGGGCGCAGGCGCATGTCGACTCGATAGCAGAATCCATCAAAGGTTTGCTGATCAAGGGCCTTGATAATTCGTTGCCCTAAGCGTGTGAAGAACTGAGCATTTGCAATGCTGCGTCTTGCACCTTGGGTTTCACCATTTTCAGGATAGGTAAAAATCAGGTCGATATCAGAAGAGAAGTTAAGCTCACCACCACCGAGCTTACCCATACCAATGATCAGCATCGGCTGTACTTCACCTTGCTCATTACAAGGTGTACCCCACTCTTTACAACAACTATCGTACTGCCATTGATAAGTCTCGAAGATCATCGCCTCAGCCAACATTGATAGATGGTTTAAGCTCTGCTCTAGCTTCCATGAACCCATGAAATCACGCCACGCAATGTAAGTCATTTCTCGATTACGGAATTGACGCAGCACACGTTGACCACTCATTTCATCAGTACAATCAGAAAGCAGCTCAGCCAATCGTCCACGATACCCTTCAGCACGCTCCTCACATTCCAACATATCCGGTAGAGTCGTCGATAAAACCGTGTCACGTTGTAAGCAATCACCCACAAAGCAGCTTAATCCTAAGACGCGTTTAAGGTCTTCAATTAGCGGCTCAGGCCAAGCATTAATGGCTTCACTTTGGTGCTCTAACAATTGCTCAAAGGCAGACTGTGAATGAATGACGAGTTGAGAAGGCAATGGCATGTTTCTTCCTTGTATAAGCTGCGCGCCGAACGGTTCAGTTCTTCAGTTACGAGTATTAAAAACCAAAGGTAAGTTATATCAAAGTTATACCAATAAAAAACGCCCACATTCGTAATGTGGGCGTTTTATCAGTGAACTTGTCGAGTTAGGCCGATGTCTCTATGCATAAGTCTTGGGCATAACGGCGAGGGCCAATCAATGATTAAACCTTAAATTGCTTAATCTTGCCGTCGAGTTCTTGTGCATTATTTTCCATGATCTGAGAAGTATCGAGCAGCTCACCAATCACCACCACGGAAGCTTCAACCAGCTCACGAACATTGGTTAGGTTAACGCTCATCTCTTCAGCCACACTGCTCTGCTGACCCGCTGCAGTTGCGATTTGGAAATTCATATCATTTATCTGATTGACCTGGCTTACGATACCATCCAATTCAGAGCCGGCATTGGTCACCAACTCGACACCTTCCGCCGCTTCTACCACACTCTTTTCCATCAACTCGACAGCCGAATTAGCGCTGGTTTGTAGGTGGCTAATCATGTCTTGAATCTCAACCGTCGCTTGTTGAGTTCGCTGAGCAAGGTTACGAACCTCGTCGGCAACAACAGCAAAACCGCGACCAGCCTCACCCGCACGCGCCGCTTCAATCGCTGCGTTAAGTGCCAATAAGTTAGTTTGTTCTGAAATGCCTTGGATAGTGCCGACAACACTACCAATCGAATCAACACGCTCTTCAACTTGATTTACCGCTGCGGCCGATGCGGCGATATCTGAAGACAGTTCGCTCATTTTAGACACCGAACCTTGCACGAATTTTTGGCCCGTCAATGCTTGGCCTGAAGCCTGTTCAGTCAGCGAAGAGGCACTTTGTGCATGCTCAGCAACCGTTAATACCGTAGAAGTCATCTCACTCATCGCTGTCGCCAGTTGGTCGATCTCATTGAATTCTTCCTGAGTCGAGTCTTTGGTTTCAGACATGCTGATGGTCATCACTTCTGTTAAAGCGAATAACTCATCAGAAGAGGCCACTTGAGTTTTGATCATGTCGTTCAATTGAACTCGAGTTTTTTCAAGCTCGCGTGCCACATCGCCGTATTCATCTTTACAATCCATTTGAATCGGCACCGATAAGTTTTTGTCGGCCATGGTTTTTATCGCATCGCTAAGGTATTGAGTTTGACGCAGCATCACACGAGCTGCCGCAAGTAGGAGAACCACAAAAACGATGATCATTAAGGTTGTCTGCCAAACCACTTCAACTAAGTAAGTCTCATAGTGTTGTTGTGCGACTTGTGCATTGTTTGTGACCGCAAGTAATGAATCATAAAACATACTTGCATCCCATAACTGCTTTGAAATGATCAACACAGTGCTGAATATCATCAGCATAATCATTTTTGGAACGAGACGAATGTCAGAGATAATCCTTTCCCACCACTTGAATGACAGTTTAGTCATTGTCAGTTCTCCACTAATTCTTATATATTGAAGGCTTGTATATCTGCGAGGTGACTATATCAGTCAACATTCGCAATTTATTTCGAGCCTCGTATGAATGTTAAATAATATCAAAAATACCCTACAGCCAATGAGCTTATTATCACTGATTCTTTCTTTCTTAGCGTTATTTGTGATCTCAGGCTTATTGTTTGCACCGATTGATAAAGAATCAAAACAAGTTCTTGTCGGCCTCGACTTTATAATCTGTAGTGTTTTTCTTTTTCAGCTCACAATAGATCTATTCAGATCACAAAATAAGAAAGAATATTTGAAAGTACACTGGATCGATTTCTTGGCAAGCATCCCCATGGTCGAACCGCTTCGTTTCGCTCGCATTTTTCAGATTCTGCGTGTCATTCTTGTTCTTCGTTCAGGAAAACGCGTGTTCAGAGAGTTATTCCGTAACCGAAAAGAGACCACTCTCGCCTCAATTATTCTGCTATTGGTGATGCTCCTTACGTTAGGCGCAGGGACCATACTGCTTTTAGAGCACCAAGATCCCAATGCCAACATTACAACAGGGCAAGATGCTTTATGGTGGGCCTTCGTCACGATAAGCACGGTGGGGTATGGTGATCATTATCCAGTGACCAGTTCAGGGAAACTGGTCGCCTCTCTGATTATTGTTTGTGGTGTCGGTATTTTTGGTATGATTTCAGGCCTAATTACATCTTTGATTACCTCCCCAACTCGTCATGAAAATCAACGAGCGGAAAGCAAAGAGAAGCATCTTGAAAAAATCATAGAACAACAACAACAGATCCTAAAACGATTAGAGAAACTCGAACAACAAACAAAAAAATAGGGCCGTAGCCCCATTTTATTATTCATCGTCGTGTTGGTCTTAATCTTGCCAATATGGCTCAACTTCCACACTAATTTGACGTGTCTGTTCCATTGCATGCAAGATCGACACTTCCTGACGAGCTAACCAACGCTCCAATTGATCTTTCTCACTGCCTTCCAACTTATCCGTTAATGGGGCAAGTGTTCTCAACGCCAGTAAGTCATCGATACCCTGAACAAGATCGTCCCATGGCAAACGGAAGCTGTTACGCTCGCCATCATCGTATAAGCTCGCAAAACCAACCCCAGAATAGAGGTTTCGCATTAAACGATATTGCTGATCGATATAGGCTTGACTTGTCATTACGCGTTCAGGTGGGAAAGCTTCGATTAAATCCGCCCATGTTCGCTCTAATTGTTGTACCGAAAACCATTCAATACCACGCGCCATTTGTTCACGAGCTTTATCGTCTAAGAACGGCTGCCAACCTCGAGATAAAATCCAACGACTGAGATCTAACAATAAACCGGTATAACGGGCAGAACTCAACAAGGTGAGCAACGCCTCACGATCAGGGAGTTGTTCTTGCATCTCTTTCAGTTCGGCAACCAAAAACTTGCGCGCGTCCAACTTACGCAGCACATGGCCTTTATCTTCAAGCAAATATTCCAAGTGATCATAGCTCTTAAGCCAATCGAGCTCCTGCTCAAGCCACTTCAACTCTTGACGTAAGATAGCACTCGCTCTGCGTGGCACAATGCCGCCATAAATGGTAAAGGTTTGTCGAATAAAGCTCAGCGAATGACTGATCTCATATAATGCCTCAATCGATTGACGCTCAGAGAAAATCTGTTCGTGATAATGCCAATGAGCGAGAGCATGCTCTAGAGATTGAATGAAGCACGATTCAACAGTATCACTTTTGCTCGTATCCACTAAGGTCAAAGGCATCACTTCATCGCCTTGGTAACCTTGAGCAAGGCGATAACCCTTAGCCGCTTTACTAAGGTTCCCTAAACGCATGCCGCCTTGTTCACAGAATAGTCGAGAAAGCGTAAACAACGCATCCGTTTGGCCAGATTTAAGTTCTAACTCAACCTCACAAATAGGGTCTTGACGTTCGCCTGATTCAACAAAACCTTGGTCAAACGCGACCTCGACTTGACTGCCATCAGGCATACCAATCAACCACTGCTCACGAGTAAAATTAGTAGAAAATAGAGGGGTAAGCTCAGCTTGCAACGTTTCAATGTCTTTACCGTTAGGCCAAATGTCTTCAGGGTGTAACGATAACTTAGGTTCGTTGCTATCATGCTCAGCATTGTATTCAGGCCTTTGATGCAGGCCTGCAACCACACGACCTGCGGTTTTTGCAGTTTGTACAAATACGTCATCAAAGCGTCGAATGCGCAAACCAATATCGTGCTTGCGTAGCCAGTTGTCAGGAGTGTCAAAGTAGATGTTACCTAGCGCTCGACAACTGTGCTGAAGTACTTTAGTTTCAGCAATTTTATTGCGTAATGTCTCTGAAAAATCAGGAGAAACAAAAAACTTCAGTTCTATCTCGGTTTCCATAGTTATACCTTTCTGTGAAGATAGGGACAGGATATTGCCAATTTGAAAAGTCAGCAAGTCAGAAATATCGCCCTTATGATGATCTAAAACAGTTTTAATGAGACATTGATTAGGTTAACATGCGCGACTTTGTAGCCATCGCTTAACATTTCACCGTGAATATGGTGTATGTTGTTTTAAGGTTATTATTTATTAGGTTGGATGACCATGCCAGTAAATACAATTATGGGGTTATTTGCAAAGTCCCCAATTAAACCTTTGCAGCGTCACGTAGTATGCGTGAACGAATGTTGTTCTCACTTAGTTAACTTTTTTGAAGTTTCTTCGAAAGGTGACTGGGAAAAAGCATCAGAAATTCGAGCTCAAATTTCTCACCTTGAGAAAGAAGCTGACGTACTAAAACGTGAAATTCGCCTTAAACTTCCTCGTGGTTTGTTTATGCCCGTTGATCGCACCGATATGTTGGAGCTATTAACACAACAAGACAAACTCGCAAACCTAGCGAAAGACATTGCAGGCCGTGTATATGGTCGTCAACTTGTCATTCCTGCTCCAATGCAACAGAACTTCATCGCTTACGTAAAACGTTGTCTAGATGCAGCGAACCAAGCACAAAGCGTAATCAATGAATTAGACGAATTGCTTGAAACGGGCTTTAAAGGCCGTGAAGTAACACTCGTTGCTGAAATGATTCATCAATTAGACGTTATTGAAGATGACACCGACGCGATGCAAATCGAATTACGCCAACAGTTAATGGCAATTGAATTCGATATGAATCCCGTTGATATCATGTTCTTATACAAAATTCTTGAATGGGTCGGTGGTATTGCAGATCAAGCGCAGCGTGTAGGCGCTCGTCTTGAAGTAATGCTTTCTCGATCTTAAATCATACGTTAACCAAATAACGAAGAGCATTTTTTAACCAAACCACTTGAGCGTTGAGTATTTCTCTCGCTGAGCGGTTTTTTGCGTCTAAATTTGTTCCGCTTGTTATCAAACAACTAGGTATTACGATGGATATCCTTGCTAACTACGGCACTGTCCTGATTATTGTTGCAGCAGCTTTCGGTTTCTTGATGGCTATTGGTATTGGTGCAAATGACGTTGCGAACGCAATGGGCACCTCAGTAGGCTCTAAAGCTCTAACCGTAAAACAAGCGATCATTATTGCAATGATCTTTGAATTCGCAGGGGCTTACCTTGCGGGCGGCGAAGTAACAGACACGATCCGTAAAGGTGTTATCGAAACATCTCTGTTTGCGCACCAACCTGATGTACTTGTGTACGGCATGATGTCTGCACTACTCGCAGCTGGTACGTGGCTACTTCTGGCTTCATACATGGGTTGGCCAGTATCAACCACTCACTCAATCATCGGTGCAATCATCGGTTTCGCCTGTGTGTCAGTAGGAACGGAAGCCGTAGATTGGAACAGCGTTCAAGGTATTGTGGGAAGTTGGATTATCACACCGTTGATTTCCGGCATTTTCGCCTATCTCATTTTTGTCAGTGCTCAGCGACTGATATTCGATACTGAAAATCCGTTGTTTAACGCTAAGCGCTTTGTGCCTGTGTACATGTTCATTACGACCATGGTCATTGCACTTGTTACGATCAAGAAAGGTCTTAAACACGTTGGTCTTCACCTAAGCGGTACTGAAGCGTGGATGTGGGCTGCAGGCATATCTGCCGTCGTCATGGTTGGTGGCTACTTATACATTCAGAAGAAATTTGCTCACCGCGAAGAAGATCACGGCTTTACTGGCGTAGAAGGTATCTTCAGTGTGCTCATGGTTATTACCGCTTGTGCGATGGCTTTTGCCCACGGTTCAAACGACGTAGCAAATGCGATAGGTCCACTATCAGCAGTTGTTTCAACCGTTGAACATATGGGTGAGATTACAGGTAAAAGCACTATCGCATGGTGGATTCTTCCACTTGGTGGGGTTGGTATCGTTGTGGGTCTCGCGACCATGGGCCATAAAGTGATGGCAACGGTAGGAACTGGAATTACAGAGCTCACACCAAGCCGTGGCTTTGCCGCTCAGCTTGCGACAGCATGTACCGTTGTACTGGCTTCGGGTACTGGCCTTCCAATCTCAACGACGCAAACACTGGTTGGTGCGGTATTAGGCGTAGGTTTTGCACGTGGTATCGCAGCACTCAACTTGGGTGTTGTGCGTAATATCGTTGCATCATGGATTGTGACGTTACCCGCTGGCGCACTACTTGCTGTTGTATTCTTCTACGCAATTCAGGCGATGTTTAGCATGTAATCGCGACTTCGCTCGTAAATAATTGCGTCAGAATAGCGTGAGTTTCAATAATGCTTTGTAAATAACATGTCATTATTGACTCAAATACACAGAAAGGGAGGCTTTGCCTCCCTTCTTTGTTGCACCGCATTAAGAAACTAAATATTATTTGTTGATTGAGGCTGACTCATACGCCTACCCAATTCAAATCGTTAAGGGATTTACTGTGAAAAAACTGATTAGCTTCGTTTTGTTTGCAATGCTTGCGGCTCCAGCGGCCTTTGCACAAGACCGTTATATTGCAGACAAACTATTTACTTACATGCATTCAGGTCCAAACAATACGTTCCGTATTATAGGAAGTGTTGATGCAGGTGAGAAGATCACCTACCTGCAAACCAATAAAAGCACGGGTTACACTCAAATCCAAGACAACCGTGGTCGTAAAGGTTGGGTTGAAAGTAAGTTTGTCAGCACTAAAGAGAGCATGGCATTACGCATGCCTAAGCTAGAGAAAGAGCTGGCTGAAGTAAAAGACAAGCTAGCAAACGCTCGCCAAAATGCTGACAGTGAAAAAGCCGGCCTAGCGAAGTCTCTAGACTCTCGTAACACGCAAATTGCTGAGCTTGAACAAAACTACAGCAAAATCAATCAACAGCTGACGAGCTCTCAAACAGAAAACCGTGAGCTGCGTGCGAAGCTAGACACACAAAAAGACGACTTACTGTTGAAGTACTTCATGTACGGTGGGGGTGTAGCGGGTATTGGTCTACTTCTTGGCCTTGTTCTGCCGCACATCATGCCTCGTCGCAGAAAGTCACCAAACGGTTGGGCGTAACTTAGCGCTGGTATCCGGTACCGTAAACTCAGTATCGAACATCAAAAAGGAGCACCTCGGTGCTCCTTTTTATTTGTCAGTCATTTTGATGCCTTTAGAACTCACTAGCCTTGCCATTCGTACAACGCTGGGATTTCTATCTTCTGTTGATTAAATTCTATGATCACCGACTGTGGCTTGATCTCTAGCAACCGTATACCTTGTTCAATCCAATCTCCTTGCGTCACTTCATGGCCATTTACTTTTACCCAACGCTTAGCTTCACTACTCGAATACATATGAGTTTGCAGATCTAATTTAGGCAGAACACCCGATAAGCTATCGCGATGAGACTCCAGCTCTATGACCTGTGACTCCGCCTGTCCGGCAGGTCTTGAGTCCATCGGTTCGGGTGCGCTTTGTTGCTTTCCCATCATGGACTCGAGCTTCAATGCCAGATCAGGTGAGAATTGACTCAGATCGAGCCCCTGCAACAAATCATGGTCCACTGATGGTTGAGCCCCCTTATCACTCGCACTTGGCTGAACGGTTGGCTGAGCCGGTTTGGGAGCTGCACTCACAGTCGTTTTAAGTGTCTCACGGGTATTAGCCCTTGTGACTGATGGCCCAACAGCAAGCTGGTTACTTTTCGTCTCAAATTCAACCCGCGCATACACCCCTTGGCGAGGTAATGCTTTTAATGCCTTGTTTGTCGGAGCGACACGAACAGCAAACAGCGTGTTATTCTCCGCCGATGCCAGCGCTGTCGCTTTCGTCTGTGCGACATCCTCAACCTCAACAATTTGAGGTTCAAGCTCGGCCATTACCGTATTGATGGGTTGCTTAGCTAAGTGTGCCTGTTGTTGACTGTACGATTGATACACCAGAGCGCCACCCACTAACAAAGAAGGAACAAAAATGATGAGCAGCCCTATCGCTCGCGACGAACTTCGTTTATTGCCAACTCCTCGCTCTAAACTAGGCATATGATGGTTCTGATAGCCTTTGAAGCTGGATTGATTAACCGATGACAGCTTGGTAGACGACCGTTTAAGCTCATGCATAATACGTGACATTAGCTTTCGCCTCCTTCTAGTGACATCAACTTCGGCGAGTCGAGTTGAGCTAACCTTTGCAATCTTGCTAAGGTGCGCTGACCTGCGATGCCATCAACAGACATACCTTGCCAAGTTTGAAACGCCTCGACTTTCATTTTGAGCTCGCGATCAAACACATCACTACCCGACACCACTTCACCCAAAACTTCTGAAAGTAGCAAGTCAAGCATAGCAACCGCCTCACCTTGATAGCCCTCTTTAAGGGTCTCTCTTAACGGCTGCTTCCAAATGGCAACATAATCGCCTTGCCAGATTTTCTCTAAGGATTGCTTCGGCATCACCAACAGCTTTTCGTTAACCAGTAGCTCGACAGACGCTTCAGATGCACCATAAAGCACCGCAAACACGGATTCTTGCTCTATCTCTAAATGAAGCACTACCGGCACCCCCAACGCCAATAACGACGTCAAATTGGAGCGATGTTGCTGACACACAAACACACTTTGCGGCTCACTTAAACATAAGTCATCACGTAGTGAAGATTGATAACCCCAAAGGGTATACAAGTCCTTGATAGCGAGAGAGCGATGGGTTCCCTGCATCAAATGCTGTTGAATATCTTGTGGTAATGCAAACTTTGAAACCTTCGGTTCAGCGGTTAACCTAGCACTCTCTGCTACCACAGTTCGCTGAGAGCCTGCCAACACTTCATTTTTTACTTCGTTTGAAGTCTGAGTCGCTAACCATGACGCGATGTATGATGGGGCGATGTTAAAGGTCGCTATCGCAAAGCCAACACTTAGTGTGGCTATGGCTGCATATTGGAATAATTTAGAGGCGACATGGACGCGACGAACTTTCTCAACATGATAGACATCGGCCTGAAAAGCCATGATCAGCTGACAAGCTCGGTTCACGGTTTCATTCGAAGGAGTCAGCTCACCATCATGAAAAGAGAGTTGAAGCGCTTTGTCACATACCAGGTTAATCAGCCTTGGAATACCATGGGTATATTGAGCGATCAGCTTGATAGAACGATTTGAAAATAACATCTGCTCGCCACCCGCGGTTTCCAAACGAAACGCGATGTACTTGCCGGTCTCTTCCATATTGAGTGGCAGCAAGTGATAGCGACCAGTAATACGCTGCGCTAGCTGACGTAACTGCGTGGTTTGTAAGTGCTGTTGTAATTCAGGTTGGCCGACCAACAGTACTTTTAGCAACTTACGACTGTCCGTTTCTAAGTTAGTGAGAAGGCGCAACTGCTCCAACACATCGGCTGCGAGATGTTGAGCCTCATCTATCACCAATAGAGTTTGGATACCTTCGGCATGGCTATCAAGCAGGAAGTGATGAATGGCCTGACTGAGCTGTTTTAACGATGCCTGCTCTGGGTACTCGACCTCAAATTCATCGCAGATAGCTTCCAGTAAATCCGCATTAGAAAAGGTCGGGTTAAGTATAAGGCCTGCTTGAGTCTGGCTATCGAGTGATGACAACATCGCTTTAGCGACCGTTGTTTTTCCTGTACCGACCTCACCAGTGAGCATAGCGAAGCCCCCACCCTCGCCTAAACCGGCTTGTAAGTTCTGCATCGCTTCTTGATGACGCTGACTCAAAAACAAATAGCGAGAATTTGGTACAATCGAAAATGGCATCTCAACGAAGCCAAAATATTCCTTATACATGTGCTGCCCTATAATTACGGTTAATGGAAAGTACCATTGCTTGCAGTAAAGTCCAGCAGTGATAAAACATTTCGAGGTGATACGTTGCAAATATTCGATGGCCGCCCACAAGAGCGAGTGCTACAGCGCTATCTCGTCGGTGGAGCAGTACGAGATAAGCTGCTCAATATCGACAGTTATGATAGAGATTGGGTCGTGGTGGGGAGTTCCCCTCAAGAGATGGAAAACCTTGGTTTTACTGCGGTGGGCAAAGATTTCCCCGTATTCCTACACCCAAAAACCAAAGAAGAACACGCACTGGCTCGCACTGAGAGAAAATCCGGTTCCGGTTATACCGGCTTCGAGTGTTACTTTGCTCCAGACGTCAGTTTGGAAGAAGACCTGATGCGCCGAGATCTGACCATTAACGCCATCGCTCAAGATGATAAAGGTCAACTTTACGATCCTTACCATGGCCAGCAAGATCTCTCCGATCGTGTTTTAAGACACGTTTCGGACGCTTTTGTTGAAGACCCTCTTCGCGTACTGCGTGTGGCTCGCTTCGCTGCCAAACTTCACCATCTCAACTTCACGGTTGCCCCTGAAACCATGGATATGATGAGTGAGATAGTCCAATCCGGTGAGCTGACACATCTTACCGCCGAACGAGTTTGGCAAGAGTGGCATAAGTCGCTGAGTACACCACACCCAGAAGTATTCCTCTCCGTACTGAGAGAATGTGGGGCATTAGCGGTTGTATTACCCGAAATTGACGCTCTCTTTGGCGTCCCTCAACCTGAGAAATGGCACCCTGAAGTCGACACGGGCATTCACACGTTGATGGTTGCTCAACAAGCCGCACGCTTAAGTCCATCGCTGCCAGTACGCTTTGCCGCTCAAGTGCACGATTTAGGTAAGGGCGTCACGCCAGAAAGTGAATGGCCGAGCCACAAAATGCACTGCCACACCGGTGTTAATATCATCAAAAAGCTATGTGAACGAGTCAGAATCCCCAATGAGTTTAGAGATCTAGCGCTATTAGTGTGCGAGCAGCATTCTAATATCCATCGTGCAGAAGAGCTCAAGCCAACCACTTTTCTCAAGATTCTCAACAAGTTCGATGTTTGGCGTAAGCCAGATAGGCTCAACGATATACTGCTTTGCTGCCAAGCTGACCACGCCGGCCGAAAAGGGTTAGAAGATCTGCCTTACCCTCAAAAAGCGCGTTTTGAAGTCGCTTACCAAGCAGCGCTTCAAGTCGAGGTGAAAGCGATCATAGCCGATGGTTTTCAAGGTAAAGATATTCGAGAAGAACAAGAGCAACGTAGAGCTGTCGTCATTGAAAAAGCGCTATCAGAACTCGCAACGCATTGATCTTCATAACGCTGATTATCATGCATTAAAAAACCCGCCACTAAGCGGGTTTTTCCGTTTCAATCGGTAGGACGAACAATTGGTCTACGTAACAGCATTTAATTACGTCATCACGGTTACTGCATCATCAAGAAAGCAAACAGACCACAACCAAGGATCAGACGGTAGATAACAAACGGTGTCATACCCATACGTGAGATAAGCTTCAAAAAGAAGTGAATACAGATATAAGCACTAATGAAAGATACCACGATCCCCGTGATTAAGGTGCCCACATGAACAGGATCACCACTGGTTACTAGCTTCAGACCTAAGTAACCCCCTGCTAACATGATGATAGGAATAGACATGAGAAAAGAGAATCGAGCGGCGGCTTCACGAGTGAAACCCAGATAAAGCGCGGCGGTAATGGTGGCACCAGAACGAGACGTACCCGGAATGATCGCCATGGCTTGAGCAAGGCCAATAAACAGCGCCTTTTTCCAACCCGCTTGATATTCGTCATCACGCAAGCTTGAGTTCTTATCCACCCACCAAAGCAAGAGACCAAAGATAATCGTTGTCGTCGCAATCACCCACGCACTACGTAAGTAAAGCTCAACAATATCTTTCATCAACAAACCAAAGATACACGCAGGAATCGTCGCGAGAATGATCATCCACGCCAGCTTCGCTTCTTTACTGCGATCGCCCTTAAATACCGAACCAAAGAAAGCGCTCAGAAGAGACACCACTTCTGTGCGGAAATAGATGATCACAGCAGCTAAAGTACCAACATGAACCGCAACATCAAAAGCCAAGCCTTGGTCTTCCCAACCTAAAACAGCAGAAGGTAGAATTAAGTGTGCTGAGCTGGAGATAGGTAGAAATTCAGTAAAGCCTTGCACCAACGCCAGCATAAACGCTTCAAAATAACTCATGACTCACCTTAAAAATTATAGTTTTATATCTACGACAGAGAGCGAGTCTAATGATTGCATCTTCTGCCATATTTCATCCACGGTTCTTCCGTCCTGCGGGATCACTCTCGCTGGACAGAGATCATAAAGTGGTTGTGTTACAAAAGGATATTTAAATATATCACTGCGAGGCAGTTCTGGATCACGTTCAGACACCACCTCTCCAAACAACACCACATCAAGATCGAGCGTTCGATCTTGGAGTTTATGTGCATCTTGAGAGCGACCCCATTTAAACTCAATGTTACGCAGCTGCTGGGAAAATTCAGTCAGTGAGAGTGAGGTATCGAGTTCTATGACAAAGTTATAAAACGGGTAGCTTATAAACCCCACAGGCTCACAGTGATAGATTTTAGAGCATTTGAGGTTAATCCCTAACGATTGAAGCTCTGTCCATGCCACCCTTGCATGCTTGTCGCGGTCTATGTTCGTGCCAACACCAACATAGGCTATTGTCATGCTTGACCTCGTTCAATGATCACGCCTACCGCTTTCGCTTGTGGTACTGCGCCCGGTTTTGCCAAGCGGATTTTAATCCAAGGCACAGAGAACTGAGTCATGATCAATTCCGCGACTTCTTCTGCCACACGTTCAACCAATAAGAATCGGCCATTCGCAATATGGTCAAGCACGGCAGTACTCACCGTTGAGTAATCCAACGCATCGACCACGTCATCACTTTTGCCCGCAGGGCGATTGTCATGAGCCATTTCAATATCAAGCACCAGTTTTTGTTTAATCTCTTGTTCCCAATCGTAAACACCGATCGTTGTAATTACTTCTAGCTGTTCAATGAAAACTTTATCCAGCGCCATGACTTGTCCTTTTAGAGGTCGGATACCCATATTGGGGAAAAAAACGTATTATTTGCGTAATTCGAGATATGATATCAATTACTCTTGGATTGAGCATTATTTTCCCATCGTTAGGCTTATAACCGTTTAAGGAAAGACATGACCCCATTGGCACTAATCATGATCATTGCAGCCTATTTGCTAGGTTCAATCTCTAGTGCGGTCTTGATATGCCGAATCTTAAGACTTCCTGACCCGAGAACGGTGGGTTCGAATAACCCTGGCGCCACCAATGTTCTGCGTGTCGGCGGTAAAGGCGCAGCGGCTTCTGTATTGTTGTGTGACATGCTTAAAGGCACCATTCCTGTATGGCTTGGCTATTATCTCAATATCGCTCCAATCATTTTAGGGGTTGTCGCCATTGCCGCGTGTCTAGGGCATATGTATCCGATATTCTTCCACTTCAAAGGGGGGAAAGGCGTGGCAACCGCTCTCGGAGCCATCGCCCCAATTGGGTTCGACTTAACCGGTATGCTCATGGCAACTTGGTTGATTGTGGCGTTTCTATTTCGTTACTCTTCTCTAGCCGCACTGGTTACCGTGCTCCTTGCTCCGTTTTACGCTTGGCTCGTCAAACCACAATATACTCTGCCCGTTGCCATGTTGTGTTGTTTGATTGTGCTACGCCATCATCAAAATATCCGTCGACTACTTGATGGCAGTGAACCAAAACTCGGACAAAAAAAATCGGCTTAAACGTTGATGCTTAAGCCGAACATTTTAAACCGAGATGCGTTTGAATCGACGTCAATCTGATTGATCAATACTATTCGCTCTTTAAGTGCTTACAGCAGATGTTTATCTAAAAACGTCTTCAGCATGGTGTTCACAAACTCGGGTTGCTCTAACGAGCTAATATGACCAGCCCCTGGAATCACCACCAATTCACTGCCTGTTATGCAATCATGCATTAAGTATGACTCCAGTGCCGGACGTGGTTTATCTTCTTGTCCTACCGCTATCAAAACGGGCAATGCAAAACTCTCTATCGCTTCAATCATGTCTCGACGACCAAAGACCATGCGACCGATGCGCGCCACCTCTTCAGCTCTCTCCCCCTCAAGTTGTGACAACTGCTGAGTAAAACCTTCGACTAAAGCCGGAGTCTGAGTTTGAGCATCATTCGCGAAGAACAATGGCACAACCGCTTCAACAATTGGTTGAGGAACCGTCTTGGTTTGAGTGATGGTATCCAACATACTGAAGTATTTCGTATGAGCCACTTCTGGTTCGAGACCAACGAAAGTATCCATCAGTACTAATGACTTAATGCGGGCGGGAGCTAATTCTGCTAACTCAGCCCCCCACATACCGCCAACCGATAGTCCAACCACTGAGAAGTCTTCGATCTCTAAATGATCAAGCAGAGCCAAAACGTGCTGAGCATAATCTTTCAAGTTACGCATCGAAGTGGGTGCCGATTGAGATTCACCATGTGACCAAAGCTCTGGAACAATACAGCGATACTGAGTCTTTAATGCTTCGATCTGTGGCTTCCACATCGCACTATCCCAAAGATAGCTGTGACCGAATACAACAACTGGACCTTGACCTTCATCGAGGTAGGTCATTGACTGATTATCTACAGTAAAGTGATTCATTTTCTTCCCTAATATCTATCTACGAACATCGTTAAGCTGATAAAGCAACAATATATAAAAACGGCCGCACCAAGCGACCGTTTATCGAAACACTATAGCCAATTACGCAATTGGCTCTAGTTGGTCAATGGGCCAACGCGGTGTGGCGTGAACGGATAAATCCGCTGTTTCGCCATTCTTCAAGCGCTGCATACCCGCATAAGCGATCATCGCACCATTATCTGTACAGAATTCTGTGCGTGGGTAGTACACCTCACCACCGATTTTCTTGGCAAGAGCTTCAAGCTCAACACGCAGTTGTTTGTTGGCACTTACACCGCCAGCAATCACTATACGTTTCATGCCCGTTTCTACCAAGGCGCGTTTACACTTGATGACTAAGGTTGCACAAACCGCTTCTTGGAACGCGTAGGCGATATCAGCACGCGTTTGGTCATCATTATCGTTGTCGCGAATGGTATTCGCTGCGAACGTCTTCAGACCAGAAAAGCTCATATCTAAACCCGGACGATCGGTCATTGGGCGCGGGAACTTAAAACGACCCGGAGTGCCTTTTTCTGCCAAGCGAGATAGCAGTGGACCACCAGGGTAATCTAAGCCCATCAGTTTCGCGGTTTTATCAAACGCTTCACCCGCGGCATCATCAATCGACTCACCAAGGATTCGGTATTCACCAATACCTTTCACTTCGACCATCATGGTATGGCCGCCAGAAACCAGCAGAGCCACAAATGGGAATGGAGGTGGGTTATCTTCTAACATTGGCGCAAGCAGGTGACCTTCCATATGGTGAACAGGCACAGCAGGCACGCCCCACGCATAAGCAATACTACGACCAATCGTTGCACCTACAAGCAGTGCACCCACCAACCCCGGGCCAGCGGTGTAAGCCACACCATCAATGCCTTTCGAGGTCAGATTCGCTTCCGCTAATGCCGCTTTAATCAGAGGAATTGTTTTTTTCACGTGGTCACGCGAAGCTAGCTCAGGCACCACACCACCGTAATCGGCGTGCAGCTTTACTTGGCTATATAATTGATGAGAAAGCAGCCCTTGCTCATCATCATAAATCGCGATTCCTGTTTCATCACAAGAGGTTTCAATACCAATAATGCGCATAATTTTCTCGGCACGCTTTCGTCTAAAATGGGAAATTAACGCAATATTACCCTGCCTAAGCGCTTCAAACAAATATTGTACAGACTATAATCGACAAAGTGCTTTACAAAGCCACTGTGATCGGATTAAAATTCCGCACCATTTTTGATCAAGCTGGTTAATGGCCAAACGCGAATAGAGAGTTAGCTCGATGGGTAACTTCTCTGATTTGGTACTGAATGACCAGCGATAATGAATAACCCCTGAGGTGAAAGGCATATGCCAATAGTTAAAGTACGTGAAAACGAACCGTTCGACGTTGCACTACGTCGTTTCAAGCGCTCTTGTGAAAAAGCAGGTATCCTTTCTGAAGTGCGTCGTCGTGAGCATTACGAAAAGCCAACTACAGTTCGCAAACGCGCTAAAGCAGCAGCTCAAAAGCGTCACGCTAAGAAGCTAGCTCGCGAAAACGCACGTCGCGTTCGCCTGTACTAATAACTTAATCCATAAGGACTGAGTTATGGCTCTTATTGAACAACTCAAAGAAGAGCAAAAATTAGCGATGAAAGCCAAGGACAAACCGCGCCTTGGCACTATCCGCTTAGCTCTTTCAGCAATCAAGCAACGTGAAGTTGACGAACGGATCACTCTGAACGACGACGACATTCTTGCTGTATTAGTTAAAATGGTTAAGCAACGTCGCGATTCTGTTGCTCAATATGAATCAGCAAATCGTCAAGATCTTGCTGACGTGGAAAAAGCAGAAATTACGGTACTTGAAGGCTTTATGCCTCAACCGCTAACGGAAGCAGAAGTCATTGCACTACTTGATAGCGCAATTTCTGAAGCTCAACCTGCGGGCATGCAAGACATGGGTAAAGTAATGGCTATCTTGAAACCACAAATTCAAGGGCGTGCAGATATGGGGAAAGTTAGTGGTTTAGTTCGTTCTAAACTCGCTTAATCCCAAATCAAATTGCAACAAGCCGTGCAATCCTTCGGAACGCACGGCTTGTTTGTATCTGTAACCCATTCAAACTATTATTACCCACACTCCCAGTTAGTGTATTTTTCTAAGGTTTTATGGCAGGACACATCCCGCGTAGTTTCATCGATGATCTCCTAGCGCGTCTCGACATTGTCGATATTGTGGACGCACGCGTGAAACTTAAGAAAAAAGGCAAAAACTACGGTGCTTGTTGCCCATTTCACAACGAGAAAACCCCCTCTTTCAGCGTAAGCCAAGAAAAACAGTTTTATCACTGCTTTGGCTGTGGCGTGCACGGCAATGCTATCGACTTCATGATGGAGTTCGAACGCCTCGATTTCGTGGAAGCGATTGAAGAACTTGCTTCATTTCTAGGGTTAGAGGTCCCAAGAGAGCAACGCAGCGGTGAAATATCGACAACACCCAGAGCCAACAGCGAACAAAAACGTAATCTCTATGACTTAATGGGCGGCATCAGCAACTTTTATCGCTCACAACTTAAGATATCAAGCAACAAACCAGCGATTGAGTACCTAAAGAATCGTGGGCTCTCTGGCGAAATCGTCCAGAAGTTTGGTATTGGTTACGTGGCCGACGAGTGGGACCTTGTTCGTAAAAACTTTGGGCAACAAAAAGAAGCCCAAGACATGCTGGTTACTGGTGGCATGTTAATCGAGAACGATAAAGGCAACCGATACGATCGATTCCGTGGCCGCGTGATGTTTCCAATTCGTGATCGCCGTGGCCGAGTGATTGGATTTGGCGGTCGTGTATTAGAAGACGGCACACCGAAATATCTCAACTCACCAGAAACCCCTATCTTTCATAAAGGCAAAGAGCTTTACGGTCTTTATGAAGTGATGCAAGCCTACCGTGAACCGCCTCAGATACTTGTGGTTGAAGGTTACATGGATGTCGTTGCTCTGGCACAATACGGTGTCGATTACTCTGTCGCGTCACTGGGCACCTCAACCACGGGTGATCACGTTCAATTGTTGTTCCGACAAACCAACACCGTGGTTTGTTGTTATGACGGTGACCGAGCGGGTAAAGAGGCAGCGTGGCGTGCATTAGAAAACGCATTAGAGTTTCTAAAAACAGGTAATACATTAAAGTTTCTATTTTTGCCGGATGGCGAAGACCCTGATAGTTATATAAGAGAACACGGCAAAAGCGCGTTTGAACAACTCGTGCAAAATGCGACGCCGCTCTCGACTTACTTGTTTGATAACCTCATCGAACTGCATAAACTAAACTTAGGAACAACGGAAGGGAAATCAGCACTGCGTGCACACGCCAGCGCTTTGATTAACAAAATCCCAGACGTTTACTTCCAAGAGCTGCTCGAAAAACTGCTCGATGAGCGGACTGGATTTGATAATCAATTGAGACGTGCTCGCGTTCACACAAAGAACCCGGCACCTCAACCGCATAAAGAGCTTAAGCGCACGCCAATGCGTGAGGTTATTGCTTTGCTTATCCAAAATCCGAGCTATGCTGATATGATACCGGATTTATCAAGCATTAAGGGGTTACCACTACCTGGATTAAGTTTATTCGTCGAAGTACTTGATATCTGCCGAGTGAATCCCCATATCAGCACAGGCCAATTATTAGAACATTGGCGAGAAAATAAACATGAGGCTCTTCTGTCTCGTCTTGCGAGCTGGGAAATCCCCCTCGACGAAGACAACCAAGAAGACATATTTTTAGATTCATTGGACAATATCCTTGCCCAGTGCGTTGAAAAACAAATTGAAAACCTGCAGGCCAAAGCAAGAAGTGTCGGTTTATCAGCCGAAGAAAAAAGGGAGCTACTCGCTTTAATGCGAGATCTAAAAGCGTAACCCTGTTTGATTAGTCAGCATTTAATAAATTTGTTAACATAATTGGTTTGCATTTGAGAATGCAACATCCTTCACCAGACCTGAAGTTGGATATCATCTATGGATCAAAATCCGCAGTCACAGCTAAAATTACTTGTTATTAAAGGCAAGGAACAAGGCTATCTGACCTACGCCGAAGTAAACGACCACCTACCTGCAGAAATCGTGGATTCTGAACAGGTAGAAGACATCATTCAAATGATTAACGACATGGGTATCAAGGTAGTTGAAACTGCGCCTGATGCTGATGATCTTGCGCTGAATGATGACGATGCCAATATAGATGAAGATGCAGCTGAAGCTGCTGCTGCTGCGCTTTCCAGCGTAGAGAGCGAAATTGGCCGAACTACTGACCCTGTTCGTATGTATATGCGTGAAATGGGTACCGTTGAGCTACTGACTCGTGAAGGCGAGATCGATATTGCTAAACGCATTGAAGATGGCATCAATACTGTTCAACTCTCTGTGGCTGAGTACCCAGGTACCATTCCATACATTCTGGAACAGTTTGATCGCGTACAAGCAGAAGAAATTCGCTTAACCGACCTAATTAATGGCTTTGTTGACCCAGACGACGATGGCACGGCTGCACCAACGGCAACACACATCGGTTCAGAACTGGCTGAAACAGATCTAGACGACGAAGACGAAGAAGAAGCGGAAGACGACGAGGAAGCGGAAGAAGAAGATACAGGTATTGATCCTGAGCTTGCTCTAGAGAAGTTTACAGCACTTCGCACCAGCTACCAAAACCGTCAGCTAGCGATCAATGAATACGGCCACGAAAGCCCGAAAGCCACGATTGCAACAACAATGATGCAAGACGTATTCAAAGAGTTCCGTCTAACACCAAAACAGTTTGATTACCTAGTCAATGAACTTCGCACTTCAATGGATCGTGTACGTACTCAAGAACGCCTGATCATGCGTCAAACGGTTGAGTACGCTAAAATGCCGAAGAAATCATTCATTGCCCTATTTACAGGCAACGAATCAAGCGAAGCGTGGTTGGATGAAGTGCTTGCTTCAGACAAGCCATACGTAGAAAAAATCAAACGTAACGAGCACGACATTCGCCGTTCTATCCAAAAACTGGATATGATCGAACGTGAAACGTCTCTGACAGTTCAAAGCATCAAAGATATTAGCCGTCGTATGTCTATCGGTGAAGCGAAAGCTCGTCGTGCGAAGAAAGAGATGGTTGAAGCGAACTTACGTCTAGTAATCTCGATTGCTAAAAAGTACACAAACCGTGGTTTACAATTCTTGGATCTCATCCAAGAAGGTAACATTGGTCTGATGAAAGCCGTAGATAAGTTTGAATACCGTCGTGGTTACAAGTTCTCGACTTACGCTACGTGGTGGATCCGTCAAGCAATCACTCGTTCAATTGCCGACCAAGCTCGTACTATCCGTATCCCGGTTCACATGATCGAAACGATCAACAAACTAAACCGTATCTCTCGTCAAATGCTACAAGAGATGGGCCGTGAACCACTTCCGGAAGAACTGGCTGAACGCATGCAAATGCCGGAAGATAAGATCCGTAAAGTACTGAAAATCGCTAAAGAGCCAATCTCAATGGAGACACCAATCGGTGACGACGAAGATTCGCACCTAGGTGATTTCATCGAGGATACCACTCTCGAGCTTCCTTTAGACTCTGCAACGGCCACCAGCCTACGTGGTGCAACTAAAGACGTTCTTGCTGGCCTGACTCCTCGTGAAGCTAAAGTACTGCGTATGCGTTTCGGTATCGACATGAACACTGACCACACTCTTGAAGAAGTGGGTAAGCAGTTCGACGTAACTCGTGAACGTATCCGTCAGATTGAAGCAAAAGCATTGCGTAAACTTCGTCACCCAAGCCGCTCAGAAACTCTGCGTAGCTTCCTAGACGAGTAATCACACGCTTGAATGCGGGTTAATATTTAAGCATGCAGAATAAAAGGTGAGCGTTGGCTCACCTTTTTTGTGCCTGCATGATTTAAGTGGCTAAGATGTAAGCGGAATTGGCCCCTATAGTGTCTAGACACCATTGAACGCTTCCCCTATAATCTATGCCCTACGGCCCCTTAGCTCAGTGGTTAGAGCGCACGACTCATAATCGTTCGGTCCCCAGTTCAAATCTGGGAGGGGCCACCAAATTAGAAAAGCCAGAACAGTTTACACTGCTCTGGCTTTTTGCTTTTCTAGCTCTGCACCTTCTCGATCAACGATCTGACTCTCTCATCGAGTTCCCTCTATTTGACTAAAGATGCTTTTCTTTTATAAAAAAATCGGCAATATAAAAGTACACAGACTATTCAATCGTTCAGGGAAGACTCATGAAAGACGAAACACTCTCGATTCACTTCGGTTACGAAACTGATCCAACAACCAAATCGGTTGCCACACCAATCTACCAAACCGTTGCTTACGAATTCGATGATGCACAACACGGTGCTGACCTCTTCAACCTTGCGGTACCAGGTAATATCTACACTCGCATAATGAACCCAACCAATGATGTGCTAGAAAAACGTATGGCTGCCTTAGAAGGTGGGATTGCTGGTTTGGTCGTGAGTGCGGGCAGTGCAGCAATCAACTATGCGATTCAAACATTGGCTCAAATCGGTGACAACATAGTTTCAACACCTCAGCTTTACGGCGGTACTTACACTCTATTTGCTCACATGCTGCCAAACCAAGGGATTGAAGTTCGCTTTGCTAAAGATGACAAACCAGAAAGCTTAGCAGCGCTGATCGATGAAAAAACCAAGGCGGTTTACTGTGAAAGTATTGGTAACCCAGCAGGTAATATTATCGACTTAGAGCGTGTTGCAGAACTTGCTCACGCACAAGGTGTGCCTGTGATTGTCGATAACACGGTGGCCACACCCGTGCTGTGTAAACCTATCGATTTTGGGGCCGACATCGTGGTGCATTCACTAACCAAATACGTGGGTGGTCACGGTACAACGTTAGGTGGCGTGATTGTCGATTCAGGCAAATTCCCATGGGCACAGCACAAGGACCGCTTCCCTGTATTTAATCAGCCAGAGCCTTCTTACCATGGTGTGGTGTATACCGAGGCCTTTGGTGAGGCTGCGTTTATTGGTCGTGCTAGAACCGTTCCCCTACGCAATACAGGTGCTGCACTGTCACCCATGAATGCTTTCATGCTGATGCAAGGTTTGGAGACGCTATCGCTGCGTATGGAGCGACACACAGAGAACGCCTTGAAAGTAGCGGAATACCTTAAGCAACACGAGAAAGTCAGTTGGGTGAGTTACGCTGGCCTACCTGATTCAGAATTCTACCCACTCGCCGAAAAGTACATGCAGGGTAAACCATCTGCGATTTTATCTTTTGGCTTAAAAGATGGTTACGAAGCCGGGGTTCGTTTTTACGATGCACTGCAAATCTTCAAACGCTTGGTCAACATTGGTGATGCGAAATCTCTCGCTTGTCACCCTGCTTCGACGACACACCGTCAACTAAGCGAAGCTGAACAAAAACAAGCCGGTGTATCACCAGAGATGATTCGCCTCTCAGTAGGTATTGAACACATTGACGATATCTTGGCTGACCTAGAGCAAGCACTGAGCGCTTAATGACGCCACTGCTTTAAGCTACAGACACAAAAAGCCCATCACGAGATGGGCTTTCTATTATCTTGTACACGAGTAATAAAGTCCCATGATCTGCTCCAGTCAGACTGGACACCGCATTAAGCGACATATTGTTTTTCAAAGTTAACTGGGCTTAGATACCCAAGAGCACTGTGCCTTCTTGTTCGATTATAATCAACTTCGATATATTCAAAAAGCGCTTGGCGCATCTCTTCTCGCGTCATTATCGGCTCGTATTGGATGGCTTCTACTTTCATTGTGTGGAAAAAGCTTTCAACACAGGCGTTATCCCAGCAATTTCCCTTCCTACTCATACTTTGTTTTAAATTATGAGCTGCGATTAAGTCTCGGTAGTCTTTTGAGCAATATTGGCTGCCTCTATCACTATGGATAATCATTCCTTCTGGCATGCCTCTGCGGAACAAAGCCATTGATAGCGCATCACAGACAAGAGTTGCGGTCATTCTTGTACTCATTGACCAACCAACGACTTGCCGTGAATACAGGTCGATAATAACAGCTAAATACATCCAGCCTTCGCTAGTCGCGAGATAGGTGATATCTCCAGCCCATTTTTGATTTGGGGCTGTCGCATTAAAGTCTTGGTCAAGCAAGTTCGGGGCAACGGGAAGCCTATGCTTACTGTCTGTCGTGCTTTTGAACTTACGGGCGGCCTTCGCAACGAGTCCCTGACGCTTCATGCTCGCGGCGATGGTTTTTACATCGTGCTTATTACCATTTTCTTCAAGTTCTTTTTGAATACGCCTTGCACCATCACGTTCCTTTTTATCATCAAAGACTTCGCGAACTTTGATATCAAGTTGCTTGCGGTGCTCGTTTCGTTGAGTGACTTTATTGCGATTATCAATCCAGTAATAAAACCCACTTCGAGAAACCCCAAACACCTTAGCCATACGGACAATCCTATATTGCATAAGGTGTTTGAGCATAAACTCATAGCAATCTACTTTAGATTTTTCGCGAAGTAGGTGGCGGCCTTTTTTACGATATCTAGCTCTTCAGCTTGCTCTGCCAATAATCGTTTGAGTTTGGCATTTTCGGTGGCGAGCTCTCTTTCTCTATCACTGACTTTCGCGTCTTTTTTGACGGCTTTACGCCATCCATAGATCTGGGATTCATATAACGATAGCTGCCGTGCAGCCGCAGCGACCCCCACTTTCTCTGCTAACTTAAGTGCTTCAGCTTTAAATTCAGGAGCATGTTTGATTCGTATTTTCTTAGTTGTCATTGTTCACCTCGTTAGTGATTGTACTCACTTAACTCAGTGTCCAAAACTTTTGGTGCGGATCATTCTCAAATGAGCCGATAATATGTTCAATATTGTAAATGTCGTTTGCCGTAATTTCTTGATTATGCTCAAGGAAAATCTCACCTTCTGGTAGCTTGAATGCTGATATGAACACCTCATCAAATGGTTGATTAGTGCTAGGATTTGTTTCCAGAAAATTATTAAATTGCCGAGAGTCCCACTCAAGCTTCTGTCTGAGCGAATCTCTATTTGAGAAGTACATCATAAATCCTCCGCAAGTATAAAACTTGGTTACACTCTCAATATTTTCGAGAGCAATAACACCTAGTAATGCAGCTTGTGGCAAAAGATGACCTTGATTTAGAATTTCATCTGCTCTTCTTACATCAACAAACTTGTCTTTGATCACACAGCTTACGGCTTCATTTTGCTTCTCTTCTTGCATAAAATTGTCGTAGTGCTGTGTATACATTGATGTTCGCTTGTACTTCTCAATTGCATCAAAACCGATGTATTTTTCAATAAACTCATCAGAGTATGGATAAGTAATTGTGTCGCCAGTTCTAGCGTAGATCTCTTCATCGTTGAGTAGCACAGGCATTGGATCTATCGCTAACCTCATTACTGCTACAGTTCCAATACAGCTCACAACATATCCGTCAAATTCATTAATAAACTCGACATCATCAAACTTGCCTTTGATTCGACTTAATGGGTTATTTCTACTAGCGTATAACTTATCAAAGCCCTGTTTGTGGACGTACTTATTGAGACGCTTTTTAACTTTCTCTGTTTCTTCAAAAAATGCTGAAAGTTTGCTTTTGATATCCTTAAATTCGCTCTCATTCGATTCCAAGTATTTAGTCATACCTGCATACATTGGAAAATGTTGTTCGGTTCTCCATTTCTCTAGCTCTTTTTTTCTAACATCTTCCTCGGAATCATAGAGATACATCATCGTCATTGCGGCTTCTAATGACTGACGCAGAGAGTAGAACGCACAATCAAAATATCCCAGTTCGAACAAAGCAAGAGCATTAACAATCAGATGACTTGCTTCAAAGATGAAGGTGTTTGCAATACTAGCGTCAGACCTTCCTGTGAAGCTGTCTTCAATGTTGGACACATCGAGAAGTAGTTGTTCCTTATTAGGTATTTGGAGAGGCTTGAGATGCCTTGTTTCTTTATATTTTCCAAAATCCATAATTTACTCGACTGATTTTATCCTTGGTAGTCAATAATATGCGGGTTATTAAGGTGAATCAAATCTAAGCCCATTAACCTGTCTTATCGAAAAGAAGGTGCTCTCTAAAACGGTTTGGGGCATTTTCGTGTTTCATACCCCGCCATCAAGTCTCTGGACACTTCCGTTTTAGCAAGATAGCTAATTAAGCAAAGCATGACTTATTAAAAGGTATGGAAAATCACCTCGCTTAGTGTCCGGTATTGATGGTACAGATCACTTCAATTCGAGTGGCCAAAATCACTCAGCCACTACATTAAAACGGTTATTACTGCTGAATAATTTTACTTCGTGGAGATGTATATTCGAAAGAATACTGCTTCAAACTAAATCGATTAATGGCAAAGTCAAAGATAGTACCATCTTCAAGTACACCAATCGTTTCTACACACAATGTTGGAGTACCGCTTTTCAGCTTCAAAGGCTTTGAATCCTCTGCAGATATACCTTCTGCGTACACTTTTTCTCGGCTGTGTTTGATTTTATGACCAAGTTTATGCTCGATATATTGGTATTTCGAGTTTTGAATCGTTTCTACAGACAAGTCTGGGAACAACGCAAAAGGCATATAGCTGTGCTCTAACACCTCAGGCACATCATTAATCATTCGAATACGCTTAATGAAATAGACTTGATCGCCTGCCACGACATCCAGTTTTTGCGCCACATATTCGTCTGCTTCTTGAAGTTGAAATGAAAGTATACGAGTTGAAGCCTTACCGCCCTGCAGCTCAACTTCTTCCGTAAACCCAGAGTGACTCAATGCATCATGCTGCGTCTTAACCGATTTGATGTAAGTGCCATCACCACGCACTCGATGGACGAGGTCTTTTTCAACTAGCATCTTCATCGCGTTTCTAATGGTCGCTCGGCTTACGCCAAACTCTTCTTGCAGCTCTTGTTCGGTAGGTAATAACGAATCCCGAGGATAGGTTTTATCGGCAATTCTTTGTTCTAGTACTTCCGAAACTCTAATGTAGAGGTGTTTACTCATGATATCGCCTCGTTGAATTTCCCCAAAGAATACATTAATAGTACTTTTGATTCAACAAAGAGTACATATAGCCGTTACCAATCTATAAATGCATATATTTATGTGATCTAGGGTTGTTTTTTGAACTTGCGCTTTTAAATGTACTTTAAATGTATCCACTTAAAGAATACATTTAACGTACTTAATCGACATCCAATAGGTTCAGAAATGAAGAAACAAAACCTTACTATCGTAGGCGCTGGCAGCACATACACTATCGGTATGATCATGAGTTTGATCGCTGAAAAAGAGACATTTCCGCTAAAAAAGATCACTTTTTATGATACTGATGCAGAACGTCAGGCACTTAACGCCGAAGCGACAAAGATCCTATTAAAAGAACGTTACCCAGAAGTAGAAGAGTTTCACTACACCACAAACAAAGAAGAAGCATTCAAAGATAGCGACTTTTTCTTCATCCAAATCCGTAGCGGCGGCTTACAAATGCGTGAGCGTGATGAGCAAATCCCTCTTGCGCACGGTTGTGTTGGCCAAGAGACCTGTGGTCCAGGTGGCATGGCTTATGGTCTTCGCTCAATCGGTGACATGATTGAAATCATCAACGATATCCGAAAACAGTGTCCAGACGCATGGATCCTGAACTACACAAATCCTGCAGCGATCGTAGCAGAGGCTCTCAATCGTGAATTCCCGACAGATAAAAAGATCCTCAATATCTGTGATATGCCTGCGGCTATTATGGTCAGCTATGCTCAAATCCTTGGCTGCGAGATCTGGGATCTAGTCCCTGAGTACTTCGGACTCAACCATTACGGCTGGTTTACCGGCATTAAAAACCGACATGGTAAAGATCTTACAAACCGTATTAAGGACGTGATTCTTAATGAGGGTATCAAAGCGGTAGATTCTGAAATCGTCAATGACCCATCATGGCAAGCAACGTTTAAGAACATGCAAACGATGCTTCGTGACAACCCAGAGTACCTACCAAACACCTACCTACAGTACTATCTGTACCCTGAAAAAATGGCCGCGAAAGAGGACATCAACAATACGCGTGCACGCCAGGTCATTAATGGGCGAGAAAAACGTGTCTTTGACCTTTGCCAGCGCGTCATTTCCGCCAACAGCACGGCTCAAGAAGAGCTACACGCTGATATTCATGGTCGTTACATGGTTCGAGTCGCAGCATCTCTTGCTTACAATTTGTACGAAACCTACCTAGTCATTGTTCCAAATAACGGAGCTATCTCAAATATTCAAGAAGACGCGATGGTTGAAGTCCCAAGCTTGCTAACGAGCAGTGGGCCGAAAGCTCTAAGCGTCGGTAAGATACCAACATTCCAAAAAGCCATGATTGAAAGCCAGCTCGGCTACGAAAAGCTCGTGGTTGACGCTTGGTATGAAGGTAGCAAGCAAAAACTCATCAACGCCCTCACTTTAAACCGCACTGTGGTCAATGTACCCAAGGCGAAAGCGATCGTTGAAGACATTCTTGAAGAAAACAGACGTTATTTACCTCAGTTTAATAAGTAACAAGGATAATAAAATGAATACCTCTGCCCTACGATACAATGTCAAGGAGGCGACGCAAAAGTTCTCCAGAGCAGCGATACAGGTTATTCTTTTTATTGCCGTAATGGGTACAGCAATGGCTGTTGCGGCAATTATGAGAATGGAGTTTATGCCTAGCTTCATTATTTCTATCGGCGACATGATTATGTCAATGATGTTTGGGATGCTTGGCAATCTTCCAATTATATTTTGTATGGGTTTGGCTGCAGCACTTGCACAAAAGAAAAAGGTTGATGCTGCTATAACCGCGCTTATATCATTCCTATTCTTTTTGGTTGCCAACAATACTTATCTGACTAATAACAATATGTTAGCAGAAAAAGGTATCGCTGGTTTATACGGTACTGGTCAAACAATGGTACTCGGTTTCCAAGTTGTCGACATGGGCGTTATTCTCGGCATGCTAATGGGGATCTTAGTCGGTTGGTTGCATAATAAATACCAAGGCTTGACGTTTGGTGCGTATTTTAGAATCTATGAAGGCTCTCGCTTTGTATTTATTCTAATGATTCCAATTACCGCTGTACTTGCTATCTCTGCATGTTACTTCTGGCCACCGATGAACAATATAATCAACAGCTTAGCTTCGTTGATTGAGACTTCAGGTGTGTTCGGAATCTTTAACTACACCGCATGGAACTTCTGGCTAATCCCAACAGGTCTACATCACCCGTTATGGATGTCCTTCTTCTACACACCTCTAGGCGGTACTGCAGAGGTTGGCGGCGAAGTGATTCATGGTGCGCAAACCATCTTCCTTGCTGAGATGTCGCATGCGAATGAGATCACAAAGCTAGATCCATCGATTAAGTATGTGAGCTTCGGTCTGACTAAAGTGTTTGGTTCTTTAGCTATCGCAGCTGCTTTTATCCGCACTGCACCCAAAGAGAAGAAAGCCTACGCTAAGAGCATCATTATTCCGAGCTTAGCGGTAGCGGTAGGTACGGGTATTCTTGAGCCATTACACTTCTTATACATCTTCATTGCACCATCAATCTGGTTTATCTACGGACTTGTTGGCGGTATTGCAGACAGTATTACCTACATGCTTGGCGTTAGCACTTATATGCCAAATGGTATTATTGACCTGATTATTACCAATATTGCGATGCCGTTAAGTTTAACGAAGGCTCACTTCACTGTATTGATCGGTATTTTGATGATGCCACTATGGTATTTGCCAACAGTATGGATCATTAAAAAGAGAAATATCGACATATTCCAAGACCAAGAAGTCTCCAATGAGGACGTAATTAAAAGTGCCGTCAGCGACAATTCAGATGTGAAACACTTTATTGCTGGCTTAGGTGGACAAGAAAATATCGAAACCGTTGGAAACTGTTTTACTCGATTACGTGTTCAAGTTAAAAACCCACAGTTAATTAATAAGTTAGAGATAGAGAAAGGTAAACAAACTGGCGTCGTTGTTAATGGCAATAATGTTCAAATTATCATTGGCATGCATGTAGAAACCTATAAAGAGAAAATGTGTGACGCGTTAGGTTTAGAAGCCTAGACAATCCAAATTTCAGGGAGGAGACCCTCCTCCCTTATAAAATTTAAATTTTTTGAGGTAAGTTATGAGAGATACATATAACGTAAAGCTTATTGGCTTAAAAGACGTACAACTATTAAATGAACAACTTGATGACTCTAATCTAAAATCAAATGAAGCCATCATTAAGAATGAGATGTCACTAATTAGTGCCGGAACTGAACTATCTCGAGTGTATGGTATTAAAAAAGGTATCGAGTACCCGCTCTACACTGGCTATATTTCCGTTGGCGAAGTCGTTGAAAAAGGCGATGACTTATCTGACATCGAAATTGGTGACCGAGTTATGTTCAACGGCCCTCACAAACAGTTCCAACGTTTCGAGCACAACGGACGCAATCTAGAGCTTATCCTTAAAGTCGATCCAGAGCTGACTTTGGAGCAAGCGGCTCTGGTTTACCTAGCCTCTATATCGATGAATGGTGTTGCTATCGCTGACATCAAACTTGGTGACACTGCGGCTGTATTTGGGCTTGGCACTATCGGTCTTATTACCGCAAAGCTTCTGCAACTCGCCGGTGCAAAAGTCATTGCCATTGATCCTGTCGCTTCTCGTACCGAAGACGCGAAAAGAATCGGCATTCAGCACGCTGTTAGCTGTGCACCAGAGCATCAAGAATCTGAAGTCATGGCGTTAACAAATGGTCGCGGCGTTGATATTGCCATCGATGTCGCAGGGGTATCGCCTGCGATCGAAACTGCAGTTAACTGTGCTGCATTCAATGGTCAGGTGATTTTGAGCGGCTCTCCACGTGCCGAGCATCAAGGTAATGTTACCGCCATTCTTAATCGCATTCACATGCGCATGTTGACCGTTAAGGGTGCATACAATGGTTTGTATCCATTTTACGAGCAAGAAGGCTCACGCATGTGTGTAGAGCGCAATATGCAGTACATCGTCGATTGTCTGAAAGATGGTCGTTTGAAAGCAGAAGACTACATCAGTCATATCCTGTCTCCTCGTGATGCAATGCAAGGCTATCAAGGCTTGATGGAAGATCGTGATAACTACAAGTGCGTCGCATTCGACTGGACTCAGCTGTAACAGGAGAGCAATAATGAAACTTGGAATCGTGGGTGCAGGCGGTATCGTAAAAGTCTGCTTAGAAGCACTTCTGAAGATTGATGAAATTACTGTGTCTGCGATCTGTGTTCTTGAAAAAGAGCGCCAGATTGCAGAAGAGCTCGCTGAGAAATACGCTATTGAAACGGTATACACCGATTACGATGACTTCTTGGCTGACGAATCAATCGATGCTGTGTATATTGGTATCATCAATAGCCTGCATTATGCGTTCACCAAAAAAGCGCTTGAAGCAAACAAGAACGTTATCTGTGAGAAGCCTTTTACATCGTTAGCGAGTGAAAGTAGAGAGTTGGCAAGTATGGCAGTGGAAAAGCGCTTGTACTTGTTTGAAGCCATCACACTGCTGCACTTTAGAAACTACCGATATGTTCAAGAAAAGATCGGTGAGCTTGGTGATATTAAACTGGTGCAGTGTAATTTCTCCCAGTTTTCGAGTCGCTACCCTCAGTACAAAGACGGCAATGTTCTTCCTGCTTTTAGTCCTGAGCTATCAGGTGGTGCCCTGTACGATTTAAATGTCTACAACATTCATTTTGTGATGGGGCTGTTTGGTACGCCAAGCGATGTGCACTACCTAGCGAATCAAGGGCACAACGGCATCGATACTTCGGGTATTTGCACCCTTAAATACCCTAGTTTCATCGCATCATGTGCAGCAGCAAAAGACTCAACTAGCCCAAACTTTGCCATTATTCAGGGTGAGAAAGGCTACATTAAGGTTGAAGGAGCGACAAACTTCTGCCCAAGAGTAACGTTTGTGTGCGGAGACCATACAGAAATGTTTGATGAAGCTGATCATGAGAATCACATGGTCGAAGAGTTTCAAGGCTTTGAGCGTCTGTTCCGAGAACAGGATCTGGAACAATGTTACCAACACCTAAACCATTCGGTTTCCGTGATGAACGTCATCGAGCAGGCACGATTAAGTGCAGGTATTGCCTTCTCTTGTGACGCCAAATAACTGCTCCTACCCCCGAACAGTTTTAGCAAAGCCCCAATTGGGGCTTTTTTTCGTTTCAAAAGTGGTCCCTGTTAATTTGTACTTAAATCTGACACAGTGGATGCGGGCGTTTTTTTTGGACTGATTGTCTAAGTTAAACCTAAGCTATTACTATACTCGATAACTGAGGTTAAGTTAGAGGCACCGCCTGTCCAAAACATTTCCCAAACTTAGCCCGACATTAGAAAAAATTGGGCAAATTCTTGCTGGATTCACCGGTCTCAAATCAAGATGACACGTTTTGGGGCAAAAACGCGCTAGAGCAAACAGCAAAAAGGCAGCGAGATCGAATCTTCGCTGCCTTTTTAGTATGATACTTTATCCCTTAGTATGACACTTTAATACTTAGTATGAGACTTTAATACTCTCGTACAATCTACTTCTCAGATAATCTAGACTTACTCAACCGTTACTGCTTTCGCAAGGTTACGAGGTTGGTCAACGTCGGTACCTTTGATTAACGCGACATGATAAGACAGCAGCTGCATCGGGACGGTGTAGTAGATAGGTGCTATTACCTCACTAACGTGAGGCATCTTGATGATCTTCATGTTCTCATCACTTTCAAAGCCAGCGTCTTCATCAGCGAATACGTAAAGTAGTCCACCACGAGCACGTACTTCTTCAACGTTCGATTTCAGCTTCTCTAGTAAGTCGTTGCTTGGTGCAATAACCACCACAGGCATATCGGCATCGATAAGCGCCAAAGGACCATGCTTAAGCTCACCCGCTGCGTATGCTTCTGCGTGGATGTAAGAGATCTCTTTCAGTTTAAGAGATGCTTCCATTGCGATTGGGTAGAACTCACCACGCCCCAAGAACAGTGTGTGGTGCTTATCAGCAAAATCGGGTGCTAGCGCTTCTATCTCTTTGTCAAACGCGAGTGCTTTCTCGATATCAGCAGGCAGTTGATGAAGTGCTTGAACGATCTCTGCTTCTTTCTGTTCATTGATGCGACCTTGTAGGCGACCCATTGACGTGACCATCATCAGCATTGCGGCGAGTTGAGTGGTGAAAGCTTTCGTCGAAGCCACGCCGATCTCTGTGCCTGCGCGAGTCATGAAGGCAAAATCAGATTCACGAACCAGCGAAGAACCCGCAACGTTACAGATGGTCATTGCTGACATGTAACCCTTCTCTTTTGCAAGACGAAGCGCAGCTAGCGTATCCGCGGTTTCCCCAGACTGAGACAGAGTCACCAGTAGGCTATTCGGGCGAACAACGAAATCACGATAGCGGAATTCAGAGGCGATCTCGACATCACAGCTTACACCAGCTAAAGACTCAAACCAGTAACGCGCTGCCATGCCTGAATTGTAAGACGTACCACATGCGATGATCTGCACATGTTCAACCTTGCTTAGGATCGCTTCCGCTTTAACGCCAATCGCGTTAGTGATAACTGATGAGTCAGAGATACGACCTTCCATCGTGTTGATTAACGCAGTGGGTTGCTCAAAGATCTCTTTCTGCATGAAGTGACGATATTGGCCTTTATCACCGGCATCGTGTTCTACGTTTGATTCAACAATTTCACGCTCAACACGCTCACCCACACTATCAAATACCGTTACATCACGACGAGTCACTTCAGCCACATCGCCCTCTTCTAGGTACATAAAGCGACGAGTGACGTTTAGCAGCGCTAACTGGTCAGAGGCAAGAAAGTTCTCACCGACGCCAAAACCGATCACAATAGGGCTACCAGAACGGGCCACAACAATACGGCTAGGATCTTTGCGATCAATAACAACCGTACCGTAAGCACCGTCTAACTGTTTTGCCGTTTTCTGTAGCGCTTCAAGCAAAGAAGCTGAAGTGCGACGTTCCCACTCCACTAAGTGAGCAATCACTTCGGTATCCGTTTGTGAAGTAAACACGTAGCCACGTTCTTGCAGCAGAGCGCGCAGTGCTTCGTGGTTTTCGATGATACCATTGTGTACCACGGCAATATCACCCGACATGTGTGGATGTGCGTTCGCTTCAGACGGTTCACCGTGTGTCGCCCAACGTGTATGAGCAATACCGGTACCGCCAATCACCTGTTGCTCTTCTACCGCGTCAGCGAGCTCTTGTACTTTACCTAGGCGGCGCACACGAGTTAGGTTCGATTCGGTATCAACAACAGCAACACCTGCTGAATCGTAGCCACGGTATTCTAGACGGCGAAGGCCTTCGACCAAGATTTCGGCGACGTCACGCTGTGCTACTGCACCAACAATTCCACACATAGTTTCACTCCATCAATGTTGTTTTATTCCTATTGGCAGCAAGCAAAGGCCATATCTTTATTAAGATCAATTATAGGAAGGGAAATGCATAATATTTAAATTTGTTTTTACGCTGGATCAGTCAGGATCACGCGAACATCATGTGATTCGATACTTGCTTTAGATTCTTCGCCCAAGTCTGTATCGGTAATTAAGATGTCAATGTGTTCCCATGCCAGCTCTAAGTTCGGGATCTTTCGTCCCACTTTTTCCGACTCAACCATCACGATCACTTCTCGTGATACTTCAGCCATTACTTTGCTCAGGCCAACCAGTTCGTTAAACGTGGTTGTGCCTCTATCAAGGTCGATACCATCAGCCCCAATAAATAGTTGGTCAAAATCGTAAGCACGCAACACTGACTCTGCGACTTTGCCTTGGAAAGAGTCCGAATGGGTATCCCACGTGCCGCCAGTCATCAATAACGTCGGCTCACTTTCAAGCTCATTAAGCGCATTCGCAACGTGCAATGAGTTGGTCATAACAACCAAACCACGCTTGGCATTAAGCTGCTGAATTAGGGCCCCCGTAGTACTACCACTATCGATCACAATACGGTTATGGTCGCGAATTAAATCTGCAGCGGCTTTTGCCAACAAAACCTTTCGATTCGAAACCTTATAACCCAACTCTTCGTTGACCACTTCTTTCGGTAACGAAATCGCACCACCATAACGGCGTAAGAGTTGACCGTTTGTTTCCAAAGACGCCAAATCCTTTCTAATAGTGACTTCAGAGGTTTCGAATTTAGCGGATAACTCATCAACACTAACCTCCCCCTTTTCGTTCACTAGCTGTGAAATTGCATGTCTTCTGAGCTGAGTGTTTCGTTTCGACATTTATAAAAGACCATAATGTTTCGATGTGAAACTTATTATAGTTACAACGAAACTATTTAGTCCATTTATTTCGATCCAAAAAATTAATAAATAGCGATAAAACCTTGTCCTAAGACAATTGTTAAGCCGTGATATTGAACTCATTAGGTGGTAGAATCCGCACCCGAAAAGAAAAAAAATTACAAAACTGACTGTTATTTTTTTGCAACTTACCCCCTATATAGTGGGGTAAGTCACAGAAAACCGATATTGAATCAAAATATTTTGGTCATAAAATGACTAAAATTGATGAAAGACTTACAACTCTGAAGGACATATTGGAAGTCCCGCGCTTTTACACAACAGGCACAAAATGTTGATGTAGCGGACCAATTCTTCAGAACTTAAATAAATTTGAAATTGTAACAATACTTACCGGAGAGTACCTTCCATGAAAAAGACCAAAATCGTATGTACGATTGGCCCTAAAACTGAATCTGTAGAGAAGCTAACTGAACTAGTAGATGCTGGCATGAACGTTATGCGTCTTAACTTCTCTCACGGTGATTTCGCAGAGCACGGCACTCGTATCGCGAACTTCCGTAAAGTAATGGAAAACAAAGGTGAGCAACTTGCTATCCTTCTAGATACTAAAGGTCCAGAAATCCGTACTATCAAACTTGAAGATGGTAACGACGTAGATCTAGTAGCTGGTCAAGAGTTCACTTTCACAACTGATGCTACAGTTGTTGGTAACAAAGACGTAGTAGCCGTAACTTACCTAGGTTTCGCGAAAGACTTATCTGCGGGTAACACGATTCTTGTTGATGACGGCCTGATCGAAATGGAAGTTATCGCAACCACAGACACTGAAGTTAAGTGTAAAGTTCTTAACAACGGTGCTCTAGGCGAAAACAAAGGTGTTAACCTTCCTGGCGTTTCTGTTCAACTTCCAGCGCTTTCTGAAAAAGACAAAGCTGACCTTAAGTTTGGCTGTGAGCAAGGCGTTGATTTCGTAGCGGCTTCTTTCATCCGTAAAGAAGACGATGTGAAAGAAATCCGTGAACTTCTAAACGCTAACGGCGGCGAGAGCATCCACATCATTTCTAAGATTGAAAACCAAGAAGGTGTAGATAACTTCGATTCAATCCTTGAAGCGTCTGACGGCATCATGGTTGCTCGTGGTGACCTAGGTGTTGAAATCCCAGCAGAAGAAGTAATCTTCGCTCAGAAGATGATGATCGAGAAGTGTAACCGCGCACGTAAGATGGTTATCACTGCAACTCAAATGCTTGACTCTATGATCAGCAACCCACGTCCAACTCGTGCTGAAGCGGGTGATGTTGCGAACGCAATCATGGATGGTACGGATGCAGTAATGCTTTCTGGTGAAACGGCTAAAGGTAAGTACCCAGTTGAAGCTGTGACTATCATGGCTCAAATCGCAAACCGTACTGATTCTGCTCTTAAAGCTGAACTGGGTTCTCGTCTAGACAGCCCACGTCTACGCATCACTGAAGCTGTATGTAAAGGCGCAGTGGATACAGCTGAAAAACTAGCTGCTCCTCTAATTGTGGTAGCAACTGACGGCGGCAAGTCTGCACGTTCAGTACGTAAGTACTTCCCAACAGCCAACATTCTAGCGCTGACGACTAACGCTAAGACTGCTGCACAGCTTGTACTAACTAAAGGTGTTAAGCCAGTTCTTGTTGATTCAATTGAAAGCACTGACGCTTTCTACATCAACGGTAAAGAGATTGCTCTACAATCAGGTCTAGGTAACAAAGGCGACATCGTAGTGATGGTATCTGGTGCCCTAGTTGCTTCTGGTACGACAAATACAGCATCTGTTCACGTTCTATAACAATGAACCGATTCGTATAAAATAGAAAAGAGGGCTTCGGCCCTCTTTTTTTTATGAAAAAAACGTTCCTAAATGGCCAATGCGCAGCGCCGTCAACATAAACAAAAGCGCACACCCTTTTGATTCACAGAACTACCACCCAAAAAACTCTTTGTGATGAGTATTGAGCAGCACAACCATAGGTAAAAAATACAACGCGCTAAGTTGAAAGCCAAGAACCGCTAATGCACCTATAGTTAACCTCACTAAAAAATCGACAAACATACCACGCCTCTTTTAACCAGACAGTATGATCCCTTAAACTCTTGCTTCAGCGAACTTCATGATGGCTGCCAGTCAAATTATTGATAAGGGCCAAACAGTATCGTCCTTTACATCGGCTCAACACTCTATTTTGTATAGGGCTTAGCGTGATGCAATCTGAAACAATGTCGTTTACTTATCATTTATTTTAGCTCAAATTAGTACCGACATTAGACTTTAGTCTAACTGTATGAATTTTGTGATATCGCTCGCTCAACAATGCGATTTCGAATAAAACATAGAAGCCGGATCGATAAAACGTTAAGCAACATCAGCATGACTTGGATACATAGAAACGGTATTACGCCCAGAAGATTTCGATTGATAGAGCCCAACATCCGCGCATTTGTATGAACGAGTAGTGTTACTCGTCAAATCCGTGAATCCGATGCTCACTGTTACTTTAGTGCCCGCGGTTAGCTCTATCTCAATGCGTAGGCGTTCCAGTATGCGCTTCGCTTCAGGCAATGAGGTATGCGGCATCAGGAGTGCAAATTCCTCGCCACCTACCCTAGCCACGAAATCGGTACTGCGAAGGCTGTTCTGTAAGAGCTGAGCAACACCCGCTATCACACGATCACCTTCATCGTGACCAAGCTCGTCATTAATTCGCTTAAAGTTATCGATATCAACCAAAGCCAAACAAGTCGTGGCCTCATTAGGGGAATGCTCAATCAATCGAGCGTAGTACGCTAACTGTTTTTCGAACTTTCTTCGGTTCCAAAGGTTGCTCAAAGAGTCTCTCTCACTTAAAAAACGTAGGCGAACTTCAAGCTGTTTTCTTACGGTAATATCCACTAAGGATGTTATATAGTAGCTGATCCTTCCGGCGTTGTTTTGAACCGCCTGAATTCTCATGATGGCAGTAAATGGAATGCGATATTTGTTCTTACACAGAACCTCTGCTTCCCATACTTCTTGCTCAAGGTTTTGCCAAATTGAGTCACTAGAAAGCTCCTGATCGGTGTTTTCCAGAAGTAACTGCAAGGCATTATGCCCGATGACTTGGCTTTTGCTGTAACCCGTCATATTTTCAAATTCGCTATTGATCATCATAGTTCGATGGTGCTTATCAGAGATCATCACGGCCGACATCCCGCTTAATGCAGCGCGTGCCAACTTACTCTCTAGACGTCGGCGTCGACAATGCGTCACAAAATAGGCAAACGGAAAGGCAAAAACCAGCACCGTAAACAGAACGATCATCTCTTCATGAACGAGATCATTCAGGTCACGCTCAGCTCGCTTCATCAGTTGCTCCTGATTAAGTTGAATCAGCAGATGAACCTTTTGATTGTTAGCGAGCGTAACCGTATTAAACGCAAACAAATTCCCATCTTCGAAAACATGTCCAGCCGGCTCATTCGACATCAATTCCCATGTCTTCGGTGCGATGTTCTTCAGGTTGTACGACTTTCTTTCTGGAATAGAGTCACCAAATAGCTTGCCGCTGTCGCTACTCGATATGTAATAGCCAGCCTCATTAAGTACTTCCGCTCTAAGATCATTATCCGGAGAAAAGCTAATACGTGACGATAAATCCATAATATCAAGGTTAATAACAAGATACCCCACTCGCTTACCTGCGGTTTCTACGGGGGTAAATACACGGATTGCAGGCATATAAGGGAAGGTTAACTCTCCATTCTCCGCATCAAGCTCAATCCCCCAACCACCAATCTGCTCGCTTTCTAGGTCTTGAGCGTGTTGGAAATAGTTGGAATCCGACTTATCTTGTAACTGTTGAGGGATCGTGACATTCCCTGTGTCTACAGAGTAATTGACTCGAACGCGTTCTTGACCAGTGGTGTCTAAAAGATAAATCTGTCGATACCATTTCTGATTAACAAGTACAGATTGCCAAACCTCTTCGAGTAAGCTTTTGGTTTGTTCAGATGGCGATATCGCAAAATTAACAAGGCTCTGACTGTGACTGAGCAACCCCATGACGGAGACCAATTGGGTCTTAATCAGGTCATAATCTCGTTTGGCATACACGAGCTGATGGACAGCTTGTATCGCCGAATAATCAAAACTCTGCTGTTTGACTTCTTTGTATCGCTGTAAGTAATAAAGAGCGACCGCTGAACAGAGTGTGATTGAGATGATCAGTAATGTTAAGATGGCTTTTTTGTTTCGCATTACTAGCTCGGGAAAAAAGAGAGTACCGATTATAGCACCCTAGAAAATGAACAAAATAAAAGCCGCTTTTAAAAGCGGCTTAGAAGCGACTAAAACACGTTATATTCGAAATAACCATTTCAAATAATCACCTTCAATTTACTCAATACTGGACGAGTCAACTTAGGCTTTTAAGGCTCGCTCACCTCGTGCGATCCCCACAACACCACTGCGAGCCACTTCAAGCACTTCGGTTACTTCAGATAAGGCTTGAATAAAAGCATCCAGCTTCTCACTGGTGCCCGCCATTTGAACGGTATATTGCGAAGCCGTTACATCGACTATCTGGCCACGGAAAATATCAGCGGTACGTTTCACTTCAGCACGAGCAAAACCGCTTGCTCGTACCTTGATCATCAACAATTCACGTTCGAGATGCTCAAACTCAGAAACCTCTTGTACCTTAAGTACATCAATCAGCTTGTGGAGCTGTTTCTGGATTTGTTCAAGCTGCATTTCGCTAGAATTAGTGGTCACGTTCAGACGAGAAAGCGTTGGATCATCCGTTGGGGATACATTCAAAGATTCGATGTTGTAGCCACGCTGAGAAAACAAACCAACCACTCGAGAAAGTGCACCAGGTTGGTTTTCCATTAATAGTGAAATGATGTGTCTCATATTATGTTCTCTCCGTTTTGCTTAGCCACATGTTATCCATACCCTCGCCTTTTATTTGCATTGGGTAAACGTGCTCGGTGTCATCAACACTGATGTCGACAAATACCAGACGATCTTTCATTGCTAATGCTTTTTCCAAGCCTGATTCCAATTCATCTGGAGATGAAATACGCATGCCAACATGACCATAAGCCTCTGCAATCGCCGCGAAATCAGGAACAGAGTCCATATATGAGTTAGAGTGACGACCTTGATAAACAATATCTTGCCACTGCTTTACCATTCCTAAGAAACGGTTGTTAAGGTTAATAATTTTAACCGGAATATTGTATTGCAACGCAGTTGATAGCTCTTGGATATTCATTTGGATACTGCCGTCACCAGTGACAACAACGACTTCTTCGTTGGGTTTGGCAAACTTAACGCCCATACCGGCAGGTAGACCAAAGCCCATCGTGCCTAAGCCACCAGAGTTAATCCAGCGACGTGGTTTATCGAACGGGTAGTATAGCGCAGCAAACATTTGATGTTGACCAACATCCGAAGCAACATAGGCATCGCCATTGGTTACTTTATACAGTGTTTCAATAACCTGCTGTGGCTTGATCCGCTCAGAAGATTTGTCATAGGCTAAACAATCGCGTTCTTGCCATTGCTGGATTTCACTCCACCAACTTTCCACCGCTTGTGCGTCATTGGTTCCACCTTGCTCAACCAGCAGATTCACCATGCTCTCTAGTACTTTTTCCGCAGAGCCAACAATCGGTAGATCTACTTTCACGTTCTTCGAGATAGAAGATGGATCGATATCAATGTGCATGATCTTCGCATCAGGGCAGTACTTGTCTAAGTTGTTGGTGGTACGGTCGTCGAAACGTACGCCAATACCAAAGATCAAGTCTGCATTGTGCATCGCCATGTTGGCTTCATACAAGCCATGCATACCCAACATACCCAAGGCGTTTTTATGGGTACCAGGGAAAGCGCCAAGCCCCATTAAGGTACTTACCACGGGTAAATTCAGTGCCTCTGCTAATTTTAACAGCGGCTTATCTGCCTCAGAAATTACCGCACCACCACCGACGTAAAGGACCGGTTTTTTCGCATCAAGAAGTGCTTTTAGTGCCTTTTTGATCTGTCCTTTATGACCCGTAAGCGTTGGATTATACGAACGCATTTTAATCGTTTCTGGGTAGTCATAAGGAAGCTTGATTTGTGGATTGAGAATATCTTTAGGCAAATCAATAACCACAGGACCAGGTCGTCCTGTCGTTGAAATATAGAATGCTTTTTTAACGACGTCTGGGATATCTTCCGCTTTCTTAACCAAGAAGCTGTGTTTAACGATAGGGCGTGATACCCCCACGATGTCACACTCTTGGAAGGCGTCGTTACCAATCAGGTTATTTGGTACGTTACCAGAAATAACAATCATTGGGATTGAGTCCATATAGGCCGTTGCAATACCAGTAACGGTATTGGTCGCACCAGGACCAGAACAGACCAGAACCACACCCGGCTTACCGGTAGAACGGGTATAACCATCAGCCATATGAGTAGCAGCTTGTTCGTGGCGTACTAATACGTGCTTAATTTCGTCGGTTTTAGCATGCAGTGCATCATAAATATCAAGTACAGATCCTCCTGGGTAACCAAAGATTTGTTCTACACCTTCTTCAATCAGAGACTGCACCACCATCTCAGCGCCAGATAACATTGCTGTTTCAGGTTTTGTTGTCATATTACTCTCCTCACCAGTTTCCAATCACATTTGGTGAACATGTTGGGCTGGTTTTACATAGTCTAGGGCTTATTCGTAGCCTAATTCGAAATATTTTCACTTTCTCGGCTATGACTGTCTGTCGTGATAACAACAATCAGTAATACGAAACAACTTTAACGCTTTATTATCACTCGGTCTAACACCCACTAACAAGCAATAGTGGAAACAACCAGCATCAAACAGACAACCATCAAACAAAAACCAAACAAAATCAAAAAGACAGCCTTAACAACTAGAAAGAGAATAAAAAAAAGCACTTAATAATAAAAAATTACATAATAAACCCATAGAAAGCGATCGTTGGGATGTGCGCTCTCGCACATTGCGATAAATCATCAGATATAAAAAATCCCCCTAAAAATGCAATCACATTCGTAGAGGGATTTTCAAACAACTGAGCATTTATCTCACCTAAAAACTACTTATCTTTAGGCTTTTCAGTATACATTTCTTCGATTTCATCTTGATACTTGTCGTTGATAACTTTACGACGCAATTTTTGAGTCGGTGTCAGTTCGCCATCATCCATAGAAAATGCTTTGGGTAACAGTTTGAACTTCTTCACTTGTTCAAACTTAGCCAACTCTTGTTGCAGCCCATTCACGCGCTTCTCCAGCATCTCCACAATTTGGTGATGCTTAATCAATTCAACGCGATCGTGATACTTAATATTCAGTTCTTTTGCATACTCTTCTAGCGAGTCATAACAAGGGACAATCAATGCAGAAACGAATTTGCGCGTGTCAGCAATAACGGCAATTTGTTCAATAAAGTGATCTTTACCGATCGCCCCTTCTACCACTTGCGGTGCAATATACTTGCCGCCTGATGTTTTCATCAACTCTTTAATACGATCGGTAATAAACAGGTTACCATTCTCATCAAAATGGCCCGCATCGCCAGTTTTTAGGAAACCATGCTCATCAAATGTTTTTTCAGTTTCTTCGGGCATTTTATAGTAACCGCGCATCACCATCGGGCCTCGGACAAGAATTTCATCCTTAGCACCAATTTTCACTTCTGCGCCCGGCATAGACATGCCGATAGAGTCAGGATTAAAACAACGATCATCCCAACATGACACCGTCGCCGTGGTTTCTGTCATGCCGTAGCCCAGTTTTACATTGATGCCAATAGCATGAAAAAAGCGACCAATGGTTTCATCAAGCTTCGCGCCACCACATGGCATGAAGTTGATGTTACCGCCGAGTAGAGCTCGCAGTTTAGATAGCACAAGCTTATCGGCTAGCGCATGACTTTTTTTCAGCATCAATGATGGTGTGCGCCCTTGTTGGTGACAAACCGAGAGTTTAGCTCCCATATTCACCGCCCAAGTAAATACCACCTTACGAAGAAATGGCGCTTTGGATACCTTCTCGTGAATCGCAGAGAAAATCTTCTCGTAAAAGCGTGGAACCGCACACATTACGGTTGGTTTCACATCACTTAGAGCATCACGTACTTGCATTGTGTCTTGCAAATAACAGTTGGTTGCACCTTTATAGAGAACGTAGAAAGTCCAAGCACGTTCAAATACGTGCGATAAAGGTAAAAAGCATAATGACACATCATCTTGGCTTAAGCTTAGACGCTCATCGTGCCCCTCTAACTGATAACCAATATTAGAGTAATCAAGCATGACACCTTTTGGCTGACCGGTGGTACCCGAGGTATAGATAAGAGTCAGTAAGTCGTCCATGCTTGCATCAGCAAGACGCACATCAAGTTCGGCTTGTTGTGCTTTAACGCCACGCGCCATGAAGTCATTCCAAGATACGGCAAAGCTGTGTCCTTGCAGGTCGATGTCATCTGACATAGCCACAACAATGTCTAGCTGCTCGCACTCTTCAAACAGGCTAACCGCCGCATCAAACTGAGATTGCTCACCGACAAATAAGACCTTCACATCGGCATTCTGAATGATATAAGAAGACTGCGCTGCAGTATTTGTTGGATAAATAGGCACTGTAACAAGACGAGCTTGTAAAGAGGCAAAATCGGCCACCGTCCACTGAGGCATATTATTTGAGAAGATACCGATCTTATCTTGAACTCTCAACTCTTGGGCTAATAGCGCTAATGAAAGCGTATCAATCTGCTGTCCAAACTGCTCCCAACTAATACCTTGCCATACATTGTCGACTTTGTGCTTCAACGCTGTACGGTTGCCACCTTGGGCTATTTGGTCACGAAGTCTTTTTACAATATGAAAATCTAAATAGGCCATCTCTTTACCTTTGGCTTACACCTGCAAGCTTTTTTGAGCGCACAAGTGTACCTTCGATCATAAAAAAGGCAACTGACGAAGTTCTAAGTTATCAGTAATAGTACATCTCACCTCGCATTTTATACTTTCCCCGATTGTTAACATAAAAAAGCCCTTAGCTAGAAACCTAGTTAAGGGCTTATAAATCATAGAATTAAGGCTTAGTTAAGAGCAACGACTTCGCCACAGATCATCATTAATTGATCTCGTAACCAAATGTGTCCTTTGTCCTTTTCACTTGATTCATGCCAACTTAGAAAGCCGGAAATCGCCGCATTATCGAATGGGAAATCCAGAATCTGTAGCTGCTCTTTGTTTGCTGCATGTTCTACCATCCAGCGAGGTGCAATCGTAACAAGTTCAGACTGACCGACAACGTAAAGAACGTTACTCAAGCTGGTACCTTCATAAAAAGGCATACAATCTAAGTCGCGGTAAGCCTGTTCAGAGAAGCTACGTTGACCATGAATACGAGACAGTTTTGCATGCTTTTCATTATGTAATTCTGCTGCTGTCACTTCACTGTTAATACGAGGGTGAAAAGCGGAAGCAACCACAACCAATTCATCTTGGAAAATTTCAGTGCTTGAGAAACCTTGTTCATCAAATCGAGCATAATCAATAACGAAGTCAATTTCTTGATAACGCATACGCTCAGAAAGTTGACGGTCAAACTCGGCATCCATATGCAGTTTAACGCTTGGTGCTTGTTCGTTGATTGTCGACATAATCTTAGGTGCAAAACGCATGTCACAAGGGCTGCAAATAGCCAGTTTAAACTGACGAGAAGATGACTCTGGAGAGAACACCGAACTTGGTAGTTCGTTGCGTACTAACTGTAGTGCTTGGCGAATTGGCCCAAACAACTGACGAGCACGTTGAGTCGGTTGAATACCACGACCTTGACGCATGAATAGTTCGTCATTAAACATCACTTTTAGGCGAGCCACAGCGTTACTTACGGCAGGTTGAGACATCCCCAAATTATGAGCGGCTCGCGTAATATTCTGTTCTTGCATTACTGCATCAAAGACAGTCAAAAGATTTAAGTCAACGCCACGCAAAGTGCTTTCCATTCTGTAGCTTGCAATAGCACTCATTGCGTCTTTTTTCTCTAACATTCAAGTAGCCTCTTGTCGATTCGACAGCATTAAATTGATAATTGTGAGGGAATAGATAACCAGTAATTCTTATATTTACCAGATCGATGATTCCTAACTTTCCATTACTATTAACCAATGCATCTCTAGCCACCAATAAGATTGATAAATAATCACTTAATTTTATATTTATATTAAACAAGATAATAAAAATCAAATACATAGCTATTTATAAAAAAATATAAAACGCCATTTTTATGAATTTTCCTGCGGTTAGTTTAACGATTGCCTCTTTTACTCATATCGTCCATCAACTATTGAGCCTATCTAGGTCATGCCTACCATTGATAAGCACGACTTATGCATCAGGTAGGTAATCCATAACAAGCAAAGTCTACTTTGCCGCAAAAATTTTTTCCTAAAGTCATCTTGATTCGCTCACTTATTGACTAAAATACCCATTGAACGCGTTTATTTTCCACGTGAATAACGGTGGATGAATAAGGCCCACGTCAAAATAAAGCAACTTTAGGCCGCTCTATTTGCTCGATGACTTTTCCGTCTTTAATATCCGCGAACAAACGTAGATTCTAGAGCGTGAGTGGCTGGTGCTTTTTCACCAAACCGAAATCAGCCAATATCGCGTAGGCCGCTGGAATCATAAATAGCACCAACAAAGTAGAAGCAAATATTCCAAAAACTATCGAGATCACCAAGGGTTGAATAACCTGAGCTTGTAAACTGGTTTCCGTTAACAAAGGCAGCAAACCTGCAGCAGTGGTCATCGACGTCAAAAATACCGCACGAAAACGCTCACGACTGGCTTTCACCACCGAATCATGCACACTGTCCCCTTCATCAATGTGATGACGTATATACTGCACCAACAAAATAGAATCATTAACCACTATACCTGCGAGTGATACAAAGCCCATCATGCTTGGCATACTCAAAGCGTGGCCAAGTATCCAGTGACCAACGACCACACCAATAAAAGCGAGTGGAATCGCCAACATCACGACCACAGGCTCTAAGTAGCTTCTGAACTGGTAGCTAAGAATCGCAAATACGCCGAATAAGCCGAGCAAGAATCCTTTGCCCATCGAGGTTCCAGTCTTAGCCGTATCCTTGGTCTCCCCTTCGAAATCAAAACGCAACCCCGGGTATTTTTTCGTTAGCTTGGCTGCTTCCTCTTTTTGGAACTGAGCTAAAATCGCTGAAGAACTGGCCTTCTTATTATCAATATCACCAAAGATACTGATCGTTCTCATCCCATCAATGCGCTGGATTCGTACGTAGTTACGTTGAAAATCCAATGTCGCTAAAGTCGCTAACGGGATCTGACTGCCATCAGGAGTTATGATCGGGAAGTTGGCCAGTTGCTGTAAATCCCCTGCTTGCTTTTTATTAAGGCGAACCTCAATCGAAATATTTTCAGCCCCAATTTGAATCTCATCCGCCGTTTGCCCAAAGAAAGCCGCTCGTAACTGAGACGCAATCATCTGGCCATTCACATTGTAGGTTTCAGCTCCAGAGCGCAGCTTCACCAAGATCTCTTCTTTACCCATGCGCATGTCATCAAGCACGCCATGCACCCCATCAAACTGATTAAGGTACTCCTGAATATCCAAAGAAGCAGATTTCAACGCACTCAGGTCATCGTGTTTGGCGCGGATCTCGATAGCACGACCGCCCGGCCCCATGGTCGGTTGCTTGAACACCAACGAAATCGGATCCGCTAAGTCGCCAATATCCTCTCGCCATGCATCAAGGAAGTCATCGATAACCGTATTACGGCTCTCTGCTCCGCGCAAATCTAAGCGAACTGTGGCTAAGTGCGGGCCAGACTCATTGGCATCAGCGTTGGCATTGAATTGGCTGGTGATATGCTCGACCAGTGTATTACCTTCCTCAACCTCTTCGCTCCATTGCTTGTTCAAACGCTCAGCCGACGCAACAATTTTATCGACCACTTTTTCAGTTTGAGACAATGATGCGCCCGGCGGAAGAATGATACGCGCCTCGGCAATATCACCATCCAGTTCAGGGAAAGGTTGGAACTTAACAACACCACCAGCAATCAAGGCGACCGAAAGTAACAACAACGTTATTACTCCCCCCATAAAGGCATAACGAAATGTCACGACTTTCTCAACCATGTTCATCAAAGTGGTATTACGAAAGTTCTCGAATTTCTCAAGTAACACAACCTTAAAGCGCAGCGCTGGCTTGTCATTTTTTTCTTTGTGTAAAGAATGGGATAGGTGATTAGGTAGAATCAGGAAGGCTTCAATCAAGCTCAACGACAGCACCAAAATCAAGACTTGAGGAACAGCCTTAAGCACCGCGCCCATCTCGCCATCAAGAAACAGTAAGCTACCGAAAATACACACCGTGGTTAGGAAAGAAGACAGTACTCCGGGAAGCACTTTGTTAACGCCGTTGTACACCGCATCATCTACGCTCTGCCCCCGGTCTAAATGGGACGCTATCGATTCGGCGATAACGATGGCGTCATCCATCATAATACCGATTGCCATCAACAACCCGACTAATGACATAATGTTGATCGACAAACCAAGGTTGGCCATTAAGAACAGACCACCAAGGAAGGCCACCGGCAACCCCGCCGCCACCCAAAACGAATAACGTAAGCTGAAGAACAGCCACATGGTTGCGAAAACCAGCACAATACCTTGCCAGCCATTGCTCACCATCATGGTTAGACGATCCCAAAGTACAGAAGAGAGATCGTTGGTCATTTGTAGCGTCACGCCATCAGGGGCAATCGCGCTTTGATCCTCAACGAATCGCGTTACGTTCTCTTTGATTCGCAGCGCATCGTCTTCTTTGTTTTTACTGATCTTAAGCAGCGCCGAAGGCTTGCCATCAAATAACACCTTCTGTTCATCCAACTCAAAGCGGTCGGTTATTTTGGCTATGTCCCTTAAACGGATCACTGAGCCATTCGGCGCCGATCCAACCACGATACTTTCCAGCTCAACCGGTGTAATTCGTCTTTCGTCAAACCGAATCAGGAAGTTTTTGTCTGGCGTTTCAACGTTACCACTCGGTAGTTTTACATTTTGACGGCCAATTTGATCGGCGATATCTCCAACACTTAAGCCCAACTGACGAATGGCTTGAATATCCAGTTCTACACGATACTGATGAGCAGAAAAACCACTGACTTCCACCAAAGAAACATCGTAGTCACGCTTCATGGTGCGCTTAAGATCTTCCGCGTACGCCTTAAGTTCCGGCCAAGAGGTTTCAGCGGTAATAGCAACATCAACAACCGGTTCGTTCCAATCCAGTTCTTTGACAACTGGGGATTCAATCTCAGTTGGAAAGTCATTGATCGAGTTAATCTGAGTTTGTACGTCCACCAGCATTCGGCCAATATCCGCTTTCTCATTGAGTTTCAGAATGAGCCGTGCACTGCCTTCAGTCGCCTCACACTTTGTCTCTTCAATGTTAGCTAACCCATCGACGGCATCTTCCATTCGCACACACAAGCTCTCTTCCACTTCTTGTGGTGATGCTCCGGGATACACGATTGCAGCCATAATATAAGGCGGGTCATAGGCAGGAAAGGTTTCACGTTTGATGGTTGATAGTGAGCTTATACCCAAGATCAACAACCCAAGCATCAACAAATTGGCAGCAGTTGGATGTCGAGAGAAAAACCGTATCATAGAGAACTCTCTTGCTTATCATCAACCAAACCAATAGTTTCAGGGACAGATTCTTTGAGTAGCATGCCTTGAATCGCAGGCAGAACATCATTAAGAATTAACTTATCCCCCTCATGCAACTCACCATCCACGATAACTTGGTTATCTCGGCGATAAAGCACTTCAACACTCACCACTTGCAAGTGCTGACTGTCATCCATCAGGTAAACCTTATCACCGTGCAGTGCTCGCTCTGGAACCACCCAACTCAGATTAGCGACACCTTCAATCTCAGCTTTGACAAACATGCCGTTGACCAGAGGCGTTGCGCTGTCAGGTTGTAATTGCGAGTAATCTTGAGCGATCTCGAGAATAATCCCCGCCGTGGCTTGCTTTTCATCAACCGTTTCGCTAATTCTTGCCACCTTCGCAGGCCAGCTAAGGTTCAGGTTGCCACTGCTCAACTGAATACTCGCCTTAATCGGAGCTTCATAAAGATTAGGGATACCTGTGGCATCACGAGGAAATTGAACAAAACTTGAGACTAAGGTTTGCATATCGTGAATAGAAAGTTGTGCCTCCACTTCCATGACATTAATCCCGTGAGCCACAAACATTTCTTGCTGAAGATTAACGACTTGATTTTGTTCGATATCAACCTGAGCAATTCGCATCGTTCTCGGCAAGGTCACGATCGTCTTGTCCAAAGAGCGTTGCGCCTCTTTAACTTTAGATTCATTCACTTTAATCACCGCTTCCGCGACGCGCTTTTCGTCGGGTATCAAAGCCATTTGGTTAGTAATGTCCAACACTAGCTTCTGCTGAGACAACGCGCTTTGTTGTTGGAGATCGACATCAGACTGAGAAGTCAGCCCTTTCTTACGCAGATCCTGCTTACGCTGTAGCTCTTTATTGCTGATCACTAAGCGATTCTTTTCGATCTTAAGAGTCTGATTGAGGTTATCTTCTTCTTGATTCAATTTCGCTAGCGAAGTTTGGCTTGATGTTAGATCCGCCTCTGCTTGTATCAATTTCAATTCGTAATCCAATGGATCAACCTTGAGCACGACCGTTCCCGCAGGGATCACCTGGCCTTTTTCAAGATCTGGATGTCGATACACGATTTGTCCAGTCACCTCAGCAATCGCTTTCCATTCGACTTTCGGCACCACTTTGCCAAAGCCAACCACTAACGGCGCTATCAGTTGTTGCTCTAGGCTTACGGTATCAACTAAGCGGGCTCTATCACCCGCAGGTTTGGTTGGAAGATCCGGTTTCAAGTTAATCGCGACGACAAGGCCAATAACACCAACCGCAAGTGCTGGAAAGAAGAGGCGTTTTTTATTTATTTTCATTATCTTTGTTCCTGCACGGAAGAAGGGCTCGGTGCGTTGATAAAGCCTTCGGTCATCAGTTGAATGTTGTGTTCGATTAAACGATTAAGAAATTCTTCATTAATCTCAATACCATGGATTGCCAATAAAGGCGGCGGAGCGATGAAAGGAAACACCATCAAGCTTACGTACGAAACACGGCACAATGTTGGATCCATGTTCTGTTTTAAGATGCCTTGTTCAACCAACTTTTCAAAAATGACATCTTGGGCTGGCTTGGCGACATCGAGGAAAACCTTTTCGAGCAACTCTCTTTGCACTTCAGAGGGAGGCATATTCATCACTTGGGCAATCAAGCGTGGAAACTTCGGCACCTTGACCATCTCTTTGTAGTAAGTCCGCATTAAATCAAGAAAGTTCTCATGACTGCTTTCTTCAACCAATCTTTGCATCTGCAATTGCATCGGTCGTAAGGTTTCACGTAGCATCGCTTCAAACAACCCGGCCTTACTGCCAAAGTAATAACGGATCATCGCAATGTTGACACCTGCACGCTCAGCAATCAGGCGCGTCGAGACCTTGTCGTACGGCTGAACAACAAACAGATCGCGAGCATGCTCAACCAATAACTGTCGAACATCTAAGTTCTTTTGAGGTCGCCCCGCTTTTCGTGCCGTCATGGCAGAAATCCATCTCTATAATTAATCATCTGATTAATTATAGAGATAAACAGGCGTAACAATAGAAGATTAATTACTCACTATTTAATCAATTGATTAATTAATGGGGTTACGCTTGTGATTTTTGGGGTGAATCGTTCCATCAAAAAGATTTACTACAAAGTTTTAACCTGCACATAAGCCAAACGATAAACTAACCCCCCAATACAAAACCACCAATCAGATGATTTAGCCAACAAAGCAATGTAAAGCAGCATAAACCAAAACAAAACGTTGCCAATGCACGCTGATATTGGATTTTCTTGTTTGACGCTCAGAATAAATTGCGGTAAATATGGTGTTAACAGTTTATTTACGGATATTTGTGTCATGATTTTTTCTTCTTCTCGACTTCTGAAACTACTCCTTATCGTGAACCAATCGCGCGGGTAAGTTGTGGGTCAAGAACGACACAAATATTAAAACCCGCACTAAGCGGGTTTTTTTGTAACTGCCACTTTTAAAAGAACATCATTCTTAATAATAATTTGGATAGCAATCGATTCATTATCGATATAAGGAAGCACCCATGAACGATCAAGTAATAATTTTTGATACGACCTTACGTGATGGCGAGCAAGCGTTGGCAGCAAGCCTTACGGTAAAAGAGAAGTTACAGATCGCTTATGCACTTGAGAGACTGGGTGTCGATGTTATCGAAGCGGGTTTCCCAGTCTCATCGCCAGGCGATTTTGAGTCAGTACAAACCATTGCTAAGAACATTAAAGACAGTCGTATCTGCGCCCTTTCTCGCGCCGTAGCGAAAGATATCGACGCGGCTGCAGAAGCACTAAAAGTCGCCGAGCAGTTTCGTATTCACACCTTCATTTCAACATCAACGGTTCATGTACAAGACAAATTACGCCGTAGCTACGACGACGTGGTAGAAATGGCCGTTAAAGCCGTGAAACACGCTCGTAACTATACGGACGATGTTGAATTCTCTTGTGAAGATGCCGGACGTACGCCAATTGATAACCTATGTCGCATGGTTGAAGCGGCAATTAACGCAGGCGCAAAAACCATCAACATTCCTGACACCGTTGGCTACACTGTTCCGAATGAGTTTGGTGGCATTATCCAAACACTATTCAATCGCGTACCAAACATCGACCAAGCGATCATCTCGGTTCACTGCCATGATGATTTGGGCATGTCCGTTGCAAATTCAATTGCGGCTGTACAAGCTGGTGCTCGCCAAATTGAAGGTACGATCAATGGGATAGGTGAACGCGCGGGTAACTGTTCTTTAGAAGAAATTGCGATGATCATCAAAACGCGTCAAGAGCTTTTAGGTGTCCATACCGGTTTAAATCATCAAGAAATTCACCGTACCAGCAAATTGGTTAGCCAACTTTGCCACATGCCAATCCAGGACAATAAAGCAATCGTAGGTGCGAATGCATTTAGCCACTCCTCAGGTATTCACCAAGATGGCATGCTTAAAAACAAGAACACTTACGAGATCATGACTCCCGAGTCGATTGGTTTGAAGAATAAAGCACTCAACCTAACCAGTCGCAGTGGTCGTGCTGCCGTCAAGAGCCACATGGATGCAATGGGTTATAAAGACAATGAGTACAATCTAGATTCATTATACGAAGACTTTTTGAAGCTGGCTGATCGTAAAGGCCAAGTGTTCGATTACGACTTAGAAGCATTAATGCACTTCGCAAATCTACGAGATGAAGACGACTTCTATAAACTTAACTACCTAAGCGTACAATCTGGTAGTGTAATGTCGACCACCAGTATCAAGCTGCAATGTGGTGATGAAGAAAAATGCGAAGCGGCTGTCGGTAATGGTCCGGTTGATGCTTTGTATCAATGCATCTATCGCCTAACAGGTTACGACATCGCATTGGATAAATTCGATCTGACCGCGAAAGGCGAAGGTGAAGATGGCTTAGGACAAGCGGATATTATTGCTAATTATAAAGGCCGTAAATACCATGGTACGGGCGTTTCTACCGATATTGTTGAAGCCTCTGGTCAAGCACTATTGCACGTTATTAATAGCATTCAACGCGCAGACACCATCGAAGAAATAAAGCAGCAAAAAATTGTGACCGTTTGATCACACAATAACAGAGCCCTAGAGCCAATGTTGTTGGCTTTAGGGACAAAATTTAAAACGAGCTAATGAGCTCAGCAACAAGAATTAAAGGATTAACATGACTGATAAATCATACAAAATTGCCGTACTACCTGGCGATGGCATTGGCCCAGAAGTAATGCAACAAGCACATAAAGTGCTAGACGCGATCGAAAAGAAGCACGCGATTCACTTTTCTCGCGAAGAGTATGATGTTGGTGGTATTGCGATTGATAACCACGGCTGCCCGCTTCCAGAAGCGACAGTAAAAGGTTGTGAAGAGTCTGATGCGGTACTGTTTGGCTCGGTTGGCGGTCCCAAATGGGAACACCTTCCACCAAACGACCAACCTGAGCGTGGTGCTCTACTACCTCTACGCAAACACTTCCAACTTTTCTGCAACCTACGCCCGGCACAAATTCACAAGGGTTTAGAGTCTTTCTCCCCACTTCGTGCTGACATCTCTGAGCGCGGTTTTGACATCGTTGTTGTACGTGAGCTAACTGGCGGTATCTACTTCGGCCAACCTAAAGGTCGCGAAGGTGAAGGCGCGACAGAAAAAGCCTTTGATACCGAGGTTTATCACCGTTACGAAATCGAACGTATCGCAAAAATTGCGTTTGAATCTGCCCGTCTACGTAACAAAAATGTTTACTCAATTGATAAAGCGAACGTCCTACAAAGCTCTATCTTATGGCGCGAAGTCGTAGAAGAGATCGCAAAAGACTACCCCGATGTGACACTAAACCACATGTACATCGACAACGCGACCATGCAGCTAATCAAAGATCCATCTCAGTTTGACGTCATGCTATGTTCGAACATCTTTGGTGACATCATCTCTGATGAGTGCGCAATGATCACAGGCTCTATGGGCATGCTTCCTTCTGCAAGTTTGAACGAAAGCAACTTCGGTCTATACGAGCCCGCGGGCGGCAGTGCACCAGACATCGCAGGTAAGAACATCGCGAACCCAGTCGCACAGATTCTTTCAGCTGCGCTAATGCTGCGTTACAGCCTAGGCGAAGAAACGGCAGCACAAGACATCGAGTCCGCGGTTTCTAAAGCACTTTCAGCAGGCGAGCTAACCGCTGACCTTGCAGGTAACAACCAAGCACTGACGACCTCAGAAATGGGTGACAAGATCGCTGAGTACATCTTAGCGTCATAAACTGGATGCTCTGATAAGAAGCCAGTACATAAAATAATATCAAGCCAAGTCAGCTTAAACAGCACGACTTGGCTAGAAACAAACACTGGGACGGATGCTCCCAAGGAAGAAAAGCTATGTCGACAAACCAGCAAGCCAAAACCTTATACGAAAAAGTGTATGACGCGCACGTTGCAGTAGCAGCAGAAGGTGAAAACCCGATTCTTTATATCGATCGCCACCTTGTCCACGAAGTGACATCACCTCAAGCCTTTGATGGCTTACGTGAAAAAGGCCGTAAAGTTCGCCAAGTTAGTAAGACTTTTGCGACCATGGATCACAACGTATCGACCCAAACTAAAGACATCAACGCATCTGGCGAGATGGCTCGTATCCAAATGGAAACGCTATCGAAGAACTGTGAAGAGTTTGGTGTCACGCTTTACGACCTAAACCACAAATACCAAGGTATTGTGCACGTAATGGGCCCAGAGCTAGGCATTACGCTACCGGGCATGACCATCGTATGTGGTGATTCACACACTGCGACACACGGTGCATTTGGCTCACTAGCATTTGGGATCGGTACTTCAGAAGTTGAGCACGTTCTAGCGACTCAAACGCTAAAACAGGCACGTGCGAAAACCATGAAGATCGAAGTTAAGGGCAAAGTTGCTCCGGGTATTACAGCCAAAGATATCGTGCTAGCGATCATCGGTAAAACAACGGCTGCCGGTGGTACTGGCTACGTGGTTGAATTCTGTGGTGAGGCCATTACCGACCTTACGATGGAAGGGCGTATGACAGTATGTAATATGGCGATCGAGCTAGGTGCAAAAGCGGGTTTAATTGCGCCTGATGCTACAACATACGAATACATTAAAGGCCGTAAGTTCTCTCCACAAGGCGAAGACTTAGAAGCAGCAATCGAATATTGGAATACCTTGAAAACTGATGCTGACGCAACCTTCGATGCGGTTGTCACGCTAGAAGCTGCTGATATCAAACCACAAGTTACTTGGGGCACGAACCCAGGTCAGGTTATCTCAGTAGACACACCAATCCCAGCACCAGAAAGCTTCGCTGACCCAGTAGAAAAAGCGTCGGCTGAAAAAGCGCTGGCTTACATGGGTCTTGAAGCAGGCAAATCTCTATCGGATTACAACGTTGATAAAGTGTTCGTTGGCTCTTGTACAAACTCTCGTATCGAAGACATGCGTGCCGCCGCCGCGGTTGCGAAAGGTCGCCAAGTCGCAAAACATGTACAGGCATTGATCGTTCCAGGTTCAGAACAAGTGAAAGCACAAGCTGAAGCTGAAGGCCTAGATAAGATCTTCATCGAAGCAGGCTTTGAATGGCGCCTACCGGGTTGCTCTATGTGTCTTGCGATGAACAACGACCGTTTAGGTCCACAAGAGCGCTGCGCATCTACATCAAACCGTAACTTTGAAGGTCGCCAAGGCCGTGATGGTCGTACGCACCTAGTTAGCCCAGCCATGGCAGCCGCAGCGGCAATCGCTGGCCACTTTGTCGATATTCGTGAACTTTAATTAGAGGATTTAACATGTCAGGTTTTCAACAACACACCGGATTAGTCGTTCCTCTAGATACGGCCAACATCGATACAGATGCGATCATCCCAAAGCAGTTTCTACAGAAAGTAAACCGCATCGGTTTTGGTAAGCACTTGTTCCACGACTGGCGCTTCCTTGATGACGCAGGCCAACAGCCAAACCCTGAATTTGTGATGAACAAAGCTCGCTACCAAGGCGCTTCGATTCTTCTCGCTCGTGAAAACTTCGGTTGTGGCTCATCTCGTGAACACGCACCTTGGGCGCTTGCCGATTACGGTATCCAAGTAATGATTGCACCTAGCTTTGCCGACATCTTCTACGGTAACTCGATCAACAACCAAATGGTGCCAGTTCGATTGACTGAGCAAGAGGTGGATGAGCTATTCCAATTCGTCGAAGCGAATGACGGTGCAGAAATCACGGTTGATCTAGAAGCAATGAAAGTGAGCGCGAATGGCAAAGAGTACTCGTTTGAAATTGATGAGTTCCGTCGTCATTGCTTACTGAATGGTTTAGATAATATCGGCCTGACACTTCAACACGCCGATAAGATCTCAGAGTTTGAAGCTAAGATTCCTAGCTTCCTAAAATAATCAGACATTTCTGAATAAATCTAAAGGTTGGCCAGTGCCAACCTTTTTTATTTAGCTGAATATATTGATTAGACTTAACTCTGTAATTTAACTGAAGAACCATGAAAGAAAATCGTAAAGCATAAGGTCTTAGTAGTCAGTCAGCAGGAGAATGCCATGAAACCACTACTTTTAATTGTCAGCCTACTTTTCTCGACCTTTGCGTGGTCTGCGCCGAAATCCGAACTTTGGCCATATTGGAATCAAAGCAACGAAATCCACCAAGAACAGATATCTCATCAAGATTGGCAGCAATTCCTCGACCGTTACCGAGTAAAACAAGGACAAAACGCTCTCGTTCGTTATCAAGCGGTAAGCACTGAAGACAAGGCAAAGCTGAAGCATTATATCAAGAGGTTAGAACAGCTTAATCCGCTCAACTATTCAAAAGCAGAACAGTATGCCTATTGGGTTAATCTATACAACGCTGTGACTGTCGATTTGATTCTTGATGCCTACCCGATCAAATCCATCACTAAACTTGGCGGACTATTTAGTTTCGGGCCGTGGGGAGATGATGTGGTAGTCGTTAACGAGAAATCATTGACACTCAACGACATTGAACACCGAATCCTAAGACCGATTTGGCAAGATCCTCGTACGCATTATGCAGTGAACTGTGCCAGCCTAGGTTGCCCTAACTTACAACCTGACGCTTTTACCTCAGACAATACAGAACCCTTGTTAGAGCAAGCCGCTCGTGAATTTGTAAACAGTAACAAAGGTGTTCTGGTGACCAATAATAAACTCCAACTGTCATCGATTTACCAATGGTTTGCAGTGGATTTTGGTACAGAGCAACAACTCCTTCAACACTTAGATCTGTATCGCACTCAACCCGTCACGAATACGCACAAAATCAGCTATGACTACGATTGGTCACTCAATCAAGCAAACGAACGCTCACGCTAAAGTCCCTAACAAAAAAGAAGCGAAAGTTTTTATTAACCAATGGCCTCTTGCTCGATAGGGCTTTAACACGACTGTTGATTCCTAATTAGAAGATCGAAAGAATATCTGATGACAATCAGGATCACTCAAAACGGTCGACTACTTAAAGCCTTTGACCTTCTTAATGAGGTCATAAGCATTTTGAATTTCTTGTGATTTTTCTTTCGCGACGTTCATCATTTCGGGTGGTAAGCCCTTCGCCATCAACTTGTCTGGGTGATGTTCATTCATCAGTTTACGGTAGGCTTTCTTCACCTCTTTACCATCCGAATTTTCACTCACACCAATAACTTTATACGCATCTGCCAATTGATTTTGTTGCGAAGCTTGCTGCCAGCCTGATGATTGACCATGGCCTTGATGGCCTCCAAAGCTCCCTCCCTGCTGTTGAAAGCGGAAGGCGGCTTCTTGCATTTGCAAACGTCGTTCTAGTTGCTCCGCAGAAAACCCAAGCCCTTGCGCTATCCTGTGTAAGACCTGACGCTCACTCGGATGTAAACTGCCATCAGCAAATGCCGCAGAGACTTGAAGCTCTAAAAAGAACTGCAGCAAGTCAAAGCGCCCCCCCGATGAAATCTTGACACGCTCAAGCACATCATTTAACGGGAAATCCCCCTCTTTACCATCACGAAATGCATCTTGCGCGGCTTTACGTTGCTCACCATGCAAATTCATTCGCTCCATCATGGTAGAAGCGAGCTGAATCTCTTCTCGGGTAACCTGCCCTTTGGCTTTAGCAACGTGCCCCATTACTGCAAATGCTGATGTAAAGAACTCGTTCTGTTTTTCCGCTTGGTTTGGTCCACGCCCAAAACCAGAGCTATTAAAGCCCGACTGATTTAAACGGCGAGCCTTATCGAATTGATGCCCGAGAAAAAGGCCCAAAACTAAACCGGGGATGTTCCCAAATAAAAAGCCAAAAAAAGCGCCCAAAATTTTGCCAAATATTTGCATTATGTGTTCTCTATCTATGAATTTTATCTGAGTACAGCTGTCTGATGGTGCTGAATGCTAATATTTCCTTTATCATAAGGAAAATGCTTTATTAATTGGATTGATACTAGATCAACCCTTCATCTAGTAACACAGGATAGTTCAACTTCATGCAATGTTTTTCCCGCACCTTGTTAGCTGCATCTATAACTACAGCGTTATGCGTGCCGACAACTCAAGCCGAAACCATCATCGATAGTAGTGTGCAGGAAATGCCCTCTATAGATCAATGCTTGATCGAACCCGCTGCAGAAAACGAGACACAACTGCCCGCTCATGTTGAGTCCGATCGCTTAGAAGCTATCAATGGTGATAAAGCCATGTATTCAGGGGATGTTAGAGTTACGCAAGGCAATAAAACCATCCTTGCTGACAATGTTACTCTACACCAAAAAGAAAATATCGTTGTTGCTGAAGGCAATGTGAACTTTAGTGATGGTCAAATTAAGTCCGTGTCAGAAAGAGCAACCAATAATCTGACGACCAATGACATAACGTTAGAAAACACCGATTACGAATTCCTTTGTGAACCTGGTCGAGGCGACGCGGTTTATGTATCCAAAACAGGGAAAGCGGTTTATGAAATTGAAGATGGCTCCATTACCTCTTGCCCTATCGGTGACAATGCTTGGCGCCTAAGAGCATCGAGTATCAGTGTCGACCAAAACGAAGAGCAAGCCACTTTTTATAATCCGCGTTTTGAAATCCAAAGTGTTCCCATCTTTTACTTACCTTACTTAACGGTACCTATCGGTGATACGCGTAAAACAGGCTTTCTATACCCTACGGTATCATACGGTTCGAGCGATGGCTTTGAAGCAGAGGTTCCCATTTATTGGAACTTAGCACCAAACTACGACTTGGAAACCACGCTCAAGTACATGCAAGAGCGTGGCACTCAGCTAAACAGTAAGTTCAGATACTTAAACGACTTTGGTTCAGGTAGCATCAAATCTGAATATTTACCTGACGACCAAAAATACCAAGACAAAGGAGCTCGTTGGGGGGCGCAACTTGAGCACTCAGGAATATTCCAACAATCTTGGTTATTCGAAATCGATTATTCAAAAGTCAGTGATATCGATTACTTCACGGATGTAAACTCAAGCAGTATTGGTAACCGTGAAGATGGTCAATTGCTTCAAGAAGGGCAAGCAACCTACCGTACTCAAAACTGGGATGCGTCAATACTTGTCCGTGATTTCCAGATCCTGACTAAAAATAATAACTTGCCGTACCGCCTTATGCCGCAGGTGGCCTACAACTATTATGCTCCTCAGGTAATGGATCACCTTGATTTCGACCTCATCAGTCATATTTCAAAATTTGATACTGATGCCTCGGGTAAGCCATCGGCCACTCGTGTCCATGTTGAGCCAGGTATAACCATACCATTCGGCAATACTTGGGGAACCTGGACAACAGAAGCTCGACTGCTTGGCACTTACTACCAACAAGATCTTGATGGTGTCGATACAACATCAGGAACAGCAGAAACAAACCCATATTATGGATTAGAAGATACGGCATTTCGTGTTATTCCAGAGTTTCGAAGCCATGCCGGAATTGTTTTAGAACGCGACACAAAAATTGTCGGCAACTACACGCAAACCCTTGAGCCTCAAGTACAGTACCTGTATGTACCCAAAGAAAATCAAGAAAACATTGGTTTTTACGATACGACACTGCTGCAAACGGATTACTATGGTCTATTCCGAAGCCGTAAATACAGCGGTGTAGACCGTATTGCTTCAGCAAACCAAGTGAGCTATGGCGCGTCATCTCGCTTTTTTGACGATGAATATAGAGAACGTCTCAATATTTCCTTTGGCCAAATTTTTTATATCGACCGAGATACAAAAGCAAGCAATACCCAAAACAGTCTAAATAATACAAAACAAAACTCTAGCTATTCATCTTGGGCTGTTGATGTTGATTTTAACTACGATGATTCCTTGTTCTACCATGGTGGGCTGCAGTACGACATTGATACATCAGCAATGCAGCTAGCCAACAGTACGTTAGAGTACCGCTTTGCGGGCGGTTACGTACAAACCAACTACCGCTATGTAACCAAAGAGTATATTGAAGACACCGTTGATTTTAAGGTTGGTTCAATCACGAAAGAAGGTATCTCGCAAGCCGGTTTACTCGGTGCTTACCAAATTTCACCGAAATGGAATGCCAGTGCTCAATATTTCTATGATTTAACAACAGAAGAAGACCTCGAGTGGTTAGCGAGACTTAACTATAAATCGGATTGTTGGTATATCGGCTTTACCTATAGTAACCGTTTGACAAATAACATTAGTAATCCAAATACGACACCTGAATATGAAAATAACTTCAGTGTGAATTTCGGTATTGTTGGCTTTGGTACTAACATCGGTTCTGATTCTGGTGCTATCGGTGGAAGCAGCGCTGACAACTCACTGAGCTACGGTCGCCCATTTTTCTTAAACAACTAATTTTCTTTATTGATAAAACATCAGTAAATTTAAAGGACAACTCATGACATTGTGGAAACGCACATTAATGACTATCGCAGCCGCTTGTACTTTATCAACAAGCTATGCCGCGCCAGTTGAACTCGATAGCGTCAAAGTTATTGTTAACGAAGGCGTGATCTTACAAAGTGACATCGATACCGCGATGAAGACACTGCGTGCCAACGCGAATAAAAACGGTCAAACATTACCCTCACAAGATGTATTGAATGAGCAAGTTTTAGAAAAACTGATCATCGACACGATTCAAACTCAAGAAGCGGAACGTATTGGCGTTCGAATTGATGACGCTCGACTTGATCAAGCCATTCAAGGGATTGCCAAAGAGAATAACCAAACGGTCGATCAACTCACCGCCTCCGTAGCCAAAGAAGGCCTAAGTTACAATGCGTTTCGCGAACAAGTAAGAAAAGAGATTGCAGCCAGTGAAGCGCGTAACGCTCTCGTTCGTCGCCGCATTAACATCCTTCCTGCGGAAGTTGACAACTTAGCCGACATCTTAGCGCAAGAGACTAACGCAACTGTTCAATATAAAATTGGGCATATTCAGCTTCGCTTCAATGACACTCAAACAAAAGAAGAGTTAGAGTCTCAAGCTGACGATTTAGTGAAAGAACTCAAGAGCGGCAAAGACTTTAATACCATGGCATATACTTACTCAAAAGGCCCTAAGGCACTACAAGGTGGCGACTGGGGATGGATGCGTAAAGAAGAGATGCCAACCATTTTTGCAGACCAAATTAAAATGCAGAATAAAGGCAGCATCATTGGCCCTTTCCGAAGTGGTGCTGGTTTCCATATTCTGAAAATTGAAGATGTGAAAGGCCTAGAAACCGTTGCTGTAACAGAAGTGAATGCACGTCATATCTTGATTAAGCCAACCGTCATCTTAAGTGACGAAGGGGCGAAAGAACAATTGGAAGAAATCACACGCCGCATCAATGCCGGAGAAGCGACCTTTGGAGAACTTGCGCAACAATACAGCCAAGATCCAGGTTCTGCAGTACAAGACGGAGAATTGGGCTATCAAACCCCTGATTTATATGTACCCGAGTTTAAACACCAAGTAGAAACTCTGCCTACTGGTAAAATCAGCGCGCCATTTAAAACTGTTCATGGTTGGCACATTGTTGAAGTATTAGACCGCAGACAAGTTGACCGTACCGATTCAGCTTTAAAAAACAAAGCGTACCAAATCCTATTTAATCGTAAGTTCAATGAAGAAGTGGGTGCTTGGCTACAAGAAATAAGAGCCAGTGCCTTCGTTGAAATGGTAAAAGGTGACCAAGATGATAACTAAACGCCTTGTCATTACTGCCGGTGAACCCGCAGGGATCGGTCCCGATTTAACTCTGGCTCTATCTCAAGAGAGCTGGCCTCATCAACTCGTCGTTTGTGCCGATAAAAATTTGCTGGCTCAGCGAGCTAAAATGCTAGGGATTGACGTTGAGTTGTTGGATTACGATCCCGCCTCTCCCAAGTTGCCTCAACAATCTGGCACACTGGTTGTGAAACACATTCCACTCGCGGAACCCACCATTGCGGGCCAACTCAACGAAGCCAACAGTCATTACGTATTAAATACTTTAGAAACCGCAGCAATTGGCTGTATGAATGATGAATTTGATGCTATTGTCACCGGCCCTGTTCACAAGGGTGTAATTAACCGAGCTGGCGTTGCTTTTAGTGGCCATACCGAGTTCTTTGCAGAGAAGTCCAATACGCCACTCGTGGTAATGATGTTGGCAACAGAAGGGCTGCGTGTTGCTCTCGTAACAACACACATCCCGCTAGCGTATGTATCTCAAGCCGTGACCGAAGACAGACTAGAGCGAATCATTGCTATTCTGCATAAAGATTTGGTTGAAAAATTTGCTATTGAGAAACCAACTATCTACGTATGTGGATTAAACCCACACGCAGGTGAAGACGGTTGTTTAGGGCGTGAAGAGATAGAAACCATCACCCCTACGCTAGAAAAAATTCGTCTGAAAGATGGCATTAATTTAGTTGGCCCATTGCCAGCAGATACCATCTTTAATGAAAAATATTTGCAAGATGCAGATGCTGTTTTAGGTATGTATCACGATCAAGTACTCCCAGTATTAAAATACAAAGGGTTTGGTCGCTCAGTGAACATCACGCTTGGCTTACCGTTTATTCGTACATCCGTCGATCACGGTACCGCCTTAGACTTGGCAGGAAAAGGCCAAGCCGATACAGGGAGCTTTAGAACAGCGCTCACGCACGCCATTGAATTAGTAGAGAAAAAACAATGAGAAATGATGTCCACTTAGGGCACAAAGCGCGTAAACGTTTTGGTCAAAACTTCCTTAACGATCCGTACATTATTGATGGAATCGTATCGAGTATTAATCCACTTCCAGGTCAAAACCTAGTCGAAATCGGCCCAGGTCTTGGAGCGATTACCGAACCTGTTGGCAAGCTTGTTGATAAATTCACAGTGATTGAGCTGGATAGAGATCTGGCTGAACGTCTGCGTAATCACCCCGATCTTGCTGAAAAGTTAACGATCCATGAAGGCGATGCAATGAAGTTCGATTTCGAACAACTTGTTAAGCCAAACAACAAACTACGTATCTTCGGAAACTTACCCTACAACATCTCTACACCCTTGATGTTCCACCTTTTTGAGTTCCATAAAGATGTGCAAGACATGCACTTTATGCTTCAAAAAGAAGTTGTTAATCGATTAGCAGCAGGCCCTGGCACTAAAGCTTACGGTCGTCTAACGGTTATGGCTCAATATTACTGTAAAGTCACTCCTGTGTTAGAAGTACCGCCAACAGCCTTTGTTCCGCCACCGAAAGTAGACTCAGCCGTCGTTCGCCTACAGCCTTATGAAGTGCTGCCTTACCCGGCCAAAGATCTCAAGTGGCTCGATCGTGTATGTCGTGAAGGCTTCAACCAACGCCGTAAAACCGTGCGCAACTGCTACAAGAGCTTAATCGACAAGGAAGTTCTTGAAGAGTTGGGGATAAACCCTGGTATGCGCCCTGAAAATCTAACGCTCGAACAGTTTGTCGATATGGCAAACTGGTTGCACGACAGTCACAACGCTGACAAATAATTGAAAAGGCTCCTACACTTCGGTGAGGAGCCTATTTTCTATGTCATACTTTTAGGGAACGCTTCCCTTAGCCTACCGACAGCAAAAGGTGCGAATATGGATATATCTACGCCTTGTATCAAATGCCAAGTTCACTCTAAATACATAGAGGAACAATCTGAACCAACGAAGAATCGCTACCTCTTCGCTTACATTATTACCATCAAAAACCTCAGTAAGACGACTGTTCAGCTCATGTCTCGTCGCTGGTTGATTACTGATTCGAACGGAAAACAGCTCACCATAGAAGGTGAGGGTGTAGTAGGACAGCAACCTGTCATTGAAGCCCAAGACGAATACACCTACACTAGCGGCACCGTCATCGAAACCCCAGTCGGTGTTATGCAAGGTCATTATGTTATGACGGATAACAAAGGTATCGATTTCATCACTGAAGTTGGCCCTTTTAGACTCGCTATACCCAATATCCTTAATTAGTTACCCTTAGCATCTACAGGAAGTTACTGTGTCGAATTATATTGTCGGAGACATTCAAGGCTGCTTTGACGAACTTCAATTACTGCTTGAAACTATTAACTTTGATAAACACCAAGATACGTTGTGGGTCGCCGGAGACTTAGTGGCTCGTGGTCCAAAATCTCTGGAGACACTGCGTTTTATTCGTAGTCTTGGCCACGCTGCAAAAGTGGTATTAGGCAATCATGACCTGCATCTACTTGCTATCTCCTTAGGCCTTTTTGCCGCAAAACCCAAAGATAAGACTCAGCCTATCCTCGATGCAGAAGATAGAGAGTTGTTATTTGAGTGGTTAAGACAACAGCCATTAATTCAGGAGCATCCTGAATTTGTGATGTCTCATGCTGGAATCTCTCCTCAATGGGATCTAGAGCGAGCTCGTATTGAAAGTCGAGAAATTGCGGACTTATTGAAATCCGAACAATGGCCGTGGCTTATCGAAAATATGTACAGCAACACGCCAGAGGTATGGCATCAAGACTTAGAAGGGATTGAGCGCTATCGCTATTCGATCAACAGCCTGACCAGAATGCGATTCTGCTTTACTGACGGTCGACTCGACATGGCATGTAAGCTTCCACCGCAAGAGATCACGACAGAGTCGTTAGTACCTTGGTTTGATCTTCCACAGCGTATAAAACTCGATAAAACGGTTATCTTTGGGCACTGGGCGGCGCTAGAGGGTTACTCAGGAAAAGAGGTCATTGGTTTAGATACTGGATGTGTTTGGGGAGGACAATTGACGGCTCTTCGTTGGGAAGACAAACAATACTTTACTCAAGATGCCATTACTCAATAGACCGTCATTGATTCAATAGTTCGCGACGTAGCCACCATATGACGGCAGCCATTCCGGCTTGCTCAACAACAAAAAAGCAAGCCAATATAAGACATTAGCGCTCTAAAACAACAAATTCCATGCTGTGTTTATTTTTCTCATCCGCTTGATAAGTTTCACTAAAACTCCGCTTCCAACCTTCTCCCCAGTCTGGGAATTGGGTATCACCATCCACATCAAAATCGATGTAAGTCAGATAGAGTTTATCTGCTTTAGGTAAACAACTTTCATAGATTGAACCACCACCGATGATCATTACCTCATCAACATCACTGACGAACTCTAGAGCTTGTTCAATCGAAGTAACCGTAGTCACACCTTCAATCTTTAAACTTTCATCACGGCTAATAACAACATTCAATCGACCCGGTAAAGGACGTCCAATTGAGTCGTAGGTCTTACGTCCCATCACCACTGGTTTCCCCATGGTTGAGCGTTTAAACCATGCAAAATCCGCAGGTAAATGCCAAGGCATCTGATTATCTTTACCAATTACACGGTTGTTTGCCATTGCCGCTATCATGCTGATGATCATAAATCGAAAGTCCTGTCCCCAAAAAGAAAGTTAACGCTAGACAATAGGTCTACGACGGTAGAATAACAGCCCAGGTACCGCTAAGCCAACTGCCAGTCCTGCGATAATGAACATCGATTTCAAAAAATTCTCCATCAACATTGCCAGTAACTCAGGCGTGTAGCCCACCCTGTGAATCTCCACCATTGCAATCATCGCCTTAAAGGCAAACACACCCGGAACCATGGGTATCAATGCCGCAACGGTAAAGACTTTAGGATGTGCCAAAATTTTGTGCGACCAATGAACTCCTATCATACCAACCGTGGTGGCGGCAAAAAACGTTGCCCACTCGATTGGAATACCAAAGTGCATCATCAAATAACGTGAACCGTGTCCAATCGCGCCACCTAACGCACAATAAAACAACGCGCTCTTTGGCACATTGAAAACCAAAGCAAAACCGATAGCTGGAATTGACGCAAAAAACATGTCATCAATAAGACCGAAAAGCAAAGTAAAGGCATCGTTCATAATGTCACCCCAAATATGCCTAACACACGACTCACAGCAACAATCCCGAGACAAGTTGCCAGTGTAAGTAAACTGCCCATCACAAATCGAGCAATACCCATATTGATATACCCTTTCAATACATCGGCTACAGCGTTAATTAAAGGAAAGCCGGGAACCAACATAAGAACGGATGATGCCATTACGACATTTGGACTGTTGCCAATCTCAAATACCACAGCTTGTGCTGAGATGAAGGTAGTAACAAAAGCGGTGGTCGCAAAGTTGAGTAGCGGATTGAAGTGACGATGGCCTATCTCTTGTCGGACAATCATACCGATAGAAGAAGCCAAAAAAGTCATCGCAAACACAGCGCTGTCGCCACCTGCAAGATGACTGAATGAAGCACAAGATAAACCAATCATAAATACCACTAGCCAGCGATTGTAACGCTCTGGGGTGATTTTATTCAGCTTCTGTTGAGCAAGTTCGTAGTCTAAGATGCCTTTTTCTAACATGATGCAGATACGTTGTACTTCGGTCACAGCGCGCATATTGATGCCCCTATCGGGACAACGCCGAGTCGTGGTCATGCAATGGTCATGGGTAACAGTGGTCACAACCAGTGAACTTGCTGAGAGTGATACCTCGACCTCATCCATACCACAGGCAAGGCCAATACGCTCCATTATGCCGCCGATAAGCGCACTTTCAGCTCCATGAGCATGCAACATCTGTCCAGCTTGAGCGATTAAGCGAGAAACAGCGCGTTGTTTAGATTCCATTCTATCTCTTTGACAATTGTTTAAAATAAAAACAAGATTCTATTAGGTCTACATATAAAACAATATGATAATTCAAAATTAATTGATTCAGAACAACCAAATTGAAGGCCGAAACGAACTTATCATTTTGACGAAAGATTAAGGGCAAAGATCAGTAATTTTTTAAGATTCCCAAGATCCTCAATAAGCTTGAGATTAAGCCAAACATAGCCATAGATATTGGATTTTTCACCGCCTAATTCAGCAATAATATCTTTTAATTCACGAATGATTTCATCCGTTTCCCCAATACTAACACCAGCTCGAACCTCACCTTTTTCAACTAAATAAGCCAGATCATCAAACTCTTGCTCCACTTGCTGCTGACACTGTTTTAGCGATTTAGACCACAGCATATTCAAATGACTTTCTCTGTCACTCCAATAAGAATGGTTAAGGAGTTCAATAGTACTTAGCAGATTACGCAACTGAATCTGGATAGCATCGAGCAACTGCCGCTTGAGTTTGGTTTCTTTGGCTGATGGTGAAGTAAGAGTCGTGATAGTCGTCATCTCTTTAAAAAGCGTATTTTGAAACGACTCAAGATTGGGCTTTTCTAGCACATTGGGAGAATAGGAGAGATGGTAAACTTTAGAAAATATTTTTAAGGTATATGCGATGCGCAATCGCCAATGGATAAAAGCACGCTGTGGGTAGATAAGGCAAAACAATACGGCAATAATACAGCCTATTGTCACATCAACGCCGCGCCACATCGCCACATCGACATCGGCATTTACAGCCCCAAGGGTAACAGCTAAGGTAATGCCTATCAATATTCCAACATATGGTCGCTTGCCAAGCGCAAAATAAGCACTAAGAAAGATAATCACCGCACACCATAGGTACATTAGCACCATCGAATATTGGCTGATCGCAATGCCGATGATCCCTGACACAGCTCCAAGAGAAGTACCGAGAACACGGTGCCAAGCCCTTGGCAAAACATTGCCTAGGTACGATATTGGTCCTATCACCACAAATAGGGTTATTAGAATCCAAGTTCGTTCAGGAATCTCAAGATAATTCGCAAGAATTAAAGTGAGAACAAACGCTACCGCAATACGTACTCCGTGGATGATGCGGTAGTGGGTAAAGATAAACGCATCAACATTGGAGATTTTCTGGTTTAGGTGCATAATCTCTGATCCTTGAGATAATACCAATCGTATAAAATTAACTGGTCATTCTAGCGGGCTTTAAGACTCGTGACTGCGTGAGAACTTTTGATCGTAAAATTACTACGTATCGAAAATTTCCACCTTATTCTCGAGTGCTTTTCCAGGCGATATCTAATCACTTACTGAGAGTGAGTAGGCCAAATTCTGTTGAGCACAGACAAAAAAGAGCCAGAATCTAATTCAGGCTCTTTTTATTATGTTTATTGTTCAAACTATTGTCTATAAAAGATGCTAGTCACGAACATAAATAACATGTCCGTCATCTTCTTCGTCATCCCAGTCATCCCAATCGTCATCATCTTCAGTAACGACATTCTTACCACTCATGGCATCTTTGTGGTAATCATCCCACATGAAGTTCACTTTTTCTTCTTCTTCAATGACTTCAACTTCACGAGGCAGGTTCTCCATGAACTCACCCAGTTTAAAGCAAAGATCTTTAGTGCCGATTTTGTTCACAGCAGAGATCTTGAAGTACTCGCCTTCCCAACCTAAAGCTTCGACGATTTCTTGAATCTTTTCATCCGCTTCTTCTTCAGGCATTAGGTCTACTTTGTTAAACACTAACCAGCGAGGTTTCTGTGCCACTTTTTCACTGTATTGTTCAAGCTCGTCAATGATCGTCAGTGCATTCTGAATAGGATCAGAACCATCAATCGGCAAAATATCGATCATGTGCAGAAGAACACGACAACGTTCAAGGTGCTTCAAGAAACGAATACCCAGACCAGCGCCATCAGCCGCTCCTTCGATTAGACCTGGAATATCGGCAACCACGAAGCTCTTTTCAGGAACCACACTCACCACACCCAAGCTTGGGATCAAAGTCGTAAATGGGTAATCCGCCACTTTTGGTTTCGCAGCCGAGACTGAGCGAATAAAAGTAGATTTACCCGCATTTGGCAAGCCAAGCATGCCAACATCAGCCAACAAAAGAAGCTCTAAACGCAGTTCGCGAACTTCGCCTTTAGTACCCATGGTCTTTTGACGAGGAGCACGGTTCACAGAGGATTTAAAACGCGTATTACCAAGACCGTGCCAACCACCTTTACCAACCATGACTTTCTTGCCATGTTCAGCAACTTCAGCCACGATTTCATTGGTGTGGATGTCAACCGCACGAGTACCAACTGGCACTTTCAGAGTAATATCTTTACCACGTTTACCTGTACAGTTACCACCGCGGCCGTTCTCGCCACGTTCCGCGCTGTAAAAACGTTGGAAACGATAATCGATCAACGTATTTAAATTCTCATCGGCTTGAATGTAAACATCACCACCGTCACCACCATCACCGCCATCAGGACCACCTTTAGCGACAAATTTTTCGCGCCAAAAGCTGACGGTGCCATTACCGCCATCGCCGGCTTCTATTTTTACTGATGCTTCATCAACGAATTTCATTTTTTAACTCCGCACTTACGTTGCGTTATCACTCTCCAAGGAGTGATATAAATTCTAGCAGATCCGAGTGTAGATCGATCACCTAAGATCCAGGTCGATCTGCAATCAAGGAACAAATAAGGAGAGGTTCTATGCGTACTGCTTTTTAAAAACTAAACCGTTTCTCAAAAATCAAAGCCAGAGCGTCTACTTTTTTATTCTTGTTATAAATAAAAAACCCTGCCGAATCGGCAGGGCTTTTGAATTCAGCTTGAAAGCTAGTATAAAAATCTTATAAAAGATTAAATTACTCAGCTTCGATGCTTACAAACTTGCGGTTTTTAGGACCTTTTACTGCAAATTTCACTTTACCTTCAGTAAGAGCGAAAAGAGTATGGTCTTTACCGATGCCAACGTTTGTGCCAGCGTGGAATTTAGTACCACGTTGACGAACGATGATGTTACCTGCAAGAACAGATTCACCACCAAAACGCTTAACACCAAGACGTTTGCTTTCTGAATCGCGGCCGTTATTAGTAGAACCGCCAGCTTTTTTATGTGCCATTGTTAAACTCTCCTAATACTTAAGCGTTAATGCCAGTGATTTTCACTTCTGTGAACCACTGACGGTGACCAGCTTGCTTACGAGAGTGCTTACGACGACGGAACTTAACGATTTTAACTTTATCGCCACGACCGTGTTGTACTACTTCCGCAGTCACTTTGCCACCTTCAACAAGAGGTGCACCAACAGCGATTTCTTCGCCGTTAGCAACAAGAAGAACTTTATCAAATTCAACAGTTGCACCAGTTTCAACGTCTAATTTCTCTAAACGAAGAGTTTGACCTTCGCTTACTCGGTGTTGTTTGCCACCAGATTGGAAAACAGCGTACATATTTTACTCCGCTTTTTCCGCACAGCCTATGGTTGTTAATTGTACAACTCGGGTGTGCGCTAAACTAATCAATAGGGCGCAGATTCTACGGGAATCATGCCGCTATGACAAGCCATATTTTTAAAAAATTGGCGAAAACCTGTTCGCCAAAGAAAAGTGCGGCAATGATGCCTTTAAGCGATGTATTAATCAATGTTTTTTAGTGTATCATCCAACAATTAAATACAACGTATAAGCCTTACAGGGTCTAACTTCAGCCGGATGAACAATGGATTTTAAAGCTATCCAAACGCTTACTGCCAATGATGTGGCAAAAGTGAATGAAACAATTCAAACTCAACTTAATTCTGACGTAAGTTTAATCAACCAGCTTGGTTTTTATATCGTTAGTGGCGGTGGAAAACGCCTACGCCCCTTGCTCGTCCTTTTATCGGCTCGAGCTCTAGGTTATCAAGGTGAAGCTCATATCACCTCCGCAGCCTTTATCGAATTTATTCATACAGCGACACTGCTTCATGATGATGTTGTTGACGAATCAGATATGAGACGCGGAAAGGCAACGGCTAACGCAGCTTTCGGTAATGCCGCTAGCGTTTTGGTCGGGGACTTTATTTACACTCGCTCATTCCAAATGATGACTACGCTAGGATCATTAAGGATCCTGGAGCTCATGAGTGAAGCAGTAAACGTCATTGCCGAGGGTGAAGTTCAACAATTGATGAACTGTAATAACCCGGACATCACAGAAGAAAGCTACATGCAGGTCATTTATTCTAAGACTGCACGTTTGTTTGAAGCTGCGACACAAATCGGTGCCATACTGACAGAATCATCCCCAGAAATTGAAACCGCAATGCAAAACTATGGGAAATTCTTAGGCACCGCATTCCAACTGATTGATGATGTGATGGATTACACCGCTGATGGTAAAGAGATGGGTAAAAACGTTGGTGACGATCTTGCTGAAGGCAAACCAACACTGCCTCTACTTTATGCGATGCACAATGGTTCTCCAGAGCAAGCAAGTATGATCCGTGAGGCGATTGAAAAAGCGAATGGCATGGAGCGTCTCGACGACATTATGGCTGTTATGAAAGAAACAGGCTCGTTAGAGTACACCATCAATAAAGCCTATGAAGAAGCCGATAAAGCGATTGCTGAGCTTTCTGTGCTGCCTGACTCTGAATATAAGCAAGCGCTAACCGCACTCGCACACCTTGCAGTAAAACGCAGTAAGTAACCAAGCAAAGATGAACATCTCGTCTTAGAAGCACGGTGCTATAGAGAACTAAAAAAAGAGCCGTTAAGCTCTTTTTTTAGTTCTGAACAAACATTTGTGTTGCCGCGACTTTCAATACCGGCTCGCTTCCAAGGATAGCGGTAATTGAGCTTCAATTTCTTCAAGCTCTTCCATTGGCACTGCATACTGCTCATGTCCATGATAAGTCTCTACTAAGGCATACTGCTCTTGCTCATCAATGACTAATATTTTTCCTAAGCGCCCCAAATATTCAACATTCATACCTTTTGTAACCGTCGCCATAAGCTGCACCTCCATCTCGATAACAGAAGAAAATACGAGCAACTTGAATGCTAGGATCAAAAAACCGGTCATCAAGACCGGCTTTTAATCATCATTTTTTGGCTGAGTTTAAAGGCGTCCCGCTTATTTCGCGAATTCTACACCAATCTCAATATCACCATTTAACGTTTCCAGCATGCTGTCTAATGCGTTACGCTCAAAGTCACTCAGTTCACCGTAGCTAAGGATCGCTTCTGCCCCCTCTTTGCCTAGTTTAACGGGTTGAGCGAAGAATGGGGCGTGTTCGCCTTCACCTTCAACGTATGCACATTCAATCACGTTCTCTTCACCTTGAAGCGCTTTCACTAGAGCAAGACCAAAACGACAAGCTGCTTGACCCATAGACAGTGTCGCACTACCGCCACCCGCTTTCGCTTCGACGACTTCCGTACCTGCATTTTGGATACGAGTCGTTAATGCTGCGATTTCCTCGTCAGTGAACTCGACGCCTTCAACTTGAGAAAGGAGAGGAAGAATCGTTACGCCTGAGTGACCACCGATAACAGGAACACGGATGTCGCCTGGATCTTTGTCTTTTAGTTCAGCAACGAACGTTTCAGAACGAATGACATCAAGAGTGGTAATACCAAATAGACGACGCTTGTCGTAAACGCCCGCTTTCTTCAGTACTTCAGCCGCAATTGGCACCGTTGTGTTTACAGGGTTCGTGATAATACCTACGCAAGCGTTTGGACATACAACTGCAATTTTTTCTGCAAGGGATTTAACAATACCAGCATTTACATTGAAAAGATCAGCGCGATCCATACCCGGTTTACGCGCCACACCCGCAGAGATCAACACCACATCCGCACCTTCTAGTGCCGGTGTTGGATCTTCACCTGCATAACCTTTGATCGAAACAGGCGTTGGAATATGGCTAAGATCGGCAGCAACACCCGGTGTTACCGGTGCAATGTCATAAAGAGCAAGATCTGAACCAGCAGGTAGACGATTCTTAAGTAATAGGGCTAGGGCTTGACCGATGCCACCAGCGGCACCAATAACAGCTACTTTCATTATTATTCTCCTTGAGGGCTTTTTCTTATACGTTCTTTGTAGGGTAATTTTTGAGCTAACTTTAAATTAAAAAACTATAATAATCACAAAGTGATTACAATCAATTAACGCTATCTTTGCGACTTCGCGCAAGTCAATAAAATCGTGCTACACAGCGAATTCGTATTATGGCGATAATCAACTGAAATAACAAAACAAGTCATCACAAATAACACATTATTCCATTAAAAATTTACAGTGATACAACTAACAAATTAATGGGATACTTTGACTAAAATTGAATATGTATGCGAGAATATGCAGATATCTTTATTAATGAATAAGAATGACATATGCGCAATACAGAAAAACAAGACAACTTAGTTCGCGCTTTTAAATCGCTATTAAAAGAAGAACGTTTTGGTTCACAAGGTGAAATTGTTGATGCCCTAAAACACGAAGGTTTTGAGAGCATTAATCAGTCTAAAGTTTCGCGTATGTTAACCAAATTTGGGGCTGTTCGAACACGCAATGCCAAAATGGAGATGGTTTACTGTCTGCCTGCTGAGCTAGGAGTTCCAACCGTTTCTAGTTCTCTAAGAGAGTTAGTGTTAGATATTGACCACAATAATGCCTTGGTTGTCATACATACCGGACCAGGTGCGGCACAACTGATCGCTCGCTTACTGGACTCATTAGGTAAGTCGGAAGGCATACTCGGCGTCGTCGCTGGTGATGATACCATCTTCATCACCCCAACCTTAACAGTAACGACTAAGCAATTGTTCGATTCAGTATGCGAACTGTTTGAATACGCTGGGTAATTTTTTACGGTTGCATAATCATTTATCACAATAATGGGTCATGAGCCAATCATTCACTTCGTGACCCAGATCACAGACTGAAATATCTTCTCCTTTTGCTGGTCACACAGTCCAACCTGTTGATTTAAAACAATTAACTATCAAATCAGACTCGATATCCCCGCCTCACTCACTAGATTTATTATCTATGTTTTTTAACATTTGAGTAATTTCCTGCCAAATTTTGCTATTATCCAGCCACTTTTTCATCACATGGATTGAAAAAGGTGCCGTTTCCAAATAGGAAACTCCAGAAACAACTACACTTGTTTCAGGGTTAATAATGAATAAAGGAAGGGAAATTCATGGCATTTACCAAACTTATCAAAGTTGGTGCTATTGCAGCTGCTGTAATGGGCGCTGGCGCTGTTAACGCTCAAGAGTTCATCACAATTGGTACCGGTTCAGTTACGGGTGTTTACTACCCAACTGGCGGTGCCATTTGTAAATTAGTGAACAAGGGCCGTAAGGACCATAACATTCGCTGTTCTGTTGAGTCGACAGGCGGTTCTATCTACAACGTTAACACCATCCGTGCTGGTGAACTTGATTTTGGTATTGTTCAATCGGACTGGCAATACCATGGCTACAACGGAACAAGCAAGTTCAAAGATCAGGGCGAGTACAAAAAGCTGCGCGCTATGTTCTCTCTACATACAGAACCGTTCAACATCATTGCTCGTTCCGATTCTGGAATCAACAATGTTGCTGACCTCGCCGGCAAACGTGTCAACATAGGTAACCCAGGTTCAGGTGACCGTGCAACCATGGGCGTTGTCATGGACGCAATGGGTTGGACTAACGATAGCTTCAAACTGGCTTCTGAACTGAAAGGCTCTGAGCGTTCACAAGCACTTTGTGATAACAAGATTGATGCATTCATCTACATGGTTGGCCACCCGAATGGATCAATCAAAGAAGCAACGACGTCTTGTGATGCAAAACTGGTTTCAGCAACCGGACCACAAATCGACAAAATCGTAGCTGAAAACCCATACTACGCTTACACCACAGTACCTGCTGGTATGTACCGAGGCACAGATGCTGACGTAAACAGCTTCGGTGTAGCTGCAACAATGGTCACAACGTCAGATGTTTCTGATGAAGTCGCCTACAACGTTGCTAAGGCTGTATTTGAAAACTTTGCCACCTTCAAACGCCTACATCCTGCCTTTGCAAACCTGAAAAAAGAAGACATGGTTAAAGCGGGTATCTCGATCCCACTTCACCCTGGCGCAGTAAAATACTACAAAGAAGTCGGCCTTCTAAAGTAACTCTACTTTAAGCCGACTCAACCAATAAGGAGGGGCATCCTCCTTATTGGCTTTTCACGTTTATAAAAACAATATAAGTGAAAAGAGCAAACCTTTAAGTTTCTCCCATTTGGAGGACTTACCTTCGTATCAAGCCTAAGACAAAGCGGACAAAAATGTATTCCCTGTCAGTTCACGACACTGGATAAGGAATAAATATTGTCTCGTTGTTCGTTATAAAGGCAGACCATCAATATTAAGGATAAAGTACATGACGCAGACAACATCACCGTCTCCAGATGTGCAAGAAATGGTGGCACAATCAGACACAGGTGCGCGTAGCCCTCACGGTATCCAAGGCCGTATTTTATGGTTTGTGCCTCTCTGTTGGTCACTGTTCCAACTTTGGTATGCATCTCCGCTGCCGTTCATTTTTAACTTCGCTATTTTAAATGACACTGAAGCTCGAGCGATTCACCTTACCTTTGCTATTTTCCTAGCCTTTACCGCTTATCCAGCCATGAAGAACTCGCCTAGGGATCGCATCCCTGCTGTCGACTGGATATTAGCGCTGGTAGGCAGTTTTTCAGCTTCTTATATCTATATTTTCTATACAGAACTTGCTGGCCGTTCAGGCGCACCCACTACATTCGATATTGTTGCAGCGGTATTCGGTATGGTTTTACTGCTTGAAGCAACACGACGCGCTTTAGGTCCACCTCTTATGGTTGTGGCAGCTGTATTCCTACTTTACACCTTTGGCGGTCCACACATGCCCGACGTGATCGCCCACAAAGGTGCGAGCCTAAACAAGGCAATGTCGCATCTGTGGCTAACAACTGAAGGTGTATTTGGTGTTGCACTTGGTGTATCAACGTCATTCGTATTCTTGTTTGTACTGTTTGGTGCAATGCTAGAACGTGCGGGGGCGGGTGCTTACTTCATCAAGGTTGCATTCTCTCTACTTGGTCATATGAAAGGCGGCCCAGCAAAAGCCGCCGTTGTCGCATCAGGCCTTTCTGGTCTCGTGTCCGGTTCATCGATCGCTAACGTGGTCACTACCGGGACTTTCACCATTCCTTTGATGAAAAGAGTCGGATTCTCAGGTGAAAAAGCCGGGGCGGTAGAAGTTGCCGCTTCAACCAATGGTCAATTAACACCACCCATCATGGGGGCTGCTGCATTCTTGATGGTTGAATATGTGGGCATCTCTTATGTAGAAGTCATCAAAGCCGCACTACTGCCTGCCCTGATCTCTTACGTCGCTCTCATTTACATTGTTCACTTAGAAGCCTGTAAAGCAGGCATGACTGGCTTACCTCGCCGTCACACACCAACTATCGTACAAAGCCTCCTCTCTTTCACTGGTACCATTTTAGGTCTCTGTGTGATCAGTGCTGCGGTTTACTACGGTGTCGGTTGGACAAAAGATGTCTTTGGCGATGCCGCAACACCGATGGTGACGGCTGCTCTATTGATCGCCTATATTGCCTTGGTCCGTGTTTCAGCAAAATATTCAGCGGAAGGTGGCATGGATATCGATGCCGAGCTAACGGAAGTTCCGGATCCTGGCCCTACGATTAAATCGGGCCTCCACTTCCTCTTGCCTATCGTGGTTCTTGTTTGGTGTCTGACTGTCGAACGCTTCTCTCCAGGCCTTTCTGCCTTCTGGGCGACTGTATTTATGATCTTCATTTTGACCACACAGCGTCCTTTAATGACTCTGATGAACAAGTCAGACGATCTTGCAGAGCAAACAAAAGCAGGGTTCATTGACTTATTAGAGAGCTTGGTGGCAGGTGCTCGCAACATGATCGGTATCGGTGTCGCGACAGCCGCAGCAGGTACGGTTGTCGGCGTGGTAACTCTGACCGGCATCGGCTTAGTCATGACCGACTTCGTTGAGTTTATCTCTGGTGGCAGCATCATTCTTATGCTGCTGTTTACAGCGGTCATCAGCTTGATCTTAGGGATGGGCTTACCCACAACGGCAAACTACATCGTTGTATCGACCTTGATGGCTCCGGTAATTGTGACCTTAGGTGCGGCGCACGGCCTAATCATTCCACTGATTGCGGTTCACCTATTCGTGTTCTACTTCGGTATTCTTGCCGATGATACACCTCCGGTTGGTTTGGCTGCATTCGCAGCCGCCGCGATTGCAAAGTCAGACCCTATTCGAACGGGTATTCAAGGATTTACCTACGACATACGGACCGCGATATTACCGTTTATGTTCATTTTCAATACCCAACTACTTTTGATGGGCATTGATTCTTGGTGGCATCTAGTACTGACAATCTTCTCTTCGGTAACGGCTGTACTGATCTTTGCCGCTGCAACGCAAGGTTGGTGGTTTACCAAGAACAAGTGGTGGGAAACAGTACTGTTGTTAGTGCTAACTTTCTCTTTCTTCCGCCCAGGTTTCTGGTGGGACATGCTCTATCCAGATAAAGTTCTTTCACCTGGAGTTGAGATCGCTCAAATCACAGAAGGTCTATCTGTGGGACAATCTCTTGAGTTAAGAGTGGGTGGCGAAAACTTAGAAGGTGACTATTCTGAGAAAACGGTTCGCCTTCCATTTAAAGATTCTGCGATAACAAGTGAAGACCGGATCGCTTCAATGGGCTTAATGCTGACGAAATCTGAAGGCAAAATGATTGTCGATATGGTTGAGTTCGGTAGCCCGGCAGAAGCGGCTGGCATTGACTTTGATTGGGAAATTAAATCCGTTATCCAAGACGCAGAAAGACCAATGAAAGAGTGGGTATTCTTACCTGCCCTACTGATTTTAATTGGCTTAGCGATGAACCAAAGAAGGCGTGCTCGTCAAGATGAGATTAGCGCGTGATGGATAGAGCCAAGTAGCGCTCAACTCTACTTGGCTTTATTACATGGAAAGGATAATCACAGCGCTTGGTCAAGACTCTGCGCTGATAAAAAAGAGAAAAATACATGTATAAACAAATCCTTGTTCCTGTTGATCTTAACGATAAAGGCTTTTCTGACAAAGCTGTTGAATTGGCGGTATGGCACGCAAAACACTGTAATGCTGAAATCCACATCTTGAACGTATTACCGGGCATTCACATGTCGATGGTGGCATCTTACTTCCCGAAAGATGCCGCAAATCAAATGAAGCTCGATGTTAAAAATCAGCTGAAAGAGTTTGCCGACAAATACATCGACGATAAAGTGGTTTATAAGGTTCACGTTGCCGAAGGCAAGACCTACACGACGATTCTAGATTACGCAGAAAAGCTTGGGGCTGACCTTATCGTGATGCCTAGCCATAAGCGTTCGAAAATCGACAACGTGGTGCTTGGTTCTGTTGCAAGTAAAGTGGTACAGAACTCCCCCATCAATGTATTGGTCGTTAAGCCGCAAGGCTAACTCACTGAATCGACACAACGATTCCAAAAAGGTTGGCCTAAAAGCCAACCTTTTTTGTTTTGTGCTCGCACCATTTAATTCATCAATCAACTGACTAAGTTCTGCGGATTACCGGCAACAAACCCATCAATATTGTCGATTAAGATATCAGACAGCTTTTGAATTGAACTGTCACTGCCCCACGCCACATGAGGTGTCAGCAGTAAATTAGGTAAGTGACTGTGAACCAATAGTGGATTCGACCTGTCTGCCGGTTCTTGTGTAAACACATCCATACCCGCGCCTGCAATCTCATGATTTGTCAACGCTTCGACCAAGGCTTGTTCATCGACGAGTCCACCACGGCCTGCATTAATTAACACCGCACTTGGTTTCATCATTGCTAGCTCTCGCTCTGAAATCAGATTTCGAGTCGCGTCGGTCAGCGGACAATGTAAGCTGATCGCATCAGCTTGCTGCATCACAGTATCAAAAGGCAGATACCCCTCTCGACAACTGTTCGCCCCTTTGCGCTCTGCAAAAATAACGTTCATGCCTATCGCTTTAGCCAATATCGCCGTTGCTTGCCCTAAACTGCCGCTGCCGATTAAACCGAATGTGCTGCCTGCTACATCTTGAATCGGATGTGTAAAAAAACAGAACTGTTTATCCTTTTGCCACTCGTTAGCTTCGATGTCACGATGATAACCAACGAGGTTTCGCTTTAACGCAAACAGCATCGCAATAACATGCTCAGGAACCGATTGAGTCGCATAGCCTTGCACATTGGCTACTGCGATATTGTTACCCTTACAATACTCGACATCGACATTATTGACACCAGTCGCTGACACCGCGATCAACTTGAGTTGTTGTGCTTGAGCTAAATTGTCAGCGTTGAGTACAACCTTATTGGTAATAACAACATCCGCTCCCGCAACCCGATCAGCAACGAGTTCTGGAGCCGTAAAATCATACTCGACCCACTCATGTTCAAAGCAGAGAGGTTTCAAATGGATTTGAGATGGGATGGTGGCTCTATCAAGAAAGACCACTTTCAACTTCGGCATTGTACGTCCTTGAATTGATATTGATGACACCATTCTAAGCTTTTCGCTTACTGTAGTCTGGAAGCTCTGGCGCAATTTCAAAGTGCTGATCGATTTGTGGCGATGCTTGAGGATAAAACTCACACGGAACAAAGGCTTTGAATAACTGATCATTAGCCGGGTGATAAAAACAGAGTTCACATGCGTGCAAAGCTAACCTATCGCTATAGTTAAATGCATCTGGCGTGGCATAAAACTCGTCACCCACAATTGGGTTCCCTATCGCCATGCAATGCACTCGCAATTGATGAGAACGCCCCGTTATTGGCAGTAGCTTTAATAAGGTCGTTTGCTCTTCCTCTTGTTCAACCACATAACGCGTTTGTGATGCTTTGCCCTGCTCGAAGCACACTTTTTGTCTTGGTCGATTCGGCCAATCACAAATAAGTGGCAAATCAATCAAACCCGCTGCTTTTTCCACTGAACCCCATACTCGCGCGTAATAGAGTTTGTGCGTCAGTCGATATTGAAACTGCTTTTTTAAATGACGCTCTGCCTGTTTGTGCTTGGCTAACAACATTAAGCCGGAGGTGGACATATCTAAGCGATGCACGACTTGAATATTCGGAAACTCGATAACCAACCGACTCCACATACTGTCGTAATGATCAGGCAATCGACCCGGAACAGAAAGTAGACCTGCAGGTTTGTTGACCACGAGAATATCGTCATCTTGATAAACAATATCAATCCAAGGGTCACGTGGTGGAGTGTACAGTTCTAACGCCATTGAATCCTCTTAGTGGCTGCTTAATAAATTATCTTGTGACTACTCTGTTTATTAAAAAGTACAATTTAAGTCATTTTTGTACATAAAAGTTGACGACTTTACAAAACATGGTATTGATAGAGTCTCGAATAATAGGAACCTCAACATCAAAGGAAAAATGATGGAAAGTATGGTGAAAACCCCCACCCAACAAGCACAAAAACCGGCCTCCCTATCAAGTTTAATCAAATCTCTTGGCCCAGGTATTATGATGGCTGCCGCGGCTGTCGGCGGCTCTCATTTAGTCGCCTCAACCAAAGCTGGCGCTATTTATGGTTGGCAGCTCGCGGCTCTTATTATCCTTGTTAACGTGTTCAAATACCCATTTTTTAGAGCCGGAATCCAATACACACTCGGAACCGGTCAAAGCTTGGTGGAAGGTTACTCTAACCTAGGTCGCCCATACCTTGTGATCTTTTCGATCTTGAGTGCTATTTCCGCAGTCGTGAATACCGCTGCCTTGCTGTTATTCAGTGCCAGCCTACTCAGTTACTTTGTTCCTTTCGATTTGGCCACCAGTACGCTTTGTATGATCGTACTCGCGACCTGTTTGATCATTCTATTTGCGGGCCACTATCGCGCTCTTGATACGCTATCCAAAGTGATTATGGCGATCCTGACCATTACAACCTTAGCGGCGGTTGCGATTGCTATCGGCTCTCCGGTTGAACCTGATGCGGCTTTTGTTCCCCCATCACCTTGGTCATTGGCCGCTATTGGCTTTATCGTGGTGACCATGGGTTGGATGCCTGCGCCTATCGAGATCTCCAGCATCACCTCTATGTGGCTAAAAAGCCAAAAAGAGAAACAAGAAGTGACCGCTCAATCAGCACTGTTCGATTTCAATGTCGGCTATATTGGTACCGCATTGCTTGCTTTAGTGTTTGTTGCGTTAGGCGCGCTAGTGCTTCACGGTTCCGGTGTTGAACTGTCTCGATCTGGTGTTGGCTTCACTCATCAATTGGTCGGCATCTATGCGTCTACAATTGGTGAATGGTCTCGTCCATTAATCGCTGTTGTCGCTTTTTTCTGTATTTTTGGCAGCACCATTACGGTTATTGATGGCTACTCACGAGTGCTTGCTGAATCACAGCGCTTGCTACTCAAAAAAGAGTCGAATCCAAGAATGCTGCAAGGCTGGATCATCATTATCTCTATCGCTGCATTGGCGATTGTGATGTTCTTTAGCGCAGCACTGATGCCAATGCTTGATTTTGCGATGGTGCTTGCCTTTGCGACTACGCCATTCTTCGCGCTGCTTAACTTCATCTTAGTGAACAAAGCTAAGCTTCCAGAAGCACTGGCCATTGGCAGCAAACTAAAATGGCTGTCTGTCGCGGGTCTTGTTTACCTGTTTGGTTTCTTGGCGGTATTTGTTTGGTGGAAGTGGTTAATGTAATTCCTCAGCCAATACATCTTTCAACCACCAATACACATTTCAAACGCTAGATAAACATAAGGCCTTCATCATGAAGGCCTTATTTCGTTGCAGCATGTCGCTAATTGAAAACTAGTTGTGAGAAACCACAATCAAGCGTAAGGAATCTAGCTGAACCTGAGCTTTGCTGATATAACCTGTCAGTTCATTGATTTGAGTTTCAATGACCTCTAGCTCTTCATCACGAATGTTAGGGTTCACGGCTTTAAGCGCTTGTAGACGCTCTAATTCACCGTTCAGGTTAGTCTGCATGTCTCGTTGAGCTTGTTCACGCACTTCTTCCACTTTAGGGAGTACGTGCGTCTCAGCCGCTTCGATTAACTTATGAATCTCACCTTGTACCGAGTTAACCAACTTGCTCGCTAGGTGACGGTTTACAGGGCTGAGTTGACGGTTAAAGCTGTCGAACTCAACCTGAGCTGATAAATCATTACCACGGCCATCCATCATCAAACGAATTGGCGTCTTAGGTAAGAACTGGCTGATACCGCTGCGTTTCGGTGCTTGCGCATCCACTAGGTAAACCAACTCAAGCAGGATAGTACCTACTGGCAGCGCTTTGTTTTTCAGTAGCGATACCGCTGATGCACCAACACCTTCACTCAGTAGCAGATCAATACCGCCCTGAATCATTGGGTGTTCCCAGCTAATGAAGTTCATGTCTTCACGAGAAAGCGCCGTATCACGGTCAAACGTAATGGTTGCGCCTTCGTATGGTAAGCCTGGGTAACTTGGTACCATCATGTGTTCAGACGGCGTCACAACCAGAGCATTCTCACCCTTGTCGTCTTGGTTTAAGCCAATGGTGTCGAACAGGCTCAGGGCAAACGTCACTAGGTTAGTATCGCCGTCAGTCGACGCAATCTTCTCTGCAATTTCATGCGCTTTGTCGCCGCCGTTTGAGTGCATCTCTAGTAGGCGATCTCGGCCTTTTTCTAGATCTGATTTCAAGCTTTGATTTAGCTTAGCCGACGCTTCAATCACTTCATCAAGTTGCTCTGTGTTACCCGAAGCCAGCATCTCGATAAGAACATCTGAGTACTTATCGTAAACCGTGCGACCCGTTGGACAAGTTTCCGCAAACGCATTCAGACCTTCATCGAACCAACGCGCAAGAATCGCCTGTGATGTGCCTTTGAGATAAGGAACATGAATGTCGATATCACGCAGTTGACCGATACGGTCCAAACGACCAATACGTTGCTCAAGCAAGTCTGGGTTGAACGGTAGATCAAACATCACTAATTGGTTAGCGAACTGGAAGTTACGACCTTCAGAGCCGATTTCACTACAGATCAGAACCTGAGCACCGCCCTCTTCTTGAGCAAAGTAAGCTGCCGCTTTATCACGCTCTAGAATCGACATGCCTTCATGGAATACCGTTGCACGTACACCTTCACGCTCACGCAGTGCTTGCTCTAATTGCAAAGCGGTACTTGCACGAGAAGCGATCACTAGGATCTTTTCGCTGCGCTTGTCTTGGATCTTTTCAATCAACCAGTTAACGCGTGAATCGAACTGCCACCAGCTTGAGTCTTCACCTTCAAACTCTTGGAAGATCTCTTCTGGGTACAGCATCTTCATTGCACGAGCCTCGGGGGCCATCTTGCCCCCGATCATGCCCGATACTCGCATCGAGGTTGTATACTGCGTTGGAATCTCCATCGGCAGTAGGTTGACATTACGCTTAGGGAAGCCTTTGATTGCAGCACGTGTGTTTCTGAAAAGAACACGACCTGTACCATGGCGATCCATAAGGTTATCAATTAATTCTTGGCGAGCTAACGCTTGCTCTTCTTCGCTACTATCACCCTCGATAACGCGGAATAGAGGCTCAACATCTTGCTCAGAAAGCAGTTCAGTAATCTGATTCTTCGCGCTATTTTCAAGCTTCACACCTGAGAACAGAGCCGTTACTGCATCTGCAACCGGTGCGTATTGCTCTTCTTCTTCTACGAATGCTTGGTAATCGTAGAAGCGATCAGGATCCAGCAGACGCAGACGCGCAAAGTGACTTTCACGACCCAGTTGCTCAGGCGTTGCGGTGAGTAGTAGTACACCAGACGTATTTTCCGCTAGGCCTTCCACCACTTGATATTCACGGCTTGGTTTGTCTTGGCTCCACTCAAGGTGGTGCGCTTCATCGACAACCAACAAGTCCCACTCGCCTTCAAGTGCTTGCTCGTAGCGCTTACGGCTCTTACGTAGGAAGTCTAACGAACACAGAACGTATTGCTGGGTATCAAATGGGTTGTCTGATTCGGCGAAGGCTTCAATACAACGCTCTTCATCGAAGATAGAGAAATGCAGATTGAAACGGCGCATCATCTCGACTAACCACTGGTGTTGTAGCGTTTCAGGCACCACAATCAGAATACGTTCCGCACGGCCAGACAACACCTGTTGGTGGATGATCATGCCCGCTTCGATGGTTTTACCTAGGCCAACTTCATCGGCCAGTAAAACACGCGGAGCGTGGCGACGCCCCACTTCATGAGCGATGTATAACTGGTGAGGAATCAAGCCAGCACGCATACCACACAAGCCACGCATCGGGCTCTTGTGTTGTTGGTACTGGTTGCTCAGCGCGCGGTAACGCAACACAAAATTATCCATACGGTCGATTTGACCCGCGTACAATTTGTCTTGTGGCTTGTTAAAGCGGATTTGGTTACTTAAAAAGATTTCACGCAGAGTCACCTCTGTCTCTTGAGTATCTTCACGAGTGCCTAAGTACGTCAGTAACCCTTTATCTTCGATAACTTCCTCGACAGATAGAGACCAACCATCTTGGCATTCGATGACATCGCCTACATTAAACGTTACTCGGGTTACGGGAGCATCAGTACGTGCATAAACACGGTTTTCTTCTGATGCTGCAAACATTAGTGTCACTGTGCGAGCATCCATTGCTACAACGGTACCTAAACCTAAATCGCTCTCCGTATCGCTTATCCAGCGTTGCCCCAAAGCAAATGTCATGAATCGACTACCTCAATCTTATAGTTGGAATTTGGTCTTCTTAACTGCAGTTTCAAACAAGAACGCTCGCGTTCCTGAACTAAAAATATAGCCAAAAATACCTAGTTTGCAGCCACTTTTTAAGTGCGCTCTCAATAATCAATATCTCGAGAAAATGGTGCAGAAAAAGGTCGCTAATCTTACTCGATGCTGTGATTTAGGTCACGCCTAAAGGCGATGATTTCACACTTTTTTTCTGTTTTCGTCAGTGCAATCAAACTGTCAAAAATTCATGGTTAATCTATCAGTAGCAGATTGCTGCTCTCAAACGAATACGCCATATTCACTCATAACGATATGGCGCTGTTCCTCTAGATGAAGTTTAGGTGAGTAGTTGACTATCACCAGAATCAGAGACTAATCTTTATATGAGTTTTATCTACGTTCAATGAATGCAAAGCAAGCCGCACGTCGGCAAGGAGATGCTATGGGCGAGACCAACCGGAAGCTATTTGTTTTAGACACCAATATCCTACTTCACGAACCCTTCGCTATATTTTCTTTCCAAGAGCACGATGTCGTTATCCCCATGACAGTGCTAGAAGAACTCGACAGAATCAAAGACAGTAAAAGAGACGTTGCTCGAGACGCGAGAATTGCGATTCGAACGCTCGAAGACCTGTTCAGGGAAGCCACACCAGACCAAATATCAGAAGGCATCCCTTTTTCTAAAGACATAAACGCATCCGGCAGTATTTCAATACTCGCTGACTACGAACTTCAAGAAAGCATCAAAGCCTTCGCTGATGACAAGGCTGGTGATAACCGAATCCTCAACGCAGTCCTCTATCTTCAAAATAAACGCGCACCACGCGAAGTGGTTCTTATCACCAAAGACATCAACATGCGCTTACGAGCCAAAGGCGCCGGTGTTCGTTTTGTCGAAGATTATCAAACCGACCAACTGATTGATGATATCCAATACCTCACCAAAGGCTTCCAACAACTGGAAGGCTCGTTTTGGGATGGTATCGATAATGTCGAGAGCAGAAGTTTAGGCGGAAAGACGCTACACACCTTAGCAAGAGCACCTTTCGAGCCAACCTTCCTCAACCAATATGTGATTGACGAAAAAAGTGATTTTGCCGCTCGAGTCGAGGAGATTGAGCCGGAAAGCATTACCCTGAGAGACCTCAGCCGCGAACGACTGATGAATCGCAGGGCATGGGACATCACACCAAAGAACGTCTATCAGGGGATGGCAATTGATGCACTACTCGACCCTGATATTGATCTTGTGATTCTCACTGGCGCCGCAGGTAGTGGTAAAACGCTGTTAGCCATGGCTGCTGCACTTGAACAAACCATTGAACACAAACAGTTCGATAAGATCATCGTAACCCGAAACACACCTGACATTGGTGAGTCGATAGGTTTTCTTCCGGGTACAGAGGAAGAGAAGATGCTGCCTTGGTTGGCCGCGGTGACCGATACACTGGAAGCGCTGCACAAGAACGATCACTGTACAGAAGGCTCGATGAAGTACATCTGTGACAAAGCCAACATCCAGTTTAAATCAATCAACTTCATGCGTGGCCGTTCGATCCAGAATGCATTTGTGCTTTTGGATGAGTGTCAGAACCTCACTGCTTCACAGATCAAAACCATCATCACCCGTTGTGGTGAAGGTACTAAGATCGTCTGCTCAGGAAACCTCGCGCAGATCGATTCTTCCTACTTAACCCCTGTGACCTCTGGCTTAACCTACATGGTCGAGCGTTTTAAAAACTTCGAAGGCAGTGCCAACATCCACCTCAATGGTGTGGTGCGTAGCCGACTGGCTGAGTTTGCAGAAGAGAACATGTAATCGTTTTTTGGCTCTTACTCATCATTCACCCAAAAACAAAAAGCGCCTCACAATAGAGGCGCTTTTCAATTTATCTTTATCGTAACTTTACAGAGGCTAGTCTGCTTTACTCCGTACCACCGACGGTGAGCGAGTCTAGCTTCAATGTTGGTTGACCAACACCCACTGGTACACTTTGACCAGCCTTACCACACACACCAACACCACGGTCGATGCTTAGGTCGTTACCCACCATAGACACTTGCTGCATTGCTTCGATACCAGAACCAATCAATGTTGCGCCCTTCACTGGGTGAGTGATCTTACCGTTTTCAATCATGTACGCTTCAGAAGCGGAGAATACAAACTTACCTGATGTGATATCAACCTGACCACCACCGAAGTTCGGTGCGTAGATGCCTTTCTCAACCGTTGCGATGATCTCTTCCGGCGTGTGTTCGCCCGGTAGCATGTATGTATTCGTCATACGTGGCATTGGAAGATGCGCGTATGACTCACGACGACCATTACCTGTTGGTACTACACCCATTAGACGCGCGTTCAGCTTATCTTGCATGTAACCTTTTAGGATGCCGTTTTCGATGAGCGTGTTGTACTGACCGTTCACACCTTCATCATCGACATTTAATGAGCCACGCAGGTCCGTTAATGTACCGTCATCGACAATCGTACATAGGCTTGAAGTGACTTGTTCACCTACTTTACCCGAGAATACTGATGACGCTTTACGGTTGAAGTCACCCTCTAAACCGTGGCCTACCGCTTCATGCAGCAGAACGCCCGGCCAACCAGAACCAAGAACCACTGGCATTGCCCCCGCAGGTGCAGCAACCGCTTCGAGGTTCACTAATGCTTGGCGAATCGCTTCATCCGCAAATTGGTAAGCCACTTTAGAGCCGTCGACATCGCTTAGGAAAAAGTCGTAACCAAAACGGCCACCGCCACCCGCACTGCCACGCTCACGGCGATCGCCTTTCTGTGCAAGTACACTGATTGATAGACGAACCAGCGGGCGGATATCACCAGCGTACGTTCCGTCTGTTGCGGCGACAAGCATCTGCTCATGCACACCACTTAGACTTACCGACACTTCAGTCACCATCGGCTCTTTAGTACGAATGTACGCATCCAGTGATTTCAATAATTCAGTTTTTTGCTGTTTTTCCCAACTCGCTAATGGGTTTACCGCATCATAGTAAGCTTGATTGGCGTTGCGTTTGAATGCTTGAACTTTCCCATTTTGACCCTGCTTCGCGATGCCACGCGCCGCGATGGCACTTTGGTTAAGGCCCTCTAATTGGATTTGATCAGAATAAGCAAAACCGGTTTTCTCGCCAGAGACCGCACGAACACCTACACCGCAATCGATATTGAAAGAACCGTCTTTGATGATACTGTCTTCGAGCACCAAAGATTCATGCCAGCTTGACTGAAAGTAGAGATCAGCATAATCAATTTGGCGGGTAGCAATGCTCGCCAATGTATCTGCGATATTTTGCTCTGTCAGCCCTGTTGGGGTCAGTAGCGCTTCTTCAATTTGCTTAATACTCATAGATGGCTCTTGTTTGTAATTAAAATTGATTGGTAAATCGAGTATGTTGCGTGATTGGCATATTTTGCCGAATGGACTCGCAACTGGATGTGTCTATCTCAACCACCATACTTTTAGGATCTTGGTCTAACTGTGCGACCACTCGTCCCCATGGATCAACCACCATTGAGTGTCCCCATGTTTCTCTTTGGCAAGGGTGTTTTCCGCCTTGCCCTACCGCAACAATCCACGACTGTGTTTCAATCGCACGGCATCTTAATAATGCTTCCCAGTGCGCTTGACCGGTTACCGCAGTAAACGCAGCTGGTACCACGATGATCTGCGCGCCTTGCTGGCGTAACTCTGAATACAAGTGAGGAAAGCGCACATCATAGCAAATACTCAGCCCTAAGTGACCAAAAGGCGTTTCCGTTGTCACAACTCGGTCACCCGGTGTGAAAATATCGGACTCTCGATAGCACTTGTGGGCATCGGCGACATCCACATCGAACATATGTAGCTTGTCATAGTGAGCCACTAAGCTGCCAAAGTCATCAATCACTAGAGTCGTTGTGGTGACACCCTTCGCTGTACTTATCGGCATACTGCCAACAATGATCCAAATACGATGAAGCCTAGCTAACTCAGCCAGTTTTTTCTGTAATGGACCACCATTCAATGGCTCGGCATACTGGTGATAATCCGCTTTGCTACCGAATACCAATGCATTCTCTGGGCAAACGACCCATTTAGCCCCTAACGCCTTACACTTGGCTACCTCTTTGGCGAGATAATCAAAGTTTAATTCAGGGCTAGGGCCAGAGGTCATTTGAATCAACCCAACACAATCCATGTGCGTCACTCCTCCATTCTTTATGATTCAGAAATCAGCATTTTCCGTCTATAAACTGGCGAATGAATTCACTCGCCAATTCATCGATTCGCTATTCACGCTTATTTCGCTAATTCTCTCAGTTTTTCTGGTAACTGGAATTCACCAGAGCTTCTTGATATCTCACTTACCGTTGGTGAATCTAGTGGCCCTTTCACCGAATAGTTGACTTGGGTAAAGACCTCCACAACCGGCGAAATAACCGTGGTGACCGCCAATACATACAGAGCGGTTTGTGGGGCTACCGCAAAGGCCGTTAATACAGGAATGCCCGAGGTAATATCAGGCGTGAAGTTCACCTCTGCATCGACTTGACGAGTATTAAGGTTAGCAATACCTTTGATCTTCATATCACCCGCGACGGCATCCATAGTTAGGTCGTTGGTCAGGAAAATACCATTCTTAATTTTACCCGTGCCGACAATACTATTAAACGCCATCCCGTTGTCAAAAACATCAGAGAAATCAAGTTGCATCTTACGAATGATCGAATCGAGGCTAAACAAACCAAGTAATCGAGCCGCGCCACTCACATCCGAGATCATGCCTTTACCAAACTTAGTTTTAACATTGCCCTCAAGAGTATCCATTTGGATCCCCCAAGGAGCCCCCTCCCAATTCAATTGACCTTCTAACGCAAATGGCGCTTTTTGAATTCCAGAAGTAATACCAAAACGTTCCATTAACTCACTGTTGTTTTCACCTTCAACATCAAGAGATAACGACGAATAGCTCTGGCCCTCTTTCAATTCCCACCAACCACTGACATCGGCTTTGTTCCGACCGCTTAGAATATGAATCTTCTTCCACTCGATACGATCGTCTTTCCTTACCATTTCAACATCAACTTTACCGACTTTGTAACCTTGCAGCCAAAAATCATTAATCGTCAGCGTCAAGTTAGGCATCGCGTCATGAATTTTTCTATCGAGTTCAGAGACCGATGGTGCCTTTTGTGGGTTGCGTTGCCGTAATGGATCTTGGTTGATGCCTTCGCCCCACTCAGGAACAAATAAATGCAAGCGATCCAAAGAAACACTTAAATCGTAAGGCGCCTGATAATTAATATCCCCTTCGAGCTCTTGGCTGGACACTTCCATTTGCCACGCCTGCTTGTTTTTACGAGCGCTAAAATCAACATCATTCCAAGAAATACCACCTAAAATTAACTCTTTGCTCTTAAAAGTAATACGACTTGGCGTGGGAATCGTCGGCGTATTCATTTGGCTGAGCACTGCGTTTGACTTTTTTACAGGCTCTGTCACTACCGCTAACCAATCATCGGCATTGAATTTGTCGGTACGAATCAGTGCATGATGGCCAACGACAGGACTAATTTTGTAACCACCACGACCGAGCACTAAATTGGTGGCCGTTAACTTGGGAACATCCCCCGTGATATCTATTTCAGCCTGATATTTGGTGTTAGGTAACTGCAAACGTGCAGTAATCGATTCTTGGTTACCCGAAGCTTGAAGTCTTGCTGAACCACTTTCCAATGCTTTTTTAGTCAATGGATATGGGTAATCACTGGCTAAAAACTTAAGATCGGACTGCAGGTCCAATTGGTAACTAAAGCCGACATCATTGAGCTGTATATCAATCTGACTTTGCCATGGAGCATGACCTGACAAGCGACTTAACCAGCGCTCACCAATGTAAGGTTCTAGAGGTTTAACGTCCCAATCACCTAACACATCAATATCAACGGCATAGCCAGGACCATCATTAAGGCCCTTAAAATCAAGCGAGATACCTTGGTTAAGCAGATCCGCCGCGAGGCCATTGGCCGTTACCACATCGTTATCAAATTCAATACGCCCAGTCGTATGTTCAAGTACCATCGGCGGAGCTTCCATCTCAACATGATTACCACTCAGATCGGCATACCCCCAAGCCCTGGGTTCTTTACTCGAATCAAACGGGATATTGAGCTGAAATTCAGAAGAGACATCACCACTCACTTTAAGCGCTGTTAAAGCCGCTCCCACAGAATCAACCAGTGGCGAAGCCATCATGTAGTCACGGACAGCATTGCCTGACGCCGTTGCCTTAGCTTCAATTTCGATATGACCACCTTGGCCTAGATAAGGAATGCGCCCTGTAATTCGGTCAGCCTTCACATCCATTAATTGAGCTGAGCGAGAATCTAAATACATCGCATCATTTTCAAACAAAAGGTCAAGTTGAAGATCACTGATCAGTGGCCACGCGGTATCAAAACTGAACTTAGCATCTTCTAAGCCAACCCAAACTTGGAAAACCCCCTCATGATGGGAGTATGGAAACTGATCCAATTCACCATACCAAAGTAGCTTAACGGTATCGGCTTTACCCGCTTGAATCGCAGTCGAAAGATAGTTAGTTAAGTCTTGACCAAGGGCTAATGTCGGCAAGTAACGCCATGTTTCACCGACGTTGTAAGCATCCGCTTCCCCGTAAAAAGAGAGGTATGGGCTCGCATTGTTTGGAAAATCCAAGCGAAATGCCCCCAACACTTGTAAATCTGGTGTTGCTGCGGTGATTTTATCTGACCAAAGTTTCCAACCACTTTCATCTTGTTGCCAAAAAATATCAAGCTGACCTTGTTTAATATTCAGTGGCGCTTGGAACACATCGCCATATGGAAAGACATCATCAATAACGCTCAAACTGGCTTTCGCTTCTGATGTCGAGCCAGACACGCTACCTGAAACTTGGCTAAAACCCGGAATCAATTCCCATTGCTTGATAGCCAGATCAGAAAAATTGGCTGAATAACGTAAGCTTTCGATACTTGAATCCATGGATACACGAATATCGGAAACCAAACCTCCGGGAGCGAGCGAATCCATCATTTCGGTCGATGGTTTTGAATCGGGCAACAACTTAATCAATGGCGTGATGGTTCCGATATCTAGCTCAGAAACGTTGAGCTTCCAAGGGCCTTGACTCCACTGAAAAGCCACATCCAGTTCAGGCCAGGGCGTGTCATCTGTTCTCAACTTAAGTGAGTGCCCACTGACTTGCCAGCCTTTTTTCAAGGGGGTAAGCTTAAATACACCAGACTCGAACATCAAATCGTGCAAGCCATCTTCATTCCAAGTTAATTCAGAAGGCAACACTTCAACATAAGCACTCACTGGCTGACTATTTTTCAACGTTACCCAGCTATTGAGGCTAACAGTACCCGTTTCAATGCCAGACTCCTCCTGCATGTAACGAGTTAACCAAGGCTTGATCGAGATATTATTCGCGCTGACATAAAACTCCCCGGTCATATCGACCAACGAACCGCCATCCACAAAGTTAGCACTTACTGACAAGGAGTTTAAGTTAGCGTCCTTAATACTCACCACACCTTCCGCAAGGTGATGTTTACCTGAATTTTGCCATTTTAGATTTTCAATATCGAGTTGGCGTTCTTCATCAGAAACCGTGCGATAGATGAGGGTTGAATTTTTAGCGGTCACATCCACTAATGTTTTTAAGAGCAAATTATCCAGCTCTTGCATCACTCGCTTTGAAGAATTCGACTCTTTTGAGGAGGGTTCCTTATCACTTTGCCCAGCAAACAGATCAATAGAGCGAATATCAAGGTACATTTTATTCATGACCAGATCGGCGACAACCGGACGCATCTGAATCAGTGATTGAACCAAGTCAAACTCAATTTCAACACGCTCAACCGAAAAGAGCGCATCTTCAGTATTTGGAAGGTTGGCTTTAACGCCTTGCAGAGCAATAGAGGGATGCGTATTCCGCCAAAAACCGCCAACATCTTGAATGGAAAATTCAAAACCGGAATGCTGGTTTACCCAAAGCGAAATTTCAGCTTGGTACTTGTTCAAATTGGGTAAGGCTACACGCAGTGTAGTAACGGCAATGGCTAGTGTTACTAAAAGAGTAACCACTAGCCATAAACATGCTCGAAGAATTAGAGTAACGCTTGAACTCACAAAATATCCATCACATCATAACAACATCAAACTGCTCTTGTATGTACAGAGGCTCAGCCTGAATTTTAACTTGTTTTCCAATAAACACTTCAAGCTCTGCAAGTGCATGAGATTCTTCACCCTCTAATGCTTCGGCAACCGCCGCCGCCGCATAGACGACAAATTTGTCAGCATCGTAGGCTCGGTTCACTCGCGTAATCTCTCGAAGTATCTCATAACAAACCGTTTCGACTGTTTTTACACTGCCTCGACCTTCACAGGCAGGACAACTCGAACATAAAATATGCTCAATACTTTCACGAGTCCGCTTGCGAGTCATTTCCACTAAGCCAAGTTGGGTAAAACCATTAATATTGGTTTTTACCCGATCCTTGCCTAACGCAGACTCTAAAGAAGTGAGCACACGCTTACGATGTTCCTCAGACAACATGTCGATAAAATCGATAATGATAATGCCACCTAAGTTACGCAAACGCAGTTGACGAGCAATGGCTTGCGTTGCTTCTACGTTGGTATTAAAAATGGTTTCTTCTAAGTTACGACGCCCCACAAAGGCCCCAGTATTAATGTCGACCGTGGTCATCGCTTCCGTTTGGTCGATAATCAGATACCCACCCGACTTTAATTCGACTTTACGCTCTAAAGAACGCTGAATTTCGTTCTCGGTATCGTACATATCAAAGATAGGCTTATCACCTTCATACAGCTCAAGCTTGTCGGTAAGCTCCGGCACATACTCAGCAGTAAACTCTTTTAGATTTTCATATTCGAGACGAGAGTCGACCTGAATTTTACTCAACTCAGTCCCGACGAAATCACGCAAAATGCGCTGGCTTAAGCAAAGCTCACCGTACAAACGCGTGCGAGCTTTATGTTTACCACGACGCTCTAATACTTTAAGCCAGAGTCGCTTCAAGAAGGCGGCATCTTGTGCCAGTTCATTCGAATCAGCCCCTTCTGCCGCGGTACGAATAATGAAACCACCATGTTCATCACAGTAACGGGACACTACTTTTTTAAGACGGTTACGTTCAGACTCACTATCAATACGCTGAGAAACGCCGACATGGCTGGAGCCCGGCATAAAGACCAAATAACGAGATGGCAGAGTAATATCCGTAGTTAAACGGGCACCTTTGGTACCAAGAGGATCTTTGACGACTTGAACGACAATATCTTGCCCTTGACGAACAAGCTCAGAAATATCACGAACTTGAAACTGCTTTTTTTCATTTTCCGCAACGCATTCAGTATGTGGAACAATGTCTGAGGCATGTAAAAAAGCTGCTTTATCAAGGCCTATATCGACAAAAGCCGCCTGCATTCCAGGCAGAACACGGCTGACACGCCCTTTATAGATATTTCCTACAATACCACGTCGCGCATCTCGTTCGACATGGATCTCTTGAAGGGCCCCCCCCTCAATCATGGCCACACGAGTTTCACTCGGGGTCACGTTTAGCAACAATTCAGCACTCATGGTGCACCTCAGATTAGTAATTATAAGAATTCTTGCAGTAGCTTATCCGTCTCAAATAAAGGTAAGCCGACAACGGCGTAATAACTACCTTCGATTCGGGTAACAAAACGCCCCCCTAAACCTTGAATTCCATAGCTACCGGCTTTATCGCATGGCTCCCCTGTATGCCAGTATTGTTCTATTTCTTGTTCACTGAGGGGTTTAAACCAAACGTCGGTAATAACAATGTCTGTTTTTTGTTTTACAGCTGAGACAACTGAAACCGCGGTCATCACTTGATGGCGCTCATTCGCTAACTGAGTAAGCATACGCTTAGAGTCAGCAAAATCACTGGGCTTCTCGAGCACTTGCCCTTGGCTGACGACCACAGTGTCAGAACCAAGAACGACAATATCAGAATCAAGAACTACAGTATCAGAACTCGGAACAACATGCTGCTTTTCAGAACGGTTACCTTTCAATAAAGAGAGCGCTGTTAAGGCTTTATCTAAAGAGAGTCGCTTAACATATTCTTCGGCGGTTTCTTGAGCATGTTGACACTCTTCAACATCGGTGACGAGGACCGAAAAATCATAACCAAGTTGAGATAACAATTCTTTACGGCGTGGCGAACCGGATGCCAAAACTAAATATTTCTTTTCCATCGTCACACTACCTTACATGCCAATGGCGACGCACACGTCTCATTAATAAAAACATCCAAGGCCAAAGTATACCGTTTATCAAGGCACTCCATAGCGATAACGGATTAAAAATGACGTCTTGAATCAAGTATTCACCAAAGAATATCATCACCTCAAACAGTACCGTCAACACAGCAATAATTATCGCTTGTTGCCACAAAGCCATGTTGCGAATCACTAAGAAGTTAAGTGCAACAATATACATGACTATTGCCATCATCATGCCACGTATACCTAACGTAGAACCAATTAAAAGATCCCACAATAAACCTAGAATCAAGGCGCTACCAACATTCACTCTATGAGGCATCGCCAACACCCAGTAACACGTCACCAACAGCAACCAAGACGGTCTGAATAAGTCTAAACTACCAGGCCAAGGGATCGTTTGTAGAATAAGCGCTATTAAAAATGAACAGCCAATTACTACCTTACTTCTTAACACGCTATTGGCCATCTTTGCCCTCTAACAATACTTGTTCTGTATTAAGTTGCTCCGTTTGTTTCTGTCTGTTTTCGTCAGGCCATACAAGTAGTAAGTATCTAAGCTTATCAAACTCAACGACCGGCTTTGCTTTAATAACCGCAAACTCACGTTTAGGGTCATAATCGACAGAAGAGACATAAGCCACCGGATACCCCTCTGGATACACGCCGCCTAAACCGGATGTCACCAACAAGTCTTCTTCTTGAATATCAGTACTGGTTGGAATGTGGTCGAGTTGAATCTCATCAATCATGCCATTGCCCGAAGCAATCACTCGAATATCGTTACGAACGACTTGCACCGGAATGGCATTGTTTGCATCGGTGAGCAGCAGAACACGACTGTTGTGAGCCGCAACAAAAGTGACCTGGCCAACAATGCCTTTTTCGTTGATCACGGGTTGACCTTCATATACCCCATCAATCTGACCTTTATCGATCACAACCTGATGGCGATAAGGTGAAGTGTCTACCGCCATCACTTCGGTGACAACCTTCTTCTCATCACGAATAAACGGAGAGCCTAATAACTTACGAAGACGCTTATTCTCTTCTTTATATTGATCAAGAAGAACTAACTCGCTCTTCAAGCGCAATACTTCTCGTTTAATCTGATGGTTGGATTCGATTAGGCTTTTACGGGTACTAAAACGATCGTATACCCCATCGAACATAGTGCGAGGTAAGTTGGCGGCATATTGAATGGGGGCAACCATGCTGTTCAATAAATACCGGACATTTGAGAAAGTATCTAAACGACTATCAGCCAGCATAAGGCTGGCTGATAAAATGACAGCAAAAAACAGGCGCAATTGTAGAGAGGGACCTCTACCAAAAATTGGCTTCATTCTATATTTGGTCCTAGAGCTACATTTGATCCCATAGACAAGGTCTTAGGCTCTTTATATAAAACAATATAATAAAAAGAGCCTAACACTAGAGGTTATTCTTCGCTAAACAGATCGCCACCGTGCATATCGATCATATCCAAGGCTTTACCGCCACCGAGAGCAACACACGTTAATGGCTCCTCAGCAACAACGACAGGGATACCGGTTTCTTCGGTTAACAGACGATCAAGATCTTTAAGCAGAGCACCGCCTCCAGTCAGTACCATACCATTTTCTGAAATATCAGAAGCAAGCTCAGGAGGGCATTGCTCAAGTGCGACCATCACAGCAGAGACAATACCGGATAGCGGCTCTTGGAGCGCTTCCAGGATTTCATTAGAGTTGAGGCTAAAGCTACGAGGCACGCCTTCGGCTAGGTTACGACCGCGCACTTCAATCTCTTCCACTTCATCGCCAGGGTAAGCTGAACCAATTTCGTGTTTGATTTTCTCCGCTGTTGCTTCACCAATCAAACTGCCGTAGTTACGACGAACGTAGTTGATGATCGCTTCATCAAAACGGTCACCACCGATACGTACAGAAGACGAGTAAACCACACCGTTTAGTGAGATAACCGCTACTTCAGTCGTACCACCACCGATATCAACCACCATTGAGCCTGTCGGTTCAGAGACACGTAGACCAGCACCGATCGCAGCAGCCATAGGCTCATCGATTAAGTAAACTTCACGAGCCCCCGCACCTAACGCTGATTCACGAATAGCGCGACGCTCAACTTGTGTTGAACCACAAGGCACACAAACCAAAACACGAGGACTTGGTTTAAGCACACTGTTGTCATGCACTTGTTTGATAAAGTGCTGAAGCATTTTTTCTGTTACGTAGAAGTCGGCGATAACACCATCTTTCATTGGTCGAATCGCTGAAATATTACCAGGCGTACGACCAAGCATTTGCTTAGCCGCATGACCAACAGCCGCAACACTCTTTGCTGATCCTGTACGATCTTGGCGAATAGCAACAACTGAAGGCTCATCAAGAACAATGCCTTGGCCTTTTACGTAAATAAGGGTATTGGCTGTACCTAAATCAATCGATAGGTCGTTTGAAAACATGCCACGAAGTTTTTTAAACATACTCTTCGCTCATCCTGCAAGAATTAGAAGACAAAAATTGCACTAAATGTACCAATGCCTTGCAGTTACGGCAAGGCATTGACGTATAAACATGGACTGAAACCCGTAATTTCTTACAGATTCCTAACTTAAGGGGGCAAAATGATATGATTACCGGCCTGTTAAGCCACTTTCTCCCCGATAGATCACGCGATCGTTCCCCCGATAGATACCGAATGTGACGACGGTTGATGGATCTTCATCACCTAACTGACGCCAGTTGTAACGTAGCCACGGTTGATCTTGGTCGCTACCTGAACAAACAACAGGGTTTTCACCAGTATTAGCCGTTGGTGCAGAGGCATCCATTCTCAACCACAGACGAACTTGCTCACGGGGAGAAGTCGCAGAAAGCGTATTTTGCTGCGCGGTTACTTTGTCTTCACCATCATTCACCTTTCCACTGCCACTCGGTGAAACTGATGTGGTCACAGACCCCGCGCGATGCCAAATGACTTGCTTACAATAGTTGAAGCCATCAAAGGTACTACGATTATCGTCTTCGTTAACAACAAACTGATTGCCATCCCAGAACTCGACTCGAAGTGGGATCGTTAAGGCTCGACCAGAGTTTCCACCAATATCATCAAGCGCCATTCGACCGTATCGCGCAGGAGGTTGGATTGGGAACACGGCCGAATTCGTCACCGGTTCAGAATCAGTAAATGAAACCGGGTCTGGTCCATCAAGCGTTAAACCGAAGTGAGTCGTTGTCGAGTTGGCATCCGAAGTATTGAAAGGCGTATCTTTAATGCTGACGCCATCAGTGCCTATGACTCGTTTAAAAACCGCCGCACTGTCATTCAATAACCATTGCCGATGAGCAGCAGACCAGGTTCCAGAGCGAGTATCCAACAAGAGGCTATTCTTTATACTGCTGTCCTTTAACACACCAAACTTTACTTGCAGCTGTGGAGCAAAGAAGCGGTAATTATTGAGCGCTTTATCCGTATCATTTTCACCAGAGGCCATGGGATACACTTGATGAACGGCTGAATCATAAGGCTGATCTAAATACGCGATATCGTTTTGATCCGCGACCTTCCACTCAGGATCACCTTGTATGAAATATTTAGGATAGAAGCGTCCTATCGATTTACTACCAGAGAAGCCGCCTAAAATTGAGCTATAGAAGTGCCCAGTTTCAGTCGCGATAAAATTAAAGCTACCCACTTCTGAATATTTTAAGCTTTTGAATTTATAACCGTTGTCAGCTGGTACTATCTCAGAAGTCGATTGAATGAGTCGATTGCTTGGTTCTAAACTCCCCAGAACGGCACCACTGTTGCTTGGCGTATCTAAGGTGCGAGTGACACTGACCGCACCATCAGAAAGCCAATAGTTTCGTGTGACTAAGCGATCGTTACACAACTGGCTAGGATCGCCCGTAAACCTAATGGGTTTAGCAAACACGTCAAAGGCTTCACCGGCAGCAACAAATGCATTGCCTTTATCACTATTGCCATCCGAATTATTATTCGTACAAATCGCGAATTGCCAAGGTCTGACATCAACATTGACAATACCTTCCAATGTATCCCAACTTCCACCTTCGTTATCTTTACAATCATACCCTGTGGGACATTGAAAACTTGGATCTGAGAGTTTAAAGCTCACCCTCCCCGCTTCATTGTAAATAACAGACCCTGTCGCTTGAGCGGTGTGATCAAAATTAGCCGTGATGGCTGTATCGCTCCAACCACCACTATTGCCTTTGACGAGTAAGTTGCCATCAACAGCCCCTTGCGCACTAGTCGGCTGAATCAATAAAAAGTCCGAAACGCTAAGGTCTTTGTCTCCTTGATAACCTGATACAGGAGTGACGGCATCATTCTTACAAGCTAGGACATTAAAAGTAAATTGAGCCTCTTCTCCAGCAATAGCAAGCACATCTCTCGCTTCAAATTTATAAAGAGAGACTAAAAAATCACCGGCATCGTTTTCCGTTGAGTCGGATTCTAATTCAGCCTCAACCCGAAAATGACCAGTCGAAGTCGCATCCAATTGAAGGGTTAATAGTCCTGACGAGTTGGTTAAATAGGACCGACCACCGTTGTAACTTCCTTCTACAACATTCATAACCGACATACCGGCAGGTACCGTTACATTGACCGCGACCTGCTTCGAGGGTGGATTCCCTTGCTTATCCGTAACAGTCACCGTCACTTCCGGGTTTTCACACAATAATGAGAAATCCTTATTCGGGGTCAAACTCAATTGATAGTCTGTGGGTTGGGGTTGCACAGGGCACAGTTGACCATCATCAATGATTTTTCCATCTGGTCGTAATTCTATATTTTTCGCAGTAACACGCCCGTGTATAAGGCCATTACCACCAGAGACAATCACCTTATCTCGACTGAAAATGAGTGCGTTTAAAGGTCGTTCAACACGCACTAACGCCTGACTCCCTTGATAGTTTTCAGCCCATATAGAGAGTTTGAAATTATTGCTAACGACCTCTCCAGCCCCCGTCAATTCAAAACGATTCACATAGAGATGAGTATTTTGAGACAAGACTATTTTACCGCTTGCGCCAACCATTAAGCGTTCGATGTAATAGGTATCCCCCGTCAAATGAATAGTACCAGAACCGCCTGCTGAGACTGTATTGTACTTACCACTACCCAAATCAATCACTTGCCAACCAGCATCCACATTCTGACCTGTTGGCAAGTCTAAATTAACGATATTCGGCTCCGCTACATATAACGATGAATTCTCGATACACTCCTTTCCATCACACTGTGTTTTTAATCCTGCCGGATTAGTAGGATCAACCCCAATACCCACCTGACCACTGGCCTGGTAAGTACCTTCTATCTGGATACTGGGCGTACTAGAAGTCCATTTTAAACGGCTATCCCCCCCCCAAGATTGAACGACATTTGGTGTCACATCACAAATCTCGGGGGATGGCGGTGGGGGCGGTGGTGTTGCGATATCACCACATTGGATGTCGCTGGCTCCATCCCCTGAAACCGCAATGGCAGCAGAAAGCCCAGAAAGGTCTGCATATTGCGGTACACCGACTTGTCGCCAAGAACGACCTTCCCATAAGTGGTAAGTTAACCACCCAGACTTATTCCTATCAGCTTGATACTCAAGTAAAACTTCATAGAAATCACCGCTCACCGTTTCCTTGTCATCGATCACAGCATCTCTAACACGGCGATCATTCGTCCACATTGGAGCCGGGCTAGAACTGTTTCTTTTCGTGGCGTAGATGGTGTCTTGAGCTGATGCAGGATCCAACTTAAACCATACCGAAAAATCACTTCCAGAATTAAGGGCACGACATTGAGAGGAAGAAAAGTCCGCAAAAGCGGGAAAAGAAACCAAGATCAACGCAAATATAAGACTAAGATATTTCATTTTGTCTCTCTCACCCACACTTCTTGAATGCGTTGCACTTGATTGATTCCAGAGCCACACACCGCCGTTGATTCAATTTTAAAAAAGCCCACACCATCTAAAACACCAACCTGATGACAGGTTAATTGGTCTACACGACAGATAGTCGACATACCGTTGCTCACCTGATTTGAATTTAAGTCGTTACAGGCCGTATTAACGCTTGTTGACACCGCAGGTGAGACTGACAGAGGATACACTTGCGTCAATGCCCATTCATTCGCAGAATGCGCTAAAAGCCAAGCCTGAGTACCCAGTTGCTTACGCGTTAGTGTATCGTGATTCGACCACTGTACTTGCACTAAGGAAGTGGCAAGAAAGCCGATCACCACGATAACAAATACAGCCACGACCAGCACACTACCTTGTTGAGATGATTTTCTATGGCGCATTGAGTACCTGCACATCTTGTTGGTAAACACTAACTTCACGGTTTTGTTCAAGTACGAGGTCAATGTGAATCACACCACCTCGCTGTAAGCTGGGTTCTTCGTAGCGGAAATCACTTTGAGCGAAATTGATACTGTCTGCAACAGTGACGCCATTACGTTGGATTAGACCTTGATTTCGAACAGTATCATTCACCAAACAATAGCTCACGCGAGCATTGCTATCATAGATATAATGTCGCCGAGCAATTGACTGACTGCTAAGGCTTACCGAAGATACCGTAAATACATTATTCGTAGAGGCTAAGCCTGAGACCGAAATTCGCTTGGTCGAGCCCGCCCCTAACTCAGAGGGAGTGGTGGGATTAATAATAAGATAATCATTAGCATCGAGTCTTGGGGAGTCTTGCCCGATAATAAAATTCAGTTTATCGTTCGCTTCATCTAGGTGATAAAAACCGGAATACTTAATCGCATAGAAAACGATACATTTTTGAGAAAAAGCCGAAGCCGGAGTGATCGTGGTAGTAAAACTATTCGGAACCGCGTGGCTTATCTCTCGTGACATTTTCTCTACAACAAATTGACCTTTTACTTGTACTTTTTGTCGGTCAATCGTCTCAGCATAGCCTTTCATACCGTATTCAACAAAACTGGCAATCGCCAACCCAATAACCGCCACCACAGCAATCGTTACGATCATTTCGATAAGAGTAAAACCCCGTTGCTTCATTAGTAATTCCCCTTGTAAGCAATCAAGCTATAGCGGGTTTGACCACCCAAGATTTGTAATTCAACGCGTTTCATTGTGCCAATCGCATTATCATCGGTTCCGTCCAGGTTTTGATCATAAAAGACCACAACCTCAACACGAAAATTCGCATAACTATCGGTGATATTCTCATCCAAAATATTGGCTAATGGGGATTGAGTAGAAGAGACACAATCGGACTTGGTACTGTCTGTATACCAACAGCCAATATAATCATCAACATCATTAAAAGCCGCAGGCGTTGCCTCTGAGCCATCCACACCGAGTTTATTCGAAGCAGAGCAAGTTGCCGCACCAGCATCACCACAACGAACCAAACCACCATCAAAATCACTGTGTTCATCAAAGCCAAGAGCTAAAATTTGATTCATCAAACTCTGCCCCAAAGCAACAGAACGATTTTGATATTGTGGATCTGCAGAACGGGTGACTTGTGGCACTAAAAAGCTCGCAATCGTGATCATCGCAATGCCCAGTATGACAATCGCAACAATACTTTCAATAAGAGTGAAACCTCTTGTTCGAATCATCAACACGCTCCCTCACGCACATAGCCTTGAGAGTTGATACACACTTGAGAGCTGTAATTTGAAGAGTTTGAATGAATAGTAATATTCACTTCCGTACTCCCGGAAGGGGTAGAAGAGGTAGAAGGGTTACCTAATAGATCAAAGTCGATAATGGTATTCGTCGGAGAAAATGAAATATCAGCCTCTCGGACATAATCACTACGCGCATCCGCTTGTTTTTTCTGGGCACTGTTCGATAGATCTAAGCGACAAGCGGTTACAGAGCCTAAACAGTCGCGGTTAATCGCCAGGCGAAAGCTATTATTAGCCCCAGAAACATTAGATTGCATTCGATTAACTTGAATTTGGCGTATAACGGAGATGGCTTGCTCTTGCGCAGTAAAAATAGAAAAACTAGAGGTGCCGACGAAGCGGCTTGCGGCAAAAATTGAAATAATGCTGAGTATAATGATAACGATGATCAACTCGATTAAAGTAAAGCCACGGGATTTGGGGCTGCTATCCATATTGAGCCTCTAACGTCTAACGAATACTGATTATACAAAAGAACGACAGTTACGATGTTATGTATAGATATCGTTTTGTTATTTGTGTGCTGTAGATAGAAAAAAGGCCAGCAATAGCTGGCCTAAAAGTTAAGTGCCACTAAGGAGTACAATTTGCTTCAGTATCGATAACCTTAATAACGGGAGCTGAATTTTTGTCTATCGCTTCAGTGTAGCTAACGCAATGAGTTTTATAATCTTTAAGACCGAAAGTCACTTCACTACCTGCCGTCACATCCTTAATAAAAGTAAAGTCTTCGTTTGTACCAAGACCGTCTACGATTGCGGTGATCGCAGAAGAAGACGCTTCCGGATAACCATATACAACGTTGATGGTAGACGCCCCTGCGCTAACAGCACCAGATGCATTGGATTCAATACCCTCAATCGCTGATTTACCGTAAATGATACCAGATGCGCCTTGAATAGAGCCTTTTAACCCTTCAAGAGTCGCTTTTTTCGCATCGTCTTGCAGGTTTAAGAAGCGGGGTGCAGCCGTAACCGCAAGGATACCCAGAATAACAATTACAACCACTAATTCGATTAGGGTGAAACCGCCTTGTCTTTTCATAGTTAAGCTCTCTCTATGTTCTATTTTGCGCAGACTTACTGCAAAGTTACGGTCACGCGACCGGTTTTAATTTCATAAACAAATTGGTGCTCAGTATTACCTTCTAATTGAATGTAAGTACAGGTTGCCTCACCTGAATTTGCTTTTGCTGAATATTTGTAATTTGAGTCGTTAGCAATATCAGAAACCGCGCCAACTTTAGGCGGATTTTGTAATAAATTTTCCATTAACTCAGAGCAGGTTTTATCTGAAATACCCTGTGGAGCGATGCCGGAATTATGATTCAGAGTCAATGGGTAGCCGTCTCGAAAGTCCGTTTCCACACCATTGCTGTTTTTTGACCTAGTCAACCAAAAATCCACACCGTCATAATTTACAGTATTGTATGTTTCAACGCCAATTTTCTTCGATGGCCTTGCTTCCGCTTCCCACTGTGCTCTTGCCGATAAAACAGCGGTTGCAAAACCACCAGCAACGCCTTCAATACTTGATTTCTTGGCCTCATCGGTCACATCTAAAAAGCGAGGTAAAGCCGCGGCTGCCAATAAACCGACAACGACAATGACAATGACCAACTCGACTAGAGAGAAACCTTTTTGATTCTTAAGCATTTGCTACCCACTCACCTAATTGTTAACGCGCAGTATACATTTACATATGTATAAAATCATTAAAACAGTGTCAATACGCTCTCAACGCCAAAATATTGGCCTTGACCGTAAACCGGTCTTTTTTTAATACGATGTCTATTTGATACTTCTCACCATAATGATAAATACAATGAAATTGTAAGGAACTGCTTTTATCTTCAATACTGGGCGACGTGATTCCCAAGATATTCTGTTGAGGGTACAGTTGTTCTAACCAATATTGACAGTTTCGCTTTGAGCCTTGGAGCGGCATGATCCAGCCCGTTCGGCTATAGCGCTTTAATCGTTCTAAATCATTTTTTTTCTCCGGACTCGATAACAGGTATTGCTGTTTGAACAAATTGGCCTGCTCCAAAATCCGTTTGCTTGCTACGATCAATGCGGTATTGGTTGCGTCTTCTTCTATTGTGTCCCATGCAGAAAGCAACGCTATCATTAAAAAAAGGATAACCACACTCCAAATAACAAAGCGTGAGCGTTGTAGGTTATTTAACATTCCCTACCCTTTGATAGCATCTAACATTCCCCACATAGGTAAGAAAATACCCAAAGCTAAGACAAGCACCATGCCTGCAACAATCACCAATAAAATAGGTTCAATTCTTGCTGTTAGTGTTTTTAAATCGTAATCAACTTCACGATCATAAAAGTCGGACACCTCCAATAGCAGCTCATCAATTCGACCGGTTTCTTCTCCCACCGAGATCATTTGTATAACGAGTGGAGTGAAAATTTCGCTATTAATCGCGGTAGATGAAATCGTACTACCTGCTTCTATTGCAGACTTCATACCTTGAACACGCAGTTCAAGAAAGCGGTTATCCAAAGCCTCGGCAGAGAGTGCTAATGATTGGTTCAGTGGCACGCCCGCTTTCAACATCAATGCGAAAGTTCGAGAGAAACGCGACAACAAAGCTCGATTCACGACGCCACCAATAACCGGTAGTTTCAACCGTAACCGATCCCAGTTTTCTAAGCCTTTGTCTGTCTTTAACCATGCTTTCAAGCCAAAAATAAGACCGAAAATCACAGCAAGCATTAACCCCCAATAATTAACAAAGAACTCCGACATCCCGATCAAAATACGTGTTGGTAATGGTAGCTCGACACCAAAGCGCGCGAACATGCTCGAAAACTGTGGGATAACTTTGATGTTGAGGATAAACATCGCCACCAAAATAAAGCTAACGACAAACGTCGGATAACGCATCGCCGTCTTGATCCGCTTACGAGTTTCGACTTCTTGCTCATAATATCCAGCTAACTGTAACAAAGCTTGATCTAAGCGACCGGTATTTTCACCAACACCGATCATCGATACAAATAATGGGCTAAATACCTTGGGGTGCATCTGCATCGATGTGGATAACCCCCGACCATTCGTTAACTCGGTGACCACTTCTTCTAAAGCCGTTTTCAGCTGTTTGTTTTCACAATTTTGAGTCAGGCCTTTCATCGATCTCAATAATGGAACCCCCGCCTTGGTCAAGCTGTATAACTGGCGGCAAAACAGAACCAACACCTCTAGCGGAACAGTCGGTGAGAACAGGCTAGAGACATCCCTATCCAATATTGAGCCACCACTTCTGCCGAGCTTGATTGAAGTAGGAATAATCCCTTTATTCAGCAAACTTTCTGTCGCAAGATCTTCGTTATTCGCATCCAATCGGCCAGTGACTTGGCGACCATCAGAACTGCGTCCGACATAACGATATGTTGGCATATCACTTTACCTCTACAGATAAATAGGATCCGTGGATCCAGAAGCATCACCTTCACCAAGAAGCATAAGCTCATCAAGACTCACCACACCTTGCAAAGCGAGCTCCATAGCAGAAGCTAATAGCGGTTTATAACTTTCAGACCGTCTCGCGGTTTGAGCAAAGCCTACCGCATCATTTGATCTTAATGCATCCATCATGTTTTGCTCTAACTCCAACATTTCAAACACACCAATACGCCCACTGTAGCCAGTCAAGTTGCAGTTCTGGCAACCACGTCCTTTCATGAATGAGACACCCACCTGATTTGGAAAACGGACACTCAACCACTGTTTACGAGCTTCATCTAATTCGTCATTCACCTTACAATCTGTGCATACCTTACGAACCAATCGCTGTGCGACTACCGCTCTCACCGCGCTCGCCACCAAATAGCCCGGCGCGCCCATATCCATCATACGCAACGCACTGTCTACAGCATCATTGGTATGCAGTGTACTTAACACTAAGTGGCCCGTAAGTGCTGCCCGCAAACCAATTTCGACCGTTTCTTGATCTCGCATTTCACCTATAAGAATAATATCGGGATCCTGACGAAGAAAAGTTCTAAGAACAGTAGAGAAGTCGAGATTTATCTTAGGATTCACTTGCACTTGATTCACTCGCGGAAGGCGATATTCAACCGGATCTTCTGCGGTAATGATCTTCTTACCCGGTTCGTTCAGTTCACTCAACGCCCCATAAAGAGTGGTTGTTTTACCTGACCCCGTAGGGCCTGTCACCAAGATCATGCCATGCGGGCGGCGTAACTGTTGACGCAGTCTAATAAGAAGATCACTGGGTATACCTGATGCTTCTAATTTACGGAGACCTGATGTTTGATTAAGCAAGCGCATCACCACCGACTCACCATACTGCACCGGCATCGTCGACATACGAATATCAACCGATTGGCCTTTTGTGCGAATATTAAAACGACCATCTTGAGGAAGACGTTTCTCTGAAATATCGAGGTTGGCCATCAACTTCAAACGTAAAACTAACGCTGAAGCTATATTCACCTCATTGAGCAGTGTTTCATGTAAGACACCATCAATCCGCTGACGAAGGCGTAATACGTTTGAATCCGGTTCAATATGAATATCAGAAGCGCCAACTTGGATTGCATCTTCAAACAACGAGTTAATGAGCTTAACGACGGTAACTTCATCACTGTCTTCTTCAGCAATATCAAAATCAAAGGCATCATTAACTTGATGTTCAGCGTGCAACTGTTCAGCAAATGAGGCTATCTCTTTGGTTCTTCGATAATAGCGGTCAAACCCCTCAACCAATTGCCTTTCTTGCGCGACTACAAACTCTAATTCGTAGTTACCCAGTTGACCAAGCAACGACTCTTGCGCAAAGAGATCAGCTGGATCACTCATCGCGATACGTAAAGTATCCCCTTGACGTCCAATAACCAACGCTCGCAGACGGCGGGCATGCACCTCAGGCAACAACTGTACCGCTTCTACATCGACATCAGCACGACTTAAGTCAATAAGAGGAATCGCTAGCTGTTGAGATAAAAAGGTCAGCATCTGCTGCTCAGACAAAAAACCCAGCTCTATCAGCGCATCGCCTAGCTTACGCCCGGTATGCTTTTGGGCCGCAAGAGCTTGTTCTACTTGATTGTCTGTAACAATACCTTCTTCAACAAGCAAATCACCGAGTCGCTTCCTTAATCTAATTTTCATCGCTACTCTCCTCTAAGGTACTGAGTATTTTTAAGCGGTCACGGGCAAAACTTTGTGACTGCGACGATATACCAACTCGGGTTAAAGCACCTTGATAGGACTCTTTTGCCGCGGAAAAATCAAGCTGTCGCTCTTGTTGAATGGCCAACCCTAACCACCAGCGCGCATTCTCTGAGTCCACTTCAACGAGCCGACGATAGCTCTCCAACGCCATCTCCTCTTGCTGCGCTTTTTGGCTCAAAGCGGCACGCATTGCTAAATATTCTTTCGTGGGATTGGGCGGCAAGTGTATTAACGGGCTCAACGCCGCCTCAGCCTGATTTGCTTTGACCAGTAGTTTTGACAACCCTAGGCGCAGTTTTTCACTGTCGTTATTCAATTTTATACCGGATTGAAAAAGCTCATAGGCTTTTCGAGTCTCCCCTTTTCCAAAATAGAGAATGGCCAGTTTCTGACGAACATCCTCATTTCTTGGCGCATAGCGGAGCGCCTCTGTATAGCCTTTCAAGGCGCCATTAAGATCGTTCGCATCCAACGCTTTCTGAGCTCGACCTTGTGCGTTTGTTGATAATTGTTTTGGTGTTAGCTCCACCTGCTCAATCAACATTGCGTTATTTTTTGAATCACCATCACTATCTATCTTATTGGAGACCGAGCTAGGATCGGTTTTAGCCACACTCGCAACAGACATCGGTTTGGGAATGCCCGTATGAGTGGCTTTCGCGGTACTGGGCAGCTTAGGCATGACTTGAGATTGAGTGACTTGGGAGCCATGTGCCGTTGCTGCGTTCGATTGAGTCACAGCTTTAATTTGCTCGCCAGAAGATGCCGTTAAATTTTCCGAAGAAATCGTCGTTGCGTTTAGCGTCACTAATTTTTTAGTTGGTGACAACAGTTCCGGTGTTATCCCACTGTGATTTTCGCTCTGATTATCCACAACCGAGAGCGGAGCTTGTGCATCCCGAGTTGATATTGTTCGATCAACAGCCGGGCCTTGTGATATCGCCCAACCACTCATGGCCAGACTGAGTGTAAAACCCACAGCAACCCACATTAAAGGAGAGTGTGTTCGGATTTTCGGTACGACGACCGCTTCAATCGAAGTTGTTGACTGCTTTTTTGCCAACTCAGATAAGGCGTTGTTAATGACACTCATAATTAATTCCAACCCCACAATATTGGCGTTTTAAATTTTGGTTTACATACATCGTATGTCTCGTGCATGGCTGAATACAGGTGCTGATTCTCAATGTGTTGCTTATTCTCACTAAACGAAAGCAATAAAGCTTTGTGACAGAGTTGATTGATCAACCTTGGAATACCTAACGAAGAGCGGCTGATTGCCTTTTTTTGATTCAAACTGAACAACTCAGGATTACCACCCGATTTAACGATCCGATTGTCAATGTAAGCGACGGTTTCATCGAGAGTTAGCGGCCTCAATGTCGAGCTAAAAGTAATCCTCTGACGAAACTGCCTAAGATGATACTCCTCCAACCTAACATCCAGCTCCGGTTGTCCTAGCAGCACCATTTGGAGCAGCTTCTTATCTTCAGTCTCGAGGTTACCGAATAATCTCAACGTTTCGAGCACCTCATCCGACAGAGCTTGAGCCTCATCGAGTATCGCAACCACTCTTAATCCTGCGCGATTCAACTCAATTAATCGATGTTGAATATTATCCACTAAGGTGGCTTCGCTCTCGACGACAATATCTAATTCTTTGGCGACGGCTTGACGTAAGTCGGCACCCGATAACATTGGGTTCGGAAGGTAGATCAGAGCCGTACTGTTTTGTAAATGATTCACCAGCATTCGGCATACCATCGTTTTCCCAGTGCCGACCTCGCCCGTCACCTTGATCACACCTTCCCCCATCTCTAACGCCGAAATAACCATTTGAATGGCCTCAAAATGAGGCGCTAATCCATAAAAAAACTCAGTATTCGGCGTAAGAGTAAACGGCAGTTGTTCAAAGCCAAAATGCGCTTGATACATAAGGTGACCTACCTTAATGACATACTGCCAATCTACATGGAGAAAACCTGTGACTACTTTTCATCAGGAAACCACTGTTGCAGAAGATCTCGAGAACGCTCTATTTCCGTTTGCCAAGTGTTCACACCAACAATCGTTGGTTTTAATAAAATGACTAACTCTGTTTTCTGGGTTAATTGACGGGTATTACGGAACAAGTGACCTAATCCAGGAATATCTCCCAGGAATGGGACTTTGGAGGTGATATCATTCGTGTTGGATTTCATTAATCCACCAATAACGACAACATCCCCATCCTGTGCTCGAATCACTGAGTCAGACTCACGAATAGAACTTTTTGCCAAAGGCAGTGATACCACCCCCGTTGTTGCGCCAAGATTAAGTTCTTTCACTTCTTCTGCAACTTCAATAACGGCTGGATGAACATGCAAGAACACACTCCCCTTATCATCTATTTGCGGCGTCACATCCAACGAGATACCAGAGAAAAAGGGAGTAAGCTCAACATCAGGGGCAACATTGGCATTATCACCGCTGCCAACCGTACTTGATAAGTCAGTGACGTAATATTCGTCAGTGCCCACTTTAATCACGGCTTTCTGGTTATTGGCAGCGGTGACTCGAGGACTAGAAAGCACATTGAGGTCACCTTGTGTCCCCATGAAACTCAATACAGCTTCAAAACTCCCTCCAGAGACAACAAGGTTAGATTGACCGCCTAAAGTCGCACCAATTGGATCCATGCCAGGCAATGCACCAGGGATAATCGCACCCGCCGCATTTTTAACAATCGATCCCATACCGAGCGTATAGTTGGTGCCATTTGCCGAAAACATCTTCGTCCAGTTAATGCCTTGTTGGTAACCATCGCTCAAGGTGACTTCCATGATTTTGGCTTCCAAAATAACTTGGCGCTGCAAACGCTTCTGAGAAATCCCCAAAAACTCTCTGACTTCACGAATTTCGTCCGGATATGCACGAACGGTAATCACACTCGCTTGCGGAGTCACAACCACACTTTGACCATCACCAGACCCAATCAGATGAGCAACCGCAGCTTCAAGCTGTGGCCAAAAATCACTTTCAGAGGTCGTTTCAATCTCAGTACCGCCATTTGATGTCGAATTCGATGAGTTCGATGAGTTCGATGAATTCGATGAATTTGACGAGTTCGAACTTGAAGAGTTTGATGAATTAGAATCAGAATTAGAGATCGTTCCTGTACTGATCGTTGTTAATGATCGACCTGAGCGTTTTAATTGCAAGTAATCGACAGGGATAGTGACCGTGCGAAGGCCAGCAGGATAAACCTGTATGACCTTGCCACGCTTTTCAATATCGTAACCATACATGTCCTGTGCAACCGACAAAACTTCATCTAAGGTAACGTCTGTGAGATTAAAAGTGAGCTTTCCTGAGACACCGGGGTGAATAGCGGCACTGTATTCGGTGCCTTTCACTAAGCTTGTAAAGAAAGTTCTCGCGTCAACATCTTTCGCCTGAATACGGAAGCGCTTGACCTTTTCCATATCCGGAGAGGTAGAGTCTGAATCAAGTTGAGGCATAAGATCATCTTGAACCGAAGACGGAAGATCATGAAGAGCCTTGCTATTGGCCTCATTAATCGATGCGTTCAAAGACTCTTTTATTTCAACAGGATCTCTATGCCCCATTGAACAACCAACTAACGATGACACTAGAATTACTAATACTAATTTACGCATGTCTTCACTCTAACCTTAATTATTCTTAACATCTAAAGAGAACATCTCTAATTTCCACTGCTTAGAGCTTCTCTGTAGAGTGACATATTCTGGAGCGATGTCCTTAACTCGGTACCCTTTGATCGTATCTCCCTGACCGAGAACTTGACCATTCATAATGGCATAGCAGGGGATGTCACCTCTGCAAACGATGCTCTCTAGAGACGGCAAGCGATAACGAATGGGGGTCGCCTTCTCTGACGCTATTTTTTGTTCATGATTAAGCCAGCCTAACGGGGCGGTCGGGTCTTGCTCGGCCCACGCCACTGAACTGCTAAACAGTAAGGACAACAATAGAGCTCTAACCACCGATAAACTCCTGTCTGGTACCTAATGTGTAAACCTCGAGTACAAGTCGAGCTTTAGGGTATTCTTCAACTGTGTATTTAAATGTGCGCCAGTAATAGTTAACTGGCAGAGATTCTAGCGCTTGAAGATAAGCGGCAATATCAAAGTAACTCCCTGTTAACTCCATTCTTACTGGGTGAAGAAAATAACCTGAATATTCACTGGTTTCTTGATTATTCGAAATGGCTTCTGGTTTTAATGACTCAAGAGACTCTAATTTGAGTCCATCGCCTGCTTTCAGGACATTTTCCAACAGCTGCGACATTTGAGAAGGCGAGATCAGCCCCTCTACGATTTCTGATAACTGAAGTGAAAGCGCTTGGCTTTCTTCGAGTAATGTCTTGAGTTCAACATTAATGTCTTTATCTGGGTCACTATTGAGCTGAGCTTGCAGAGTCAGTAAATCGCCTTGTTGTCTTTGGTTTGAATGAGTCAGGCTCATCGTCTCAGTGCTTTTCGCCTGTAAATTGAGATACGCAGGCTCCAGCAATGTGATGAACAACAACATGGATACCCCTACCAAACCGCACACAACAATTAACCATTTCTCTCTTTGGCTTAAAACGAGAAACTTGTCGTTAAGTTGGTTCCACCACTGCATTATTTGCTCTCCCTGCGAGTGCTGAGCTCAAACGTCACCACATCTTGATCATTACGACCGATTTTGAGTTTTTCAAAAGCTCGCCCAACTAAATTAAGTTCACTTCTAAATTGACCAACCCAGTTAGGAACGGCATCAGCATTACGAGCAAAACCACTGAGATCCAACGTGTCGTGAGTGATGTAAATCTGCGAGAGTGAGATATCATTTCGACCTAATTTAGCTAAGGCCATCATCACACCAGAATATCCGACCTGTTGTGATTCATCGTATTGTCCTACCGCCTTCAAAGCTTCTTTTTTGGCTTGTGTCTCTCGCTGGAGACGTGCCACGGCGGCGACTTTATCGAGAGATGGCTTATGCTGAGTTAACTTATTATTCAATTGATCAACTTGCTTATTAAGCTGTGCTGATTCACGCTGCAATGCCGTTAAACCCTGATCAAGTGCTGAAGCTTGATACTGCATGATAAAGTACCCGCCAAGTAGCAGGATAGAAACACACACCCAACCGGCGACAACGTTTGTCAGCGTGAATAATTCATTCTTCGGTTTTAGATGCTCAGGGTAAAGGTTAACATTGAAACCATCTCTTTCAGACGCGATTTTCAATAACAAACGTTCTGAATTATCTCGCTCTCCTTCAACTAATAAGGAGACACTTGAACTCAACGTGTTATTTAAAGCACTTTGTAATTCAACTTCATCTTCCTCATCACAGCAGATTTTTAGCTGATGCAGTTGAGCGCCTTTAATTTGAGAGGAAAGGTAATCAATCGAGCGTTGCAGTTCCAAAGCCAAGCTATCTAACTGAAGAGAATGGGATGCAACACCGGTTAAAGGCGGCACAACACTGCGGATGGTTCTTTGAAAGCAAACGGTATTGTCAACAAACGCTCCAAGCTTAAAGTGCGCTCCAGAACTGCGTTGCAGTAGGATAAAATTAGCAAGATCACCTGCGCTATAGCCCCAGATTTCGTCTTCAGGGGCAATACCGTTAAGCTCAACTTGCGCTGAATCAGCAATGCTCACCAACTTATTCAACAGTTTTCTCGGTAAAACATACACTTGTAACTTATTAGAGGTGGGCAGCGCGACCGCACTCGCAGTGATGTCTGTCACTCTTTCCGATATCAGATCTTTGAGTAAAAAAGGCAGCGCCACAGGCCATTCGTTTTCGGGTATGTTGGGTTTATCGATCTGGTAGGTTTGGTAGTAGTTAGCGCTGATGATTAACTGGAAGCGATGACTAGAAAAAGCCTCACTATTCAGCGATTTTTTCAGCGCGCTTTCCCAGTCCCCATTCACCAATGGAATACGAGTGGATTGCGCCTCTAGATCTGCTGATGATACATAAATAGCCTCATTACCCAATACGACAACTTGTGTGCTGCCCCTGTTATTCTTTGGCTTTACCTTGTTTAAAATCGCTTTAAAATTCATGTTTTACTACTACTCTTGCGCCATCGATTTCTTCGACCTACTTTCACAACAGATTCGTTTTCCACTGCGCTGTCACCTTGGTTAGGCAAAGGGATAATTTGTTGTTCTTCTTCGAAATATCTGCCTTGATAGCCGTTAATACCCAACTCTATCAAAGTGTTCTTTTCTTGCTTTGTCTCTACACCTACCGCAATAACTTGAGTTGAAGAATCACCACACGCCCCGATTAAGCTTCGGACAAACAGTTGGTTTTCATGTCTTTGATCGATTCTCTTTATTAAGCTGCGATGAAGCTTAATAAAATTAACCTTTAAATCCTTGATGTAGTGTGTGCTTACAATCGTGCGTCCAGCTTGCCCGACAATGACTTTACACCCTAACCCTTTCAACATCTTTGCCACCGGTCTCATATAATCAAGGTGGGCAATAAGATGTCCTTCTGAAAACTCAAAGGCTAATTGAGATCGGTGTTGGGCGGAAAGCTGTAACAACTCACTTCTAAACCACTTAAAATGGTGTTTATTGGCAAACGGGGTGACATGCAAGTTCACCGAATAGCTGGTGAGTTTGGTTGATTCTTTCAATGATTTCAATAAAACCGTCAAAACCGATTGATCAATTTGCGCTTGATAACCCACTTGCTCAACCGCGGGCATAAATCGAGATGATTTCAATAAACCTTTGTCTGGGTCATGAATTCTCGTGAAGACTTCTTGATGCAATTCAATAGCCTGATCAGAATCCGACATAAGGTAGCACCGCTGAGTGAAGATCACTAAGTTTTCAGGAAGTAGGGCTTTATCAAGCAGGGTTCGCCAACGGACACTGCCTCTATCAAGCTCACTTGTATTCTGTTTAGGATAGCGACTCCAGTTGTTAACCTGCTCCAACTGAGCGCTTTTTAATGCTGTTTCCGCTTCATCCATGATCAGGTTATGGCGCTCACCTTCAACATACATTGTCACACCGATATGACACCAATTGTCAGCTGCCAAAGGTTTCGGTGGGGTTATTTTATCTAACTGCCTTAAACATTGAGCCGCCAACTTTGCGATATCCTTTGCCCCCTGATGCGGAATAAACACAGCAAAATCAGCGTCGTAATAACGAGAGAACATAACATCAGGATAGCGTTGAACAATGTTTGAAAGCACCTCGCCAACCTCAACAATAAAACTGTCGGTCACTGGCTTATCATTCGCATCACGAACCTGTTCCCATTCATCAATGCGTATCAGTAGCACTCCCCCTCGCGCACCACTCTCATGCAGTGCGGATTCAAGCTTGTTATCAAATAGCATTCGATTAGCTGTACCAGTAAGCTGATCTAGGAAAGTATGGGTGCGAATAAAAGTATCAAAGCGACTCCGCTCTTGCCGGGCATCTTGCAGTTCCTCAATTAGGACATCGAGAGCCTCACTTGCCGTATATGGCCACTCTCGTTCATCGCCTTTTGCATAAGCTTCAACTTGCCCCGCAAGAAGCATTCTGCCACGCTCTTCGAGCATTTCAGAACCCATTAATTGACCTTTTAGCCATTGTACGCCACGTGCTAAACAGAAAATAATAAGCGCAACCGCTAGAGTAATTGACCACATGGCTTCAAACGAATAGTTATAGCCGATATAGGGGGGAAGAGCTTTAAATTCGATGCGATAACCTTCATTCCGATCTAAGACAAAACTTCTCTCATAGAGACGGCTAGGATCAATTTGTGGAGAGGTGTCTTTAAAACGATAAACGATACCACTCTTGTTCGAGAGCTCCATCTCAACAATATTGCTCGCTTGCAACATTTTAGGCATCCAACGTTGCATCGAATAGGCGGCATCAGGGTCTTCCATCTCTTTATCAACAACGTCGACAATGCCAACCAAATAATGATCTAAATACTCCTGACCAATACGTTTAAATGAAAGAGTACCACCGATAAATAGAATGAACATCGCGCTGATAACAATCACGGTGACAAAGGCCACTAAGCGGGTGCTCAATTTCAGTGTTGGGGTATATCTCATGAATAACGAAATCCTTTTCAACTCACATTATACCGTATCGCTACTTATACTATAAACTGAGGTTGTCGATAAAGTGTTAAGAACTTTAGGTAACAAAAAGCCGCGATAAACGCGGCTTTTTCCAATTTAAGACTGTCTTTATAATATATTAAAAACAGAGCTTAAAATGGGATGTCATCATCAAAATCCATTGGCGGTTCATTATATTGAGGTTGAGCCGGCTGTGGTGCTGATTGTTGAGGTGCTTTCTGCTGCTGTTGAGCTGGAGCACTGTATTGCTGTTGTTGTGGCTGTTGTGGCTGCCCCCAACCACCCTGCTGTTGGTTATTACCCATACCACCTTGAGCAGGAGCACCACCTTGAGCGCGGCCACCCAGCATTTGCATTACACCATTGAAGCCTTGAACGACAACTTCTGTTGTATAACGATCTTGACCGCTTTGATCTTGCCATTTACGAGTTTGAAGTTGGCCTTCAATGTAAACTTGAGAACCTTTACGTAGGTATTCACCCGCAACTTCCGCCAGTTTTCCAAACAGAGCAACACGGTGCCACTCTGTTTTTTCACGCTGTTCGCCAGTCGCTTTATCACGCCATGACTCTGACGTTGCAATGGTAATGTTCGCTACTGCGCTACCATTTGGCATGTAACGAATTTCAGGGTCATTACCTAGGTTACCCACTAATATAACTTTGTTAACTCCACGGCTAGCCATGATTTGCTCCGTCTAAATTCATAGTCTCAAAAAATTTTAGCGCATAAGAATAGCACGCTTTTCTACAGTGATAAATCGCATTCCCATTCTCCCCTCACGACAAAGAATAAAAACGTAATAAATCATGATATTCAGATCGATGTAGCTTTTTTCTCCACTTACAAACCACTCATTTACTTTGATCATTGATGTTCAACGCAAGACATAACTAAGACGCTAGAGATGAGAGATTGCGCATGACAACGTAGAATCTCATACCACAAATAGTAGGGCTTTCAATGAAAACATCTCGATACGCTCGCACTTTACACTTTCTGTGTGCTGATCCAAGCGACACCCACCTACACATAAAGGAGATAGGAAAACACCTATCAATCCCTTGCTACAAAATGACCCCGGATGAATTAATGCTCGTTGATAGGAAAAGGAGTAACCGCATCTTACTCGTCGATTACAAAGAGGTACCACAACTCCGTATTGATTGTGCGAACCTGACCGTAATGTGGAAAAACCATGAGATCATTTTGTTCAATGTCCCTCAACCACTTCCTACTTCAGAGCTTCTTACCTACGGCGTATTAAAGGGGCTCTTTTACCACACCGAGCCAAAAGACAAAATCGCGCTTGGTCTTCAAGCCGTGATAGACGGGCAAAATTGGCTACCAAGAAAGGTAACTAATCAACTGTTATTTTATTATCGTAATATGGTCAATACTAATACCACACCGACCAATGTCGACTTAACCATTCGAGAAATCCAGGTGATTCGCTGTCTGCAATCTGGAGCATCAAACACACAAATCGCCGACGACTTATTTATTAGCGAGTTCACCGTCAAATCTCATCTTTACCAGATATTTCGTAAGCTGGCGGTTAAAAATAGAGTCCAAGCCATCGCATGGGCAAACCAAAACCTGCTTGCGTAATCAATGCTTCGCCTCTTAGTTTTACGATAATGTTGAGGTAAGCTCTCGTAAACCATAGCTATTGTTACTGAATTTTCGACCTCAATTATGCTAGAGTTGCCCTCAGAAATATCAACCACTCAGGTTGAATCCATAATTATTATAGATAAAGGGTCTTATTATGATCAAAAAGTGCCTTTTCCCGGCAGCTGGCTACGGTACACGTTTTTTACCTGCCACCAAGTCTATGCCTAAAGAGATGATGCCAGTCGTAAACAAACCTCTGATTGAATACGGTGTAGAAGAAGCGATCGAAGCGGGTATGGATGGAATGTGCATCGTGACTGGACGTGGTAAGCACTCAATCATGGATCACTTTGATAAGAACTACGAACTTGAGCATCAGATTAGCGGCACGAATAAAGAAGATTTGCTGATCAATATTCGCGAGACGATTGAAGCAGCAAACTTCACTTACATTCGCCAACGTGAAATGAAAGGCCTTGGTCATGCAATCTTGACTGGTCGTGAATTAGTTGGTGATGAACCCTTCGCAGTTGTGCTTGCCGATGACCTTTGTGTGAACGAACAACAAGGGGTATTGGCTCAGATGGTCGCGCTATACAAACAGTTCCGCTGCTCTATTGTCGCAGTTCAAGAAGTACCTGAAAACGAAACACACAAATATGGCGTTATCTCGGGCGAGATGATTAAAGATGACCTTTTCCGTGTCGATGACATGGTCGAGAAACCAGAACCTGGGACAGCTCCAAGCAACTTAGCTATTATTGGTCGTTACATTTTGACTCCAGATATCTTTGAACTTATCGAGCAAACAGAACCGGGCAAAGGCGGCGAAATTCAGATTACCGATGCTTTGCTAAAACAAGCAAAAGCCGGTTGTGTATTGGCTTACAAATTTAAAGGCCAACGCTTTGACTGCGGTAGTGTCGAAGGTTATATCGAAGCAACAAACTACTGCTTTGAAAACCTATACAAGAAAGACCAAAAGCAAATCGAACTCGGTAAACACTCGACAAAGAAAGAAGCATAACGACGGGTTAATCACTTGCGTTACAGATGCTAGAAAGGGCGACGCTTTGGGTCGCCCTTTTGTTACTGTTTTTTTATCCAGTAAAACTTTGCACAAATCTCACTCTATGTAATACTTTAGCCACTGAAAATTACATGGCCTGTTGAGATGGATAAAATAGAAATCAGAGGTGCTCGTACACATAACCTCAAAGACATTAACCTAACCATACCTCGTGATAAGCTGACGGTTATCACTGGCTTATCCGGTTCAGGCAAATCGTCACTTGCGTTTGATACTCTCTACGCAGAAGGTCAACGTCGTTATGTTGAGTCTTTGTCGGCCTACGCCCGTCAATTTCTATCTCTTATGGAGAAACCCGATGTCGACCACATTGAAGGTTTATCTCCAGCCATCTCCATCGAACAAAAATCGACTTCACACAACCCTCGCTCAACTGTCGGTACCATTACTGAAGTCTATGACTACCTTAGATTACTTTATGCTCGAGTCGGTGAACCACGCTGCCCTGATCACAATATCCCTCTCGCTGCGCAAACCATCAGCCAAATGGTCGACAAGGTATTAGAACTGCCTACTGGCTCAAAGATGATGCTGATGGCTCCGATCGTCAAAGAGCGTAAAGGTGAGCATGTCAAGACACTGGAAAACCTAGCAGCACAAGGTTTTATCCGTGCTCGTATTGATGGCGAGACCTGCGACTTATCCGATCCACCAACACTTGAGCTACATAAGAAGCACACCATAGAAGTCGTCGTCGACCGTTTTAAGGTTCGCCCGGACCTTCAACAACGTTTAGCCGAATCATTTGAAACAACACTAGAGCTCTCTGGCGGTATCGCTGTCGTCGGTTGGATGGAGAATAAAGAACAAGAAGAGATCGTATTCTCTGCCAACTTTGCTTGTCCAAAGTGTGGCTACAGTATGCAAGAGCTAGAGCCTCGCCTGTTTTCATTTAACAACCCGGCAGGTGCATGTGGCACGTGTGATGGCCTTGGTGTTCAACAATATTTTGACCCAAGTCGAGTGATTTTGGATGATAAACTGAGTCTTGCTGAAGGTGCGATTAAAGGCTGGGATCAAAAAAATTACTACTACTTCCAGATGTTAACGTCGCTATCAGACCATTATGGCTTTGATCTGTATGTGCCATTCAACACTCTCCCCACAAAGACTCAAGAGATCATTCTCAAAGGATCCGGTCGTACTGAAGTTGAATTCAAATACATCAATGATCGTGGTGATATCCGAGTTAAACGTCATCCATTTGAAGGGATTTTAAATACACTAGAGCGTCGCTACCGTGATACGGAGTCTAACGCAGTACGTGAAGATCTTGCCAAATACATCTCAACGAAATCTTGTTCTAGCTGCAGTGGTACTCGCTTAAGACTGGAAGCTCGAAATGTTTTCATTGGTGATACAACACTGCCTGAAATCGTTGAGCTCAGTATTGCTGACGCACTCCAATTCTTCCAAGAGTTGAAGTTAGATGGTCAGCGTGGGCAGATCGCAGATAAAGTGATGAAAGAGATCAATGATCGTCTGCATTTCTTGGTCAACGTTGGTTTGAACTACCTGAATTTATCACGCAGTGCTGAAACGCTGTCAGGTGGTGAGGCACAACGTATTCGTCTAGCAAGTCAAATCGGTGCTGGTTTAGTGGGCGTTATGTATGTACTCGATGAACCATCTATTGGGCTCCACCAGCGTGACAATGAACGCCTGTTGCAGACTTTGATTCACTTGAGGGACTTAGGTAATACGGTACTTGTTGTGGAACATGACGAAGATGCGATTCGTTGTGCTGACCATGTTATCGATATCGGCCCAGGGGCAGGTATTCATGGTGGTCACGTGGTTGCAGAAGGAACCATGCAAGACATCATAGAAAACCCGAACTCTTTAACAGGGCAGTACCTGAGCGGCGCCAAAGAGATTGCAATACCAAAACAAAGAACGCCTATCGACAAGAAAAAGATCGTCGAGATCGTTGGTGCAACAGGGAACAACCTAAAGAATGTTACCGCAACCATTCCTGTCGGTCTGTTCAGCTGTATCACTGGTGTATCAGGGTCAGGTAAATCAACACTCATCAATGACACCTTCTTTAAAGTCGCCCACACTCAATTAAATGGTGCAACGACAGCTGTTCCAGCGCCGCACAAAAAGATAAAGGGCTTAGAGCATTTCGACAAAGTGATCGATATTGACCAAAGCCCCATAGGTCGAACGCCAAGATCGAACCCTGCTACCTACACCGGAATTTTTACTCCTATTCGAGAGTTATTCGCTGGTACTCAGGAATCACGATCTCGTGGCTACAAGCCAGGCCGATTCAGTTTTAACGTTCGAGGCGGTCGCTGTGAAGCTTGTCAGGGAGACGGAGTGATCAAAGTCGAGATGCACTTCTTGCCGGATGTATATGTGCCATGTGATGTGTGCAAAGGTAAACGTTATAATCGTGAAACTTTAGAGGTCCGCTATAAAGGTAAAACCATTGACGAAGTTCTAGAGATGACCGTTGAAGATGCTCGAGAGTACTTCAATCCGGTACCCGTTATTGCTCGTAAACTGCAAACACTCATAGACGTTGGCCTTTCCTACATTCGCCTCGGACAAGCAGCCACAACCTTGTCTGGCGGGGAAGCTCAACGCGTTAAGTTAGCACGAGAGCTATCGAAACGGGATACAGGAAAAACCTTATACATTCTTGATGAACCAACCACTGGTCTTCATTTCCACGATATTCAGCAGCTATTAAACGTACTCCATAGGCTGCGTGATCACGGTAATACCGTGGTCGTGATTGAACACAACCTAGATGTCATTAAAACCGCAGACTGGATCTTAGATCTTGGTCCTGAAGGTGGTCAAGGCGGTGGTGAGATTGTTGCAGAAGGTACACCTGAAGATGTGGCGTTGGTCGAAGGTTCACATACTGCTCGATTCCTTAAGCCTATGTTAAATTTGAACTCAGTGTAAAATAGCGCCCAGCGAGCAGACAGAAAAATGTTAAAGTCACAGAGCTTGTTTCAGAAGGAACAAGCTCTGTTTTTATAAGGTTAGGGATTTATGGCAACAATACACACTAGCGGTACCCTGCTAGAAAATCAGGTAACTCAACTACCACTCAATAAAGCATTTTTGGCATCTTTAGCTGTTGTATTCTTGTTAGCCATGCATTTTTTCATGCCAAATCCTGGTGGATCTGGCCTAGCGTTATCATTTAACCCAACCACTTGGCTAGCGCTAAGCTTCACGCTGGCCATTGGCTTTTACCAACTCGCAACCAATCGAACTCTCAAGTATTCCAAATTAACCGTAGGCTTGCTGATCAGCTGCGTGATACTGACACTGCCGATATTTTACACTAACGCCTCTCCTCAAGCGGCGTCAGGGCGCTTACTTGGATTATGGGCAGGCTTTGCATTATTTGTTGTCCTCCAGCAATTTAAATTCAGCAACAAACATAAGCAGCGTATGTTGTGGTTCATAGTACTTGCTGTCGTTATACAAGCACTGTTTGGCTATGTGCAATATTTCTTATTAGAACCTGGCAACCTATTTGGCTACAACACAGCGACAAACCGACCATATGGGATATTTCAGCAACCTAATGTCATGGCTAGCTTTTTGGCTACGGGTTTTGTGCTGTCCGCTTATCTTTTAGCGAGGCAACCAACTAAGTATAATCACAAAATTAGCGAGTCATTCCTACTCTACCTAACCCCAACCTTAACCGTACCACTGCTGATTATCATTGCATCACGTACTGGATGGTTAGCGGCCTCAATCGGGTTGATATGCATTCTGCCGTATCTATACAAGTTCTCGACTAAAAAGCGATTTTACGGTTGGTGTACATCCATCGTAGTCGGCATCGTTGTTGCCTTTTCGGTGATAAACCTCAGCGCAACCGATAGTCTCGCGAGTAAAAGGGTAAACTTAGAAAGCCCACGAGCTTATACCTTCCCTCAAGCGCTAGATATGATGATCGAAAAGCCATTTACAGGTTATGGCTACGGAAAGTTCGAAGCCGAATACATCCTATACACGGCTCGCCAACACCAGCTCAACTCGAGCTATCACCCAGGCCTTCCTTCAATGGATCACCCGCACAATGAGTTCCTATTTTGGGGCGTTGAAGGAGGAATTGTACCAATCATCGGGATCTTGATGGCCGCGATATTGGTCATGTCACGTATAGCAAGTTCAGCAAAGGGCACTCGTCTAGCCTTGATCGCGTTGTTCATTCCAATCCTTTTGCACTCTCAGCTTGAGTACCCTTTTTACCACTCAGCGATTCATTGGATTACATTTATTATATTGATTTACTGGGTCGATCAACGCTCTTCTCGACATTATCAACAACCGTTCAGTATCATCAGTAAAACCCTGTTTAGAGTGTCGAGCTTAGTGGTACCTATCTTGATCAGTTTTTATATGTTGAGCGCCTTGCACACCAATTATGTACTGACTAAATTTGAAGTGTCTAGGCCTAAAAATCCGGACATTCTTAAGCTAGTAACGAACCCTGTGGTATGGAAAGATCGCTACGATTGGGACATTTACAGCACTTACCTTAATATTGGTCTCTACAAAGCTGATCCAAGCCTTATACAGCCTTACATTGATTGGTCTCTGGAGATCATAAAGAGAAAGCCAAGACCGGCTTTCTACAGCAATCTGATTCTGGCATATCAAGGCCTAGGAGAAGAAAGTAAAGCGGAGCAAATTCGTAGCGAAGCGAGCTTTTTATTCCCTAACAGAGACTTTTCAAAGGTTCAGTATAAGCAAGTGCCGCCAGCAGAAGATAACGTATCATCAACTGAATGATAGTGAACTCTCAGCACTCAAGTACCATTTAACCGTTTGAGGTTAGTCGAAAACAGCGCATGATATCTCATGCGCTTTTCTTTTTAATTTCAGTTCATTGCAACTATTTCAATACATCTTTTAGCGCTTTTAGACACAACGCGACATTCTCTTTACGCGCACCGTAGCCCATTAAACCAATACGCCAAGTCTTACCGGCCAACGAGCCAAGCCCTGCGCCAATTTCAAGATTATATTCTTCTAACAGCTGGGCTCTAACTTTTGCTTCATCAATCCCTTCGGGAAAATAAAGCGCATTTAATTGAGGTAAACGACTCTCTTCATCAACCACAAACTTTAACCCCAAAGCTTCGACACCAACTTTAAGCGCTTGGTGCATCGCGTAGTGACGTGACCAAGCATTGTCCAAACCTTCATTTTTCAGTACAACCAAAGACTCATGTAGAGCATACAAGCTGTTCACGGGCGCCGTATGGTGGTAGCTCCGCTTACCTTCTCCACTCCAATACCCTAGAACCAAACTTTGATCTAGGAACCAGCTTTGTACTGGCGCTTGACGGGCTTTCATCTTATCGACGGCACGCTGAGAAAATGTCACCGGAGACAGGCCAGGAACACAAGACAGACACTTTTGGCTTCCAGAATAAACCGCATCAAGCTGCCATTCATCAACCAACAATGGCACACCACCCAATGATGTCACAGCATCAACAATTGTTAACGCATCAAACTGACAAGCGACAGCTGAAATAGCTTGAGCATCAGATAGTGCTCCGGTTGATGTTTCTGCATGCACAAAAGCAACAGCCACGGCATCGGGATTTTCCACTAACGCTTGTTCTACCTTTGCAACGGAAACGGGCTTGCCCCACTCGTCATCAACCAGAACCGCTACACCACCACAGCGCACAACATTCTCTCGCATACGTTCACCAAAAACACCGTTGCGGCAAACAATGACTTTCTCGCCAGGCTCAATCAAGTTAACAAAACAAGTTTCCATTCCCGCACTGCCCGGAGCAGAAACGGCAATCGTAAATTCATTCTCTGTTTGGAATGCATACTTAAGAAGTTGTTTCAGTTCATCCATCATCGCGATGAACAACGGATCGAGGTGGCCAATAGTTGGACGGCTCAAGGCCTGTAAAACTTGAGGAGAAATATCTGAAGGCCCCGGTCCCATTAACGTTCGGTGTGGCGGATAAAAGCTCTCGATGGCCGTTGTGAGTGTTAAATTAGACATGTACATCCCTTACGTTAATGGTGTGAATATTCCACCCTAAAGCAAATCGATCACCTCAGCAATTAGACAGAAGTATTGATGTCATACCAGTGTCACATAATTGTTAAAATTATTTTTACGCCTATCTCCAGTTACAGATTGACATTATTGCCGGAAACACGTTCAATGAAACGGCTATCTAGCAGAAGAGGAGCACTGCCCAGGCAGGTGTTTTGTGGAACCGCATTTCCAATACAAAACATTGATGGGGAGCAGTGCCGAGATAATAAAAGGATGCAGACTTTTATTGTCGGTTGAGCGGGCTGAATCCCGGCAACTGTCACCATATATCTATGGTGAAGAGCTTCTGAGGTGACTATTCTAATCATTCCTCTCTTTTTGCTCTAATACTCTCTTCGAAAAACATCGGACGTTGGATTACCCAACCGTAATTTTATTTTAGGAAGTCGTGGGAGATATATCGTGAGTGCATCTAATGTAGTTGGTTCTTTTAATGTCGCTAAGTTTGGTGGAACAAGTGTTGCCAACTTTGAAGCAATGAGCCGTTGTGCTGCCATTATTGAAAACAACTCCAATACAAAACTGGTTGTAAGTAGTGCATGTTCTGGTGTCACAAACCTACTGGTTGAACTGGCAAATGGCGTTCAAGACAAAGCTCGTCGTCAGGAATTAATGGCACAATTAACAGACATTCATAACGTGATTCTTAATCAACTCACAGACTCGATTAGCATCGAGAAAGAAGTTCACGGTATTCTTGATGATATTGCGAATGCAGCAGAGGCTGCATCATTCCAAACCAGTGCCAAACTGACTGATCACCTTGTCGCATGTGGTGAGCTGATGTCGACACATATCCTCGCTCAAATCATTCGCGAGCGCGGCACACCAGCGGTTCGTTTTGATATCAGAGAAGTGCTGCGTACTAATGATGATTTTGGTAAAGCCGAACCTCAGCTAGAAGACATTGCTGCTCTAGCGCAAGAGAAACTGATCCCACTTTGCCAGCAACAAGTTGTCGTTACTCAGGGGTTTATCGGTGCTGATAGCCAAGGTAATACCACGACTTTGGGCCGCGGTGGCAGTGATTATTCAGCAGCGCTGATTGCCGAATCTGTGCAAGCGATAGGTTTAGAGATCTGGACGGATGTTCCAGGTATCTACACAACAGATCCTCGTATTGCACCTAAAGCATCGCCGATTCCAGAAATCAGCTTCAGCGAAGCATCGGAAATGGCAAACTTTGGAGCGAAAATACTGCACCCATCAACGCTAGTTCCGGCACTCCGTCACCAAATCCCAGTATTTGTCGGCTCCTCTAAAGCTCCTGAACTTGGTGGTACATGGATTCGCCAACAAGTTGAAAGCTCTCCTCTATTTAGAGCGCTTGCCCTACGCTGCAATCAAACCATGGTTACGCTGCGCAGCGCTAATATGTTCCATGCTTACGGCTTTTTAGCGAAGGTATTCGAGATCCTAGCTAAACATAAGATCTCTGTTGATCTGATCACCACCTCAGAGATCAGTGTTTCACTCACTTTAGACCAAACAGATACCTCTGGTGGTGCACCAGAATTACCAGAAGCGGCTCGAATTGAACTTGAGGAGCTGTGCTCTGTGGATATCGAGCACGGCTTGTGCGTTGTGGCTCTTATTGGCAATAACATGAGTGAAAGCAAAGGCTATGCAAAGCAAGTTTTCAGTACTCTGGAAGATTTCAACTTACGTATGATTTGTTACGGAGCAAGCCCACACAACCTGTGTTTCTTGCTAGATGAATCTGTTGCTAAGTTGGCGATTCAAAAACTGCACCAAGAGTTGTTTGAGTAGAAAATGCGTTTATCATCGACAGATAAATAACTAAATCACAGCTACAAAAAGGGTTGCTCTTGAGCAACCCTTTCTCTTTTTTACTTTACGAATCCAAGCTCGTCATAGCCTAAAAGTTAGTTAATGTTTGGCCCTAACCACTTCTCGGCTTCTAACATATCCCAACCTTTACGGTCGGCATAGCTCTCCAGTTGATCCTGTTGAATCTGTGCAATAGCAAAGTATCGGGCATCAGGATGTGAGAAGTACATACCAGATACTGAGGCACCTGGCCACATCGCATAGCTCGTCGTTAATGACATATCGATCGATTTTTCAACGTCCATCAACTCCCATAACGTGCCTTTCTCTGTATGCTCAGGACAAGCAGGGTAACCCGGGGCTGGACGAATACCTTGGTATTTCTCTCGAATCAAATCGTCGTTAGACAAATCCTCATCTGGCGAGTAACCCCAAATATCCTTTCTCACTTCTTTATGCAGATACTCCGCGAACGCTTCAGCTAATCGATCAGCAACTGCCTGAATCATAATGGCGTTGTAGTCATCGCCTTTCGCTTTGTATTCATCAGCCAACTCTCGCTCACCAATGCCACCCGTTACCGCAAATCCACCAATCCAGTCTGCTTTACCGCTATCTTTTGGCGCGATGTAATCAGATAAACAATAGTTAAAGCCTTTTGGTTTTTCTGTTTGTTGACGAAGGTTGTGTAGAACCTTTAGAACTTCGGTACGAGATTCATCGGTATACACCTCAATATCATCACCAACACTGTTCGCTGGGAACAAAGCACACATACCTCGCGCTTCAAGCAACTTCTCTTTCTCGATGCGATCCAGTAAATCGTTGGCATCTTTGAATAGGCGTTTAGCTTCATCACCCACCTCTTCATGATCAAGAATTGCAGGGTACTTTCCGACTAATGACCATGTCATAAAGAATGGGGTCCAGTCGATGTACTGACGTAAAGTAGATACATCAAAATCATTGAAGATATGTACACCCGGCTTCGCAGGGGCCGGTGGAGTATAAGCATCCCAATCAATAGCCACTTTGTTAGCTCGTGCTTTCTCAAGCGTAACAGGTTTAGTACGAGGCTTTTTACGATGGTGTTGATCTCTAACCCGATCGTAATCGATATCCAACTTCTCAACGAAAGCGGGTTTCAATTCATCTGACAGTAGTGAAGTACAAACACCGACAGCACGCGAGGCATTATTTACATAGACGACAGGTTCTGAATAATTCTGTTCGATTTTGACTGCAGTATGTGCTTTAGATGTCGTTGCCCCACCGATTAACAGAGGCTGTTTAAAACCTTGCCTCTCCATCTCTTTAGCAACATGAACCATCTCATCCAGTGAAGGCGTGATCAAACCCGAAAGACCGATGATATCGACGTTCTCTTCTTTAGCGACCTTAAGGATTTTTTCGCATGACACCATCACACCTAAATCGATAATTTCGTAGTTATTACACTGTAAAACCACGCCTACTATGTTTTTACCGATGTCATGAACATCGCCTTTGACTGTCGCAAGTAAGATTTTCCCGTTAGTTGCACCTACATCTTTGGTTGCATTGATGAACGGTTCTAAGTGAGCAACCGCCTGCTTCATAACACGCGCAGACTTTACAACCTGTGGTAAGAACATCTTACCCTCACCAAACAGGTCACCAACTACGTTCATGCCATCCATTAAAGGACCTTCTATCACTTCAATAGGACGAGAGGCATTAATGCGAGCTTCTTCGGTATCTTCAACAATAAAGTTAGTGATACCTTTTACTAAAGAGTGCTCCAAACGCTTCTCTACCGGCCAAGTGCGCCACTCTAATGCCGATTTATCCTCAACCTTACCGACAGCGCGCTCTAGGTATTCAGTCGCGATATCAAGCAAGCGTTCGGTTGAGTCATCACGACGGTTTAGTACGACATCTTCAACCGCATCACGCAGATCTTCTGGAACATTATCGTAAATTTCCAACTGACCCGCGTTTACAATACCCATATCCATACCATTTCTAAAACAGTGATATAGGAACACCGCGTGAATCGCCTCACGGACGTAATTATTACCACGGAATGAGAATGAAACATTCGACACACCGCCAGAGATCATCGCATGCGGGAGATCGCGTTTAATGTCCCCTACCGCCTCAATAAAATCAACCGCATAGTTATTGTGTTCATCGATACCAGTCGCCACTGCGAAAATGTTCGGGTCAAAAATAATATCTTCTGGCGGGAAACCGACTTCATCAACAAGAATGTTGTAGGCATTGGTGCAGATCTCAACTTTACGCTCTCGAGTATCCGCCTGACCGACCTCATCAAACGCCATCACGATGACAGCAGCACCATAACGACGAACTAATTTGGCTTGCTCAACAAACTTATCTTTGCCTTCTTTTAGAGAGATGGAGTTAACAATGCCTTTACCTTGAATACATTTTAGGCCAGCTTCGATAACTTCCCACTTAGAAGAATCGACCATAACCGGCACTTTCGAGATTTCAGGTTCTGAAGCACATAGATTGAGGAATTTAACCATACACGCCTCGGCGTCTAGCATCCCTTCATCCATGTTGATATCGATAATCTGAGCACCGTTTTCGACTTGCTCTCGAGCCACACTCAACGCTTCATCGTATAATTCTTCCTTAATGAGGCGCTTAAAGCGAGCTGAACCGGTAACATTGGTCCGCTCACCGACATTCACGAACAAAGACTCTTTAGCAATCGTCAAAGGCTCAAGTCCAGAAAGACGACAAGAAACCGGCAAATCAGGCAATTGACGTGGCGTTACACCTTCAACAGCCTCTGCCATTTGGCGTATGTGTTCTGGCGTTGTACCACAACATCCGCCAATTAAGTTCAAAAATCCACTTTCAGCCCACTCTTTAACATGTTCCGCCATCTCTTCGGGAGAAAGGTCATACTCACCAAATGCATTGGGCAGACCCGCATTAGGGTGTGCAGATACATTGCATTCAGAGATACGAGACATCTCACCGACATATTCGCGCAGTTCATCTGGGCCTAATGCGCAGTTCAAGCCGAATGAGATAGGTTTAACATGACGAAGAGCGTTGTAGAATGCTTCTGTCGTCTGACCTGAAAGGGTACGGCCTGATGCATCAGTAATGGTACCGGAGATCATGACTGGTAAAGTAATGCCGACTTCTTCAAAAACAGATTCAACCGCAAACGCACATGCTTTCGCGTTTAAGGTATCAAAGATAGTTTCGATCAGAATAAGATCTGAGCCGCCTTTGATCAGAGCTCGAGTTGATTCAGAATAGGCCTCAACCAGTTGATCGAAGCTAATATTACGATAACCCGGATCATTAACATCCGGGGAGAGAGAACAAGTTCGGTTAGTTGGACCTAACACACCCGCCACAAAGCGAGGTTTGTCCGGGGTCTTTGCGGTCCATTCATCAGCCGCTTCACGAGCAAGCTTAGCAGCAGCAAAGTTAATTTCTTCACTAAGGCTTTCCATATCGTAGTCAGCCATAGCAATGGTTGTTGCATTAAAGGTATTCGTTTCGAGGATATCAGCCCCCGCTTCCAAATACTCGGTATGGATACCTTTGATAAGATTAGGTTGTGTAAGTACCAAAAGGTCGTTGTTCCCTTTTAAGTCACTATGCCAATCAGCAAAGCGCTCACCTCGATAGTCCTGCTCGTCCAATTTACGATCCTGAATCATGGTACCCATACCACCATCGATCAGCAAAATTCGTTGCTTCAACAGAGATTCAATCTTTTGCCTTATATTACTTCCCACAATACAACCTCATTCCTTTAATTATTCGTCCATCCTATCACACATTAAAAAGGAGTCTAGACGTCTAAATGAGTAAATTGATTACCGATTCATGACAAAAAATGGTTGCTATTTGAACATGAGACAACGAAAATTCATATTCACACTTTGTCACATATTGGAATCCCAATGTCAGTCTATTACACCTTATGCTTCTTATCCGCAGCAGCCATGCTTATTGCTTTAGTTAATAGCAAAATTGGTAAAATGCAGACAACTATCGCGATTACCGCTGGTTCAATGATGTTATCTCTATTAATCATCATTGCAGGGCAAAATAATTGGTTTCAACTATCTGATATTGCTTCAGAAACTGTAGCTAGCATCAACTTTGAAGATTTCCTACTCAAAGGAATATTAGGGTTCCTACTCTTTGCTGGCGGATTGGGGATTAAGTTACCTAATTTAAAAGACCAGAAATGGGAAATTACAGTGCTCGCACTTGGTGCTACGCTCTTCTCAACGTTCTTTGTTGGCTTCGTTCTATATGGGTTTTGTCAGTTGATCGGCATTCATTTTGATCTGATTTACTGCTTACTTTTTGGCTCACTCATATCCCCAACCGACCCAATAGCCGTTTTGGCAATAGTTAAGAAGCTTAATGCTCCTAAACGTATATCAACTCAAATTGAAGGTGAGTCACTTTTCAATGATGGCTTTGGACTTGTCATCTTCGTGACCTTATTTACTATCGCATTTGGCACAGACACTCCAACCGTCAGTAGTGTCGCACTGCTATTTATCCAAGAAGCGATTGGCGGCATCGTTTATGGCTTTATTTTAGGGTTAATCTTTCATTACTTGATCAGTACGACTGATGACCATTCAATGAAATTACTGTTAACGATTGGTGTCCCAACTGCAGGTTATGCTTTTGCTGAATATCTGCATGTTTCAGGACCTTTAGCCATGGTGGTTTCGGGTATCATGATTGGGAATTGGACACGCTTTATTGGCTTCTCAAAAGAGAGCGAGGAGCATCTAGACCACTTCTGGGAATTAGTTGATGAACTATTGAATGGTGTATTGTTCCTATTAATTGGTATGTCAATGTTGTTATTTAAATTCCATCAAGAAGACTGGATCTTGATGGCTTTCGCTGTTCCTTTAGTACTAAGTGCTCGTTACTTAAGTGTTTTCCTATCTTATATCGGATTCAAACGCTTTAGAACTTACAACCCGTGGTCAATTAATATTCTGACCTGGGGAGGCTTGCGTGGTGGTCTAGCTCTGGCGATGGCACTTTCAATCCCTTCCGGCATTTGGGTAATTGAAGAAAAACTCATTGATGTAAAAGAAATCATCCTCGTTATGACCTATGCGGTCGTTGTATTCTCTATCTTAGTACAAGGCTCTACGATTACTCCTATGATCGAAAAAGCGAAGCAAGCAGAGAAAAATTTAGATTAACATCTCATGATCTCGCTCTAAAATATATTGCCGATTGTTATTAAGCCAGTAGCCCCGTTACTGGCTTTTTTCATGCACACCACTTGGTGTTCTCGTCACTAATACCAATGAAAGTAAACATATGATCGAATTGAAACTGATAAATTATTGTGAAATTTAGCCATCAATAGCCTGAATAATACCGATTTAAAAAAGCTAGCGAGCCAACAAAAAACCATTCAGATAAAGGTTCACTTACTAGCGCTTGCACACTTTAAAGACAGCCTCTCTCGTGCACAAATTGTAAAAGCCCTCAAAGTCAGTCGGAACAGTGTGAATAAATGGGTTAAGACTTTTTTTGAAAAAGGTTTGGAAGGACTTGAAGAGAAACCCTGCACAGGTAGACCAGCCTACATCACTGAAGGACAACGAAAACAACTCAACGAGTTTATAAAGAAAAAAGTCGAATCACCTTCTGGCGGACGCCTTGTCGGGAGCGATATACATGACTACATCGTTAAACTGTGATAAACACTACCACCCAAATTCCATTTATTATCTCCTCGCCCATATGGGGTTTTCTTGGATAACTTCCTGTTCCAAACACCCTAAACCATCACAGAAAATCCAAGACGATTTAAAAAAAATTCCAAATCGAAACGATCCTTAAGATCCCCAGCCGTGTTGATGTCTGGTTTCAAGATGAAGCTCGATTTGGTCAGCAGAACAAACAACACGTCTTTGGGCAGCTCGTGGGACGAGACCTCGCTTGGTAAAACAGCAGCAATTTGATATTTGGCTCTGTATGTCCATCAAGAGGGATTGGTGTCCAAATCATAGAAAGCAAAAAGGCTCTAGCATTTCTGCTAGAGCCTTAAATATGGCAGGGGTGGAGAGATTCGAACTCCCAACACGCGGATTTGGAATCCGCTGCTCTGCCAATTGGAGCTACACCCCTAAAACTTTTTATTACTTCAGATTCGAAAAAACCTCGCACTAGGCGAGGTTATCGAATAAGTGGCGGAGTGGACGGGACTCGAACCCGCGACCCCCGGCGTGACAGGCCGGTATTCTAACCAACTGAACTACCACTCCGCAGTGGTCAACTCACTAAGTGAGCGTCCATATCTCCAGGTCGGTCAACCTAAAGATTTAATTTAAAGCCTGGCGATGTCCTACTCTCACATGGGGAAGCCCCACACTACCATCGGCGCTATTGTGTTTCACTTCTGAGTTCGGCATGGAATCAGGTGGGTCCACAATGCTATGGTCGCCAAGCAAATTTTAAAATTCGGAAAACTGATTTAAAAGTCTATCTCTTCAAACGCATTCAAGGTCTGGTCTTTCTTTGAGTCCACAAAACCCCTTGGGTGTTGTATGGTTAAGCCTCACGGGCAATTAGTACAGGTTAGCTCAATGCCTCGCAGCACTTACACACCCTGCCTATCAACGTCGTAGTCTACGACAACCCTTTAGGACACTTATAGTGCCAGGGAAAACTCATCTCAAGGCTCGCTTCCCGCTTAGATGCTTTCAGCGGTTATCGATTCCGAACTTAGCTACCGGGCAATGCCATTGGCATGACAACCCGAACACCAGAGGTTCGTCCACTCCGGTCCTCTCGTACTAGGAGCAGCCCCTTTCAATTTTCCAACGCCCACGGCAGATAGGGACCGAACTGTCTCACGACGTTCTAAACCCAGCTCGCGTACCACTTTAAATGGCGAACAGCCATACCCTTGGGACCGACTTCAGCCCCAGGATGTGATGAGCCGACATCGAGGTGCCAAACACCGCCGTCGATATGAACTCTTGGGCGGTATCAGCCTGTTATCCCCGGAGTACCTTTTATCCGTTGAGCGATGGCCCTTCCATTCAGAACCACCGGATCACTATGACCTGCTTTCGCACCTGCTCGAATTGTCATTCTCGCAGTCAAGCGGGCTTATGCCATTGCACTAACCACACGATGTCCAACCGTGTTTAGCCCACCTTCGTGCTCCTCCGTTACTCTTTGGGAGGAGACCGCCCCAGTCAAACTACCCACCAGGCACTGTCCGTAACCCCGATTCAGGGGCCAACGTTAGAACATCAAAACTACAAGGGTGGTATTTCAAGGACGACTCCACCACATCTAGCGACGCGGTTTCATAGTCTCCCACCTATCCTACACATGTAGGTTCAATGTTCAGTGCCAAGCTGTAGTAAAGGTTCACGGGGTCTTTCCGTCTAGCCGCGGGTACACTGCATCTTCACAGCGATTTCAATTTCACTGAGTCTCGGGTGGAGACAGCGTGGCCATCATTACGCCATTCGTGCAGGTCGGAACTTACCCGACAAGGAATTTCGCTACCTTAGGACCGTTATAGTTACGGCCGCCGTTTACCGGGGCTTCGATCAAGAGCTTCGACCGAAGTCTAACCCCATCAATTAACCTTCCGGCACCGGGCAGGCGTCACACCGTATACGTCATCTTACGATTTTGCACAGTGCTGTGTTTTTAATAAACAGTTGCAGCCACCTGGTATCTGCGACTCTCGTCTGCTCCATCCGCAAGGGACTTCACTGATAAGAGCGTACCTTCTCCCGAAGTTACGGTACCATTTTGCCTAGTTCCTTCACCCGAGTTCTCTCAAGCGCCTTGGTATTCTCTACCCGACCACCTGTGTCGGTTTGGGGTACGATTCCTTACAATCTGAAGCTTAGAGGCTTTTCCTGGAAGCATGGCATCAATGACTTCACTACCGTAGTAGCTCGACATCGTATCTCAGCGTTAGTAGCGGTCCGGATTTACCTAAACCACCCGCCTACGTACTTGAACCTGGACAACCGTCGCCAGGCCCACCTAGCCTTCTCCGTCCCCCCATCGCAATTGTAAGAAGTACGGGAATATTAACCCGTTTCCCATCGACTACGCCTTTCGGCCTCGCCTTAGGAGTCGACTTACCCTGCCCCGATTAACGTTGGACAGGAACCCTTGGTCTTCCGGCGAGGGAGTTTTTCACTCCCTTTATCGTTACTCATGTCAGCATTCGCACTTCTGATACCTCCAGCAGCCCTTACAGACCACCTTCAACGGCTTACAGAACGCTCCCCTACCCCACATACCCTAAGGTACATAGCCGCAGCTTCGGTGTATAGCTTAGCCCCGTTACATCTTCCGCGCAGGCCGACTCGACCAGTGAGCTATTACGCTTTCTTTAAATGATGGCTGCTTCTAAGCCAACATCCTGGCTGTCTGAGCCTTCCCACATCGTTTCCCACTTAGCTATACTTTGGGACCTTAGCTGGCGGTCTGGGTTGTTTCCCTCTCCACGACGGACGTTAGCACCCGCCGTGTGTCTCCCGGATAGTACTTACTGGTATTCGGAGTTTGCAAAGGGTTGGTAAGTCGGGATGACCCCCTAGCCTTAACAGTGCTCTACCCCCAGTAGTATTCGTCCGAGGCGCTACCTAAATAGCTTTCGGGGAGAACCAGCTATCTCCAGGTTTGATTGGCCTTTCACCCCTAGCCACAAGTCATCCGCTAATTTTTCAACATTAGTCGGTTCGGTCCTCCAGTTGATGTTACTCAACCTTCAACCTGCCCATGGCTAGATCACCTGGTTTCGGGTCTAATCCTAGCAACTGTACGCCCAGTTAAGACTCGGTTTCCCTACGGCTCCCCTAAACGGTTAACCTTGCTACTAAAATTAAGTCGCTGACCCATTATACAAAAGGTACGCAGTCACACCACGAAGGTGCTCCTACTGCTTGTACGTACACGGTTTCAGGTTCTATTTCACTCCCCTCACAGGGGTTCTTTTCGCCTTTCCCTCACGGTACTGGTTCACTATCGGTCAGTCAGTAGTATTTAGCCTTGGAGGATGGTCCCCCCATATTCAGACAGGATATCACGTGTCCCGCCCTACTCGTTTTCACTGATTATGATGTGTCGGTTACGGGGCTATCACCCTTTACTGCGAGACTTTCCAGACTCTTCACCTGCATCATTAAAAGCTTAAGGGCTAATCCAATTTCGCTCGCCGCTACTTTCGGAATCTCGGTTGATTTCTCTTCCTCGGGGTACTTAGATGTTTCAGTTCCCCCGGTTTGCCTCCTGTTGCTATGTATTCACAACAGGATACGTACTTATGCACGTGGGTTTCCCCATTCAGGAATCCCAGACTCAAAAGGTTATTACTACCTAATCTGGGCTTATCGCAAGTTATTACGCCTTTCATCGCCTCTGACTGCCAAGGCATCCACCGTGTACGCTTAGTCACTTAACCATACAACCCGAAAGGGTCTTGTGTATGATACAAATTTGCTTTCACTTTTAAAAAGTGAAGACAAAAAGCAACCAAGGTTTTTGGTTGTCATTAAGAAGGGTTAATTCTCAATGACTGTTTGCCGGACTCAATTGTGATTCAAACAAGTTTGAATCGAATACAAGACACTTGAATGTGTTTGTTGTGTCTATCTAATGAAAGATAAACATTGAGAACTTTTAAATTTGATTGAATTACTCGTAAGTAATCAATCAGTCAGCTTTCCAAATTGTTAAAGAGCTTGATTCAATAAATTGAACCATTTTTAAAGACTCTCTTAAGACTTTTTATCTAACAAGAACGCTTAAAGATGGTGGAGCTATGCGGGATCGAACCGCAGACCTCCTGCGTGCAAGGCAGGCGCTCTCCCAGCTGAGCTATAGCCCCATCTAGGTCGATATTGGTGGGTCTGAGTGGACTTGAACCACCGACCTCCCGCTTATCAGGCGAGCGCTCTAACCAGCTGAGCTACAGACCCAATATCGTCTCTTAACTTTTCTAAACCTAATCAATCTGTGTGGACACTCATCGTAAGTATCTTCGTATAAGGAGGTGATCCAGCCCCAGGTTCCCCTAGGGCTACCTTGTTACGACTTCACCCCAGTCATGAACCACAAAGTGGTGAGCGTCCTCCCCGAAAGGTTAAACTACCCACTTCTTTTGCAGCCCACTCCCATGGTGTGACGGGCGGTGTGTACAAGGCCCGGGAACGTATTCACCGTGACATTCTGATTCACGATTACTAGCGATTCCGACTTCATGGAGTCGAGTTGCAGACTCCAATCCGGACTACGACGCACTTTTTGGGATTCGCTCACTATCGCTAGCTTGCTGCCCTCTGTATGCGCCATTGTAGCACGTGTGTAGCCCTACTCGTAAGGGCCATGATGACTTGACGTCGTCCCCACCTTCCTCCGGTTTATCACCGGCAGTCTCCCTGGAGTTCCCGACATTACTCGCTGGCAAACAAGGATAAGGGTTGCGCTCGTTGCGGGACTTAACCCAACATTTCACAACACGAGCTGACGACAGCCATGCAGCACCTGTCTCAGAGCTCCCGAAGGCACGCCTGCGTCTCCGCTGGCTTCTCTGGATGTCAAGAGTAGGTAAGGTTCTTCGCGTTGCATCGAATTAAACCACATGCTCCACCGCTTGTGCGGGCCCCCGTCAATTCATTTGAGTTTTAATCTTGCGACCGTACTCCCCAGGCGGTCTACTTAACGCGTTAGCTCCGAAAGCCACGGCTCAAGGCCACAACCTCCAAGTAGACATCGTTTACGGCGTGGACTACCAGGGTATCTAATCCTGTTTGCTCCCCACGCTTTCGCATCTGAGTGTCAGTATCTGTCCAGGGGGCCGCCTTCGCCACTGGTATTCCTTCAGATCTCTACGCATTTCACCGCTACACCTGAAATTCTACCCCCCTCTACAGTACTCTAGTTCACCAGTTTCAAATGCAGTTCCGAGGTTGAGCCCCGGGCTTTCACATCTGACTTAATGAACCACCTGCATGCGCTTTACGCCCAGTAATTCCGATTAACGCTCGCACCCTCCGTATTACCGCGGCTGCTGGCACGGAGTTAGCCGGTGCTTCTTCTGTTGCTAACGTCAAGAGATAGCGCTATTAACACTACCCCCTTCCTCACAACTGAAAGTACTTTACAACCCGAAGGCCTTCTTCATACACGCGGCATGGCTGCATCAGGCTTGCGCCCATTGTGCAATATTCCCCACTGCTGCCTCCCGTAGGAGTCTGGACCGTGTCTCAGTTCCAGTGTGGCTGATCATCCTCTCAGACCAGCTAGGGATCGTCGCCTTGGTGAGCCATTACCTCACCAACTAGCTAATCCCACCTAGGCATATCTTGACGCGAGAGGCCCGAAGGTCCCCCTCTTTGGCCCGTAGGCATTATGCGGTATTAGCCATCGTTTCCAATGGTTATCCCCCACATCAAGGCAATTTCCTAGGCATTACTCACCCGTCCGCCGCTCGACGCCCATTAACGCACCCGAAGGATTGTTAGTGTCGTTTCCGCTCGACTTGCATGTGTTAGGCCTGCCGCCAGCGTTCAATCTGAGCCATGATCAAACTCTTCAATTTAAGATTTTGTCGACTCAACGAATACTGACTTCAAAACTACAAAAAGTAATTCTAAAGCTATTACCATTCCAACAGAATGGTAATGAATTGACTGTGCCGAATAACTACAAGTAGTTAAACGTATTGGTCACTCAGTTCATTGAAATCAATTTTGATTCCGAAGAATCTGTTTTATCTAACGATAAAACGTTTTGATATTCATCAACGAGTGCCCACACAGATTGATAGGTTTAAATTGTTAAAGAGCTTGTTCTCTAAAAAGAGAACGCTTTCAGTGCCTTAGCACTTAAGCAGGACGCGTATAATACGCTTTCTACTTTGAAAGTCAACATAAAATACTAAGAAAACTTAGAACTCTATGGTGACTTGTCTATTTAATAGACAAAGTCGAAATTAAAGCCTGGCGATGTCCTACTCTCACATGGGGAAGCCCCACACTACCATCGGCGCTATTGTGTTTCACTTCTGAGTTCGGCATGGAATCAGGTGGGTCCACAATGCTATGGTCGCCAAGCAAATTTTAAAATTCAGAAAGCTGTTAAATTCTCTTCAAACTCATTCAAGGTCTGTCTTTCTATTGAGCCCACAAAACCCCTTGGGTGTTGTATGGTTAAGCCTCACGGGCAATTAGTACAGGTTAGCTCAATGCCTCGCAGCACTTACACACCCTGCCTATCAACGTCGTAGTCTACGACAACCCTTTAGGACGCTTATAGCGCCAGGGAAAACTCATCTCAAGGCTCGCTTCCCGCTTAGATGCTTTCAGCGGTTATCGATTCCGAACTTAGCTACCGGGCAATGCCATTGGCATGACAACCCGAACACCAGAGGTTCGTCCACTCCGGTCCTCTCGTACTAGGAGCAGCCCCTTTCAATTTTCCAACGCCCACGGCAGATAGGGACCGAACTGTCTCACGACGTTCTAAACCCAGCTCGCGTACCACTTTAAATGGCGAACAGCCATACCCTTGGGACCGACTTCAGCCCCAGGATGTGATGAGCCGACATCGAGGTGCCAAACACCGCCGTCGATATGAACTCTTGGGCGGTATCAGCCTGTTATCCCCGGAGTACCTTTTATCCGTTGAGCGATGGCCCTTCCATTCAGAACCACCGGATCACTATGACCTGCTTTCGCACCTGCTCGAATTGTCATTCTCGCAGTCAAGCGGGCTTATGCCATTGCACTAACCACACGATGTCCAACCGTGTTTAGCCCACCTTCGTGCTCCTCCGTTACTCTTTGGGAGGAGACCGCCCCAGTCAAACTACCCACCAGGCACTGTCCGTAATCCCGATTCAGGGACCAACGTTAGAACATCAAAACTACAAGGGTGGTATTTCAAGGACGACTCCACCACATCTAGCGACGCGGTTTCATAGTCTCCCACCTATCCTACACATGTAGGTTCAATGTTCAGTGCCAAGCTGTAGTAAAGGTTCACGGGGTCTTTCCGTCTAGCCGCGGGTACACTGCATCTTCACAGCGATTTCAATTTCACTGAGTCTCGGGTGGAGACAGCGTGGCCATCATTACGCCATTCGTGCAGGTCGGAACTTACCCGACAAGGAATTTCGCTACCTTAGGACCGTTATAGTTACGGCCGCCGTTTACCGGGGCTTCGATCAAGAGCTTCGACCGAAGTCTAACCCCATCAATTAACCTTCCGGCACCGGGCAGGCGTCACACCGTATACGTCATCTTACGATTTTGCACAGTGCTGTGTTTTTAATAAACAGTTGCAGCCACCTGGTATCTGCGACTCTCGTCTGCTCCATCCGCAAGGGACTTCACTGATAAGAGCGTACCTTCTCCCGAAGTTACGGTACCATTTTGCCTAGTTCCTTCACCCGAGTTCTCTCAAGCGCCTTGGTATTCTCTACCCGACCACCTGTGTCGGTTTGGGGTACGATTCCTTACAATCTGAAGCTTAGAGGCTTTTCCTGGAAGCATGGCATCAATGACTTCACTACCGTAGTAGCTCGACATCGTATCTCAGCGTTAGTAGCGGTCCGGATTTACCTAAACCACCCGCCTACGTACTTGAACCTGGACAACCGTCGCCAGGCCCACCTAGCCTTCTCCGTCCCCCCATCGCAATTGTAAGAAGTACGGGAATATTAACCCGTTTCCCATCGACTACGCCTTTCGGCCTCGCCTTAGGAGTCGACTTACCCTGCCCCGATTAACGTTGGACAGGAACCCTTGGTCTTCCGGCGAGGGAGTTTTTCACTCCCTTTATCGTTACTCATGTCAGCATTCGCACTTCTGATACCTCCAGCAGCCCTTACAGACCACCTTCAACGGCTTACAGAACGCTCCCCTACCCCACGCACCCTAAGGTACGTAGCCGCAGCTTCGGTGTATAGCTTAGCCCCGTTACATCTTCCGCGCAGGCCGACTCGACCAGTGAGCTATTACGCTTTCTTTAAATGATGGCTGCTTCTAAGCCAACATCCTGGCTGTCTGAGCCTTCCCACATCGTTTCCCACTTAGCTATACTTTGGGACCTTAGCTGGCGGTCTGGGTTGTTTCCCTCTCCACGACGGACGTTAGCACCCGCCGTGTGTCTCCCGGATAGTACTTACTGGTATTCGGAGTTTGCAAAGGGTTGGTAAGTCGGGATGACCCCCTAGCCTTAACAGTGCTCTACCCCCAGTAGTATTCGTCCGAGGCGCTACCTAAATAGCTTTCGGGGAGAACCAGCTATCTCCAGGTTTGATTGGCCTTTCACCCCTAGCCACAAGTCATCCGCTAATTTTTCAACATTAGTCGGTTCGGTCCTCCAGTTGATGTTACTCAACCTTCAACCTGCCCATGGCTAGATCACCTGGTTTCGGGTCTAATCCTAGCAACTGTACGCCCAGTTAAGACTCGGTTTCCCTACGGCTCCCCTAAACGGTTAACCTTGCTACTAAAATTAAGTCGCTGACCCATTATACAAAAGGTACGCAGTCACACCACGAAGGTGCTCCTACTGCTTGTACGTACACGGTTTCAGGTTCTATTTCACTCCCCTCACAGGGGTTCTTTTCGCCTTTCCCTCACGGTACTGGTTCACTATCGGTCAGTCAGTAGTATTTAGCCTTGGAGGATGGTCCCCCCATATTCAGACAGGATATCACGTGTCCCGCCCTACTCGTTTTCACTGATTATGATGTGTCGGTTACGGGGCTATCACCCTTTACTGCGAGACTTTCCAGACTCTTCACCTGCATCATTAAAAGCTTAAGGGCTAATCCAATTTCGCTCGCCGCTACTTTCGGAATCTCGGTTGATTTCTCTTCCTCGGGGTACTTAGATGTTTCAGTTCCCCCGGTTTGCCTCCTGTTGCTATGTATTCACAACAGGATACTTACTTATGTAAGTGGGTTTCCCCATTCAGGAATCCCAGACTCAAAAGGTTATTACTACCTAATCTGGGCTTATCGCAAGTTATTACGCCTTTCATCGCCTCTGACTGCCAAGGCATCCACCGTGTACGCTTAGTCACTTAACCATACAACCCGAAAGGGTCTTATGTATGATACAAATTTGCTTTCACTTTTAAAAAGTGAAGACAAAAAGCAACCAAGGTTTTTGGTTGTCATTAAGAAGGGTTAATTCTTAATAACTGTTTGCCGGACTCAATTGTGATTCAAACAAGTTTGAATCGAATACAAGACACTTGAATGTGTTTGTTGTGTCTATCTAATGAAAGATAAACATTGAGAACTTTTAAATTTGATTGAATTACTCGTAAGTAATCAATCAGTCAGCTTTCCAAATTGTTAAAGAGCTTGATTCAATAAATTGAACCATTTTTAAAGACTCTCGTAAGACTTTTTATCTAACAAGAACGCTTAAAGATGGTGGAGCTATGCGGGATCGAACCGCAGACCTCCTGCGTGCAAGGCAGGCGCTCTCCCAGCTGAGCTATAGCCCCATCTAGGTCGATATTGGTGGGTCTGAGTGGACTTGAACCACCGACCTCCCGCTTATCAGGCGAGCGCTCTAACCAGCTGAGCTACAGACCCAATATCGTCTCTTAACTTTTCTAAACCTAATCAATCTGTGTGGACACTCATCGTAAGTATCTTCGTATAAGGAGGTGATCCAGCCCCAGGTTCCCCTAGGGCTACCTTGTTACGACTTCACCCCAGTCATGAACCACAAAGTGGTGAGCGTCCTCCCCGAAAGGTTAAACTACCCACTTCTTTTGCAGCCCACTCCCATGGTGTGACGGGCGGTGTGTACAAGGCCCGGGAACGTATTCACCGTGACATTCTGATTCACGATTACTAGCGATTCCGACTTCATGGAGTCGAGTTGCAGACTCCAATCCGGACTACGACGCACTTTTTGGGATTCGCTCACTATCGCTAGCTTGCTGCCCTCTGTATGCGCCATTGTAGCACGTGTGTAGCCCTACTCGTAAGGGCCATGATGACTTGACGTCGTCCCCACCTTCCTCCGGTTTATCACCGGCAGTCTCCCTGGAGTTCCCGACATTACTCGCTGGCAAACAAGGATAAGGGTTGCGCTCGTTGCGGGACTTAACCCAACATTTCACAACACGAGCTGACGACAGCCATGCAGCACCTGTCTCAGAGCTCCCGAAGGCACGCCTGCGTCTCCGCTGGCTTCTCTGGATGTCAAGAGTAGGTAAGGTTCTTCGCGTTGCATCGAATTAAACCACATGCTCCACCGCTTGTGCGGGCCCCCGTCAATTCATTTGAGTTTTAATCTTGCGACCGTACTCCCCAGGCGGTCTACTTAACGCGTTAGCTCCGAAAGCCACGGCTCAAGGCCACAACCTCCAAGTAGACATCGTTTACGGCGTGGACTACCAGGGTATCTAATCCTGTTTGCTCCCCACGCTTTCGCATCTGAGTGTCAGTATCTGTCCAGGGGGCCGCCTTCGCCACTGGTATTCCTTCAGATCTCTACGCATTTCACCGCTACACCTGAAATTCTACCCCCCTCTACAGTACTCTAGTTCACCAGTTTCAAATGCAGTTCCGAGGTTGAGCCCCGGGCTTTCACATCTGACTTAATGAACCACCTGCATGCGCTTTACGCCCAGTAATTCCGATTAACGCTCGCACCCTCCGTATTACCGCGGCTGCTGGCACGGAGTTAGCCGGTGCTTCTTCTGTTGCTAACGTCAAGAGATAGCGCTATTAACACTACCCCCTTCCTCACAACTGAAAGTACTTTACAACCCGAAGGCCTTCTTCATACACGCGGCATGGCTGCATCAGGCTTGCGCCCATTGTGCAATATTCCCCACTGCTGCCTCCCGTAGGAGTCTGGACCGTGTCTCAGTTCCAGTGTGGCTGATCATCCTCTCAGACCAGCTAGGGATCGTCGCCTTGGTGAGCCATTACCTCACCAACTAGCTAATCCCACCTAGGCATATCTTGACGCGAGAGGCCCGAAGGTCCCCCTCTTTGGCCCGTAGGCATTATGCGGTATTAGCCATCGTTTCCAATGGTTATCCCCCACATCAAGGCAATTTCCTAGGCATTACTCACCCGTCCGCCGCTCGACGCCCATTAACGCACCCGAAGGATTGTTAGTGTCGTTTCCGCTCGACTTGCATGTGTTAGGCCTGCCGCCAGCGTTCAATCTGAGCCATGATCAAACTCTTCAATTTAAGATTTTGTCGACTCAACGAATACTGACTTCAAAACTACAAAAAGTAATTCTAAAGCTATTATCATTCCAACAGAATGATAATGAATTGACTGTGCCAAGACTAAGTAAACTTAATCTCGATTGGTCACTCAGTTCATTGAAATCAATTTTGATTCCGAAGAATCTGTTTTATCTAACGATAAAACGTTTTGATATTCATCAACGAGTGCCCACACAGATTGATAGGTTTAAATTGTTAAAGAGCTTCTCTTCATTGTGACTCACATCACTATGGAAGAGGCGGCCATTCTAGCGATTTAATTCTCAGTGTCAAACACTTATTTTGAATTAATTTCTACTTTCTAAAGTAGAAGCGAATCATCGCTTAAAGCTAGTTGCCTTACTAACATTCTTCGCAGAAGCCTTGTGGCGTCTGCCGTGTCAGTGAGGCGGCATTATAGAGATGTTCATCTCTTTGGCAAGCGTTTATTGAAGAAAAATGTAAAAATAACGACTACATGCCGAATAAACAACCAAAGCCTTATTTGTGTAAGTTTAACCACAAAGTACCTACAAAATAACCACAGACTTATCCACAATTGCTTTATTTCAACGCTCTAGAAAGCAAAAAAGCTGCCATCAGCAGCTTTTTAAAGAGTAATGAATCTAAATTCCAGACCCATATTGCTCTCCATCGTCTTCATGAAGACCACATTCACGTTTTAAGCCATTAAAACGTGTTTCCTCTTCCGTCATACCCGGCTCCCATTTCTTAGTGGTGTGTGTATCTCCCACCGAAAGGTAACCCTGCTCACGAAGAGGGTGGTAACTTAGACCGTGCTCTTCTAAGTAATAGTGTACGTCTTTATTCGTCCAATCGATGACTGGCAAAAATTTAAACACACCATTTTGAATCGATAAGATCGGCAGGTTTGCACGCGATTGAGATTGCTCTCTTCTTAACCCAGAAAACCATGTACCAGCTTCGAGCTCATCCAGCGCTCTTCGCATTGGTTCAACTTTATTAAGCTTGTTGTACTTCTCTATCCCTTCTAGACCTTGCTCCCACAATTTCCCATATTGCGCTTCTTGCCAATTAGGACTCTGTTGTGCGCGAAAGACTTGAAGGTTTAGAGTCAGCTTCTGACTTAATTCGTCGATAAAACGATAGGTCTCTGGAAATAGATAGCCCGTATCCGTCAGGATAACAGGAATGTCCGGTTTAGCTTGAGTCACTAAATGCAGCATCAACGCCGCTTGGATCCCAAAACTGGAAGACACTACATGGACGCCTTCTAAATGATCTAGAGCCCACTTGACCCTTTCTGATGCCGTTAGCTGTTCTAACTCAGCGTTAATTTGCCCAAGACGAAGTATCTGCTCCGTCTTCGTTAATGTGAGTAGCTCTGCTAACTTTAATTTTGAAGCGACAGAATTAGGCATGCAGATCCCTCTTTGAAATGATCACCTCTTCGATGATCCCAGCTCGAATTGTAAAATCGCCGAATCCTTCATTGTCGTTACGCTCTGTAGACCAGCGTCCCACCAGCGAATCTATCTCTTCTAAGATCTGAGCCGATGTGATGTTCTCTTTATACATCTTAGGAATACGAGTTCCGGCCTTATTGCCACCTAAGTGCATGTTGTATCGCCCCGGAGCTTTACCGATTAAGCCGATCTCCGCCAGCATTGCACGACCACAACCGTTCGGACACCCCGTGACACGGAGAATAATGTTGTCATCTTCAGGTAATCCATGCTTTTTCAGAATGTCTTCAACATCGGTCACGAACCCTGGAAGAAAACGTTCGGCTTCTGCCATTGCTAAAGGACACGTTGGAAATGCCACACACGCCATCGAGTTTTTACGCTGCTCAGAAACGCTATCGTCCATTAAGCCATACTCACGAGCGATTTTCTCGATGTTAGATTTCTGATTCGTAGGGACTCCAGCAACAATCAGATTCTGATTAGCGGTCATCCGGAAATCGCCTTTATGGATCTTAGCAATCTCAGCAACACCGGTTTTCAGAGCTTTACCTGGAAAATCAAGTAAACGACCATTCTCAATGAACAGTGCTAAGTGGTGCTTACCATCAATACCTTCCGCCCAACCAATGCGGTCACCACGACCAGTAAACTCATAAGGACGACTTTCCGAGAACTCAACGCCTGCACGTTTCTCGACTTCCGCTTTAAAGACCTCAATACCGACACGATCTAGCGTGTATTTCGTTTTGGCATTCTTACGGTTTGAACGGTTACCCCAATCACGCTGCGTCGTCACAACGGCTGCTGCCACATCAAGTGTTTTCTCTAATGGCACAAAACCAAAATCATCCGCTCTACGAGCATAAGTTGAGGTATCACCGTGTGTCATGGCAAGACCACCACCCACTAACACGTTAAAGCCCACCAGCTTTCCGTCTTCAGCTATGGCAACGAAGTTAAGATCGTTAGCATGAACGTCGACGTCATTTTGCGGAGGAATTACGACCGTTGTCTTGAACTTACGCGGTAGGTAATTACTGCCTAAGATAGGTTCTTCATCCGTTGTTGCTAGCTTTTCACCATCTAACCAGATCTCTGCGTAAGCACGAGTTTTAGGTAATAGGTGTTCACTGATCTTTTTGGCCCACTCATACGCTTCTTGGTGGAGCTCGGACTCAACCGGGTTTGTGGTACACAAAACATTTCGGTTTACATCCCCCGCCGTCGCGATTGAATCAATACCAATGTTATTCAACGTTTGGTGCATTAACTTAATGTTCGGCTTCAACACACCGTGGAACTGAAACGTTTGACGGGTTGTGAGACGAATAGAACCATAAGAGGTATGCTCATCGGCGAACTTATCAATCGCCAACCACTGCTTAGGCGTAATAATGCCACCGGGCATGCGCGCACGTAGCATCACATTATGCAAAGGTTCTAGTTTTTGCTTTGCACGCTCGTTACGAATATCACGGTCATCTTGTTGATACATACCGTGGAAACGGATCAGTTGAAAATTATCCGCAGTAAAACCACCCGTTATTCTATTTTGGAGATCTTGTTCAATTGTTCCGCGCAAATAATTACTTTCACGCTTAAGACGCTCATTGTCAGCCAAAGGTCCAAGTACTTGACCTAGCACTTCTTGCTCTATTACTTGCTTACTCATTAGTACACATCCCTTTGGTAACGTTTCGCTTTACGTAAATCATTAATATATTGCTCAGCTTGCTCGCGGCTCTGATTGCCATGTTTTTCTGCAATAGTGACGAGTGCTTCATGAACATCTTTTGCCATTCGAGTCGCATCACCGCACACATAAAGGTACGCGCCCTCTTGAAGCCATTGCCAAACCTGATCAGCTTGTTCAATTAAGCGATCTTGAACATAGACCTTTTCTTTTTGATCTCGGCTAAAGGCCACATCGAGCTTAGTTAACGCACCTGATTTAAGAAACTTCTGCCACTCAACTTGGTATAAGAAATCTTGAGTAAAGGTACGGTCACCAAAGAACAACCAGCTTTTGCCTTGAGCATCATTGTTTTCACGCTCTTGCACAAAACTGCGGAAAGGTGCGATACCAGTACCCGGACCAATCATAATGATGGGAGTATTATCATCTTGCGGCAGTTTGAAGTTATTGTTGTTCTCAACAAACACCTTCACTTCACCACCTTCTTCAAGGCGTTGTGCTAAGAAACTTGAAGCGCCGCCCAAACGAGACTCTTCGCCTTTTTGGTATTCAACCAGACCAACCGTTAAATGAACTTCTTCATCCACTTCGGCTTGGCTTGATGCAATTGAGTAGAGGCGCGGAGTCAGCTTACGTAACAGGCTAATTAACTCATCAGCCGATAGCTTGGTTTTCTTTTCAGCCAGCACATCGACAATTTGAGTGTTGCTTGCATATTCACGAAGCTTGTCTTTATCTTCCAACAGCTTAGTTAACTTTTTGCTGCCTGAAAGCTCAGCAAACTTAGCCACTAGTTGAGGGTTTGATGACGTGATCTCAAAATGACTGATTAGGGCACTATGAAGAGATAAGTTTTGGCCATCGACATCAACACTTTCAATGCCAGACAACCCAACCTTAGACAGGATCTGATTGGCGAGTTCTGAACTGTTTTCAAACCACACGCCTAATGCATCACCGGGTTGGTAGGTTATCCCTGATCCGGCAAGATCGATCTCGATATGACGTACATCTTTACCCGAGTCACGCCCCGTGATCTTTTGACTCGTCAATAGTGTCGCTGTATATGGATTTTGTTTGGTGTATTGCGAATGACCGGCAGCCGCTTGACCTACAGGTAACTGAACGATATCTGCTTCGGCACCTGTCGATAGCGTTTCTTTGACTTGCTCTAATGCTTTCGCGCGCCATTCCGTTGCTGATGCTTCGTAATCAACATCACAATCAAGACGATCAATAAACGATTTTGCACCGAGCTTAGCGAGGAAGTTATCGAAGTCTTTCGCCGTTTGGCAGAAAAACTCGTAACTAGAGTCACCTAAACCGATCACTCCGTATTGCAGATTTGATAATTTTGGCGCTTTCTTCGATTGCAGGAATTCATGTAACTCAATGGCATTATCAGGAGCTTCGCCCTCACCATTGGTGGAAGCCACAAAAATCACGTGAGTCTCTTTGGCTAGGTTCTTACCTTTATAATCACTGGCATCAAAAAGCTCGACAGCAATGCCTAAAGCTTTCGCTTCCGCCTCAAGCGATTCAGCAACACCTTTAGCGTTACCCGTTTGAGAAGCAAAGATAATACTGAGCTTGCCCGCAGGTTTCGCCGCGACAGCCGCGGCCGCTTGAGCGATTGGTGCTGCTGCACCGACAGGCTGAGCTTGGCTTACCCCCCAAAGGTAACCACTGACCCAAGCCAGTTGTTGTGAAGATAACTCAGAAACCGTTTGTTGAAGATGACCCAATTGTTGGTCATTGAGTGGTGCTGCCAGCCCAGGTAACTCACTTGCCCCAGCCGGTGCATTATTATTTTGTGAAGACTCTTTCTTATATAAAGACATGGTCACGACATCCCTAATCATTGCGTGACGATAGATTAACCACTCACTTTAATAACAAGAAAGAATAGAAAAGTATGTTTTATAACTTTTTGGAAGATAAAAGCGATTGAACGATCAATTGGCCTACTGATTCTCAATACGTACTTGCTGAAAACCAACCGCCATTGCCGATTTCGATGCTAAATCTAGGTCAGCGTAGTGGCACTCTTCGCCGTGAGCATCGGTAAGCAAAACGAAGCCGCCCCCCATATGGCGAAACTCGACAACCCACGCCCCCTCTTGAATTGAGGGTTCAATAACCGCTTCAACTAACAGGTTTTCTCGATACAAATTTCGTAATTCATTGAGTGTCATATTTCATCCCTTGCTTTGACCTCACAACATAGACCTTATAAGGATAGACGCTAATCAGAGCTCTGCATAAAGTTGGTCGAAAGTGATGAATGTGCTAACTCATTCCAGAAAGATATAATCAATAGGTATAAAAAAACGCCACTCAATCGAGCGGCGTTCTTAAAATCTGTTCCAGATGCGTTTTTAAAATAGCCTTAAAAGCGTACTTCAGCACCCATAAACCAGCCATTAACCATCACAAACTGCTTGCCTAAATCTGAAGAGAAAAACTCTTCCGAATCAAGGTCAATCACACGGTAGCCACCACGAAATGCCAATTCAGTCTCTGCGATTGGAAGACGGTACTGAACCCCAGCCATCAAATCCGTACTCTTGATCCCGCCGCTATTACCAAACTCCATCATACCAATGATATCGAATTGCGTATCAGGAACATTGATCTCTGCGTTACCGTAGAAGCTCCAAGTCATCTCATCAAACGTTGCCGTTTTCGCACCAGTAGGCTTAGGTTCAATGTAATTCGAGTTCGCGTATTGGGTAAACGTCACACCGGCGTCAAAGTCCATCAACTTATGATCTAACAAGGTGTAGTAGAGCGTGTAGTCGTATTTATCGAAAGCCAACGCTTTAGTATCCACAGAGGTATAACGAAAACTCGCATTCGGTAACATTGGAAGATTATGCTCAAATGCGAAATACACCGAAGGTGAGTTCGCATCCTCACTTTGTTTCACTTCGTTTAGCTTTGTACTTCCCAACCACATATCGGCACCAGCTTTCGCCGTGTAAGAAAAACCGTCTTCAGCAGACACAGCCGAACTTAAAGATAGCATTCCCACTAAAGCAATTAATGGCATTTTATTCATTTGAGATAGCTCCAATTCCATATCGTTGTGCGCATTGTATGCACATTCATAGATTATTGGGGAAAATTCTACCACACATCTAAAATACTAAAACGATAAACCTCTGACGACCAAAGATTTGACGACCCACTGACCTTAATAACGTCTTGGATGAGACCGATATACAACGTTTTTGAAAAACCACACACCGATTGCAATCACAATCAACCAAGGCAGCAACTTAAACACAACCCCCATCATCCCTAAGACCAGCAGAACCGCGAACGCCACTCCGGTTGCAGCCAATATCGTCACGAATGTGATCCCCGTGACAAGTAAAGTTGCGACGAAAATAACCACAAAGATTAATTCAAACATAATGGTCTCCCTAATGAGTTAATGACCGAGCTCGCCTACTGTCTAACATTGCAGCTTCCATACCAAGTTAACAGCACCAACAAAAACCTTATTTATCAATCAAATAAAAAAGCCACACATCTTCATGCATGGCTTTCCTTAAACTCACAAGGGTAAATTTAACCGCTAATGGCGAATTTAACCTCCCGTTTTCAGCTTAGGCTCTTAACCTTGAAAGAGGTTATACATTTAGCTCTTTAGGGATCTTCGCCAATGCCGTTTGTATCACTTCGATGCCTGCGCCTTTCTTATGTGCATTTTCACTGATATAGCGACGCCATTGTCGTGCTCCCGGCATGCTTTGGAACAAACCAAGCATATGACGAGAAATGTGGCCTAAACTAGCGCCATTTGAAAGTTCACGTTCAATGTACGGATACATCTCTTCGACAACCTGTGAGCGCTTCTTAATTGGCGTGTCTAAACCAAAGATCTGCTGATCGACTTCTGCCAAGATGAATGGGCTATGGTAAGCCTCACGACCAATCATCACACCATCAAGATGTTGCAAGTGCTCTTTCGTTTGCTCAAGAGTCGTAATACCACCATTCACGGCAATCACAAGATCAGAGAAATCTTTCTTGATTTGGTATGCGCGATCGTAATCTAGCGGTGGGATCTCTCGATTCTCTTTCGGGCTAAGACCACTCAACCACGCTTTACGCGCATGGATAGTAAATTGCTCACAACCGCCCTTTTCAGAAACCGTTGAAATAAACTGAGTGAGAAACTCATAAGAGTCTTGATCATCGATACCAATGCGCGTTTTCACCGTGATTGGAATATCCGTGGCTTCTTTCATCGCCGAGACACAATCTGCCACCAGCTCCGGCTCGGCCATTAAGCAAGCACCAAAGCGACCATTTTGAACTCGGTCGGAAGGGCAACCTACGTTAAGGTTGACTTCATCATAACCACGCTCACCGGCCAGTTTGGCACAAGCAGCAAGATCAACGGGGTTTGAACCGCCAAGTTGAAGGGCAAGAGGATGTTCTTGCTCGCTATACTCTAGAAAGTCACCCTTACCATGTAAGATCGCGCCCGTTGTTACCATTTCCGTGTACAGAAGAGTCTGCTGAGAAAGCAAACGGTGAAAGTAACGACAGTGGCGGTCGGTCCAATCCAACATGGGTGCAACGGATAAGCGGTTAGCCGCATATTTACTAGTATTGTCAGGTTTCATAAGGTGTTACTCAAAATCTATACACTGCATCGATATACAGCGACTGGCTAGAATGCCCCTAACTCACCCTTTCGGTACACATATAGTGCGTAGCGATAAAGTAGGACGAATGGCATCATTTAGCATTAAAAAAAGAACACTAAAAAGCGGTGAATCACGCTTCACAGTGGACATTGTAGTCAAAAATAATGGGCCGATTATACACAGGGAATCAAAAACATTCAGGAACAAAGAGGAACTTATTTTTTCATACAACTCACGCAGTGTTAGTGCGGGATTCCAAAGAGTGAGAAACGAATTAGGTATTGAGGACTTGAGGTACCACGATTTACGGAGAGAAGGGGCAAGTCGTTTATTTGAAAAAGGCTACTCCATTGAAGAAGTAGCCCAGGTAACAGGTCATAGAAATTTAAATATTTTATGGCAAGTTTACACTCAGCTGTTTCCGCATAAATTGCATAACAAAACTTGAGTAATGACCCTTTAAAAACATTTCTTAGAGAGCTCTAGCTATTCAAAATAGCCTGATTAGTAGTCTTCGCCGTAAACTATTAGGTTAATCCTCTCATGGGGCTGTAGTGCCAATAGCTTCTCGTCTTGTAGAAGCTTCGACATAGCATGAAAACACAACTCTAAAATTTGGTTTGTGCTTTCTTCAATTACTTCGTGCGAAGGTACGGAGTCATTTGCACCATGTACCAATTTGCTTCTTAATTTATAGAGGGTATTAATCGACCTTTTCGATTTTGTACGTTCCTCAAAAGAATCATACAAAAACCTAGAAACACTTGTTGATACCTTGAAAAGAGTCTCCCCCTGAGCACCAAACATTCCTTCTAAAGCAGTAATAGCATCGATAAACGAATCAGTAGAATTCTTTCTTTCAAAAACGGCTTGGGACAGCTTACGCAACGGTAGTTCCACCGTTTTTAAATCAGTATTTTTTAATAACTGATACCACATTTCTAATTTATCAAGATGCCCCTCTTCAATAGACAGCATCCCATGAGGTTTATTGTCTGAAGTGTAAGAAAAGTTTCCCGCGGACGATGTACATAAACCCATAGTCGAAAATACATACTTAAAGCCTTTTGGTTCAAATGTTGTAAAAATCAACGCTAAACTAAATGCATTCTCGATTTTATTGACATATTCATTAGTCTTTCTGGAATTGGAGCTAGAGTAATCTTTAACATCTCCAGTCAATCTTGTTCGATGATTAATTTCTCCAATACAACCAAATGAAGTTACTTCACCATTTTGGCTTCTGTTATGCATTGCCATTTGGGCAATTTTATTAGGACTATTTCTGTCGTCAAACTGCCTAACGACTATATCTTCAAGTCTCAGTTCGCCAAGATCCCCTAAATTTAAACCAACAATACCAATGAAACTTGAATAGTCAGCTTCTTCGTTGTTCACAATGTGTCGCAGGAACAAAACTTGTTTTTCAATCTCACGAGTTAAGTCGTCATAAGTAAAACACCCTCTAAAGGTGCAGTTTTGAAATGAAATTGTGATGATGTTCTCTAACAATTGAACAGTTTGAGTGTAGTGACTGATACCATCATCAGTCACAAACTTGATCGCACTCATCAAGCCAGCTTCTCTATTTAACAAGTCAGATATCTTGTCTCTTTTTATCAAAGCTTCAAACCCTTCAAAGTCCATTGGGTATTTTTGATTGTAATTGTATTGCTTTGCCATCAATCCACTCTGCTTCATAAGAAGTGTTGGATATTCTCTACTCGCTATCTGGAAACAATAATTAAGAAGCTCATCTGTTTCAGAGGTACGAAGAAGTGGCTCACCACCACATAAGGCTCGACAAAGGTGGAAAATAGGCTTACCACCAGCCTCCATTTCACTTAAAAGAGTAAGGTATTGGTCTTCATAAGAGTCCTTTTGAATCAAAGCGACTCGTATTTCTTTTATTTTCTGGTTGAGTAATTCAAGAACCGCAATCTCATTTGCATTAAATACGACTCCATCAGCACTCTGAATAGTTTCAAGGTTAGTCTGGTTCAACGCATACTCTAGGCAATGCACACCAAGCAACTGTCTTAACTTGTTAAAAATATTAAACATTCTGAATTCCTATCATGTCCCAACTAGCCACTATGAAGAACACTCGCAAAAAAGTACATATACATAAACTGGGCGCGTGAGACAGTGCAAATCAATCAGTTGAATATACCTATTAGATGAGTCGATTCTCATTACCAAAAGTTATAACTGAAGAAGTCAGAACAAAACTCATTTAATCAAAAAAGCCCTACAAATTAGGGCTTTTGCTTTCAAGTCGAGTTAAACGATCATCCATCTTTTCCATCATTAAGCGCATCCACTTAACATCCGTTTTCAAGGTTATACCTACACCAACTCCACTAGATAAAGCGCTAGCAACTGCGATTATTAATGTTTGATACTCTGCCATTACTTGAACTCGTTGCGTAGGGTTTCCCATAGGCCAAATACTATTGGAGCACTTGCGCCAATAATGCCACCGAATTGAACACCGTCTGCCGATACGCTAGCGGTGATAAGTTCAGGGTGACCAGCGACCAAAGCCGCTCCCGCGCCAAGTAACGCTAAACCCTTTTTAGTGGATGGTGGGTCAAGGTCAACCTTTAGCCACATACACACCACGCCATCATTTTTCCACACATTCATAATGGCTATAGTTAAGGTTCATTAATCAGTTATGTCTTGAGTCCCACCGTTCTTTTGAGTTAACTTGTCTTATTCGAAGTCGTAGGTCACAATATGCCCTGTACCTGACTTTAATAAAAATCAATGGCTCCTAAAAAGAAGCACCCTAGAAATCGTGTTATATTGGGGATATCCAATTGAATGGTGAAAAAATTTGGACCACACATTAATAGAGCAAGTTGAAGGGATATGTACATCGCGAGGAGTTAGGCTAACACCTCAGAGAAAACGAGTGTTTGAACTCATTTTCTCTAATAGGAAAGCCTCTAGTGCTTATGAATTGTTAGAGCAATTGAAAGTCAGTGAACCGCAAGCTAAACCTCCTACCGTTTATCGCGCTTTAGATTTTTTGTTGGAACAAGGCTTCATTCATCGAGTTGAGTCAACCAATAGCTTTATATGTTGCTGTTCATGTAATGCGAAGCAACATTTTTCGCAGCTCTTAATTTGCGATAAGTGTGGCACAGTCATAGAGCTACAAGACGATGCTCTTATCAAGCAACTCGCTAAAAACGCCGAGAAGCACGGTTTTCAATTAACGAATCACGTTATTGAGTCTCATGGCATTTGCCAAACTTGCTCCTCTGATATGAAAGAATAAGATTATAGAAGAACATTATGCGCGCTGAATTTGTAAACCCGTTTTTAGCTTCTTTAATGAATGTACTAAAAACGATGGCTTCCTTAGAGTTAAAGCCACAAAAACCGAGAGTTAAGAAAGATGAAATCGCTCGTGGTGATGTTTCTGGCCTGATTGGTATGGTTGGAACACAGTCTAGAGGCTCGATGTCGATCACTTTTGATGAGAGCCTTGCCCTAGAGATCATGGAAAACATGCTAGGCGAGCGACCAAATGGCTTAAACGAAGAAGTGACCGATATGGTGGGTGAAATTACCAACATGGTGACTGGCGGTGCCAAGCGCATTCTTGCTGAAAGCGGGTTCGATTTCGATATGGCGACCCCGATTGTTGTTTCTGGTAAAGGCCATACTATTCGTCACAAGTGTGAAGGGGCTATCATCATCATGCCGTTCACCTCTCAATGGGGCAATGCTTTCATCGAGATCTGTTTCGAATAAAGTCATCGGCTAAAATATATCGCTATCGAAACAACCACTCAGAATTGAGAAGGCTGACGTCCATATGTCAGCCTTTTTTATTGGCTGCGATGTGGCCTTTGCTTGATCGACAGAGACAAAAACGCCAACCCGAAGGTTGGCGTTTTTTTGGTGCTATTAACTCAATTAAGCTTTAAGTGCTTTAAATGCGTTGATGAGACCGTTCGTTGAGCTGTCGTGAGACGTTACTTGCGCATCGTCAGCCAGCTCTGGAAGAATTTGGTTCGCCAGTTGCTTACCAAGTTCTACACCCCATTGGTCGAAGCTGAAGATGTTCCAGATAACACCTTGAACGAAGATCTTGTGCTCGTACATCGCGATTAAGTTACCTAAAGCGCGAGGGGTAATTTGCTTAACAAGAATTGAGTTCGTTGGGCGGTTACCTTCAAAGACTTTGAAAGGTACTAGCTCAGCCACTTCTTCAGCTGTTTTGCCCGCAGCTAGAAATTCAGCTTCTACTGTCTCTTTTGTCTTACCGAAAGCGAGAGCTTCCGTTTGAGCAAAGAAGTTAGACATTAGCTTCTGGTGGTGATCAGAGGCTGGGTTGTGGCTGATAGCCGGCGCGATGAAGTCTGATGGGATCAGCTTAGTGCCTTGGTGAATCAGTTGGTAGAAAGCGTGCTGGCCGTTTGTACCAGGTTCACCCCAGATGATAGGACCTGTTTGGTACTCTACTGGGTTGCCGTCACGATCCACAAATTTACCGTTCGATTCCATGTTGCCTTGCTGGAAGTAAGCCGCAAAACGGTGCATGTATTGATCGTAAGGTAGAATTGCTTCTGACTCTGCGCCGTGGAAGTTGTTGTACCAAATACCGATAAGCGCAAGGATTACTGGAATATTGCTTTCAAACTCAGTTGAAGCAAAGTGGTTATCCATCTCGTGAGCACCTTCTAGTAGCTCAACGAAGTTATCGAAGCCAACAGATAGTGAGATAGAAAGACCGATTGCAGACCATAGTGAGTAACGACCACCAACCCAGTCCCAGAATTCGAACATGTTGTCAGTATCAATACCAAACTCAGCGACCGCTGTTGCGTTGGTTGATAGTGCTGCGAAGTGCTTAGCAACATGAGCGTTATCACCCGCTTCCGCCAAGAACCAATCACGTGCAGAGTGCGCGTTAGTCATTGTTTCTTGAGTCGTGAATGTTTTTGATGCCACTAAGAATAGCGTTGTTTCTGGGTTGAGAGGCTTAAGCGTCTCAACGACGTGAGTGCCGTCTACGTTCGAAACGAAGTGCATGTTTAGGCGCGTTTTGTATGGCGTGAGTGCTTCAGTCACCATGTATGGACCAAGGTCCGAACCGCCGATGCCGATGTTCACAACATCCGTGATCGCTTTTCCTGTGTAACCTTTCCACTCACCAGAAACGATGCGGTGTGTGAACAGTTCCATTTTTGCGAGTACTGCGTTCACGGCTGGCATTACGTCTTTGCCATCCACCATTACTGGCTTGTCGCTACGGTTACGTAGAGCCGTGTGAAGAACTGAACGACCTTCAGTCTTGTTGATTGCATCACCGCCGAACATTGCTTCGATTGCTGACTTAACTTCAGTCTCGTTCGCAAGAGCAAATAGGTGCTGCATCGTTTCAGCGTCGATAAGGTTCTTAGAGTAATCGACTAAGATGTCTGAACCGAAACGAGCAGAAAAACTCTCGAAACGCTTTGCATCTTGAGCAAACAGCTCTTTCATATCCATATCTTGAGCAGACTCAAAATGTGCCGTTAGAGCTTTCCACGCTTGTGTTTGCGTTGGGTTGATATTTTTCAACATGGTATCTATCCCGATGTTACTGTAGGTTTTATTCTAAACGTCACCGAGGTGATGAATAGAACCCCCGATTAGGCGAAAGTTTATATTTTTCTATGATGACCAAACCGCGTCATCACTGAAAGATTCTTTGTAATTTTTTTTCACGACGTATTATGCCGCATATGAAGAGCTGTACCTTGAGATAAATCAGGATTCGATTTCCTGATAGAAAGATCAGCGATGGAAACCCCTCTAACATAGTTAGATGCGAGCGAAACCGGATAAATTCAAGTTAAAAAGATAGCCTTAAACCACTTTTTTTCCAAATACATTATAGAGGATGGCGTATGTGGCTGCAGAAAACGATATACCTAAACCCACGAAAGCGGGGATTTCATCTCATTACTGATGAAATTGAACAACAGGTAAACGATATCAATGGTCTATCTGTTGGTTTACTACATCTCTTTATTCAACATACCTCGGCCAGTCTTACCCTCAATGAGAATGCCGATCCGACAGTCCGTACCGATATGGAGTCGCACTTCAATCAGTTTGCTCCCGAGCGAGCCCCCTACTACAGACACATCGATGAAGGCGATGATGACATGCCCGCCCACATTAAAGCATCGACACTTGGCACCAGTGTGACAATACCGATAACGAACGGTCGTTTAGCTTTAGGAACATGGCAAGGCATTTACTTAGGTGAGCATCGCGATTGTGGTGGCAGCCGTACGGTGATTGCGACCATTCAAGGTGAGTCGTTTTAGTCCGTCTGCTATCGATAGGTTCGACATTCAACAGCCATACATCGCAAGCAAGGAACCCATCAAAAAGGGTGACACGGTTCTGTGCCACCCTAAAAAGTAGAGCGTTTCGTTTTGATGCACTGTTTTATAAAAGCAGATTTTTGTATTGTCGAGTTTTGGTTAAGCCATTACTTCACATATTCCATCGCAACACGTGAAGTCAGTTTAGTGACTAACTCGTAAGCGATAGTGCCGATATGTTCAGCCACTTCTTCTGAAGGTAAATCTTTACCCCATAATGTCGCTTCATCACCGACTTTATCGGCCGCATCAGGGCCGAGATCGACCGTTAGCATGTCCATTGATACTCGTCCTGCGATCGGTACTTTTCGACCGTTAACGAACACTGGCGTGCCGTTAGGCGCAGTGCGAGGGTAGCCATCTCCGTAACCAATCGCGATAACACCAACCTTGGTATCACGCTCACTGGTCCAGTTAGCGCCATAACCGACACTTTCACCGGCTTTTACATCACGAACGGCAATCAGGTGTGAGGTCAGGGTCATCACAGGTAGAAAACCTAGCGCTTGCGCTGATTTATCCACAAACGGAGAGACACCGTAAGAGATGATTCCCGGTCGAACCCAATCAAGGTGACTGTCTGGCCAAGCGAGTAAACCCGCAGAGGCAGCCAGTGAACGCTCCCCTTCACAACCTTCGGTAAGAGACAAGAAAAGCGCTGTCTGTTCAACGGTGGTGGATCTATCCAGTTCATCCGCACAACCGAAGTGGCTCATGTAACGCAGAGGTTTGGCAACATTCGCACATTGATGCAAACGCTCAACAAAGTTCTGATATTGCTCAGGGCGAACACCTAATCGGTGCATACCACTGTCGACTTTTAGCCATACCACAACGGGTGTTTCCAAATCCGCATTCTCTAGTGCGCTTAATTGCTCTTCACAGTGCACCACAGTTTGGATGTTATTGGTCACCAAGATTGGCAAATCGCACGAAGAGTAAAACCCTTCCAGTAACAAAATAGGTTTAACAATGCCACCAGCACGAAGTTGCAGTGCTTCTTCAATACGCGCCACACCAAAAGCATCAGAGCTTTTTGAATGCTTGGCGATATGCAGTAAGCCGTGTCCGTAGCCGTTGGCTTTCACAACCGACATGACCTTGCACTGAGGAGCCTTCAACTTTATCTGGTTCAGGTTATGTTCGAGCGCGTTTAAGTCAATGCTCGCCGTTGCCGCTTTCATGTAAGTCATGAACGATTACTCATCATCAAATGCAGGACCTGCATAATTATCAAATCGGGAGTGTTGCCCTTGGAATGTCAAACGAACCGAACCAATAGGACCGTTACGTTGCTTACCAAGGATAATCTCAGCGATGCCTTTTAGTGAACTGTCTGGGTTATAAACCTCATCGCGATAGATGAACATGATCAAATCGGCATCTTGCTCAATCGAACCTGATTCACGCAAATCCGAGTTGACTGGGCGCTTATCAGCACGTTGCTCTAGGGAACGGTTAAGCTGAGAAAGTGCCACAACCGGAACGTTCAGTTCTTTTGCGAGTGCTTTGAGCGAGCGCGAAATTTCCGCAATTTCTAGAGTACGGTTATCCGATAGCGAAGGGACACGCATTAACTGAAGGTAATCTATCATGATCATCGAGAGACCATCATGCTCACGAGCGATACGTCGAGCACGCGAGCGCACCTCTGTTGGTGTTAAGCCCGAGCTGTCATCGATATACATATTCTTCTTATCCATCAGAATACCCATACTCGATGAGATACGAGCCCAATCTTCATCGTCTAACTGACCGGTACGAATCTTGGTTTGGTCTACGCGAGAAAGTGAGGCCAACATACGCATCATCAACTGTTCGGCTGGCATCTCTAGCGAGAAAATCAACACAGGCTTGTCTTGTTTCATCGCCGCATTTTCACACAAGTTCATCGCAAACGTGGTTTTACCCATCGATGGACGCGCAGCAACAATGATTAAGTCAGAACCCTGTAGGCCTGCTGTCTTCTTGTTGAGATCATTAAAGCCAGTATCAACACCGGTCACACCATCTTGTGGGGTTTTGTACAGAATCTCGATACGTTCTAGCGTCTTCTCTAGAATGCTATCAACGTTTTGTGGCCCTTCATTTTCACTCGCTCGGCCTTCGGCAATCGCGAAAACTTTACTTTCAGCCAAGTCAACCAACTCTTCCGATGTACGACCTTGAGGATCGTAACCTGAATCTGCTATTTCATTCGCCACTCCAATCAGGCTGCGCACAAGTGCACGCTGTGCCACGATATCTGCATACGCATTGATGTTGGCCGCACTGGGTGTGTTTTTCGCGAGATCGGCAAGGTAGGCAAAGCCACCGACTTCCTCTAATTGCTCTCGCAACTCTAAATGCTCAGAGAGTGTAATGAGATCCAGAGGAGAGCTGTCTTCAAGGATGTCTTTTGCCGCTTCAAAGATCAGACGGTGAGGACGACTATAAAAGTCTTTGGCCACGACCTTTTCGGCAACTGTATCCCAGCGTTCGTTATCCAATAACAAACCGCCAATAACAGATTGCTCAGCTTCTAATGAATGTGGCGGGACCTTGATGGCATCCACCTGAGCGTTGGCTGATTTCTGACTTTTGGTATCCACTATGACTACACTCAATAACTAATAATGATCGTTCATTATACTCAAGAACATCCATTTGTAATCCGATCCTAAGCGTTTGTTTTATTCTTCAGGAATAATTTACTTATTGCTGACGGAAATCACCAAGGGTAGCATTACGATTCACCCATTCATTCACTGTATAATCGAGGTACGCGTGTCCAAGTTATTGGCTCTGAGCATTGGTCTCCTTAGCTCTCCTTTGGCGTTAGCTGAAGATGCTAAAGCCTCTGTTGATGCCATCCTCGACTCTATAACATTACCCCCCGTCGAAGTTGAGCCTACTGTCGTTGCCTCCACCTCTGAAAACAAAGAGATGGCGAGCGCACCGGCAGATATTGAATTGCCCAACCCGCTAAAGACTGAAATCGAATTTGGATATCAGTCGCATACGGGTAATTCAGACTCTCGCTCACTGAATGCGCGTCTAAATGGTGAATATACGACGGGTCGTCACAGAACCAGCGCTGAATGGAAATACTACAATCTCTATAAAGATGGTGAAGAAGACAAAAGGCAATCAACCTACTCCGCTCAGAGTGACTATAAGTTAAGCCCAAAAACCTATCTCTACGGCAGCTTCAAAGGTGTCGAGTCACGTTATAGCGCCTACTTTAAGGATTATACCGTTTCGAGTGGGTTGGGTTATCAGTTTTCTAATACCGATAAATTTGTGTTGGAAGTCGAACTGGGGCCAGGTTTTCGCTATCAAGTCCCCAACCTCGATGAGATAGACGACGATGACATTATTTTTCCTGAGATTGTTGAAGAAGCGATTTTTCGGGGCAATATGAATGCATCATGGCATGTGTTGAAGAACTTGCAGTTCAAAGTGGAGATGACATTAGTCTCTGGTCATAGCAATCGAAAGCTTGATACCGAGTTAGAAGCGATCAACGATATTACTGAAAACATTGCGCTAAAGATTGCTCACTCGCGTCTATACCATGACAAAGTGCCGAACGGATTAAGCAAACAAGACTCCGTGCTGTCTGTTAATCTACTCTTCCAATTCTAATGACAGCGTGACCGTCAATCTGAGTTTAGAGCCTATGTGGGTTTTCAATGCTTGCTTATTTTTCCAACTTTTTAGACATAAAAAAACACCAGCCGAAGCTGGTGTTTAAAACTTTCAAAAGAAAGAATTCGTCTTAGTACTGAAATTACTCAGCTGCAACGATAGCGATTTTCGCAGTAGCAAAAACTTCAGAGTGAAGTTGGATGCTTACTTCGAATTCGCCGATGTTACGTAGAGCGCCTTCAGGTAGGCGTACTTCGCTCTTAGCTACTGCAACACCTGCCGCTGTAATAGCGTCAGCGATGTCACGAGTACCGATAGAACCGAATAGTTTACCTTCGTCACCAGCTTTAGAAGCGATTGTAACGCCTTCTAGAGTGTTAACGCTCTCTGCACGAGCTTCAGCAGCCGCTAGTTGCTCAGCAACTTTAGCTTCTAATTCAGCACGACGAGTTTCGAACATAGCAACGTTGTCTTTAGTTGCCATAACTGCTTTACCCTGTGGGATAAGGAAGTTACGAGCGTAACCAGATTTAACGTTTACTTGGTCGCCAAGGCCACCTAGGTTACCGATCTTATCAAGTAGAATAACTTGCATTATCTTAGTCCTCTTAAACTATTGTTAACTATTACCGATTACTGATGTTTATCAGTGTACGGCAGTAGTGCTAGGTAACGAGAACGCTTGATAGCGCGAGCTAGCTGACGTTGGTATTTAGCACTTGTACCAGTGATACGGCTAGGTACAATTTTACCAGCTTCAGTGATGTAGTTTTTTAGAGTTGCTACGTCTTTGTAGTCAATCTCTTGTACGCCTTCTGCAGTAAAACGGCAGAATTTACGACGACGGAAGAAACGAGCCATGGGCTATCTCCTGATCTAAATTTAATAATGCGGTATTCACACTGGCTTAAAAATAAGCGTAAGCAAATGCTTGTAGTGAAAATACCTAAACGAGTTGAATAATATTTAATGACCTAACGGCCAAAAAAGAATTACTCAGCAGCAGCTTCTGGCTTAGCTTCTTCTTCACGACGTGGTGCACGTTCTTCACGGTCATCACGACGAGGAGCACGCTCTGCACGCTCTTCTTTTTGCTTAAGCATGATAGATTGCTCAGTCACCGCGCCTTTAGTGCGCATGATCATGTTACGTAGAACTGCATCGTTAAAACGGAAAGCAGTTTCTAGCTCGTCCATCACTTCTTGGCCAGCTTCAACGTTCATAAGAACGTAGTGAGCTTTGTGAAGTTTGTTGATTGGGTAAGCCATTTGACGGCGGCCCCAGTCTTCTAGACGGTGGATAGTACCACCAGCTTCAGTGATTGAACCAGTGTAACGCTCGATCATGCCAGCAACTTGCTCGCTTTGATCAGGGTGAACCATGAATACGATTTCATAATGACGCATTTGGTTGCTCCTTACGGATTATTAGCTTCCACGAAAGGCTCGGTCGTCCAAGGGAAGCAAGGAACTAAAGAAAAATGACCGAGTTTTAAGGACGGCAAATATTATAGAAAGAACCCGGTATTGGCAAGTGGTATTTGGCTAATAATGAAACAGTTTTCCTGCCGCCATCTAGCCATCTAATAAACCAACACGTTTTACTAAAGCTGCCCAAAAAGAAACGCCCACCAGCATGCTGTGAGCGTTAATAGATTCAATAACTTACATCTCTTCAACATCTTGTGTAGACAGCATCACGAAACGAAACGTGACTAAGTCGAATCATTCAGAAGCAAGCGTTAATATTTCTGAGCCTAACGAAATTAAGCTAAACGCTGTCTTACGGCTTCGAATAAGCAAATACCTGATGCTACAGAAACATTCAAGCTTGACACACTACCAGCCATTGGGATCTTGATCAGGTCATCACAAGTCTCACGCGTTAGACGACGCATACCGTCACCTTCAGCCCCCATCACAATCGCCAGAGGACCGGTTAGCTTCGCTTGGTAGATATCATGGGTGGCTTCACCTGCCGTACCCACAAACCATACGCCCTGCTCTTGCAGTGCACGCATTGTGCGAGCTAGGTTGGTTACACGTACAAGAGGAACCGTTTCAGCAGCACCACACGCGACCTTACTGACCGTTGCGGTTAACGGCGAAGAGCGGTCTTTCGGTACGATAACCGCAGCCACACCTGCGGCATCTGCGTTGCGTAGGCAAGCACCTAGGTTGTGAGGGTCTGTTACGCCGTCTAGAACCAACAGCAAAGGCTGTTCGTGTTGCGCTAATATATCGTCGAGATGCGTTTCGTTAAGCTGCTTCGCAGGCTTCACTTTAGCGATAATACCTTGATGATTGGCACCTTGTGCTTTTTCATCCAGCGGCTTACGGCCCATTTGTTGAATCGACACACCAAATTGCTGCAATTGATTCAATAATGGTAGAAGACGATCGTCTTGACGACCTTTCAGTACATACGCTTCGATAAAACGTGCTGGATCTTTTTCTAGTACGGCTTTCACCGCGTGAATACCGTAAATAAATTCGTTACTCATTGTCTCAACTTACTCTTATTGCCCAGAGAAGAATGACATCAATGCCGATGCATCCCTCTCTGTGTTGTTCATTTCGAGAGCATGCGTCTTGCGCCTGATACTCTCGCATAAAATTAGTTAGGCACTAAACCAGATTAGCCAAGCGCCTTATTAACCTTAAGATCTATCAGTCTTAAGACTTATCAGCCTTTGGTTTCCGGCTTGCCGAGCGTTTTTTCTTGGCGCGAGCTTTCGCTGCACCGGTTTTATTCGCGGGCTTTTTCTTTTTAGCCGAGCTTTCGCTGCTTCCATCTGGTCGCTTAGTCGGCTCGACTAAAGGCTTAGCCGCAACGCCCGGTTGATGACTTTTAACCGCGGAGCGCTTCTTACTTTTGGCTTTTTTCATCGCTTCGGCTGCACGCTTTTTGGCTGTTTTACCTTTACCTCGCGGCTGACGATCGGTGTCTTCTAAGTCAAAGTCAATTTGGCGAGTTTCTAAATTAACCGCCGAAACCTTCACTTTAACTGAATCCCCCAAGCGGTAGACATTACCAGAGCTTTCACCTACTAGACGCTGACCAACAGCATCAAATTGGTAGTAATCATTCGCTAGCGCTGAGATATGTACCAAGCCATCAATGTGCAGCTCAGTGAGACGAACAAAGAAGCCGAAGCCAGTCACGTTGGCAATCACGCCATCCATCACTTCGCCAACATGGTCTTGCATGTATTCACACTTCAACCAGTCGTTGACTTCACGCGTTGCGTCATCAGCACGACGCTCAGTCATTGAACACTGCTCGCCGTAGAAGTCCATATCATCGAAAGTGTAGTGGTAACCACCGGTTGGCGTCCAACGTTCGCTGTTACGGCCACCTTCTTTCGCAATGAGGTACTTAATCGCACGGTGCAGTAGCAAGTCAGGGTAACGACGAATCGGCGAGGTAAAGTGAGCATAGCGTTTAAGGGCTAAGCCAAAGTGACCCGCGTTATCCGCGTTGTAGACTGCTTGCTTCATTGAGCGAAGTAGCATGGTTTGGATTAATTCACGGTCTTCACGTTCGTTAATCTGTTGCATCAATTGTGCATAGTCTACTGGTGATGGCGACAGACCACCTTCCAGCGTTAAACCTAATTCACTTAAGAAGCTCTTGAAGCCCATTAAGCGCTCTTCGCCCGGAGTTTCGTGAACACGGTACAGAGCAGGCTCTTTCGCTTTCTCGACGTAAGATGCCGATGCGATGTTCGCCAAAATCATACACTCTTCGATGATCTTGTGTGCATCGTTACGGATGACCGGTTCAATACGGTCAATCTTACGATCCGCATTGAAGATAAATTTGGTTTCTACCGTTTCAAACTCAATCGCGCCACGCTCATCACGCGTTTTCTTAAGAACTTTGTACATTTTGTGCAGTTCTTCAAGATGCGGTACTTCTGGCTCGTAACGCTCACGAAGTTCTTCATTGCCATCTAAGATCGCGCCTACTTTGTTATAAGTAAGACGAGCATGAGAGTTCATTACTGCTTCGTAGTGCTTGTAACCCGACAGCTTACCTTTGTCTGAGATAGTCATCTCACACACCATACATAAACGGTCGACTTGAGGGTTCAACGAACATAGGCCGTTAGAAAGTACTTCTGGCAGCATTGGCACGACTTGTGATGGGAAGTATACCGAGTTACCTCGGTTAATCGCTTCTTTGTCTAGCGCCGTATCTGGGCGAACGTAGTAACTTACGTCAGCAATCGCCACCCATAGACGCCAGCCGCCGCCTTTCTTCGCTTCACAGTAAACCGCATCATCGAAGTCACGCGCATCTTCACCATCAATGGTAACCAATGGCAGCTTACGCAGATCAACACGTCCTTCTTTTGCTTCTTCAGGAACATCCTCACCGAGGTTTTCGATTTGCTTATCTACCGCTTCAGGCCACTCTTGTGGGATCTGGTGAGTACGGATCGCGATCTGCGTTTCCATACCCGGCGCCATGTTTTCACCAAGCACTTCGGTGACTTTACCCATCATGTTTCGAGAGCGACCACCGCGATCCGTAATTTCAACCACAACCACATTACCCATTCGAGCACCGCCTTTATGCTCTGTTGGGATCTGAATATCATGACTGATACGCGAATCATCAGCCACAACATAAGAATGGCCGTACTCTAAGAAGAAGCGACCAACAAGTGGTGTTGTGCGCTCTTCAAGCACACGAACCAAGCGCCCCTCACGACGACCACGCTTACTGTTGTCAGTCGGCTGAACCAATACGTAATCACCGTGCATGATGGTTTTCATCTGATGGTGCGGCAGCACGATGTCGTTGTCTTTACCGACACTGCCGTCTGGGCGTACCCAGCCATGACCGTCTTTATGACCAATTACATAGCCTTTGATCAGCTCCATCTTCTCAGGCAATGCGTAGCACTGACGACGGGTAAAGATAAGCTGCCCATCACGCTCCATTGCACGTAAACGGCGGCGTAGCCCTTCATATTGATCCTCTCCAGTCAAACCCAAAGCTTCGAATAGATCGTTGCGGTTCATCGGAATATTCGCCTCTGTTAGAAACGAAATAATGAACTCTCGGCTTGGGACTGGGTTTTCGTAGTTTTTCGACTCTCGGTCAGCAAAAGGATCAACAGTGGTTGTCGTATTTTCTGGCATCGGTGTGTTTTTTGACATAGGCGGGCCTGCTTAAGCAAGGAAGGTATATACCCCTAGTATATCTGATGCTAGAGGTAAGCTACAGATATGCTTTGGAAAAGCCCAAAATAACCTCAGATTGATGGCTATGCTGACTCAGTGAAACTTATTTTCTCACCACGTTGATCATTATGATTTTAAAAAAATGGCAAAACAAACGTTTGCGCCATGAGTGAAATACACTATTATCCACGCAATTTATCCACTCCTGTTCTGAGTATTGATATGAAACTAAAACGTACCCTTATGGCTTCAGCCATAGCAAGCCTCACTCTCTTTCCTTTTGCGAGTTCTGCAATGGAAAAAGCGGACTTAATGATTACCGATGCGATGGTTCTTACTATGAACCAAGACAAAACGGTTTATGAGCACGGAACGGTTGTCGTGAAAGACAATAAAATTATTGCCGTGGGTGACGCTTCATTAGAGAAACAGTACCAAGCAAAGCAAGTGTTAGATGTGGATGGCGATATCGTGATGCCCGGTCTCATTAATACTCATACTCACGTATCAATGACGGTTTTCCGTTCGTTGGCCGATGATGTGCCCGATCGCCTTCACCGCTACATCTTCCCATTAGAGAAAAAACTGGTGTCCCGAGACATGGTGCGCATTGGTGCTAACCTAGGGAACGTCGAAATGGTGAAAGGCGGTGTGACGACTTACGCCGATATGTACTACTTTGAAGATGAAGTCGCGAAAACCGTCGATAAAATCGGCATGCGTGCCATCCTCGGCGAAACGGTGATTAAGTTCCCAGTCGCCGATGCTGCGAACGCAGAAGAAGGCATCAAATACGCGTTGAACTTCATTGATGAATACAAAGATCACCCGCGCATCACACCCGCTTTTGCTCCACATGCACCTTACACGAATACCACAGAGGTTCTGCAAAAAATCTCTAAACTGTCTTTAGATTTAGATGTTCCGGTCATGATTCACCTCGCCGAATCACACCGTGAAAAAGAGAAAATCGCCGAGCGTTCAGGAGGGTTATCTCCTGTTCAGTACATGGATAGCATCGGTGCACTGAATAAGAACCTTATTGGTGCACACATGATCCTAGTGGATGATCATGATATCGAACTGGTGAAGAAATCAGATATGGGCGTTGCTCATAACATGAGTGCCAACATCAAGTCAGCAAAAGGCGTATCACCAGCACTTAAGATGTATGACGAAAATGTACGTATTGGTTTAGGGACCGATGGACCAATGTCGGGCAACACGCTGAGCACCATCGATGAGTTCAACCAAGTGGCTAAGGTTCATAAGTTAGTCAACAAAGATCGAGCAGCAATGCCTCCAATCAAAGTGATCGATATGGCAACCATGGGCGCGGCAAAAGCACTGCACATGGAAGATAAGATCGGCTCTCTTGAGACGGGTAAGCTCGCCGATATCATCGTGATCGATACTAAAGCTCCCAATATGATTCCAATATATAACCCATACTCAGCATTAGTCTACTCGGCTAACTCGGGTAATGTTCGCCATACGATTGTTGACGGTAAGCTCATCATGCAAGACCGCAACATGTTAACCGTCGATGAAAACAAGATTCGTCAAGAAGCGCTCGATTTTACTAACATTGTTCGTGAAACGGTCATTAAGTCTGGTGAAGTTGTTCAATAACGACTTATCAGAAAATTCTACTTTGTTCGAATAATTATATTCGTTCAGATCAAAAAGGCCTCGTTGATACTCACCAACGAGGCCTTTCTATTTTTCTCTGCATTGAGATTGATGATTTACGAGTGCAGGTGTTGATCATCAAGTCTATTCAGCATTGACTGTCCCTAGATAGAGATGGCGATTACCAGAATACGTCTCGGCGTTTTGCTCGCGCAATAATATTGTCTGGCATTCTCTGCTCTAAACCGCTTCTAAGCATAGCGATGCGTTTATGCTGTCTTTGATCCGCCGTTACTGAGTTATACAACCAGCGATAGGCATCTTCATAATCCAATGGGCTACCATAATCATGCAGCAAAAGTTCCGCTAAGTGGATACTGGCATTCAGATTCCCCATAGCAGCCGCCTCACGTAGATAAGGAATCGCGCGCTCTTTGTCTTGCTGAACCAAGGTACCACGAGAGTAATAACGCCCTAACTGCTCTAGTGCCGCGGGTAAACCTTGATGTGCGGCACTCTCCATGTAGTAAAGGCCTAGCTCTACATCTTGTGGCACACACACGCCCCACGCCAACATGTCTCCGTATAAAAACTCATAAGAAGGCAAATTAATACGTGTTGCACGCGCAACAATATCTTCTACTAGCTGACATTGATCAGCTTTTACACGTTCAAGGTGTTGATTATTTTCAATTAACTTAATCAGCTCAGCTTCTGTATATATTGGAACGGGGTCTCCCACATCAGTCAAATTTGCATGACTCAAGGGTGAGATCAGCGCCATTATCAATGAAGCTGCCACAATTTGTAGCTTCATACCTGCACTCTGTTATCTGTCACTAAAGTTATCTATTGAGGTAACGGCAGTATCTGCACGTAACAAAATAGGGTGAACTTCACTTTCCATGATATCTGTATCGGCAATAACCTTGATGGCTTTAGACAAAAGTTGCCACACACCGGCAATTTTCTGCCTAATCACGCATAAAAGTTCACCACTCAGTGCTGTGCGGTTAAATTTCAGGTACTAAAAAGCCGACTTAATAAAGTCGGCTTTTAGAAACTATTGACTCACAACGCACTATTAGTGCCATGTGATAATCAATTCAAACAAGCATTACACGCCGTATGGGTGAACCTTGATGATCGTTTCATTACGATCAGGGCCCGTTGATATAATATCAATTGGAACACCTGTCAGATCTTCAATACGCTTGATGTAGTCAAGAGCGGCTTTTGGAAGCCCATCAATGGTCTTAGCACCAAATGTATTTTCACTCCAACCTGGCATTGTTTCGTAGATTGGTGTTGCTTCTTCGAACGACTCAGCAGCCATTGGAGAAACCTCTAGAATAGAACCGTCTTTCATCTTGTAACCAGTACAGATTTTTAGTTCTTCTAGGCCATCTAGAACGTCTAATTTAGTTAGACAGATACCAGATAGAGAGTTGATTTGGATTGCGCGGCGCATAGCGACAGCATCGAACCAACCAGTACGACGTAGACGACCGGTTGTTGCGCCAAATTCGTGGCCAACTTCACCTAGGTGCTTACCGACTGGATCTTGCTTCTCAAGGCCATCGTATAGCTCAGTTGGGAATGGACCTGAACCAACACGAGTACAGTAAGCCTTAGTGATACCAAGGATATAGCCGATGTGACGAGGACCGAAACCCGAACCAGCAGCAACACCACCAGCCGTTGTATTAGAAGACGTTACGTATGGGTAAGTACCGTGGTCGATATCAAGTAGCGTACCTTGAGCACCTTCGAACATGATTTTGTCGCCGCGCTTGCGTGCTGCGTCTAGTTCGTCTGTTACGTCGATAACCATCGCAGTTAACATGTCTGCGTAGCCCATCGCTTGCTCAAGTACTTCTTCGTAGCTTACTGTTTCAGCTTTATAGAAGTGCTCTAGTTGGAAGTTGTGGAACTCCATCACGACTTTTAGCTTCTCAGCAAAGGCTTCTTTATCGAAAAGGTCGCCAACACGTAGACCGCGACGAGCAACTTTATCTTCGTAAGCTGGACCGATACCACGACCCGTTGTACCGATAGCTTTAGCGCCACGAGCGACTTCACGCGCGTTGTCGATTGCAATGTGGTACGGAAGAATTAGAGGACAAGCTTCAGAGATGAAAAGACGTTCACGTACTGGAATACCGCGATCTTCAAGAGGTTTCATTTCTTTAAGAAGTGCGTCAGGCGATAATACTACACCGTTACCGATAACACATTTAACGTTATCGCGTAGGATACCTGATGGAATTAAGTGAAGAACGGTTTTTTCACCGCCAATTACAAGTGTATGACCTGCATTGTGACCGCCTTGGTAGCGAACCACGTATTTTGCATCTTCAGTTAAAAGGTCAACGATTTTACCTTTCCCTTCGTCACCCCATTGGGTGCCCAGAACAACTACGTTATTTCCCATCTTTCCAATTTCTGTTGCTAGTTAAAAATGGATTCTAGCACCGAATCACATTTCTTGCAGTCATTTTTTGTTCATTACGGTTAAATCTGTTCAAAAATAAACCAGCGATAACTAAGGGCAGATATATAAAGATACTGATATCATTATACTTTTATAAACAAAAGGCAGCATTATGTCTCATTCAATTTGGCTTGCCATTGGCCTCGTTCTTATCGTTGAAGGGCTCGGTCCCTTACTTGCGCCAAACGGCTGGAGAAATATGGTCGCACAGCTCAGTCAACAGCCAGACACTCAACTGCGCCGTATTGGAGGTTGTCTTGTTGTCGCTGGAGCAGTTATCGCTTTTATGACTTATCACTAGGTTTTCTTAAAGTACGACTCTGCCGTTCGATTTCCCTCGAAGATGCAACCTGCAAAAGAATAAAAACAAAAAGGCTCCCGTAATAGGAGCCTTTTGATTTCTATGTACTTCGTTAATAGATTAACGAATCCACTTATTTTGCTGGAGCACCATTTGCTTGGTTCATGTATTGGAAGAAGTCTGTCTTCGGATCCAATACCAGAATGTCGCTCTTATCGCTAAATGATGTTTCATAAGCTTGCAGCGAACGCATGAAACTGTAGAACTCAGGATCTTTACTGAAAGCATCAGAGTAGATCTTCGCCGCTTTTGCATCAGCATCACCACGAGTCACTCGAGCAGTACGGTCAGCTTCAGCAAGAACTGTTGCCACTTCTAGCTCAGCTTGAGCGCGGATGATTTCCGCTTTTTCACGACCTTGAGAACGGTGTTTACGAGCAACCGACTCACGCTCTGCACGCATACGCTTGTAGATTGAGTCACTGATGTTGTCTGGAAGGTTGATTTTCTTCATACGGAAGTCAACCACTTCAACACCCAGATCTTTCAATGCACTCTCACGAGTATCAGACAAGACGTTTTCCATGATCTTATCGCGCTGACCATCAACTTCTAACGCTTCTTTAGCCGCTTCAGTTGTCACTACGTCAGCATCGTCAGCTTCCGGTAATACATCTTTATTACGTGGACCAGAAACGATCTGCTTGATTTCACGAGAACCGATTTCAGAACGTAATACATCCGTGACTTTGCGCTCAAGAAGCGCCTGAGCCGTCAGAGAGTTACCACCACCGGTTGCTAAGTAATATTGACCGAAGTCTTTGATACGCCATTTAACGTAAGAATCGATGATAACGTCTTTTTTCTCAGACGTTACAAAGCGGTCAGAACGGCCGTCCATTGTTTGGATACGAGCGTCCAGAGTTTTCACTCGGTCAAACAGTGGCAGCTTAAAATGCAAACCAGGCTCATGGATACGAGAGATCTCATTGCTATCTTTCAATACACGGCCAAAACGAATCACGATACCGCGCTCGCCTTCATGAATCACAAACACTGACATTAACATTAAAGCCAACACAACAACCAATACAGGGATCATTAACTTACGCATTACTAGTATCTCCCTTGACGTGAACTATCTGAACGAGTTTGAGTGCTAGACTTTGGATCGGCTTGAGTTTCTAGTTCAATTTTATCGTAAGTCGACGGCACTTTTGCTGGGCGGTTACCCGACTGAGCTCCACCTTGAGCGCCTAGCTTATCAATTGGTAAGTACAACAAATTACCACTTGATTCAGAATCAATCAGAACTTTCGATGTGCTTGAGTACACTTTTTCCATTGTATCTAGGTACATACGGTTACGTGTTACTTCAGGCGCTGCTTGGTATTCAGGCAGCAGTTTCTCGAACTGAGCCACTTGACCTAAAGCACCGTTAACTATGCGCTCAGAATAACCCACCGCTTCTTTCTTCAAACGTTCAGCACGACCTGTTGCCTTTGGAAGAATATCATTTCGGTATGCTTCAGCTTCACGTTCGAAACGTTCTTCATCCTCACGAGCAGCAATAGCATCATCAAATGCATCTTTCACTTGCTCAGGTGGACGTGCTGACTGGAAGTTCACATCAACAATAAGAATGCCCATATCGTAGCTATCGATAATACGGTTGAGTGTTTTTTGAGTGCTTTGGCGAATCTGTTGACGACCACTGGTTAGGATACTATCCATTAGTGAATCACCAATAACCGCACGAAGCGCAGAGTCTGTCGCTTGACGTAAACTGTCGTCCGCATTCGTCACACGATACAAGTACTTGTATGGGTCAGAAATACGGTATTGAACACCCATTTCAACAGTCACAACGTTTTCGTCTTTGGTCAGCATGGTGCCTGACGCACGTAGAGAACGAATCGCTTGAACGTTTACGAGCTGTTCGTCTTTGATTTCATCAATGAAGCGAGGGCGCCAGTTAAGACCCGGCTCTTCGATACGGTCGAATTGACCCAGTCGAAGTACGACCGCTCTTTCTGCTTCGCCAACGGTATAGAAACCAGAGAAGAACCAGATAGCAATCGCAATAACGGCAATGACACCAAAGCCAATCGCACCGCCACCACTCGAGGCCCCGTTACCGTTACCACCTTTTTTACCAAACTTGCCACCTAATTTTTGACTCAGTTTACTAAACACCTCGTCTAAATCTGGCGGTCCTTGATCTCGGCCGCCGCGATTATTGTTCTTACCCCAAGGGTCGTTATCGCGGCCGTTATTATCGCCGTTGTTGTTATTTCCAGGCTCATTCCACGCCATTAGAAAGCTCCATCATTTGATATGACGTTATACTGTAGCAGTCTCTTTGGTAACGATAAAGTCACCTAAGAGCGCCCCTTCTCTTTTTTCAAGTTTAGACCAATCTATTTGTTGCATTCGGATATCTATCAACAAGTTACCATTTTCATCATACTCTTCCTGTTGAATACATTTCATCTCAAAGAATAAACTACGAATTCGGCCCTGATGTTGATGGGGAATGCACAACCGGAATTGAACCATCTGACTCGCTAAACGCTCAGTTAAAGCTTCAAACAGCAGTTCAATACCTTCTCCTTCCATTGCTGAAACCCAAACAGCGCGAGGTGCGCCCTCTTCGTCTCTTTCAATTCGAGGTTTTTGATCTTCCATGCAGTCAATTTTATTCATGACTACAAGGGTCGGCACTTCATGAGCATCGATTTCTTCTAATACTTCATGAACCGCCTGAATGTTCTCACGAAAGCGGTCATCACTGGCATCAACAACATGTAACAAAATGTCAGCTTCCTGCGTCTCTTGTAACGTTGCCTTGAATGCCGCAACTAAATCGTGTGGTAGATGACGGATAAAACCGACGGTGTCTGCGAGAATTGCCGGCCCGACATCTGCCAAATCAATCTTGCGCAGTGTTGGGTCTAGAGTGGCAAACAGTTGGTCTGCCGCATAAACACCGGCACTGGTGATGCGATTGAAAAGTGTTGATTTTCCTGCGTTGGTATAACCAACCAAAGAAATCGTTGGGATTTCAGCTCGATGACGAGCACGTCGTCCTTGTTCACGCTGTTTAGCCACTTTCGCCAAACGACGTAATATTGCTTTTATACGGTCACGCAACAAGCGTCGATCGGTTTCCAGTTGAGTTTCACCTGGACCACGAAGACCAATACCCCCTTTTTGCCTTTCGAGGTGAGTCCAACCACGAATCAATCGGGTAGAAATATGACGAAGCTGAGCAAGCTCAACTTGTAACTTACCTTCGTGAGTTCGTGCACGCTGTGCAAAGATATCTAAGATTAAGCCCGTGCGATCAATCACACGACATTTGCACAACTGTTCCAGATTTCGCTCTTGGGCAGGAGAGAGAGAATGGTTAAAAATCACAATTTCAGCCCCGGTCAACTGAACGGCTTGAGCGATTTCTAGGGCTTTACCCTCTCCAACGTAGTATTTAGGGAGCGGGGATTGTCGGCTACCTGTAATGACTTGTAGCGTTTCTACCCCGGCAGAGGAGACCAGCATTTCACATTCGCTTAGGTCTTCCCATTCTCCCTCTTGCGTGAAGTTGATATGAACAAGTACGGCTCGCTCACCTGCTTCATAACGGTCAAACAAGCAACCCACTCCTTATTACAGCGTAAGCTGTATCAATTAAACGATTAATCTTCAGTCTTCTCTGGACGATCAGAAGCCGCACGTTGCTCACCGCTGTGGTGACTCACTGCACGAGCAGGAACCACGGTAGAGATCGCATGCTTGTAAACCATTTGGTTTACCGTATTTTTCAATAAGATCACGAATTGATCGAAAGACTCGATCTGACCTTGTAGCTTAATGCCGTTGACAAGATAGATAGAGACTGGAATACGCTCACGGCGGAGTGCATTTAGGAATGGGTCTTGTAGCGATTGCCCCTTAGCCATTTTATTTTCCTTATTTGTATTTTGTTGTAATTATTTAGCTAGTGGTGCACAAAAAGGTGCGGCCTTTGCATCTGAGCTAAATGAATAAAAAAACTCCGTTGTTATTGAAAGGCTGTGATTTCTTAAAAGCCTCAATAACGGATCCTTGCCAGAGTATATTCACGCAAAAGCGATCACATTATACACAGCTATGCTCATCAGATGCTATTGCATCTGAAAGAGTTTCTAGCGCGTGTTCAATGTTTTCGCTATCTAACCAAGTTAAATCATTCCAGCTGCGCAACCAGGTAATTTGTCGCTTGGCCAACTGACGGGTTGCACAGACACCACGAAAAACCGCTTCATCTAAAGTGCAATTACCGTCTAAATAGTCCCACATCTGCCGATAACCAACGCATCGAATCGATGGCAGTTCGGGGTGAAGATCTTCTCTGGCGTACAACGCCTTCATTTCCTCTTCAAATCCCGCTTCTATCATCTTATCGAAACGCAACTCAATGCGACGATGGAGTTCAGCCCTTTCCTTGGGAGCTATAGCAAATTGTTTAACACGAAATGGCAGGCTATCGCCTTTCGTTTGAGTTAGCTCTGTTAATGTTTTACCCGAAATTCTATAAACTTCCAATGCCCTTGAAAGCCTTTGTGGATCATTTGGGTGTATTCTTTCAGCGGATACGGGATCTATCTCTCTTAATTGATCATGCAGAGCGTGCCAACCTTGTTCGATCGATTCCGCTTCAATCTGCTTACGAATCTCATGATCGGCGGCGGGTAGTGGCGATAAACCTTCCAACAATGCCTTGTAATACAACATGGTGCCGCCAACAAGTAGCGGAATTTTGCCTTCCGCTACAATTTTATTCATTTCATTGATCGCATCGCGACGAAAATCTGCCGCAGAATATGCTTCACTTGGATCCAGAATATCAATCAAACGATGGGGGGCGAGCTTAAGCTCTTCCGCATCAGGTTTAGCGGTGCCAATATCCATGTCTTTATAGATCAATGCCGAATCAACACTGATGATCTCTACCGGGTATTTCTGACGTAAGCGGATAGCTAAATCTGTTTTTCCTGATGCCGTCGGGCCCATTAAAAACAACGCTAAAGGTAATTTTTCAGTCATGATATTTAGTATTTGTTTCTCTGTAATAGCGCTTTATAGCAAAGGGCTTTGTATCGCGATACCTTCAGTTACAAAGGAGTGCCATCGCAAAAAGTGAAATCATCAACAGCCACAGCCGTAAACAAGCTCAGTTTACTCATCAACTAACTCATAAATGCTGAAATAGTCGCTGAGAAGTCGATAGGATTAACAAACTCGGGATCATCTAATGGAAGTAGACCATGCCAAAGTTGTTCAAGTTCCCCAACGAGTTGAACCGCTTCAGATAAAGTGTAGTCGCTTTTTACTTGTGCGGTTTGAATCCCTATCCAGTTGACCAACGATGGCAACATGTTGTTAGCCAACTTCACGCTACTTTGAGCATTTATTGAAGCCGCGTACGATAACAGATCTGGGATCAAAATTTGTAAATTTTGCTGTCTCAAAGGAGAAGGCACGCCCATCACCATCAACGCCTCACTGTTTCGAACTTTAAGCTCAATCCCCAGCAACGCCAATGTTGAGCTCAGTGCCTTCGCCACCTCAACAAGTTCACGACCAAGCTTAATCGATAAAGGTACTAATAGCGGTTGGCTTTTTAACGCACCACCGCGAGTATCAAGCTGACCAACAACACGCAATAACTCGGCCTTAGCCAAGGAAACCAGCACACAGCCATTCTTATTACCCATCACCAGGTACTGACGTTCCACAATCGCAACGGCTTTGCCTAAATCAGTGATCGGAACTCTTGGTTTGTTGATGGATTGAGTATCGACGGGCTCAATATCGAGAGACTCATTCACTATCACGTTAGCGTGCTGAGATTCGCTGTTTCTCTGTGCCCCCTCTAACCGCGTTTGCCCATCAAAATCTGGTGTTTTCAAAAGCTCTTTGTAGGCTTTCACTTCACGCTTAGAGGGTGCTGGATCAGCATGGTGCTGCTGCGACTCTTTTGCTTTTTTCGGGGGTGGGCGAGACTCTATCCACTCTTGACGGGGAGAGGCACTAAAATGGGTTTCACGCTCAGACGAACCTCGGTTAGCAGAGGAAGTATAGCGTTGCCCCCCATCGTTAATGCGAGCTTGAGGCTTATCATAAGCTTGTTCAGATTCAGCTTTTCTTGGGTAGGCCGGCGTTTGCTCAATCGCATGTCGAACGCTCTCTGAAACAACGCTTTGATCTGAGTTGCAAGGTAACCTGTCTTCTTGCTCGGAAAGATTCGTCGCATCATTAGAGTCAGAAACGCCCCCCTCTTGCTGATAATGCTCAACATCTGAAGATGGGTGAAATGCAGACTGGTTTAGTGGAGCAGCATCGATTTGCTTGCTTTGTGCCAGACCATCACTCAATGCTTGATAAATAAAATCATGCACAAGGCGTGCTTGATGAAAACGTACTTCGTGTTTGGCGGGGTGAACATTCACATCGACTTGATGCGGGTCCAGCTCGATGAACAACACATACGTTGCGAATTGGTCTGGACGCAGGCTGGTTTCATAGCTTTGGCGAATCGCGTGATTAATCAGTTTGTCACGCATCATACGACCATTGACATAGCAGTATTGCAGATCGCTTTGCTGTCTTGCTCCTTCGGGTGTTGTGATCCAACCATGAAGCTTGAGCCCTTGATGCACTAGCTCAATCTTAAGCATATGACGAACAAAAGCATGACCACACACCGCAGCAATACGTTTCTCGGCTTGAACATCGGTTTTGGCCGCACGGTACTGACGAATCATTTTACCGTTATGGCGAAGATTGATCGTGACATCAAAGCGGCTTAGCGCAATACGTTTAAGCAGCTCATCAATGTGCGTAAACTCGGTTTTTTCCGTTCGCAAAAACTTACGTCTTGCTGGCGTATTGAAGAACAGATCCAAAACCTCGACCGAGGTGCCAATAGGATGCGCCGCAGGCTGTAATTTTACCTGCATATCACGGCCTTCACTGTGCGCCGCCCAAGCTTGTTCTTGAGTCGCAGGTCGAGACGTCATGGTCAAGCGCGCGACTGAGCTGATACTCGCCAGCGCTTCGCCACGGAAACCAAGGCTGACGATCGCCTCAAGGTCATCAAGCGTATGTATTTTAGAGGTAGCATGACGGCTCAGGGCTAAGGCAAGCTCATCTTTGACGATGCCCTTGCCGTTGTCACGAACCCGGATCATCTTGGCGCCACCTTTCTCAATATCAATATCGATACGTGTCGCCCCTGAATCCAAACTGTTCTCAACCAACTCTTTGACAACAGAAGCGGGTCTTTCTACCACTTCACCTGCGGCTATTTGGTTGGCTAACCGAGCTGGCAGTATTTTGATCGTCATATGTATAGCTACCTCACTGCCATTGATGGAAACACTTTACTTTCTTTTCGCTCGCGTGGAGTCGTTAGGTGTTGCTTAGACTATTTGTGCGGAATAATCAGCACCTGACCCACCGCTAAACTATCTGATCGTAAATTATTCGCTTTGCGGATATTGTCAACGCTCACGCCATACTTAGAGGCTATCTTGCCAAGATAATCACCTCTTGCAACTTTGTGTTTGCGTAGAGGAACATCTTTCACTGCAACCGTAATACGTAACTTTTGCCCGACCTTGAGTGTTTCTGAGGTTAAGCGATTTTCACGTTTAATATCCGCCACCGAGACTTTATAGCGAGCGGCGACCTTGCCTAAGTATTCTCCAGGTTTAACCGTGTGGGTTATCGTCTCCGTTTTTACTGCACGGCTTGGCGTGGAAGAACCTTGAGAACGACTTGGAATCTTTAACACTTGACCAACGGCTAGGCTGCTCGATTTCAGGTTGTTGAATGTCATCAACGCCTGTGTCGACGTGCCATATTTACTTGCAATCACTGATAAAGACTCACCACGAGACACTTTATGTTGACTCACGCTAGCCGTTGATGACGTTACGTTCGACAAGATAATCCCTTCAGGTGGATTAGCCTTTAAATACTTAACGACTGCTTTCGTTATAGCATGCGCCAATTTATCTTGGTGCGAACGTTGGAAAAGGAGCTTCTCTTCGGTCGGATTCGATATAAAACCAGTTTCAATCAAGACTGATGGGATTTGTGGTGAACGTAATACCGCTAAGCTGGTGTTAATCGGCTTGCTGTTATGCAGCTTTGCAACCTTACCCATCTCAGACAGAATGTCGGTGGCCAACTTATACCCTTCTTTTTGAGAATGGCTAAACTGTAGATCAAGCAGCGTTTGGTTAACGTTCTTATCATCAATATTGCCAGTGAAAGCCGTCCCACTGCCGCCCAACAATTCAGACTGTCTCTCTTTGTGTTCAATCCAGCGCGAAATTTCCGTATTAGCACGTCGCGTATTCAACACAAAGACTGAGCCGCCTTGTGGTCTCGGTGTCGTAAAAGCATCAGCGTGAATAGAGATCAACAAGTGAGCTTGGTTCTCACGCGCAATCGCAACACGTCGATTAAGGTTCACATAGTAGTCGCCATTGCGCGTTAAACGTGTCTTGATTCCAGGAACAGCATTCAACTGTGCAGCCAGCTTACGAGCAATACTCAGAGTGGCATTTTTTTCATATTTACGCGATGGGCCAATCGAACCTGGGTCTTCACCACCATGACCAGGGTCGACAATAATCAGAACCTCTCGTTGGCGCTTAACTTGATTAATGCTTTTACTCACCGTTGGTTTACTCGGTGTCGAAGCTGACGCGCCCTTACTTATCGCTCCGTGTGGAAAATCAATCACCAAGCGATGTCCGTATTGACCACCGGGGGTTGGGCTTAGTTTAAACAAATCGGCTTTAGAGGATTTCTTCAACTCAAACACTAATCGGTAAGTACTCTTGTCTGGTGGCGAACTTTTACGAACTTTCGACAGAATAGGACTATCCGTTACCACGACAGGCAATTTAGTCGCAAGATTGGTATTTTTTAAATCGACCACTAAACGACTCGGGCTACTCAGGGTGAAATAGCTAAAGTCCGCTTCTGATTTTAGGTCGATAACCACACGCGTATCTTCTGGAGAAGGCCAAACCCTCAAACCTTGCAATGAATTCGCAGAAACCAATGAAGAAAACAATAAAGAGAAAACAGTAACCGTCGTAGCTACTACTGAAAAAAGGCGTTTAGAAATCAACATAACTCCAACTGACTCAGCAAATGCTGTCCATATTCATTGTTAGCGGTTAAAGAAACAACACGGTGATCGTCTTGATAGCGAATATCGATATCCAAATCTGCTTCTGGTAGCATTCCATACCCTTTCTCAGGCCATTCAACCAAGCAGATGGCATCTGGAGTAAAGTAATCTCGAATCCCCATAAACTCTAACTCTTCTGGATCAGCCAAACGATAAAGATCAAAATGATACACCTGCCAATCAGCAAGTTGATAAGGTTCAACTAGAGTATACGTTGGGCTCTTTACGTTTCCTTGATGACCCAGTGCTTTTACAAAGCCTCGACTGAACGTCGTTTTACCTGCGCCAAGATCACCATGCAGATAAATAGTCGTCTGCTGTGAGCAAAGATGAGAAAGCTTCGTTCCCAATTGAATCGTTGCTTGTTCATCTTTCAAAGTAAATTGTTTCATGCTCATGAATACGTTCTCTAAAAATCGATCGTTGACTATATAAAAATCAAAAGAATAGGAATAGTAAACCGTGATGCTTTTGGGAGACAAGCACTCAAGTGTAAGTTCTATGAAAAATACTACTCAAAACACGTCTGTTCTGGTCAATATCACTAAGATCCGTTAAGATCCGCCCCCATTTTTGCCGAACCTAATGTTAATTAGCCTTATCTCTAATTGTAAAACAGAGAAAATAAGAATTAAGCCATGAATCTAGACCATCTTGCTGAAAAAATTAAAATCTGGGGAAAAGAGCTAGGCTTTCAAAAAGTGGGCATCTGTGATGTTGACTTAGCTGAACACGAAGGTCCCCTGCAAGCATGGCTAGATGCTGGCAATCACGGTGAAATGGATTGGATGGCTCGACATGGAATGATGCGTGCGCGTCCAGCTGAACTTCACCCAGGCACAATTCGAGTGATCAGCGCTCGAATGAACTATCTACCACCAGAAGCTCAGTTTGCCTCTAACCTAAGTGATACCTCTCAAGGCTATATCAGCCGATATTCTTTAGGCCGCGATTACCACAAATTGTTACGTAATCAGTTAAAAAAGTTAGGGCAAAGAATCGAAACAGAGGTTGAAGGTTTTGACTCACGTCCTTTCGTCGATTCCGCGCCTATTTTAGAAAGACCGCTCGCTCAAAAAGCAGGACTGGGTTGGACAGGTAAGCACTCGTTGATTCTCGATAAAGATGCTGGATCCTGGTTCTTCCTAGCAGAGCTGCTCGTGAACATCCCCCTTCCTGTCGATGAACCCAGTGTTGATGAATGTGGAAAATGCACAGCCTGTATCACTTCTTGTCCAACCGGCGCAATTCTTGACAATGGCATCGTGGATGCGCGCAAATGCATCTCATATTTAACCATTGAATTTGATGGGATTATCCCTGAAGAGTACAGAGACGCCATTGGCAACCGTATTTATGGTTGTGATGACTGCCAGTTAGTTTGCCCGTGGAACCGCCATGCCGAACTCACAGAGCAAAAAGATTTTCACCGTAGAGATGACTTCCAAGAGGCCGATCTTGTTACCCTTTCAGGTTGGGACGAAGCCACCTTTCTTAAGAAAATGGAAGGCTCAGCAATAAGACGCATTGGCCACACCCAATGGTTACGCAATATCTTTGTTGCAATGGGCAATGCACCATTCCAACACCGCATTGTTGAAGCACTTGAATCTCATCAAGGCCAAAATGAACTGTTGGATGTCCATATTGAGTGGGCATTGAAAAAGCAACTCAAGCAGTTACCCAACGCGAGTGGCGTGCAAGAAAATAACGGTGTGCAAAAGAAGAGCAGCAAAATACTCACCAAAAAGCACAGATTGATACGCATTGTTGAAAAAGGGCTTCCAAGAGACGCCTAGCCCTTTATATATCAAGGTTTACCTCATTCGCAGATATCATGCCCCTAAGCTTAAAGGCAACACGTTGCACACAATTTTAAAACAATGTTTGACCTTGTTCTCAATTTTAACAATGTGGAAAAAATTCTGTTCTGTCACAAACCTACGACACCCATACAAAGTTAAACACAGTAACGATAAATGATTAAGATCAAAAAACAATGAGTTAACGATCTTTCACCAAATTCAAGACCGCCCATCAAACTCATGAAAAACAATGAGTTACAAATACACCGATCGCGCTAATATATTGAAAATAAGAAAGATCTTTTAAAGAAGGGGGAAGGATTAAGCATGAAATTACTTTATCAACCAAGTTATCCACACCCTTAGTTTTGTGGATAAGTCTGTTTATAGATATGAAAAACCTCAAGTATCTGCTTCAGAGACCTGATGTTTACTAGCATTCGAGTTGCTAAGAAAAACTAAGACAAAAGAACACCCACCATAATGGCGGATTATTTGCTTTTGGGGGAGATTATGCTTCGCAGCATTAAAGAAAGAGCATGACCCTTAGGTCGCCTTTAAACTCTGTGATCTAAAGAAAAACACGGTGGTTTAAAGGATTATCATCGCTTTTTTTTAGAAGAAAGCTGGAGCGATACATCGGGTTCGAACCGATGACCTCAACCTTGGCAAGGTTGCGCTCTACCAACTGAGCTAGTATCGCATAAGTCACGCGCTGCTCTTACTGCCTTAGGCAGCTCTTACCGCCTTGGGCAACAGATAGCGCTTAACTGTAATGTGGTTGCGGGAGCCGGATTTGAACCAACGACCTTCGGGTTATGAGCCCGACGAGCTACCAAACTGCTCCATCCCGCGTCCGGATGCATTGTTTAAGTCAATGACTCTGCCTCTATGAGGCGCCCTCTAGGAATTGACTTCCTAAAAGAATCAAACTGGAGCGATACATCGGGTTCGAACCGATGACCTCAACCTTGGCAAGGTTGCGCTCTACCAACTGAGCTAGTATCGCATAAGTTACTCGCTGCTCTTACTGCCTTGGGCAGCTCTTACCGCCTTGGGCAACAGATAGCGCTTAACTGTAATGTGGTTGCGGGAGCCGGATTTGAACCAACGACCTTCGGGTTATGAGCCCGACGAGCTACCAAACTGCTCCATCCCGCGTCCGGATGCATTGTTTAAGTCAATGACTCTGCCTCTAAGAGGCGCCCTCTAGGAATTGACTTCCTAAAAGAATCAAATTGGAGCGATACATCGGGTTCGAACCGATGACCTCAACCTTGGCAAGGTTGCGCTCTACCAACTGAGCTAGTATCGCATAAGTCACGCGCTGCTCTTACTGCCTTGGGCAACAGATAGCGCTTAACTGTAATGTGGTTGCGGGAGCCGGATTTGAACCAACGACCTTCGGGTTATGAGCCCGACGAGCTACCAAACTGCTCCATCCCGCGTCCGGATGCATTGTTTAAGTCAATGACTCTTGCCTCTAAGAGGCGCCCTCTAGGAATTGACTTCCTAAAAGAATCAAACTGGAGCGATACATCGGGTTCGAACCGATGACCTCAACCTTGGCAAGGTTGCGCTCTACCAACTGAGCTAGTATCGCATAAGTTACTCGCTGCTCTTACCGCCTTGGGCAACAGATAGCGCTTAACTGTAATGTGGTTGCGGGAGCCGGATTTGAACCAACGACCTTCGGGTTATGAGCCCGACGAGCTACCAAACTGCTCCATCCCGCGTCCGGATGCATTGTTTAAGTCAATGACTCTTGCCTCTAAGAGGCGCCCTCTAGGAATTGACTTCCTAAAAGAATCAAACTGGAGCGATACATCGGGTTCGAACCGATGACCTCAACCTTGGCAAGGTTGCGCTCTACCAACTGAGCTAGTATCGCATAAGTTACTCGCTGCTCTTACCGCCTTGGGCAACAGATAGCGCTTAACTGTAATGTGGTTGCGGGAGCCGGATTTGAACCAACGACCTTCGGGTTATGAGCCCGACGAGCTACCAAACTGCTCCATCCCGCGTCCGGATGCATTGTTTAAGTCAATGACTCTTGCCTCTAAGAGGCGCCCTCTAGGAATTGACTTCCTAAAAGAATCAAACTGGAGCGATACATCGGGTTCGAACCGATGACCTCAACCTTGGCAAGGTTGCGCTCTACCAACTGAGCTAGTATCGCATAAGTTACTCGCTGCTCTTACCGCCTTGGGCAACAGATAGCGCTTAACTGTAATGTGGTTGCGGGAGCCGGATTTGAACCAACGACCTTCGGGTTATGAGCCCGACGAGCTACCAAACTGCTCCATCCCGCGTCCGGATGCATTGTTTAAGTCAATGACTCTTGCCTCTAAGAGGCGCCCTCTAGGAATTGACTTCCTAAAAGAATCAAACTGGAGCGATACATCGGGTTCGAACCGATGACCTCAACCTTGGCAAGGTTGCGCTCTACCAACTGAGCTAGTATCGCATAAGTTACTCGCTGCTCTTACCGCCTTGGGCAACAGATAGCGCTTAACTGTAATGTGGTTGCGGGAGCCGGATTTGAACCAACGACCTTCGGGTTATGAGCCCGACGAGCTACCAAACTGCTCCATCCCGCGTCCGGATGCATTGTTTAAGTCAATGACTCTTGCCTCCAAGAGGCTCCTCTAGGAATTGACTTCCTAAAAGAATCAAACTGGAGCGATACATCGGGTTCGAACCGATGACCTCAACCTTGGCAAGGTTGCGCTCTACCAACTGAGCTAGTATCGCAATCTGAAAACGTCTTTCACCGTTCAGGGCTGCGAATTATAAGAGCATTTTTTTGTGATGCAAGCCCTTAAATGCAAAATCACGTAACTTTTTACTCAACTGCTGTAAAAGCACACAGATTTACAAAAAATTTAACACTTATGTCCCTGAAAAGTTAGATAAACGTGATTGTTTGATCCGATCAGATGTTAATAATCGTTTTTCGGTAGTACTGCAACTCAGCGATCGACTCACGTATATCATCTAATGCAAGGTGGCTTCCCGACTTTGAAAAACCCTCTAAAATCTCAGGTTTCCAGCGGCGAGTCAGTTCTTTGAGAGTGCTTACATCAATATAACGGTAGTGGAAGTACTCTTCCAACTCTGGCATATGCTTGTATAGGAAACGGCGATCTTGACCAATGCTGTTACCACAAATCGGTGACTTACCTTTAGGTACCCATTGTTCAAGAAACTCAATCGTTTGTTGGATGGCATCTTGTTCTGAAACCGTGCTTTCTTGAATTCGCTTCACTAGACCGCTGCCAGTGTGCGTCGTGGTGCACCAATCGTCCATCTTGTCCAATTCACTCTGGGGTTGGTGAATAGCCAAAACAGGTCCTTCAGCCAGGATGTTGAGCTCACTATCCGTAACGATAGTCGCAATTTCAATGATTTTATGAGTTTCAGGATCAAGTCCTGTCATCTCTAGATCAACCCAAATAAGGTTCTGATCGCTAAAGGACATAAGGCGTCGCCTATTTGTTTATGTGTAAAAGAGGTACTATACCCAAATAACTATACTCAAACTAGCTTTAGGGCCACGAAATCATGTGGCATCAGCGACACCTTGTTTGAGTCCCCAATCATCAAGTTAGATGTGTTAAGTGAAATATTGTGGCTAAAAAAAAGAAGTTAACTAAAGGTCAAGTACGTCGCGTACGTAGCAACCAGAACAAGCGACTCAAGAAAGAAGATTCTATCCAATGGGATGAGAACATGCTTGGTGGCACCAAAAGCGGGCTCGTGATTACGCGCTTTGGTCAACATGCTGATATCGAAGATCTTGAAACTAACGAAGTTCATCGTTGTAACTTGCGCCGTAGTATCGAGACTTTAGTTTCTGGTGACCGAGTGACTTGGCGTGCAGGCTTAGAGTCGATGGCTGGAATTTCAGGCGTGGTAGAAGCGGTTGAACCAAGAACTTCAATGCTGACTCGCCCCGATTATTACGACGGCCTTAAACCGGTTGCAGCCAATGTCGACCAAATGGTTATTGTATCGGCGGTGCTACCAGAGCTATCACTTAATATTATCGACCGCTATTTGATCGCTTCTGAAACGGTCAACATTGCGCCTCTTGTGGTACTGAACAAGGTCGATCTACTGACTGATGAGCAGATTGCTCAATACCGCGAAACGCTGAAAGTGTATGAGAAAATCGGCTACAAAGTGATGTTCGTAAGTAAAGAATCGGGATATGGCATCAAAGAGCTCGAAGCTGAACTCAAAGATCGCATCAACATTTTTGTAGGTCAATCTGGGGTGGGTAAATCAAGCCTAGTAAATGCGCTGATGCCAACACTGGATATTGAAGAAGGTGCGGTTTCTGAAAACTCTGGACTGGGCCAACATACCACCACAGCGGCGCGTTTATACCACTTCCCTTCAGGAGGCGACCTCATCGACTCTCCCGGAGTGCGTGAATTCGGCCTATGGCACTTAGAAGCGGATGAAATCACGGATGCTTTCATTGAGTTCAAGCCCTACCTAGGTGGTTGTAAGTTCCGCGACTGCAAGCACAATGACGACCCCGGCTGTATATTGCGTCAAGCCGTAGAAGAGGGAAAAGTTAGTCGCTTACGTTTTGCTAGCTACCATCGAATTATTGAAACAATGGCTGACAACAAAGATAACCGTCAGTACTCACGCAGTAAGAAAGCGGATCTCTAATCACATTATTGTGAATAAACGTGTGCATTTACTAACGATTCCTGTGATTACTGACAATTGCCGCGATTTTAAGTAACATCTCGCGCCCTAAACCGTCATTAACTCGTTTTCATTGAAAGCACTTTGTATCGAAAGTAATTAACGTCGAAAGCAATTAACATCGAAAGTAATTGGCATCAAAAACAAACAGCATCGGAAAATTAATACAATGGATAAGATTAAAGTTGGATTGCAGTATTGGATCCCACAACATGGCCTGACACGTTTAGTCGGTAAGCTCGCGTCTGCTAAAGCGGGAGGTTTAACGACAGCGATCATCAACTGGTTCATCAAACAATATAAAGTGAACATGGATGAGGCTCTGCATAGCGATCCAAAACACTTTAAAACATTCAATGAATTCTTCGTTCGTGAATTAAAAGATGGCATGCGCCCTATCGCTGAAGGTGACTCTGTCATCGTTCACCCTGCCGATGCTCGCGTTAGCCAATTTGGTCCCATTACTGACGGCCAACTGATTCAAGCGAAAGGCCACAACTACTCAGCGCGTGAACTACTGGGGGGTGATGCTAGCCTTGCTGAAGAGTTTAAAGACGGTGAATTCGCAACGCTTTACTTATCGCCAAGTGATTACCACCGCGTACACATGCCATGCGATGGAACACTGCGCCAAATGATCTACGTTCCGGGCGACCTTTTCTCGGTGAACCCACTAACGGCAGAGAATGTTCCAAACTTGTTTGCACGTAACGAACGTGTGGTTTGTATCTTCGATACGGAGTTTGGCCCAATGGCACAAGTGCTGGTTGGTGCAACGATTGTTGGTAGCATCGAGCAAGTGTGGGCAGGCACGATTACGCCTCCTCGTGGTAACTCTGTTTATAAATGGGATTACCCTGCACAAGGTGATACCGCCATAAACTTAGAGAAAGGCGAAGAGATGGGTCGCTTTAAGCTTGGTTCAACCGTTATCAACCTGTTTGCTAAAGGTGCGATCAAGTTTGATGACACTATGATTAATGGTGAGAAAACCGTTCTTGGCACCCCGTACGCACATGTTGCAGCAACAACAGCTCAAACGAGTCAAGAAGCGACACTAGAGAACACTGACGAAGCTTAATCGTCTGGGGTGACTCATAGAAATGTTAAAGGCGCATGATTGCGAATCAATCATGCGCCTTTGTCATTACTGCCAATACTGGTCATAACAAGATCAGAATTCCCCAGAAGAAAGATTGACCAAAAACAAAACAGTCGTTGAAACCTTAAACAACTTTTCGATTTTACAACCCGCCTCCAAGTACCAAAAAGCCAGATAACTTACTCTATTTGAAGATATTTTATTCATAGGGTCTTTGTATCATGCCTAAGCTTAACGTTGGTGTTTTGATCAAGCTGTTGATTTGTTTTGCGATTCCCTTGGGCGTGTTATTCATGCCTATCGATTCGATCCCCATAGATGACCTCACCTTGATTCAACACCGCTTGCTGGCGATATTCCTGTTGGCAGCGCTACTGTGGGTACTTGAACCTGTTCCGGTGTTTGCCACTTCTATTTTGATCATCGCACTCGAATTAGTGATGATCTCCGACAAAGGCTTACACTTATTCAGAAATCCCCCCCCGGGACATGATCTTGGTGAGTTAATTAAATACACTGACATTTTTGGCGCATTTTCATCACCGATCATCATACTCTTCATGGGTGGCTTTGCCCTTGCGATCTCCGCATCTAAGTACGAGCTAGACAATAACTTAGCCCGGGTACTGCTCAAGCCATTTGGTACCGAGCCTCGCTTCATCATGTTGGGGTTAATGTTGATCACTGCCGTATTTTCAATGTTCATGTCGAATACCGCAACCACCGTCATGATGCTCGCACTGCTAGGCCCAATCGTCGCGTCAGCCCCCAAAGGAGATATGGGGATTAAAGCATTGGTATTGTGCATTCCAATTGCAGCGAATACCGGTGGTATCGCTACGCCAATTGGCACGCCGCCCAATGCAATTGCACTCCAGTATCTCACAGGTGAAAACAGCATCGACTTCCTTAGCTGGATGATGATGGGCTTACCTTTTGTGATTATCCAACTCACTATTGCTTGGTTCCTTCTGCAAAAACTCTTTCCTTCCAAGCAAAAAAATATGGTACTCAAGCTCGATGGCCAGTTTAAAAAGAGCTGGCGTGCGATTGTCGTTTACGTCACCTTTACTGCGACAATCTTATTGTGGATGACCACTAAACTGCACGGTATGAACACCTATGTGGTCTCTGTCATTCCTCTGGCGGTGTTCACACTGACTGGCATCATGGGCAAAGAAGAACTCAAGTTAATCAACTGGGATGTGCTTTGGTTAGTCGCCGGGGGGATTGCGATTGGTATTGGCTTAGATAAAACCGGGCTCGCCGCGGCATTGGCTCACGCGATTGATTATGAGTCACTATCACCGACAGCTGTGGTGCTGACCCTATCGATTGTATGTTGGTTAATGGCGAACTTCATGTCGAACACCGCCACAGCCAACTTATTGATGCCTATTGCTGCCGCTATTGGTGCCTCGATGGAAAGCTTGGTCGCCATTGGTGGTTTACAAGGCTTGCTCGTGGTTGTTGCCTTCTCCGCATCACTTGGGATGATTCTTCCAGTCTCCACCCCACCTAACTCGCTGGCCTACTCAACTGGGCTTATCGAAAGTAAAGACATGGCGAAGATGGGGATAATCTTAGGCATTATTGGATTGGTCATGGTATATATTGCGCTGTTTATCATCACCTAATCTACGTTAAGTGATTTTGCTATAACTCCCTTAATTGGGTCTTAAACACTATCGTTCTTCAACAACACCTACAAGGGAGAAATAGACCTTGAGACATACCATTAAGTTTAAAATTCAGGTTGCTATTGCGGTGATTATCGCAGTGGTGAGTGGCGCTCAAGCTTGGATATCAGTAAACCAACTCAACAAAGAGACGGAAACTGCGATCAACCAAGAAATGAAAAACATGAGTATGAGTACCACCAATTATATTGCCGATTGGCTCTCAATCCGCAGCGATATGATGGTAGCCAATGAATCGACCGTATCAAGCAATAGCAACTCTGACCGCGAGTTATTACTCACTAAACAAGCCGGGCAATTCCTGTCGGTTTACGCCGGATTCAGTGACGGCACTATCGCTTATGGCGATAAAAGTGAAGATTGGCCAGCAGACTATGATCCACGCACTCGCCCATGGTATAAAGATGCAAGCGCAGCCTCCGGTCTCATCATTACCGAACCTTATCAAGACTTTGACGGCAGCATTGTCATTAGTTTTGCTAAAGCATTCAATGGTGAAAAGCAAGGCGTCCTCGCAGCAGACTTAACCGTAAACAGCGTCATTGACACCGTACTGAACGTAAAACTCGATAACGATGGTTTTGCGTTCTTAGTGGATGGTAACAACAACATTGTGGCGTACAGTGATGAAGAGTTAAGCCAAAAACCATTGACCAGTCTGAATCCAGAGTTAACAACGAGCAAAGTATCACAATTGATCAACAATCAAACGATCACAACTTTAGCTTGGCCTGGTCAAGGGGACAAACTGGTCTACATTGCTAACGTGCCAAATACCGATTGGTCACTCGGTATTGTTATCGATAAGAAAATGGCCTTTTCCACGGTCTCCGATGCGATTCAATTCATCACTCTCATTTCTTTCATTTTGTACATTGTCATTTCAATCGCGAGCACAATGGTCATCAACCGCCTGCTGCACCCATTGCAAACATTGTCTCAAGCACTAACACAGCTTGCTCAAGGCAGAGGCGATCTCACCCAACGTATTGATATCAAGCGTATGGATGAAATTGGCAAACTGGCTGAGCTAGTCAATCAGTTCTTAAGCCAAATGCAGAGCATGCTCAAAGGGGTCATCGATCATAGCCATGATTTAAATAATCATGCAGAAAAAGCCAATCAATTGGCGACTCAATCTTCGATTAGCGTTGAGAATCAACAAAATGATATCAACCAAATTGCGACTGCAATTCATGAAATGTCAGCCACAGCCGCTGAGGTCGCAAGTCATGCCGAATTAACCGCATCGGCTTCTCAGGCGTCGGCTACCGCTTGCAGTGAAGGACAAGAGGTTATTCAACAAAACCGTGATGCGATTACTGGCCTTGCCAAGCAAGTTGAAGACGCGGCCAATGTTATCCGTGAATTAGAGAGCAATGCTCAAAGCATTAATCAGATTTTATCAACGATTCAAGGTATCGCCGAGCAAACCAACCTGTTGGCATTGAATGCAGCGATTGAAGCAGCTCGAGCGGGTGAGCAAGGTCGAGGCTTTGCTGTTGTAGCCGATGAAGTACGCGTGCTCAGCCAAAGAACTCACGGTTCGACGGAAGAAATCCGCGTAATGATTGATACGCTACAAAAGAACACAGGACACGCCGTTGACAGCATGACCACCAGCACTCAGTTGGCAGAGAACAGCGTAGGCTTCGCAGAGCAAGCTCATGACAGCCTGACTAAGATCACCCAAGCGATCACTGAAATCAATGATATGGCACTGCAGATAGCAAGTGCTGCAGAAGAGCAACGCGCGGTAAGCGAAGACATCAGTCGCAATACTCAAGGAATCAAAGATGCTTCAGACGATCTGGCACAACAAGCAGAAAGCAGCCGAAACAGCTCAAATGAAATGAGTGGCGCAGCTGAATCAATGCGCCAAGATGTGGAACGCTTTAAAGTGTAAAGCAAACGCAATCACATCAAGTTAAGCCGAACGGTAAACATTGTTGGTTGTTTTGTTAATAATCGCTTTGTTCTCAGTTCGGTTTGATGCATATTGATGAGCTAACTTATCCCAGACACAAGGATGTTATTACATGGGATTCGAATGGTTGGCTCTCGCAGCGGCCTTTCTTTGGGCCATTGCGAGCCTAATGTCGGTAAAGCCTGCTCAACACTTGGGCTCTTTCGCTTACAGTCGTTGGCGGATGGGTTGTACTGCTGTCATCTTATCAAGCATGGCTTGGTTTACCGGCGGTTGGTCAAGTGTCGAAGCTGGCCTTATCACACCGATGATGCTTTCAGGCCTGATTGGTATCTTTATTGGTGATACCGCCCTATTTGCCTGTTTGAACCGAATGGGCCCACGACAAGCCGGTTTGCTGTTCTCATGCCACGCTGTATTCTCAGCGATTCTCGGCTATTTCCTGTTTAGCGAAAGCATGACATCGGTGGAGCTTATTGGCTCAGCTTTAGTGTTTAGTGGTGTATTAACGGCGATATTCTTTGGTCGTCGTGGACAAGCGAACAACCAACTCGAAACCATTAAAGGCACAGTATGGATTGGCGTTGCCCTCGGAATAACAGCCGCGATATGCCAAGCATTGGGTGGCATTATTGCCAAACCAGTGATGCAAACCAGCATGGACCCCGTCGCGGCTTCAGCCATTCGAATGATCGCCGCCTTTGTGGCTCACTCAGCCTTTCGTTTAACCGGAGCTAAGCTGTCACGCGCGCTCAATCCGATGAATGGTCAAATATTTACGATTACAGCAGTTAATGGATTTCTAGCGATGGCGGTAGGAATGACGCTGATCTTGTATGCACTGCAAGAAGGCAATGTCGGTATGGTCGCGCTACTGTCGTCCACCACCCCCATCATGTTGTTACCAATACTTTGGTTGTACACCAAGCAGAGACCAAATGCCTACGCTTGGATAGGTGCCATTGTTGCCATCGTTGGCACTGGGATTCTGGTCAGTTAGCCAAACAGTAAGTAGGACTAACTGAATAGAGAGCTAAGAGCGTGGGAACGGGAAAGCTGTCACCTCATCGATGTGGTCATAACCTAACGCCAGCATGATCAGACGGTCGATACCTAACGCAACACCCGCACAGTCTGGTAAGCCCGCTTTTAATGCCTCAATCAAGTGATGGTCAATCGGTTGAGGCGATAAGCCCATCTCAATACGTTTGGCATTGTCATCTTCAAAACGCTGTAATTGCTCTTGTGGTTTATCTAGCTCATGGAAGCCGTTTGCCAGTTCGATGCCTTTAAAGTACACCTCAAAGCGGTCAGCCACTCGCGAATCATTCGGGTTAATCTTGGCTAGTGCCGCTTGTGAAGCCGGAAAATCATAAACAAACGCAGGCACTTGTTGCCCTATCTTAGCTTCCACCCCAATACTAAACAGCAGTTGTAGCAAGGTGTCGCGGTCTTGTTCTGGGTCAGCAATGTCGCTGAGCCCAAGTTTTGCTGCGGCTTGCTTTAGCGTAGCCATCGAATCTTCCAGTGGACATACACCCAACACATCAATAAAGGCTTGTTGATATGTCATTCGTTGTGCTTTGCCTGATTTAAGTACCTGCTGCAGCAACAGGTCCATTTCATCCATGAGGTCATGATGATCAAAGCCGACACGATACCACTCCAACATAGTGAACTCAGGGTTGTGATAACGGCCATTCTCTTCATTGCGGAAAGATTTACAAATTTGATAAATACAGCCACTGCCCGCCGCTAATAGACGTTTCATGTGAAATTCAGGACTTGTCATAAAGAACAGCGGTTGACCTTGCGCATAGCCTGGCCCGACAAATTCCGTTTTAAAGGTATGTAGATGCACATCCGTCACCGTCGCGTGACTCATTGCTGGCGTATCCACTTCCATCACGTCGCGTTTTGCGAAAAAAAGACGGATTTGACCAAGGATATCAGCACGTTGCTTTAACTGATTGATGGTTGCGGCAGGTTGCCATGTGGCGTGCATTATTAAGTTCCATATCACTGAATTCTAGGTAAAGAAAATTACCACTTTTCGCCTCTTTTGTAAGCATCTATCTTTATCTTATCAAACAGCACGCTGCTTTCATTAAGCGACAAAATAACGTGCTACAATGCATTTAATCTCTAGCTACATTGATAACAAAAATCATACTCAACAAGCCGTAAACACGCCTCTTTTAGGGAGAGTCGTTATCAACCACTCATTGCCGTGATTGCAGTCACATAACCTATAATTTCTATGACCTCACATGCATTACCCACCTAAAAACCCAAATACATCAACTTTTCAAATACCCTCCTCTCGTACACTGAACTTACCACTTAAGGCTTAGGGGGGATAAACAGTTGATGCTGTTTAAGTACTCTAATACCCATCACAATAAGTAAGTGTTCATAAATAGCGTAGGAAAAACGCTTGAGACCAAGGCGGAAATTTTCGATAAGTAGTGATTCTACAATCAAAATTTCTAACGATGTTATCGAGTGTTTTAACCAGCTAGGATGACCCGTTATTTACGACGATTGGTATCAATAAGCTTTTTAAATATCAAGCGGAATACTCCGCATCACACTGGAGAATAACTGTGAAGACAATTACCACAGATATCGCAGTCATCGGCGCAGGCGGCGCTGGTCTTCGTACAGCTATCGCTGCGGCTGAAGCTAATCCTGAATTGGAAGTAGCCCTGATTTCTAAAGTTTACCCAATGCGTTCACATACGGTAGCGGCAGAGGGCGGTTCAGCAGCAGTAATTAAAGACGAAGATAGCTTAGATAACCACTTCAACGATACGGTTGGCGGTGGCGACTGGCTATGTGAACAGGATGTTGTTGAATACTTTGTTGAAAACTCGACTCGCGAAATGATCCAAATGGAACAATGGGGTTGCCCATGGAGTCGTAAAGAAAACGGTGAAGTAAACGTACGTCGATTCGGCGGTATGAAAGTAGAAAGAACGTGGTTCGCAGCGGATAAAACTGGCTTCCACATGCTTCATACTCTGTTCCAGACTTCGATAAAGTACGACCAAATCAAACGATTTGATGAGTACTTTGTGGTGGATTTGATCGTTGAAGATGGTGAAGTACAAGGCCTTATCGCGATTCATATGTCTGAAGGTGAGCTTGTTACCATCAAAGCGAAATCTGTTGTATTAGCAACCGGTGGCGCAGGTCGTGTTTACCACTGTAATACCAACGGCGGCATCGTCACTGGCGACGGTATGGCAATGGCTTATCGCCACGGTGTGCCACTGCGTGACATGGAATTCGTTCAATACCACCCCACCGGTCTACCGGGCACTGGTATCTTGATGACAGAAGGTTGTCGTGGTGAAGGCGGTATCATCGTCAATAAAAACGGCTACCGTTACCTACAAGATTACGGCATGGGTCCTGAAACACCAGTGGGCGAGCCGAAAAACAAATACATGGAACTGGGTCCACGTGACAAAGTTTCTCAAGCATTCTGGCACGAGCAGCAGAAAGGCAACACCATCAAGCACCCGCTTGGTGATGTCGTACACCTTGACCTTCGCCACCTTGGTGAAGAGTACCTGCAAGAGCGTCTACCGTTTATCTGTGAGCTGGCAAAAGCGTACGTTAACGTAGACCCAGCAAAAGAGCCAATTCCTATTCGTCCAACCGTTCACTACACCATGGGTGGTATTGAAACTAACGGCACTTGTGAGACTCGAATTAAAGGCCTATTCGCCGTTGGTGAATGTGCGTCTGTTGGTCTACACGGTGCAAACCGCCTAGGGTCGAACTCTCTGGCTGAGTTTGTGGTATTTGGTCGCGTGGCCGGCGAACATGCTGTGAAACGTGCCGCTGAATTCAAAGGCTGGAATGAAGAATCTATCGCTAAGCAAGTGAAAGCGGTTGAAGATCGCATCGCAGGTCTACTAAACCAAGAAGGCGATGAGAACTGGGCTGATATCCGCACTGAAATGGGTCACACCATGGAAGCGGGTTGTGGTATCTACCGTCAAGAAGACTTGATGCAAGAAACCATCGACAAAATCACTGAGTTAAAAGCCCGTTACAAGAAGATCAGCATCAAAGACAAAGGTAAAGTGTTCAACACCGACCTACTTTATGCTATCGAAGTCGGCTACGGCCTTGAAGTTGCAGAAGCGATGGTTCACTCAGCGATCCTTCGTAAAGAGTCTCGCGGTGCACACCAACGTCTAGACGACAACTGCACAGAACGTGATGACATAAACTTCCTGAAACACTCTCTATCGTTCTACAACGAAGATGCCGCACCAACCATCGACTACAGCGACGTTAAGATCACGAAATCTCAACCAAAAGCGCGTTTGTACGGTGAAGCCGCAGAGAAAGCCGCTGCCGCTGAAGAAGCTGCAGAAGCAAGCGCTAAGAAAGATGAGAAGAGCGAAGAGGAGCAAGCATAATGTCAGTGAATCGTATCCAAAAAATTGAGATCCTGCGTTATGACCCAGAGCATGATGCAGAACCTCATTTTCAAACCTTTGAAGTTCCGTTTGATGAAACCATGTCGGTACTTGATGCGATCGGTTACATCAAAGATAACCTAGATAAAGACCTGTCTTACCGTTGGTCTTGTCGTATGGCGATTTGTGGTTCTTGTGGCATCATGGTTGATGGCGTGCCAAAACTGGCATGTAAGAGTTTCTTACGAGACTACCCGGATGGCTTCAAAATTGAGCCTCTGGCTAACTTCCCAATCGAAAAAGATTTGATTGTCGACATGACACCGTTCATCGAGCGTCTCGAAGCCATCAAGCCCTACATCATTGGTAACGACCGTAAACCTGAAGATGGCACCAACATTCAGACTCCAGAGCAAATGGCGAAATACAAACAATTCGCTGGCTGCATCAACTGCGGTCTTTGTTACGCGGCCTGTCCTCAGTTTGGTCTAAACCCTGAGTTCATCGGCCCTGCGGCCCTGACTCTGGCTCACCGTTACAACCTAGATAGCCGTGACAACGGTAAAGCTGAACGTATGAAGCTTATCAACGGTGAAAACGGCGCTTGGGGCTGTACGTTCGTTGGTTACTGTTCAGAAGTTTGTCCGAAGAAAGTCGACCCAGCGGCTGCAGTAAACCAAGGCAAAGTTGAGTCTTCAATGGACTTCGTTATCTCGATGTTCAAACCAGACGGCTCTCAAATCAAAAATGCAGAGGAGGCATAAGATGAGCAATCGTAAGCCTTATGTTCGTGAGATGAAGAGAACGTGGTGGAGCAACCACCCGTTCTACCGCTTCTACATGCTACGTGAAGCGACAGTACTGCCTTTGATTCTATTCACTCTGTTCCTAACCTTTGGCTTAGGCGCACTCGTGAAAGGCCCTGAAGCTTGGGCTGGCTGGTTGAGCTTTATGGCTAACCCTATCGTTGTCGCTATTAATATCGTGGCACTGCTCGGCAGCTTAATGCACGCTCAAACCTTCTTCAGTATGATGCCTCAAGTGATGCCAATCCGTCTTAAAGGCAAATTGGTCGATAAGAAGATCATCGTTCTGACCCAGTGGGCCGCGGTGGCTTTTATCTCTCTAATCGTTCTTATTGTGGTGTAAGGAGCTTTCGTTATGAACACAAATTACAAAGTGAAACCTGTTAACCACAGCCCTCAACGCTCAGATGAACCAATCTGGTGGGGCCTATTCGGCGCTGGCGGTACTTGGTTCGCGATGATTACACCAATCACGATTCTCGTACTGGGTATTCTCGTACCAATGGGCATCATTGATGCTGACGCAATGAGCTACGAACGTGTCTCTGAATTTGCCACTAGCGTTATCGGTGCGCTATTCATTATCGGTACACTCGCTCTACCAATGTGGCATGCAATGCACCGTCTTCACCACGGTATGCATGACCTGAAATTCCATGTCGGTGTTGCTGGTAAAGTGATTTGCTACTTCTTTGCAGGCCTTATCAGCGCCTTGTCTGTTATCTTCATCTTTATGATTTAATAGCCGGTTTGGGATTCGAGCAATCGAGTCTTGAAGAGTGTAAAAGCGATAATACTTCAAGCAGAACAGGATAATCTTGTTCTGCTTTTTTGTCCTTTACCCATCCGCGTGTGATTGACTGATAACTGCTCTATCACCTTTTCCACGATCTCCGGATACAAAAAAGGCCGCCTAAGCGACCTTTTTCAGAAACTTGAAGTAAATTACTTCACACGACCAACGTATTCGCCAGTACGCGTATCCACTTTAACCACTTCACCGATAGCGATGAATAGCGGTACGCGAACGACCGCGCCAGTTGCAAGAGTAGCTGGTTTACCACCAGTACCTTGAGTATCACCCTTCAGGCCAGGATCGGTTTCAGTAACTTCGATCTCAACAAAGTTTGGCGGAGTTACAGTGATAGGGTTATCATTCCACAACGTTAGAGTACAAACGTCATTTTCAACTAACCATTTTGCTGAATCTGCGACGGCTTTTACGTCTGCTGCAATTTGCTCAAATGTTTCGTTGTTCATGAAGTGGTAGAATTCGCCATCGTTGTATAGGTAGGCTAGATCAACGTCAACAACATCGGCAAGCTCAAAGCTTTCGCCTGATTTGAATGTTTTCTCTAACACTTTGCCTGACAGCAGTTTACGAAGTTTTACACGGTTAAACGCTTGGCCTTTACCTGGCTTAACGTATTCATTGTCGATAATTGCGCAAGGCTCATTATCTAACATGAACTTTAAACCGCCTTTGAATTCATTGGTGCTTACTGACGCCATGATTTTATCTTCCACATCTTTGAGTTAATTTCAATGCCGCATATCATAACCCGAAAAGTCGAATCTGTTGAGCAAAACTGGCTCAAACAACTATCGAATGCGATCTCTGACCCGACAAAACTGCTTGAGGCATTAGAAATCGACCCAACACCATGGCAAGCTGGCTTCGCTGCCCGTGAGTTATTTGCACTTCGGGTACCTCTTAGCTTCGTTGAGCGAATGGAAAAAGGCAATCCACACGACCCTTTATTGCGCCAGATTTTACCACTCAGTGAAGAGTTTGAGGTTCATCAGGGCTATTCGGCTGATCCATTGGAAGAGCAAGACAATGCCATTCCGGGGCTGCTGCATAAATACAAAAACCGAGCACTGATGATTGTCAAAGGAGGTTGCGCCGTAAACTGTCGCTATTGCTTCCGTCGTCATTTCCCTTACCAAGACAACAAAGGCTCTAAGCCAGTGTGGCAAGCGAGCCTCGACTATGTTGCAGCTCACCCAGAGATCAACGAAGTCATCTTGTCGGGTGGCGATCCACTCATGGCAAAAGACAACGAACTTGAGTGGCTTATCAATGCCATTGAACAGGTTCCGCATGTGCAAACCGTTCGTATCCATAGTCGTTTACCGGTAGTAATCCCCGCTCGAGTAACGGATGAACTGTGCCAGATATTCACCAGAACTCGCCTCAATGTGGTGATGGTAAGCCATATTAATCATGCCAATGAAATCAACCTAGAGCTTAAGCAAGCCTTCTTTAAGTTGAAGCAAAGTGGCACTACCCTCCTCAATCAAGGCGTGATGTTAAAAGGGGTCAATGACAACGCTAACGCATTGAAAAAATTGAGTGAGAAACTATTCGATGCCGGTATATTACCTTACTATATGCATGTGCTTGATAAAGTTCAGGGGGCGGCGCACTTCTATATTTCGGATGAAGAAGCAAAGCATCACTTCAGAGGCTTAATCTCTGAAGTTTCTGGCTACCTAGTACCTAAATTGACCCGCGAGATCGGTGGACGTAGCAGCAAAACACCACTCGATCTAAACATTGAATAGCGGGCAGACTTTAACCATCGACAAAAGATAACTGCCACTCCAACCGGTTGTAAAATAGACCTTCACGACAAAAATTTTTTGTTCGATCGTCTGGTCTATTATTAGCATACTCAGCTCTATTCTAAATGCTTCGGCGGGGTAATATGTCACAATTTATAGAACAAACTCTCAACCTTGCCCCTTTTAGTTGGGCTGGCCTTGCAGTATGTATGCTGTGTGGATCGTTGATTGGAATCGAAAGACAAACTCGTGGTAAACCTGTAGGGATCAGGACATCAATCCTGATCATCAGTGGTACCTATTTCTTTCTCACCATGGCGATTAGCCTATCTCCGAATACGCTCGACCAAGCTCGCGTGCTTGGGCAGATTATTACCGGGGTTGGTTTTCTTGGTGCCGGTGTCATGATGACATTAGATGGAAAGATTCATGGTGTCACGTCAGCGGCCATTATTTGGGTATTAGCCGCCTTAGGAATGATGATTGCGTTAGGACATCTATCTCAGTCAGTAATCATCACACTACTGGCCCTCGTGATATTACTTGGGGTCGACAAAATTGAAAACAGCTTCCAAAGCCTACGTCGTGGCGTCCATCAAAAATGGAAAAGAAAAAGTCGCATGAAACCCTGAAGACAATAACGCCTAAACGTGAAAGTTTAGGCGTTAAGGAACATATCATTCATCAATAGTAAAACGACTCGCGCGACAGAAGTCTATTTAGCGAAGTTTACGATTGGGAAGCATGGGAAGAAACCGTTATCAGCACAGTTGATCAGACCAACTTGCACACCTTCGATTTTGTTGGTTTTATTGAAGAAACCAACTTGAACTGTGGACACTTTTGACAAGTTCGCAGCCCCCACATCAACCATAGTATTGCCTTCTGAGTAGTTGACGAAACTCACGTTCGCACCTTTCACATCATGAGTAACGTTCACCGCACCCAAGTTGACACCAGTCGTTTTTCCAGGGTTCCAGTTAAAGATACCCAAAGAAGCCCCGGTCATATTTTGGTTTACTTTATGCGCTCCAAAAATACCAAGGTTGACACCTGTCGTGTTTTGCGTCTCTGACATACCAACGATAGCAAGATCAACACCTTTAACTTCGTTTACTTGACCGTGAAGCAAGGCGACGCGCACACCGCCAACCGAGTCGGCATTCGGCGCATTAAAACCATTGATCGTTGAAAACATCACTGGTGAAGAAGCAAATGCCGCTGGGGCCATTACCGCTGCAGAAACAGCGAGTACTGAAAGTAGTTTTTTCATTGGGAAGTCTCCACTGACTATTGTTAACTTGATTAATCCATTTCACTCAAGTACTTATTATCCATATCAAACAGTTAGTCATGTTAAATTGATGTCATAACCGTTCTATTTAATATAAGCCGCTAAATCAGAAAGAGCAATATAAAGAGAGAGACACAAAGAGAGGTAAGAGTAGCCATCAACATTTGCCCTTTGACGAAACAACCCAAATTCTCCATCACGCTCATGCCTCGCACTAAGCTATGACGTGATGTGAAACCACTCAAACAAAGCACGTCTGCCATTTCAGAACAGAGGGACAAAGTGTCTAGACACCTTATTTCCCTAAAACAAAAAACGGAGACCAAAGTCTCCGTTTTCTAAAGCTTATGTAGGGTTTTCTCTGTTACAAGAAAAGGGGTGATTTTTACATCATACCGCCCATACCACCCATACCGCCCATGCCACCCATATCAGGCATTGCAGCAGACGCATCTTGAGGCTTGTCTGTGATCATCGCTTCTGTCGTGATCATAAGACCCGCAACGGATGCAGCGAACTGAAGTGCAGAACGAGTTACCTTAGTTGGATCCAGGATACCCATAGCAATCATGTCGCCGTATTCACCAGTAGCCGCGTTGTAACCGTAGTTACCTTCGCCAGCTCGAACATTGTTCGCAACCACTGATTCTTCATCACCTGCGTTCTTAGTGATTTGACGAATCGGTGCTTCCATTGCGCGTAGTGCAACACGGATACCTACGTTTTGCTCTTCGTTGTCGCCTTCAAGGCCTGCAACTTTAGAGGCTGCACGGATAAGGGCAACGCCACCACCAGCAACCACACCTTCCTCAACTGCAGCGCGAGTGGCGTGAAGTGCATCTTCAACGCGGTCTTTCTTCTCTTTCATTTCAACTTCAGTCGCAGCGCCCACTTTGATAACGGCAACACCGCCAGCTAGTTTCGCTACGCGCTCTTGAAGCTTCTCTTTGTCGTAGTCAGACGTTGCATCTTCGATTTGTTGACGGATTTGAGCAACACGACCTTGGATCATTGTCTCTTCACCCGCACCATCGATGATGGTTGAGTTTTCTTTAGTGATAGTAATACGCTTAGCTTGACCTAGGTCTTCTAGCGTTACTTTCTCAAGGTCTAGGCCGATCTCTTCAGAGATCACCGTACCGCCCGTTAGGATAGCGATATCTTGCAGCATGGCTTTACGACGGTCACCGAAACCAGGCGCTTTAACCGCCGCCACTTTGACGATGCCACGCATGTTGTTCACAACAAGAGTTGCTAGTGCTTCGCCTTCGACATCTTCAGCGATGATTAGAAGTGGACGAGATGCCTTAGCAACCGCTTCTAGAGTCGGAAGAAGTTCACGGATGTTCGACACTTTCTTGTCGATAAGAAGGATAAACGGGCTTTCTAGATCAACAGAACCTGCTTCTTGGTTGTTGATGAAGTAAGGAGATAGGTAACCGCGGTCGAACTGCATACCTTCTACTACGTCTAGCTCGTCTTGCAGAGCCTGACCTTCTTCAACGGTGATAACGCCATCACGACCTACTTTTTCCATCGCTTCAGCAATGATGTTACCGACTGTCGCATCAGAGTTTGCAGAGATAGTACCGACTTGCGCGATAGCTTTGGTGTCTGCACATGGCACAGAAAGGCCTTTTAACTCTTCAACCGCTGCGATAACCGCTTTGTCGATGCCGCGCTTAAGATCCATTGGGTTCATGCCAGCTGCTACCGCTTTCAGGCCTTCAGTGATAATGGCTTGAGCAAGAACTGTTGCTGTCGTTGTACCGTCGCCCGCCGCGTCATTCGCTTGCGAAGCCACTTCTTTCACCATTTGCGCGCCCATGTTTTGGAACTTGTCTTCCAGTTCGATTTCACGTGCAACTGAAACACCATCTTTAGTGATCGTCGGTGCGCCAAATGATTTGTCTAGAACAACGTTACGGCCTTTAGGGCCGAGTGTTACTTTTACTGCGTCAGCCAGAACGTTTACACCTTCTAGCATTTTAATACGTGCGTCATTACCAAATTTAACGTCTTTAGCAGCCATCTTTATTTCCTTTAAATTCTTGTTTGTTGTTGGCTTTCATCTTCATCATTATCTGTTTCAGATTCCCTATCTCGCTCTTACCTCGCTGTAGGGAATGACGTTTAGGTTCTATCAAAAGTGAAAGCTATCTGACTATGGTCGGAGTGTAGATTACTCAACGATCGCCATGATGTCGTTTTCAGACATGATCAGAACTTCTTTGCCGTCAATTTTTTCAGTTTTCGTGCCGTAACCTTCTGCAAAGATAACGGTATCACCAACTTTTACGTCCAACGGTTGCACTGAACCGTTTTCTAGAATGCGGCCTTTGCCAACAGCTAGAATGATACCGCGAGTCGATTTTTCTGCGGCAGAACCCGTTAAAACGATGCCACCAGCAGATTTAGATTCAACTTCTTGGCGCTCAACGATAACTCGGTCATGTAGAGGACGGATATTCATCGGTCTTATCTCCTGATAATTTAAATTTTGATAGTTGCCACGATCAGTGTGGGTCAAACAATATGTTGGGGCGATGTGAAAGATCCCAAGGGGAGAAAGGGGAAAATTGTGAGGAAACTCAAACAACAAAGGGTATAAAAAGGAAAACGGCCAGTGAGTAACACTGGCCGCTTGAAACTTAATCTTCTTTTCTAAACGCAAAGCGTATCAAGACAATGGCAACACCCAACATGCCACCTAACAATGTGCCAAGAACGACAATCAAAGCGCGTTTAGGTTTATCTCGATTGATAGGTTGCTCCACATCGCTTAGATAACGAAACGGTTGAAATTCAACAGTACGATCAATTTTAAGGCTATTCAACATCTCTAATTTTGCATTTATTTGTTGAAGGCGAGGCTCAATCACAGTTAAATTTTCAATTGATTTTAACGTTTTAACTTTCTCCTGTAAGCCTCTTGATCCTAAGTCAATACCAAATAGTTCCTTGTGATTCCCCGTATAAATAGGTTTATCTATACCAGCAGCTTGTGCAATACGCATCGCATATTGGGATCGCTCAGTTTCATTTAATAACTGATGTCTTGCCTGAATTTCTAAAATTTTCTTTTGTTGCATCAATTCGTTGCGTTTACTATCAACCATAACTCGCAAATTATTGAACGTATCTTGATGAACCTTTGCCTCAATTGCCGATATATAAGCCGTTAACCAATTGAAGCTGCTTTCCTTAGTCATTGTTTGAAAATTAAGAGTATATGGTGTGTTACTATCCTTTTTATCAACTTTAGAAGCAGAAATTCGACTAAACCATTGAGCATATAAAGCTCTAACATCAGCAGTCATATCCGAACCAACAACACTAGAGTTTTTAAGCTTTTGGAACTCACTATTACTATCGAAGAAATCCCTCTTACTATTCGTTGAATCAAAAGCACTCACAAAGTCTTGAAACATCACTTCAGGAGCAATCAAGTGATCTAGCTCTTGGTTGACAAGGACCGTCCCGTCTTCTTGATAAGTATTAAAAACAGGTTGAAACTGCTTCACTTGCTGCTGAAACACTGCGAAGTTCTGAGGTTGTGGCGCTGTGATTTTAGCACTGGAAGACCACCACTCTTGAGCTGACAGCGCGTAACCAACACTACTCGCTGCGAATAAAGCGGTCACCAAAATAATTATGAGTTTACCGTCCCACAATGCTTTAAAAAGTTCTCGCAGATCAATTTCATCATTTGAGCTATACATAGGCGGATTTTCTGGGGTGTACGGTTGTGGTTGGCTCTGCGGTTTCACTTTAAATCTCTCAAAACATAAATTAATAACGGCAGAATGCTATCACACCGTATGCTGTTAGTATTGTGTGACTTGTAAACTTTATGAAAGCAATCTTCAGACTACTCACAATTCACGGTATCCTAACCACATTCTAGTTCAATCGGCGTTTTACATGCAAGATAAGCACGGGCTATTAACGGCCCCCATTGAGAGTACACTGCGTACTATGTCCATACCGACCATATTCGGTATGGTGGCGATCTTGATGTTCAACCTTGTCGATACCTTCTTTATCTCATTGCTTGGTACCCAAGCGCTTGCGGCGGTGAGTTTTACCTTCCCCATCACCTTCGCTATCAACTGTATTACTATGGGCATTGGGATCGGACTTTCTACGTGCATTGGTCGCCTGTTAGGACAAGGTTGTGCCCATAATGCGGCAAGATTTACCTGCCATGGATTATTACTCGCGATACTTCTGGTCTGTTGCGCTTCCGCCATTGGCATTGTCTCGCTCGAACCTTTGTTTACTTTATTGGGGGCAGAGTCTGATTTACTGCCTCTGATTTCAGACTACATGCTGCTCTGGTATGCCACCATTCCTTTATTGGTCATCCCAATGGCAGGCAACAGTGCCATTCGCGCCAGTGGCGATACCAAAACACCCGCTAAAATTATGATGCTGGCAGGGCTAATCAACGGCATTCTCGACCCTCTGCTCATTTTTGGATATGGCCCATTCCCTGAATTAGGGATTCAAGGTGCTGCAATTGCCAGTGGGTTTAGTTGGTTTGGTGCTCTGTGCTGTTCGCTGTATATCTTGATTAAACGAGAGAAACTTCTGGCTTTACCCAATGTCAAAAGCATCCTTGGCGACTGGCACCAAATACTGACTATCGGCACCCCTGCGGCACTCTCAAATGCCCTTAATCCATTGGCGGGGGCTATTATTATGATGATGCTTGCCAAACAAGGGACCGAAGCCGTGGCCGCTTATGGCGCTGCCCAGCGGATTGAATCCATTCTTATCATTGTGCTAATGTCTCTGACTTCGGCTCTTACCCCTTTTATGGCGCAAAACTTTGGTGCCAACAACCCTCAACGCAGCTTTAAGGCACTGTTTCTCAGTATGCGTTTTGCCGTGCTGTTCCAAGGTTTGATTTTCTTAATGATGGTGCCGCTAAGCACTCCTTTGTCCGCCCTGTTTTCTCAAGAAGAATCCGTACGAGGCATTTTGTGGCATTACCTATTAGTCGTTCCGTTTAGCTATGGGTTCCAAGGTATTGTGATGATGCTGATCAGTGGGATGAATGCCATGCATCAACCACTGAAAGCCTTTCAATGGAGCTTTATGCGTTTGTTTGTCTTTGCCTTGCCCTTTGCGTGGATAGGCAGCCAAATCAATGGCGTCGAAGGACTATTTATAGGCTTAGCCTTGGGGAACATTGTCGGCGGTGTTTCAGGGTATTGCTTTGCACTTCGCGTGAGGGCTAAAACAATATGAGTAGCTAGGAACAGCTTCCAGAAATTTTTGGCATTCAAGTTTGGAATAACTTGATATGTCACCACACCCCGTACCGGATCTTAAACTCTATTTTTTATCACTAGAATACGCGTAGTTATAGTAACCGTAGCCATACGAGCTTGATGCTTTTTTCTCGATGGCGTTGAAGATAACTCCTTTCACTTCGATACCCGATTGTTCGAAACGATTACGAGCAACGTCGATCTCTTTTACGGTGTTTTGGCCGTAACGCGCCACCATTAATGTGGTGCCAGCGAAGGCACCAACAATGCTTGGGTCGGTTACCGCCAGTATTGGTGGGGTATCGATAATCACCAGGTCATACTCTTTTGATGACCATTCCATTAACTCTGCAAAGCGCGGGTGCATCAGCAGCTCAGATGGGTTTGGTGGTACTTGGCCGCGGGTAATGATTTCTAGGTTTTCAACTGGGGTCGACTTCACTGACTGAGCGAATTCTGCCTTGCTACTTAACAGATCCGAAAGACCGTTGTCCCAGTTCACACCGAAACTTTGCTGTAGGTAACCTTTACGCATATCGGCATCAATCAACAGCACTTTTTGACCTGTTTTAGCGGCTACTGCGGCAAAGTTGGTCGAGATGAATGATTTACCAATGCCCGGCGCAGGGCCTGAAATCATCAGGATGTTATTTTTCGCTTCCAGCATCGCAAAATGCAAGCTGGTACGCAGGCCACGCAGCGCTTCAACCGAAAGGTCCGCAGGGTTAGATTCGGCAAGCAGTGCTTGAGTATCCTTAGTCTTCTGTTTCTTCGATTTAAAGCGATTAGTTAGCTTAATTTGTAAATCAGATTTAGGTACCGCTGCATAAACAGGAAGGCCAATTTGTTCAATTTGATCTGGGCTTTCCACACCGCGGTGGAACGCCGCTTTCACTAACACAAACGCCACACTTAACATGCCCCCCAATAGTGTCGCCAATACAACAATTAGCGGCTTCTTAGGTCTAACGGCGCCAGCATACACTTGGGCATCATCTAAGATACGAACGTTACCGACCGTACTGGCTTTGATAATGCTGAGCTCTTGAACCTTGTTTAATAACTGGATGTATATTTGTTGGCTTACTTCAACATCACGTTTCATACGCAGTACTTCACGTTGTGTTTTTGGCAGCTTCTGTACTTGCTTGTTTAGGCGTTCTCGCTCATCCAATAACGTTTTGCGTTTATCAATCAGTGATTTATACGCTGGGTGATCTTTAGTAAAACGCTGGCTGATATCACTCTCTTTAAACGTCAATTCATTCAACTGCGCTTCAAGCTCTACCATTGTCTTTAGGGTAGATTGTGCTTCTAAGCCCAAATCGATCGATTCATTCTTTTGGCGGTAATTGTTTAGTACGTCTTCATAGCCGGTTAACTCAGCTTTAATACTCGGAAGATGACTATTTAAGAAAGAGAGGCTCTTCTCAGCTTCTGCTGAGTTACGCTTCACGTTTTGTAAGAAATAGATCCGGCTAATGTGATTAAGGATTTCAGAGATCTGCTGTTTGTTTTCACCTTCAAAGCTTAAATTCAAAATGCCTGTTTGCCTACCTTGCTCAGATAGAGACAAAGAAGATTTTAACCATTCAATGGCTTCTAATCGGCTGCGTTTGCCAATGGTAAATTCAAAGCCATTATATGATTCAAAGCCAGCAACAAACAAGCTGTAGCCGTCGGCTGCCGCGAGTTCACCCACTTTCCCCTTCAAGATAACGCGTTCATCGTCACGCACGAGCTGATAAGTGCCTTTTTCAGCATCAAGAATTTGAATCGTGTGCCTATAACCGCTTGCATGGCTTGGCAAGGTAAAGCGATTCACTGTGATGTGGTTGATATCGCCAGTTAAGCGAGCAAAACCTTTACCAACAATAGGTACATAATTAGGCGATATCACAGTAGTGAGGTTAAACTTATCAACCGTTTCACCCAAGATCATACGAGATTTGATGATCTCAATTTCCGTCGTCGCAGAAGATTCTTGAGAGAACAACTCGCCCATGTCACCAACCATCGATGAAATGCCACCAGAGCTCTTCTCTTCAATCTGAATCAATGCATCGGCTTTGTATATTGGTGTTGAAAGCAGAGCAAACGCAATACCAAACACAGCAAAAGCGAATGTGGTCAGTATGATTAACCATTTAGCGTCCAGCAGAATGCCAAGCAGTATTCCTAAATCTATCTCATCAGAGTTATCTGTGTGTGATTGCTGATATGGTTGTGTTGTCATCAGATTGCGACTTCCTAAACTAATATTTGAAGGTAAATAACGTACGACTTACGCCCCTTTACCCTTAAGTAATTCTATCGATGTGCAGTGCATAACTTAGCGACAGTATATCAAAACTAAATTACAGTTTTTTCGCCCAAGCTTGTGCACTTTCGTCAATCAACTTATAAGCATGCTCAAATGCTTCACGGCTTTGACGATACGGATCGGGAATGTCTTTCTGACCAATCCACTGACCAAATAGCATAGTTTTACCACGCGCTTCCGGTGATATTTGAGTAAGCGCTTCTAAATGGCCCTTTTCCATCACCAATATTAAATCATACTGAGCACAAAGCTGCGGTGTGACTTGTTGAGACTGATGATTTTCAACATCGACACCATTTTCAGAGGCAATCAACGTCGCCGTTTCATCTGCGGGTTTACCAATTAAACGACTTTTTTCGGCAGCAATACCTGCGGAGGCCACTTCTTTATTGGGAAGCAATTTTTGAAGAACACGTTCTCCAGTCGGTGAGCGGCAAATATTACCGACGCACACCACCAAAATTTTATTAAACATAATTCACTTAATAACGTTAGTTGTTTCGTAAACCGAGCGTATTTATAAACCTGGCACCATTATAAATATGAAAAATCAGGTTGCACGCAAACATGCAACCTGATTATCAAACTGGGCTTGTTACCAATTACGAACGCGCAACATACCTTCTGTTAGATTGTTAAATCCATTGATGGTTGGAAGCAACTGGCCAATAACACGGTTCCAGCGACTGATTGGCGCTGCCGTTACATAAACAATGTCGTAAGGCTTTAAATCAAACTCGGTGCCAATCACCAAGGCTGAAGCATCTTCGATATTCAGTTGGTAGATGTCCGCCATCCGTTCTGATTTATCATCTGAAGTTCGGATTACAAACACACCCGTTGCATCGGCAGTGAGCTCATTGATACCACCAACATTACTCAATGCTTCTGTCAGGCTCATTCCTACGCGATCAATCTTCAATACCTTAGGTTCTTTCACTTCACCCATCACGAAGACTTTCTGGTTATCGTTACGAGGCACGTGAACAATATCACCCGCTTGCAGTAAGCGGTTTTGCGTTAGGTCACCACGTTGCATTAAACCATAAAGCGAAAGGTTTTCTTCCACGCCATTACGGGTTACTGAAACATGACGCCAATCAGCATCTTCAGATAAACCACCCGAACGGTTCACGGCATCCAGTAATGTTAATGGGATATTAGTGATTGGCTGCTGGCCAGGTTTAGAGACTTCACCCGTAATATAGACTTTCTTAGAGCGGAAAGCCGCTACGTTAACATCAACTTGAGGGCTTTCGATGTATTTAGCTAAACGATTTTCAATATCAGTACGCACTTCGCGAACAGTTTTTCCGGCTACTTCGACGGTACCAATGTACGGATAGAAGATAGTACCATCGGCATGAACCCAGTTACCCGCTTCTGTGCTACTACGGTAAGAGCCTGCCGGTATCGTCAACTCAGGGTGATCCCAAATGGTAATATTCAAGATATCACCAACACCCACTTGATATTCATATTTGGCAATATCAACATCAAGTTCCGGGTTTGCTTGTGCAACCGATAAAGTTTCATTTCGATAGCTAGATACAGACTGAGCCGTGAGTGGGTAAAGATTGACCACATCAGAAATATCAGATTCTTGCTGTTCCCCTGAAGGCTGAATCACATTCTTGTTGCCAGTAGAAAGGTGAGTTCCTGGAGTCGCGCACCCTGTAAGCAGTGCTGGAAGTAGCGCCAAAAGGAGACGATATTTATTAGTCTTCATGTTAACCAAGTCATAGAAACGGAATGTGTCGTGATATCCCAAAGGACACCCAAAGAAGTTTGAACAAATAATCTTATCAGCTATGCAGTATTTAAGAGAGTTAAGGAGATCTATTACCGTGATCTCGCTTCCATCCTAATATCAAAGATAGGAACGCTACCGCCCACTGATATTCCACGATACCATACCGCGTAGTTAATTTATTTCTATCAATATAAAATATGAATAGGCGTGTTTCATCCAAAACCCAAAACGTAGCAAAAATTTTGCTTGTATATGGTTAGTTTCATTCGTAGGCATTATCCACAAACTGTGATTATTTTTCAACCTGCTGAATGGTTTAGGAGCAGATGCAAGTAGCAAGATACGGCTCTTTCCCTGTACTTCGCATCCCGTTACTCGTTGCTCGAATCTGATTTTCATTCTATTTCACGCTGCTTGGTCTTTGGAACCAAGGTGAGCGAGCGTCGGTTTGGTCGAACAAGTTGTATTGCTTGTTCAGCACTTGGCCGCCGTCACGCGTGATCGGTAACCAAGTAAAGCCAGCACGGCTTGAGCTTGGTTTTACAGTGATCAAATCAAACGGAATTGATACATAGAAACCTTTGGTATAACTGCCTTCACCGTACTCTTCTGTTGTCATGTCGGTTAAACTGACAAATGCGCCAGCTATCACACCACTCTTGAACTGCTTAGAGAAATCGATACGAGTACCGATATCACCCGCAAGGAATTTACCCACACCGACTTTAAGTAGTGTATTGCTCAAGAAATCCCATTGTGGTATGTAGTAACCGGTAATAAAGCCAGTCGTACCTTTATCGACCACTTTATACGTTCGGCTACTGTCGCTCGGGTTGACTTGGATCTCTTGATCAAACGTGCCAAACCAGCTTTCTGGATCTCGCTGGCTAATGGCGGTCATGTCTGCACCAATTGCCCAGTTTTGGTTGAATGGTCGATAAAGGATTTCGCCACCCACGCCCGCAAACATGCTCTCGAGGTAACCACCATAAGCTTGGGTGTAGACACCGCTGCCATAGTCTTCAAACCAAGTCAATTGTAAGCGATCTAAGCGAACTGGCTCGTCAACGTAAGAGCGGAACAAGGTTCTTACTCTTGGCGTTTGGTCTGTGCCGTCAGATGGGATTTCGTAATTAAACTTATCGTAGTTATCAACTAAGTTGACGTAAAGAGAGCCCGACAGTTCGACATTGTTTAACGCCCAAAATGAAGCTTTGGTGTATAAGCCCAAACTGTACAAGTAGAAGTTTTCGGCCGAACCAAACGACTGAGCTAGGTTTGGTGAAATCGACACATCGAATCGCTCACGCCCATCGAGATAAATCACGGATTTCTTACGCTCTGGTTCGTGAGTGTTTGTTGCGTCACTGGTTTGAGCATTAAGGTAATGATTGTTAGCCGCCGCTTTGAATGCTTGAGCATCTACCGTTGTCTCGGTGAGTTCCATCGATTTATCGTTTTCGATGATTTTATAGGTATCGATGTAACTCGGTACCGCATTCGCAATCACGGTCGCACCGCGTTCAAGGGCGATATCTCTGTCTCGGTACTTAACCTGACTACCCTTTACCACAATACTGTTATCGTCAATCAAGATTTGCGCTTGTTCATAGCCAGCGATCGTTTCAAGCTCTTTAGCAAGGGCTGCCATGTTAATATCATCAACCGTTTCGACACCGCTTGGGCGCAATTCTGCTGTTTCAGTATCTCGCCACACAGAATACATTTCATTAAAATTGGTCGAGAAATCAAAACCAAGGGTTAAAGTATCACCTCGCTCATAGCTCACTTTAGCTTCCCCCCAATCGGCAAAGTGATACACAGCGCCAACGTTCCAAGGCGTGTGTTGTGTCATGTCGACACTACCACGCACTACGGGGTAATCTTGAGAATAATCATTACCATCGTATTCAAGCTTCAGGGTTAATGGCTTATAAGGGGTTTGATATTCAAAGCCACCATAAATTGCTGTATCACCTTTAAACCAACGCTCAAAATCGACACTGCCGCCATTGCCTTTATAATCAGACGGGCGTTTACAATACTTATCACTGGCTTTACACAGAGGGTTGGTAAAGTTGCCACTGGTGCCCATGTATCCCCATGCCATGCCCAGGGTAAAATCAACGGGACCAAAGCGCTTAGTTGCCGCGACAAATTCGCCATCAAACAGGCCGGTACCACCAAAGTCACGCACACCTACCGACACTTCCGGTAAGTAGTACCCCTCTTCGATTAAACGCAGTTTAAAGTCAATACCTTTATCTGTGTATTTAGTACAACCACTGAATGAGTTTTGAGAGCAATTTTGATTCCCCCCACCGCTATAAAGGAGATCTTGTACTTGTGTATAACGAATGGTGGTTTCAAGCCAAGGCATCACCTGTAGGCTTACATTATAAAAATGGTATTCGTTATTAAACGAAGCGCTAAAATTAAACTCACCTTCTGGTGCCATTCGACCTGTTGGCATTTGCATTAAGCCAACCCCACCAAAGTTCATTTGCGATGTTCTGTATTCGCTATCGTTGAATGATGATTTCTCCGCTCGAATCGAAGAAGAATCAACGACCGTTTTTGCATCAAGCGTTTCACCACGAACCGTGTCTGCAAAAACAGAAGCACTACTGGTCATTAACAAGGCGCAGATAACCGAGGTACACACTGCCGATAGAGGGAATGATTTCTGCTTCAGCATTACAGGCCAACCTTATGACGTAACAAATCAACGATATCTTGGTTCAACGTTGAGTATTCTGATGGCAAAGAGTAAAACGCCATAAACACGATGGCACCTGGCGCTAAGTAAACTGGCTGTTCGTTCCAGTAAGCATATGGGATGGTTTGTACCACGCCATCTGGCTGAACAACATATGCCACGCTTTTATCGGCAGACTCTCCAACAAAACCACTTGGTAATGCATCGAGATAATCATTCAACGTTCCATGTTCAATCACATGCAATCTTACTGAATCTTTCATTACTCCCATCAACTGAATAGATGTGGGTCGTTGTGGTAGGTATAGAGAAAACACTTGAGTTTGACTGGCCGACGTTTTTCTTAGATTCGAACTTGGAACAAGTAATGGATTCTTGTCTGATTGTGAGATAACAGCATTACGATCTAAATCAATAAAAACTCGATTAAGGTATTTAAAGGCGGCTAACTGTTGGCGAACAAAGGTTGCTTCCGGCTCTTCTACCGCGAAAGCTTCAAGCTGATTCAGAACATTACGTTTTTTGGCTTCGATAGTTTCAGTATTGGTTTTATCAAACAGTTGAGCGGAAAGAGGGAAGTAACCAAGACTGCCATTAACATTCGCGTTAACGTCGTCTAATACCTGAAGCAGTCGGACGTTAGCTTTATACTCAAGCGCTATACCTTGAAGGGGTAGCTCGATTGTTGTTTTAACTGAAGAGGAACTGTCAAGTTCATCAACAGAGGTAATATTAGGATTAGAAGCTGCAGAAGCGTAGCTTACTGTGCATAGAGAAAACAGTGCGCTCATCATAAACAGAACTCTCACTGCCGGCAACCGACTCTCCATCATTTTAGATATGTGACTCATACAATTCATCATTCTTGTTCATTCATTGCTTTGATAATTCTTAAGCACGGTTAACTCTAGTCTTGTCATATCAGGGCCTAAATACTGTATGGTTTTGACTACTTTACCGTTATTGTCGACCCAATATTCGTTGGTCATCTCTTTCTCTAGCATTGGGAAGTTAATTTTTTCTTGGAACTTCTTGGTATCGATAGTCGCTAACGGCGTTTCAACCGTCTCATTTCCCACGTATGTTCGGGTGATGTTCGCTTTATAGCCTAATCGATAATTGGGTTGCCAGTCGTACACCGCTTGCCACTTTTGAGCTCCAGGATTAGCTGACACATCAAACACAGAAGCAAAGTCTGGTGATGAGTAGCTTGCAGACGAGAGCGAATTTAACGGTTGAAATGCCAAACCTGAAAGATTGTCGTAAGGAAGTAATAGAGTTTGTACGATACGTCCATTTTCAGTGACGATCATTGCTTTATCAGAAGACATCCACTTCAATTGCTCTGCACCCGTTTGCGAATTTTTACCAACGTACGCCAAGACCATAAAAATCTTACCTTGCTCATTCACTTCCGCATAAATACTCGAATAAGGTAAAGTTTGAATGTATTCTTTGGACAACTCAACATCGGAACTTCTAAAAAAGGCTTCATCAAAAGTGGAATTTACATCTTGAAACTGCTGAGAACAACCAGCAAGAAAAAGACCAAGGAATATGATTAGAGGTTTAAGCATGACGAATTCTACTTCCTAGCAATTTGGTTGCTAATATCTAAGATAAAAATCTGATATAAAAAAACCACTTTATGCTTTCACATAAAATGGTTTTAAACACCGACTAAAGATTATCGAGTCGTTGTTGTTGTCGTTGCACCGCTATCGTTAGAAGCAACAGCGACAGCAGTTGCTGCCACTACAGCTGCTGTCGCGACAGCCACTGTGGTTGCCGTGCCAGTTGCTGCAGCTGATGCGCCAGCGCCTGCTGCTGTACCTGAACCTGTACCTGCCGCTGCTGTCGTTTCCGCTGCAAATGCAGCACCTGAGAAGCTAACTGCTAACGCAGCTGCTAGAGCCATCTTTTTCATAATGATTTCCATTAATATAAACGTTTATATGTAGAGGGTAAGTTTTACACCCTTAATCAGCTGTTCAGCTTAAACAACTGATTTTTCATCATAGATAATACTCACCATCAAGTAAATGGATAAATCATAAACAATACCCTGGGGAACATTATTTAGGGAATAATGCCACAAAAAATAACTGGTGAGAATGCACTAGCCATTTCAATAAAACTAATCTTATTTCTAAACGTAAATTGTATTAAAGCTATCACAACACCAAGCATTCAGAATAAATGACCGATATACGAAGCGCTTGAGAGACAAAAACAAGGGATATGACATGGAAGAAACCACATACAAGCTGCTCTATGACGCTCCAATTGGCAAAATGATCATCATAAGCAATGGCAATGCTGTGATTGAAATTGACCATATAAATACCGAGTTAGAACTTATAGAAAACCCTGATGAGCTATGCCTTAAGGTTTCTCGTCAATTAGACGAATACTTTGCTGGTGAGCGGAAACACTTTGATTTACCACTGCAAAGAGCAGGCACTGACTTTCAACGCAAAGCATGGGCAACTTTAACGACCATTCCTTATGGCGAAACCATCAGTTATGGTGAGCAAGCAAAGAGAATGGACACCCCAAAAGCCGTAAGAGCAGTGGGTGGTGCGAACGGCAAGAACCCATTTAGTATCGTTGTACCCTGCCATCGAGTCATCGGCGCAAATGGCACATTAACCGGCTACACCGGCGGCATGAGCCGCAAAGAGTGGTTATTGGATTTTGAGCGTTCGATTCTAAAAGCGAGATGAGAGTAAACGGGATGCGCGATACGAAAAGCATATAACTCGAATCCCGAATCTGCCCCTTCTTATCATTACGTCATTCCCTACAGCGAGGTACGAGCGTGATAGGGAATCTCTCTTTATCTTGAACACCGAATATGACAAGTAATACGTGGCATGAGATTCCAGATACAAAAAAACGGCTACACTCACGCGCAGCCGTTCTAGTATTCGATGAAAGTTAAAAACTATTTAACTAAAACATCACCTGACATTTCAGCCGGGATTTCCATACCAGTTAGAGCAAGCATCGTTGGTGCTAGGTCAGACAGTTTACCGCCCTCTTTGAACTCAACGTCTTTGTTGCCCACGTAGATAAGTGGCACTGGTAGGTTAGTGTGCGCTGTGTGGATGCCGCCCGTTTCTGGGTTTACCATCATTTCCGCGTTACCGTGGTCCGCTGTGATTAGCAGTTGGCCGTCAGCTTCTTTGATTGCTTCAACCACTTTACCAAGACATTCGTCTAGCGACTCTACCGCTTTAACCGCTGCATCGTAAACGCCAGTGTGGCCAACCATGTCACAGTTAGGGAAGTTACAAACGATAGCGTCGTATTGGCCGCCTTTGATCGCTGCTACTAGCTTTTCAGTGAGCTCTGGCGCGCTCATTTCTGGCTGTAAGTCATACGTTGCGACTTTTGGAGAAGCAACAAGCTGACGCTCTTCGCCTTCAAACTCGTCTTCTTTTCCGCCGTTGAAGAAGAACGTCACGTGCGCGTATTTCTCTGTTTCAGAGATACGTAGCTGCGTTTTGCCTTCTTTCGATAGCCATTCGCCGTAGGTGTTCTCTAGAGAAGCCGGTGGGAATGCACATAGCAGTGGGATGTCGGCTGCGTATTGAGTCAGCATCACGAAATCGATCGCTGGGAATACGTTACGTGCAAAGCCGTCGAAATCAGGCACGAATGCACGTGTGATTTCGCGAGCACGGTCGGCGCGGTAGTTCATGAAGATAACCGCATCGCCATCAACGATAGCGGCAGACTCTTCGCCTTCCGCTTTAATTTCAGTCGCTTTTACGAACTCATCGTTTTCGTCACGAGCGTAAGCCGCTTCTAGGCCAGCAACAGCTGTCTCGAATGTGAACTCTGCTTTTGCTTGAGTCAACAGGTCGTAAGATTCTTGAACGCGATCCCAGTTGTTATCACGGTCCATTGCGTAGTAACGACCAATCAGCGAAGCAACACGGCCTTTACCTAGCTTAGCGAACAACGCTTGGAAGCGTGCTAGTGTGTTTTCTGCGCTACGTGGCGGCGTATCACGACCGTCTAGGAATGCATGTAGGTAGATTTTCTCTGCGCCACGCTCAGCAGCCATTTCAACAGCCGCGTAGATGTGATCTTCATGAGAGTGAACGCCACCTGGAGACATAAGACCCATGATGTGAACCGCTTTCTCAGCTTTAACCGCTTTATCGATAGCGTTTACTAGCGTTTCAGTTTGACCGAACTCGCCGTCTGAAATCGACTTAGTAATACGAGTAAGATCTTGGTATACCACGCGACCCGCACCGATGTTGGTGTGACCCACTTCAGAGTTACCCATTTGGCCATCAGGTAGGCCTACATCTAAGCCAGAAGCCGAGATTAGCGTGTTAGGTTGGTTAGCAATAAGACCGTCTAATACGGGTGTGTTAGCGTTCGCGATAGCGTTGTCTTGGTTGTCTTGACGGTAACCGTAACCGTCAAGGATCACTAGAGCCATTGGCTTCTTAGCTGACATAGGACTGACCTCGTTCAATTCAAAATAAATCGGTATAAAAACAAATTAGCGTAATTTTACTACAGTTTACAGTCAAAACTGTAGTGGAAGATCAAGAAAGGGCGCAGGTAGAAGGATCGGATGTGAAAAAAAATGTCATTTGAACCTTCGCTAATACGATAATATCCTCATGAAATGGTAGTGGTAAACAATTCAAATTCAGGACGAGTAATAGAGAGCTCTCGTTCTTTCTCTCGTCCTTCCCCCCCTTTCAACTAGAAGCTAAATACACTAAAATAACGAAAAATACATTATTAGGCTGAATCGTGCTCATTTCATTACTTGATCTCTCTTTCCTATTTTTCTTTTCTCTTGCGACTACTTTTACTATGCGTAAATTCGCAAAAAAAATAGGGTTAGTCGATAAGCCGAATGCTCGTAAACTTCACCATGGAGCAATCCCATTAGTTGGAGGAGTATCGATTTGTATCTCTATAGTCTATTTCTTATTCAACAACCCAAATATTTTACCGAATACAGAGCTCTATGCGGCATGTGTCCTAATACTTGTTGGTATCGGAGTTTTAGATGATAAATATGACGTTAGCTTTAAACTGAGGTTTGCAGTACAAGCAGGGCTATCGATAATTATGATGGTTATCGGCGGTATTGAGCTCAACACTATAGGGGATGTATTGGGAAGCGGTGATGTAATTACCTTGGGTTGGTTTGGTTACCTTGTGACCATACTGGCTGTGGTAGGAGCCATTAACGCATTCAACATGGTCGATGGGATTGATGGGCTATTGGGCGGGCTATCTATCGTTACTTTTGGTGGGCTCGGCATTATGCTTAACTTTGATGGCCAATCGAATTTAGCTTACATTTGTCTAGTCTTAGTCGTTACCATTATCCCATATATCTTACTCAACCTCGGTGCATTTGGCCGAAAAAGAAAAGTATTTATGGGAGATGCGGGGAGCATGTTAATTGGCTTCACAGTGATCTGGTTACTACTGCTTTCTAGCCAAAATGGAAGCGCACCACCACTACGTCCAGTGACCGCACTATGGCTAATAGCAGTACCCCTAATGGATATGGCGGCGATTATGGTTCGCCGAGTAAGAAGAGGCGACTCTCCTTTTAAACCCGATCGTGAGCATCTACATCACATATTCCAGCGCATGGGACTGAGCTCAACACAAACGCTTATCGTTATTTGTAGTATTGCAACTCTCTATGCTGCAATAGGTATTTCAGCTGAAATGCTGAACATTCCAGAGTATGTCATGTTCTATGCTTTTATCATCTGCTTTGCAATTTATCTTGCGATATTAAGTAACATCTGGAAAATCACTTCCTATATCAGGAAAGTATGCCCTAAATCACCAAATTTAGAAGCAAACCAAAATAAGTCTGATGTATGAACATATTAGCAACTAGTGGATATGGTTGGCTTTGTTGCGTAATTAAATTTAGAGATAGAGCTACCTCGTTTCGTGTATTCCTTAGCCAATACAACAAGTTTCAGGCATACCTATCCCAGTAAGCTTGTTCAACGGTTTAACTCGATACATCGCTATTTCTGAGAGTAAACGTATGTGTATCCATACCACTCTTTCCAATACTTATTTGAGCCGTATAACTTTTGGCAACCCACGGCGAGGTTTCGAGGGTGACCACGCTCCTAGGAGGCACCCCCTTCTCTTTGGGGGAATAAGCGCAATGGCTCTCTTAATTTTAATAGCAGCGTGACGCGCTCTCGTGTCGTAAGCGTCATCACCAGACACCTAAAGGATACTTCGGCGTGTTTGTTTCAGTAAGTTCGGGAGTACTTCTCCATCTGTAACCGTTGATAAACTTAGCTCGGCGGCAATGATCTCATAAGTGCTTATATCGAGTGCAATATGAAGCTTTCGCCAGGCTCTACGCTTACCATCCGCCCCGTATTTTTTGACTTTCCATTCACCTTCGCCATAAACTTTAAGGCCAGTCGCATCAATGGCCAGGTGTTGTATCGAACCTCTCGTTTTAGTATTAAATGAGGCCTCTACTTGCTTGGATCTAAGTCTGATGCAGGTGTAATGCGGACAGCTTAACGGTACATAGGTTGTAACTCTTCACCCGCAAGCTATTGACAGCGAATTTATGTGACTGAGTTAACTTGATCCCACATCCAACTTGAGTGATCTTTTTGTGGTGACAATCTGGGGGGTATGAATAAGAAAACATTACCTCCATCGCCAGATTTCGATTCGCCTGAAGAGGCGAAATACATCATCCACTTTTTATGGGATAATCTGGCAGAGCTTGAAGACCGACTCAATCAAAATAGTCGAAACTCTTCTGTGCCATCATCTCAACAACCCCTGCATAATAAAGCTAAGAATACTTCGCCGAATCGGAAGAAATCTGGAAAAAAGCAAGGAGCTCAACCAGGTCATAAAGGCCACCGCCGACTGCTTCACCCTGTTGAAGACAGTGCCTCGGTTGAGCAATACTTACCAAATAAGATATGCCACTGCGGTGGGTGTGTTATTCCAAATCGAAAACCTTATAAACGACACCAAATCTTTGACTTGCCAGATATCTCATACACGCTTGTTGAACATCAAATCTTTAAAGGCGAGAGCTCATGGTGTGGTGATAAGCATCAAGCGGAGCTTCCAGAGTATGTGCCCGATGTTCAAATGGGGCCAAATCTACATAGCTTTATCGCAATCCAAGCGACGCAGCACCACCAAAGCATAGGTAAAATACAATCTATGTTGAAAGACGTCTTCCAGCTTAACTTCTCAACAGGTGCAATATCAGCGGCGCAAGGACGAGTCACTGAATACTTAGCCGATACTCATACTCAAATTCATGAAGCGGTCAAAGCATCTAAACTGATTATGGCTGATGAGACTTCGCCATCCCCCCTGAAATATTAAAAGATTTCTCTGATCCCATGCGCCATGTAAGTGCGTTACCACAAGAGGCGGCCTCATCGCGCGTAGCCAAAGCGCAAGATATTTATCAGCCGCCATCGTTTGCAAAGATAAAACCCAAAGATGCGAACCAAGAGACTCCGTTTCATCGCTGGCCTCACGCCATGCTCATCAAGTCGCTCAATACGCCCCAACAAGCTGCGCCCACTCAGCCCGAGTGGCAAGCCGACAACCTGTTGCCCCGCTTATTGTTTGATTATGTGCAAGAGCTGAAGCAATTTGGCGGCGTGAAAAAAAACACCCTCAGCCCCGCCACCTTGCTGCGCTACACCAGTTTTAAAAATGAACTGTCGACGACCCCACTCCCTCTCTCGATCGCCAATGACAGAGAAGCCCTGCAACAATGGGCCAAAGACCGATACCGCCTCATCCAAGACGAGACAATGGAAAAATGGACTCTGTATCAATTTTTCCGTTTTCTTACTCAGCAATCCATCACTGAGCACTTAGATCTCTCGACCTTCATCAAACCGACCCAAAGCCTAAAAATTAATGCCCTTTCTCTTAGCGCTGAAGAGGTGCACCACCTGGTCACTCAGTTATTAACGCACAGCCTGTCTCCGATGCAGGCGTTATTTGCGAGTGTCAGCGCGTTATTGAGTTATTACGGCGCCCTTCGACGCGGGGAACTCTTGCGCCTGCGCCTGCGCCTTCAAGATATTCGATGCACCCACGAAAAGGTCAGTTATTTGCGATCTACATTACCAATACCGAGGAAGGCAAAACAAAAAGCGGAGACGCGCGCACGGTTCAGGTTGTGATGCCCGAAATCGGCGCCAAATTAATACGGTTGTTACTGGCGTTTAAAGCCAACCGCCCTCCTAGCGAGCCATTCATTGGCTTTGAAGGCGAGTCCATCCATTTACGAGCGCGCCACTACCTTTTGCCTATCACGAAAGTACTCAAACAATTACACGGTAAAAAAGCGCGTTTTCATCACCTTCGCCACAGCGGCGCCAAGCTGCTCTATCAACAAGCACTTTGCCTTGCTAACGGTGCGGCGCCAAAGGCTTGGCATCCAACGCATCAACCCGTCACCGCGTCTCTCTTCTCAACATCCGTTGTAGAGCAGCGATTTCAATACTGGTTGCAAGGGCGTTCATTTTCAGAGTTAAACAATATGCTGCTGTTTGATGAAATCGGTCGAATGCTGGGCCATCAACACTATGCGACAACCCGGCTGCATTACCTGCATGGTATGGAATGGGTCGCGCCTGCCTTTCTCCCTCAACAGCGAGAATACACACATGCCGAGCTGAGATACCTCTGGGGAATGAAACCAGGTTCCAATGATATCACTCGTCTTCTGATGAGACTCAGCCCTCAATACGCCCAGCTTTCACCCTCTGAAAAGCAGCGCCACCTGCCGAGCTTTACTCATGCACAGCTGACGGAGGCTCTGAGCCAACGTTTGGGCAGCAAGCGCAAACCAAGTGGTGATCAAGAACGGCTTCAAAAGGCGGAGTCAAACGACAACGAGTGGATTGGACTTTGGACAAAAGGCGTCTCAAGTGTAACCCAAACCCGCCCTTATCGTTTTCAGTGGGAAACTCGAGAACAAATCAAACGCTTAAAAGAAACGCCTTTGGCTTTTTCTATGGTGAGTGACGCATGGCGCGTCTTTGGGCAATACCAAGGCATTGAATGGAATAAAGCCGCACGAACCGCCCTACGTCCCCTTGGCGAGCTACACCTCGAAGAAAAACCGTTGCAAAGCGATGACGAGGGAATGAACAACGGCAAGCAATTGTACTTTCTTAGCCCATGCAACCAAAAGGTGGAAAAAGCGCTCCACACCCTCAAGCAATCACCGCTCAAATACCATTGTCATATCACGCTGCATCAAAATCGAAAACGTCTCGACAGTAATAAATGGGACTTTATACAGGCGGCTTTACTCACAGCAAAAGACACCGCGAATAAAATCACCATCCCCACCGGTCGCACTCAACTCAAGATAGCGTTGAAGTTAGAAGTCACCGATCCACTTCTTCTAGAGCAATTTCAAACATGGTGGAACACCATGATACTTAACGCCTCACAGCAAAAAGGACACACATTATGAACACATTGAATTTTCAACCAGAAGTACACGCACGCATTACCGAGCTGGTTAGCGGCATCAAAAAAGGCAGCGAGCCCCCCTTTGTCACCTTCATTGTCACTGATAAATCGCTTCACCTCATTGGCGGCGCGACGGAGAAGCTCATCATGACCACGTTGGACAGAGCGTCGGATTGCACATTGGACAACGCTGCTTTCTCGTTTAGCGCCACCGCTTTTGCCAACCTATGGCTGTGCCAAACCAATCATATCGTCCAAAAAGAAACGATTTCATTGCAGCTCCGTCATGACAACCAACAAGACGGCGTCGTGCTGGAAGGGCGAACCGAACTGAACTCCTTTCGCTACGCCCTCGCGCAGCCCGCTTGTGAACATCATCTGGCCTTCTTTGATAGCGTCATGACGCACCCCAAGCAAATTATTGAGACCAAGCAAGCGCTGGCGATATGTCAACTGGCCAATACCTGCACCCCTTTCTCAGTGTTTGAGGTCAACAAAGACAGCAACCGCGTTCAAATAGAGCGAGACAACGACATCATTCCTTTCGCGCTCCCTAAGGGTATGAACATCGACATCGATATGGCCCTGACTCCGGAGGCCAAGCTCTCACTGGAATCGATCGCGCAAACAACACAAAGCGAGACCTTGTCTGTCTATATCGATGATGAGCAAGCGATGTTTAGCGATGGAGAGCAGGTGTATTGCCACTCCCTGGCGCCATTACGCGCCTACCGAGAAAGACAGCAGCAACATTTTGAGTTAGAAGCCAAAGTGGTGATTGATATTCTTGAATTTAAAGCCGAAAGGGACAATTTTCAAAAAATCGAAGAGATCAAAAAAACCAACCAAGCCTTACTTTACCTCAGCCCTGAGAGTATGTATTTCGCGAGCTTAACACCCAAAGTTGGCGCAGTAATGCCACTCACGACCAAGAGTATCATCACTTCACAAGAGCAACTGTATAGCGTCAATCTCAACGCCTTATCAAATGTACGCATCAAAGACATCACATCGGCTGATCAAGTCAAGATGACGGTGCTGCGCAACGCGCAAGGTGAACTCAAATTAGGGTTTCATAATGACGAAGATGGGAAGCACCCTTATTACAGTGTGCCTTTGGAGCGTGCTTTGCAACTCTTGCCTGAGCTAAAACGGCTCATCGAGTTCTCACAACTCTTAAGTAAGAAGCCAAAACAAAACGATCTGTTTGGATTTGATGACGTGTAATGCCATTAATGATAGTCAGTAAGTACTCAGACATCGCGCAGGGAAAAGACTGACATGTTTGGGTTTGATGACAGATCAGCGGCGCACCAATGAACCGTCATTTTTGATGAAAAAACCACCAAAAGAACTGGACATCGATCCAGTAAGCAACTAAAGTCAATAGTGAACGTTTTATAGGCAATCTGAGAAATGAACGTGAATACACGTTTTAGGATTCGAAAGAGACTATGAAATGCGTTGGCAAATGATGACCTTGCGTCACACCGCCACACACAATATGCAGTTGGGATAGGAAGGCGGCAACCTCCCTACCCCGTACCGGCTGCGACACGTTTAAGCAGACCCAGCCGATGGCTCGATTCTAGCGAATTCCATTGGTCAGGGACAGATCTATTTAAGATCTGAGATCAATGGAGGCCGCTATGGCTCATCTTCGCATCCGTCCTAACGGGCGCATTCAGTTCGATCTTCATTTGTACGGCCAACGCTTTCGCGAAGGCACCCAGCAAATGGCCACCCCAAAAAATGTCAGGCTTGCTCAAGCCACGCTCAAACAAATGAACGCCGAGATTGACCTTGGCACCTTTCAATACCGTGATTACTTTCCACACAGTAAAAAAGTGGCCTTGTTTGAACGCTTACAGCGCGAGAAGTACCCCGACCACCTGTATCCTTTTTTCAATGACTTTGCGATTCAGTGGTATGAGCGTCAAAAAGGCAATTGGAAAGCCAGTTATAAAGGCGTGGTAAAGAACACCCTTGAGCACTACCTCATTCCGCACTTTGGTAATACCTTAGTCTCTGAAGTGTCGCTCTCTCAAGTGGAGTTTTTTCGTCAGACCCTGCAAGAAGCTCGTAAGGCCAATGGCGAGCGACAACTCACCAACAAGCGTATCAATAACATTTTATGGCCACTGATTGCCATTCTGAGCCTCGCCGCCGAAGAGCATCACTTTGATTACCCATTTCGACGCTACAAATCCCTGAAAGAAGAAAAGGCGGATTCGAAACCGCTGACCATGGAGGAAGTGCGCACTTTCTTAGAATGCTGTGATGAGCAATGGCATGATTATTTTTTACTGCGATTTTGGACGGGCATGCGAAGCTGTGAGTGCATGGCCTGTATTGGGAGCACATTGATTTTGACCATCGCTTGATTCGCGTGAGACAAAATTATGTGAATGGAGAGATTTGTGATGTAAAGACGCCGAAGTCACGTCGTGATTTGCAGATGTGCGACACCTTGTTCGCGGCGTTAACACGTCAGTGGGAAAAGAGAGATGAGTGCAGCCCATTTGTGTTTGCCTCAAAAGGTGGGCGTGGACTTGATACCCATTACGTTAGCCGAAAGATATGGCACCCCACATTGAAAAAGGCCGGTCTTAAACCTCGCCGCGCCTACGAGACGCGCCATACGGCTGCGGTACTGCACATTGCCGCGCATGAGAATCCGATCTATATCTCACACAAACTCGGGCACAGCGACACCAAATTGCTGTTTGAGGTGTACGCCCCTTATGTCGCCAATGCTTCCAGACAAGACGGGAACGCGTTTAACGACATGATGTTAGGAGGCGCGGCATGATGATACTGACCTTTAACCGCGCTCAATACTTCCATCAAAACCTAACCGATAATGATCAACTGTGCGCCTTTGCATTAGGCTCTGAACTGCCTTCGGTTTATACACTCATCGGCAACAAACAAGAAATGGCGTTAAGTTCATTGAGCGAACAACACCGTTTAGAAGCGATAGCCAAGCAATGTTATGAGCGTTTTATGGAAGATCCAACGTTGCAATCGGTACTCGATAAGTACGCCGACAGTATGATGACCTCAGGCATGGTTATGTTTCACGATGTTCGATTACACGCTCAGTCCCCTGGGCTGACTTTAGCGAAGTACTATTACGCACTTAAACAAACAGATGGGCATTTGGATAGGTCAATAGTGTGGGAAAAACACCTTCAATGGTGCCAAGCGTTATCTTTTGCTTTATATGAACATTGCCAAGATCCACGCAGTGATATTTGTTATGGAGAGAAGATCGTCATTATCGATAAGCCGCATAACAGGCAGTGTTACAGCTATACGACCATCAAGAAACCGGTGTCGTTTCAGCTCAACCGATATCAGTACAGGCAACTGCCTTGGCAGTGGTAAGACTAGCGCTCCTGATAACACGGGAATACCGATAACATGGGTGTCCCGTATTTTTCAATTTTCACACGTCACTTTCCGTGAGTGTTTGACGACAGTTTCTCACAGTAAGAACTCTGATTTCGTGACTTAGACTATATATGATGCGGTAATGCCCAAATATGATTTCACGATAGTTTGTATGGGGTAACTCAGACACCGTACGCCCCATTTCAGGCATACTGCTTAAAAGTTCCGTTTTATCAAAGATTTCATTCACCCAATTTTCAGCAGCAACAGGGTTGTCCAAAGCGATAAATTCAGCGGTGTCACCTAGCTTTTCTTGCGCCAAAGGTGACCAAATTACTTTCATCGCTTAATACGCCCTAGAACTTGAGCTCGTGCATCTTCGTTAGAAACGCCTAAGTCAGAAGCTACCTGGGCTTCCGCTGTTCGTATTTCTTCTAGTAACTCAATTTTCTCTTGCATTGCTTCATATTCGGCAACGTCTAGAACCACAGCGACACCTTTACCACGTTGAGTGATAACAAGTGGTCTACGAGTCTCGTTGATTTGCTTGATAAATGACGTTACGCCAGCGCGAAATTCAGACAAAGGCTGAATATCTTGATCAAAGTGAATACGACTCATGTTAAACTCCAAGTAGTACAATTCAATGTACAAATAATAGTGCAACTATCAATTTTCAGCAAGAGTCTGATTTTATGTTAAAACGCTTTCTAAACGGCAAAACGCCCCTGAGTGTCAAATACATGGGTTCAGTATTTTGGACGGCTAGATTTGAAGCGATTTGGTTTACTGTAGCTTAACTAGCTTAACTAGCTTAACAGTAAGTAAGGCAATAGGCTGTCAGGGCAAGATGCAGATTACCTCTTAGCGGTAAAAGGTAATCAAAAACGATTGGAGCAAGCGATTAGCCAAGTGTTTAATTCTAGTATGCTTAATAGTTTTGAAGGTGATAAATACGTCACTCAAGAGAAAGGACATGGTCGTACAGAAACGCGTTTGAGTATGGTTGTTCACAATACAGATTTCTTAGGCGATATAGCGCTTGATTGGGTGGGACTCTCCACCATTGGTATGGTCGTTTCAATTCGTCAAGAAGGTGATAAGCCAGCAGAAAGAATCCAAATCAAGCACTACATAAGCTCAGCAAAACTGACGGCTAAAGCTTTACTAGAGAGCACGCGAGCACATTGGAGCATCGAAAATCAGATGCACTGGCGATTAGACGTAGGTTTTAAAGAAGATGAATGTCGGATACGCCGAGAGCAAGCTGGTGAGAACTTAGCTGTGATAAGGCATATTGCTTTAAACCTGCTGACGGAAGAAACCAGCTTCAAAGCAGGGATAAAAAGAAAGCAGAAAAAAGCGAACCGTAACAACAGCTACCTTTCGCAAGTCCTTGCAGGCCAAGGGGCTTCGTAATCTTGCCCTGCCCTGTATCGCCAAATACATGTCCTGTATTTTTTCTGATGGATGCCACCGTTTCTTTTACTCACAAAATGGTCTACACTAAGTTACTTATTAAGTAACTTAGTGTAGACCAGTGGCTAAGGTAGAAAAACTAATTTCAGCTATGGCTGAATCAAGTAAATTTGGCAAAGGCGTATTCAGTAAGGCTGAACTTGCCTACCTTCTCAATGTCGAACAAACACCCCGTTTTAACAAATTTCTGTACGACTGTGTTAAAAAAGGCACCATTAATCGAATCGCTAATGGTCTTTTTGAAAGCACAATCACCCCTCCAAATCCCCGAACTGCAATATATGAAGTCGCCCGTAAATTAAGGCCTGGCTACCTAAATTATATAAGTTTAGAGAGTGAATTATCACGTACTGGAGAGATATCTCAAATCATTATGGATCGCCTGACTCTAATGACTCGGGGGCGAAGTGGGACATTTAAAACTCGCTACGGAGTGGTTGAGTTTACACATACTAAGCACAAAGTATCACAGCTTGAAAATGACCTATTCTTCGACGAAGAGGTGAAAATGTATCGAGCTATGCCTCATCGAGCATTAGCCGATTTAAAAAGCTGTAAACGAAACCTACAAATGATAAATCACTAACTGGGCTCTCTACTATGCTAAAACAAAAAATAGACGAAATTCTAAAACGTAACCCTGAGTTAGCACCCGTTGTTGAAGTGATCGAAAAAGAGATACTTCATCATGATATTTTGCATGTCATGACAGAACACGGGGCACTACAAAGACTCACCTTCATTGGCGGTACCTCACTACGCCTTTGCTACAACAGTTCTCGGTTATCTGAAGACTTAGACTTTAATGGTGGTCATGATTTTAAGCCATCGATGTTTGATGGGCTTGAGGATGAAATACAGAGCTTTTTGCAAAAGAAATATGAAATACCTGTATACGTCAATAAACCTAGCCCAGACAAGCAAGGGAATACATCATCGTGGAAAATCAGCATCGAGAAAGAACCAAACCGTGCTGATCTGCCCAGACAGAAAATGCACATTGATGTTTGTGCTTTACCCTCTTTCGATTTGACAAATCGAGTGCCTATAAATCATTACGGAATCGACACACCAACAGAAGGTATGCTGATCCGTTGCCAAACAATGGACGAAATTTTAGCTGATAAATTCATTGCTTTAGCATACAGGGCAAGGCGAATTAAGCCCCGTGATGTGTGGGATATTGTGTGGCTAAATCAAAGAGGCATTGAGGTCAATAACCAGTTAATCAACAACAAACTAGAGGCCCGTGACAAAGAACGTGATGACTTTTTGATTGCGCTGGGCAGGCAAATGAAAAACCTAACTGAAAATGATGTAGTTAAGGCTGACTTCAACAGCGAGATGAGTCGATTTGTACCTCAAACATTGCAAGCAAAAACGCTTGATGTACCTGAGTATTGGGACTATGTGAGAGAAACAATCAGTAACATGGGTAAGAGAGTTTCACAACCAAGCTCACCCACAAATAAATTTGATATGAGCCTTTAGCTTTATCTTAGGTTGCTGTCTCATTTAGCAATGAGTATACCCCGTAAAACCTTCCCCCAATCGTTCATGTCCTTTATTTTTTGCTTCGAAGGGATACTGTCTTTTATTGCCTAAGTTGATCAACCTGAGACTCTGTTAAGCCAGTTTTTAACACAATTGTTTCATTGTCCAGAATATCTAGCAAATTACGGGCAATATCTAACTTACCTTGAGCAAGCCCCTCAGCATGTCCTTCCGCATGCCCTTCGGCCTTACCATCATCAAAAGCAGTATCAATCACGTTATTTAAGTCTCGATAATACTTTAGGCTATTTTCATATTCCCTTTGTCTCTCTGGTGGTAGTTGGGCTAATTCAGCTTCTTCAAATAGCGACTTAAAAACCCCCTCAGACAAAGATTCTGGATAACTCTCAAGCGAGTCTAGGTTTTTGAATACATACATCCAACGCTCGAAGTGACTCTCTAACTCATCAAGTTGCTTAGTAAACTTTGGCATTTCAAGGTAAATATACGTCAATTTGTCGTAGAAGACCTTATGAGTCTCTACATCTGAAAGCTTCACCTTGTAGAAGTACTTATCTTGCTCTGCTTTGTCTTCTTCAAACACAAAGTCTAGGATCGCGATGGTGTAAATCGCTTTCAGTTCAAAGTTCCAGTTGCCCTTTTGAGCTTGCTCTTGGATAGGAAAAGAGGAGTAGAAGACACTACGATCTTTAAAAAAATTCTGTTTTGATTTTTGCAGCTCAACAATGAATTTTTCCCCTTTTTTCATTCTCACAGTAGATATCAAATATCGCTCGACGATCAATAATCTGCTTGCCTAACTGCTCGTTCGAAATAAACGTTAAGTCAACAATTGTCGACTCTTCACCTTCAAGTAAAGTGTTTAAGAAGTCCATCAAGATGGTTTTATTCGCCTCTGTACCAAATAGTTTTTTAAAACCAAAGTCGGTAAAAGGGTTAAGATACTTGTCTGTGAGATAGGTCATTGATTGCGCTCCCGTGCCACACTTCATTAGAAGAGACTGTAATTATAAACAGTATGTTTATTGTACATAGAGCGTTGAAGTTGTGCAAATAACAAAATGTGAGCGCTAACGAAAGTAGTTCGCCACTTTAGCTTTGTTATTCACCCATGACCGGTTGGTATGAGAGGCAAAGGTTTCTAACTCATCTAACGTACCAACGGCGCAACTACCTGAGTATTGGAACTATGTGAGAGAAACAATGAGTAGCATGGGTAAGAGAGTTTCACAACCAAGCTCACCCACAAATAAATTTGATATGAGCCTTTAGCTTCTTAGGCTGCTGTCTCATTTAGCAATGAGCATATCCCGTAAAATCTTCCCCCAATCGTTCCTGGTTTTCAACCTATTGGGGATAATATCCGGCACAAAAACTGTCTCAAAAGCGGCTCAGCCCTGAGACAGTTTTTTTTAGGCTACTGTATTAATGAAGAAAAAAGGATCACAAGGATCACGCCCCAATGGGGTGAGACAGTTCCCTTTCGAGGACTAATATTGGGAGCTACGCTTTTTTAGTTCTTTCCAATGCTTATTTTAATAACGGTAAAAAAACAGCACCTAGTACTCCGCTAGAATCGCCATGCTTCGCTTTGACAACAGGCGTCGTTACTGACTTACTAAAGGTATATTGAGTCATTTTTTTCTGTACTAATCGATAGACTAAATCTTGGTTAGACATGCCACCTCCGAGTACGATGACCTCTGGATCAATAATATTAACTATTGAGGCTAATAGACGTGCTAATTGGTCACAGTATAAATCGATGTGTTCGATACACGTCTTATCACCTAGCTCAGCTTTTTGGAAAATTTTAACCGCGCTCAAAGGGTGATGTTTAAGTGCCCAAGTTCTCTCAAACCCTGAGCCAGACACAAAAAGTTCATTGCAGTTACTTGCACCGCAATAACATTTCGTATTCGCTCCATCTTTAAACTCAGAAAAGTGCGGCAACGGATTGTGACCGATTTCCCCTCCTAAGCCATGTTGCCCATCAACAATGCAGCCATTGATGATAATTCCGCCTCCACAGCCAGTCCCTAAAATAACGGCCAAGCAAGAGTTCTTTGCAAATTGAGCAGCTCCAGTTTCAAATTCAGAAATCGCTAGACAGTTTGCATCATTAGTTAGCGCAATAGGCACCGTTGGATAGCTTAACTTTAGGTCCGATAAAAAATCCTTTCCGTTTAAACAGAGAATATTTGCTCTTTGAACTAGCCCAGTAACTTTATTGATGGACCCTGGGCACCCAATACCAATAGACTCAACATCTTCCAAGCTCATTAATTCATCGACTACAGATGCAACCGATTGAAAAAAATCGTGATAGGTATTCTTTAACGTCGGTTTTCTAATTCGATGAAGAATCTCATTGCTATTACGAGATACAATAACGCCTTCAATTTTTGTTCCGCCAATATCCAGTCCTAAAAGCACAATACATCCCTATAACATTGATAAAGCCTAGTTGTATACACGTGCTATTTGTCCCGTACCTTTTAATTGGTACTGAGGACTATCACAAGACACAAAGAGAGACTCACCTTTATTTAAATGAATCGATTGAGTATCGCTCTCAACCGTCGCATCTCCGGCGATGCACATTAATATTTCTGCACTGCGCGTAAAGATGGTTTGCGGCTCCTGAGTAACATTGAAAATGTCGAACCCAAAATCATCAACCGGTATAGGGAAGTGAATATAACCTTCTCGATTAATTGGCTTAAGTCTAAGCTGTTCCGGTTCCATGGAAGCGAAAACTGTATTCTCTATCAACTGCTCTACATCGATATGCTTAGGCGTCAATCCTGCTCTTAATACATTGTCTGAACTCGCCATGATTTCTAGCGCAGTGCCCTGCACATAGGCGTGGGGCGTTTCGGCGTGTAAGAACATTGCCTCACCCGGTTGTAACTCGACAATATTTAGCAGTAAAGGCGCTAAGACCCCATTATCCCCAGGGTACTGATTGGCAAAATTTTGGCTGTACTCTAGCGCTTGTAATGCATTTGTCGATAAATCAGTCCTATCGTAATGACGGCTTAACTGTTCTAGTACAGCGTCTTTTTTATCATCTGCTAAGGTAAGCACGTTGGTAAATAATGCCTTTAAACCTTGTGAGTCTGGTGCTTGTTTTAATGCTGCCACATCATCGCTCAGTACTTCAATGTTCACCTCATCAAACAAAGCAATAATATCCATAATAGGTCTAAAGCCATTCATCGCCTTATAGACGGTAACGGCATACACCAACTCAGGCTTGTGATTCAAGTCTTTGTAGTTACGGTTACCTGCAGATAACGCAATACCCTGAGCGTTCTCTCGTTCAAAACCGATTTCAGAATTGCGCTTATTAGGATGTACTTGGATGGATAAAGGGGTACGTGCAGCCAACACCTTAAACAGGTAAGGCAGTTGCCCATAACGGTTAGCCGTATAGTCACCCAATACGCTCTTACTATTTTCTTTAATGTATTCAGCTAGCGTAATATCTAGCTCAGCGAGCTTTGAGCACCCATTGGGATGTGCCCCCATCCATAACTCGGCTTGAGGTTCATTGTTCAGGTTCTCAAACCCAAACAATGAACTCAGTGAGGTGTAACTGCCCCAAGCGTAGTTTTGTATGACGTTGTTCAGTTTATAAATCATAAAGGTAGAAACCGTATCGATATTCGTTCTATTGAGCTGGAATCGTTATGTCTTGCACTTTACTAAGTACAGATTCAACCACCGCACTCGCCTCTTCCAATGAATCAGCTTCCGCATAACAGCGAAGCTCTGGTGCATTACCAGAAGGGCGAAGGTGTACGATAACGCCACTGGATAACGTCATTCTTAGGCCATCGGTGGTATCTACTTTTTCAATAGTTTCATCAAAACCCAAATTACTTAACAATGATTGGGGAGCACGTGTGCCGTAAGCCAAAATAGCGACACTTTTTTCTGTCGCAAAACTTTGAATACGGTCACTGTGACTGAATCTCGGTGGTAAATCGTTCACCAACTTTGCTATCGAAGTAGTTTTAGCCGCTGATAACAGCATCAGTGCTGGCAATACGGCATCACGTGTGGGCAATGCTTTTAATATTTGACCGTTGACTTCAACATCACTGCCTAACAAGAAACCACCGTTCGCTTCAAAGCCAGCAATACGAGTAAAGTTGTCAGACAAAGCCTCAAATTCAGCAATCACATACGGCGAACCAATTTGGGTTTTGGATACCATTTTAAATGCGCTCGATTGTTCAATAATCGTATTGCAACTCACTGGAATTGCCAAAGCGTCAATACCCATCTCTTGAGCGCACAACAACCCTAAAATATCACCACGTAGCCACTCACCATTCTCATCAGCGACGAGTGGACGGTCACCATCACCATCTGTAGAGAAGATGAAATCGAGGTTATGCTCTTTTGACCATACTCTTGCTTTAGCCTTATCCACCTCTGCGACAGCTTCAGTATCGATTGGTACAAATTCATTGGTGCGTTCAAGAGAAGTCACCTCTGCGCCCAGTGACTTAAACAAGCCGGCGTAAATATCACGGCCCGCACTGGAGTGCTCATAAATGCCAATGCGCTTACCTAACAACATGTTTGCCTCAAATAAAGACGTATAGCGTTGAGTATATTCTTGGGCAGCAAATGCGCTTGTTTCCAACTCTGGCAGTTCAACCACTGGGGAAAATTCAACTTCTGCATTCAAAATAGCTTTTTCGTCGGATTTAGTAATTTCACCATCTGGGCGGTAAAACTTAATACCATTGCGATCAAAAGGAATATGACTACCTGTGATCATAATACATGGAATGTTATCCTGCATTGCAGTATAAGCAAGAGCAGGCGTCGGCACTACACCATAATAAATATCACCATAGCCCATTGATTTAATAGCGTTAATTATATGGCCTGCCATCTCAGGACTACTTGGTCGATTATCTATAGCTACTGCTACAGAGTCAAAATCAAACTCTTTTTTTATTACCTCAATAAAAGCATAAGCGAAGGCAACACAAACATCTGATGTAAACTGTTCAACTAAACCACGCGCACCACTGGTACCAAATTGAATACCGGAGTCCTTTATTACTTTTGAACTTACACATACTAAGTCAGCCATATCAGTACCCCTCACCACCTTCGTCCACTCTAACAACATCATCTTCTTGTAAATATGAACCTGTACGAACCTCTATCAATTCAAGAGGAACAACTCCTGGATTTTCAAATGAATGAGGCGCTCCAACAGGAATAAACGTAGACTCGTTCTCGATAACTAAATAATGATCATTCCCGTTATATACCCTTGCTGTCCCTGATACCACAACCCAGTGTTCAGCTCGGTGATGATGAATCTGAGTCGCTGTCTTACCTCCTGGCTTTACAACTACTTTCTTAACATGATAACGCTCTCCATCCGCAACATGATCATGCATTCCCCAAGGGCGATACACATCACGATGATGTTGGAACTCAGTGCGACCTTCAGCTTTTAAATTAGATACAATGTTCTTAACATCTTGCACTTTATCTCGATGAGCTACTAATACAGCATCTTTGGTATCAACAATAACTAAATCCTTAACACCTACTGCCGCAACTAGTCGGCTGGAAGAATTAATATAGCAACGTTGTGAGTCGTCAACCAATACATCTCCACGAATCACATTGCGTTGCTCATCTTGTTCACTAACTTCCCACAAAGATGACCAAGCACCAACATCACTCCATCCTGCATCCAAGGGACATACAATAGCATCACTTGTTCTTTCCATAACTGCATAATCAATGGACTCATCGGGACACTTCTTAAATGCTTCTTCATCAAGACGAATAAAGTCTAGATCGTTATAGGCACCTGAATATGCGCTCTTTACTGCATCTAGGATATCTGGACGAAACTTCTCAAGCTCCTCCAAATAACGAGAAGCCTTGAACATAAACATTCCACTATTCCAGTAGTAACAACCATCGTTTAGATACTGTTTTGCAACAGATAGCTCAGGCTTCTCTACAAACGCGTCAACCGAATACGCATCATGCCCAGGTAATTTGTTACCCCTACGGATGTAACCATAACCTGTTTCCGGGTTAGAGGGAACAATACCAAATGTGACAAGCTTACCTGCTTCAGCTAAAGGGATTGCCTTATCTACCGTTGCGCGAAAGATGTTGTCATGTTTGATAAGATGGTCTGCAGCCAAAACTAGAAGTACAGGGTCTTGATCTCCTTCGATGGCTCTAAATGCAGCCAAAGCTACTGCCGGAGCGGTATTTCTTCCAAATGGCTCCAAAATAATACCTGAATGTTCAAAGCTATGAGAGCGCAGTTGCTCTGCAGCTAAAAAACGATGCTCCTCATTACATATTAAAGATACAGGAAGATGAGTTAACCCTTCTAAACGACTGATTGTATCTTGTAACATGGAGGTATTATTTATGAGTGGTAGAAACTGCTTAGGATGTTGAGTACGAGACATAGGCCATAGACGCGACCCAGATCCGCCGGCCATAATAATAGGAAGAATTGAATTATTCATTGTTTTTTAACTCAAAATATAGTGCTTCAAAGGAAGAAAGCATTTTATCAACCGTAAAATGGTTTTCATAACGCTTTTTCGCTTCAAATGAAAACATGTTGTAATTGTCGAAAATGTCTAAGAAACCTTTAGCAAGGAGTTGTGAATTTTGAGGTGGAACAACAATGCCAGAGTATCCATGTTTATTAACCCAACTAACACCAGAACCAACAATATCAGTTGAAACTACGGGTTTCCCGAGACTCATTGCTTCTGCTTGAACCAAGCCGAAGGCCTCAGAGCGATGTACTGAAGGCAAACAAAAAACGTCAGATATGTTGAAGTATACATTAAGCTCTTCATCCGTTAGTCTCCCAAGAAGCTTTACTCTATTAGAAACACCAACAGATTCAATCTTATCAATCAAGCTTTGCTTAAGCTCACCTTCACCGCCAATTAAGATCAAATAATCATCTGGCAAGTATCGAGCGGCTTCAATGAGAAAATCAAAACCCTTGTAATAAGTTAACCTACCAAGAGAAAATATTATTTTTTTACCGTCAAAATCGTTTTCCAATCTATATTTATGAATAACATCTTTCGGAAGAGGTGGTAAACGTTTAACTCCAATGGGTATAACACCGCATTTTGAATAGAAACCTTTTAAATCAAGAGAGCTATCCAAATATTTTTGAGATGTGGCAACGACCATGTCAGATTTTTTTAGTACCGAACTCTGAATAACGTTATAAAATTTTTTTGCAATTTTTTGTTTGAATATATCACTATGCCAATGAATAATTACCTTTGCTTTAGTTGGAAAAAAAAACAAACAAAACGCAGCCATCGGATTTGGAAAATGAACATGAACTATATCGTAGTCGTTTCTTACTTCAATCCAGTGTTCCAAATATTCTTTTGAAAAAGGAGTAGACAAAATAGTGAATAGAATGTTACTAGAAAATAAACTTCCGCCCAAACTTGAAAAAACACTACCATTGTCAATATCTTTCTTACAATAAATGACATCCATATCAATATTTTCCATTGACTCGTTCGTATGTTTATAAAGATCATATGTAATAGTTTCAATGCCACCATAAAAAGGAGGGAAATACTTCGCCAATTGAAGGACTTTCACTATAAACCACCTACTAAGTTATCTTTAATAGAATTAAAAGAATATTCATTTTCTTGGATTTCCCTTAATTCCTTAAAATCTTTAAATGTATAATTATTATTTCTAAAATAAACAATTTCTTCTACTAGATTCTCACAGCCGTCCCCTAAAAAACGCAACCATCTACTATTGGTTTCGAGAGCCTTACTATACCCTATAAAGCTATGCGTAGTTCCCAAAACAGGAAGGCCGTAACTTAAGCTCTCTGCAACCTTAGTTTTCATTCCGCTACCAGATATAACGGGGGATATAAAAAAATCTGAATCCTGAAAAATTTCATTCATTTTTTCTTTATCTGGAGAACAAACAAAGATGAATACATCTGCATATTCTTTCATTTGATTTTTAGAAACCACATCACTCAATTTATATCCAGACACTATCACTTTGACACCAAACTTTTTCAGATTTAAATACTGTTTAAGTAAGATAGATAAAGCTTCATAATTCGGTTTAAAGGCAAAAGAGCCCGTAAACAATCCTGTTTCAAAAGTTTTTTTTGAGAATAGGTTATTTCTTAAAGGGACAGAGATTGGGAGTATATTTCTTTCTCGATTTAACCTGTAAATTTCACAAGCTCGTCCAAAATCATCATTTGTTATAAAAGTTACTTTATCTGACAATCGATAAGATAATGATTCAGAGACAAACCTAATGCCCTTTTCAACAAGATTAACGGCACGACGAGCAAATGAAGAACGTTCATTAATAGAAAAGAGATCAAATTCTATATTATCAGAAATACAGGTTACTTTTATATTTTTATAAAATAAATTAATTAGCAACAATAGAAACCAATGCTTACCCGAATGAAAATATACCTCATTAACATCAGACAAACAGCGTAAAACTTTAAAAACAGAGAAGACACTGACTGATGGATGGAAAATTAAACGAGAAGTTATATCTCTCACAAGAGTTCTTTTAATAGAATATTCTTGATATTCAGAATTAACAGAAAACACTTTAACATTGTAAAAACAGTCGGAGAGAGCATGAATTACTTGTCGAACATAAATAACCCCTCCAGTATTCAAGCTTAAGTCTTCGTCTGTAATAAAAAGTGCTTTTTTTTTATTATTCATTAAAACCTCGAGCTAATTGTAAGTAAACGCGTAGTAATTCTCTTGATATTGAGTTCATGGAAAAGTTATCCTTCGCGTATTTTTTTAATACTTCATCAGAATGCTCTTTCTTATGGAGTAACTTGTCTATTGATGAAGTGATAGACTCTACGCTATTGGAATCGCAGTAAGTCGCCATATTAGCAAAGTATGAACGTACAGGTCCGCAATCACCGACAATTATATTCTTCCCATACATTAAAGCTTCAATGTTAGAAATCCCTGGCGTTTCAAGTTTACTTGGAAGGATGTGAAACTCCGAGTGTCGGTAAAGCCATGACAGTAGTGAAGACTTTCTATCAAGCAATCCTGTAAGAATCACTTTATCTTTGTGCGTAGCTACAAGTTCGTCAAACTCAGTTTTGTTAGCAAGCTCAGCAAACCTTGGTTCTCCAACTAATACTAATTTTGAGTCCAAACTTGCTTGAGATTTTAAAAAAGATTTTATTAGATTATTAGTATTTTTCCTTTCATCAAAAAAACCGACTGCCAGTATAAACTTATCGAGAGATTGAATGAAATCTTTGTAATTTACATCAACGTTTTCCTTGGATAAAAACTCATCCTCTACTCCGTTAAACAAAACTTTAACTATATCGGCATTTCCTGAGAAATATGAGCAAAATTGTTTTTTTTCAGGCTCTGAATTTACGATCACCTTGTCAGCCAAAGAACTTATTTTATTTAAGTCTCTGAATAGGTTAGAAAATGGGAGCTTTTTACCAATAAGGGAAGCAATACGATATGAAAAACACTTTTCTGTAAAAAAAGTAGGGCTAACTACTATTTTGATCTTTGGATATTTACTTTTTACATGCTTTATTAAGTTTAAATATGAGGAAGAATGTCCGAACAAATGTAATATATCAACTTCTTTCAAATCGTCCTTTTTGTAATAGTCTAAAAATGAAACGTCGATGGAACTTGAAAGAGAGTTAAGATACTGAATAGACTGCACCTCTTTACCACCAAAAGCGACAGAATATGGATAATCAGAAAATAACTTAACCTTAATCATCGGTTAATCCTCTCAAAAACGCCGCACCAGAACCCCAAAACAATTTTAGAGGACAGCTTTCTTTTTACACGATATCCTTTACAAAACATACTTAGAATATATATCAACGGTAACTTTAAAGTGGAAAAAAAATACTTGCCGTAATACTGTTTATGAAAACCGTCACCAAGTGCATAGTTGAAATGCTTTACTCGCGCCTCTTCAATATCACGGGGACATTCCCATAGGACCAAGGCATCTGTCATTTTGATATCTACTCCTAACTTAAGAATATCAAGAACAAACTTTGTATCTTCACCAGCGAAAGAACCTAATGGATAGCCATCGACCTTTTCCCAGAGTTCTTTTCTAAACGAAAAGTTTCGTGAAGAAGGAAGAAAACTGCTAAGTTTAAAGTCCTCTTCTTTCGGCATGAAATTTCTTGAATACCAAACGGAAAAGTCTGTCGTTGTTATTGATTCATAAACACCGCCAGTACACAGTATGTTCGATTCCTTTTCCAGATAAGGCTTTATTAAAGTCTCAAACCAAAAAGGGTCTAGCGTACAACCAGCGTCAGTAGTAACTATGATTTCATGCCTGGTATTTTTTATAGCAACATTTCTACCTCGAGATATTGGAGCAGAAGAATGTTTTTTGTTACAGAGAGAGTCTACAATTATTCTAATATTTAATTTAGCATAGGTATTACTAAATCTCTCTAAAATTTTTACCGTATCATCAGTAGACCCACCATCCACTATAATAAATTCGTCAGCTTTTAAACTCTGATTTAAGTAACTATCTAAGAAAGACTCAATATTTTCCTGCTCATTATAAACAGTACAGATTAAAGAAAACAAACTACCTCTCCCAAAGTTCTAAATAATTTTTCCGCATTGAATCCCAAGAATGATTCGATGAGAACTCATATGCTGTTTCTATCATTTTTTGTTTTTCCAATTGATTTAAAAACAAAGCATTATTAAGAGTTTTCTTAGCATTACAAATATATAGCATGGACTGAGAATTTGGAATCATTCTGAGATAATCATGCTTTAGCTCATTGTCATACACTGATATTACTAACTTTTTCCTAGCAAAGCTTTCAAGAATTCCTAGGTATCCAGATGTTAAAACAAAATCACAGTTATCTATATAACTTTCGATATCTTTAACAAAACCATGATAATTAATTACTCGTTTTTTTCCGGACTTGCTAATAAATTCTAACACTTCATCACGTAAAGAACCGTCACCACAAATATCCACTATAACATTAGTATCTCTAATATTGGAAATTTGCTCCAAATACTCTCTAATACCCGTATCAGGCTCTAACCTACCGATAAATAACAGTTTTATTACATCGTTTTTTTCTAATGGATATGATTTTTTTTTATGCTCTAGACAGGTAAAGCTCGTTGCTCCATAAGAGACAACATCAGAGGTCGTACTATACCATTTTTCTATAAAATGTCCGATAGAAATAGAACCATCACAAAATTCATTAATAATTTTTCTTTTGAAAATAACGCTTTTTCTAGGTGGGAAAGTTCCTTCCCAACCATGGAAGGTAACATATATTTTCTTTTTAAAAATAGCCTTTGCCATAAGAACAGATAGCAAATTCCATCCCCAGATTGTAAAGTAATCATGAAAATGAACGTAATCGGATTTAATTATAACTTTAATTAAACGCAAAAATTCAAAATTTACATACAATCGATTGATAATGCCATCTCTTCCAGCTAGAATTCTTATAATATTAATCCCTTCATAGTTTTCATTTCTTCTAGCATTTTCATTTTTAGTAACAGTTATTACAGTAACCTTATAACCATCTAAAGTGAATTGTCTTGATAACTCTAAAACATGCTTTTCCACCCCTCCTACATCAGGGTGGAAACGAGCACAAACAAATGTAATTTTTTTCATAATCGTCAAATAATGTATGCAAACTTAAATTTTATTATAAGCTTTCATATCAAGTTGGATAAGCCGAACATAAATAGAGATATTAAGCAGGCTGATAATGAAAGCCTTTGATCAATACCTAATTTATAGTTAAATAGTAATGCACCGAAAATCATTAATACATAGCTAATCATAGATGAGTATGCGCCTATAATATAACCATACTGTTCAACGAAAAAGATGTTTATCAAAAAGTTAAAAAGTGCACCAACAATTGTCAAGTAAAGAATCTTAGAGGACGATTTACTTGCATGAAGGCCTCTTGAAACACATATGTAAAGGAAGTATAAAAATAACACATCCACAACTAGCACTATATTTTTTGAAACATCTTTATACTCTAAAGAGCTATAGAGTGTTACCAGTCGAAGACTGTTTAAATCTATAATATACCGAAATGGCAGATACAATACCGCGCCAAGAGTGATTGACAATAAAATGAGCTTGTCATAATCGAGTCCTTGCAAGAAACATTTATTATAGTGAGAAGAGAGCACAGTATTAAAGCTTCCTATTACGAAACTAAATACTAACAGATACATCATTATAGTATAGTCGGCAACTTCGCCAGCGCCTAAATATGCGCTAATTATCAATCTATCACTTGATGAGATAACCCAAAACCCAATTTGGCTAAATTGAATTACCCATCCATATGAAAAGCAACCTTTAGTTATCTCGTTTAACTCACTTTTATTTAATGACGGATTTCTATATATCTTTTTTCTATAAAATGAATATATTACACAAGTAACAAAAAACACATTAAATAATATTTCACTTATTTGCCTTGCAAATAAAGCATCGTTAAAATTATATATCAAAAAAAATGAGGACATAATTAACAGAAATCTAAAACAAGCGATAAGCATAATTTTAAGATGCTTGCCTTCAATTACCCACAACGAAGTTTTAATCTGGTATAGGAACCCAAAAGTAACACTCACAATTGCTGTTAACAATATAAGCTCATCGACGTTCAAATACTCACTCGAATAAGACAAAAAATAGTTAGCAAAAGCTAATGTATTAACTATAAACAATGACAAAAAACAAAGTTTGTAAACTTTAAATTCTAAGTAATCAAACTTAAATGATTTATTCCATAAACTCAACTCTCTAAAAAGAGCGCTGTTCTGCCCATTAATAACAAATAATAATACGAAGGAAGCCAATGTGTAAGCGGTTGCGAGTTGACCAAATTCCGATTTATCGAGAACTTTGGAAAGGAAAGGTGTAAAGATTAACCCAGTAAGCTTCTCTATTACTAACGTTAATGTAACAACTCCAAAAGACACAAAAAAACTTTTGTTCACTTTGCTAACCCTTTAATGAACATATTGGAAATAGTCTTGCAAACCTATTACCCAAGCTTTGATGCTCCATCTCTTTAACAACCTGCTCAACATCCTTAAAAGCATCAGGATCTTGCTCAGAAATACTACCACTACCCACTTTAAAAATCTTGATACCTGTTCTATTCAACTTTTCAATCGTAGCGCTCTCACTAAATGCACCTTTTGCTACATGTTTATCCATTATTCTACCAACGCCATGGTTAGAAGATCTGTAAGCTGAATAATTATGAGGGTTAGCCATAATATAAGACTCGGTACCTAACGCGCCGGGTAAAGCAAACAGGCTGGAATCTTTTAGGTGCTGCACACCATTACGTTGCACAATAAAACTTTGACCATCGTAAATTTCTACCGAAATAGAATCATGGCTATGACTTCCAAATCTAAGGTCAGATATTTTACCATTTGAAGATCGTGCAGAGTTAAAAAACTCAGAGACAATCATATCTCGATTCATTTCACCAAATATAGAGGCAAAAAAATAGGACTTGAGTAAGTTTTGTCCGACAATAGATTCAGAAGAAATACAGCGATGGGGATCTTTCCCATAAATCAACTTAGTAGTATTTTTAAAGTCTGAGAACAATGTTTTTGTTTTAAACCCGAAGTAACTCAATTGTCTCATTCTATAGACAGAAAGCGATATAAGCCTTTTAAGACCCTTTAAGTACCATAACTCATTTAAATTTGAATAATATATTTGGATTAAATTCCCAACAGCTATCGAGTCCGAGTGAAGAATATAAACATAATCTCCAGTATTCAAACGCGAATCTTTTTGGTAGACTTCTTGAGCTTTCTGAATTTCAAAAAAGTGGTTACCGCCTCCTAAAGTACCAAGACTAACTTGAGCTGCTTTTATTATTTTTTTAGGGATCAACCTATTGAACTCAATTTCAATATCCTCTTTAGTTTGCAAACCAAAAACATCCTTTAAACTAGGGTCTTTATCTAATTCCTTTAAAGCATATTCGACAAACATGTTCGAAATATCTTCCTTAGAAAATTTTATTTTCTTTGAATAACTTTCAAGTTTTTTAGAATAACTTTTGGACATGCTTAAGATCGCTTGATCGTCCAATTCACTTGATTCGATTTTTCCAAAAGTAAATCCACAATTAGTAACGCCGAGCATAGAGGTTAATATTCTATTTTTACTCTTAGTCAATAAACCATTTGTAACACTCGATCCTTTCTTATAGTGAATATCTGGAAAAACACTTATCTCTATATTTTCCTTTTTAACTTTTCGTTCCAAATCACTCAGTACTTTTTTGCTTCCATCATCAGGGATTAATTTTTCATTCAAAAAATACTTCATTACTTTACAAGCTCCTTCATCGTTACTTCTATATTATTTTTAATATTACACAGAAGATGTTGTTTTATATTATGGTTTATTTTAGAACTAGAACTAGAACCTGAAAAAAGTCGAAAATCAGATATAAAAGAGTTCATCATATTAACCTCTGGAGCTCCATTAGAAATAATTAGAACATCTAAACAGCAATTGTTGATTTTTCGGTTAATTATTTTATCAGACATTACCAACTGATACATTTCAGTGACTATCTGTTGTTCGTTGTTTGCTTTTATAGTACCTAACTCTTTGATTTTTTCATCCATGAAAATAACATGCATATTTTTGGAGACTGAACAATTTCGGGAAACTCTAATAGGTAAGTTAAGTCCTATACCCATTTCTCCATTGAACAAGACTAAATTGTCAGCTTCAACGTTCCATCCAAGTTCAACCAAATGTTCTACAATCGTACTTTTCCCTACACCATCTAATCCATACAGCATAATATTTCGATTGTCTTTCGTAATAAGAGCTGAATGAGTCAAAAAGAAATCACTATGGATAGAATAAGTTGCAATAATAGGACTTAATACTTCTTCATAAAACCTATTATGGAGATAAGAATACCCTTTGGCTCTAAATTTAACATACTCAAAAGCTTTGACCGAACTTACATTTACATTACAAATGTATTTATCTTTATCAAAATAAAATTGGAACTTCTTATTTTTTGCTCTGTATTTTTTTACAATTGTAAAAACGTTATCCTTATAATTAGAATTCTTAGAGAAGCTTATATCTTCTTCTGATAAAAAGTATTGTTTATACTTGGAGTCTAAATTAAAAGAAAAACTAATATCATTACCTTCATTATCAGTATATTCTTCACTTTTTAAGTAAGCATAAAACTGTCTCTTAGAAAACTCATATAGATTTTTATCATTAATTGTAATGATAATATTACCTAATAATGGTACGTAAATTTGCATACAGTTTTTCAATTATAATCTCCATTTTAAAATTAAATTTCTCTCTTATTTTTTGTAATGAATTGCATTGGTATATATTTATATTTGCTAAAGTTTGACTATCATTAGCAAACCAAGATTTATATACTTCTGCACCTCTACCAAAATCAATAGAAACCTCGTCTTCTATACTTTTTTCAATTAAAGATTGGATTAAGATTTTTCCTGGAGAGTAACTTGAATAATGCGTAGAATACGATGGTATCGCAGATGTTATCGAGCCGTCAGTATTTACGTAAGCAAAATGTATCGCTGTTTTTTTACTACCGAAGTAAAGCGTTGATATTATTGATAAATCACTTTTTGAGATGTCAATTAAGAATTGCTTTAGTTTCGGTATATCATCAAAAGGACCTCCATTCCAACGTGATTTATGTAATTCAACTAATTCTTCTATAACATTATCACTTATATCTTGATACTCAAATTTAGAGTCCAGATTTTCTCTTAACTTAAGGTTATTTATATTTCTCTTCTTATCATCTCTTTGTTTCTTCTTTAATTTAAAAGTGCTTTTATTAATTAAAGGAATCACATCAGAAATAAAAGATTTATATGTAATATTACTACTATACAAAAATGAATAAATGATTGCATAACTTTTAAGCGATGTATTTGTGTGTTTTATTTCTATTGAAAAATTTAGGCTATAGATATATTCAATTGCATCTTTAAAGCATTTTTCATCAGAGTAGATAAAAGAACATTGATCATAAAGATCTGGATATGTTCCTATTACTCTCAGATTGTTTTTATATACATACAATGGAGTTATAGATAGGAGATTACCATTCTTAAAACTCAACACAATATTGGGTTGATATTCATTTCCAAAATATTTAATCCACTTACTGCACCAAGTGAATGTTCCATTGTAAGATACTTTTTCTAGAGATGACGGAATTAGTTTCTCCCACGCATATTTTAAATCGCTGGAGAACACACCAACACTAATAATACTTTCATCACTATCAACTATAGTGTTAGCTCTTGTTACAAGATCATACTTTAATGAGTTCAGTTTGTAGTTATCAATATTGATTTCACCTTTTTTCCCATACGTTCGATACAGATCCAGTAAGTCAAATCCATTGGGTTGATGTTCCCTAGAGAACTCGAAATCAATTAAATAAATAGTACCATTGAATTTTACTATATTATTTTTAGTAAAATCTCCATGCTCTAGAACACATTTTTTATAATTACCTAAATATAATTCTTCTTTATATTTCTGATATTCATCCGTTAGTTTAATTATATTTCTATATCTATCCGGCCAAGAGCTTAGCAAACATTCGAGTGAATATTCTTTGTTTAACTCGCTTTTAGTAATACTAGCAAGTCTGTCCGCATAAAACCTAGCTTGTTCAAATTTCACTTCCTCTATATTCTCAAAAAATTTGTAAGTCACATATTTATTTTTTTTAATTTTTTCGATAGAGTTATATGTATTGATTTCAATAAATTCTAATGCAGCAAATTTTCTTTCAAAAACACAGTTTCTTTCTAAATAAAAAAGCTGAGTATTATTCTCAGCCTTTTCAACTATAATTTTTCCGCTTTCTGTTTTTACTATTTTCTTCTTCCTACACCTAGCTGTAGCTTTAATGGGATTATCGAATACTAATAGTTCAAGATCATTATTTTGCATTGAGAATATCTCTAAGTTCACTATACGATATTTCAAGATACACCTCAGCTGATTCGCAACCAACCTCAAGACCTCGAAATTCATTAAGCAGCTTTACTTTTTTATGATAAGGGACTATTGATACTTGTGATTCAAATAGTTGAAGTGCTTCTAACTTCATTTCAATCTCTTTAGTTATATCGATAAACTTATTAAAACTAGGAAGAGGAGTCCAAACTTCATACATCAAAATTTTTATTTTTTTTGATAGCTTTCCTTTACTTATTAAACGGACTATTTCCCATGCAATTGCTTTATGGTCAGGATGGTGCTCGAAAACACTTGGGATAAATATTAGTTTCATGTTGTCAAAGTTAATATTGTCTAAGTATCCGGATATATTCTTTAAACTACCATCTTCTACTCGTAACTTAATATTATAACTAACATCTAGGAAGTTAAGTGCGTTATCTAGTTCTTTTTCCCGTATTTTTATAGTATTTGTCGCATCCTCATTGGGAATTCCGTAGTCACCACTTGTTACACTAATCACACTACCAAATGTATGAAATTTGGTTAGCAACCCTCCACAACCAATCGTTTCATCATCTGGATGAGGGGATATGACCAAAAATTTTTCGCAATTAATTTCTTCAGGGTGTTCTTGAAGAGATGTATACATAAACTTGTATAGATTTATGTACTTTGTTTTATTATAAATCTTATGTAATTTTTTCTTAAAAAAGGACTTCATTTATGCTCCTTGGAAAATAAAACTCAACACTACTGATTGTCACCAAACTTTATTTTTTGTAACGCAAAAATGAAAGGTAGTGTAATTACATACAATCCAACGAAAGAAACATATGTAGAAAGGGATATAGTAGAAAATAGTATGGATAATTTTAAGTAGTAATTATCACATAACGTAAACATATTTTTTATTTTGTATAAAAAATAAAAAACAATAGGGATGCCGCCGATGACTAGGGCATCTGCTAGCCCAGTTTTAAAGCTATAATTTACACCTGTTCTTACTATTGTTTCAATTTCTCTAGTATTACTTTTTGTAAATTCTAATGCCTGCAATATATAAATTTTTCCTTGGCTATAATACCCCCAAAAACCTAAACCAAATGGATTGTTAATTGCTGCATTTATGGAAGCTATGCCTAAACTAGTTCTAGTCGAAAAACTTGTGTATTTTTCAATATCAACCATTAATGCGCTTATAGCTTGTGTAACAATTAAAACAAAAAAAAGAGCACTTAATATGATAACGAATAAAGTATTTATATTTAGTTTCATTCTTCGAAGTTCAAGTAATCCATATGATAAGAATATCGAAAAAATAGCTCCCTTTGAACCAGAAATAAAAACAGCAAAAAATATAATTATCGTAAAAAAATGCTTACTCCTAGACGTAACCGTAGAAAAGTACAAAGTTATAATAATTCCGGCTGTAGCTCCTAATAAAGAACTTTCAGTAGAAAACCCTCGAGGCCTCAAAGTCCAATATTCTTGCTTATGTAATATACCTACGAACTCCAAGGATAAATAGTCAGATATTATAACTCCCAAAATAACAAAACATAAGGAGCCTATTATAAAATAATTTATATTTACTATTTTTTGATGTGAAAAGTACACAATAGGAAATAAAGAAAAAAAGCAAATTACGAATAATTTCATTCCTTCAGTTATACCTGTTACCTGATTGTCATATATAATTATTAAAAGGTAATTTAAACAAGAAAAAAACAACAACCAAAATAAAACTAGGGAAAATTCATATTGCCCTAATTTTCTCTCTTTAATACTATTGAAAAGGTAAATTAAAAGCATGAAAGGTGTCATTATAAAAGACAAGTTTGCCCCTAAATATCCTAATGGTGAACTTTGTAAGAATACATCTTGAAATGGTAAAAGGACGATAAAAACCCCGCCAACAAACTCATATATGTTTCTTGAAATCATAATACTCTTTATTTATGTGATTACTCATAGACCGGACACCAGGGTTCCCGCATGAGTTGCAAAATTGTTAAGAAGATAATGTCGGTTAGCGTGTGCTCTATTTTCCAAGCTTGGCGAGGGTCTCGAATAACTGAAAAAGGCTTAATCCATTCATTAGGCTAAATATCTGCTGCTAAAAGACAGTATATGATCACACCTAAATCTGATCATCAAATCGATCTTGGATGTATTAAGATTATTGTGACTTCAGTATCTAATTCATGAAAATATCACTTCACCTCACCCCTTATTCCATAAGGGGGTTTCATGATCTTGCCCTGATTCCGCACAGCATGGCTGTCACCACTTGAAACATCACTTCAAAGAAATCATAAGTGATTTTTCGCTCCTGACGACTATCACTCAATATGTTAAAATGGTCTTTGAATTCATCTTTTCAATCTCATTCGGTTATCTAAACAGTATAAGATCACCACATTCAACCTATTTTTGAAATTTCACTCCGAAAATTTGAGAAACACTGCGAAAATAACATGCGGGAACCCTGGCCTTTAAACATGGGCACGTTGATGATTTTTCCCTACTGCGCCTAGTTAAGCTGAAAAGTTGCTATCGCTAGCCCTGTTAATATTGATATTTCTGTTATTTATCCAATTTTAATAATTCATTCAAGATACGCTTACAAGCTTGTCCATCCCCGTAGGGGTTATGCGCAAAACTCATTGCTTGATATGCAGTATTATCTGTTAATAGAGTATGCAAGCTCGCTGTAATCGTATTTATATCCGTTCCAACTAACTTAACTGTACCGGCTTCAACCGCTTCTGGTCGCTCGGTCGTATCTCGCATCACCAATACAGGTTTCCCTAATGAAGGCGCCTCTTCTTGAATGCCACCCGAGTCGGTTAAAATGATGTGCGCGCGGCTCATTAAGTAGATAAATGGTAAGTATTGCTGAGGCTCAACAAGATGAATGTTATCAATGCCAGCAAGAATACGGTTAACGGGCTCACGTACATTTGGGTTAAGGTGCATCGGATACAAAATTTGCGTCTCTGGATGAGTTTTTGCCGTAATAGCAAGCGACTCACAAATACGTTCAAACCCACCACCAAAACTTTCACGGCGATGACCGGTAACCAAAATTAGCTTTTTGTTTTCATCTAAAAACGGGAACTGTGCAGAAAGCGTTTCATTCAAATCTTTATCTGAATCAATTTTGTCTTTGACCATCAGCAAGGCATCAATGACGGTATTACCCGTTACTGAAATATCTTCTGGATTAAAGTTCTCTTTAAGCAAGTTTTCTTTTGATGTTGGCGTTGGTGCAAAGTGATATTTGGTCAACGCGCCCGTTAGACGACGGTTACCTTCTTCTGGCCAAGGCGAGTAAATGTTGCCCGTACGCAGGCCAGCTTCAACATGACCGACTGCGATTTGCTCATAGTAAGCCGCTAGGCTTGCAGCGAAGGTTGTGGCTGTATCACCGTGCACTAAAACCACATCAGGTTTAAAATCTTCTAGCACTGGTTTAAGCTCTAACAAAATACGCGTGGTGACTTCGTTGAGCGTTTGACCGACTTTCATTAAGTTCAAATCATAGTCTGGCGTGATTTCAAACAACTCTAAAACTTGGTCAAGCATTTCACGGTGTTGAGCGGTAACACAGCACTTTGCTTCAAAGCGCTCATCGGCCGCTAAAGCATGAACAAGAGGTGCCATTTTGATGGCTTCTGGACGTGTGCCGAAAACCGTAAGGATTTTTTTCTTAGTCATTTATGAAGTTTCCAACCGACAGGTGAAATTAAAGAAGTGATTTTTTGTGACTTTTGACCTCAGTAATAAAAACGCACTGAGACACTTTTCATCCATTTTGAGACGGTCGACTTTCGCCCATCCCTTATAAAACCTAGATTTTGCTTACTTTCTTAAAACCGCCCCAATAGGCCGCCAAATCGGATTTTTCAACCTTTAGGCTTGTCATCCATTCGCATTTGGGTACGCTACCGCCCTTAGGTTTGGCTCCTAAAGGCAAGGTGAAATCACTTTTTATGTTTTTTCACACGGTTCTAATTAGCATTAATTCTAGCAAAACAAGGGCGTATTAACTAGTAACAATATTACCCGGCCTAGTTAGTTATCACGCATTTAACCGCCAGCAGTATCGTACGTCTTGCAGGTACTGGGATCCTATGTAGTAGCGGTTTTCTTGTACTGCGCTGCAATGGCAACATTTTCTATATCAATGAAAATATTGCCTTTGCGGTACAGCGAGACAAAACTCTGATTGTTGTTTACCGCCTTCAATGCGCATTAGCCTTTGTGAGCAATGATTAACCAGCAAAGCCAATAATTCGCCAATGCGCCCTTCAATTCGCGCTAGTCTGTAAATAATCACACGGTCACAGGTTAGAATCCGAACTCGACGATTCGGATTGAACTAGAGCCTTAATACGCGCTTCGAACGGGTTGATGTACAACCATGCTTGCATACCATGCCCTTCTTGCTGTACATCTAACTTGAGGTAGGCGCAGCTGATATATATCATCAACGCGCTTTATCCGTTTTACAACCCCTTGTTTTTCGAGTTCATTAACGGTCCATATTGCGCCAAGCAATATAGAGAAGGAAAATACACGCTGCGCGCATCTGCATTGTCGGCCAATTTTAAGAGCACCAACTTACTGATAGGCGAAGCAATTGTCATAGGATGAAAGAAAGAGAGATAACGCCGAGTTCCGCAACGCCTTCCTCTGTATTCTGCTACCCTTTCTCGCTATACTCCTATCCTATAATTTTTCGCCCTATAACGTATAAGAGTTCAAGATATGCAAGAGTTAGTTCCATTTGTTCAAGATAATATGATTTTAGCCATCGTATGGATCGGCTTGGTTGTTGCCATCATTGCGAACATTATCAAGACATCAAACGCAGCCTACAAAGAGATCACAGCTGCGCAAACCACACAACTCATTAACCGTGAGAACGGCGTTGTGGTTGATATTCGTACTAAGGATGAGTTCAAAAAGGGCCATATTACGGACGCAGTTCACATTTTGCCGTCAGACATCAAAGCAAATAGCTTTGGTAGCCTTGAAAGCCACAAAGCAGACCCAATCATCGTAGTATGCAAGACAGGTCAAACCGCTCAAGAAAGCGCGAACTTGCTGGTTAAAGCAGGTTTCGAAAACGTAAGCGTACTGAAAAGTGGCTTAGTGGCTTGGAGCGAAGCTAACTTACCTTTGGTTAAAGGCAAGAAGTAGTTAAAGGTAATAAACCATTAACGACAAGCAGTAAGCTGACCTAATTACACGAATATGACTTTAAGGTTTTGTTCGGCTATATGACGAACAAAACCTAATTATAAATTTTTAAGGACAAGAAAATGGCTGAAGCAGCACAACAAGACGCACAACAAAACTTCGCAATCCAACGTATCTTCCTAAAAGACGTCTCTTTCGAAGCGCCAAACTCTCCAGACATGTTTCAAAAAGAGTGGAACCCAGATGTAAAACTGGACCTAGACACTCAAAGCCGTGAACTTGGCGAAGGCGTTTACGAAGTAATCCTACGTCTAACGGTTACCGTTAAGAATGCAGAAGACACAGCATTCCTTTGTGAAGTTCAACAAGGCGGTATCTTCTCTGCAAGCGAAATGGAAGCGGGTCAGCTCGCTCATTGCCTAGGGGCATTCTGCCCGAACATCCTGTTCCCATACGCTCGTGAAACGATTTCTAGCCTAGTGGTTAAAGGTACGTTCCCACAACTGAACCTAGCGCCTGTAAACTTTGATGCTTTGTTCATGAACTACCTACAAAACCAAGCTCAACAAGCTGAAGGCGAACAGGCTTAGTTGTAAGGCAGAACTTGACTCTGATGAATGCTAAATAGCTTATTTTTAAAGAAGCTCGACTTTTATTGGATAGCTAGTTTTTGTTAAATAGTTAGTTTTAAATGCATATCGCAGCTTCTGCGATGTGCATTTTTTATTTACACTGTATTTTGATAAAGAGTATTTTCTTATCCGATTAGAAAATGTCTCAAGCACTCTTTGATTTCCCTCATTATTCTTAGGTGGAAGCATGACAGAAACAACTCGCGCGACAGTCGCTTACGGTAAAGACAGCGCTTACGGCAAACACATCACAATGGCTGTCATTGGTGCTGGTTCTTACGGAACATCCTTAGCGATATCTCTAGCGCGTAACGGTGCCAATGTTGTTCTTTGGGGCCATGACCCTGTTCATATGGCTCGCCTTGAATCTGAGCGCGCGAACAATGAGTTTCTGCCCAATATCGATTTTCCAGAAAGCCTAATCATCGAAACAGACCTTGAGAAAGCGGTAACCGCTAGTCGTGATCTTCTTGTTGTCGTCCCGAGCCACGTGTTTGGTCTCGTTTTAAATAGCCTAAAGCCTCACTTAACAACAGACTCTCGCATCTGTTGGGCAACGAAAGGCTTAGAGCCAGAAACAGGCCGACTGCTTAAAGATGTCGCACATGATGTGCTTGGTGATGGCTACTCACTGGCGGTTTTATCTGGTCCTACTTTCGCTAAAGAGTTAGCGATGGGTATGCCAACAGCTATCTCTGTCGCTTCACCTGATAAGGCTTTCCTAGAAGAGCTTCAAGAAAAAATTCACTGTGACAAAACGTTCCGCGTATACGCCAACTCAGATTTCATTGGTATGCAACTTGGTGGCGCAGTCAAAAATGTCATCGCTATCGGCGCAGGCATGTCGGATGGTATTGGCTTTGGTGCTAATGCACGTACCGCACTCATCACTCGAGGCTTAGCTGAAATGAGTCGATTGGGGGCTGCGCTTGGCGCACAACCTGAAACCTTTATGGGTATGGCAGGATTGGGTGACCTAGTGCTAACCTGTACCGATAACCAATCACGTAACCGCCGTTTTGGCTTGGCGTTAGGCTCAGGTAAAGACGTCGACACTGCACAAGAAGAAATTGGTCAAGTGGTCGAAGGTTATCGCAACACCAAAGAAGTTTGGTTACTGTCTGAGCGCATGGGTGTTGAGATGCCGATTGTTGAACAAATTTATCAAGTGTTGTATCAAGGAAAAGATGCCCACTTAGCGGCGCAAGACCTGCTTGCTCGAGATAAGAAGTCTGAAAGATAACACAAATACAATGCTCGTCATTCCAGAATTGAGGAACAGAGTATCTGGAGCCTTCTAGGCTCGTATCTGGGGTTGGTAATTTAGAATGGATGGTAAAATGAAACACTGTGAACAACTAAAAGTTTGGCAATGCATTGTGAAGGAAGCTCGACAGCAGTCGGAGCAAGAGCCTATGCTTGCGAGTTTTTATCATGCCACCATCATCAACCATGAAAGTTTAGGCGCAGCGCTCAGTTATATTCTGGCAAATAAGTTAAAGACAGCGTCCATGCCAGCAATGGCGGTGCGTGAAGTGGTAGAGCAAGCATTTAAGCAGGATCCGTCGATTATTGATGCTGCTGCTTGTGATATTTGCGCGACGGTGACTCGAGATCCTGCGGTCGAGATGTACTCGATGCCTCTGCTTTATTTGAAAGGCTACCACGCTCTGCAAGGTTATCGAGTGGCTAACTGGCTATGGAAGCAAGGCCGTATCGCCCTTGCTACTTACCTACAAAACCAGATATCGGTGGCTTGCCAAGTGGATATTCACCCGGCTGCGCGTATCGGTAAAGCGATCATGCTCGACCACGCTACCGGTATTGTGATTGGTGAAACGGCCATCGTCGAAAATGATGTGTCGATTCTTCAAGACGTGACTCTTGGTGGTACTGGCAAAGAGGGAGGCGATCGTCACCCTAAGATTCGTGAAGGTGTCATGATCGGTGCCGGTGCGAAAATACTCGGCAACATAGAAGTCGGTGAAGGCGCTAAGATTGGCTCATGTTCTGTGGTTCTACAAGCGGTGCCACCGCACACGACCGTCGCCGGGGTACCAGCAAAAATTGTCGGTAAACCGAAGACGGATAAACCTTCACTAGATATGGATCAGGGGTTCAATGGTCGCTCACAGAATTTTATTGATGGTGACGGTATTTAAGAGCCGACATAAGATTCGAGCTACCGGAATATAAAAAATCGACAACTGATGAACATAAACTAAATGACGATAATGATGAAAAAAATTCGAGCCATTAGCAGGACTCTTTTGCTATTAACTAGCCTATGCACGGTTATTTTATCGACTTCGTCACTTGCTGCTCCCCATGGTGAATTAAAAGGTGTTTCGAGTGAAATATCTCGTCAACAAAAAAACCTCTCTTCACAGCAAAAAAAACTCGACCGCTTGCAAGCAAACCTCAAGCAACAAGAGTTATCCATTGCTTCGCTCGAAAAGGCAATCCGAGACAGTAAAAAGCAGCTCAATACCGCTAATGTCAATATTGCTAACTTAAACACCAAGATTAAAGCCCTTACGCTTCAGAAAAAAAACCATACCGACAAGTTAAAGCAGCTGATTCAAACTTACTACATGACAAGCCGAGCTAAAGCAGCTTCTCATATTCTTAATACTGGAGTAGAAGACGATCGCATCAGTCATTACTATCAACACCTTGCTAAAGCTCGCTCCGCCACCATAAAAACGATTGAACAAACACAATCAGAATTAGAAGAAAGCCATAAGCAGCGCCAACTTGAGCAGGAGCAAATCGTGACGCTGTTAAAACAGCAAACCACCAAGCGCGATAAACTCACTCAAACTCAAACACAGCGTAAGAAAACCGTGGGGAGTATTAAAAAGAACATCTCCGGCGACAAAAATTATTTGGCCGAGCTTCAACGTAATGAAACTCGCCTAAAAGCGGAAATAGCCAAAGCAGAAAAAGCCGCGCGCGAGAGACGCAACGCTGTACTTATGGACGGTTTAGCCAAACGTAAAGGAAAATTACCTTGGCCAATCAAAGGCCGAGTTTTGCATAGCTACGGTTCACGTCAAACGGGCCAGATTAATTGGAAAGGTATCGTGATCAGCGCGCAATACGGTCAACAGGTAAAATCGGTCTATTCCGGTACTGTCGTTTTTGCCGAGTATTTACGTGGCTATGGTTTAGTGGTGCTGCTTGATCATGGTAAAGGTGATATGACGCTCTACGGATTTAACCAAGCACTTCTGAAAAAGGAGGGCGACAAAGTGAAAGCGGGCGAAGCTATTGCCCTTGCAGGCGATACCGGTGGACAAACTCGCCCATCACTGTACTTTGAGATTCGCAGAAATAGCCGAGCTCAAAACCCAAAAAGTTGGTTAGTTAGATAAAGAGCAGATACGGGATGCGAGTAATCGAGATAAGAAGAGCAAAGCAAGTCATTGAGAATATCTGTATTCGCATTTCTCAGACTTCGTCATTCCAGAATTGAGGAACGAAATATCTGGAATCTCGCTATGATATTGCAAGCCTCGAGGATCACCAGGGATTCCCTATTACGCTCGTCCCTCGCGGTAGGGAATGACGTGGCAAATAGTTCATTACCCACATCTGGATTTAGCTATTCAACGCCCTGACACCATCTTCCAACAGTGTCAGTTGCTCAAAACCTTGCGCCGTCGCAATCGGCTTAACGGTCGCGATCATCTGCAGCATTCCTTTATGGACGACTTGCTCGGTAATTTGAGCTTTTGGAGACATCGCAGATTGATAAGCCAACCAACCCGATGCGATCAAGTGAAGAGAAGTGACCATCGACTTCATTTCTGTATCTGTTGCTTTGAGCAAGCTCAATTCAACGAAGGCTCTCATGATATCCACTAAATTCGTTTGCAGCTTTTCTTGTACCGCCATGTAATCAAGGTGGAGCTGCGCATCACGAGACAATATTTCGGGCAAGTTCGCATAAAAGAATCGGTACTTCCACATCAGCGTGAAGATAGAATCTAAGTAGTGTTTTAATAGCGTGAGGCTTTCTTGCTGCCCCTGAATGGGTGCAAACCTTTCAAGTAACTCGGTTGAATAGAGAGTGAAAATATCACGGACAATTTCTTGTTTGTTGCGGAAGTGGTAGTAGAGGTTACCTGGGCTGATCTCGATATACTCTGCAATATGATTGGTTGTAATACTACGCTCGCCGTGCTCATTAAAAAGATCTAGAGCTGCGTAAACAATCTTGTCACGTGTTTTCATTGGTCATTAATATCCCTATCCGTTTAGTGGTTCAGTATATCGCCACTAAACGAATAGATCGAGCTGTTAACATCGGGTCGAATTATCAAGCGCTAACATTCAGCTTGCAATCGATCGTTGCTGCAATCAATCACTGCCAAACAGATCTCGCGTGTAAACCTTATCTGCAACGTCTGATATTTCATCCACCATTCGGTTAGATACAATCACATCCGATACGGCTTTGAACTCTTCGAGGTCAGAATAAACCTTCGAGTTAAAGAAATGCTCTTCTTTTAACACTGGTTCGAATACGACCACTTCAATACCTTTGGCTTTCAAACGCTTCATGATGCCTTGAATCGATGATGCTCGGAAATTGTCAGAGCCAGCTTTCATGATCAATCGATAGATACCAACGATTTTAGGCGAACGTTTGATAATTGAATCCGCAATAAAATCTTTACGGGTTCGGTTCGCATCAACAATCGCACCGACAATGTTGTTCGGCACATCTTGATAGTTAGCTAATAGCTGCTTGGTATCTTTGGGTAAACAGTAACCACCATAACCAAATGAAGGGTTGTTGTAATGATTGCCAATACGTGGGTCTAAGCCCACCCCTTCGATGATCTGACGTGAATCCAAACCATGCGCTTCCGCGTAAGAGTCCAGCTCATTGAAATAAGAGACGCGCATTGCTAAATAAGTATTAGAGAACAGCTTTACTGCTTCCGCTTCTGTAGCGTTGGTAAACAGTACATCAATATTCTCTTTTTCAGCGCCTTCGACCAGCAGATTCGCAAACACTTTAGCTCGCTCAGAACATTCCCCAACAATAATGCGTGATGGGTGCAGATTATCGTACAGGGCTTTGCCTTCGCGTAAAAACTCTGGTGAGAACATAATATTTTCACAATTCAAATCTTGCTTAACGCGCTCAGTATAGCCAACAGGTACCGTTGATTTAATAACCATCACCGCATCCGGATTGATATCCATAACGTCTTTAATGACTGATTCTACAGAGCTGGTATCAAAATAATTGTTTTTGGGATCATAATCGGTGGGTGTCGCTATGATGACAAAGTCAGCATCTTTGTAAGCCGCTTTATCCGTTGTCGCTCTGAAGTTCAGCGTCTTATGTGATAGAAAGTGCTCAATCTCATTGTCTGCAATCGGCGACTGTTTATTATTTAGCATTGTCACTTTGTCATCGATAATATCTACCGCGACGACTTCATGATGTTGTGCTAACAGCATTGCGTTTGATAGACCCACATACCCCGTACCGGCGATTGCAATTTTCATGATAATACCTATAGTTTTGAGTCATTAACTCAACATAATTTATAACTTAGCTTGCTGTATCATACTCTGGTTGGGGAATTATTCCACTAGCCCGCCTTATCCATTCCTTGCTATACTCGTGACAGTTTTGTATTCAAAAGAGTTAGAAAATTATGATTATCGTAACTGGTGGTGCTGGCATGATTGGCAGCAATATTGTTAAGGCGCTCAATGAAGCGGGCCACAACGATATTCTAGTCGTCGACAACTTAAAAGATGGTAAGAAATTTAAGAACCTTGTCGACCTCGACATTACGGATTACATGGATCGTGATGACTTTCTAACTCAAGTAATGGCCGGTGATGATTTTGGTCATATTGAAGCTGTTTTCCATGAAGGTGCATGCTCTGCTACCACTGAGTGGGATGGCAAATATATGATGCTCAATAACTATGAGTACTCAAAAGAGCTACTTCATTACTGTGTTGAGCGTGAAATTCCTTTCTTGTATGCCTCTTCTGCTGCTACTTACGGTGAAACCGAGACTTTCATCGAAGAAAGAGAATACGAAGGTGCATTGAATGTCTACGGTTATTCAAAACAACAATTTGATAACTATGTTCGTCGCTTAACTGCTGACGCCGCTGCACACAACGAAACGCTGTCGCAAATCGTAGGGCTTCGTTATTTCAATGTTTATGGTCCGCGCGAGCAACACAAAGGCAGCATGGCTTCTGTAGCCTTCCACCTAAACAACCAAATGAATGCCGGTGAAAATCCAAAGCTATTCGCAGGTAGCGAAACCTTTAAGCGTGATTTTGTGTATGTTGGTGATGTCGCGGCGGTAAACTTGTGGTTCTTAGAGAATGGGGTATCTGGCATCTTCAACTTAGGTACAGGTAACGCTGAGTCTTTTGAAGAAGTCGCAAAAGCAGTCATCAAGCACCATGGTAAAGGTGAAATCGAAACCATTCCTTTCCCTGAACATTTAAAAGGTGCTTACCAAGAATTCACTCAAGCTGACTTAACCAAGCTTCGCAATACAGGCTGCGATATTGCGTTTAAAAGCGTAGCAGAAGGCGTTGCTGAGTACATGAAGATCGCAAACGCATAACGGTATATTTCAGATTAAAACGGATATTATTCCCTACTTTTAGGGCGTATTATTGGACAATCTAATCCGTATAATCATTCCCCGAGTAACCGGTATAACGTTAACTCTCTGATTTAAAAAATGTAGTGAATGAATGACCACACAACGTAATGATTTTGATCCAAAAGCTTACAATCCTGAGTTTGAATGGGGATTTCTAGCGCCTAAATACTGGGGTACCTGGATCGCGATTCTGTTATCGTCTTTAGTCTGCTTCTTGCCTAATAGTATTCGTTTAGTGTTCGCTAAGTTTATGGCGAGGCAAGCAGTCAAAATCAAAAATAAGGCAAACCGCCGAGCTCGAGTGAACCTTGAGATGTGCTTCCCTGAACAGTCTATAGAGCAGCGTGAAGAGCTCCTTTATAAATCGTATGTTACTTCTATATCGTTTTTGATGAGCTTTGCTGCACTGACACTAAAGAGTAAAGGCTGGCTAGAAAATAACACATCAATAAATGGCTTAAGCAACCTAACCGATATCACGGACAGTGGCGAGAATGTAATTTTGTTGGTTCCGCACACGTGGGCCATTGATATTCCAGCCGTATTATTAGCATCACGTAACCTTCCGGTCTCTGCGATGGCGAAAGCACAAAAAAACAAACTCAGCGACTGGTTGATGCACAGGCAACGCGTACAGTACGGTGGCCGAGTTTATGACCGTAGTGGGGGCATCAAGCCTTTCATCAAGTCAGTACGTGATGGCTACCTTGGTTATTACCTTCCGGATGAAGATCTTGGTCGTGAGCACAGTGTCTTCGTTGATTTTTTTGCAACTCAAAAAGCAACTATTTCAGGTCTCGGTCGACTCTCTAAGCTGAGCAAGGCTAAAATTGTCCCGCTGTTTGCTCAATACGATAGCTGTACTGGTCAATACACTCTGGACTTCTACCCTGCTCTACCATTCCCAACAGACAGTGAAGAGCAAGATGCACGCATGATGAATCAATGTATTGAAAACTATGTGAGCAAAAACCCAGAGCAATACATGTGGATCTTAAGATTGCTTAAGACTCGTCCTGAAAGCAATCTTAATCCTTATAGCAACTAGCATTACTTTGAACCATATGAATATTAATAAAAAAAATCGTCTCTATACCGCGTTACTGCTACTGCCTTACTTTTTTGCGGTGACAGGCATGTTAATTTTAGACAGTGGCGATAAAAAAATGATCCCACTGTTTTTGATTAGTATCATCGTTAGTCTATTAGCATTAAAAAAAGAAACTATATTAAATAACATACAGAGCCCATTTGTATGGTTAATTAGCGCTTTATGTATATATACTGCGTTTAGCTATTATTATCATGGTTCCAGTTCTCGAGAACTAAGAACACTGATTGGAGTTACTCTTTTTCTTATAGCTTTTCCATACCAAATGCTTACTCAAAAAGTAATTCAATGGGTAGTTTTAATAGGTAGTTTGGCAATCTGCGCCAATAGCGTCTATTTCAACTTTTATATAGGTACAGGACGCTATGCTGGTTATATAAACCCGATACCCTACTCAACCGCGTGCGCATTGATATCCATAATCGCATTCTCTTTATTGCTAGATAATTCACCCTTAAAGGAGAAAGCACTTCCTTTGACAGCTTTTTCACTATCATTACCACCTATAATCCTAAGTGAAACTAGAGGGATTTGGTTGGCGTTCACTTTAAGTATCTTTTTTATAATCATTACTAAATGTATTAAAAACCCGCCTTCGAGAAAATATATATTATTTTCATTTTTATTCACAGCCATTTTAACGTCTACTGGCGCTTTCTTATTTAAAGATAAAATAAATGCGAGATATAACCAGACCATCTATGAAGTCAAAAAGATTCAATCCGGAAATTATAGCACCTCCGTTGGGATTAGGTTACAACTATGGCAGGTAGCCCCTGAATTAATAAAACAAAAACCACTACTAGGTCATGGGGATAAGCAGGTAAAAGTATTAAAAGAAAAATTAGAGGATGGCGAAATTTCTGGCGTAATTTTCAAGTTTGCTTCACGTCATTACCACAATCAATTTTTGGATAAAATGGTTAAGTCTGGAGTTATAGGCCTAATATTAATTATCAGCATACTGCTTTACCCACTAATGATATTCAAGCACCTACCACAGCTCGATAGATATATCACAATTGGTTTGGTTTGCCTATTCTTTATTGCTGGGTTAACTGATGTGCCTTTTAATCATCCTCAACCCCTGATGTTATATTTATTATTTCTAGTCCCTATTTGCTCAAGATGTAAGAGAGATACTAATGACTAAAATTTTCGTTATTAATTTAGAGTCTTCGGTAGAAAGAAGAAAAAATATCAGTCATCAACTCGATGAATTATCTCTTTCTTTTGAGTTTTTTTCGGCGATAGATGGTCGAATGTCACCACCTCATCCGCTACTGAAACGTTATAATGATGATTTGAGCCAAACATACCGAGCAAAGACACTAAGTGCAGGACAACTAGGCTGCTATGCAAGCCATTTTTTATTATGGGAAAAGTGTGTTGAACTCAACCAACCAATAATCATAATCGAAGATGACGCTCTTATATTTAAAGAGACATTTATTAATTTTATACAGGACATCCCAGAGTTACCTAACCATATAGAATGCATTCGTTTATTTAAAAACAAACGTCGAAAGTATCGTTCTTATTCTATATTTGAGTGTAGTTCAACCAGAATACATAAGTTCACTAAAGGTCACATGAGTGCTACAGGCTATTTTCTAACACCCTCGGGCGCAAAAAAACTACTTAATAACTCAAATGAATGGTATATGGCCGTCGATATTTATATGGATCGATTCTGGATAAACGATGTAGAATGCTACGGAACTGCAACTCCTTGCTTAACAAACGATCCTAAGTTTGAGTCTGATATCGGATATGAGAAACGAACTACGACAAGAAACTTGTTCAAGAAATGTAAGCGTGAGTGGTTTAATTTAAACGAAAGTATTCGACGTCATATACATAATTTAAAATTCAAATTTAGCATGAAAAAACAATGATATTTATACAGTTAGAATGCTCTCATACATACAAATCAACACGTAGCCTAGCGGAGTAAATCATGGATAATAACATTTCAAATCTGTATATTTGCTCTACAGTAAGGCATGTCATGCTAAGTGTCTTTCATGCCATTAAATCAGATAAAAAATCAACCATCGTATTATTTAATGACTACCAGAACATCCCTCCAGAACTTATAAACACACATAAACTACCAAGTAAAATAAAAATCACATTAGCTAGTCGATATGATTTAACATCAGAAATAAAACAAAAAAAATTCATTGGAAATTTCATATTAAAATCGTCCATAGTTGGCTTTCGTATTCCTGATTTTTTGAAGAGAACTTTAACCAACTACATTAACAATTACAAAAAAAACATAATACCTGACACGGGTTGTTATGAACTATTTGTTTTCAATGACGACAATAAGATGTCTAGACTATTTAGATTACTGGTTCCAACCTATAAAATGATTGAAGATGGGATGAGGAACTACATTGAAATCCCCATTCAGAGTCCAATAAAGAAAATAATTAGAACACTTAAGAACTACCCTTCAAAGACGATGATAATGGGAGAAAGGAGGGAGTGTCTAGAAATCCACCTTCTTTCTCCCGAAAAATCACTATCGAAAGTGAAAAATAAAGTAAAGAAACTTACTTTACCAAAATCAGGGTATGCAATTGAGGTACTTTCAAAGCTATTCCAAGTCGATAGTTATAATCATAATAAAGGCACTATAATTATAGCTACTCAGCCGACATCTAAAGAAAATACTCTACGATTCAAAGATGTAAACTTTGTTAAAAAAGTCTATCAAGGCATTTATATGCAGGCCATAAATGCTGGCTATAATGTTGTTTTAAAACTACACCCTTCAGAACCAAAAGACGATTATAACAAATTCTTTGAAGACGTTGAACAATTACCACCAAAACTTCCTGTTGAACTATTCCTAATGCTATCGAATAAGAAGATGGGGATTGTGTCATTATTTTCATCAGTTGGTATGGGGCTGGAGGAGTACTGTGACGTTTTTCAAATATTGAAGCAAGAAGAAATAGCCGACGCAATCAAAAGCATCGCAAGCTTTGAGCAAAACCCTGCAGAGTTAGATCTCAGGATTAAGCAAATTTTACAAAAAATTAAATTATAATTTTAGTACAATTACTTAAATTACTTATCCAGTTCCATTCAACATAAAGAGTAACTCTATGACTAATGCCTTATCACTTATCGGTCGTACTGAGATGCTGTTCAAGTCTGATATAAAACAGCACCAATATGAACTAGCGGACATAATATCAAAATCTCGCTTTCTTGTTTTAGGTGGAGCAGGCTCAATCGGACAAGCTGTAACCAAAGAAATCTTCAAACGTAACCCCAAGAAGCTGCATGTTGTTGATATTAGTGAAAACAACATGGTTGAGCTAGTTCGTGATATCCGTAGCTCATTTGGTTACATTGATGGCGACTTCCAAACATTTGCTTTAGATATTGGTTCTCTAGAGTACGATGCGTTCATTAAAGCAGATGGTCAATTCGATTATGTACTGAACTTATCTGCACTTAAGCACGTTCGAAGTGAAAAAGATCCCTATACATTGATGCGAATGATCGATGTGAATGTCTTTAATACAGATAAAACCATCCAACAGTCGATTGATGCTGGCGCAAAAAAGTACTTCTGCGTTTCTACTGACAAAGCAGCAAACCCAGTCAATATGATGGGCGCATCGAAGCGTATCATGGAAATGTTTCTAATGCGTAAAAGCGAGCAAATGGCCATATCAACAGCACGCTTTGCCAATGTTGCATTTTCGGACGGCTCACTATTGCATGGGTTCAACCAGCGCATTCAAAAACGCCAACCTATCGTGGCTCCCAACGATATCAAGCGTTACTTCGTGACACCTCAAGAGTCAGGTGAGCTATGTCTAATGTCCTGTATCTTTGGTGAAAACCGTGACATTTTCTTCCCTAAACTGAGTGAAGCTCTGCACCTTATTTCGTTTGCTGATATTGCTGTGAAATACTTAGAGCAACTTGGCTATGAGCCTCACCTTTGTGAAACAGAAGAAGAAGCTCGACAATTGGCTCATACTCTTCCAGAACAAGGGAAGTGGCCATGCCTGTTCACAGCAAGTGATACAACGGGCGAGAAAGATTTTGAAGAATTTTTCACAGATAAAGAAGAGTTGGACATGTCTCGATTTAAAAATCTTGGAATCATTAAAAACGCCCCTCTTTATGAGCAAGAGCTACTTGCTTTATTTGAACACCGAATTTCAGAGATGAAGAGTTTGGGAGCTTGGGACAAGAAACAAATTGTAGAACTCTTCTTTACCATGCTCCCTGATTTTGGGCACAAAGAAACCGGTAAATACCTCGATAGTAAGATGTAAGCGGAGTACGTAATGAGAGCGACATCGATTATTGAATTTGTTCGAGATACCTATAAAACTGACGAATTCATTCCGTTACATGCACCAACGTTTAGTGGTAACGAAAAATCCTACGTAATGGAAACGATTGAAAGTACCTTTGTTTCTAGCGTTGGCAAATTTGTTGATGACTTTGAGCGAAAAATTGAAGCGTATACAGGGGCGGCTAAAGCGGTAGCGACCGTCAATGGTACTGCGGCATTACACGCCGCTTTGTACATGGCAGATGTTCAACGCGGAGATCTTGTTATAACTCAAGCTCTGACTTTCGTAGCAACCTGTAACGCCCTTTATCATATGGGGGCTGAGCCGATTTTTGTGGATGTCTCTTCCGTAAGTCTAGGGCTTTGCCCTAAAGCTGTGGACACATTCTTAAATGAGCACGCTGAAGTCACCGAAAGTGGATGTGTTCACAAAAAAACGGGCAAGCGAATTAAAGCCGTCGTGCCTATGCATACCTTTGGTCATCCTGTCGAGCTTGATGAGTTGGTTGCCGTTTGCCTGAAATGGAATCTTGTTCTAGTAGAAGATGCTGCAGAAAGCCTAGGGTCTTTCTATAAAGGTAAGCACACAGGTACAATTGGTGATGTGGGTGCAGTCAGCTTCAATGGTAACAAAATCATTACCACTGGCGGTGGCGGTATGGTTCTATGTAAAACTCAGGAAATAGGAGCCAGGACCAAGCATGTCACTACCACAGCGAAAGTGCCGCATCCTTATGAGTTTTTCCATGATGAACCCGGTTTTAACTACCGCATGCCAAATCTCAATGCTGCGCTTGGTTGCGCCCAGATGGAAGTGATTGAGCAATATCTTGTACAGAAGCGCTCACTTGCCAATCAATATAGCCGTTTATTTGAAGGGAGTGACGTTAAGTTTGTTGTTGAACCAAAATACGCAAAATCCAACTACTGGTTAAATGCCATTATTTGTCCGGATGCTGGACTGCGTGAACATATACTAAAAGAAACAAATGCTGCCGGTGTCATGACTCGCCCAATTTGGAAGTTAATGCATCGTTTACCAATGTTTGAAAATGCCATGCGTGGCGATCTGACTCAATCTGAGTTTATTGAAGCGCATTTGGTTAACTTACCTAGTACTCCAATTCTTAGAGCTGAATGATGCTGAATATGACCATTACAGATTTGCCGTCAGACATATACTATCAGCGAGAATACTCTGCGCTTTATGAAGGTGACGGTGAGCATTTTGAATTTCAGTATAGCGAAGATAGCTCTTATGTTCGGTTTAGTGCTTTAAAACGTCGAATCCAAAGTATCGCAGGCCAGAATATAACTGAAGAGTTGTATGACTTAGAAACACCTTACGGTTACGGAGGTCCAATTTCTAACTCTTCAGACACGCTGTTTTTACAGCGTGCATTTAGTGCATACAGAGAGCATTGCAAAGCTCAAAACATTGTGTGCGAGTTCATTCGTTTTCACCCTTTTAATGCTGTAGGTGCATTGGCATCGTTATTTGACATGCATTTTCCTGAGCGCCAAGTCGTGATTGTTGACCTAGCAAAGAATACCGAAGAGCGACGAAAATTATATTCAAAAACAACAAGAAACATCGTTAGGAGAGCTGAGAAAAACTTATCTGTCGATACAACATCAGTACAACTCTCTGATTTTATTGAGATGTACTACGAAACAATGAAGAAAAATTCAGCCAGTGACTTTTTTTACTTCCAAGAAAACTACTTCCATGATTTGAATGCTTTAGATGGTGTATCTTTACTCGCCACAAAGAAAGAAAGTACATACGCTTCAGTTGGCTTTTTCATGTTCGGGAAAGAACTCGCGCACTACCACTTGTCTGCTAATAATCAGGACATCGCTAAGGAAAATGGCAATTATTTGCTACTTGATGCCGCTTTTGAGCATGCTAAACGCCACGGCTGTCGTTACATGATGCTAGGTGGAGGTCGAACATCTTCTCCAGATGACAGTTTGTTCAAGTTTAAGTCCAAATTCTCTCCTTTAACGATGCCATTTTATATTGCGGGACTGGATTTTTTACCCGAAAAACGCCAGATGTTGAATCAAATGTGGATTGACCAAAGCAAAGATTCTACTATTCCGAAACTATTCCAGTTATACCGAGCTTAGAGGTAACTATGACAAACAAAACTTTTATTATCGCAGAAGCAGGTGTTAACCATAATGGTGACATTGATTTAGCTAAGAAACTGATTGACGCGGCAGTAGAGGCTGGAGTTGATGCCGTAAAGTTCCAAACTTGGAAAACGGAGTTACTCGTCACTGAAGATGCTCAAATGGCTGAGTATCAAGTGGAGAATACTCAACGAGAAGAAACTCAATTTGAAATGCTGAAACGTCTTGAGTTGAGCTACGATGATTTTGCCGAGTTAAAAGCATACTGTGACGCGAAAACGATCACTTTTATGTCAACGCCTGATGAAGAACAGAGTGCAACGTTCCTTGATGATCTACAAGACATTTTCAAAATTGGCTCCGGGGAATTAACGAATACACCTTTCCTACGTCATATTGCTAGTTTTAAAAAACCCGTAATTCTCTCTACAGGAATGGGTTACTTATATGAAGTAGAGCATGCGATTAGCACACTTGCTGAAGCTGGTTTATCGCTTGAAGAGATTACCGTGCTTCACGCTACTACCGATTATCCGACATCACCAGAAGATGTAAACCTAACAGCAATGTTAACGATTCAGAAAGCGTTCCCTGGCGTTACCATTGGATACTCAGATCATACGTTAGGTATTGAAACTCCCATTGCCGCAGTGGCGATTGGAGCAAAAGTTATCGAAAAACATTTTACTCTAGATAACAAAATGGAAGGCCCAGACCACAAAGCTAGTCTAGAGCCTCATGAACTGTCGGATATGGTAACCGCGATTCGCAACATAGAAAAAGCCATGGGATCCGGTTGGAAAGTACCAACCAAAACGGAAAAAGCGAACCGAGATATTGTCAGAAAAAGCATTATTGCAGGCAAGGTGATATCAGCAGGACAAGTTATCTCAGCCGATATGCTAGAAATCAAGCGCCCCGGCAACGGCATTTCTCCAACACGATGGGATGAAGTCGTTAATTCAATCGCGAAGAAAGATTACCAAGTTGGAGAGCTGATCTGATGCGCAAGATATGTGTAGTCACGGCGACCAGAGCGGAATACGGATTGTTAAAGTCTCTACTGGAAGACATTCAAAATGATTCAGCACTTGAGCTTCAAGTTATATCAACAGGCAGCCATTTATCTCCAGAGTTTGGTTTAACGAATCAACAAATTCTTAATGATGGATTTGTCGTGAATAAGACAGTAGAAATCCTGCTTTCCTCGGATACTCCGGTTGGAGTGAGTAAGAGTATGGGTCTTGCGCAAATCAGCTTTTCAGAGGCGTTTGATGAGTTAAAGCCTGATATTGTTGTCGTATTAGGAGATCGTTATGAATTGCTCCCTATCGTTTCCGCGGCAAATATTGCTCGTATTCCAGTGGCGCATTTGAGTGGTGGCGAGCTTACAGAAGGTGCAATCGATGAGTTAATTCGTCATGCCATTACTAAGTTATCCCAACTACACTTTACTGCTATGGATGAGTATTCCACGCGAGTTATTCAGATGGGTGAACAGCCAGAACGTGTATTCACCGTTGGGGAAGTCGGCCTTGATAACTTACTTCGCATGCAGCTGATGTCGAAAGATGAGTTTGAAAATTCCATATCTTGTAAATTAAAAGAGCGGAATTTACTTTTCACTTATCATCCTGAAACGACACAAGAGATCGCAGAAGTCGAAAGAGATTTTAGAGAGATCCTTAGTGCATTAGACACTTTGGAACATACGTTAATCATCTTCACTAAGGCGAATGCTGACGTCGGTGGTCGATTGATAAATAAGTTGATAGATGAATATGTCGCAGAAAATACTGAAAAAACGATTGCATTTACCTCTTTAGGACAACTTCGTTACTTGTCAGCGTTACAGTATATGGATGCTGTAGTTGGAAATTCTTCGAGTGGAATTGTGGAAGCACCATCGTTTAAACTTGCAACAATTAATATTGGTAATCGTCAAAAAGGGCGTGTTCGGGCTAACAGCACTATCGATGTAAGTGCCAACAAGGCAGATCTAACCTCGGCATTGGCTGAAATTTATACTCCGGAATTTAAGGCTGATTTAAAGCATATAATAAACCCTTACGGATGTGGTAACAGCTCTGAAAAAGTGGTACAAACCCTTAAAACTGTTGAACTAAGTAGTTTGAAAACAAAGCAGTTTCATGATGTTAAGTACTGATACTAAAATGGTCGGCGGAGAACAAGAACTTGAGAATGAAGGTCTTTTCTATGGGGTAACCAATAGTGGACGTTCATCATTAAGGTGGGTGATTCGCTCTATGTCTCTTCAACGAAAGAAGGTTCTTGTTCCAGACTTCGTGTGCCAGATAGTTGTGGATGTATTACTTGAGTTTGATATTGAGGTGCATTTTTATCAGGTTCGAGAAGACTTTGAATTTGAACTTCCCAACGAACTAAGAAGTATCAGTGCCATATATCTCGTGAAATATTTCGGCCACGAGAGTCACGCCTTCAACAAACTCATTGAGAGAGCGGATACACCACTCATTATCGATGACGTATTTGGCACTGAAGCGCCTAAAATTCTTGCTGAAGTGCCATGGTGTTACTTCAATAGTTTAAGAAAAATTACAGCGGTAGCGGACTTTAGTCAGTTAGTGTCGAATACACCACTAGCAGCACTATGCAAAGAACGACTACCTAACTTTTCCACTCTTAAGTACAAAGCAAAATCGGCTAAATCTCAATACCTCAATGCTTCAGTAGGGAAAGAGAGTGATTACCTATCACTTTTTTCTAATGCGGAGGACTTACTTGATGAATGTTCTGGAGTATATGAGCCAGAAGATAGAAGTGTATTCTTAGCTTGTCAGTTTTCCCTAAATTACCGAAATGAGCAGAAGATTCGTGTTGAGAACTTGAGAGTTGCTAAAGCAGCACTCGACTCAGAGCTGTTCATAGATATTAATACCAACTTCCCATCTTTCTTACCATTATCATTAGTGAATCGCGATAGAGTTCGAAAAGCATTGATGGGGCATTCTATCTTTTTAGCGGTTCATTGGCCAAAAATAAGGCAAGCGCCTAGTTTATTGTGTGACACTATTCTGTCATTACCGTTAGATAGTCGCTATACGGCGAAAGACATCAAGCGGATATGTGGTTTGATCAAGAAGTTAGACACATGAAAAAAATGAACTTAGAATTGAAACTTGCCAATAATGAACACTTTGACGATTTTTTACGACTAAAGAGTGAACTCCGGAACATATATTGGTCAGGTTTTGGGGAAGCTCCTAAGCGGGAAAATCTAGAACAACACTTCAGATCTGCTATAGAAAGCAGTGCTAGAGAGCTCTACCTGTTACTCGAAAAAAATATTGTGATCGGTTATTTACACAAGAAACAAACCCTGTGAAATTCTGTAGATATGTTAAATATAAAGGTGATGGTCTATGAGCCATGAGTGGAAAAATGTCTTATTAGAACCTTCTTCAACCATTTTAGAAGCTTTGGATATTATAAATAAAGAAGCTTTACGAGTTGCGTTGGTCATAGACAAAAGCAACCATTTAGTTGGAATAGTTACGGATGGTGATATCCGGAGAGGGCTATTAAATAAGCTATCTCTAACTGACCCTATTGCAATGGTTATGAACACTAGCCCAACCGTTGCTAATGTGGGAACAAAAAGAGACGAACTAATTGATTTAATGGAATCAAAGGGAATCCTCTCTATTCCATTGATAAATGACGGGCAAGTTGTAGGGTTAGAGACATTACAAGGAGCCCTCAGCAAACCCAAATATCAAAATCCAGTCTTTATTATGGCTGGAGGTTTTGGTACCCGTTTGAAACCTCTGACAGATAGCTGCCCCAAACCAATGCTAAAGATCGGTGATAAACCAATTCTTGAAACGGTGATACGAAGCTTTACTAAAGCGGGTTTCGTTAACTTTTATATCTCTACGCATTATATGCCAGAGCAAATTCAAAACCATTTTGGCGATGGTAGTGATTTAGGCATTAACATCACCTATATTCATGAAAATGAGCCGCTAGGAACAGGAGGTGCATTAGGCTTATTACCTGATGACCTCCCTGAAGGTTTGCCTCTCATCATGATTAATGGCGATGTTCTAACAAAAGTAGATTTTCAGCGATTATTGGAATTTCATATAGATCATAACGCTGACGCAACAATGTGCGTCCGTGAATATGACTACCAGATCCCTTATGGTGTAATCAATGGCGAAGGAAACAAAATAACGAGTATGGTCGAAAAACCAATACAACGTTTTTTCGTGAATGCTGGTATTTATGTGGTTTCACCTCAAGTCATTGATTCTGTGCCAAAAAATCACCGCATAGATATGCCTACGCTGTTAGAGCAACACATGAATGAACGCAACAATGTATTGATGTTTCCAATCCATGAGTATTGGTTAGATATTGGACGTATGGACGATTTCAATCGAGCGCAGGCTGATATTCATAGCTTAGAGATGTTCTAATGATTGACACTAAAAAAGTATTAGCGATTATCCCTGCCCGTGGTGGCAGTAAGCGACTACCAAGAAAGAACATACTACCTTTAGCTGGAAAACCATTAATTGGGTGGTCAATTGATGCGGCTAAAAACAGTAAATATATCGACCAAATCTTCGTTAGCACTGATGATCAGGAGATAGCGGACGTCTCCTCCCTATTTGGTGTCGATGTTCCAGAACTAAGACCAGACCACTTAGCATCCGATACCGCGACAACAGAAAGCGTTTTAACTTACACGTTAGAAAAATTTGGAAGTGACGTAGATATCATTGTACTGCTTCAACCAACATCGCCTTTACGAACGGCTCAACATATCGATGAAGCATTGGATTTGTTCATTGAAAAACAGGCCTTCTCTGTTGTTTCCGTCACCCCCTGTGAGCACCCGCCGCTTTGGGCTAACACGCTTCCAGACGATGGTGCTATGGGAGACTTTATTCGCCCAGAAGCATTAAAGCGCTCTCAAGATTGCGGTGATTTTTTTAGATTCAATGGCGCTATTTACATCTTCGATGCTCGAAAGCTTATGGAGTATGGTGAAATTAAATACACGGAGGAATCCTTTGCCTACGTGATGGAAAATCGAGTCTCTTTTGATATTGACCAACAATTAGATTTTGAGCTTGCCGAGTTTTTTATAAACAAAGAGGGCTAAATAGCCCTCTTCACTCTATATTTATTGATTAAGTAACTTCTCAAAAAATTCTAGATGCTTCTTCACTGTCACTCGTGAACTGAAGCTTTCATCTAGGCGCTTCTTAGCCGCTTCACTCATGGTTGTGCACTTGGCCTTGTCTTGTGCGAGCTTGTCCATCGCCTCCCCTAACGCCTTGGCGTCACCAGCAGGGACAATATACCCCGTCTCGCCATCTACAACGAGTTCAGGGGCTCCACCGGTAGTCGTAACGACTGATGTTGTGCCGTTTGCCATGGCTTCAACAATCGTACGTGGTAACCCTTCTCCGCTGATCGATGGTTGAACTTGAAAGTCTGCCATACACATGATCGAAGGAATATCAGTACGATGGCCAATGTAGTGAATTCGCTCACTCATAGGACTTGCTTTCATCTCATCAAAATGAGGCTCGTAGCCGCTGCCCGCTAAGATCAAATGGAAGTTCGGTGCAGTAATGTATTTGGTCGCCTCAAGTAAAACAGAGATGCCCTTGCTTGGTCTTACATGCGCGGCTGTAATCGCGACGACATCATCTTCATTCAAACCAAACTCAGAACGCTCGGTTGGTGGCACTTTATACCAATCCAATTCATGCCCTTTGTATATGGTGACCACGTTATCTTTGTTCTTCCAAACGCGCCTCACTACATCTTGTCGAACCGCTTCAGAAACACAGACTATGCCATCTACGCGAGGGTGGAGCTGGGTTAAATAAGCACTCGGATCATGTCGATATAACCCGCCAGTCGTGCCTCGATAAACGACCAATTTAACCTTGAAACCAATACACGCGAACGCCGCATTAGGTATCGTCTTAGAATTAAAAGCATAGCAGATGTCGTAGTCATACGTTTTCAGCTCGTGACGAATCTTTTTAATGGTATCAAAACAAATTTTACGCTTTGGATAACCATCAACAACTCGAATACCACACTCTTCTAACTTTGAGACATGCTCAGATTCGCCCTGAGTCATAATCGTCACTTGGTGACCTTGACGAGCTAGCTCGATAAAAATCGCAGCTTCTGGACGCACACTATTCCATGCATGTAAGTAAGATGCACAAACTAAAATCTTCATCTATCGGTTCCTATTAGCTTGGTCTTTTAAACGGTCATCTGAGCGGTTTTCAAGAATCCACAAACCGACGTATTTATTGAAATTCACTTGAGCGTAAGTCATCGCCATAATGAAGCCGACACTGCCATCCATAAAGCCACGGCGAATGATATACACAAGGAAGAACGTCCATATAGCACGTAATAAAGCCAAGAATAAGCCGTGTGACTTCTTGCCTTTGCGATGATACTTTTGCGAGCCAAGCCAAGCGTACTGCGCAGCTTTATCTAGGCCGTGACCATAGTCACGATGGGTGTAATGAAGCAAATAACCTTTCAATACACCTGTAGACCCTTTATCAGGAACCACCGTCTCGTGAACCTCGTCCAATGTATATCGCGAGCCTTCTCTCTTAAACAGTCTGAGTACTGCACGTGCACTGCGTCCGTACTTAAGTGTCGTTCCATAGAGAGTTACGCCCCAAGGAAGTTTATACGCAGTGTGTTTGATTTGATCTTGTTTTAATAGTTCAACAAGGGCATCACTCATCTCTTCATCTAACGCTTCATCAGCATCGATTGATAACACCCAATCACATGTCGCTTTATCTAGCGCTCTCTGCTTTTGCTTACCAAAGCCAGGCCAATCGGTGATAGTTACGTTATCTGTGTATTTTTGGCATATTTCAACGGTTGTGTCCGTTGAGCCACTGTCTAAAACAATCAGCTCATCAGCAATATCAACGACAGATTTAAGGCAAGTTTCAATTCGGTCTTCTTCATTCTTGGTAATAACAATGACAGACAGGGTATGTTTTCTCATTATTCAGCCCTAGAATTTCCAATAGTTTAATGATTTACGGATTTTAAAGTTACGAATCCAATTTTTTGGCTTATTATCTTGCCAACCACTTTCTAATACATCGCTAATAGCGCTCAGAACTCTCGCTGAGGATTGCCCATCCAAATATGGTGTTATTGACGGGCCGTAATTAGCGATAGCGTTATCTCTGTCTTCATCCGGTAGCATCGCTTGCCTAATTGCTGATTCTAACAGCTCAGCTTGAGTTATATTAATAAAGCTTGCTTGAGGATCTCGATTATTAACCGTGACAACCGGCTTATTAAGCAACAAAAACTCCTGAAATATCGAAGAGTTATCACACACCATCACATCAGCTCGGTGCTGCATTTCAATCACTCGATCATTGTCAAAGAACAGAAGATTATCGCATTCTAACGCCTGATATTTTGCTCGTGTCTCTTGCTTCATTTTAGGGTGCAATGTCACTAACCATTGCCACTGGCTCAGTTGGCTTAGGCGCTTAAGCTCTTCATAAACCAATTCAGCACACGATAAGCTTGGCGAAAAAGTGGAAGCGAATAGAATTTGAGGTCTTTCAAAAAGCTTCTTACTCGCTTGGTAATTAAACAAGCTATCCAGCTTCAACCATCCGGTCTCTTTAACTTGAAAATAGCCGCGCTGCTTAGCGAGCAGTTCCAATGAGTTCGTTCTTTCATGGCCTTCTGTGCAATACAAATCAAATAGACCACGCTCAGGGTATAAGTTCCCTCGTTTGCTTTCATTCAAACCGTGAAATACTTGCACCTTCAAACCTGGGATAAAAGCAGGAACGCGATCACCAGGAACTAAAACAGCAGAAGGATTATAGGCGACAGCTTCAGTCAAAGAAACACGCTGCTCTTGCTCTAATAAAAGATGTTCCGAAGCATCCTCACCGACTAGCAACCATTTAACGTCATGACCAAGTTGCCTCGCGTAGTTATAAAATGGGCGAAGAATAGCAAATGAGTAATTTTGCTCGACATAGAGCAAGAAACGATAAGGTTGATCGGTTTGCATAAGCGATGAGATAAAATTCACCATTTCCGTTTGAAAGTACAACTAAGTATTTAATTATAACGCTCTTTACTTTCGAGATTGAAGAAAATACTCTTCTCAATACTGATTTTACCTTCTGGTGTCACTGTTCTTATGCTTATACGACTTATATACACTCTTATATTGTCACTAGCCTCACCGCTGCTTCTGTATGGGCTTTATAAGAACAAGCCCGGAAAACCACGTTTTGGTCAGCGTTGGAAAGAACATTTCGGTATTACACCACAAATTCAAGGTAAAAATCCTATCTGGATTCATGCCGTATCGGTTGGTGAATCTATTGCCGCCATACCAATAATAAAGCAATTGAAGCTGCGAGATCCAAACCAAGCCATTATTGTCACCACCACGACCAGCACAGGCGCAGAGCAAATAGAAAAGCTTGGTGATTTGGTCGAGCATCGCTACATGCCGATTGATTTTTCTTGGTGTGTGCGAAGCTTTCTAAAATCAGTTAAACCAAAGCAGATGTTGATTATGGAAACTGAACTTTGGCCAAACACACTGCATTGCGTGGCGAAAGCTGGCATTCCCATTTCGGTACTCAACGCTCGTCTATCGGAACGCTCATGCCAGCGTTATGCTAAATTCCAAGCCATTTTTGACCTCTTAGCCAAAAACCTCTCTCAAGTACTTTGCCAATACCCAAGTGATGCAGAACGTTTTATACGATTGGGATTAGATAAAGCATCGGTGCATGTGACTGGCTCGATCAAGTTTGATATTGACGTCTCAGCAGAACAAGTATCAAAAGGCAAAGCGTTACGTGAACAAATAGGCTTTGAGCGCGATGTCTGGATTGCAGCAAGCACTCACCAAGGTGAAGATGACCTTATTTTAGACGCTCATAGACAACTTCTACAAGACAACCCGAGTGCGTTATTAATGATTGTGCCTCGTCATCCAGAGAGATTTAATCAAGTGACAGAACTGGCTAAACAACACCAATTCAACACCATCACTCGAACGAGTCAGCAACCCCTCACTGCTGATGTTGAAGTGTATATTGCGGATACGATGGGAGAAATGTTGGTACTACTCGGTGGTGCTGATGTCTGTTTTATGGGCGGAAGCCTTGTGGGCGCTAAAGTAGGCGGCCACAACCTTCTCGAACCCGCAGCCTTGCAATTGCCTTTACTGAATGGCCCTAGCTACTTTAATTTCAGCGAGATCACCGACAAACTGCTTGAAGCTCAAGCTGTCACTATTTGTCAAAACAGCAATGAAATGGCAAGCCAGCTCAGAGAGCTGTTCATCCAACCTGACTTGCGTAAAGAAAGAGGCTTAGCAGCTTATCAAGTGGTTGAGCAGAATCGAGGGGCGCTGAGTAACACCTTGCAACAGATTCTTGGTTAACAACCATTGAATTAACCTTGGTAGCCTTTTAACAACGGCTCCCAATCCGACTCCTGCCATTGAATCTGGCGCTTGTTCACCTCTTTTAAGAACGAGCGCTTTAGGCGATTCAAGTTACCGTCTTTCCAGTCATCACCCGCTTGCTGACCACACTTATCAAAGTCAATAATCCACACGGTTTGCGCACCATCAAGCAAGATATTATGAATGTTGAGATCGGTATGATTGACCCCAGCATCGTGCATCTTGCGTATCTCTTGGCCAATCTTACGATAAATATTCGCATCGATTGGTTTTGCAACCAAAACATCAACGAGATCTTTCGCATTAGGGATTCGTTCCGACATCAAATCAGCACGGTAAAATAGTCCACTTTTCGTCGCTCGTGCGGCAATCGGCCTCGGCACATTGACACCAGCCTTAGCCAATACGTTAAGAACATTAAGCTCCATCGCACAACGCGTGCTCCCCCAACCCAAGAAACGATATTGATCTTCAACGAGCTTTCCAAACAACCCGCCTCGACGATAATGACGCAACGCAGCTTGCATTCCATCAAGCTGAATAAACCATGTAGTACCACGACCCTGTGCACTTCCAGAAATGGCATCGTGTTGCTGCCAGTATTCAACCTCGAATATCTGAGCGATATCGCCCTTTGCTACCTGAGTAAGAAGTTTAGGGTCGTACCAAATTGTTTGATTGTTGGTGCTAATCGTTTCCATCGATGAGGCCTTTGGGTCGCTTTTCGTCATTGCTATTTTACAACTAATGCGAGTATCTGCATAATTCTGATGTTATTCACTTTTTTCGAGTACTTTATGTCACTGTTCTCAGCTGCACCTCAATCTCTTTGCATACTTCGCCTCTCCGCGATTGGCGATGTTTGTCATGCTATTTCTGTGGTTCAAGCCATCCAGAAGCAGTGGCCCGAAACGAAAATCACTTGGATAACCGGCAAAATAGAAGCCATGCTGATCGGCGATCTACCCGGTATTGAAGTGATTATTTTCGACAAGAAGCAAGGCTTCAAAGGAATGCGTGAATTATGGCGTCAACTGTCTGATCGTAAATTTGATGCGCTGCTACACATGCAAGCTGCACTCAGAGCCAGTGTACTGTCTTGGGGAATCAAAGCGAAATATAAAGTAGGTTTTGGTAAAAATCGTACTCGTGAAGCACAGTCACTCTTTACCAATCACCACCTGCCTATTTCAGACAAGTTCCATGTATTGGATAACTTTGCCGAATTTGCCCGCTATATTGGTGTACCCTTCGATAAGCCTCAATGGGATATCCCTTTAACAGCGGAAGACGAACAGTTAGCAATCAGCACCATGGCAGACAAACCGACCTTGGTTATCTCCCCTGCGGCTAGCAAAGATTCTCGCAACTGGCTAACAGAGCGATACGCCGCGATTGCTGACTATGCTATCGAACAAGGCATGCAAGTGGTGTTATGTGGTTCTCCAGCGCCAAGAGAAGTCAACCTAGGTAACGACATCGAAAAATTATGCCAGTCGCCAATCACGAACTTGGTTGGCAAAACGAACTTGAAACAGCTGACTGCCGTACTCAAACATGCAACGGTAGTGTTGGCACCTGATACCGGGCCAGCGCACTTGGCAACCACACAGTCGACCCCGGTCATCGGCTTGTACGCACACAGCGATCCTCGTAGAACCGGCCCTTATAATGACCTTGATATCGTGGTCAGCGTTTATCAACAGCACGTAGAGGAGCAACAAGGTAAACCCGTCGCAGACCTTCCATGGGGAACTCGTGCTAAAGGCGATGATCTGATGAAAGACATCACACTCGATATGGTCAAGCAGCAACTCAACAAAGTGTTAAACTCTCGCCAAACATCAAGCAAGGACAGCTAATATGACTACACACGTTATCTACCCAGGAACTTTTGATCCTGTGACCAATGGTCACCTTGATATTATTGTTCGTGCCGCAAGCATGTTTGACCATATCACGGTTGGAGTCGCTGCAAGTCCAAGTAAAAAAACCATGTTTGAGTTAAATGAACGAGTTGAACTGCTGCGTGATGCTGTGGCTCACCTACCTAACGTATCTGTTGAAGGGTTTTCTGGATTACTGGTCGACTTTGCTAAACAGCAGCAAGCCAACGTATTAGTACGCGGTTTAAGAACAACCATGGATTTTGAGTATGAGTTTGGTCTCACTAGCATGTACCGCAAGTTATTGCCGGGGCTTGAAAGCGTGTTCCTTACCCCTTCAGAAGAGTATGCCTTCCTCTCTTCAACCATTGTTCGTGAAGTCGCTATACACGGTGGGGACATTAGTCAGTTTGTACCACAGAAAGTCGCAGACGAAATCAAAATAAAAACAGCCAAGTGACTCTCTTTGTCTACCCCGAAAAACAAAAATAGCGCTCATTAAGCGCTATTTTCATTTCAAAGCTATCAATTACTACAGCGAATAATAGGCTTTATACCAATCCGCGAAAGCTTTCGCTCCTTCTTGGATTTTAACTTGAGGCTTGTAGCCAACCGCTTCAAACAGATCTTCCGTATCAGCGTAAGTTGCGTACACATCACCCGGTTGCATTGGCATGAAGTTCTTTTTCGCTTCAACGCCTAGAGCACTTTCTAATGCTTCGATGTAATCCATCAATTTAACCGGGCTACCATGGCCGATGTTAAACACACGATACGGCGCAGAACTGGTCGCTGGTGAGCCTTGCTCTACCGTCCAATCTGGCTGCTTGGCTGGAATACGATCTTGAACACGAATGATACCTTCAACAATATCATCGATATAAGTGAAGTCGCGCATCATGTCGCCATTGTTGTAAATGTCGATCTCTTTACCCGCTACAATTAAGTTCGCAAACTTGAACATCGCCATATCAGGGCGGCTCCAAGGACCGTAGACGGTAAAGAAACGAAGGCCTGTCGTCGGCACATCGTATAAATGAGAGTAGGTATGTGCCATTAGCTCATTCGACTTCTTAGTCGCGGCATACAATGAGATCGGGTGGTCAACACTGTCTGCTGTGTGGAATGGCATTTTCTGGTTCAAGCCATAAACAGAGCTTGATGAAGCGTAAACGAGGTGTTCAACCTTGTTATGGCGACAGCCTTCCAAAATAGCTAAGTGGCCAACAAGATTACTATCAGCGTAGGCCATTGGGTTATCAATAGAATAGCGAACACCCGCTTGCGCCGCTAAATGAATGACACGGTCAAATTTTTGTTCAGCAAACAACGTAGCCATGCCTTCTCTATCAGCAAGATCCAGCTCGATAAAGGTTAGGTTTTCATGTTCGATACGTTTTAGACGGTCATGCTTTAAAGAGACGTCGTAGTAGTCATTTAAGTTATCAATACCGACAACCTCATGGCCTGCTGCACATAGTCGCTCTGATACGGCAGAGCCAATAAACCCGGCAACGCCAGTTACTAAATATTTCATTCTGTTATTCTCAATTCATATCATTAGTGTCATTGTAGCGATTAGCCCGCCCATCAACTAGCGTAAAAAAGTGAACATAGGTTCAGTTTTTTTATACTTGGCACTCTTCACAGAAAAACGTGTTCCGTTGGCCTATTTTCAGCTCTTGAATCAGAGCTTCACAGTGAGGGCACTTTTCGCCGGCTTTACCATAAACTTGTAACTCTTGAGCAAAGTAACCCGGCTTGCCATCCGCTTGTGCGAAATCTTTCAGAGTTGTACCGCCTTGCTTGATGGCGTTAGCAAGCACTTGTTTGATCTCTTGGGTTAATAAGACCCACTCTTGTTTTGTCACTTTGCTTGCCGAGCGCAAAGGGTTAATGCGTGAAGCAAATAGCGCTTCGTTAGCGTAGATGTTCCCCACACCCACCACCACTTTGTTGTCCATGATGAATGGCTTAACAGCAACTTTACGTTTCTCTGCCTTTTCAGCGATATAGTCTGCATTAAAGTCGTCAGTGAGCGGCTCAGGGCCAGAACCCAGTAAGACCGGGTGTATTTCGTCAGGAGCAGACCACAACCAAGCACCGAAACGACGTGGGTCATTATAGCGTAAGACTTTACCGTTAGTGAGCGTAAGATCCACGTGATCGTGCTTTGCTGCTGGGAAGTCAGCATCTAATACGCGCAGTGAGCCCGACATGCCGAGGTGAACAATGGCCGTGCCTGTATCTGTCTCAATCAATAGGTACTTTGCGCGACGTGAGATAGAACGAATCACCTGACCTTCTAGCTTTTTAAGCTCTTGTGGGATATCCCAACGCAGCTTTGGGGTGCGAAAGGTAAGCGTTTTAATGGTCTCGCCGACTAAATGAGGCGAGATCCCCATACGGCTTACTTCGACTTCGGGTAATTCAGGCATAATTAGTCGTCCAATATCAAGGAATTGTCTGAGCTAAGGTTTGGAAACAAGTAGCTCTTTTCAATAGACACCGCCAACCACTGATTATTCCAGTTTTTTAACAACCAGAACTCAGGCAATTGATAATAGGTAATACGCTGGGGCTCTTCTTGATGCTGATACCATACTTCAATAGTGTGTGGCGTATTAAGCTGAGGAGCCAGGTTGCTATAAGTTTTCGAATCGACTTCAGTACCTATAAGCTGTTGCCAGCGTTGCAATAACTCGCGAGCACTCACGCTTTGCTTGTTACCCGACTCTTGCATTTGATAAACCCAATCACCGTCTTCTAATACGATAGACCATTTAGCGGCATGCAAGGCCTGAATTTCTGCGGTTGGGTTTAAGAGAAAAGGGTAAGGGCTACTGATTTGCTGTTCAGGTTCGGGGTCTGGTTCGATAAGGTACATTTTGATCAATGTGGGAAGGTTTAACACCCCAATAAAAACAATCACGCTTAACATGAGTATGTTGTTCCATCGGCGTCCACGATATCTCATCTGATTCTGCTCATCTAACTATTTGAGCGATCAGTATATCGTGAAAAGGGGGACACTTTCTATGATGGGTAGCCCTCGATTAAATCTAGACCCAATGTGTATGGCTGTTACCTATCAAGCGCAGTATCGAATCCACGACTGATGGGATTCACAGATATGTGATTAAAAAGGTTGAAACGACTCAAATTTTGAACATAAAAAAACCCAGCGATTAAGCTGGGTTTTTCAATTCTGTCTTCTACTGAAGAAGAGCAAAAAAGCATCAATTACTTGATTTTAGCTTCTTTGTACATAACGTGTTGGCGAACTACTGGATCAAACTTTTTGATCTCAAATTTGCCTGGCATGTTACGCTTGTTCTTATCAGTTGTGTAGAAGTGACCAGTACCTGCAGAAGATACTAGACGAATTTTCTCACGAATGCCTTTAGCCATTGCTTAATTCCTCTTAAACGTTTTCGCCGCGTGCACGGATATCAACAAGAACAGCATCGATGCCTTTCTTATCAATAATACGCATGCCTTTAGCAGTTAGACGTAGTTTAACAAAACGTTTTTCGCTCTCTACCCAGAAACGATGAGTTTGTAGGTTCGGCAGAAAACGGCGCTTAGTAGCATTGCGTGCGTGTGAACGGTTGTTACCCGTTACTGGACGCTTACCAGTTACTTGGCATACTCGGGACATGAATGTCTTCTCCAATCGTTTCAGCTCGATATCAACCTTGGTGGCCGAACCTCTCTATAAATAAAAATAGAAGGTAAAAACCGTTATGGAAAATCCATACAAGGCTATCAAAGGTCGCGCATTATACTAACTTGACACGCATTGCTCAAGACCCGAACAGATCCTTTTTACGGATTTCGTGATCTTTTTTTGTGCAGCGCAGCTTGCTTGAGTAATCAGAGCTGATTTTAAGTCTAAAAATGTGGGCGGAATAATAGCAGATTTAACGTAACTAACAACCTAAAATGTGATTCAAATCCATCCACGCTCCGCAAAAGAGACCACTTCACCATCTCCAATGACAAAATGGTCGAGAATTCGGATGTCCACCAGCGCTAAGGCGTCGGTTAATCGTCGTGTAATTCGCCTATCTGCGGGGCTAGGCTCTGCAACACCAGAGGGATGGTTATGCGCTAGAATTAATGCTGCTGCATTATGATGAAGTGCCCGTTTCACGACTTCTCTAGGGTAAACCGACGCCGCATCGATGGTTCCTTCAAACATCACTTCATCCTTTATTACCCTATTTTGATTATCGAGGAACAGTATATAGAAGGCTTCTCGCTGGCGATCACGCAACATACTCGAAAGATAGAGCTTGGTATGACTTGGGTTGGTTAATGCATCTCCTCGAGATAACGTTTCCGCTAGATAGCGCTGCGTCATCTCTAAAACCGCCTGCAATTGAACATATTTAGCCTGCCCCATCCCTCTATGAGCACAAAACTCGGTCTCGGTTGCAGAAAACAGGTGGCGAAGTGACCCAAAATCTTTGATCAACTTATCAGACAGCTCTAACACGTTCATTCCTTGTGTACCGGTTCGAAGAAATATCGCTAACAATTCAGCGTCACTCAAAGAATCAGCGCCTCGACTCAATAACTTTTCTCTCGGCATCGATTCAAGCGGTATTTTATTTATCGGCATATAAAAGCTCGTCCGTTGGTCATAAACACGATCCTCTAGCCTAGTTTGTTTATGACCGCCGCACGGCCAGAACAATATAAAGAACACGAATGTCTAACAAAAAGATGTAATTGATAAGTTTGATAACACCAACTTGATGAGTGTCAACGCTGTTCACTCTCTGCTTCTAGGCACTAATCCTTTGTTCTGATATCGTTAGTCTCAGAGAAATTAAGGAACAGAATCATGCAAACATTAGGTAATCAACTGAGTAGCGCTGACCAACAAGGCCTAGCAGGAAAAAAAATCCTCCTTGGTATTAGTGGTGGTATCGCTGCGTATAAATGTGCCGAACTGACTCGACGCCTGATTGAGCGTGGGGCACAGGTGCAAGTCGTGATGACGAATGCCGCCAAAGAGTTCATCACTCCGCTGACCATGCAAGCCGTCTCTGGAAGGCCAGTATCTGATAGTTTGCTTGATCCTGCCGCGGAAGCTTCAATGGGGCACATTGAACTGGCGAAATGGGCTGATCTGGTCTTATTAGCGCCCGCAACGGCAGATTTGATTGCGCGCATGACAGCTGGCATGGGGAACGATCTACTGACGACTTTGGTTTTAGCGACCGATGCGCCAGTTGCGGTATCTCCAGCAATGAACCAACAAATGTACCGTCATCCTGCCACTCAAGAGAACATCGCAACGCTAAAACGTCGTGGTTGTGAGATATGGGGTCCAGCGGCTGGCGAACAAGCCTGTGGGGATGTAGGAATGGGACGCATGTTAGAGCCGATGCAGCTCGTGCATCGTTGTGAAGACTTCTTCCAGCCTAAGCCTTTAACTGGCCGTTCAGTCTTAATAACCGCGGGACCGACGCGTGAAGCTATCGACCCTGTGCGCTACATTACCAACCACAGCTCAGGGAAAATGGGCTATGCATTGGCTGAAGCGGCTGCGAAACAAGGCGCTATGGTGACTCTAATCAGTGGCCCGGTAACATTAGCGACACCAAACAAGGTTAATCGTATTGATGTAGACAGCGCACAACAGATGTTTGACGTCGTTAGTGCCCACGCTGCTCAACACGATATTTTCATCAGTTGCGCCGCGGTTGCCGATTATCGTCCAGAGACCATCGCAGGCCAAAAGCTTAAAAAGGTCGATGGCAAAGATGACATGACCATTCAGATGGTGAAGAACCCTGACATCGTCGCTTCTGTCGCTTCAATGAACGAAGATCGCCCATATACCGTCGGCTTCGCCGCTGAAACGCAAGATGTTGAGAAGTACGCGCGCGGCAAACTGGAAAGAAAGAACCTCGACATGATTTGCGCCAACGATGTCTCTGTCGAAGGCCAAGGCTTTAACAGTAGCCGTAATCAATTGCACCTTTACTGGAAAGACGGTGATAAATCCTTACCACTGGAGAGTAAGTACACACTCAGCCTTCAGATCCTCGACCAAATCCAGCAGCTTATTGATGTATAAACGCACAATGTGACGCTAACAATATACTGATACTTCTCGATTCTGTTGACCTAGCGCTTACAAAACTAGGAACAGAATCGAATGGTGTTTATAATCCCTGCTTCACTCAATCCTCATCTTTAGGAAAGGAAGTAAATAGATGGCTGGTACTCGAAAATCAAACCGTCGTGAAGAAATCCTGCAAGCTCTGGCACAAATGTTAGAGTCAACGGAAGGGGCTTCTCGTATCACAACGGTAAAATTGGCTAAGCAAGTCGGCGTATCTGAAGCTGCGTTATACCGCCACTTCCCAAGTAAAGCCCGCATGTTTGAAGGCCTGATCGAGTTCATTGAAGACGCATTGATATCTCGAATCAACCGTATTCTTGATGAAGAAAAAGACACTCTTGAACGTATCCGCCTCGTCATGCAATTGATCTTGGTCTTTTCTGAGCGCAATCCAGGCTTGACTCGTATTTTATCTGGCCATGCTCTAATGTTTGAAAATGAGCGTCTGCGTGAACGAGTCAATCAACTTTTTGAGCGTATCGAAACTCAGCTACGCCAAATTCTTCGTGAAAGGAAACTGCGCGAAGCGAAATCATTCCCAGTTGATGAGAAGATTTTAGCCGCTCAGCTGCTCGGCCAAGTTGAAGGCAGTCTCAATCGATTTGTGCGTTCTGACTTCAAGTATCAACCGACAGAAAATTTTGATGCTTATTGGGCTCTGCTAAGTGCTCAAATTAAGTAATCCCCCACTCTTAAGTGATAGGTTATGACGACGAAAACTTCTCCGGCTAGCAACACGACACAATTCGCGATGACTAAGCCACCTTTTACTCTGGCACTGCTCCACCCTAAATATTGGGGCGTTTGGCTTGGCTTTGGTTTATTGGCGCTTATCGTTAACGTGCTGCCTTATAAGATACTATTTCTGTTAGGGCGATCATTGGGAGTCCTCGGGACTCTCTTTGCTAAAAAGCGCGTGGCCGTGGCAACCCGAAATTTAGAACTCGCGTTCCCAGACAAGTCATCCGACGAAGTGGCTGCGATGGCCAGTGAAAATTTAAAAAATACCGGTATGGCGCTGATCGAAACCGGCATTACATGGTTTTGGCCAACTTGGCGCTTCCAAAGGCTCCTCATCGATAAAGACACCCAAGCGCTTCGTACTCACAGAGCCAATGGTAAAGGCGTTCTTCTCTGTTGTGTGCACGCCTTGAACCTAGAGATCACCGCGCGAGCAATGGCTGTTCTCGGTATTTCTGGGTTAGGTGTTTATCGCCCACACAGCAACCCAGCATATGAATTCATTCAACACCGCGGCCGAACTCAAAATGGCAATCGTCTTATTCACAGAAAAGATGTAAAACTCATGATTCGAATGCTGCGCCAAGGGGAGACCCTGTGGTATTTACCTGATCATGATTACGGCCGGAACAAGTCTGTATTTGTTCCTTTCTTCGCAGTACCGGATGCCTGCACCACAACGGGCACTAGCATTCTGGCTTACACTAGCCGATGTGCGCTTGTTCCCGGATCCGGATTTAGAAATGCAGAGGGCCAATATGAAATCATGGCCGACGAATCAATCGAAGAAAACTATCCACAAAAAGACAGCAAAGCTGCGGCTGCCTATATGAACCGCTATCTTGAGAAGGTTATCTTAAGGGCGCCAGAGCAATGGATGTGGCTACACAAGCGCTTCAAAACAATGGAAGACCCTGACGTTGAACGCGGTATTCGCTACAAATAAGTGAGCCTTGCTCTACCCCGTAATATTTAAGTCAAAAAAGGCCCGAAAGATAGTCATCTCTCGGGCCTTTTTGCTTTTGCCGTTTGGGAATTAGATGCCGTATTGAGCGCGGTACGCTTTTACTGACTCTAAATGTGCTGCGTCTGTGTCTTTCTCTTCAAGGAAAGTCACCAGATCAGTCAGGCTAACAATTGAGATAATTGCACAGCCGAAATCACGCTCTACTTCTTGGATCGCAGACAATTCACCTTTGCCTTTTTCTTGGCGGTCAATCGCAACCAGAACACCCGCTAAGTCAGCGCCGTTTGCTTGAATGATTTCCATCGACTCACGGATCGCCGTACCAGCAGTGATCACGTCATCCACTAACATGATGCGGCCTTCAAGTTCGCTACCAACAAGATTGCCACCTTCACCGTGATTCTTCGCTTCTTTGCGGTTGAAACAGTAAGGCGTGTCCACATCGTGGTGATCCGCTAAGGCAACCGCCGTTGTTGTCGCGATTGGGATACCTTTGTATGCAGGGCCAAATAGCACATCGAACTCAATGCCTGAATCCGCCAATGCAGCGGCATAGAAACGACCTAAACGTGCTAGGTCACGACCGGTATTAAACAATCCAGCATTGAAGAAGTAAGGGCTCTTACGCCCAGACTTTAAAGTAAATTCACCAAACTTAAGGACTTCTTTCTCTAGTGCAAATTCAATAAATTCACGTTGATATGCTTTCATGTTTTTCCTCTACGTTTATTCAATAAAACTTAACTTACGCTCTGCACTACTCTTTCGAGTTTTACAGACAAAAAAATAGCCCCTTATGAAAGGAGCTATCTAATAATTATTCTGCTAACGCCGACTTCTGCGCTTCAACAATATCAGCAATCCCCTTATTCGCCAGGGCTAAAAGCTGCATCAGCTCTTCGTGGCTGAACGGTTCACCTTCTGCAGTGCCTTGAATCTCAATCATCTTACCGTCTTCCGTCATGACAACGTTCATATCGGTATCGGCTGCTGAGTCTTCAACGTACTCAAGGTCACACAGTGCTTGTTCACCAACAATACCCACAGAAACTGCCGCTACGTGGCCTTTCATTGGATTCTTTTTCAGTTTACCGCTTGCCAGAAGAGTGCTGATAGCATCCGCCATTGCAACGCTGGCACCTGAGATAGACGCAGTACGAGTACCGCCGTCAGCTTGGATAACATCACAATCGACAGTGATCATGATTTCACCCATAACTTTCAGGTCAACAACAGCACGTAGGCTACGCGCGATCAGACGTTGGATCTCCATCGTACGACCCCCTTGCTTACCGCTCGCTGCTTCACGACGGTTACGCGTGTGTGTTGCACGTGGCAGCATGCCGTATTCAGCCGTTACCCAACCCTTTCCTTGACCTTTTAACCAACGCGGCACGTTTTCTTCTACCGTCGCATTACATAGAACTTTAGTGTTGCCGAACTCAACTAATACCGAACCTTCAGCATAAGCCGTGTAGTTACGAGTAATTTTAATTGGACGAATTTGATCTACAGCGCGGTCATTTGGACGCATCGGTATCTACCTTATTAACAGTCTGAAGTGATTAACTATCGAAAGAGTGCATCACCTAAGAAAGGGGTGAGACAGTTTTGATTGGGGCAAGATTATATAGCAGTTTATCGTGCAAAGCTATCCATCATCAAAGGCGATAGACTTCGGGTACACCCCATACCGTGCTACTATGTGTGCGCGTTATTTTCAGAATGATAAAAGACAGGAAAATTCGATGATTTATAGTATGACCGCGTACGCACGCAAAGAAGTAAAAGGCGATTGGGGCAGCGCAGTATGGGAAATCCGTAGTGTTAACCAACGCTACCTAGAAACTTACTTTCGCATGCCTGAACAGTTCCGTGGTTTAGAGCCAATCCTACGTGAGCGCTTCCGTAAGCGTCTCGCGCGCGGTAAGGTTGAATGTAACCTACGCTTTGAAGCGAACCCAGCCGCGAAGGGCGAACTCAGCATTAACGAAGGTTTGGCACAACAAGTCATAAATGCCGCTAACCAAGTCATGACGATGACGGGTGAAAACAGCCGTTTGAACCCATTCCAAATCATGAACTGGCCTGGCGTGATGGAAACACCCGAGCAAGACATGGATGCCATCAACAAAGACCTACTTGAAGCGTTCAACGATGCCATTACAGAATTCATCGATGCTCGTGCTCGTGAAGGTGAGAACATGAAGGCGCTTATTGTACAGCGCTTAGATGCAATCACAGCAGAAGTCGTGAAAGTTCGTGCACGCATGCCTGAAATCCTAGAGTGGCAACGTGAACGTCTACTCAATAAATTTGAAGATGCGAAAATTGAACTGGAAGGTTCTCGTGTTGAACAAGAGCTTATCTTGCTAGCACAGAAGTCAGACGTAGCAGAAGAGCTAGACCGTCTAGACTCTCACGTGAAAGAAGCAAATGTCGTATTGAAGAAAGGTGGCGCTTGTGGCCGTAAGCTAGACTTCATGATGCAAGAGTTCAACCGCGAATCAAACACGCTAGCGTCTAAGTCTATCAGCACAGACATCACCGCATCGGGCGTCGAGCTTAAAGTTCTTATCGAACAGATGCGTGAGCAAATTCAGAATATAGAATAGATTCCCCTCTACTCCACACACTTCCACAAGGCCCTTACTTATAAGGGCCTTGTTATTTTCACCATCTATATACATCCATGAAATTCATCAACAGCCATGAAAAAACGGGGAGTATAGTGGGTAGCACTTTGCTATTTACTCCCCACCGTAGTATAAATATCACAACATACTCCCCACCTCTGGAGGGTGATGTAATGATAACTTCGATTAGAGCTATAAATTCAAGGAGATAGAGATGGGTAATCTCACTGTCAACCAAGTTAAGGCGATAGTAAAAGACCAAAAAACAGGTCGTCATGCCGATGGTGATGGTTTCTATCTAATGATTCCTAGAGTAGGTCGACCATACTGGATGCTAAGGTACACCCTTTTTAAGAAAAGAAAGGAAGTGACTATTGGCAAGGTAGATGAGCTTTCCCTTGCAGATGCAAGGTTGAAAGCCGCTGAGCTTCGAAAACAAATAAGCGAAGGGATTAATCCAATTGCAGAAAGAAAACGGAGTAAGCAAGCCGATATACAAATAATCGATGACCTCTTCGAAGACTGGTACAAGGAGCTATCCAAAAGGCTCAAGCACCCCAATATACCTAAGCGTATCTACCAGAAAGAGATTTCTCCACAAATTGGTCAATACACGTTGAAACGTGTTACACCTTTAGATATCCGCAAAATCATCCAAATAGTCGCTGACAGTGGCCGTCCAACCACAGCTAACGACACGCTAATGTACTGCAAGCAGCTTTTTAAACACGGTATGAAGATTGGTGTTATTGAGTCTAATCCTGCACTAGCATTTTCTAACTATGATGCTGGTGGCATTGAAGAGAGCCGAGATCGGGTCTTAGAGCTTGAAGAGATTAAACATGTTTTTTCCATCTTCAACCAAAACATTTATAGTTTCAATCGAGACAACTACCTAGCTTGTGCTCTGCTTCTTTGTCTTGGCGTTCGTAAATCAGAGCTAACAGAAGCAAAGTGGACTGAGTTCGATCTAGATAATGCTTTATGGCACCTACCAGCGGAGCGAAGCAAATCAGGGACAGGTTTCACTATTCCGCTTCCGGAGCTGTGCGTAGAGTGGTTTAAAGAACTGCATATGCGAGCTTGTCGTTCGGAGTACGTCTTCCCAAACAGAAGGGAAAGCAAAGTACCTCACATGGGCAAAGACACACTGAACAGAGCTATTTCAAAGCTATTTGGTCGAGAGCCCGGTCGTAAGGTACAACCACCAAATAAAATGGGCGATATCAAACATTTTGCGGTTCACGATCTACGCCGCACCTGCCGTAGCCTACTCGCTTCGGTAAAAGTTCCTAGCCATATCGCAGAGCGCTGTTTAAATCACAAGCTGAAAGGTGTTGAAGGTATCTATGATCGATATGACTACTTGGAAGAGCGCAAAGAAGCACTGGAAAAAGTCACCGATCTAGTAAAAGTCTATATGAAGAGAGATGATCAATAAAAAGAAAAAGGATGCAATTAGCATCCTTACTTTAAAAATTAACAAAGCTTAATAAATGCTTTAATTCCCAACGAGTTAATAAACATTCAATGTGTCATCCTGCGTCAACCAACAACTCTTTGAAAATTAGGGATAAAGCGATAGTACTTTATATAATTTTCTATTTTTGTTTTCGCTTTTCGTGCATTTCTATCCAGCTTGAAAGGTAAAATATCAAGATCGAAATCACCCTCTTGGCAAGGCAAATGCCTATTTATTTCAGCTCGTTCCTTCAATGTAATATCTGGGACGTTTATTTCTTGAATATCTTTCCACGACTCAGCCATATACGGCCAATTTGCTAGATGAGAATCGTTTAATAGTGACCACAATGAATTTTCATGATTTTCTGGAAGAATTATTCCTGTCACAGTCAACATTTGGTGTCGATTATCAATGTAACGAAACTGCGTTAACGGCACATAAACCAACTCTTCTAGCCCTAAAGCATCCTCAGTTGCTCGCATAAACATGTCGGAGATAGTCAAAGCAAACCTATCCATACCTGAAACATCATTAGGTGTTAGATTTGCACTAAGTTGACTACAATTAGCTTTAGTTTGAAATGCCTCCAATGGAGTTACCGCTGAGTTACCTTTAAGACTATCTGGGTTAGCATTAAAGGTAACTTTAAAGATATCATACTCTTTCAAATTCTCAATTAAGCTAACACAATCATTGATCTGCGCCCCCCACTTAGTATCTGTGTAGTCCAACCAGATTATAACGGGATCATCTTCATTGAAGTTGTTAATATAGTCACTAGTAGAGCCTTCCCAGCACTCAATACATGAGTAAGGTTTGTTGAAATCTTGGCGTGTCAGAACAGCAGAATCTCGCTCAATAGAAACTAGCTTAGTCAGGCCTAGTTCATGATGCAAAGCTTGATGATCAGCAAGCATTGGACCACCAAGACTAATATATTTATAGTTTTTCAAATCTCTACCTAAAGCTAGATTGCCCAGCAAGTCAAAGAATATTCTTCTTTCAATAGCCTTATTTGTCCTCAAATGGTATGGAATGCTACCCCCACTCATTTAGTTGCCTCCATATAGACAAAATCAAAACATGACTCACCAATTTGATTAGGGGTCGCATCTGATTCCAAATTTAGATACTCACAAACAATCTCAACTTTTTCCTGTGGCTTTTGGAAACTAATACGCTTATTAGATTCAACATTCTTCGGAACTGGTAGTGTTGGCTTGAATTTAGATTCAGAAGATCTATTTCTAACTTTCGTCCACTTATCAGGAACAGCTGAAAATTCTTCAATAACTTTTAGCGGAGATGCCACTTCTGACTTGCTCAATCTATTGTTACTTTCGCTAATCAGCTCTTGGCCTTTCCATTTATTGGTATAGTCGATAAACAGTTTAGTGCCCTCGACCATATGTTTCCTAACTTTCAAAAATAGTGGTGATGATATATCCACACCGCGTTTGGTCGTCGTAATTGGGAGTTTCTCTGGATACTTGGATTTAAAGTAAACGATACCGCTTATCGCTATAAATTGAGTGTGATATCTAGCATAGTCAGAGCCCCAACCAGTAAGCTCTGTTTTATCTTTAAAGACTACAATTCGATCATTACATACAATAGTCCAACCAGCATCTCTCGTATTATGCCTTGCTTGCTGTTTATCGTTTTCTTCTTCATTTTCACTCGGAAGTGGAGAATAAAAGCCCACAATAAGCTTTACATCTACTCCGTCTATTTCACCTTTGAAGATATAAGGTTGAATTGCTTTACCTTGCGTATCGACTCTTTCATAGCGCATACTTACTGGCATAGGATTTATAGGTTCACCATTAACCTTAACGCTGAAACCTTTATCAATAATATAGCTATAAGCAAAGACTATTTTGTTAACTAGCGTCGATTGAAAAGTGCTCTGCTTAAATTGGTTAGAAATATCTTTTTGTACCTTAGTTATCTCGATCTTTGTCCCATGTTCATTTTCTCTAACTAGAGAAGGTTGAATAGGAATCTCCCAATCATGATCACTATTCAGCCATTCCTCATCAATCTCTATTGAAAATGAATCGGTATCACTGTGAGCAGTTGATATTTTGCAATGCCTACCTATCTTAAAAATAGAACGTTTCATACCGATGCCATATACACCGACGGTTGCTAGGTTCTCCTGCGGAGCATCTTTAGGTCTCCCCATTCGAAATGCGTAAGCAGCACTCTGGATGGGAATACCACCGCAGTTGTCTTCAATCGTAAAAGAGTTTCTATCAAAATTAATGTTTACCCAGTAACCATTATAATCAATTTCATCGGGATCTTTTTTCTGAGATCGAGTTACACCATCAAGACAGTTGTCTAGTAAATCTAAGATAGCATCTTCAAGATCGATATCTCGTGTCAGCATATCTACGAAAAAGCGCTTCGTGGGTGTAAAATTTGCTTGTGGTATTTGAGACACTTTAGTTACCTCTAAAAAGTAAGCTGCGAGTTTAAACAGCTACCGTATATTCCTTGGAACAGGTGATAAGACACCAGTGGTGAGACACTATTGCCTATCTTCCTGAAGCTGTAAAACTAGGTTGGATTAAAAATTAATCGAAAAGCCTTTTAACCTAGCAACCTTATATAACGACAACAACTCGTGGGTTCGAGTGTTAATTAATCTGACAGCTTGATGACTTCCTTTCTTGGTACTAGCTTGCGATTTAGTATAAAAGCTTTCCCATTCCAATCATTTAACTCTGCTTATCTTATCGACAGAATCCTAGAGTGTCTCATCATATCGTTTCATAACTCTTGGAGTGTGGGTTGTATCAAAAAAACACATATATGATTACCTTTAAGCGATCAAAGAAGCACTGGGGAAAATCATCACTATAGGTAAATGCTTTATAGTAATCAGATAACGTTCAAAAAAGAAAAGAGGGTGCGACTGCACCCTCTATAACTCAATTGGTTGTATAAGAAAATCAGGCACCATTTAAGTTTGGCTTGCCATCAGCTAAAAATTCTAACAACTCTATTGTCGCATCACGCATACTAAACAAGTCATTCGCATTACCCAAAACACGATTCCCATGAACTAATCCATTGAGAACCGGAGCCTCTTGTTTAAACCTTTTAGCACATAAAGATAAGCGCTTTTTCATATCAGAAGGGTACAGGCTATCATTATCAACTATCCACCCTGCGCACATAGAAAGATCCAATGTACGTTTTTTGACATAATCGCTATCGTGCTGCTTTTTGCGTCCCTCACCTTTTGTATAGTAATGCTCTTTGATTTGATCATGTAGCGAATGTTTTTTCGCAAAAGCTTTAAACGCGGCTTCAAAAAGTGAGCGATAAAGTAAACTAGCAGAGTTTGGTACTTCCGAGATCACAATCGTCGTGGCTTCAAGAGCTAAATGATCAAAAATCGCGTCTCCACTCATTGGAAAGTAATCTGGAAGTATGGTTTTCCAAGACTTAGAATGCTTATTTGAATTGTTTCTCGCTGCTTTGACGCTATTTTTAGCAGTACTTAATGTAGGAGACTTAGTTTCTTTTGGAGCAAGAAGGGTTGTAATTGAGGTATTGTTAGGATTATTTTTATGTGTTGTTAAAGTTGAAGCAGATACATTCGATCTATCTAACTTTTTGACGCCAGTTTTAGCGGCAAAAATTTGCTTACGTTGTTCTTCTGGCAACGATTTGGTTTCTTTATTCGTCCATATATTTATCAACTTTTTAGCTTTCGAACGATACTCTTTAGCTAAAGGCTCGACGTTTTCCCTAATCTTGATAAAAAGAGGACTGAATAACTTAACATCAGTTTTAGCCGTATTCCAAGGAAGATCCTTAGGGCTAGAACCGGTTACATGGGCTAAACATACAAAGCCGCCATATTCGGAGTGCCAGTTAGTGGTAAAACCATGCTTTTTCTCTCTGCTGGCTTCAACAATAACGCGGTCATTAAATATGTAATATACACCGTATTGATCAGTTAGCTCTTCATTACATTTCGGCGTATGTCCATACTCTCCTGGAAAAAGATAATTTGCATGGATGCCTGTTTCAAAATCACATGAGACGCCTCCAAACTCGAATTTTTGTCTCAGTGGAGCTATCAGTTCATTCCTCAACTGAGGCACTGTGGGATTAATAAAAGATGTATCGGTTAAAGAATCTAAAGAACAAACGACTTTAATTTTTAGTCCCTTACTAATAAAAATCGAATAACGGACTTCTAAGCTCTTAACTAAGGAGTTAATCCAATCGGCATTATGTATTTGTGATGTTGTTTCTTCGTATAAAGAAGAAACAACAAAGACGGTGCGAAGTCTATCTGTTGATGGTGAACGCTCAGCCAACAACTGTACATCTCCATCAGAAGCAAAAGCTGCCATGTCAAAACGAGACTTATATTGATAATCCCCATTATCAGTTATCATCCCATAACGGCTACCGGCTTTTAATAATGCTCGTTTTAGCCCAAGTCCATAATATCCAATACCATACTTATGGTCAGAACGTCGTCCTGTGTAAAAGGTGTTTTCTTCAAGAGTTTGAGTCCCGACTCCGGTGCAATTATCCTCTATTAAGATGCTTTCTCGAGAAAATCTCAATTTAATTTCATAGCCAGAATAATTACTTGGCAAACCACGAGAATCTGTTTCATGGGGTCCATTAAGAATTTGATCTCGTGCAGCATCGATGGAGTTATCTATCAAGTCAAACAATGCATCAGTAAGTTCAATATCAGTAGTCAACGTGTCAGCTAAAAATCTAGGATCAATTCCCGTTTTTAACCGCACAACCTCACGATGCTCCTTGTTGTTCAATGATTTTACTGAAGTATTTTGTTCCATCTAGCCATCCTAAAATTTATTAAATTGCTTTTGCTATATTCTGCGTACTCATTAACCGACTCTTTATCAAACCAAGTATTCTTCGAGAAACAAGCGGAGAAACACTATTACCAATCATCCTAAAACTATGCCACTTGGTAGCATGAAAGGTGAACCAGTCAGGGAAACCTTGAAGTCTAGCGGCTTCACGCACTGTTATAACTCTCCCTGAATTAGGATGAATAGGACGAACAGCTTGATGACTCCCTTTATCAGTTCCAGTACCAGCGCGAAGAGTTGGACAAAAACCATTGAGTTCTAGTTTTTTTGCTTTACTGGTTTTATCTATTTGTCCTTGCTTTAGGCGCGTATACCTCTCTCGTACTGTAGGCGTATGTCTAGTGTCAAAGTTTCCGGAAACTAATCCTTGAAATAACTTTTTATTCATTTCAGGGTCTCCTAACCCTTTAGGTGGAAAACTTCTCATCAACTTTGCATACTCCGACAAGTCCCTCTCAGTTCTATATGTAGTCCAACCAAAATCTGTTTTATCTTTTGTTTGAGGTATAGGCTCGTTGATATCTAAAATAGCTTCCCCAACCGTAGTCCTTTTAGAGTTTACCGGAATTAACTCCGTTTCATGAATCTCAGAAACAAACTCCGGCATATAACCAACAACGATTACTCTCTTTCGACTCGTAGGCGCCCCATAATCTAACGCATTCACGACTACCGGTTGAAGAACCTTATACTGGGGATCTATTATTTCGAGTGCAGCATCAAGTTCATATTTATTCTTATCATCAAGCAATCCTTCAACATTCTCCATGACAAAGAATTTAGGCTTAATGATGTTGATCGTTCGAAAAAAATGAGCAAGTAATGTTCTGCGAGGGTCATTTGTATCTGAGTGCCCCATCCTGCTATAACCTTGACAAGGAGGGCCACCGATTACACCATCAATTTGCTGTCTATTTAGAATCAGCCCCCAAGACTCCGAGTCCATTTGAGCGATATCACTCAAAAGAGTTCTAGTTTCAGGAAAGTTTCTCGAATAGGCCGATTGCAAATTAGCCTCAATATCAACTGCTACAACCGATTTAAAACCTGCTAACTCAGCCCCCAGACCAAAACCACCACATCCACTAAACAAATCGACTATTTTCAGCTCATTATTCATTTTTAAATATTCTCTACATCATCTCTTTAATAGCATTTTACTGAATATAAGCTTTATGTCGACCGTCCCTTTGCCCAAAGCATTAAAATTTCTAAAAAATTGAGGTAACGTCAGGGAAATATGTCTAGCTCAGTACCTTAGACTCTAACCGCATCACTTGTTGCATATTACCTTAAAATCAAAGCTGAGTTCTATGAACATTACTAAATACATAAAACTACCCACATAATCTTGTATTTTTGCCCAAAACAAAAAACAACATCCACCTCAATCCAAAAATCTTCAGGCATATGTCATCAATGTGAAACCCCATCATTGATTCCGACAGGAGCTTGAAATGAATCCCAAAACTTCCGATTACCAAAAGCAGCAACGCTATCAGGAAAATGAAATCCTAGAGCATGCCGCTGAGATACTGGCTACACGCTACGTGCGTGGTGATGCCCTAACCAATCCTGATGCCACTAAAGAGTATGTGCGCTGTAAGCTAGGCAGCCATGAGCGTGAAGTGTTTGCCTTATTGCTACTGGATAACCAAAACCGACTGATTGAATTTAAAGAACTGTTTCAAGGAACGGTGGACGCCGCCAGCGTCTACCCGCGAGAAGTGGTGAAAGCGGTATTAGAAGTAAATGCAGCAGCGGTGATATTTGCCCATAACCATCCATCTGGAGACTCAAAGCCGTCTCAAGCCGATAGACGCATAACCGAAAGACTCAAAGACGCGCTCGCACTAGTGGATGTTCGAGTGCTTGACCATATCGTGACGGGCAAAACCTGTACATCATTTGCAGAGAGAGGATGGTTATGATTGAGCTACATTATGGTGAGCTTTCTATTGATGATGCTTTACATGCGTCACTGGAAGCACTTCTGAATAGATACAACATCTTGGACAATGCGGAACGACTCGTATTGAACTGCCGCCAAATGAGTTACTACCGACATCGACAAGGTTTGCACCCCATTGAGGTGCAGCTTAAACGTGAGTCAGGCTCAAGCCCTTGGCTGGTGGTGTTCTTTGCCAGCTTCTCTTATCCCGATGACAACAGCACAACCGTTGAGCCTGAGTTGTACTTTCATCTGGCTAATCGCTGGTGCTATCAACCTGATGTGGGGAGCACGGATTTATCCCACCCAGAGGTACAAGAGCTGCTCTCGGTATGGATGAAAGCCTTTGTTCGCCATCTATCCAGAAACGTCTTTGATGACGTTCAACTGACGATGGTCGGCACGTTCCAATAATTCTCACTCTGTATTTCTTATTTGAATCCTGAAACAAGGAGGACTCACTATGTCTAAATTAATCTTCACTGCATCCTTACTACCTGTGTCTAAGAAACTGCATAAGCTGTTAAGTGAACAGCTCACCGCTCATTTGCTGAGCAATGAAGCACTGACCACCAGCCGTTATCTGGTGTTTAACTTTCGCGATAAAAGTTACAGCGCGGAAGAAGGCGGGTTCCATCCGGTTGAGATGGCGATTTGCCAAACCTCAACAGGGGAATGGAGTATTGAGTACATCACCGACTTTGCTTATATGAGGAATTACTATCCAGAGCTAGAGCGCAACTTGGATTTTGATTTTCGGGTTGGACAGTTCTTTGTGGCCTATCGTGGCTGGCTACCGATGCAAGGTAGCCGTGATGCTAAAGAGCTGTATCGGCTATGGGAGAATAACTTTCTTGCCTATGTTGATATGGACTCCTACAACGAGATAGCCGTCACTCCGCAATAACTCATGACCTCCCTCCTTCTACAAACCATCAAACTTGTCACTGCCCTCATCACGTTGTTTTCACTTTCCCCGTTCTTCGGCGCTATTGGAGCACTATCCAGTTTAGGGTTTCTGGTGCTGCTGTTAATTGGGTTACTGGCGGCCATTGCCGAGCTCAGTGATAAGCATAAACCTGATTAATGTTAATTAATTCACACTTTTATGAAACGAATTGATTGCATTTTAACCGTTGGACATTATGTGTCTGACCCACCTCTATTCTCCCGACATTAAATGTCCGACTCCGGTGTGGAGCTTTGATGTATTGAGAGCGTAGTCATGAGCAATAAAACCAGCATTGAAGGGTTATCCGCTTTGCTGCACACGCTGATGCTTATTCCTCAACATCGATGGATTACCGTTAGGGAGTTGCAGCAGCAGTTAGCCCTACTCGATATCCATCGCACCACGCGCAGCATTAAACGCTACCTCGATGAAGTCATTGTGGAGGTGTTTAACGTGGAGTGTGATTCGATGAGCATGCCTCATGTTTATCGGAAAACCTCTGAGCAATTATGGAAGCTCGATAAGCAGGAAATGCTCTATTGGCAGTTGACCAACAAGTACTTACTGCCGCTTATTCCTAATGCACTGAATTATGGGCAAGGTCGCTCCTCGGAGAGAGACAAACCTTTATCCCACAAGGGCTCAGAGCATTTAAAAGAGCAAGCATGGTTAGCCAAAGTCCATGTGGCATTGCCCACTATTCGTGAGTGGAGTAATGAGCAGAGGCAAGTATTGAATGCGGTACACACGGCATTGCTGAACAACCGTATGCTTAAGGTATCGAGTCAAGTTTTGCAGCAAGAGAAGGCGCTCATTGAACCACTGGGACTCTCGGTTCAGTGTGACGCGCTCTTGCTGCTCTTTCGATTATCCGGTCAACACACGATACGCACCCTAGCCTTGCCTTTGATTGATGAGGCCAGTGTATCGACGTTTTCTTTTACCTATCCGACTGATTTCAATCTTGAGCGGTTCATGCGTGAACACGATGGAATCAGTATACCCTGAATTTCACTCACCGATAAGGAGAGCACCGTTATGACATTAACCGACACCCTACTCCGATACGCCGCTATGAGCGTGCTGTTTATCGGGCTCACTGCTTGTGGCGACCAAGAAGAGACTCAAGCAGCAACAGCAGATATTGAAGTGTCGATATCTGCTAACCCTCACTGGGGAACATTGGTCTTTGACCTACAAGCCATCACCGACAGCACCGTAATAAGCAATGTAGTGATTAACCGTGGTAACTGCCGATTACCCGCAGGCACAACCTCAGAGCTATCAAGAAACGTTTCATTGAAGTTCGGCCAGACCTACACCGGATACAGCAACAACTGCACCGTGGACAGCGTGAAAGAAATCGAAGTCACCTCCAGTGCTGGCACCTTTGTCTACACCTTCTAACTCTTAATTCCTCAATAACACACTCAACCAACTCGTAAGGATCAACCATGAACAAGTCATCTCTACTTATCACAGCAGCTTTAGTTTTCTCTACCTCTTCCGCTTTTGCTGGTGGAACACTGGGCGGCAACCCATCCGCAGATTCGGGAGCCGTCAACGTTAGTGTGGGCAAATGCACTCAATACAAAATGGATGTGAAAGCGGCGCAACAGGAAGGCAAGGATGTAGCGAGCATCACCGTTCCTGAAGGCTGTGACGCAATCAAAGAAAAGTAACACCACCAGCAACGATAAAAAAGAATGGGGAGCAATCACGCTCCCCATTCTTTTTTTGTCTCAATACACCAGTTTGAAGGTATATGTTATCTGTTAAAAAAGCGAGTTAACTCTATCGGAGTACCAAGCAATACATAAGGGCTTACTGAAGCTGATAACACACATATCCATATTGGACACCAACGAAAAAGCACTTAGTAACTCCTAGTAACTTTCGCTCTTTCCCACCTCCCTGTGAATCTCTGGATTCATGCATGATGATTATCGACGAACTTTCGTCGACAATCTCAATACAAGGAGCTACTCATGGGAAATAAACAAACACCATCAACAAACAACGCCCCACTATGGCCGACCAAAAATGGCACCTCGAATCCTTCAGGTGGTGGACGGACCAATAATCCGCCAAGCAAAAAATAGAAGCAAACCTAGGCTGCCATAGCGCAGCCTAGGGAGCGTAATGTTGGAAGTAACGTTGATAACGACTTGTCGTGTAGATATCAGGTAGAGAGCGACTACCCACCTTATCGAGCGCTCTCATGAACAATGCATATATCAGTAAGTCCGCACCTTGACGCCCTGCATCCATATTGGCAAAAAACGTACTTAAGGCTTCTACAGAAGGGAGGCTTTTTCCGCTACGCCACTCTTTAAAGCGTGCCTGTTGAACATCGCGCTTTAACAGACCATTTCGTTCATACTCACTAACGGGTAAGACAACATACTCTGACAACTGCGCGTAAGTTTGATTAGTCTGCTCTTTTATTAGGCCAAAAAACTTGCCAAGAAATGTTCTTTCTTCTCTATTAAAAACCTGCCCGAACAACCCGTACTGCTGCGCATGAACACTCGGAGTGTATTCTGCATAGTGTTTATCCCAATCTTCAAGAAACATGACATCAATGACCGACATTAAGGACAACCAAAAATCATGACAGAAACAAAGCATCGCCTGCTCAGTTTCTTTTGAGGCAAGTTCACTGGGGGATTTGAGCCAGTTTTTTACTAGCGCCTTTTCTTGCTCACTAAGCAACGTAAAGTCGAGGACTGGTAGGTAATAACCTGAAATTAACTCATGTTGGTTGTTCTCATTGATATCGGGAGCATCCTGAATAAAAGCCAACTGTCTTTGATAAGCGACGCAGCGCTTATCGATATAGCTAACCAAGAGCCCGAGATTCAACTCACCAGAAGTCGAAGACAACCCTTGCTGAACGCCTTTAAGAGTGTGTGACCACCAAAAAGATAAGTCTGATTTATGAATACCACCATCGGGGAGAGAAACGTTAAGGGACCATCCTTTACGAACAAACACTCTCGCCAATTGCCAAGCAAACTGACGTATCGATTTCCACCGTATTCCCTCCTTACTTATGTTATCAAGCGTGCGGTCTGTCGGGATCTTACTCTTGACCACTGACGCATTTAACCACTTTATTTTTTCTCTTGGAGAAACAGGGAGTCCCAAAAACGCTGAGACTTCATCCGGCGAAGGTAAAAATGGGTTGCCCAACTTGATAACGGGCATTCTAAACTTTTCGTTGAGCATTAACGATAACTCGTTCCTTGGGCAATACTGAAACGTTAAGAGAAACTCTCGAAGCCAGCAATAGTAATGATAAATAAGAATGACAGCTTGTGGGGTACATCCCACAAGCTGCGTGCCACTGACCTTATAACGCCGCGGCTTCAACCGCTAACAAGTCAGCTCTCTCATTTCCTTCAACACCAGAGTGTGCTTTTACCTTTTCAACTTCAACATACTTCCTGGAACTCAGCTCATCGACTTGTTGCCACAGGTGACGATTCTTGACGGGTTTCTTATCCGCACGGCGCCAACCTCGGTCTTTCCAATCGTCCATCCAGATGTTGAAACCTTTTACACAGTAATCACTATCTGAGTAAATCACGTCCCCATCTTCTGCGTACTCCAACGCCTCAACTAAGGCCAGTAGCTCAAGCTCAGCACTATTCGTTTTGCGGTCAATAGTGAGACTCTCTTCATGCACAATCTCATTGTCTTCATCCATAACCACCAGCCCAATGCCACCTCGTGTACATCCGTGTTGGTTGTTTGGTGCAGCGCCGTCTACGTAAATTGAATAGCTCATTTTTTATCTCTCTCTAATTGCAAAAAGGGCGCATGACTTTGCTTAGCCTGCGCCCCATTGATGATGTGATTTGATGTTTGTGTTACTGAAAGGATTCTTGGTTGTCTCGCATACTCAGGCGCGATTCCATCCATTCCTCGATTTCACTTTCTACCCAAGCTACCGCTCGTCCGCCAAGTGGGACACTCTTCGGAAAATCGGTTTCATCAGCCATGAACTTGTAGATAGTGGAGCGGCCTAGCCCTGTTAGTGACATCACGTCTTTAAGTCGTAGAAATCTCATTTTCACTGGGGATCGTCTCCTGCTTTGTATATACCCATGTGATAAGCCGCCACTGTAAAAAAATGCAGTCGGTCTACTCCAAGCTAGAGCCAAAGCAATAACGCTTTTCTTCCCACGCTTCAGCAAGGCTGCTCATGCGGTGGAAGAGCGTGTTCTTTATGTTGGCGTCTTTGCTACGACAACGCATCCCCACCCCATAATTGCCTCGGTCATTGAAAAACACCAATGAACGCGCTTCGCCGCTGTAGTGCTTTTCTATCGCTTCTTGCCAAGCCGCTTTAAGGTGCTCAACCAATTCATTGCGCTTGTCCCAACAAATAGCGGGACCAAAGTGCTGGCTATAGTCACTAAACAACATCACGCGATAGTTGTGGGATGGCACCTTGTCTTCCCGCTTACGCCATACATAGAACAGAGAATCCGTATCAAGCTTTTCTTTAAGCAGATTAAAATAATCGTTGAGGATACTGAGGTCGGTATCTTGATGGTCTTCTGGCAAAAACACGTCCAAACGTGTAGCAAGAGCGATGTCAAACTGACTGAGTGCCTGTTCAAAAACATCGACCATTGAGGTCAGTGCTGACTCGTATAACCCCTTGTCGCTGTAATACAGCGGGTAATCTTCAAAAGTTCTATCAAGAGTAATGCTTGGGAGGTAGGTTCTATTCGCCATGAGTAATGCCTTTTTGTGTGTGAATGACATAGGCATTACTCGCGCTGTATTTTTTTAAGGTGAGTCGAGACTGCAACCAAAGTTCTTGTTGCGGTGATCGTTCCGGTTGGCAATGGGCTCCGCGAGACGACTGATTCGATAGAAGAATTCGTTTAACTGTAACGGGAATGTTTCTGTATCGGAGAATAGTTCAAAACCTTCATTCGTAGGGGAATAAGCTAATCCTGAGCATGGTTGGCTGTAATAAGCTTCAACCACCCTATCCCATGTCTTCCTCACTTTTTTGTAGAGAAAACGCCCCCAACCCTCTCGACCAGTGCCTAAGTTTTGAAAGAGATCCCTATCAAAGAGCAAGATAAGATGATGGTGATCGCTGGTGGATTCACTGGCCTTCGCCCAGATATAGCGAATGACCGTTTGCTGGTATTGATAAGTTCTGTCGGTGTATTTGTCTCTACAGAGCTCATTAGTCTCCGATTCCAAAATACGAAAGAAATGGGCAAACACCGTTAGGTAATCACCCCCGAAGTCACTCGGTAGGTTTAGGTTGATGTGAACAGCATAGATTCTTGGGTATTGGTTTAGAGCTTCAGTCAGCACTCGGTCGATCTCCTCTAGGTATTCGAGAACGAGACCATCCTCAAAGTAGTAGAGTGGCTTCCCATTAAAGGTTCGGTCATGAGTAATGGTGTGGACTCTTTGATGAGATACGTTGAGTTGATGAATCATGATTGGTTCCTGTGGTTTGTTGTGATTCCCACAGGAACTGTAACTACCGTAATTTTTAAGCTATTTACGACTATGGTCGAAGTTGTTCATACGTTTGCCAAAATGCTTGGTTCTTCTCTTCGCTAGGTAACTTAGTCGATAAAAGACGGACTGAAACACCTCATCAAACTCCTCAGAGTTACGTAGCAAGTGATACTGGCCTTGTTTGGAGAAATGGATAGCTGGTTTCTCTTTGCCTGAGTACGAGGCTTCCACTGAACGCTTCCATGCATGACGAATACGGTTAGCCAAACTTTGCTGATACTCTCCAAAATCCCCCAGAGAGCGAAAGATATTCCGGTCAAAGATAAGCACAACGTGGTAATGACTGCTTGATGAGGTATCACACTCTTTAGCCCATACATATCGAATGGTGGTTTCACGATAGGGTTTGCCATTTAGGCGAGCACTACGTCTTCGATATGCCGCTACCTGAGATTTCAAAGAGCGGAAGAAACGAGTCATCACTGCTGAATCATCCCCTCTAAAGTCTGTTGGTAAGTTAAGGTCCACTCGAACGATAAAAAGTCTTGCGTATTGCTCTAGAGCTTTCTCAAGGACTGACTCTATCCCTTCTAGGTATTCAACGACCAAACCCTCCTTGTCGATGTATACCTTGTTTCCGTTGAAAGTGGATTCGTGTGTGATGGTTAGATTTTTAGACATGATAGAGACCTATGTTTTGTTAATGACATAGGTACTGAGAGTGACGTTATTTTCTAAGTCTCTCTTTGGGTAGGGGAACCAATCCCCAACCAAGATATCGTGTGATGAGGTAATTGGCTTAGGCCTAGGATTAGGTGAGTAGATGGGTATATATATTATTAATTACCGATCCCCCTCGATTTACTCTCCCCTATTTTTTGATGATTACTGAGCCTTCACATCGGCTAAATCTAACCAGCTAACCTTCATTTTTTATCAAAAATCACGGCTCATGCATTTTTACTTCTGGAGTTCACTCACATAAAAAGTGAAAAAAATAACTTAAAATATCTATATATATCATCGGATTACACCTTACCAAGCGTAAATTAGAGTAAAAGTCATGCCATCAATCGACATAGATGAAGATACATCAGTAGACACTACAACCATGAAGGAAACACCAACACTCGATCTGAACGCTAACGTGGAAATCATCAATTTCATTAACACTTTCGATATTAAAGGGAATTGCTATCTTTACCATGAAGGAGAAGAAAAGCTGGTTTCGACACTTCTCCGGCCTGATGATAGAAAGAGAGTTAGCCTAATGAAAGAGCTAGAAGAAGCTCGAACCATAAGGCAACTCCATAAGACCCGCCTATTCAAAGATCACCCATTTCTTAAAAAACAAAAGCGGATTATTCTGCTACCGTATTCTTCAATTTCAAAAAGCCATATGCAAACGAGTCACTATTCCGAGAGAGAGATTAATCGAACAAAAATCATCAACACCTTTTGGAAAAGCAAACTCGAACTGCATTATGATGCTGCGGAAGCATCGATTCTGGTTTGCTCGTTTTTAGCCAAAAATATTGATCGCAATACCCACGGTTTAGGGATAAGCCAAAGCAAGATTGCGATTGTATTGGGAATGAGTCTTCGCCGAGTGTCAGATACTTTAAATCGACTTGAGCAACTCGGTTATGTGAGACGACACAAAGAAAAAGCCAAACATGGGAAATTAAGTCTTGGCACTTTTATACAGGTAACAGAAAATTTTGCGTCACAATTTTTGCCCCCAAAAAAGATCGTGGGAGAGTCTGAGGAAAAGCAAAAACAGAGTTCTGAGCATCAATCGCAAGAATCCCCTGAGAAGCATTATTTTCAATTTTTGCAAAATTTGAGCGATCTACGGCTGGAATTAAAGAGCTTCATCGTGAATAGTGAGGAACCAATACCTCCTGTCGTTTTACAGCAGATTTTTAAAGTTTTGGAGTAAACATTTACGGAGAGACCGCCTACTTTGATGGGTCTAAACACATTAGCGGAGTTGTATAAAGGCATGTATCATACACGTGATATGACAGTTTTGATGACGTACCGATCTAGAACTTGAGATACTAACAAGAAGTGGAGATGGGGATTAAAATTCCGTTTATCGAATACATCTTAAGCAACCTGATGAAGCAGCGTTTAAAACAAAGACACTGTTGTTTACGGTAGAATTACATGACACCATATTTGCCTTAGCATGCAAATATAACTCTCACAGCTTAGTGTTTCGGTTGGTCAAAACACCGCACCTAACAATGAAAATAATTATCATTTCAAAAAAGAGCTATTGTCACTGTAAGAGACACTGAGATGTAACCCAACTGGGTAGTATATTGGGTAGTAATATCCTTAAATATACAAAACAAAAAATTAACTCATTGTTTTTGAAAGATAAAAAATTAACAATCCACGAGCAAATTCAAAATATAGAATAACCGCTTTTCAGTAATACGCTGTGCATAGCCATTATGCTCAATCAGTGTTGATTAACTAAAAATGAGCTCCTAGTTTTAGGGGCTTTTTTTATGGAGACAGTAATAACGATCAGGACTAGTTTGTAAGTCAGTACGCAAGAGATTAACTTAGAGCAAAAGACAGATAGAACGGAGCCGATGTACAAAAGAACTTAAGAATATTTAGAGGAGGAATGGCAAGTGGAGAAGAGTATTACGGTAAAACAGAGGGGGGAATAGGTTTGAAAGAGAAAGTGACGCAAGTTGCTGTTGCAACTTGCGTCGACTTAAAATCTTATAGAGCTACAACGTTTGCAGCTTGAAGACCTTTTTGGCCTTGCTCTACTTCGAAAGACACTTGTTGGCCTTCTTTAAGAGTCTTGAAACCTTCAGAAGCGATAGCACGGAAGTGAACGAATACGTCAGCGCCGCCGTTGTCTTGAGTTAGGAAACCGAAACCTTTCTCTTCGTTAAACCATTTTACTACGCCGTTTGTTTTGTTAGACATGATGTGTCCCTTATATAAAAATAAAAAATTAATCGCCAAAAGTGCGATGCGCTGAAAGCTTGAATTATTTAATGTATCTATGAAGCCAAGGGAAACACTGAGAATAACAATGAAGCAATACTGAGGGTTTTACTTTACAACTGGATGTTTCATTTAATAACTCTGAAAACAGAGCGAGGTCATTGTTGGTGATCTAAGTAGCATTGTAAAGCGTTATTTGAAGAATGATGAATATTTATTGTGCCAGTGGTTACGAAAGAAACCTAGCATTCAAACTAGGTTTCTTTTTATACAAGCTTGACTAATCCGCGTTACTCATCAGGCTGATTCGTCCTATTATCGACATATGGCCAATAATAGTGCCCCACTCGAATCAGCAGTGTGGCAGCCGCTAAGATGAATGCAGCCGCAGACAGCCAAACGATCAGTACCGCATCCAACTCTTTCATACCCAAGGTGATATAACGAGCAATCGCCATCATCGCGATATAAATAGGGTATCGCACTGGGATCTTGCCGTTCATCACGAACTGCTGAACCATCGCCAGCACTTCCAAGTAAATGAACATCAAAAGAATATCGGTGAGTTGGACTCGACGTTCAGAAAACACGTGCATGAACTCTTCCGTCATGGCAAACAACGTCGCCAGTGTTATGGCCACGAGCAATACCGCTTCCATAATATGGAATACTTTTAAAAACGGCTTACTAAAAGATTTAGGTAAGTGAGAAGGCATAGTCACTCTTCAAGAAATAATTAATCCAGCCTCTACAATAGCATGCATCGATATCAGTCGCGTACTGCCAAAACATCGACGCTAAAGTTTCGCTATCCATCGCGATGAGCGAAACCTTCGAGACATGTCCCCCAAACAACTTACCTAAAAAGTACGTATCAACGCTCATGACTTCGGTGCCAAGAATAGCAACAAAACCATTTACTCATAAATAACGATCAAGCCAGTTGTTCTCAATCATCTAAATATGCTACTCTTCGCCTCCATTTTTCTGACCTAATTTCCACCCGTTGCCTCTTTGTTAGACGTAACCATCGGAACAAAAATTGGAGTCAGTGCTATCTTTTATAGTGTCGGTTTTATCGCCATCACTCAATCCAACCAACAGTGGAAATATACAGATGGGCAAAGGTACTCTTTACATCGTATCTGCACCTAGTGGCGCAGGTAAGTCGAGCTTGATCTCAGCAATGCTAGAAACCAATCCAACCTACGCAATGAAGGTATCTGTTTCGCACACCACTCGCGGTATGCGCCCTGGTGAAGAAAATGGTGTTCACTACCACTTCGTAGAGAAGCATCATTTTGAAGACCTTATTAATAAAGGTGAGTTCCTAGAGTACGCTGAAGTGTTCGGCAACTACTACGGTACTTCACGCGTTTGGATTGAAGAAAACCTAAACCGCGGTATCGATGTATTCCTAGATATCGACTGGCAAGGTGCTCGTCAGATCCGTGAACAAATGCCTCAAGCGAAGAGTGTCTTCATTCTTCCACCATCAAATGGTGAACTAGAGCGCCGTTTGAATGTTCGCGGTCAAGATAGCGACGAAGTTATTGCGAAACGCATGAGCGAAGCAAAGTCAGAGATTTCTCACTATGCAGAATATGATTATGTGATCGTGAATGATGACTTTGATGCAGCCCTAATGGACTTCAGAGCTATTATTCGTGCGGAGCGCTTAAAAGAAGATAAGCAAGCAGCGAAATACAGCGGCATGCTTACGGCTTTATTAGCGGAATAATCTAGATCCCCTAGATTTTCCATTGAGATAAGTATACGGTGATCTAGAAAGTCTCTAGTTAAACTTGTATACTTTCTCGTCATCAAAAATTTATTAGTTAATTACTATTTGGAGTCCTCATGGCACGCGTAACTGTTCAAGACGCTGTTGAAAAAGTTGGCAACCGTTTCGACCTAGTTCTTATTGCGGCTCGCCGCGCACGTCAAATGCAAACTGGCGGTAAAGATTCACTAGTGCCTGAAGAAAACGATAAGCCAACGGTTATCGCTCTTCGCGAAATCGAAGACGGTCTTATCACTAAAGACGTGCTAGATGCTCGTGAGCGTCAAGAGCAACAAGAGCAAGAAGCGGCTGAACTAGCAGCAGTAAGCAGCATCGCTCACACTCGTTAGCTCGCAATCGTTAGATCACAGCCGCTAATAGCGTCGTTCGAACTAATTAACCTTCCGGGCCTTTAATTTGTATCTATTCGATAGCCTCAAAGACGTTGCCCAAGAATACCTAACAGAGCCTCAAATTGAGGCTCTGCGTCAATCTTATGTGGTAGCGAGAAACGCCCATGAAGGGCAAACCCGTTCAACGGGTGAACCATACATTATCCACCCTGTTGCTGTTTCAAGAATTCTGGCAGAAATGCGCCTGGATATCGAAACCCTGCAGGCTGCTCTGCTTCATGATGTCATTGAAGACTGTGATGTCACTAAAGAAGATCTAGAAGAAAAGTTTGGCAATACTGTTGCTGAATTGGTTGATGGTGTATCTAAGCTGGATAAGCTTAAATTTCGTGATCGCAAAGAAGCGCAAGCAGAGAACTTTCGTAAGATGGTTCTCGCTATGGTGCAAGACATCCGCGTTATCTTGATCAAATTAGCTGACCGTACTCACAACATGCGCACGCTTGGGGCACTTCGTCCAGACAAAAAGCGTCGTATAGCTCGTGAAACTCTCGAAATTTATTCTCCGCTCGCTCACCGTCTTGGTATTCATAACATTAAGACCGAGCTCGAAGAGCTGGGGTTCGAAGCCCTTTATCCTAACCGTTATCGCGTACTAAAAAACGTAGTGAAAGCTGCACGTGGTAATCGTAAGGAGATGATCCAACGCATCCATAGCGAAATCGAAGGCCGCCTTGAAGAAGTCGGGTTACCTGCTCGCGTACTTGGCCGTGAAAAGAACCTGTTCTCCATCTACAATAAGATGAAAACCAAAGAGCAGCGCTTCCACACCATTATGGACATCTACGCTTTCCGCGTCGTAGTGGATACCCCTGATACTTGCTATCGCGTACTTGGCCAGGCTCACAGTCTGTACAAACCACGCCCTGGCCGCATGAAAGATTATATTGCGGTGCCAAAGGCCAATGGCTACCAATCTCTGCATACGTCTATGATCGGCCCGCACGGAGTGCCTGTTGAGGTCCAGATCCGTACGGAAGACATGGAGCAAATGGCCGATAAAGGTGTCGCGGCGCACTGGTCTTATAAAGGTAATGGCTCGCGCAGTAGTAATGGGACAACCGCACAGGTCAAAGCGCAACGTTGGATGCAAAGCTTACTTGAGCTGCAACAAAGCGCAGGTAACTCATTCGAATTCATTGAAAATGTAAAGTCTGATCTGTTCCCAGATGAGATCTTCGTGTTCACGCCGAAGGGTCGCATTGTCGAACTTCCCGCTGGCGCAACAGCGGTCGATTTTGCTTACGCGGTCCATACCGACGTCGGTAACATGTGTGTCGGCGCTCGTGTAGACATGAACCCTTACCCACTCAGCAAATCGCTGAAGAATGGCCAAACCATTGAGATCATCAGTGCGCCGGGCGCACGTCCAAATGCGGCATGGCTCAATTACGTGGTGACATCGCGTGCACGTACTAAGATTCGTCAAGTTCTGAAAACGATGCGTCGTGAGGAGTCGATCACGCTCGGTCGTCGCCTACTGAACCACGCACTTGGCGAGCACTCTATTGCCGATATCGGTCAAGAAAATATCGATCACGTACTGTCTGATCTTCGCCTAGCCAACCTCGAAGACTTGCTCGCATCAATTGGTCTTGGTGAGTTGATGAGTATCGTTATAGCTCGTCGTCTACTGGGTGATGCTGACGAACTGACTGAAGTTGAAAATAACAGCGGCATACCAAAGAAAAAGCTTCCTATTCGAGGGGCTGAAGGTTTATTGCTGACGTTCGCTAAGTGTTGTCACCCAATTCCAGGTGATCACATTATTGCCCATGTATCCCCAGGTCGTGGCCTTGTGGTTCACCGCGAAACGTGTCCAAATGTTCGTGGCTACCAAAAAGAGCCAGACAAATACATGGCGGTGGAATGGTCTGACGATTACAGCCAAGAATTTACCGCAGAACTTCAAGTTGATCTTCAGAACCATCACGGGGCCTTAGCTGAGTTAACGAACGTCATCTCAAAAACAGGTTCTAACATTCACGGCATCTCAACCGAAGAACGTGATGGACGCTTGTATACTGTGACTATCTTGCTGACCACCAAAGATCGTGTTCACCTTGCCAGCATTATGAAGAAGCTACGTGTAATGCCACACGCACTGAAAGTTAGACGTCGTAAGAATTAACGTTCGAACTTGTTAGCAACTTTGATCGCTATTTAAATCCCCTTAATGCTTCACCACTTAAGGGGATTTTTTATGGCAGTCATCCTAGAATTTCCCTCGCTTCATTCCATTCCTGTACAAAAATCCAGTAAAATGCTTGAATAGATTATCTCTCTTACGTTTATGAGCCCGGTTATGTCACAGCTTTTATCTGCTATCCCTCTCAACTCTTTATCTGGAGTCGGCGCAAAAGTCGCAGAGAAATTGGAAAAGGTTGGGCTTAACAATGTACAAGATCTGCTGTTTCATCTGCCGTTACGCTATGAAGATCGAACGCGTATTTATCCAATCGTAAAACTGCACGCTGGCCTTTGGGCTGCTGTACAAGGCAAAGTCATGCACGTCGATACCATTTTTGGTAAACGTAAGATGCTCGCAGTAAAGATCAGCGATGGAAACGGCACTATCACGCTGCGCTTTTTTAACTTTACCGCAGGAATGAAAAATAACTTTGCCGAAGGCAAACAAGTGCATGCCTACGGTGAGATCAAGCGCGGTAATATGGGACTGGAAATCGTCCACCCTGACTACAAGTTCTTTGCCCCAAGGCAGCAACCAGATGTAGAAGCGAACCTAACTCCGGTGTACCCAACCACCGAAGGGCTAAGACAAGTCACACTGCGCAACCTCACAGACCAAGCGCTCGAGCTGATAGATAAGGCGGCGGTAAACGAGCTGCTTCCATCTGGTTTATACAACCAACAAATGCCTCTCGCACAAGCGCTGCATACCATTCACAGACCACCTCCAGGTATTGACCTAGAGCAGTTTGATGAAGGAAAACACCCTGCTCAATTGCGCCTGATTATGGAAGAGCTACTGGCTCAAAACCTATCGATGTTGTCCGTTCGTAGTAAAGGGCAACAAGATAAAGCAATGCCATTTCCTCCAGTAAATACGCTGAAAGATAAGTTGTTGGCTCAACTGCCATTTTCGCCGACCCATGCTCAAGCACGAGTCACTAAAGAGATCGAAGCGGACTTGGAAAAGCCGCACCCTATGATGCGTTTAGTGCAGGGAGATGTGGGCTCAGGTAAAACCTTAGTCGCTGCGCTGGCGGCTGTTCGCGCACTCGAACATGGTCAGCAAGTCGCACTGATGGCACCAACGGAACTACTCGCAGAGCAACACGCGATTAATTTTGCTAACTGGTTTGAAACAATGGGTATTCAAGTTGGCTGGCTGGCTGGCAAACTCAAAGGCAAAGCTCGTGAAACGGAATTGGCGCGTATTGCCAGTGGTGAAGCGCAAATGGTGGTCGGTACTCATGCACTGTTCCAAGAGCATGTCGAGTTCAAAAACCTTGGCTTCGTCATCATTGATGAGCAGCACCGATTTGGCGTCCACCAGCGACTAGAGCTGCGTGAAAAAGGCGCTAAGCAGGGCTACTACCCCCATCAGTTGGTGATGACCGCAACCCCAATTCCACGAACACTCGCCATGACCGCCTATGCCGATCTCGAAACCTCAATCATTGATGAGCTACCACCGGGTCGAACGCCGATTCAAACCGTAGCAATTCCTGATACTAAACGTGACGACATTGTCGAGCGCGTGCGTAATGCCTGTCTCAATGAGGGAAAACAAGCGTACTGGGTGTGCACACTGATTGATGAATCTGAAGTATTGGAAGCGCAAGCTGCAGCTGACACCGCAGAAGAGCTGCAACGAAAACTGCCAGACGTAAAAATTGGCTTAGTGCATGGTCGAATGAAACCTGCCGAGAAACAATCGGTAATGCAAGAGTTCAAAGAGAACAAACTGCACCTATTGGTTGCCACAACCGTTATCGAGGTGGGTGTAGATGTACCGAATTCGAGCTTAATGATCATCGAGAACCCAGAGCGCCTCGGCCTCGCACAACTGCACCAACTGCGTGGCCGTGTTGGCCGTGGTTCAGTCGCAAGCCATTGTGTACTGCTGTATCACTCACCGCTGTCTAAGACCGCTCAGAAGCGCTTAGGCGTACTACGTGAAAGTAACGATGGTTTTGTCATTGCACAGCGTGACTTAGAGATCCGTGGCCCCGGAGAGCTGCTTGGGACTAAGCAGACGGGCTTAGCGGACTTCAAGATCGCCGACCTCGTTCGTGACCAACGTTTGATCCCAGAAGTGCAGCGTATCGCGCGTCATATTCATGATAGCTACCCAGACAATGCCAAAGCGATCATCAACCGTTGGTTGGGCGAGCGCGATGTTTATTCGAAGGCGTAATTAGCCCTCATATTCCGGCTTAAAACGTAGAAAGGCTTCCACAAGGAAGCCTTTTTCATGCACGTTACTTTCATCAATCAAGAACGAGATTCCCTACTCGTTCGCTCCTTACGATAGGGAATAACGATCAAAGTAAACTTCCATCATCAAGGTCCATGGTTAGCAATTCGTCATCCCCGAGAGGTAAGCATGACTGAGTCGGGGAACTCTTAACCGCTTCCCGAACCACACTCATCGTCGTCACACGGACCGATAACAACTAGGGCTTAACCGGGAAACTGATCTGCGCCTTCAAACCACCCTCACTTCGGTTATTAACCACCACGGCTCCTTGGTGCTGACTAACAATGCGTTTAACGATCGCCAAGCCTAAGCCGGTCCCTTCACTGCCACGAGCCGTGTCACCACGCGTAAAGGGTTCAAACAACTTACCGATCTGGTCTTGTGGGATACCCGGGCCATTATCTTCCACCGTCACCCAAGCGAGCTTATTATCGGCCGTCATACCGGTCGACACCTTAACCCAACCATTGCCGTAACGCAGCGCATTCACCACCAAGTTACTCACCGCACGTTTCATCGCGATTGGGTTACCTAGCGCAGGCTTCATTGACTGTGGAATATCGGTTTCAATCTGCACCTCGTAACCCCCTTCAGAACTGGACACCTCACGAGCAATATCATCGACAAACACGGCTTGGAATGATGATCGATCGACAGGTTTAAGGTAATCCATAAACTGACTGATGATTTCATTACACTCTTCAGTGTCACTGATGATCCCATCCGCTAAATAGCTGTCTTCTGGTGACATCATCTCCGTCGCCAAACGAATACGAGTCAATGGTGTACGTAGATCGTGACTGATCCCCGCCATCAATAACGCTCGGTCTTCTTCCAGTTCTTGGATGCCTTTCGACATCTGATTAAAAGCTCGAGTGACTGAACGAATTTCTTGTGCACCTTGCACTGGCAGCGGCGGGGGTATTTCACCGCGCCCAACACCTTGCGCCGCTTTTTCCAATGTAATTAACGGGCGATTTTGCAGTCGAATAAACAACCACCCCCCCACTACAATCAACAGCGCCATGACTAAACTATTACGAAAGAGAGGAGCGAAATCTTCTTCTTGTAACTCTGACAGCGGAATACGAATCAAGGAATTCGGTAACTTTGCAATATCCATCCATAGCACATAGCTGTCTTTGCCCGAAATCAGACGCACTTCCGTTTCTGAGCCCAGCTCTTTGGTCATCTCCTCGCTCATCAGGTCAATCGAGACAGCATGATAATACTCATCCGCCGCTTGGCTATCTTTAGCATGAACGGTGACACCTAACTGCTCAAGCACGCGCTGACGCAATGGCACATCAATATCTAAATCGATTTCATCTCCTTGGTTCAATACGATATTTAGCTCATGGGCTAAGATCTTATTAAACTGCTGTAAACTCGGCATCAGTGCATAATTGAACACCGCATAATAAGAAAAAATTTGGCTGGCAACCAATAGGGTTAAGAAGAGCACTATCGACTGAGTAAAGGAGCTACGTATGCGCATAGGAGACCTAAATTGGAAGTTAGAGAAACAAAGATATAATCGAAACTATAACTCTAACTCATTGTGTTAAATACAAAAAGGGCCATCACATATCAATGAGATGACCCGTAAATAAACCATTCTGCTCACAGAACCGATGAAACCGGTAGATAACCGATTAACCGGTCTTAAACCGCTTTGCCATCAGGAACAAATACATACCCCAAACCCCATACCGTTTGGATATAACGAGGTTTACTTGGATCTTCTTCAACAAGACGACGCAGGCGTGAAATCTGAACATCGATAGAACGCTCCATTGCTGAATACTCACGGCCACGAGCCATGTTCATCAATTTATCACGAGACATAGGCTCACGAGCATTCATCACGAGCGACTTGAGCACCGCAAACTCACCAGAAGTCAGCGGCATAGGTTCTTCACCACGAAACATCTCTCGAGTGCCTAGGTTTAAGCGAAACTCACCAAACTCAACCACAGACTCTTCCGAGCTTGGCGCCCCCGGCGCTTCAATCACTTGGCGACGCATCACCGCTTTAATACGCGCTAATAGCTCACGCGGGTTAAATGGTTTGGGTAGGTAATCATCTGCTCCGACTTCCAAACCCACGATACGATCCACTTCATCGCCCTTTGCCGTCAACATTAAGATAGGGAGAGAGTTATTGGCATTTCGTAGACGGCGACAGATCGATAGACCATCTTCACCCGGCAACATTAAATCCAATACCATCAAGTGAAAATTTTCACGAGTTAACAGGCGGTCCATCTGCTCACTGTTTGCCACGCTACGCACTTGAAAGCCCTGCTCTGACAAATAGCGCTCTAACAATGCACGTAATCGAGCGTCGTCATCGACCACTAAAATTTTATAGTTTTCTTGCATGTAATGGTTCCACCTATTAAAACTCAAACCTAAGGCTAAGCATCCTTGGTAAATTGTGTATGGGTATAAGACATTAAAAATGTAACATTTTTTGAGAAAAAGTCGCCTAAAGAATTGTTAACGTGTGTTGCCTTTCTATATATTCTATTTTAGAACATCATTTCATTAAGCCAGATTTATGAAAACAAACCTAATTACTCGCGAAGGTTATGAAAGACTTACCGCTGAGCTCAATTTTTTGTGGCGAGAAGACCGTCCCGAGGTCACCAAAAAAGTAACTTGGGCTGCTAGCCTTGGTGATCGCAGTGAAAACGCAGACTATCAATACAACAAAAAACGCCTTCGAGAGATCGATCGACGGGTTCGTTATCTAAGAAAACGGCTTGATCAGGTTAAGGTCGTGGATTACTCACCACAGCAAGAAGGCAAAGTGTTTTTCGGAGCTTGGGTCGAGATTGAGAATGATGCTGGTGATATCAAAACATTCCGTATTGTTGGCCCCGATGAGATCTATGGCGGCGTGAAAAATTACGTGTCTATCGATTCACCGATGGCGCGCGCTCTGCTCAAAAAAGAAGTGGATGATGAGTTTACGGTAAACACACCGGAAGGCGACAAAGAGTGGTTCATCAATGCCATTCACTACACAGAGAATTAACCGCTGCTCAACCACACGATCTAAAATCACAAACGCCAGACAAAAGAAAACCCCGCTAGGCTTGCGCCTGCGGGGTTAAGTCTCTATCGCAGCAATCCGGCTACTGTTTATCTCTTCGAGATAAGGTGCTCCCTGCATCTTTCCTTGATCGAGGCTAAATCCTTTAACCGATTTCCTTTTTGTTCATCGCCATCCTAGCGGTGTCCATACTAGCCTGTCATCCTGACGGGCGAATCTCATCCAGAGATCATCACTTCCTTGCTGATCACTCATCCTAAGTCATCAAATCTTCATCCTGAAGATACCTAGTCCATTAGGCTTTTTCCTGTTCCTGCCAACTCCCTGTCGACAAGATAACTATACGGTAATTGAACGAGTTTCCTAGATAGGCCGAAAAAACTTTTATTGTGGTCAATAGGGGCAAAACCCAACAAGGCATTACAAATCAACGTGTTACATCAAAATTAAGACAATTACATAGGTTTAAAGTGACTTAGTCGCACATCACTTGTAAGAGATCTCGCACACAGTCAGCGTCACAAAAGGAAATTCGGTTTCTGACAGGATAATTACACAACCAAAGCTAGAAAAAGCGTACGCTCACCCCCATGTATTGGTCACGATATTAAATAAGAGATTCATCGGATGAGCCAAGCTATCTGTCGACTGATTGCTGAAGAACTGAATGTTCGTTCAGAACAAGTCACCGCCGCAGTAAACCTAATTGATGACGGTAACACTGTTCCCTTTATTGCCCGCTACCGTAAAGAAGTCACAGGTGGCTTAGACGATACCCAACTGCGTAACCTCGATAGTCGTCTTTCTTACCTTCGCGAACTCGACGATCGTCGTCAAACGATTCTAAAATCAATTCAAGACCAAGGTAAACTCACGCCAGAATTAGAGCGAGAGATCACGCAAGCCGACAGCAAGACTCGCCTAGAAGACTTATACCTACCATACAAGCCAAAGCGTCGTACCAAAGGTCAGATCGCGATTGAAGCGGGCCTAGAACCCCTGGCCGATATGCTATGGAACGAGCCACAGCACGATCCTGAAACCGAAGCGGCTCACTTCATCAGCAGCGACAAAGGCATTGCTGACACCAAAGCAGCACTCGATGGCGCACGTGCGATCATCATGGAACGCATTGCAGAAGACGCGAATCTGCTTGAGAAGGTTCGCCAACACCTAAACCGCAATGCTGAGCTAGTCGCTCGTGTCGTCGCAGGCAAAGAGCATGAAGGCGAGAAGTTTAAAGACTACTTCGAACACAACGAAACGCTAAACAAAGTGCCTTCGCACCGAGCGCTTGCCATGCTACGAGGCCGTAATGAAGGCTTTCTAACGTTAGCAATGAACGCCGATCCAGAGCAAGAAGAAGGTGTACGTGGTTCCTACTGTGAGAGCATCATCTCAGACCACTACGGCATTACCTTAAGCAGCGCGCCTGCCGATGCATGGCGTAAGCAAGTGATTAGTTGGGCATGGCGTATCAAGGTGTCTATGCACATGGAAACCGAATTGATGGGCGCGATGAAAGAACGTGCTGAAATCGAAGCGATTGAAGTGTTTGCCACCAACTTAAAAGATCTTTTAATGGCAGCGCCGGCTGGCCCTCGAGCAACCTTAGGCTTGGATCCCGGTTTACGTACCGGTTCAAAAATCGCGGTCGTGGATTCAACCGGTAAGGTTCTGGCGACAGAAACCATTTACCCTCACCCACCACAAAAGCAATACGACAAATCAGCCCACGTGGTTGAGCAACTGGTTCGTCAATTTAATGTTGATCTGATTGCCATTGGTAACGGTACCGCTTCACGCGAAACCGACAGCTTTGTGGCTGACGTAATTAAACGCGGCAATCTAACAGCGCAAAAGATCATTGTCAGCGAAGCCGGCGCATCGGTGTATTCTGCGTCTGAGTTAGCAGCAAAAGAGTTCCCGAACATGGACGTGTCGATCCGTGGTGCGGTATCTATCGCTCGCCGCCTACAAGATCCACTGGCAGAATTGGTGAAGATTGACCCTAAATCGATCGGTGTGGGCCAATACCAACACGACGTTAGCCAGACCATGCTTGCTAAGCGCCTAGATGCGATTGTCGAAGACTGTGTAAACGCGGTTGGTGTGGACGTGAATACCGCTTCTGCTGCGCTGTTGACTCGTGTTGCTGGCCTTTCGAGCACCATCGCTCAGAACATCGTGGATTTCCGTGATGAAAACGGTCGCTTTGAAGCACGTACTACCTTGAAAAAGGTTGCACGTTTGGGGCCAAAAGCCTTTGAACAGTGTGCTGGTTTCCTCCGTATTATGGATGGTAAGAACCCACTGGATGCATCCTCGGTTCACCCAGAAGCTTACCCTGTCGTCAAAACCATTGCCGAGAAAAACCAAAAAGACATCAAGTCTCTGGTGGGTAACACAGCGTTCTTACGTGGTTTACACGCCGTGGATTACACCAATGACAGTTTTGGTGTACCAACCGTAACTGACATCATCAAAGAGCTCGATAAGCCGGGTCGTGACCCTCGCCCAGAATTCAAGACGGCCACCTTCGCCGATGGCGTCAACAGCATGTCTGATCTAGAACCGGGCATGATCTTAGAAGGTGTGGTTTCGAACGTAGCGAACTTTGGTGCCTTCGTTGATATTGGGGTTCACCAAGACGGCTTAGTGCATATTTCAGCGTTAACTGACCGCTTTGTCTCTGATCCACGTGAAGTGGTGAAAGCGGGAGATATCGTCAAAGTGAAGGTCATGGAAGTGGATGTTCAGCGTAAACGTATTGCGCTCAGCATGCGTATGAAAGATGAACCAGGACAAGACAACCGTGCACAACGCTCAACTGCACCTCGCGCACAAAACCGCCCGAACCAAAACTCACAAGGTGGACAACGTCGCCGTGAGGAGCCGCAACAAAACGCGGCGATGGGGGGCGCTTTTGCGGCTGCCTTTGCTAAAGCGAAGAAATAACCCTTGTGATAGCGAAACAATGATTAAAGCGTCGGTTTAACTTTCATCAAAACTGAATCGCCTAAAACAGAAAACCTGCATCCCTTAGGGTATGCAGGTTTTTATTATGTGTTCAAAAAAGACACGAATGGCCGGCTGTGTCGTTTTGTGATCCGTTCACAACACAACTGGTTGATAAAACAACTCGTTTATAAAACAACCAGCATTCCTGATGAAGCATGAGGCGCAACAGCATGACCATAATGATATTTTATGACCTTACGTCGTTTCTCCATCTGTCCCTCTTGAATCGCCGCATCTAAAACATGCTTTGGCAGGCGGAAACGCATGGTATAGCCCTTTCCTTGGTCAGCACTGTATGTTCTCAATGCCAATAAGTTGAACAACCGCTCAAAAGGATCTTGTGGCTCTTCTTGGCTAATCGAATTGGCCTCTGACTCGTTCTCCATTTCATAACCAGGATGGTCTGAAGGATCCCAAGCCGACTGCTGCCTTCGCTTATCGTCCGATTTCACCTTTCGCTCTGCATTGGTTTTCGCCAATGCTACGGCGGGAGCAACGGGTTCTCGAACTTTATTATCACGCGCAACTTGCTCGGTTTGCACATTAACAGATGGGGCGATTAATGGCACACTCACTGCTGTTGCAGGTGACACAATCATCGCGAACTCTCCTCAAAAATCGCCCATCGCTATTGCCATAACGCTATTGCACTGAGTCAGTACAACAGGCATAGCCCAACTTGTCACAATCAACTCAGGAGAGAGTGAGGTCTGAGTGTCATGTAACGCCTTGGTTGATCATATATCGACCACACCGACGATAAATTTAGCGATTATTTTTGCGCGAAGCTGACCAGTTCACTGCAAAAGGCATCGGCTTCGGTCATGAATGGCGCATGAGAAGACTGAGTAAAAATATATTGCTCGGTATGAGGCAGTGCATTACCTAGATCTTTGGCAACTTTTATTGGTACCAGCCTATCTAGTCGACCATACAAGCGCAGCATTGGTACTGAAATCTCAGGCAGTTGTTCGCGCAGGTCGACATCTGACAGCATCTTTAGTCCTGCCAACAATGAGTCAGGATTTGGCAACGGGCGCGACAGTATCGCTTGCTTGAGCTGTTTTACATCTTGCCTTGCTGAAGGACTGCCCATCGCTTGCAGTGCCATAAAGCGTTCAATAGTCGTCTGAAAGTCTTCCACTAACTGCTCAGTGAAAGCCGTTAATACATTGGGTTGAATGCCTCGCCATAACACTGGCTCTTTTGCAGCGGCGAATTTAGGAGAACTGGCTACCGTCACCAGTTTACTCACATAATCGGAATGATGAAGTGCCATGTGTGTCGCAACCAAACCACCCAGTGACCAACCCACCCAAATAGCGTGTTTAGGTGCTTCAGCCAACAGTTGTTGAGCAATCTCTTCAAGATCTTGAGCGTGACAGTGCGCGCTGTGTCCATAGCCCGGAAGGTCGACAACATGCACTCGAAAGTCAGCGTGTAATGCCTCAACGGTTTGTTGCCATACCGCACCGTTCATTCCCCAGCCATGAACCAGCACTAAATCAGGCCCTTGCCCAGAAACATGCCAATATAACCCATCACTCATTCTCAATATTCCCTACTTTTTCCATCAGCGATAATCCGCGCTTTTTAGTATGGTTAGTCCAAAGAACACCATCACCCAAAAGCATTGCGGGCTATGTTATCCGATTGGCTACAAAAACACACACCACGTCTGGTCACGCCTCAGTGCCATCTGTGCAAGCTCGATAAACTCCCCAGCGATACACATCCTCGATGGTGTGATTGTTGCCTTAGGCTATTTGAACCTACCCCACGCTGTCAGCGATGTGGCTTAACAACGCGAGTCACTGTCGCTCAATGTGGTGAATGCTTATCAAAACCTCCACCTTGGCATCGTCTCTATTGCGTCGGTGACTACACCTTCCCAACGGCACGTTATATCCAACAAATGAAGTACGCCGATAAGTTTTGGTTGGCACGCGATCTGGCAAAATTATTAGCATCACGTGTCGAACATCCTGCTCCGCTGATCACCAGTGTACCGTTGTATTGGCGTCGATACATTCATCGTGGCTTTAATCAGAGTCAGCTGCTAGCGAATTACACCGCTCAAGAGCTTGGCGTTAAAGATGAGGTGCTATTTCGTCGAATTCGTTCAACCGCTTCTCAACAAGGGCTGTCCAAATCTGCACGATTACACAATCTAAACAACGCCTTTGCACTGCGAAAACAAGATGTTGAAGAAACAATCCCCTCTCACGTCGCGATAATTGATGATGTTGTAACCACCGGCAGTACTGTGTATCAATTATGCCAATTACTGCTTGATGTGGGCGTTAAAAGGATTGATATTTACTGTATCTGCCGTACTCCTGAGCCCTCGGGATAAAAGCTGTCAATCACAACTTGTACAGCAATCCAACAAAAAAAGGGCTGAATTACAAATCTGACAGGGGTAGAATGGCGCTAATAACCTACAAATCTACTCAGGTATTCGTCGTGTCAAATATTACTATTACAGAAACAGCTCAAACTCACTTTGCCAATCTGCTGTCACAGCAGCCTGAAGGGACAAACATTCGTGTGTTCGTGGTAAACCCAGGCACACAAAACGCTGAGTGTGGTGTTTCTTACTGTCCAACAGATGCTATCGAAGCGTCTGATACCAAGCTTTCTTTCGAAGCATTCTCTGCATACGTAGATGAGTTAAGCCTACCATTCTTAGACGAAGCTGAGATTGACTTCGTGACGGATAAAATGGGCTCTCAACTCACACTGAAAGCACCAAATGCTAAAATGCGTAAAGTCTCTGATGATGCGCCACTTGTAGAACGCGTTGAATACGCCATTCAAACACAAGTTAACCCACAGCTTGCTGGTCACGGTGGTCACGTAAGCTTGGTGGAAATCACTGAAGACGGTGCGGCTATCGTTGCATTTGGTGGCGGCTGTAACGGTTGTTCTATGGTTGATGTAACGCTAAAAGAAGGCATCGAAAAAGAGCTTCTTCAACAGTTTGAAGGTGAACTAACGGCTGTTCGTGATGCCACTGAGCACGATCGTGGTGAGCACTCTTACTACTAGACACTTATGCTGTCTTAGCGATACCAAGTAAGGTATTCAATCAAAAGGTTGATGCGTAAGCATCAACCTTTTTTGTATTTGAAACAGCAGAAACACTTCCGAGCCGTGATGTCTCGTTCAACACCGCTCGTTACCATTTGCAGTAAGGTATTCAAGTGATCGCAATCGGTTCTTGCTCTAATAATTCTAGGATATAAAAACTCGGATCTAGGAACTCAACGTCATTTCCCCTATATTAGAATGACTTTATAAGAAAGAACCTCAATGAGTTAAGGAGCGAGCGCAATGACAAAAAGGACCAAGCCCGAAATTTTGGCTCAGCAAACTGTCGCTCAATCAAAACTGTTCTCTATCGAATCTCTTGATTTGCGCTTTTCAAACGGCGAACAGCGAACTTACGAACGCATGAAACCGAGTGGGCGCCATGCTGTGATGATGGTTCCGATTACTGAACAAGGCGATATTTTATTAGTCCGTGAATACGCCGCGGGCACAGAACGCTATGAACTGGGCTTTCCAAAAGGCCTCATTGACTCAGGTGAACAACCGAATGAAGCCGCCGTTCGTGAGCTAAAAGAAGAGATTGGTTTTGGTGCCAACAAACTCACCCCACTAAAGGAAGTGATCCTTGCGCCCTCTTACTTCTCTAGCAAAATGACACTGTTTATCGCACAAGAACTCTACCCAGAGAAACTAGAAGGTGATGAACCCGAACCACTGGATATTGTACGTTGGCCCCTTGCTCAAGCCGAAGAGTTATTAACGCATCTCGACTTCTGTGAGGCTCGTAGTATTACCGCACTACTATTAACCCTTCGAACCTTAAACAACAATTAGAACGAACAGGCTCACTCGAAGCGTAAGAGAACATTTATGCCTATAAAAAAAGATTTATCTCATCTCCTCCCTTCAGTCATTGAGATTGCTCGTTCTGCTGGGCAGCTCATCTTAGAGATCTACGAGAAAAAAGATTACGAAGCGTTCACTAAAAGTGATGACACGCCGGTCACCACGGCTGACTTTGCAGCGCATAAGTTGATCTCGAAAAGGCTCTGTGAACTGACCCCTGATATTCCCGTGTTGTCTGAAGAAGCGGCTGACATCGGCCTAGAGCAACGAGCTCAATGGGATCGATACTGGTTGGTTGACCCACTAGATGGCACCCAGGAGTTCATCGCACGAAGTGGTGACTTCGCAACAATTATCGCTCTAATTGAACATAACAAGCCCGTCATGGGGGTCGTCTACGCACCGACTTCCGGAGTGAGCTATTACGCCTACCGTGGTAAAGGCGCTTGGAAAATCCCGGACCTCAATGACAGAGTGAAAATCAAAACGCATCGCCATGAACAGCCAAACCAATCGATCGCGATGGCGATCAGCCGCCGCCAAGACATCAATCACATCACTAGCCGTATGAGCTCAGCCTGGAACTATGATTTGGTCCCTTTAGGCTCAGCAGCGCTTAAGGCCTGTTTAGTGGCAGAAGGTGCTGTGGATTGTTACCTAAGACTTGGTCCAACGGGTGAATGGGATACCGCCGCAACCCAGTGCATTGTTGAAGAGGCGGGCGGCCGCATCTTGAGCACCCAGCTAGAACCACTCTCATACAATGAAAGAGAGACGCTTGAGAACCCCAATTTCATTGTTCTTGGTGATGCGGACTTACCATGGGCAGAGATCTTACAAGGTAAAGACTAGCCGAGTTTGCTCGCTGTCATTCTAACGAATCAAACAAAACGGGCACCTCAATGAGGCGCCCGTTTTTTATATTTCATAATTGAGTGACCCTTAGCTGTTTAGCTAAAAGCGACCTTGATAAGTAAACTGGTACTTACCTTGGCTATCAGGATTCCCCAACCATTTAAGTTGATTCTGCATCGTTGGTGGAAATTCAGCGCCCGGCTTAAACCACGCTGCCGACGTATAGCGTTGATTTGGCGTTACGCTCGCCGAAAACTCACTGTTTACCTGTTGGCTCTTCTGAGTACCTTTCGCCATAATGGTGCTGTCTTTACAAGTGATGTCCGCAATCACAGGCCCCAAATCTAACGACCCCACTGGGGAAGCCACCGCCGCACTAGACCAAGCCAGCGAACCTTCGCCTGATTGGCACCAAGGCTGCGCATAAACAGCAGATTTGATCATCAGTTCAACTTGTCCACTAATCGAAACCGGTACTGGAATAGCAGGAGCATACTTCATCACATTCTTAGCTGGCATTGATGCCACCAAGTTTTCCACATAAGCCCCACTCATGCTGTACCCGACATACCCTTTACCTGATAAATTCATATCGCTGCTACGCCCAAAGCGAACGGCGAGTTCCGCTTTGGCTTGGAATAGCTTAGAAAACTGGAAGTCCCACTGCACAGAGCCATAATTAACACGCTGCCACACGATGTTGTTTGCGCTGCCTTGCCAAACCGTGCCCTCCACGCCTTCGATACTGAAACCGCGCATCACCGGGGCGAGCTTAAGAGCAAAAGAAGCCGGTAAGTGCAGCAGTAGACTGACGGAGAAAAAGACGACAAAGATGCCACTAAAGAGCAGGCCATATTTAAAAGATAAACCGCGTTTCACATTAACCTCGTTTAAACTGTAGTCGGTTGACCTCAATAACCCCAGGGGTATCAGAGCGATCAATATCCATAAACTCAACCTCTACACCCTGCTTCTCTTTCAGGTATGTCAGCCAATCGACGAACTGATTAAATGGCACAGGTTTCACCCACACTTGTAGCATCTCACCACGTGGTTGCACTCGAATCAATTCAATCTTGAAACGACGCATAGAAGCAGGCACCGATTGATTCAGAGGTTGACTCGCACTGATGCCACCGCTGCCTCGTAGCGCAACCACTTCATTGGCTTTATGGGTTACCCAAGCCAGCAGTTGCTTCTCACTTTGAATGCGACTCTGGGCAAGTTCAGCTCGCTGACTGAGTGGCTGAATTAATCCCCAATAAACAACACCGACCACCAATAAAACGGAGCAACCAATGACTAATCGTTGCTCTCTTTGACTGATTGAAGTCCACCACGCTTGGAGTGGCTCAATTATATTTCTCATCACAGATCGCCTTACGCTGGTTATTGATGGGGTTTAAGAGTAAAGCTGCCAAATACGGCATCACCATTTCGGTTTAGTGGCCCTTGTTCTACGGTGAACTTCTCTTCGAGCTTCACCCTCACGGTCTCAAAATGTTGAAAATCAGAACTTTTAGCCTGCAGCCGAATCTCAGAACGATTCCCATCATAACGAATGTTTTCAACTTCTATCGCCCCGACCTTTCCTAAGGTTTCAGGCAGCAGTGCTAACCAGGCCAATAAAGAGTCGCCATCGCCTGAGCCGCCATATTTCTTGGCTTCATCGTTCATCTGACGTTTCAGATAACTGACTGTCGGAATGCGTTGTTTATCAGGAAGAACGGCTCTAAAGATACGTTCACTCTCCATGCGGTAAGCTTGTGCTTGCGCTTCGTATTGCTGAACTTTCAACACTTGTTGAGTGACAATCACAGCCACCAGCAAACAAGCAGCAATCGCCACCTTCTGCCAAACTCGCCAATATTTACTGAATGAAGATTTGGTTTTAAAGGTGCCAGTCAGTAAATTGACACTGCTTGAGATCGCTTGTTGACTCAATAAAGCCATCACCAATTCAGCAGGCTTGGCTTGCCACTCCAAACCACTTTGTCGCTGAACGTCGTCGTTTGGCATTGAGGTATAGCAGAAAATCGTCGTCGCTTGCTCTTCCTCACCAGAGACAACCCAATCACTTTGCAAGAACATCGGCAACCATACTTCGCTAACCGATACCGCATGATAATGACTTTGACGCAGCAACCAATGCTGCTCGATTTGCAGAGCACTGATTCCTTGCTCTTGCAAAGGAATCGCTAGCGTATCTGGCAACACCTTACGGAAGGTGATATTGGCTTCGCGAAACAGGTCTAAAGCTTGCTTTAACCATTCGCGATCGACACCACACACTGTGGCGTGCGTTGCGTCTTTATCTAAAATCGTCAGGTGTAACTCTTCGATATCTTGTGCGACTTCGTCTTCTAATAAAAACGGCAACATAGAATCGAACTGACGAGCAGCACCTTTCGGGATCTCCACACGCTTAATTAAGCACTCATTTCCCGGCAATAAAGCGATACAACTGCGCTTTTCCGCGTAAGGTGTTAACTCGTTAAGCTGTTCCCAGCTAGACAGTTCACCACTGGCTATCACTTCCTGTTGGCTTGTCGACCAAACTAACCACTGCACAGGATGGTGTAGTTCGCTACTCAGTCGAACGGTCAGAAACTCGCTCACGGATTCCTCCAAAACGACGGCGTACTGCCGTCACAGTCTCTCGATTGCTACTATAGAAAAGCGTCCGTATACGTACACGTGACTGCTCAACCAATACCTCTGCATCTAGCTCAAAATAGGCACTATCTACAGTTAAATATGCTTTCGCTTTTTTCTTGATTTCGGCACTCACACCAACCATGGCGGGCTCGGCCATAAATGCATCGACCGTATCCCAACCATCAAATGGGCGTTTATCTATCAGTTGTTTGGCATCTGACTCACTTAGACCTGGCGCAAACATCGCTTCTAACAGAGGGGCTTGTTTTTCCGAAACTGTGTTCACGTTCAATCGAAAGTCATCGGTAGGCAGTGCACAAACCAATGGGCGAACCTTATTCATCACCTCACCCGTCACCTGATACACTGCGCGCAGCTCCGATTCGTCAGCCATTAAGCCATTTGCCGCAAGATAAGATGGCTTCATCGCCTCATAGGTGCTGTCTTCAACACCAACGGAAGAGGTGCTACGTGTATCACTGTCAACAAACTCCCATGTTGAATTCGCAATCACCTCCGCCTGATAAGGCTCAACATCTTGATTTTCCAATAAGGTTTGCCAAACCGTCAGTAAATAGGGGGACTGATTATTGGATGTGACCGTAACCCCAGCCAAGGCATTGAGATTAAAACACGCTTGCGCATCCACGATTCGCCCTTTCACTTGCCCATAATCCAACGGGTATACCTGCTCCTCAAGCGCCCAAGGTTGGCTTAAGTTTACGGTATCACTGTCTTTGTAGCTTTGCCTAATACCATCTTGAACGAGCGCTTCAACACCGATGCTGTACCAGTAAGCCTGTTGGTAATTCAACTGATTACCCACACGTTTAAATTGCGTAAACAAACGTTCTGACATACTCCCAGCAATGGTTATCATGATCGCCAGCAGCATCAAAATAATGATCAGTGCAACACCACGCTGTTTCCGCCCCAACGTTGGCCGGGTCATGACAAGAGAGTTAGTTCGATGAATCATTATTCCCCTCATTAGTGACTGAAGCGCCACTGTTTGAAGTGTCATCGACCTGATCTAGGGTGCCACTTGCGATGAGATAGACACGCTCTATCTCACCATAATCTTTCAAAGTCAGTTTTAGTCTTATTGCTTTAGGCAGAGACTTATCCGTTTGCCACTCTTTCTCCCAACGGCTCCCGTCATAAAACTCAAAGGCCAAATTTTCGACATCATCAAGCAGAGGCGTAATCACACCTTGTTGTCCTGCTGGTGTATCAGGATAGCGCCACCACACACGCTCAAGCGTCTCCTCTTTTATGCGATAACCGACTTTCGTCACCTCACCTCGTGGAAACTGCTGTTGTGGGTTGTGCCACCCAAGGCGAGTAAATAGGATACCAACACCGTCGGAATCCAATAAATACTCCTTCATTAAGATCAGCTTAGATGATGCTTCTTCACCATTGGTGCGAAATTGTCGAACCGCCATCTGACGAAAGTCATTATCTAAAATGACTAAACTACGTTGCAGTTGATTCAAACGCGCACTGCGTTCAATTGAGATATCATTGCTCCGCTGCACCTGATTTACAACTTGATAGGCCGCTATACTTAAAGCGGCAAAGATAGCAATCGAGACCAAAACCTCAATTAAGGTAAAGCCTCTCCCTTTTGCAAGTAGGCGCGGTTTGCGTGACAAACTCTTAAATGAAGCCAGCGTAGACGACCTACTTTTACTGAGCGAACGGTTTTTAATTCGCGACATAACTGCGCACCGTGACCACTGGAGAAGCTTGTTTACTGGTTGCTGCACTCACATCAAACGCCTTTAATAGATTATCACTGGTATCGATGGGGGTAACCTGCCAGAACCATTCTCTTCCTGCTAATTCTTGTGTGCCCTGCGCTTTTTTTAGCTTCTCAGGATGGAGCATCACTAAGGCCATTTGGTTATCTACGACCATCGCTGCAAAGGTTTTATCTTCTAGATAACTGAGTGTATTGATATGTTGAGTTACGGCACGAATAACACTGATCGCCGCGGTTGCAAAAATCGCGAGCGCGACCAAGACCTCAAGTAGCGTCATACCACGAGAACGATGAGAATAGAGGTTATTTCTCTTCATCTTCTTCTCCCGGCTCTAACAATCGAATGACACCATTATCCAACACTTGAATACGCCAACCGTCTTGCACCGTATCCCCTGTATTTGGGTAAAAAGAAAGAACGAACGGTGTCATTTCCGCACTCGATAAGATGTATATCTGCGGTGGCTTAGGCTTTTTTTCCTCTTCAAGATCGGCAAACATATCTTCATCAAACAAGCTTCCTGGATTGAATAACCGATCATCGTCTTCCCATGCGCCACCCCCTAATGTCAGTGACAACGCCAGTTCTTTCGGTAATTCCGTTAAAGAGGGGATTTTCTCGAATTCAACGTCCTGCCAACCTTCTGATTTCAGTGCCATCAATACATAGGTCGATCTCTTTTCATCAACACGAATACCAAAGTCCAAACCACTCAAAATCGCTTCTTCGTTGAGCAACTGAACTCGTTGATAAAAGCTTTGAGCGTATTTTTTAGCAACATCTTTACTATTGATCGGGATGGTCGCGATCACCGCGACCGCTGTTAATGACAGCAGAACCAACACTAAAAGAATCTCAATCAAAGTGAAACCTGGCTGTGTTTGCGTCGTCTTCACCGTCTAGACTCCATGGGTTTACGTCCTGATCTCAAAATGTGTCACGCGCAATAACTTATCAAGAAGCAATCCACCGCCGCTTATTGAAAGTCTTGCATGTTCCAGTTGCCGATATCCGCAGCAATGCCTTCACCGCCTTCTTGGCCATCTGCACCAAGAGTGAAAATATCGATAGTGCCATTATCACCTGGGCTTAGGAATTGGTACTCGTTACCCCATGGGTCATTAGGTAGACGCTTGATGTAGCCACCATCGCGGTAGTTACGAGGCTCTGGACTGCTTGGCTTAGAAACCAATGCATCAAGACCTTGATCCGTTGTTGGGTAAACGCTGTTATCCAGTTTGTACATATCGAGCGCGTTCTCTAGCGCCACAATATCAGTAATGGCTTTTTGTTGGTCAGCCTTCTCTTTATTACCTAAGAGGTTAGGCACAACAAAGCTGGCTAAAATGCCAAGAATAACCACAACAACCATCACTTCTAATAGGGTAAAGCCTGACTGTTTTTTCATTTTGTGTTTCATTATTTTCTCCAAATTACAGATGCGAGTTGAGACAGCAATGCCTTCATCTCGACAATCCAAAAACTCATGTTCTATAAGCTACTGTTAAATCAGCCACTCATTAGATTGTTCATTTCAAGCATCGGCATCAAGGTCGCCATCACAATAAACAGCACTAAACCTGCCATCAAAGCGATAAGCGCTGGGGTGAAAATACCTAACGCAATATTCACCGTCGATTCAAAGCTTTGGTCTTGGTTATCCGCGGCTCTTGTTAACATCTGTTCCAACTGACCACTCTGCTCACCACTGGCGATCATATGCAGCATCATCGGTGGAAAAAGTTTGGTTTGGGCGAGCGCTTTACGCAGGCTTGCACCTTCTCTAACACTGTCTGAAGCCTGCAATACTTGTTGCTTCACATAATGATTCGACATCACATCCACGGCCACTTTCATCCCTTCAAGGATGGGAATCGTACTTGAGGTACAGATCGACAATGTTCGAGCGAACCGAGATGTATTGATGCCCTTCGCTATCTTGCCAATCAGCGGGAGACTTAATAATTTACGATCCCAACTCATGCGGACACTCGGCTTTTTCAACGCGGTCTTGACAACAAAAATCACACCCATGACCAATAGCAGTAATTGGATACCCCAATTCTGAATAAATTCACTCGATGCTAATAAAAATTGTGTCGATTGAGGCAGCTCTTGTCCCATTTGAATAATTGGCTCTACAATCTTAGGGACTACCGTAGCGAGTAGGAAAGAGACGATCGCGACCGCAAAGACCACCAACACGATAGGGTAGATCATCGCTTGCAGTAATGTTGAACGCATCTTTTGACGATTTTCGGCGTAATCAGCCAAGCGTTCAAGCACCGCATCCAAGTGTCCTGACTTCTCACCAGCGGCAACCATCGATCTGAACAGCTCATCGAAGATATGTGGGAAATCAGACAAACTGTCCGCCAGCGAATAACCTTCGGTAACTTTAGATCGCACCGCAAGTAACATGGTACGAATGCGAGGTTTTTCCGACTGTTCGGCCACCGCTTTCAAACACTCTTCTAAAGGCATGCCAGATTGAACCAGTGTTGAGATTTGACGGGTAATCAACGCCAGATCTGGCGTACTGATACTACGTTTAAAACTGGTCGATGGTTGAACACCTTTCGAGGGCTTGGCTTTGGCCTCGGTCATCTCAACCGGAATTAAACCAAGCTCTTTGATTCTTTGACGAGCCTGGCGGGCATTATCGGCCTCGATTGACCCTTTTTTACTCTTGCCAGTGTTATCCAACGCTTTGTATTCAAATGCTGCCATTCTAGACTTCCTTGGTCACACGCATCACTTCTTCTAGGGACGTTACGCCTTTTCGAACTTTGCTTAAACCATCGTCACGAATACTGGGCGTTGTGCCACGAATGACCTTCTCAATGGCCTGCTCTCCAGACTCACTATGGATTAGCTCTTGTACCGAGTCATCAATCATCAATAGTTCATGAATGCCCGTACGGCCTTTGTATCCTTTATGACCACACAACTCACAACCTTTCGCTCGGTATAGCGTCAGGCTTTCATTTTTCATCAATCCGAACAGTTTTTTCTGCTCGCTATCGGCTTGATAAGGCTCTTTGCAGCCATGGCATAGGGTACGCACTAAACGCTGCGCTAGAACTCCCAGCAATGAAGACGAAATCAAGAAAGGTTCAATACCCATATCCCGCAAACGCGTGATCGCACCGATGGCAGTATTGGTGTGCAGAGTCGACATCACTAAATGGCCGGTCAAAGAAGCTTGTACTGCAATCTCTGCGGTTTCTAAATCTCGGATTTCACCGATCATCACCACATCAGGATCTTGACGAAGAATGGCACGCAAACCTCGCGCAAAGGTCATATCAACCTTAGGGTTCACTTGTGTTTGACCTATGCCGTCAATATCGAATTCGATTGGGTCTTCAACAGTTAAAATATTTCGCTCGTTACTGTTGAGCTCTTGCAGACCGGCGTACAAGGTTGTTGATTTACCTGAGCCCGTCGGGCCCGTAACCAAAATAATACCGTGTGGACGCTGAATCAGCTTACGGAAATTTTCGTGGTTCTCGGCCGTCATACCTAAACTGTGTAAGTCTAGACGAGTGGCGTTCTTATCCAACAAACGCATGACCACACGCTCACCATGTGAGGAAGGCATGGTGGAGACGCGCACATCCACCGCTCGGCCACCGATGCGCAAAGAAATGCGGCCATCTTGTGGCACGCGTTTTTCAGCGATATCCAACTTCGCCATGACCTTTACACGAGAGACGAGCAAAGGGGCAAGCTTACGACTCGGGGCTAACACATCACGCAGTACACCATCAACTCGGAAACGAATAGAGAGTGACTTCTCAAACGTCTCGATATGAATATCCGAAGCGCCTTCTTTAATCGCCTCACCTAACATGGCATTGATTAACTTGATGATAGGGGCATCGTCTTCCGATTCAAGCAGGTCTTCATCTTGTGGTAACTCTTCGGCTAATGAGAAAAAATCGTCGCTGTCTGCCCCAATATCTTCCATCAACTGGCGCGCTTCCGATGAATCTCGCTGATAAGCATCAGTCAGTTTTTTATCAAACTCATCCACGGTAATTACTTGAGGTATAAAGCCACGCTTCACCACTCGGCTCACTTCAATGATCGCCGCTGATTTCAATGGTTCAACGTAATAAAGTACTGGCTCACGCTCAGGATGCTGATACTCAAGCACCATTTTGTAGCGATTCGCAAAGCTAAACGGCAAGCGCTGGTAAGTACGCGCCGAACCGATCAATTCAGTCATTATTCTTTTTCCATTTGATCAAGGAAAGCTTGGATTTCTGCTGGGTGATCCATATTGTCACCAAACTTAGGTAAAACCGGAATGTTATCGTCAGCCATCAATTTCAGCCCTTGCTCAGCTTTATAGAGTTGCTCAGCTCGAATGAAGTTGTATTTACGCTGAGTGATACCATCAGCCGTCATCCCATCACGAATAATGGTTGGCTTGATGAAAACCATTAAGTTCTTTTTCTCGACCTGAGTACTGGTTGATTTAAACAAGTATCCCAAAATAGGAATATCACCTAAAAATGGGACTTTAGATTCACTCTCCAATGCACGCTCATCAATCAGACCGCCTAGCACGAGCATTTGACCATCTTGAACTATCACCGAGGTATTGAGCTGGCGCTTAGCAAAACGAACATCAACAGCCCCGTTTGCACCTAATACATTCGAGACTTCTTGTTCTATTTTCAGCTGAACAGAGTCACCTTCATTAATTTGTGGCACCACTTTAAGTTTGATGCCGACTTCTTTACGTTCAACCGTCTGGAATGGATTGTCGTTGCTTGAACCTGCCGTCGAGCCCGTAAGAACCGGCACTTCTTCACCAACAATGAACGAAGCTTCACCATTATCCATAACCGTAATACTTGGTGAAGAGAGAATATTTGAGTTTGAATCGGTCGCCACAGCACTGATCAGCGCTGTCCAATCGCCCATGGCCAAGCTCACAGCCGCACCATTAACACCAGAGAGAGCGGAAGCTAACGTTGAATAGTCACCCTTTTCAGTCGTCGTTTCATTGCGCTGGAATTTACCATTTTCATCGTAAACCGCGGTGGTCTTTTCCGTATCTTTCGCTTCTTCTAAACCGACCATAACATTGCCAATAGACGCTCCGGTGTTGCCGTACTGGACCACAGCCCCGGTTTCAAGGTTGCCCCACTGGACACCAAGGTTAACGCCATCACCTTCTGACATCTCAACAATCAAGGCTTCAATCAATACTTGAGCACGACGAATATCGAGTTGTGCAATGACATCTTTCAGTGCACTCATGATCTCTGGCTGGGCAGAAATAACCAGAGAATTGGTATCACTGTGCGCCGAAATCATCACTTGGTTTCGTTGCGATGGACTGCCTTTGGTTGACGTTTGCTTCTCTGACTGCAAGTTATCAGACACACCTTTCAACACATCGACAAGATCTTCTGCTTTCGCGTATTTAAGGTAGACAACTTGGTTATTACCTCTCGTTGCCATTTCAACATCAAGCTGTTTAATCAGCTTTTTTAAACGACTGCGTACCTTAGGATCACCAGAAATAAGAATCGAATTGGTGCGCTCGTCTGCCACCAGTTTAGGTTGCAAAAATTCGGGGGTGTTTTTTGCGTCTGTGGTTTTACTCAGAGCATCAACAATACGCACCATCTCGGCTGCTGAAGCATTTTTCAGCTCAACGATTTCAATCTCTTTATCACCCGCTTGGTCAACACGCTTAATGATTTCAGCTAAACGATTGACCACCGCTGCTCGGCCAGTAATCAAGATGATATTGGCAGGGTCATAGTGCACTACGTTACCCGCGCCAGCATTGTCATTCAATTGACGAAGCAGAGGAGACAATTCACGCACCGAGACATTGCGAACCCTTACGACACGAGTAACAACGCTGTCGCCTTTAACTGAATCACCCTCTCCCACAACCGGAATCGCAGAGGTTTTTGCGTCTTTGGCTTTGATGATTTTAAGAACACCCGAATCCATTTCAACAACCGCATAACCATAGACTTCTAATACATTGAGAAAGAAACGGTAATATTGTTCTTCATTGAGTACGTCATAACTGCGCACATCAATTTTTCCACGTACGGATGGGTCAACGATGATCGTCTTCTCTAGGTTACGGCCAACAATATTAATAAACTCTTGAATGTCCGTGCCCTTAAAACTGGCACTAAAATCACTAGCGATGGCGGCAGGCGTGCAGATTAAGCTTCCAGCCAACAACCATGCACTTTTCTTAAACCAATGCTTCACGTATTTCTCCTACACTTTCGTCGCTCTTTGGACGCAAAGTTTTAAAATTCAATAAACACTTCATGTTGTTGTCCATTCCTCTCGACGGTAAGGTTGAGCTCTGTCAGTTCTGAAATGGTACGGAATATATTGCCCATAGCGGCTGGGTCTGTCAGGTCTTGCCCGTTTAACTGAGTCGCAATATCTCCGCTTTGGAGGCCAACTGAGTTAAAAAGTTCTGAATCTTTGCCAGGGCTCACACGATAACCCATCACTTTATCGTCACGCTTCACCTGAGACAGTCGAACATATTGAAAGATTTGTTGCGGATCTTTTAATATTTTTGCTTTGATTTGATCCAGCTTCTGTTCGGCAGAAGCCGGGTTGTTACCACGAACAGAAGAAGAAGCTCTCGGGGGCGCCGGTGCGGATACCGCTAAACGCTTATACTCAATACCTTCGAGCATCAGTGTTTCGTCTCGCCCTGAATTATTGATGATCACGCGATCAACGAATACCGCTTTTAATTTAGCTCGTGTACCGTCAATTTCTTCATTAATCCCGTAAGTCGCTTGCGTACCGCGATTGGCTATCACAGCTAAGCTTAATTTAGGATTCGAGCTGGCAACGGCACCAACCAAAATCAAATTCAATCGTGTCTTAGGGGCATCTTGGATAACTTGCTGTTCAACCACCGTCGGTGTCGTTGGATTATAGGCACCAAAAAGGTTGCTCTGCTGTAAAGAAGAGATATCGAGCATTGCCTGAGGAGAGGAAGACGAGGAAGCCGCAGCCTGCCAAGGCACTAAAGTTTGCTCGACCGGTTCAATAAACCATGCAAGCTGCCCTAAAATCCAGGCTGAAGCGGCAATTAACACGCAACAAGTGGCTAAGCTTAGTTTCTTCTGAATTTCCCATCCGTTAGCAAATAAGCGGCTCAATATAGGTGAATTTCCCATGCGATTTTTGAGCTCTAAAACGTTCACTTCCTTTGTCCCTTTTCATGACAACAAATGCTGCAAATCATTAAGCTTTCAGCTTTTTTATTCATTCGTTTGATACCAAGCTTATTTAAAGCATAAGGCCTTAAACTATATCATAGCCAATCTATAAATCGTCATTAGATGGCTATTTTGTAATATGACTTGAAAAAAATGCTAACCGCCTCCACTTTAAGCTTCAACTCAGAGTGATAAACATCATCAAAAATAGCTGGCGCGCTGTTTATTACCGTTAAACCGCACTCATTTCTCACTGAAAAGGCACAGCCCTATGAAAACACAAAATGAAGCTGTCAGACTCGATAAATGGTTGTGGGCCGCTCGTTTTTACAAAACCCGGTCTATTGCACGCAACATGGTCGATGGTGGCAAAGTCCACTATAATGGTCAGCGCAGCAAACCAAGTAAAATTGTTGAACTTGGCGCTATCATTACATTGCGCCAAGGTAATGAAGAAAAAACGGTGACTATCGAGAAAATCTCGGCCCATCGTGGTGGAGCACCTATCGCTCAAACGCTCTATGAAGAAACGACCGAGAGCGTGGCAAAACGAGAAGCATTTGCCAGCCAACGTAAACTGAATGCTCACAGCCCAGCACCCGAACGTCGCCCAGATAAAAAGCAACGTCGTGACATCATCAAGTTCAAGAATCAATAAGCTAGAAGGAATAGCCAAATGGCAAACAATGTTTTAAATCGCTACCTATTTGAAGACCTATCAGTACGTGGTGAATTGGTCCAAATAGACGAAGCGTACCAACAGATTATTTCTAGCAAGGAATACCCAGCACCCGTTCAAAAATTACTGGGTGAACTATTGGTTTCAACGACGCTATTAACGGCGACCTTAAAGTTTGAAGGCTCTATCACGATGCAACTGCAAGGTGATGGCCCAGTCTCCCTTGTTGTTATCAATGGTGATCACGATCAGAAAATCCGTGGCGTAGCGCGTTTTAACGGAGATATTGCTGATGATGCCGGCCTACACGACCTAATGGGTAAAGGCCACCTAGTGATCACGATCGATCCTAAAAAAGGTGAGCGTTACCAAGGTATCGTTGGTCTTGAAGGTGACACATTGGCCGATGTTCTTGAAGGCTACTTCGCTAACTCTGAGCAGCTTAAAACGCGTCTATGGCTGCGCACAGGTGAGCATGAAGGCAAAGCACATGCTGCCGGTATGTTGCTACAAGTGATGCCTGATGGCACAGGTACGCCAAACGACTTCGAACATCTAGAACAGCTTACTGACACTGTGAAAAACGAAGAACTGTTCACTCTAGAAGCGAATGAGCTGCTTTACCGTTTATACAACCAAGAGAAAGTACAGCTATTCACACCACAACCGGTTGAATTCTTCTGCGGCTGTTCACGCGATCGAAGCGCAGCAGCAATCATTACCGTTGCTCAAGAAGAGATCTACGACATCCTAAGTACGGAAGGAAGCGTTGGTCTACACTGCGATTACTGTGGCACAAACTACTCGTTCGACAAGAGCGATGTTGATGCACTGTACGCCGAAGCAGCTGATAAAGGCGACAACACGGTTCATTAATTTACGACCGCTCAAAAACACGTAATTTACCCCAAAAAGGTCAGCACTTAGCTGGCCTTTTTTGTGATCAAAATAGCGCAAAAACCGCAACATCTCGTAATAAAATCACCACTTAATTTTAATCAATTAATAATATTGCCGCCCCTAGCGCAAAGGTTTGCGTACAGGATAGACTAGTTGGGCCAATATGTGACGATACGCTTAAAAGCACTAGTATTATATGGGTACTTTTTGAGCTACATCCCTGTTTCCCTAGAACCTCGTTGCTAGCATGGTCAGCAGATAACAATAAAAAATTAATACAAAATCCCTACAAAATATCCTATAAGGAGCACCTATGACCGTTATGGAACATACTAAGGTTGCACAACTTGATCTAACTAAGCACGGACTGACTGGCGTTACCGACGTTATTCGTAATCCTAGCTACGAACAGCTATTCGTTGAAGAAACACGGCTAGGCCTAAAAGGCTACGAAAAAGGCGTAGTCACGGAACTCGGCGCTGTTGCGGTTGATACTGGTATCTTTACTGGTCGCTCACCAAAAGATAAGTACATTGTTAAAGATGACACAACACGCGATACCCTGTGGTGGTCAGATCAAGGCAAAAATGATAACAAACCGATTACAACGGAAGTATGGCACGAGCTGAAAGCGCTGGTGACAACCCAGTTATCAGGCAAGCGGTTGTTTGTCATTGACGGTTATTGTGGTGCTAACCCAGATACACGTTTAAGTGTCCGTATTATCACTGAAGTCGCATGGCAGGCGCACTTCGTTAAGAACATGTTCATTCGTCCAACCGACGAAGAGCTCGCAACATTCGAGCCTGATTTTGTGGTTATGAACGGGGCGAAAACAACCAATCCTAACTGGGAAAAACAAGGGCTAAACTCTGAGAACTTCATTGCTTTCAACCTAACTGAACGTGTTCAAATCATTGGCGGTACTTGGTACGGCGGCGAAATGAAAAAAGGCATGTTCGCCATGATGAACTACCTACTGCCTTTACAAGGTATCGCTTCAATGCACTGTAGTGCTAATGTGGGCGAAAACGAGGATGTCGCTATTTTCTTCGGTCTATCCGGTACAGGTAAAACAACGCTGTCAACCGATCCTAAGCGCAAGCTAATTGGTGATGATGAGCATGGTTGGGATGACGATGGCATCTTCAACTTTGAAGGCGGCTGTTATGCGAAGACCATTCGCTTATCTAAAGAAGCAGAACCTGAAATCTACAACGCCATCCGACGTGATGCACTGCTAGAAAATGTCACGGTTCGTGGTGATGGTTCTATTGATTTTGATGACGGTTCAAAAACCGAAAACACCCGTGTTTCTTACCCGATTGACCACATCGATAACATCGTTAAGCCAGTATCAAAAGCCGGCCATGCTAAAAAAGTCATCTTCCTGACAGCTGATGCATTTGGTGTGCTCCCTCCTGTTGCTAAACTGACTCCAGAGCAAACGAAGTACCACTTCTTATCAGGTTTTACCGCGAAGCTAGCAGGCACAGAGCGTGGGATTACGGAACCTACACCTACGTTCTCAGCGGCATTTGGAGCTGCTTTCCTAACCCTTCACCCAACTCAGTACGCTGAAGTACTGGTGAAGCGTATGGAAGCCGCTGGCGCTGAAGCTTACCTCGTGAACACAGGCTGGAACGGCACTGGCAAACGCATCTCTATTCAAGATACTCGCGGCATCATCGACGCTATTCTAGATGGCTCAATTGACAATGCAGAGACTAAGGTTATCCCGATGTTTAACCTAGAAGTTCCGCTAACGCTGCCTGATGTAGACCCTACGATTCTTGACCCACGAGATACGTACACCGACCCTCTACAATGGGAAAGCAAAGCAAAAGATCTTGCAGAACGCTTCATCAATAACTTTGATAAATACACTGACAATGCTGAAGGGAAATCATTGGTTGCGGCAGGTCCTCAACTGGACTAACCCATCCTCTGCTCGGGCCTAGCCAAAAGCGAACGCCCAATTTAAAGTGATATTTTTGTAGCAAGCCCCTCTTTTGAGGGGCTTTTTTATTGCTGCTTGCCCCTTTTTGTTCCACTCTGTTTTAAGACTAGTGAAATTTAAGGTTTTCAGGGAATGAAAAAGGTATTCATGGTATTCGGCATAATGTTGGCTATCGCCGTTGCAGCTCTTGCAGCGTTGCTATTAAGCCTGCAGACCCAATACCGTGCGGATGTGGCTAATTTTTTTATCAAACATGCGATGGAACAACCTCTGCTCATTGAAGACGTTGAGTATCAGGCGCCTTATCATGTCACCTTAATGGGCATGACCCTGCCTCAAGTCCAACCGGAAAAGCAGCGCCCCCTGTACATCGACAAGGTCGATATCTGGCTCAATCCTCACTCTATCATTGAAGCCAAATGGGTGTTCGATTCTGTGCTTATCAATGGCCTACAACTGGATGCCAGTGGATTAAAGGCACTTGCCTCCTTACTTATAAAGCAAGACATCCAACTCCAGCAACTCGCGATAAACAACCTCGATTTTTCAACACCCAACTTTCATGCACGAGGTATCGACCTGCAAGTCTCCGACCCTATCTGGAACAACAACGCATTGTTGCCCTATGGTAAAATCCAACTCTCAACCACGCAGTTGTATTGGCAAGGCGAAGCCTTCGATAACCTATTGATCGACCTAGACCTAAAGCCGAGTGACAGCACCCTTTATGGCGCTTCATTCGACTGGCGTGGTGCTAAGGTTTCAGGGCAAGCCGAGCAATATTTACACAGTTGGTCATTGGTTAACGTGACCATTGATGGCTTGCGACTCAATCAAAAACAGACCCAAAGCCTATTGAACAAAGAGTGGGAGGTAGCAGGTATTCAGATAAACCACATCAACAGCTTAGATATTATCCATAGCGACATAGAGTGGAAAAATGGGCACTTATCGGCCTTTGATGCCTCACTAGAAAACATCTCACTGCCTTTTGAACACTGGAAACAACAGAAAGCGATTTTCTCTCTGCAAGCTGAAGGTATCGCCTTAGACGATACTCAACTCATTGAACCAAGCGTTAAACTGAATCTAGAGTCCAACCAGATTCTAATTGAAGATTTCTATACTCAATACCTACAGGGCACGGTTCAGTTAAACGGCAAGATCACCCCGAGTACCATTGATTTAGCACAACTTGATATTCAAGGCATCAAGTGGATACATGAAAGCCAAGACAACCATCGTTCAACCTCTCGTCTACAGCCCTGGTTGACACAACTCCAGGACGTCAAAATTGACCGATTAAACATTGAACGCAGTCAACTTATCCAGCTCGCCAAGAAGCCTTATTGGCAGGTATCAGGGTTACATGTCGAAGGGTATCAGGTTCAACTGCTGCAAGAGAGAAAGTTAGGACTGTGGCAAGGCAAACTGATGATGAGCGCCAATGATGCAAGCTATCAAAATGTTCTCAGCGTTCAACCTGTCATTGAAATGAACAGTGACCAAGGAAAATGGACGTTAACACGCCTGTTTATGCCATTAAAGCACGGTTATATAGAAGCAGAGGCCACACTCGACTTCAATCACATCAGTAAACCATGGCGTATAGACATGTCGGTTGATGGATTACCGATAGCCCCCTTATTGCAACCGCTTAAATTACCACTCGATGCAACCGGTTATGGCGAATTCGAGCTTCAAGCTACCGGTTTATATGGCGATTCGTTGATGCTCGGTTACTCGACCACAGGTCAACTCACAGGCAGCGTTCGCCAAGGTGTCATGACCTTCAACGATACGCTTTCTGATACCTCAACCAATAACGCGTTTGAAGTCCCGAAGCTGACTGCGAGCTTTGACCGTGGGCGCTTCACGCTTGAACCGATGCACATTATTGGTGCGTCGGCAAAAGAGAAAGGTTCACAAAGAGTTCAAACACTCAAAGGTGAGGTTTCTGGAACCCTCGATTTACTCAACACCGAGCAACACAGCCTCTCTATTACTCTATCCGACCCATGCCATAAAATCTCAGGAAAACTCACTCAAGCGGAATATTCAGAGAGACATGACTGCCAAACAAAAAACGCTACGCCTCAGGAGTAGCGCTTTCCGTCAATATCGGCAGCATTAGCAATATGACCTATTTACTCACATTAGTATCTGTCGAGATGACCTTTTTGTAGTCTGGGATCAGCATATAGGTACCGGTAAATTCTACCGCTTCAACATCACCACTATGAATGGTCACGTGAATGATAATACGTGCCTTTCTGCCTGACGCGAGGCGATCCAAATCGCCACTGATCCCATCCAATGAAGTAGAGGCAACCGGGTTTTGCTCTACCGGGTGACGATAACGAATATTACTGTCCGCCAGCACGATATCACCGGTCAATCCACGCTCTTTCATCAATAACCAAGTCATCCCCCAACCGGTTAAGGTTGCCAAGGTAAAGGCGGAGCCTGCAAACATCGTATTGTGAGGATTAAGGTTAGGGTTGAGCTGCGCGCCACACTCAAACTGGTAACCCGTGTATTGGTTAATCTTAATGCCCATTTTGTCACTGATCGGGATCTGATGTTCCCAGCGTTGCTGAAGCTCATTACACCACTCAGGCTTGCGCAATACATCAGCCATGGGGTCGAGATGTTTAACCATCTGCTGATGACGAACAGGGCCCCGCTGGTCGTTGATCTCACCGCGACGTTCAAATTCATTCTTCTCATAGAATGAAATCGCGTCTTCCCGAGCATTACATACCAAACGTTTCGCACCCTCTTGGCGCGCCAATGACTCTAACGCCACTAAAATCAAAGAACCCATGCCTTTGCTGCGGCGAGAGTTCTTCACTGCCATATAGCGGATCTGACCTTCTAAGTCTGGCGTGATATAGAGACGACCAATCGCCATCGGACGACCTCGACCATCCACAATCATGCGATGATGACTCATGGCATCATATTCATCACGCTCTGAACCTACCGGCATACGCCATGGCTCACGCAGCATCTGCCAACGAAAATGGTAATACTTATTCAGTTGATTTTCGGTGGTCGGTGTTATGAGTTTAAACATGCTTATTCCTTTAAGCCTAAACCTGCAGCCAGAATGTCACTGGGCCATCATTAACCAAAGACACTTTCATGTCGGCTGCGAATCGGCCACGTTCCGTTGGTAACACAGATTCGCATTGGTCAGAGAAATAGTTGTAAAGACGCTCAGCATCTTCTGGATGAGCACCACGAGAAAACCCAGCTCGGGTGCCTTTTTTGGTATCGGCTGGCAGAGTAAACTGAGACACCACCAATACCTTCCCTTCTACCTGTTTCACGTTGAGATTCATTTTATCGTCCTCATCGCTAAAGACTCGATAAGTGGTCACTCGTTCCATCAAACGCTTGGCTTTGGCTTCATCGTCACCTTTTTCTACGCCTAACAGAACTAATAAGCCTTGTTCAATCTCACCCACTACTTGGCCATCAACACGTACGGCGGCTTCACTTACTCTTTGAATCAGGGCTATCACTGTTGTTTCCTTGTTCTGTTATTTTATCGTTATCGGTTGAGTGTATCATTTCTTGTGAACCACTCCACTGTTCGTGCTCTCCAAGCGCGGCTGTCACTTCGGCACCCACTAACACGATTAACCAGCATAAATACACCCAAACAAAAAGAATCGGAATCGCTGCCAACGCACCGTAAATCAATTGGTAAGATGGAAATTGAGTAATGTAGGCGGCAAAGCCTTTCTTACTCAATTCAAACAGCAGAGCTGCAACCAAAGAACCGGCAACAGCATGAGAAAAGTGTACCTTCTTGTTGGGAACCAACAAATACAAACCAAAAAACGCAAAGAAAGAGAGAATCAGAGGCAGTTTGCGAATAACGGTATTGAATGCACTCGATACCACTTCACTCTGTAGTAAGTTCAACGACGTCACGTAAGAGGTCGCCGCAATACTGGCACCGACTAAAATCGGCCCGAGAGTAAGCACCATCCAGTACATTGAGAAAGACAACACAGGACGCCGTTTTTTCTTTACTCGCCAAATGTAGTTTAGATTCTTATCAATATTAGAGATCAACATCAGTGCTGCTACAAACAGAAATACACTACCGACCGCTGTCATTTTCCCGGTATTAGCAACAAACTCTAACAACGCACCATGTACGGCATCCCCTGATGCAGGAACAAAGTTGGTTATGATAAAGTTTTGAATCACCAGACCAACATCAGCAAAGATTGAGAACGACGATAAGATCGAGAGCAAAACCGTTAACATCGGCACAATAGAGAGCAGAGTAATGTACGCCAAGTAACCCGCATTCACGTTGACCCTATCATGAGCCATCCGTGTGAGAAGATAGCGGGCAAACAGGATACTGCCCGTGACGACTTTTTTTATCTTCAACTTGTAACTCCCTAGTAACTCGTTCATAGTCCTAATTCATTGATCGCTACTTAACTATAGCAAGCTAGAATGCCTTATTTAGCGATTATAGTCCCCTCTATTTTTAATCTTACTGGATGCTCGTCAGCTTAATTATTTAGCCATGGTCATATAGGGAGCCATAAGCATAAGATGATGTGTCGATCAAGTAAGCGGTAGTAGAGGGTCGAATGAATATCGAGCCGAACCAAGACAACTTAAGTACCCACTCATTATGAAACCTATCATTATTACTGGTGGCCCCGGAGCCGGAAAGACAACACTCATTGACGCCTTGGGTGATATCGGTTTTCCAATCTTCGCAGAATCTTCTCGCCAATTAATCGAACAGCAGAGCCAACTTGAGAACGGTATCTTACCTTGGTTAGACCTTCCAGGCTTTGCTCGCCTATGTTTAACCGTCATGAGCGAACAAAAAGACCAAGCCAATCAGCATCCAATTGCCCTTCTCGATCGCGCTATCCCCGATATCTGTGGGTATTTGTCTCAGGCTCGCCTTGAGATTGACGAAGCCTACCGGGAAGCGAGCCAAGGCTATCACCGACAAGTCTTGTTCTGTCGTCCTGAAGCTTCAATCTATGTGCAAGATGATGTGAGACCTTATCCGTTTGAGGAGGCGCTAGAGATTCACCACGCGTTAGTAACCGTCTACCAAGAGCTGGGGTATGAGACAGTCGAAGTACCTTTTATGTCGGTGAAAGAGCGAGTTCAATTCGTTGAGCAGTACTTAGGTATCAAAAGCTAGATCCCCAACTCGGTCGTTCCTCCCTCTTGAGGATGACGAATACTTGAATGCTCTTCGTATCTCGCATCACGTTTACCCGTATCTATTCCAATAGCACATAAAACAAAAGCCCCGAGCAGCTAGGCTACTCGGGGCTTTCTTACTTATTCTAAAACGTATTACTTATGGCTAGAAGCGAGTCAGCGGGCAATTAAGCCTTAGCTGGACGTGCTGCACGCTTACGTTCGTTTTCAGTAAGAAGCTTCTTACGGATACGAATGCTTACTGGCGTTACTTCTACTAGTTCGTCTTCGTCGATGAACTCAAGAGCTTGCTCTAGAGTGTGACGGATAGGTGGCGAAAGAACCTGTGCTTCATCAGTACCAGATGCACGAACGTTCGTTAGCTGCTTACCTTTCAGACAGTTTACTGTTAGGTCGTTTGAACGGTTATGAATACCGATGATTTGACCTTCGTATACTTCGTCTGCGTGCTCAGCAAATAGACGACCACGTTCTTGTAGGTTGAATAGTGCGTAAGTCAGAGCTTTACCAGTTGCGTTCGAGATTAGAACACCGTTGTTACGTTGACCGATTACGCCGCCTTTGTGAGGACCGTAGTGATCAAATGAGTGGTAAAGAAGACCAGAACCAGACGTTAGAGTTAGGAACTCAGTTTGGAAACCGATAAGACCACGAGAAGGCATCATGAAGTCCATGCGAACACGGCCTTTGCCATCTGGAGACATATCAGTTAGCTCACCTTTACGTAGACCGATGTTTTCCATGATGCCACCTTGGTGCTCTTCAAGCACGTCGATAGTCACCGTTTCAAACGGTTCAGTTAGGTTGCCATCTTCGTCTTTCTTGATGATAACTTCTGGACGAGATACAGCTAGCTCGAAACCTTCACGACGCATGTTTTCGATCAGGATAGATAGGTGAAGTTCACCACGACCTGAAACACGGAAACGATCTGGGTTATCAGTTTCTTCAACACGTAGTGCAACGTTGTGTACTAGTTCTTTCTCTAGACGCTCAAGGATGTTACGTGAAGTAACGAACTTACCTTCTTTACCCGCGAACGGAGAAGTGTTTACTTGGAACGTCATTGTTACTGTCGGTTCATCAACAGAAAGCGGAGTCATTGCTTCAACATTGTTTACGTCACAGATAGTGTCTGAAATTTTCAGCTCACCAAGACCGGTAATTGCAATGATGTCGCCAGCGTTAGCTTGCTCAACTTCGTGACGGTCAAGACCTAGGTAACCAAGAACTGTACCTACTTTACCGTTACGTTTTTTGCCTTCAGCATTGACGATAGTGACTTGTTGGTTTGGCTTAACCGAACCACGAGTAACACGAGCAACACCGATAACACCGACGTAAGAGCTGTAATCAAGTTGCGAAATTTGCATTTGTAGTGGACCGTCAAGGTCAACAGCCGGTGCTTCTACGGTATCAACAACAGCTTGGAACAATGGTTCCATGTTCTCGCCCGTTTCGCCTTCAGTCATTGTTGCCCAACCGTTTAGAGCTGAAGCGTAAACAACGGTGAAGTCTAGTTGCTCATCAGTCGCACCTAGGTTATCGAAAAGGTCGAATACTTGGTCCATAACCCAATCAGGACGAGCACCTGGGCGGTCAATCTTGTTGATTACAACGATTGGCTTAAGACCGTGTGCGAATGCTTTTTGCGTTACGAAACGAGTTTGAGGCATTGGGCCATCAACTGCGTCAACGATAAGCAGAACAGAGTCAACCATAGACATGATACGCTCAACTTCACCACCGAAGTCCGCGTGTCCCGGAGTATCTACGATGTTGATGCGGTAATCATTCCAGTTGATTGCTGTGTTCTTAGCAAGAATGGTAATGCCACGCTCTTTTTCGATGTCATTCGAATCCATGACACGCTCTTCAGCTTCACCACGAGACTCAAGAGTGCCTGACTGTTGTAGTAGTTTATCAACCAAAGTCGTTTTACCGTGGTCAACGTGCGCGATGATCGCGATATTTCTTAACTTATCAATCTGTGGAGTAGACATGGATTCTCGATTCACTCATAAAAGTAGCCGTCACTTATCTCAAAAGTTTGGATAATAACCGCTAGCTTGATTTAAAAAACGGTCAATAATATACCAGATTCTAGACAAAAACCCAGAAATATGTGATCTGAACCAAAGCTTTTTTCTTTGACTAGCAATGCCTATCCGCTTAACTTTGATTAGGCACCGTGTTGAGCAGACAAATTCGTCGGACTCTAAAATCAGACTTTTAAAACAGCATCCCCCGCGAGTAACGAAGCAAAACTCCCGCAAAATGACAAAAGTGGATTGACAACTTAGGCAATTCATTGCTGAATGGTGTTCGCTTATGTCTCACATTGGTGCACAGACAAGCGCCTGCACCAACAAGGTGCAGTCAGAGATCATTTTGGTGCAAAAACCAGATTAGGTCCAATCAAAAAATAAGTAAATCATTGAAGTTAATGGAATAATTTTTTTGGCACGTTTTTGGCTATAGGTAAATCAGCATCGATTAATGCACTTATAGACATTAATCAATGCTAGTTTCAACCGAATCGAGCTAATACAAAATTAATAACACTGGAGGTTATCCAAGATGTCAGTAGAAAATGTACTATCCCTGATCCAAGAGAACGAAGTTAAATTTATCGACTTACGTTTTACTGATACAAAAGGTAAAGAGCAGCATATCTCTATTCCTTCTCACCAAGTTGATGCAGACTTCTTCGAAGAAGGCAAAATGTTTGACGGCTCTTCAGTAGCTGGTTGGAAAGGCATTAACGAATCTGACATGGTAATGATGCCAGACGCAGCATCTGCTGTACTGGACCCATTCACAGAAGACGCAACGCTAAACATCCGTTGTGACATCCTTGAGCCTGCAACAATGCAAGGCTACGACCGTGACCCTCGCTCAATCGCTAAGCGTTCTGAAGAATACCTACGCTCTACGGGTATCGCTGACACAGTTTTAGTCGGTCCTGAGCCAGAATTCTTCCTATTTGATGATGTTAAATTCTCAAATGACATGTCTGGTGCTTTCTTCAAGATTGATGACGTAGAAGCCGCTTGGAATACAGGTTCTAACATCGAAGGCGGTAACAAAGGTCACCGTCCTGGCGTTAAAGGCGGTTACTTCCCAGTCGCTCCTGTCGATTCATCTCAAGACATCCGCAGCGCAATGTGTCTAGTAATGGAAGAAATGGGCCTAGTTGTTGAAGCTCACCACCACGAAGTAGCAACTGCGGGTCAAAACGAAATCGCAACTCGCTTCAACACGCTAACAACAAAAGCGGATGAGACTCAAATCTACAAGTACGTTGTACACAACGTTGCTCACGCATTTGGTAAAACAGCGACATTCATGCCTAAGCCACTCGTTGGTGATAACGGTTCTGGTATGCACGTTCACCAATCTCTAGCAAAAGACGGCGTTAACCTGTTTGCTGGTGACAAGTACGGCGGCCTATCTGAACTGGCACTTTACTACATCGGTGGTGTAATCAAGCACGCTCGTGCAATCAACGCGTTTGCTAACCCATCAACGAACTCGTACAAGCGTCTTGTACCTGGTTTCGAAGCACCGGTAATGCTGGCTTACTCAGCACGTAACCGTTCTGCTTCTATCCGTATCCCAGTAGTACCAAGCCCGAAAGCACGTCGTATCGAGCTACGTTTTGGTGACCCAGCAGCTAACCCATACCTATGCTACTCAGCAATGCTGATGGCTGGCCTTGACGGTATCAAGAACAAGATTCACCCAGGCGAAGCGATGGATAAAGATCTATACGACCTTCCTGCAGAAGAAGCAGCTGAAATCCCAACCGTTGCAGAATCTCTACAAGAAGCGCTAGCAGCGCTTAACGAAGACCGTGAGTTCCTAACAGCTGGCGGCGTATTCTCTGACGATTTCATCGATTCTTACATCACTCTGAAATCTGACGACGTACAACGTGTGAACATGGCGACACACCCACTTGAGTTTGAACTGTACTACTCAGTTTAATCTTCAGTCGAGATAAGCCAGTTCTTACTGCAACCTTGTAAGAATCGCTGACTAAATATTAGGCTCGCCTCGCAGGCGGGCCTTTTTTATATTCTTCCAACCTTCACTTCCTCGTAACATACCTTAAACAAAAGCCCTCAAAGGCTATCGCGCTACACACAATAAAATCAATAAAAAAATCAACGCCAAACGTGGAATCACCTAACGGTGAAAAAGAGGCTAAAGATATGAAAAATATACTGTTCCTTATTGGGTTAACAGTCGCCCTTTCATGCTCTGCTCAAACGGTGTATACCTGGGTAGATCAAGATGGCGTGCTCCACTTCAGTGATAACCCTAGCGCTCAAGATGCCGAGGCTCTTCGCCTGCCAGATGTGCAAGCTTCAGCACCTGCTCCTAAATTTGAGGCCTCGACTCCGGTTGACGCCGCAGGTTCCTCTACAACTAAACTGCCAGCTAAAACCCAGCCAGAAAAAGAAGCCACAGAGCGTGAGGTTCCCACTCAATTAGCCCTCACCATGTTGACTCCCGTTCATGAACAAACCATTCGTAGCAACCGCGGCTTAATCCCGATTCAGGTAGAGCTCAACCGAAAACTTGGTATAGGTGAACTATTACAATTGATGTTTGATGGCCGTCGCTATGGCGCCCCACAGACCCTACCGTATTGGGAATTAAAAGGCATCGATCGAGGCACTCACACCATTGCAATTCAAGCTCATCGAAGCGGCAAGCTTATTGCATCTACTAGTCCAGTCACCGTGTATTTACATCGGGCGACGCTCAAGTAGGCCAATGTGTCAAAAGAGACTGAATGACTTCTACTTTTCATCTAACCGAAGCCGCTTTCAGTGACTCTAATGAATTATCTTTAGCTTCGAATGGATATGCGCCATACTTGAACTTAGCTTCGCACCAGTTTGGTGCAGTGAGAAAACCCCCGTTCAAGGACGAAATTGTGAATCGATCAGCCAAAAGTGACAGCATAGAGACAGAGCATCTTTCCAGCGCCATTCTCGATAATATGGTGACTTCGACGTTGATGCTCGATGAACAACTGTATGTCCGATACGCCAATCCGGCAGCTGAACAGCTCTTTTCACAGAGCGCACGACGCATCGTTGATCATCCACTAAGCCAACTTATCCAACACGCCTCATTGGATTTAGCGCTTCTAACGCAGCCTCTCCAAAGCGGCCAGAGCATTACCGACAGTGACGTGACCTTCGTTGTTGATCACCGCCCACTGATGCTTGAAGTTACGGTTAGCCCAATATCTTGGCAGCGAGAGACACTGCTATTGGTTGAGATGCGCAAGATAGATCAGCAAAGACGCCTCAGCCAAGAGCTCAACCAACACGCTCAGCAACAAGCGGCTAAGCTGTTGGTGCGCGGGTTAGCACATGAGATAAAAAATCCGCTCGGGGGCCTAAGAGGTGCAGCGCAGTTGCTTGGAAAAATGCTGCCCGATCAGTCTCTCAATGAGTATACCCAGATAATCATTGAACAAGCCGATCGTTTAAGAGCCTTAGTCGACCGCTTGCTTGGCCCACAAAAACCAGGAACCAAGTCAGAAGAGAACCTTCACCAAATACTTGAAAAAGTCAGGCAGCTTGTCGAGCTCGAATCGGAGTCTACACTCGTTATTGAACGAGATTACGATCCTAGCCTCCCCGTAATTTTGATGGATTCTGCACAGGTAGAGCAAGCCATGCTCAATATTGTGAGTAATGCCGCGCAGATTCTGAAAGCTCAAGATTCAGGAAAAATCACCATTCGCACCAGAACGGTGCATCAAGCTAACATTCATGGGCAGCGACATAAGCTCGCCGCGCGAATTGAGATCAGCGATAACGGCCCGGGCATCCCCGATGAATTAAAAGATACGCTGTTTTACCCAATGGTCAGCGGACGAGAAGGTGGCACTGGATTAGGGTTATCGATATCTCAAAACCTGATCGATCAACACAATGGAAAAATTGACGTTGAGAGTTGGCCCGGTAACACCACATTCACGATTTATTTACCAATATAACTGAAGCTACATTTCCTAATTGAAAAGCGAGCCTGATAAGCCAAAACGACGACCGAAAAATAAAAACAACAATGATGATCACCATAGATTTAGCTGCAAAGGAATAAAATTATGAGTAAGGGATACGTTTGGGTCGTCGATGACGACAGCTCTATTCGCTGGGTAGTAGAAAAAACACTTTCATCTGCGGATATCAAGTGCGAAACATTTGCGGACGCAGAGAGCGTGTTACTTGCTCTTGAGCGTGAAACCCCTGATGTACTGGTTTCTGACATTAGAATGCCCGGTATTGACGGAATTGAACTGCTTCACCAGGTTCATCAACGATCCCCCGAGCTACCCGTGATCATTATGACCGCGCACTCTGATCTCGATGCGGCAGTGAATGCTTATCAAAAAGGCGCCTTTGAATACCTACCAAAGCCATTCGATATCGATGAAACATTGACCTTGGTCGAGCGAGCGATTGCGCATAGTCATGAGCAGAAACGCGAACAAGCCAGCGAAGTCGCCGAAGACAGCAACGCCCCAGAAATTATTGGTGAAGCTCCAGCGATGCAGGAAGTGTTCCGAGCCATTGGCCGTTTGTCTCGCTCATCCATTTCCGTTCTCATTAACGGTGAATCAGGTACCGGTAAAGAGTTAGTGGCGCACGCTCTGCACCGTCATAGCCCAAGAGCGAAAAAGCCCTTCATTGCCCTTAATATGGCCGCGATTCCCAAAGACCTTATCGAATCTGAACTGTTTGGTCATGAAAAAGGCGCCTTTACTGGCGCTAACAGCGTTCGCCAAGGGCGCTTTGAGCAGGCCAATGGCGGCACGCTCTTTCTTGATGAAATAGGCGATATGCCACTCGATATTCAGACACGCCTTCTGCGTGTGCTTTCTGACGGTCAGTTTTATCGTGTCGGTGGTCATTCTGCGGTTAAGGTCGATGTTCGCATCGTCGCAGCAACCCACCAAGATCTCGAACGATTAGTCCAGGAAGGTGGCTTCCGTGAAGACCTTTTCCACCGACTCAATGTCATTCGAATTCATATTCCGGCACTGCGTGAACGTAAACAAGATATCGAAAAGCTGACTCATCACTTTCTCGCCTCTGCCGCTGAAGAACTCGGTGTGGAAATGAAAACACTGCATCCCGATACCATTCTAAAACTGAATCAACTAAATTGGCCAGGCAACGTGCGTCAGCTCGAGAATATCTGCCGCTGGCTGACCGTTATGGCCAGTGGCAGTGAAATACTGCCTTCGGATCTACCACCAGAGCTATTAGAAGAGAAAGTCGTGCCCGCTTCAGGTTCGGGAGAGACCTGGCAACAACAGCTTGCAAATTGGGCAAAATGTGAGCTTGATTCTGGAGAGAAAGAGCTGCTGACTTATGCTCTACCTGAGTTTGAACGCATACTGCTCGAGGCTGCGCTCGACTATACCAATGGACACAAACAAGATGCCGCTAAAGTTTTAGGATGGGGAAGAAATACCCTAACTCGCAAGCTTAAAGAACTGTACTAGACCTTATATGATTCTCAATGCATCTGATTTTTAAGAAAAAAAAGGTTCGCTTGACTAGCATAGTGTCGGTACAATTGCAGTACAGTATCTGGCCAAATTGTAACTAAAGATGTCTTTGAGAACACAAATCACACTGAGAACCGCCGTGGTTCTGCCCTTCGTGATGATTTTTCTAATCACTATGGGTGTAATGGTTTTCACTCAAAAACAGAGTTACAAAGAAATGGTGAGTGATATTGGCGCACGCCGGTTAATATCACTCACAAACAACGTAAATCAAAGCCTCTCTGAGTTTTTAGAAAAACCGTTTGAAGCCAATCTCTCGCTCAGCCAAAACATAGGCTACCATCACCTTTATCAAGCGGGAAACCTCAGCAAAGTCCAAGACTATATTCTTTATAAGTTCTCCAAGCACTTTCAGACTACTTCTCAAGTGGATGTGATTGGCTTTGGTTCAGAAGATGGTAACTACGTCGGTTTCCGTAAAGAAGCCAACAAAGGCTACACCTTGATGGTGCAAGACGAACGCACCAATGATCAGTTGGTCATTTACCGTGGCAGCAAAATTAGTGAAGACATTCGGTCGGTGATTTCAGATTACGATCCAAGAGTTCGTCCGTGGTACACCCCTGTTGTCGCAGAAAAAAAAGCATCATGGTCACCGATTTACGCCAATGCAGATGAACGTCAAGAGATCACCCTATCAGCGCTCGCTCCTGTCTATGACAACAACGAGTTTAAAGCCGTGATTGTCTGTGACATCAAGATCAATACCTTTAATGCATTCTTAAGAAACCTAAAAAGTAAAACTGATGCTTCTGTCTATATTATTGACCAACAACAACGTTTAATCGCACATTCTGGAGGCGGCAGTGTTGTCTCTTGGGGGACAGGTAGAACCAATAAAGGGCAACGTTTATTAGCGATAGAGAGTGCTAATCCAATAATACAAAAGAGCGCCAGCTACGTAGATAGAAACTCTTTACTTGAAAACATGGAAATACAACATTTCAACTTTACTCTGGATGGTGAACACTATTTCAATCAGATCACCCCTTATAAAGATAAATACGGTCTCACTTGGTTTATTGGGATGTCGATCCCTGAAAGCAACCTACTCGGTGAATTACCAGATAAGCAAAGAAATAGCTGGTTGCTTGGATTATTACTGAGTTGTATTGGGATCGTCGCAGGGTTAATTGCCTTTAATCGTATTATCCAGCCCATCACTTCCACAGCCGACGCAGCGAAACGCCTCGCTAAGGGAGATTGGGACGGCAACATGCCAAAGCCAAGCAATATCTACGAAACCAGTATGTTAGTCGAAGCTTTCAATGAGATGGCCAAAAACTTAAAAGCATCGTTCCAACAGTTACAATCTCAACTTACCTATGACTCGTTAACCACGCTATACAGTCGTGAAGGCTTTATTGATGCCGCAAAGAAAAAAGCCAAAATCGAAAAAGGTACCCTGTATTTAGTGGGTATTAATCGTTTTCGCGATATTAATGACAGCCTAGGCCACCAAAATGGCGACCAACTGCTGATCATCGCTGCGGCACGCTTGAGAGGAACACTACCTTCAGAGTACCTCTTGGCCCGCACTGGCGGTGATGAGTTCGCCATCTACGCACCGAACATCATCCAAGAGGCTGACGTGCAGATACTCGCCAACCGATTAGTTCAGACGTTTTCCTCTCCATTTGCTATGGAGTCTGAGAGTGTTGTCATCAAGATTTCTATTGGAGTGGTTAACGTCTCTAGCGACCAAGAGATCACATTATGTCTGCGAAATAGCAGCATTGCGTTAAGCAACGCAAAACAAGATAAAGCTAGCATCTGCATCTATGACCCAGAAATGAGAAAAGCCTCTAAGCACCGAACCAAAATGCTTGCTCGTATAAATAACGCTATCGAGCTGCAACAATTCGAACCCTTTTATCAGCCGATTATTGACCTTGAATCAGGCTCAACCATAGGGGCTGAAGCATTAGCTCGCTGGATAACAGACAAAGGGGTGATCTCACCGATCGAATTTATTTCTCTCGCGGAAGAGAGCGGGCTCATCTACGATATTGGTCAGCAGATTCTGCATAAGTCTTGTCGCGATACCGCAATCGCGATTGAGTCAGGAAAATGGAGTGAAGACTTCTCGATTCACGTTAATCTTTCCGTCGACCAACTCACAGAGAGCGGCTTCGTTGAGCTTGTCAAAAGCACATTGAATGAGACCAAGTTACCCGCTAAAAATCTCACATTGGAAATCACCGAGTCACGCATCATCGATAATGATCCAATGATCATCGACAACATGCTGGCTCTAAAATCGCTGGGGATCTCGATTGCAATTGATGATTTTGGCACCGGATATTCCTCGTTGGCTTATTTGCAGAAACTGCCATTTGATTGTCTTAAAATTGATCGCAGCTTTGTCAGCAAGCTGGATAAAGAGGGGATAGACCGCTCTATCGTTGCGGCAATCGCCAACATAACTAAGGGCTTTAAGGTCAATCTAGTTGCAGAAGGGGTTGAAACTCAACAGCAGGCTGAATTGCTAAAGCAGCTACAATGTCCACAAGCACAAGGCTTCTTATACGGTCGACCAGTTCCATTTGAACAATGGCCAGCCAATCTAACAAATATCCAAAAAAACACCTAAAAAGCACAGTCGAACTCAAGAAAATAATGGGATTCACTAAGCCCAGAAACAAAAATGCCAGCGGAATGCTGGCATTTTTATGTCTCGATTTTCGCTCAAACCATTAGATCACACGAGAGAATTGTTGCTGGCGCGCTTTGGCTCGTAGGTATTTATCAAAACACATACAGATATTACGAATCAACAAACGGCCACGCAAAGTCACGCGAATGGCTTTGTCATCGACTTCAACCAACTCATCGTTAATGAAGGTTTGCAGTAGTGCCAAATCCTCTTTGAAGTAATCATTAAAGCTCACCGAAAATTCAGACTCAATCATGGTTTTATCAAGCTTAAAGTTACAGATAAGCTGTTTAATCACTTCTCTACGTAATAGATCATCACCATCAAGAGAAACCCCTCTCCAAAGTGCATGTCGTAGGTCATTCACCTGAGCATAATACTTCTTCAACTCTTTTTGGTTTTGCGCGTAAGCATCCCCCACCATAGAGATAGCCGAAACACCGAAACCAATGAGGTCCGCTTCCCCTTGGGTGGTATAGCCTTGGAAGTTCCGATGCAGAATGCCTTCACGCTGTGCAACCGCTAGCTCATCTTCAGGTAGTGCGAAATGATCCATGCCGATGAACTGGTAGCCCGCACCGGTTAGCGTCTCAATAGTATCTTGTAAGATCGCCATCTTCTCTTTCGCTTCTGGCAGATCTTCATCTTTGATTTTGCGTTGAGCTGCAAACAACTGTGGCATATGTGCGTAGTTAAAGACCGATAAGCGACCCGGTTTCATTTCAAGTACTTGCTTCAATGTTTCAGCAAACAGTGCTTGAGTTTGTTTGGGCAATCCGTAGATCAAATCTAGGTTCGTCGAACGGAACCCTAGCTCTTTCGCACGTTGAACCATGGCAATAATAAACGCTTCATCTTGCTCACGGTTAACCAGCTTTTGTACTTCTTTATTGAAATCTTGAACACCAATGCTGAGACGGTTAAAGCCTTCGCTGCGCAAGTGGTCCAATACGTCTAACTCTATCTCGCGAGGGTCCACTTCAATACTGATTTCAGCATCAGCCGTAAAATTAAATTCATCACGCAGAATCATCATCAAGCGAGTAATTTGCGCTTTGGTTAAAAATGTCGGAGTACCACCACCAAAATGCAGCTGCGTCACCTCACGACCATTTAACAAAAAAGCTCGCTGACGAATTTCGTGCTCAATCACATCTAAGTATTCGTCCGCTTTATGCGAGTGACGAGTAATCACTTTGTTACAGCCACAGTAGTAACAAAGTTTATGACAGAACGGAATATGCACATAAAGAGAGAGTGGACGCTCAGGGTATTGCGCACACGCCATGTCGTAATCCGCGACGGTAAACGCTTCATGAAACTCCAACGCCGTTGGGTATGAGGTGTAGCGAGGTCCCGAATAGTTGTACTTATTTAAGATCTCTTGATCCCAAACGATTTGCTGATTCGTTGTTAATGGCTTGCTCGACATAGCGGTACTTCCAATTAAGATCCGCGAGAACCTAAGGTCTCTCAAATCATTTTACATACATTAAAATATAGACGGGTTATTTTGCCACACGACCGATTAGGCCGTTTCAAGACAAAATCTTTTTTTTCAGATAAAAGCTCAGAACTGCTAGCTTGATCACTAACAATGCACCGAAATAAAAAGGCGCAAAAGGTAAGAAGGCTCATTTAACCCTATCCACAAGGGTAAGGTGTATTAAACAAGCCTCTAAATTTAAAAGTCTCAGCGACTAGATCATCTGAATGTTGATTTGGTTGTTGAGAGGTTTCACCTTCTCCTGCAACCTTTTCAAATCCTCGATAACCGCATCATTCAAGCGAGTCTCTGCCTTATGGCGAGTGAGATTCTGCTGCATGCGTGCTTTCTTCGTCAGTGCCTGTCTTGCCTCTCCGCGAGCCATATCTTTTACGATATGGTACAGCTCAGAAAGAGCAGGATACTCAGAATCAAAATCAACACGCTCATCACCCTGAACATTATCCATAATGATACACACTCGGATACTGATCTCAGGTAAGTCACATTGCCCTTGAATGCCCGCTAAGCACAAAGTATTTACGTTTTCGTAAATCTTCGCGTTACGTTTTTCAATAGCAAGTGCTTGATGCTGCTTTTGCAACTCCGTCTGCTTCTTCACTTGAAGTAGAAGGTAACCTGCGTAAGAGCCCAAGCCGAGAATGATAATTCCACCAGCAATTGCTAATAAGGTTACGTTCATTGGCTATTAACCTTTAAAGCTGTCTAAGTCGAAATCTTCAAATTGAGATAGCAAGTCTTCGTCAGAGCTTGCTTTCTTCTTCGAGGCAACCGGTGCTTCTTCGAACATCTCTTCTTCATCGTCTTCTGGCTCTAGCAGACCTAAACGGCCCATTAGATGTTCGATGCGATCAAGTTTCTCATCAACAAACTTCTGCAGACCGGCACCTAGGTTTTCACCATTTTCGATACGATCGAGTAGTATGTTCAGTTGAGCATCATTCTCAAGCATCTCTAACTCTTGTTCGTTAGATAGCTTGCGCTCTTGTTTCGTCGGCTTCTTCGCCGGTTCAACGATAAGCGGGATCTTTTTCTTGCTGCCTAAACGAGGGTCACGAGCTTGTGCAGCTTTACGCTGTTTTGCTTCGCTACCATCTGAGTGACGGCTGCCAGACTTCAAGCCTTTACGCTTTTTAACCCGCTTACGTTCACGACCTTCAACATCAGATTCACTACGGTTACGAGTAACCATAGGTTCCGGAGCGCCAAGTGCTCCCGGCTTTCTTGATTTCTTACTACGACCCATTACTGCACTTTCCTCAGTAAAATTACATCATTTCCAAAAAATTCTAGTTCGAGCTTATCCCGCTCTGCCAAAAACTGGAATGTTTGACGACTAAAGAAGACGACATGTGTCGGGTCATTCTTGTAGTGCCAACCAGCAAACGCGTCTACGTCTATTACTAGCTTAGTCATAAGACCAATCCAGCCCTTGGGTTTAACTAAATTCAACCATTGCTGCCACACTTTGTCTGGGTGATAAAGATGCTCTATCACCTCCGTGGCAGTCATAAAGTCATACGTTTTTTCCAACACAGAGGGTTCTGGCTGGTAATAGATATCGTACAACTCCATGGTGTGTCCGGCTTCTTCTAACATAATAGATAGCGTAGGGCCTGGGCCACAACCAAAATCCAACCCGTGTGAGTTAGATGAAATTTTGTTTGTTAGTGGATCCGCGATGCGAGATAGAAAACGGCGATAACCTGCATCACTAGGATCGTTCTCATGGAGATCATAGTGTGCTTTTTCTTCTTTTGCTTCTAACCTTTGTTCAGGTTTAACAAATACCAGTTCACATTGCTGACACTGCAGATAGGCTCTGCGTTTGTCTTCAAAATAGTGATTCACGCCTTGGTGGTGGCATAAGGGACAAGTATACATAGCACATCCTTAAACAGGGATGCGAAACATACCAGAAACTGAGTTTATAGTGGAGAGGTATTGAGTGTTTTTTCATCAAATCAATAAAAAAAGCGATGGGAAAACCTATCGCTCTCTAAATCTGCCTATATCGGCCAAAATTTGCATACTCAACTTGGTACACAAATCTCCATTTGTTATTGATGCTTTCCATGCCAAATTTGTTTGTTGTTCATCGTCCTGATGAGTTTTGGCTATCCTTTTCTAACACCTTGTTGCTGGGCTGTCCTAGCCTGATCCGTTTCTGTCTATACCGTTAGACTAGATGACCATCCGTATCTAAGTCAGCTCCTAGCTGATGGCCGTTACTTTACCCGGTTACAAAAAGACGACAAGAGCGCAACTTCACACTTTCGACAACAATCGCTGGTACATTGGTGGATGAAGTACAAAAACAGAATGCATGCGTAATAATACAAATGAAAACGCCCCGACCATGACTGATCGGGGCGTCTCTTCAATCTCGCTCCAACGTACATGCCTTAACTCAGGCTAAGAGCAAGAGGCCGACAAATTAGTGTAAACCACCAACGTACTTCGATAAGGTGTCAATATCTGCATCTGTTAACTTTTTAGCAACATCACGCATCATCGCATTCATGTCGTTATTACGGTTACCATCGCGGAATTTCTCAAGTTGAGCCTTGATGTAATCAGCGTGTTGGCCTGAAATTTTAGGAAAACCAGACAGTTCGGTACCATTACCACGTGGGCCGTGACAAGCAATACACGCCGTTAAGCCGCGTTCTGCGTCACCTGCTGTGTAAAGAACCTTGCCTTCATCGACAACATTTTCAGGTGTAGAGTTACTCGAAATCGGTAGAGAAGCATAGTATGCCGCTAGGTCTGCCATATCTTCTTCAGACAAAGGCATCGCCATTGCACTCATGACGGGATCATAACGACCTTGCTTACCACCACTCGTCATACCGAGCTTAAGCTCTTTTAATTGCTTATCTAGATACTTCTCATGTTGACCTGCCAGCTTAGGATACTGAGTGATCAGACTGTTGCCGTCAGCAGCGTGGCAGGCAACACAGGTTTGTGATTTGGCTTTACCAGCTTCAATACTACCTTGAGCCCATACAGAGCAGCTGGCTAAAATACTCAAAATTAGCGCTAATTTCTTCATGACATTCCATTATAATTATCAAGCTTCCAATACCACTCTATGTTGCCACTCATGGTACAATAGGCGGCCTTATGCCGAGCACAGTTATTTTACACAAATTCACAAAAAAGTAATCAATCGACTACACAAAGTCGAGATGGAGTTAACAGTGAGCGTAAAAATTCATTATCAAAACACGCATTTCATTACCAGTGCACCTGATATTCGTCATTTACCAGAAGACGAAGGGATCGAAATTGCGTTTGCAGGACGCTCCAATGCTGGTAAATCAAGCGCGCTAAACCGCGTGACAAACCAAAAAAGTTTGGCGAAAACCAGTAAAACCCCAGGTCGAACTCAGCTAATTAACCTATTTAAGGTTACCGATGGCTGTCATATCGTCGATTTACCTGGGTATGGTTTCGCTCAAGTACCGCTTGAGATGAAGAAAAAATGGCAGAAGTCTCTAGGCGAATACCTACAAAGACGTGAAAGCCTAAAAGGTTTAGTGGTGTTGATGGATATCCGTCATCCTATGAAGGACCTTGACCAACAAATGATCTACTGGGCTATCGATAGCCGCATTCCAGTACAGGTGTTGTTAACAAAAGCGGATAAACTGAAGAGTGGCGCCCGTAAAGCACAGCTCCTAAAGGTCCGTAACGATGCAAAATCTTTCGGTGGTGATGTTGCGGTGGATGTCTTCTCTTCAATGAAGGGCATCGGCGTAGACCAACTGCGTGCCAAGATGGATGAGTGGTTTGCCCCAGCACTTGCTGATCAAATCATTGATGAGTTAGCGGACGAAGAACACAACGACTCAGAGTAATTCCTCTACTTATCGCTATAGGTTAGAGCACTGACAACACGTGATTTAGCCTTATCAATGCCCCTCCTTATATAGGTGGGGTATTTTTTTGCCCAAAAATTAGTGAGTTAAGCCTAAGTTTTTAGTGTTAAAGATCGGATTTAGCCACTAAAACCAATAGAAGTGAACCATACTAAAAGACACATCTAAATAATCAGAACAATGAGAAAGGAATACTCATGTGGAAAACACCATTGGCCATCATTGCACTTATGCTGGTCTCACTGACAGGATTTGCCTCTGAAGCAGAACAAGAACAAGCCCCACTGATCAATGTCGATATGACCTTAGACTTAGATGGCATGGAAAAGTACGCCCAAGATGCGAGTGAGTCTCTTGAGGTGATATCGCAATCTTTACAAGCGATAGTCAACAACCCCAACCTAAGTGGCGACCAACAACAAGCCCTCAATCAAACCATTGAAAGCATCAACAAGTTTGCGACCTCTACCAAGACATCACTCCATCAACTACCACAAGCCATAGACCAATCTCGACACGCCTTTAAACAAACCAGTCAAGTTCTGTTGGATGATATCCAGACCAAGATCATCATTGCATTGGCCGCCGTCATCGCTGTCATTGTTATCGCTTTAACCGCCATCTATCTACTTATCCTGAAACCCATGCAGCAAACCTTAGTGAAAGCGACCAACAATATCTCTTCGATGGCACAATCCATCCAGATCACCGCCGAAGCTCTGAAATACAGCACCGAGAAGCAACAACAAATAATGGATCACATTGAGCATTCACCGACTCAATATACAAATAAAGAAAACGCTGTTGATCAATGATTGATGATGCACTTGTAACATAAAAGTTATTTCACAATTCAAAGCAACCAGTCTGAATGTGGATTTAAATTACTAATTCCTGATCGAATTCCAGAATTAGGATAAATTGAGTGTGAATTGAGGTGTTGAAAAAGAACAAGCAAAGGCATTAAAAAGGCAGAATAATGGGGGGGAAACGAATAGCTTGGACATTTTTCTTTCGCACAAGAAAAAACGCCCCAGCCAAATGCTGGCTGGGGCGGCTGAATCAGCCTAATCCAATAACGTGAAACAAAAGGTCTGAAAGATAGAACATCTTACCTCTGTACCCTACGAGATTTAATGTACAACAACTGCTCAGAAATGAAAACAATTTTTGTAGTTTTTTTTCATGAATGTTTTATTAAAACACCTAAATTCTTATTTTGGCCCAACTTTATTTTAGACAAAAAAAAGCCAGTGTTTGTGCACTGGCTCATACTAATTCAGGTAATAAGGTCAAAAATTGATTAGTGGGCTTGATCCCAATTGTCACCGTGACCCGCTTCCGCAACTAACGGTACGGCTAGATCCGCGGCTGACTCCATCAATTCTTGTACTTTACTTTCAATTTCGGCTAAAGAAGATTCTTGAACTTCAAAGACCAATTCATCGTGTACTTGCATCAGTAGTTTCACACGACCATCACCTTCCGCTTGAATCCACTCATCCACCAACAACATTGCTTTCTTGATGATGTCTGCCGCTGTACCTTGCATTGGCGCGTTGATTGCCGCACGTTCAGCCGCCTTACGACGCATGCCATTACGAGATTGAATTTCAGGAAGATGCAGGCGACGACCATAAATGGTTTCTACAAAGCCTTGTTCTGACGCTGCACTGCGTGTGTCTTCCATATACTGCATTACACCAGGGTAACGCTCGAAGTAAGTATCCATGTAGTGCTGTGCTTCGCCACGAGGAATACCCAGTTGCTTAGCCAAGCCAAAGGCACTCATGCCATAGATAAGACCGAAGTTAACGGCTTTAGCACGACGACGCTGCTCCGTCGTGACCTGCTCAATATCAACACCAATGATCTCAGCCGCTGTTGCCGCGTGGATATCTTTACCTTGTTGGAATGCCTCCAGAAGCGCTTTATCACCCGAAAGGTGCGCCATGATACGCAATTCAATTTGGGAGTAATCGACCGCTAGAATCTTCCAACCATGTTGTGCAACGAATGCTTGGCGGATACGACGACCTTCTTCATTACGAATTGGGATGTTCTGTAGGTTTGGATCGGTCGAAGACAAACGACCCGTTGCTGTCACCGCTTGGTGATAAGACGTATGAACACGACCCGTTTCAGCATTGATCATCTTCGGTAGTTTATCTGTGTAGGTAGACTTGAGTTTCGCAAGACCACGATACTCAATGATCAGCTTAGGTAGCGGGTAATCAAGAGCCAGCTCTTGCAGCACTTCTTCGTTGGTTGAAGGGGCACCTGATGGCGTTTTCTTGATAACAGGCAGACCCATTTTCTCAAATAGGATCGCTTGCAGCTGTTTTGGCGAGTTCATGTTGAACTCTTGCTCTGCAATCTCGTAGGCTTTCTGTTCTAGCTCATCCAGACGAACCGCAATCTCTTGCGATTGAGCACCTAGCAACATGTCATCAATGAATACGCCAGTACGTTCAATGCGAGACATAACAGGGATCAGCGGCACTTCAATGTCTTCATAGATGGCTTTTAGCTTTTCATCTTGTTCAATGTTTTCCATCAAACGGTTATGAAGACGTAGTGTCACGTCCGCATCTTCTGCCGCGTATGGCGACGCTTCACCCAGCTCAATCTGGTTGAAAGTCAGCTGTTTCTTACCTTTACCTGCGATTTGCTCAAATGAAATGCAGCTGTGCTGTAGGAAACGCAGCGCTAGGCTGTCCATATCATGCTTACCACCTACGCTATTGAAAACGTAAGACGCTAACATGGTATCGTGTTTGATGCCTTTCATCTCGATACCGTAGCGTGCTAGCACGCTCATATCGTACTTCAGGTTCTGACCGACTTTCGCTTGTGCATCATCTTCAAGAATCGGCTTAAGCTGTTCTAGTACCCAATCGCGATCCAGCTGCTGAGGTGCATCTAGGTAATCATGGGCAACCGGTACGTAAGCGGCAACGCCTTCTTCGGTCGCGAATGACAGGCCAACGAGGTTCGCCACCATGTAATCTAGGCTGTCTGTCTCAGTATCGAAAGCAAACACTTCAGCCGCTTTCAGTTTCTCTAGCCAAACATTGAATGACGCTTCATCGAGAATCGTTTCGTAGTTACTGCGATCAATGGTCACGGCAGACGTATTCATCTCTGCTGTAGACGTTGTTGCAGAAGCATTGCTGCGCACCGCACCAGTCCTTTCATCCGCTTCAACCACACCGCTGCCGCCTTCAAGCAACTCGTTTAGCCAAGATTTGAAGACCAGTTGACCGTATAGCTTAATTAGCTCATCGGTGTTTGGTTGAGTTTTTACGAGTGACTCAGGCGTCTCTTCAAGCTCAACATCCAGTTTGATTGTTGCAAGCTCATAAGACATCTCAGCGTTGGCTTTATTATCAATCAGCTTCTTAGCCATGGTTTTCGAACCACGGAAGCCAAGAGCGGCAATATCATCAAGATTTTGATACAACTTTTCGATACTACCAATGCCTTGTAGCAGAGCCGTCGCAGTCTTGTCACCGACACCCGGAACACCTGGGATGTTATCGACTTTATCGCCCATCAGCGCAAGGTAGTCGATAATCAGCTCTGGCGGGATACCAAACTTATCAATCACGCCTTCACGATCCATTACTACGTTGGTCATGGTGTTGATCAGAGTAACGTTGTCATCGACAAGCTGCGCCATATCTTTATCGCCGGTACTAATCAGCACAGGCATACCCATCGCAGAAGCTTGAGAAGCCAGCGTACCGATCACATCATCCGCTTCAACGCCGGGAATAGAGATAAGTGGCAAACCCATTGCACGAATCACATTGTGCAAAGGCTCAATCTGACAACGAAGATCATCTGGCATCGGTGGACGATTTGCCTTGTACTCTGGGTACATGTCATCACGGAACGTCTTTCCTTTCGCATCAAAAATCACCGCAATACGATCAGAAGCAAATTGACGCATCATGCTGCGCAGCATGTTAACGACACCGTAGACAGCGTTAGTTGGGATCTCACCATTGCTCATGGTACCAGGGTAAGCATGGAACGCGCGATATAGGTAAGAAGAGCCATCGATCAGAATCAATGGATTATCAGGAATACGAGCCATAATGTTTGTGTATCCAGTCAGTACAGAAATTATCTGTTAAGAATGCCACGTCTGTTGGTTGGATTCTACGTTGTCGATCCGCATCCGTTGACTCGGTTGTGTTAGATATCATCGATTTATTGTTATTTTTTGTTCTTAGACACAAGCGTTCTGTGGATAACTCTGTTTATATTATTTACCCACCTTGTTGAAAACTAGGCATAACAAACAACAAAATGCCACTAAACCACTGAAAATAAATAATAAATTTATAGATCGAACAGATGATCAACGATCTTTTTACGATCTTGGATTGTGGAAAAGAAAACTGATGACGTTTTATTCATAAAAATATGTGCCACTAAATATGCATCTTGTTGAAATTGAGACATAAAAAAAGCGACACCCGGAGATGTCGCCTAGCAAAAAATGGTAAAGCCCTTCAAATTGAATACCGCAGCTTGACCTAAAAGCTATAAATTACACTGGAAGCAATGTGAGCAATGTCGTGTCAAAAAGAACTGAGTGCAAGTTCGCGAGAATTCTGTTGAGTCACCAAGTCGAGACCTAACTACTTAACATCCTTGTGAACATCCCTTCACTCCCTAAGACAAGGTTAATAATAATGATTATCACTTAACAATCAACAATTAAATGATAATAAATATCATTTAATTAATGCGCCGTTAATGACAGCGCTCAAATTTGCTTCAAAAAATGGATTCTATGGTCATTAATATCTTCTTTTTCTTCAAGTTTTTCGATTCGGTAACCGTTTCTCAATAACAGACGCAACATCGCGGGGAACTGGTTACGAGATTTAACTTTTAACTGCTGGTAACCCTGTTGTTGTGCCCACTGTTCCTGAGCATCTAATTGTGCCTGTGCAACGCCTTTTTTCCTCGCGAGCGGTGACACACCACCCAACCAGCTGTAAAAAGCATCTTGATCCAATTCATAGCCGATCTTAAAACCAAGCAGCACGCCAGCTTCTTCAGCAACGAGGATCAAACTTTTTTTACCCGCTAAGCGCTCAGATAAAGACGTTACACTCTCTTTTTTGGCAAACTCGGGGATCTGTTCAACAACAGAAACAACCTCTTCTAATGAGCCTTCACGTACGACAACTGACATCTTATCCATCCTCATAAACGAAAGGGCTGGCACAATGGCCAACCCTTTTACTGATCACTTAAGTGAGATCTACACGGTTACTTTTCTTTTAAGTGCTCTGCGGCTTGTGCATGGTCTTCTGCAAGCCACTCAGCCACATCTTTAGCAAAGTAAGTGAGAATGCCATCCGCACCAGCGCGCTTAAAGCACAGCAGTGACTCCATGACGGTTTCACGCTCTTTAAGCCAACCGTTTTGAATCGCCGCTTTGTGCATCGCATACTCACCAGACACTTGGTATGCAAATGTCGGCGCTTGCAGTTCATGCTTCACACGGCGCACGATATCTAGGTAAGGCATGCCAGGCTTAACCATCACCATGTCCGCACCCTCATTAAGATCCATCGCAACTTCGTGAATCGCTTCATCGCTGTTCGCAGGATCCATTTGGTAGTTCTTCTTGTTACCCCCTTTCAGGTTCGAACTACTGCCGACTGCGTCGCGGAATGGGCCGTAGTAGCACGATGCGTATTTCGCAGAGTACGCCATAATCTGAGTATGAATATGACCCGCTTCTTCTAACGCTTCACGGATCTTACCAATACGACCGTCCATCATATCTGACGGAGCAACCACATCCGCACCGGCTTCAGCGTGTGATAATGCTTGCTTGATCAAGACTTCCGTCGTCTCATCATTCATCACGTAGCCATTTTCATCAATGATGCCGTCTTGGCCATGTGTCGTAAACGGGTCTAGCGCGACGTCTGTAATCACACCCATGTTTGGCACATGCTCTTTTAATGACCGTACGGCACGTTGTACCAAACCTTCAGAGTTATGGGCTTCAGCCGCACACAAGCTTTTAGCATCTTGATTCACAACGGGAAATAGAGCGATCGCAGGAACACCCAGCTTAGAAAGGTAATCTGCCTCCTCAAGCATAAGGTCGATCGACAGGCGTTCAACCCCCGGCATGGACTCTACAGACTCGCGACGGTCTTTACCCATTAGGATAAACATTGGGTAGATCAGATCATCCACAGACAATTGATTTTCTGCCATTAGGCGACGGCTAAAGTCGTGCTTACGCATGCGGCGCATACGGCGACCTGGAAATTGACCTTGAATTGAAACAGACACTAGATTCTCCTTGCCTAGTCTAAGTACCGAAATACTTAGATATGAAAAGTGCTAAATACAGGCAAAAGCATATCACTGATGGCTCAGGACGCTAGCAGTAAAATATGAAACCCACTCAAAAACAGCGATAAATAGCAAAAAATGACCTTATCCTCACACTGCCGTATACTCATGGCAACTCAGTAAAGACCGCTTTCAGGATAAAACAATGATCGACACCCACGCTCATATTTACGCGAGTGAATTTGATGAAGACCGCGAACAAGTGGTGCAGCGCGCACTGGCTCAAGGGATTGATACCATTCTATTGCCGAACATCGATTTAGAATCTATCGAACCCATGTTAGCGACGGAAGCTCAATTTCCTGACGTGTGCCGTTCAATGATGGGCTTACACCCTTGTTATGTGGATGCGAATATCGAGCAAACTCTGAAAACCATTCGCGCTTGGTTCGATAAACATGACTTTATCGCGGTGGGTGAGATTGGTATCGACTTGTACTGGGATAAAACCTACAAGGCTGAACAAGAGATGGCGTTTGTGACTCAACTGCAGTGGGCAAAAGAGCTCGATCTACCCGTGGTGATCCACACTCGTGATTCCATTGAAGAGACACTGGCCCTACTTCGTAAACAACAAGATGGCAGTTTACGCGGCGTGTTCCATTGTTTTGGCAGCCGCTTAGAGGACGCTCAAGCGATCAACGAGCTAGGCTTTCATTTAGGTTTAGGCGGCGTATCGACTTTTAAGAACTCGGGGATGGATAAGGTAATCCCACACCTAGATATGAATTACGTCATCCTAGAGACAGATTGCCCTTACTTAGCACCAACACCCAATCGCGGCAAACGCAATGAGCCAGCCTACACAGAATTGGTGGCAAAACGCATCGCCGAATTACGTGGAATGTCTCTTGAAGAAGTCGAAAACATAACTACCGCAAACGCTAAGCGATTATTTAAATTGTGAACATTCACTAATCTGTAAGTGTTTTGAATTCATTTGAGAAAGCTAAGTGATGTGGATGTGTCACCATTCACAACACTGACAACGTCGATAATGAAGAAAAGTAAAAAAGCGACCCGAATCCTAGGTCGCTTTTTTATTGGGTGATTGTTGCTAAAGAGCACTAACGACGATGCTCTCACTGTAGAATTACGATTCCGCTTCTTCTTCATCAGCATCTGATTTGCGTACATAAAAACGCGCGAAGAACAGACCAATCTCGAACAGAATACACATTGGAACAGCCAACAGTGTTTGCGAGATCATGTCAGGTGGCGTGAGCATCATACCAACAATAAACGCCCCGACCACAATGTATGGACGCTTCTCAGCCAATGCTTTTGGTGTCGTCGCCCCAGTCCAACACAACAAGATAATCGCGACAGGCACTTCAAAAGCGATACCAAAGGCAAAGAATAACGCGAGTACAAAATCAAGATAACTTGATATATCTGTTGCGAACTCGACGCCACCCAATGATATGGCAGTAAAAAAGCTAAATATTAACGGGAATACAATGAAGTAAGCGAACGCGACACCACAGTAAAACAGCAATGAACTTGAAGCCAATAATGGCATGATCAAGCGCTTTTCATGTTTGTATAAACCCGGCGCAACAAAGGCCCACACCTGATACAAAATAAACGGAACCGTGAGAAAAATAGCCGCGATCAAGGTCAATTTTAAAGGTGTAAAAAATGGTGACGCAACATCGGTTGCGATCATCGTCGCACCTTCAGGTAAGCGATCGACCAAAGGGGCTGAGACGAACTCATAAATATCATTAGCAAAATAAATTAGCCCAACAAAGACAACCAGAACCGCGACAATCGATCGCAATAAGCGATTACGCAGTTCCAAAAGATGGCTAATTAAAGGCTGTGTCTGCTCAGTCGAAGACATGTCAAACCTCTTAAACAGGAAGATCGAAAAGGAGCCACCGGTATACTCATCAACACAAGTATCTGGTGACTCTTGATAGCGAAACTATTCGGCTTTCTTATCTGACGGTGCTGAGGCTTCGCTGTTGACCTGAATAACTTCAGGCTCCGCAGTTTCGGTGATACTAGATTCAGTTTCACTTAGCTTATCAGACTCAGGCTTAGCATACGGACGTTGAACCTCAGCAGCTGCCTGCTTGAGTTCATCCACCGATGCCTTTAGGTCTGGAGATAAATCTTCCATTCCCATTTTTTCCGCCTTACGTAGGTTTTCTTGCAGCTCTTGTACCTTAAGCTCGTGAGAAAGTTCATCTTTCACACTGTTTGCCATGCTTTTCGCTTGCCCAATAAATTTGGAGACACTACGAATCGCAACCGGCAAACGCTCAGGCCCTAAAACCACTAACCCAACGACAGATATTAATACCAGTTCCCAAAAACCGATATCAAACACGACTTATGCCTGCTCTTTGTCTTTCTTTGTTTCAGCAGCTGTCTCAGCGTTCGCGGCTGTTTTCTGCTGTTCAATGTTCTTAGGTTCAAAGTCTGCATCTTTCTTATCTGCAGGCTTATCGTCTTCGCTCATCGCTTTTTTGAAGCCTTTCACTGCTGAGCCTAAGTCACCACCCATACCACGTAGTTTCTTAGTACCGAATAGCAAAATTACAATTACAGCAATGATTAGAAGTTGCCAAATACTGATACCACCCATTGTCATTGTCCTCGGGTCTGTCTACACATAAAAAATATTAGGAGAGTCTACGGTCTATCGACGGTAAGCTCGCCAACTTAGCAGCCAAAATGCGACACCTGCGATGCCACCGCCCATAGATAGCTGCTCATAAGGGCTTGAAATTAATATTGCGGAGCATACGACTAAAGTAGCTCCAACACCAAATAAAAACTTTCCAGTCGCTTGTTGGCGTTTGTTATCTTGGTAACCTTGATATAGCTGATCCATTCTTTGGTTCATCGCTTTACCCTGGCGCAAACTGTCATAAAGTAACTCTGGCAGCTCGGGCAATTTTTCTGCCCAAAATGGTGCACGCTCTTTAACTGCGTTGATCACAGCTTGCGGCCCCACCTGATTCATCATCCAAGTTTCAAGGAAAGGCTTAGCCGTTGCCCACAAATCCAGCTGTGGATACAACTGACGACCAAGGCCTTCCACATACAACAACGTTTTCTGCAGAAGCACCAACTGAGGTTGAACTTCCATGTTAAAACGTCTTGCTGTATTAAATAAGTTTAGCAACACATGGCCAAATGAGATCTCACCAAGTGGTTTTGCAAAAATCGGCTCACACACCATACGAATCGCGAATTCGAAATCGTTGACATTAGTGTCGTGTGGCACCCAACCCGAATCGACGTGAAGCTCAGCCACTTTGCGATAATCTCGATTAAAGAACGCCAACAGGTTCTCAGCTAAGTAACGCTTATCTTCGCTGTTGAGCGTGCCAACAATGCCACAATCCAAACCAATCCACTGAGGGTTTTCTGGGGTTTCTGGGTTAACGAATACGTTACCTGGATGCATGTCTGCGTGAAAAAAGCTGTCGCGAAACACCTGAGTGAAAAATACCGTCACACCGCGCTCAGCCAGTAATTTCATGTTGGTGCCGTTGGCATTTAGCGTTTCAATATCAGAGACTTGAATACCGTAGATTCGTTCCGACACCATCAGGGTTTCACAGCTTAAATCAGGGATAACCTCTGGAACATACAACTCTTCACTGCCTTCAAAATTACGTCGCAATTGAATCGCGTTTGCTGCCTCTCGGCGTAGGTCTAATTCATCAAGTAACGTTTTTTCGTACTCATGAACGACTTCAACGGGTTTCAAACGACGTGCTTCAGGAAGAGATTTAGCGACTATACGCGCCATTCGGTGCATCAGTTTTAGATCTGCATCAATCACAGGACGAATATCAGGGCGAATGACCTTAAGGACAATTTCACGACCGCTCTCTTTCAGTTTCGCAGTATGCACCTGAGCAATAGAAGCCGAAGCCAGGGGTTCAATAGCAAAGTCGGTAAACCAATTATCGAGGCTACCACCGAGGGCTTTTTCCATATCTCGCTTAGCCAATTGACCATCAAATTGTGCCACTTGGTCTTGCAATAACGCCAGTTGATCGGCGATGTGAGGAGGAAACAGATCCCGACGCGTTGACATCATCTGACCAAACTTGACCCACACAGGCCCTAACTCTTGTAAAGCAAGACGCAAACGCTGACCTAACGCCTTATCTTGATGCTTATTCTTCAGCCAAAACAGAGACTTTCTCGCCAACAAAGGGGCTTTAGTCAACTGGTGTTCCGGCATCAATTCATCAAGGCCGTATTCCAACTGCACTTTGATAATATGATAAAGACGTTTCAGTTCTGTTGGGGTCATGCTTTCTCCAACAACGTGTTCAATTTGGCTTCAAGGCGAGCAGCAGAGCTTTTTACGTCATCAACTTGATCGCAAAAATGTGCTACTTCCAATGGTGCTGGTGCCATTTTCCACTCTTCGGTTAATACCTGAGCAAGGTGGTGTTGATGCTTAGTTACTTGCTGAGACACAAAACCACCGACGTTTTTAACGCCTTGTACCAAAGTATGAGCAATTACATCACCCGTCACACGCGATAGCCACTCTTCCAAGTCAGGCTTGCAGTCTGTCATCAATTGTGCAAATTTCTGAGCCAACTGAATATCACCGTCTAAAATCAGTTTATCTTGCTTGATCAGTTTAGTGATGTTCGATTGTTCACGCAGTTCCGGCAGTACTGATAGATTCAAAGATAGGTAACAATCCGGTTGCCCTTCGTATTCCGACAACACATCAATTTGTTGACTGAAAACGAAAGTGAGGGTTTTGTTCAACTCTTTCAAATGAACTTGAATGATCTGCCCCTTTAAACGAGACAAACGACGAACCAAGGCTGGATCATCGTTCACGAAAGTATTTAAAGAGATTTCAATAACCGCGGTGACCAATGGATCAAATGGCATGACTGTCCTTACCTTTGAAAACGGATAAGCCTTAACCTATCCGTTCTGTCTTTATTTTTAACGTTTAGCACACTCAACGAGCCTGCTGCCAAGTTCAACTAGAACTTGTAACCTCGGTGCAGCGCAACAATACCGCCCGTTAGGTTGAAATATTTCGTACTCTCAAAACCCGCTTCTTGCATCATGCCTTCCAAGGTATCTTGGTCTGGGTGCATACGAATAGATTCAGCAAGGTAACGATAGCTGTCTGCATCGTTAGCAATCAACTCACCCATTTTTGGCAATAGATGGAAAGAGTAGGCATCGTAAACCTTTGATAGTGGCTCAAGCACCGGCTTAGAAAATTCAAGTACCAGCAGACGACCACCCGGCTTAAGCACACGGTACATTGAACGCAGCGCTTGATCTTTATCGGTTACGTTACGCAGACAAAAACTGATCGTAATGCAATCAAAGTAGTTATCTGGAAATGGCAGCTCTTCAGCGTTCGCTTGCACGTAATGCACATTGCCAACAATACCACTATCACGCAGTTTATCGCGGCCAACGTTCAGCATTGAATTATTGATATCAGCGAGAACCACATGGCCTTTTTCGCCGACGATACGCGAGAACTTCGCTGTCAGATCACCGGTACCACCACCTAAGTCTAAGATACGTTGACCCGGGCGAACGCCACTGCAATCAATCGTGAATCGCTTCCACAAACGGTGAACACCACCCGACATTAAGTCATTCATGATGTCGTATTTAGCGGCTACAGAGTGAAATACCTCTGCTACTTTCGCGACTTTTTCGTCTTTTGCGACGGTTTCGAAACCAAAGTGTGTGGTTTCTGACTCTACTGCTGAATTTGTCTGCACGCTTGTGTCCATAATGCTGTTATCTACCATGGTAAGTTCTTATCGACAGTCCACTGTTTATTAGAGTGTGCTGCGGCCGATCAGTTTACTTTATCCTCAGCGGGTTGTCTTTCTACTAAGGAGGCATTTTCTGAAAAAGCCTCATTTTGAGCCATCTCGGTAACTCCAAGAGAGATCGATTTTTTAACTTCAACACCAAGCTGTTTGAAGCTTTCGGCCTGACGAATCACATTGCCTCGTCCCGTCACTAGTTTATTCATCGCGCCTTGGTAGCTTTGGTTGGCTCTATCGAGTGAGCTGCCAAGGCCTTCCATATCATCAATAAATAGACGCAGCTTGTCATAAAGCTTACTTGCGCGTTCTGCGATGACCTGAGCGTTCTGGTTCTGCCTTTCATTGCGCCATAGGTTATCAATAGTACGCAGTGCCACCAGCAAGGTGGTTGGGCTAACCAAGATAATATTTTGCTCCATCGCGTCTTTGACTAAGCTAGGATCCGCTTGAATCGCCACTTGAAACGCAGGTTCAACAGGAATAAACATCAACACATAATCCAGACTTTGAATGCCTTTGAGTTGGTGATAATCCTTTTGGCTTAAACCCTTAATATGTGCGCGCAGTGACACCAAGTGATCACGCAGTGCAGTATCACGTTGTTGATCCGTTTCAGCATTGAAGTAACGCTCAAACGCGACCAAAGCCATTTTAGAATCGACCACCACTTGCTTATCTTGTGGCAAATGCACAATCACATCCGGTTGATAACGCTTGCCCGCATCGTTTTGCAGGTTCACTTGTGTTTGGTATTCATGGCCTTCGCGCAGCCCTGATTCCGCAAGCACGCGGGCCAGTACCACTTCGCCCCAGTTACCTTGTTGTTTATTATCGCCCTTTAACGCTTGAGTTAAGTTAACGGCCTCACGCGTCATGCTTTCATTGAGACGTTGCAGATTTTTCAGCTCATGTACCAAGGTGTGACGCTCTTTGGCCTCTTGACTGAAGCTGTCATTCACTTGCTTCTTGAAACCTTCCAACTGCTCTCTTAGTGGTGACAACAAGCCTTCTAGGCTCTGCTTATTCTGCTGATCGACCTTAGCAGTTTTGGTTTCAAACAATTGGTTCGCTAACAGCTCAAACTGCTGCTTAAGTCGAGACTCCGCTTGCTCTAACAATTGTAATTTTTCACTGTTGGCGAGGTTTTCTTGGTCATGCCTCGCCTCTTGCTCTCGAAGCTCCGCCTCTAACTCAGACTTATGATCTTTAAGCACATTGATCTCATCAGAGTACTGCTGTCGCTCTTGCTTGACCGCCTCAAAATAGCGAAGCTTTTCCATCGCAGCCATCACCTTGCCATGCGCTTGCTTAAGTTCAAATGCCGCTTTGTCTCGCTCATCATCCAGTTCATTGAGTTCTTGTTGCGCCTCTGCGAGTGATGATTTGAGTTGTGACTGTTGTGATTCATGCAGCAAACGGTCAGACTCGATCTGCTGTTCAAGAAGTTGCTGCTGAAAAGAGCACTTCTGTTTGACCCACCAACCCACCACACCGCCGCTGAAGAGCGCGCCAGCCATTGCGGCAATAAGCGTTGCCTGATGTTCGATAATCCATTGCATGGTCATGATTTGCCTAATTGGAAATAACTCATTAAATGGTATTTTGATACTGGATAAATGTCCAGTTTGCCGTGTTGAAATTCGACAGATAGACTAGGCGCTCCGAATTCTGTCCCATCAAATTAGAAATGAGTTGTCATGAACGAACGTCGCGCCTTAGGCTTTGGCCTTTCCGCTGTACTGCTGTGGTCAACGGTCGCTACTGCTTTTAAGCTGACCCTTGCTGAGTTTTCACCCATTCAAATGCTGACCATCGCCAGCATTGTGTCGTCGATTGCACTAATCGCCGTTTGCGCGTTTCAAGGCAAGCTCTCTCAACTGAGTACTACGTTTCTTTCAAATCCTTGGTATTACCTACTGCTCGGCTTGGTTAACCCATTGGCCTATTACCTGATTCTATTCAAAGCCTACGACCTGCTGCCCGCTTCTCAAGCTCAAGCCATCAACTACAGCTGGGCGATCACGCTAACCTTAATGGCGGCGGTTTTTCTGGGGCAAAAAATTCGTAAACAAGATTGGGTAGCTTGTACCTTCAGCTATATCGGTGTGGTCGTCATTGCCACTAAAGGTAATGTATTCGGGATGCAATTTGATAGCCCACTCGGTGTGACTTTAGCTCTGCTTTCAACGCTACTTTGGGCGGGGTACTGGATCCTTAATACCAAAAATAAAGCCGACCCTGTGGTGGGGGTATTGCTTGGTTTCTTGGTGGCATTGCCCTTCGCGATTGGTTTAACCCTTTATGAAGGCGAGAGCTTTAGCCAGATCACAGCGAAAGGTTGGATGGCCGTGACTTACGTAGGCCTGTTTGAGATGGGGATTACCTTTGTCTTGTGGCTATCGGCATTGAAGCTCACCAACAACACGGCACGTATTAGTAACCTGATTTTCGCATCACCGTTTATCTCGTTGATGCTACTTTCAACCATCATTGGTGAAGAGATTCACCCTACGACATTGTTTGGCTTGATGCTGATCATCGCTGGCTTAGTGATTCAACAGCTCAAGTTTTCAAAAAACAAAGCTGCGTAAATAAGCGCTAAAAGATTCGATTGAGCACGAAAAGCTATCGATAAAGTCGAACCTAGAGCCAGAACACAATGTTAGATACAAAAATGGCGAGTCGTATGACTCGCCATTTTTATGTCATTTAAAATCTAATGGATAAGCTAAAAGCTTAAACCCACTGACCTGCTGCGAAGCCAGAGCTCCAACACCATTGGAAGTTATAGCCACCAAGCCAGCCCGTTACGTCCATCACTTCACCAACGAAATAGAGGCCAGAAACGCTCTTACATTCCATGGTTTTTGAAGAGAGATGGTTTGTATCCACACCGCCAAGCGTTACTTCGGCAGTACGGTAACCTTCGGTGCCGTTGGGGGCGATTTTCCAATTTTCTAGGTGATCTACGATGCCATTCAATTGTTTTTCATTAAACTGCTTGAGTGGCTTATCTTCCAACTCTTTACGGTCAATCAGCACCTCAACAAAACGCTTTGGTAGCGCTTTCGCCAAAGTATTTTTCAGGCTCTGATTTGGGTGTTTCTCACGAGAGTTAGTCAACAGTTCAGCCACATCCACCTCTGGTACAAGATTGATCGACACAGACTGTCCCGCTTTCCAAAACGACGATATTTGCAGTACCGAAGGGCCAGATAAACCGCGGTGAGTAAACAACAGTGCCTCTTTAAACAAGGTGCCGTCTTGCGCGGTGATTTCGGCAGGGATCGCGATACCAGAAAGCTCAGCGAAATCTTCTTTGTCTTCTTTATGTAAGGTGAATGGCACCAAACCCGCCGTAGTCGGTATCACAGACAAACCAAACTGCTCAGCAATCTTGTAGCCAAACGGCGTTGCACCGAGCTTAGGCATCGATAGGCCGCCGGTCGCGACAACCAATGAATCACACTCAACTTCGTCGGTATTGAGGAGCATCTTGAAGCCAGTGTCCGTCTTTTCGATGGCGTGAACGTCACAGCGGTAACGTTGATCCACTTTTGCTTGCTTACACTCTTCAAGCAACATGCTCACGATGTCTTTTGCAGTGTGGTCATTGACACAGAATAACTGGCCATGATCGCGCTCTTCAAACTCAATGCCGTACTTGCTCACCATCGAGATGAAGTCCCAGTTGGTGTATTGAGATAAGGCTGACTTAACAAAGTGAGGGTTGCTACACAGAAAGTTATTGGCTGAAACATCATAGTTGGTAAAGTTACAGCGACCACCTCCTGAGATTAAAATTTTTCTGCCTGGCTTTTTCGCATGATCGACCACCAGTACTCGTCGGCCACGTTTTCCCGCTTCCGCAGCACACATTAAGCCCGCGGCGCCCGCACCAATTACGATTACATCAAACTTTTCACTCATTGTGACTCTGCTTTCTTCACTTTTGCATCTCGAGTACACCCTGTTCTCGAAATACCATCAATAAAAAAGGATGCGCATAAACAGCACACCCTTACTAATCGCTCGCTATTCTAACGGCAATTTTCAACTTTGCAATTGATGCTCAATTGTCCAAATTGAAGACAACAGCAGTCACACCTTACGGCTTACAAACCCACAACGGTTACTTTCTATCACTTACCAATCGGTTACACGATGAAAGAAGACAGAAGCGTTACACCTAACAAAGCGACAGAAAGTATGAACAACTGTCTCACTCGATCACACTTCGAAGTGAATATTTCGTCGTGATGATGATGGTACTCTTTACTTTTGATGTAACTAAACAAGCGAACCTGTTTGGTCATATTGCCATGAGTGGTGAAGAAACCACCGCCATCTACTTGTTGATAAAGTAGAGGATGTGCTTCACGCATGATGTAAATAAGTGTTCTTAGCGCAGTGAGATAACGCGCCCAGTTCACACAAGTCACAACCATTAATGCAAATAGAATAGTGTCGCCGCTGATCATCCTTTCCTCCCTACATCTTCATAGGAAAACTCAAAAGAAAAAGATTATCAGTGTCTTTTTCAAACTACCTAAACGGCAGGAGCTTCCATAACTGAAGATGAACCATCTTTTGCCAATTGCGCTAAGTCTTTATCAATAAAGAACAGTGCTTTACCGTCTTCACCAACAAGCTCTAGCTTATCCAATACGCCTTTAAACAGCTTCTCTTCTTCATGCTGCTCCGCAACATACCACTGAAGAAAATTAAAGGTTGAGTAATCTTGTGTGCTGAAAGCAACGTGAGCCAGTTTGTTGATCTTTTCAGTGATCATCTGCTCATGTTCATAGGTTTCACGAAACACTGCGCCAAGGCTTTCAAATTCATGTTTTGGTGCTTCAATCGCACCCAGAATTGGCATTGCTCCGGTTTCACTTACATAAGTAAAAAGACGTTGCATGTGTTCCATTTCTTCTACTGCATGAACACGCAGAAACTGTGCTGCACCTTCAAATCCTTTATCTTCACACCAAGCACTCATTTGTAAGTATAGATTGGATGAGAAAAATTCTAGATTAATTTGATCATTCAGTTGCTCTACCATAGTTTTTGACAGCATTTAAGACTCCTAATTACATCCCTAATTTTCTTTACTATACCACTATTTAATGGATATCTCGCAGGCCATTAGTTAACCAATATGTCGGACAGGCAGTACGCAAGACCGTGGATATGAGATCACTTCAGCAAAAAAAGACCTCACATGGTGCTAATCTTTAATCAGGCAATGATTAAGGAGATAGCAATATGAGTTACAAACATATTTTGGTCGCGGTCGATTTATCAGATGACAGCAAATTACTTGTGGATAAAGCAGTAGCCTTGGCTAAGCCATTGGAAGCCCAAGTCTCTTTTATCCATATCGATATTAACTACGCAGAGCTCTACACTGGCCTGATTGATATCAACATGGCCGAAACCCAGCACAACGCAATGGAAGCCTCTCGTATTCAGCTGCAAAATTTTGCGGAGCACGCTCAATACCCGATCGCTCATACTCTCGTGGGCAGTGGTGATTTAAGTAATGAACTGTGTGACACCATCAATGAGTTCAATGTGGATTTGGTCGTCTGCGGTCACCATCAAGATTTTTGGAGCAAACTGCTCTCTTCAACACGACAACTGATCAACGCGTCTCCGGTTGATATGTTGGTCGTACCTCTAAGAGATTCAGAAGACTAATGATTTAAGGTTAGGTAACATACCGCTCATATCTTATTAACGAAGTTTTACTATGAGCTATTTAGCTGGTGTTACCCTCCTTTGGGCCTTCTCCTTTAGCCTGATCGGCGTTTACCTTGCGGGTCAGGTTGATTCTTGGTTCTCTGTTTTAATGCGTGTTGCCCTTGCTGGCGTCGTATTTCTTCCTTTCCTAAAATTCCGAGGCATATCTCGTAAGCTGATCGCTAAACTGATGGCAATTGGTGGTATCCAGCTTGGCCTGATGTACTGCTTCTACTATCAATCTTTCTTGCTGCTATCCGTTCCTGAAGTTCTACTCTTTACCGTTTTCACGCCGATTTATGTCACGCTGATTTATGACTTTCTCAAAGGGCAATTCTCTCCGTGGTACTTAGTCACTGCGGCTATTGCGGTTTTGGGCGCGGTATTCATTAAGTTTGCCGGCATCAACGATAACTTTTTAGTCGGCTTCCTCGTTGTACAGGGGGCAAACCTGTGCTTTGCTATCGGTCAGGTGGGCTATAAAGTGGTGATGGAAAAAGAGTCGACAGAGTTGCCGCAACGAACGGTATTTGGTTACTTCTACTTAGGGGCGCTCTGTGTCGCTTCGGTTGCTTTTATGCTGCTCGGTAATCCAGAGAAACTCCCCACCACCACGCTTCAATGGGGAATCCTGATCTACCTTGGCTTGATAGCCTCGGGGCTGGGTTACTTTATGTGGAATAAAGGCGCATGCATGGTGAATGCCGGCGCACTGGCCGTAATGAACAACGCCTTAGTTCCCGCAGGCCTTGTGGTGAATATCCTGATTTGGAATAGAGATGTCGACTTGGTTCGTCTCGCCATTGGGGGGAGTGTTATTTTGCTGTCCTTATTCGTCAATGAGACGTGGGTGAAAAAGCGTGTTACAAAGGCCGCTAACCGAGCCTAATTGATTAAGATGTCGATGATCTTAAAGTCTAAAAAAGCAAAAGAGCGACCGTAGGTCGCTCTTTGTTTTACACTGAACGCCACTCATCATGATTAATGAAGATGGTTCGCGACTTGGAATTGGGGTTCGATATATAGAGCGCTCTCGACCTGTACGTTGAGGTGTTCAAGCTCACTTTCCAATTCCTGGCTTTTCTTAAACAGCTTTTGCTGTTTCTTAATCATCTTCGCGAGCTTTTTATTGTACTTCTCTTGTTTCTTAACGGCTTTCTTCGCTCGTTTAAGTTCCGCTTTCTCATCGCTATTCACATCAATCACAGGCGTATCTAACGGAGTATTTTTCAGCGATAGCTTATTGATCTTTAGCGCTTCGCTAAGAGTCTTTTCAGAAACGGACAAGGTTTCAGAAAATGGTCCGCACGCGAGTTGTTCTTCGTCGGGTTTCACCTGACCATCAAGAGGAGGAATTGCGATGGGCTTGCATAGATTGACTTCATTTGCCGATGAACGAGCACAAGATTGGCACACAAACTTAGGTTGGGTAACCAAACGGTGGATCTCTCCTAGGTGTTCGGTGATATCTCGACGATTTAACTTACACAAGCGTTTAGCCATGCTACAACTCCAGATAAGAATAGTAATAATTCTTAGTTAGACATACATCCGTAACGTAACTATCGCAAGTATAAATGACAATTTATCGTACTCATGACGGGATATTTTTTGATATTGTTAAGTCATCGATGCTTTGACATAAACATCAAAACGGTTCTTTTTAGTTTCAATCGCCATGCTCGGTTGTCGCTCATTTAACCACGCCGCGTAGTCGGGTCTTTTCACTACAACTCGTTTTGATGCGAGCGTAAGAGCGGGCTGTAACAGCGCATCGGCATCCAGGTCAGCACCAACCAAAGATTGAAATACGCGCATCTCTTTTTTAACCAAAGCCGATTTTTTTTTGTTCTCAGGGTGTGGGTACATTGGATCTAAGTACACAACGTCTGGCTGTTCGAAGTTCGGGTCGTTACTGAGCTTGTCTAATGCATCATGGCTGGAAGCGTGAATCAACGTCATACGTTCACTTACCCAACCACCGATATCAGGGTCTTGTTGCGCTCGCTGTAAGCCATCATCTAGCAGTGCAGCCACAACTGGATGACGCTCGACCATTTGCACCTTACACCCTAAAGAAGCCAACACAAACGCGTCACGACCTAAGCCGGCGGTGCCATCAAGAATAGTTGGTATTGCGCCTTTGTTTAAGCCTGCCGCTTTGGCAATCGCTTGACCTTTGCCCCCACCAAACTTACGCCGATGACCAACCGCGCCTCCTACTAAATCAACAAAGATAGCGCCAAGCTTAGGTTCATCAACTTTACGCAACTCAAGTCGCTCGTTTGTCAGTACTAAGGCAAACTCGCTGCTTTCATCATGGGATAAATTCCAACGGGTCGCTAAGTCATTTAAATGATCGATTTGGGTAGCATCTTCGCAAATCAGTTGTAGTTGCAAGGTCGTCTCCAACAGACAGTAATATTCAAAACAAAGGAGGCAATCAGTTTACCTGATTGCCTCAACAATACATATTAACGGAGAAAAGTATTCACAAGAAAGCAAAACGCTCAACCATTGATAGAGCGAACCATCACATGGGCCAAATTATTGACCATAATAAACCGAGCTTCTCTCTTCACGAGGTCAGTTGGGCGTTTCTTTGAGCAAACAAGCGATACTGTAAGTCTTCGTCATCTTGATGATGGAGGTAATAACGATTGCGCCCCTCCTTTTTGGCAGTATGGCAAGCAGTATCGGCCTGAGCATGAACCATCTGAGGTGAAGCGGCTGTATGATCAATCAATCGAATACCAATAGAACAGGTCAGGTTGAGGCAAAGGTCCCCCCACAAAAATGAATGTTCACTCATACTAGAGAGAATATTGCAGCAAACATTGATCGCATCTTGCTCGGAACAATCCCTAATTAACACCGCAAACTCATCGCCCCCCATACGCGCCAATACGGTATTGCTCGGCAGCACATCCTCTAACAGTTTTGCACTAAACAAAATCGCTGCATCACCCGCTTCATGGCCGGCACTATCGTTCAACACCTTAAATTTGTCTAAATCCAAAAACAACATCGCGTGCGTGCGCATATGGCTTTCGACTTCTTTCAATGCCTTTTTCAGCTCTTGTTCAAAGTGGTTGCGGTTAAAGGTATCGGTCAATGAGTCGTGACGTGCTTGGTGCTCTAATTGTTCAGAAAGCTCATAGGCCTCAGTGATATCTTCCCCCACAATCAACAACTGGTCAGACTCAATCAATGGACGAATGTTTTCACGAATCCAAATGGTACTGCCATCAGCATGACGATACTCGATATCACGACGCCATACGCCACGAATCTTATGCTGTGGTTGCAACAAGAGATAACGTGGAAGCATCGCATTTTCATCAGCATAGAATTCTCTAGGGCGATGACCCAACAGCTTCTCTAACCGGTAACCCAAAAGCTCTTCAGCAAACTGATTCACTTGCTGAATGCGACTATTGCCATCGAGTGTAATCATCATTACTGGCTGTTTTTCGTAATACAGTTTGAGGTTTGCTTCGCGTTGGAACAACTTATTCTCGGCGAGCTTACGCGAGGTCACATCACGTGCTTCAAATAGAAACTGAATGTCTTCTTCACTGCCCGGCATCGGCTTCAATGAAATATCTAGCACCATTGCACCACAATCACGAGACCACACCTCAGCTTCAAATCGTAAAGCTGAGTGAGCACTTTTTACGATGAAATATTCGGTGAGTATGTCGCGCGCAGAATCTTCCCAGTGTTGATGTTGTTGGAGAGGTGTACCTAATTTGTAGCCCTGATTATAAAGCAGTTCATGCAATTTCCGGTTACTCAACAACAACACCCCCTCCTTGTCGAGGATGCCGATAAATTGCAAACTCTGATCGAATATCGATTCAAGAAGCCGTTGACTCTGACGACTGGCTTTTTCACTTTTCTGAAGACGATTCAAATAGTAAACCAAGGCAGCGATAACACATAACATTGTGACAAACAGCAAGCCTATGGTTCGTATTTCATCATGATAACGCATCATGAATGGCTGTGGCTTATTGAGGAAAGTGACGGAGGCTTCATTATCTTCCCCCAGATCCCAGCGCAAAATTTGTTGGTAATCAAGCGTAACCCTTGAGGTTCCCGAGGTGATAGAGGGAAGTACTCCTGTCGGATTATCCAGCACCTTTAGCAACATTCGCCCAGCATCTCGACCTTGGCTTTCACCACTTTGAATCACACCACCAATCGCACCAAACCCAAGCCCCAAATCATGAACGATATACAATGGCATTTGCGCTTTGATGTTCAATTGACGCCAGTCTTCATCAGTACTCGCGCGACCATGAGCATCGCGGTAATACGCACAAAACAATAAGCTTTCCCCAGGCTCTGCATGCTGAGAAAATGCGATTAACTCTTGATAGGAATCAGGAACGTAATGCTCGACAAGACCGGAAAAGCTCGGATGGGTTTGAATAAATCGATCAATTTGGGCGCGAATCGTCTGTCCCGTTAGCGAATGGTCGGTCACCACATACACTTTTTTCACCGTCGATTGAAGGCGCTTAATAAGATCGACATTACCCGCCAAATCAATGTCTTCAGTAATACCGGTCGCGTTTAGGCCTTCTATCATCTCTGATGAATAATTGTTTATACCACCAAAAATAACTGGCGTGCCTTTCAGTTCTGGCGCGAGGCGCTTCATTAGATTCAGCGCGTTGTTATCACTGACCACTATGGCAGAAAACGATTCATGGGCCAGCTTAGTGCGGTAAAGTTGATAAAGACGTTCTAGGTACTCTGCACTTTGAAAGCGTTTACTATCAAGGTAAACAACCCGATAAGACAAACCAGCACCATCGAGTTCTGCTGATAATCCTTTATGGAAATCATGCGTCCAAAAAAAACTTTGATGGTAAGAGTGAACAACCAACACATCTTTTGTCTGTGCGGAAGCAAAAAGGCTCCAGCACATCAAAATTAATAACAACGAAAATCGCACGAAAATCACCCTAACACTATAGTTGCTGCTAATATTATCACCCTTGGCTATCATGTGTACTCTAACCGGTATAATTTCGTTCTATCTAAAGGATCCTGCATGTCCACACCCCCAGCTCGCCTCGATGACCTAGACCGCGCTATTTTAAAAACCTTAATGGCAGACGCACGTACGCCCTATGCTGAAATGGCTAAGCAATTCGACGTGAGCCCCGCGACGATTCATGTTCGAATTGAGAAAATGAGATCGGCAGACATTATTGAGCGCACTGAAGTCGTCGTAAACACCAAGAAATTAGGTTATGACGTATGCTGCTTTATTGGCATCAACCTCAATGCAGCCAAAGATTACCACTCAGCGATCGCTAAACTGAATGCGTTAGATGAAGTAGTAGAGGCGTATTACACCACTGGTGCTTACAATATCTTTGTAAAGCTGATGTGTAAGTCGATAGAAGAGCTGCAATTTGTATTGATCGATAAACTGCAAGCGATCGATGAAGTTCAGTCGACAGAAACCCTGATTTCACTGCAGAACCCGATCAACCGCAATGTGAATCCATAACATTGATTCGCCTTGCTTGGCATAACATAACGCACAGACAAAAAAAGAGCCTCTAACCAGAGGCTCTTTTCACAATTATCTCGCAATAAACGAGATAGTTACCGTGATTATACGTTGATTCCCGCGTGGCGCAGCATTGCGTCGATTTGTGGCTCACGACCACGGAAGCGTTTGAACAGCTCCATTGGCTCTTCACTGCCACCCATTTCAAGGATGTTATTCAAGAAACGATTACCGGTTTCAGTGTTGAAGATACCCTCTTCTTCAAATGCCGAGAACGCATCTGCCGATAGCACTTCTGCCCAAAGGTAGCTGTAGTAACCGGCGCTGTAGCCACCAGCAAAGATGTGACCAAAGCTGTGTGAGAAACGGTTCCAATCTAGGCTTGGCAATACCGATACCTTAGACTTAACATCCGCTAGCGTTTCTAATACGCGAGCACCGACTTCTGGATCGTACTCTGTGTGTAGTGTGAAATCGAACAAACCAAGCTCTAGCTGACGCAGGATAAACATCGCAGATTGGAAGTTCTTCGCCGCCAGCATCTTCTCTAGCATCTCTTTGGGTAACGCTTCACCCGTTTCGAAGTGACCAGAGATGAACGACAGCGCTTTTTCTTCCCAACACCAGTTCTCTAGGAACTGACTTGGCAATTCAACCGCATCCCAAGGCACGCCATTAATACCCGCAACTGCGCCCGCTTCTACTTGCGTCAGCATGTGGTGGATACCGTGGCCGAATTCGTGGAATAAGGTCACCACTTCATCGTGAGTAAACAGTGCAGGCTTATCACCAATAGGCTTATTGAAGTTACACGTTAGATAAGCAACTGGCGTTTGTAGCTCGCCAGATTGTGTAATGCGACGACCACGACAGTCATCCATCCAAGCGCCACCACGTTTGTGTTCACGTGCGTATAGATCGAGGTAGAAGCTACCTCGCAGTGTTCCAGTCGCATCAAAGATATCAAAGAAGCGCACTGACTCATGCCAAGTGTCTACACCTTCACGCTCAGTTACCGACATACCAAACACGCGGTTCAGCACCTCAAACAGACCTGAAACCACATTAGATTCAGGGAAGTAAGGGCGAAGCTCTTCATCAGAGATCTCGAACAGCTTCTGTTTTTGTTTCTCGCTGTAGTAAGCGATGTCCCAAAGATTCAATTCAGAAACACCAAACTCTTTCTCAGCAAACTGACGTAGCTCTTCTACTTCGCGCTCACCTTGCGGTTTGGCTTTTACTGCTAGGTCGTTAAGAAAACCAAGTACTTGGTCTGGCGTTTCTGCCATCTTAGTCGACAAAGATTTTTCGCTGTAAGTGCTAAAGCCAAGCATGCGTGCGATCTCGTGGCGCAGCTTAAGTTGCTCGGTGATGATCTCAGTGTTGTCCCACTTACCTGCGTTTGGACCGCGATCTGAAGCGCGCGTTACGTACGCTTCGTACAGCTCTTTACGCAGCTCTTGGTTATCACAGTAAGTCATCACAGGTAGGTATGATGGGATATCCAGAGTCAATAGGTAACCTTGTTGCTCTTTAGACTCAGCCGCCGCTTGAGCTGCCGCCAATGCGGATTCAGGCATACCTGCCAGTTCAGCGACATCTGTGATCTGCTTGCTCCAACCCATGGTTGCATCAAGCACGTTATTTGAGAATTGAGAACCTAGCTCCGACTGACGCTTGCTGATCTCGCCGTAGCGGTGCTGTTCGTCTGCAGGTAAGCCAATCCCCGACAATTCGAAATCACGCAGTGCATCTGTAATGGTTTTTTGTTGAGCTCGATTTAATCCAGAGAACGCCTCGCTCGCCTTGATCTCTTTGTACGCTTCAAACAGACCTTTGTGTTGACCCACCCAAGTGCCGTACTCAGACAACAGAGGCAAACAGCTTTCATACGCTTCACGCAGTTCGTCACTGTTCACGACAGAGTTCATATGGCTTACCGGTGACCAAATACGACTTAAACGATCATCCACTTCTTCAATTGGAGCCACCAGGTTGTCCCAACTTGGTGAAGTATTACCTTCAAGTACTTGTTCTATCTTGTTGCGACACGCTTCAATCACTTGCTCAACGGCTGGCTTTACGTGCTCTGGCTTGATCTGTGAAAACGGAGGTAAGTCCGTGAAGGTTAATAGCGGATTAGACATATAAACATTCCTTTGGCTTTAGAGACTTTCGTCTTTTTTGTAATGAGGTCGTCTTACAGTCATCAGGCTAAAGTTCGCCCTAAAAAATCACCTGCGAATAGTTATTAAATAGTGCCCAACAAGGCAAATTTCAATAGTAGAACCAATAACTAACTGCATATTGCTAGCGACTGTTCCTGAATTGTTCGAGAATTTATGGTCCATTGAGGGTTATAATAGTTAGATTAACCCCACCTACACTAACCACACTCTAATTCGAGAGTGTTACGAGAGTTTAATTTGTTAAGTTATCGCCACAGCTTCCACGCAGGTAACCATGCCGACGTAGTAAAGCATATCGTACAGAGCCTTATTCTTAATTCTTTGAAACAGAAAGATAAGCCTTTTGTTTATCATGACACTCACTCTGGTGTAGGTCGTTACGACTTAACGCATGAATGGTCTGAAAAAACTGGCGAATACAAACAAGGTATTGCACGCGTCTGGGCACAAACAGAACTTCCTGAAGACATTCAAAGCTACCTTGAGTCTATTTCCATTCTAAATAATGGCGAGAAACTGCGTTACTACCCGGGTTCTCCACGTGTTGCACGTGCACACCTACGTGACCAAGACCGCATGGTACTGACTGAGCTTCACCCAGCCGATCACCCGCTGCTTGAACAAGAGTTCCACCGTGATCGTCAGGTATCTATCTACAAAGAAGATGGTTTTAAGCGCTTAAAGGGCAGCCTGCCACCAAAAGAACGCCGTGGTTTAGTACTGATCGACCCACCTTACGAGTTGGCAAAAGAGTATCGTGATGTGGTGACTGCAATCGCTCAAAGCCACAAGCGCTGGGCAACCGGTATCTACGCAATTTGGTACCCGGTAGTCAATCGCTGTGATATCGAAGATATGATCGAAGGTCTCGAAGGCTTAGGCATCAACAAGATTCTACAAATCGAACTTGGCGTATCACCAGACACCAACGAGCGTGGTATGACAGCATCAGGCATGATCGTGATTAACCCGCCCTGGAAGCTAGAAAGCCAAATGAAAGAGATTCTTCCATTCTTGAAGGAAGCAATTGCGCCGGCGACCGGTCACTTCAAAGTAGAGTGGATCGTACCCGAGTAATCTCGAGCTTAACGTCATGCTCTGACGAATATTCAGCAGATTGTGACCTACACGAATAAATTTTAAACAGGGAGATTGAGTTCAACCGATCTGCCCTCAATATAATAATTAGACAATTTAAGAATCTATAGGACGTAGGTGTTCAGTGCGCTCACTGTACCCACAGCCTTTAATAAATGGAGAAAGTAATGGCGACTCATTTTGATTACATCTGTATCGGCGGCGGCAGCGGCGGCATCGCATCAGCAAACCGCGCAGCAATGCACGGTGCAAAGGTTGCACTTATCGAAGCTCAAGACCTTGGTGGTACTTGTGTAAACGTTGGTTGTGTTCCTAAAAAGGTAATGTGGCACGGCGCTCAAGTTGCTGAAGCGATCAACCTATACTCTGAGGATTACGGCTTCGACGTTGACGTAAAAGGCTTCAACTGGAGCAAACTGGTAGAAAACCGCCAAGCGTACATTGGCCGTATCCACCAATCTTACGATCGCGTTTTGGGTAACAACAAAGTAAACGTAATCAAAGGCTTTGCTAAGTTTGTCGATGAGAAGACTGTTGAAGTTAACGGTGAGCACTACACTGCGGATCACATCCTGATCGCTGTGGGTGGTCGTCCAACCATTCCAAACATCCCAGGCGCAGAGCACGGTATCGACTCAAACGGTTTCTTCGACCTGATGGAACAACCTAAACGTGTTGCTGTTATCGGCGCAGGCTACATCGCAGTAGAAATCGCAGGCGTACTAAGCGCACTTGGCACAGAAACGCACCTGTTCTGTCGTAAAGAGTCTCCACTACGTAGCTTCGACCCAATGATCATCGAGACATTGGTTGAAGTAATGGAAGCAGAAGGTCCAACACTGCACACGCACTCTGTTCCGAAAGAAGTAGTGAAAGAAGCAGACGGCACACTGACTCTACACCTAGAGAACGGCAACACTCAAAACGTTGACCACCTAATCTGGGCTATCGGTCGCCACCCAGCAACGGACGCGATTAACCTAGCATCAACTGGCGTTGCAACGAATGACCGTGGCTACATCAAAGTAGACGAATTCCAAGCAACCAACGTTCCTGGCATCTACTGTGTTGGCGACATCATGGAAGGCGGTATCGAGCTAACGCCTGTTGCCGTTAAAGCTGGTCGTCAACTTTCTGAGCGCCTATTCAATGGTAAAACCAACGCGAAAATGGACTACAAGCTAGTGCCTACTGTTGTATTCAGCCACCCACCTATCGGCACAATTGGTCTAACGACTCAAGAAGCTGAAGAGCGATACGGCAAAGACAACATTAAAGTTTACACATCTAGTTTTACTGCAATGTACACCGCCGTCACTCAGCATCGTCAACCTTGTAAGATGAAGCTAGTCTGTGCGGGAGATGAAGAGACCGTTGTTGGCCTACACGGTATTGGTTTCACGGTTGATGAGATGATTCAAGGCTTCGGCGTTGCGATGAAAATGGGCGCAACCAAAGCAGACTTCGACTCTATTGTGGCGATCCACCCAACAGGCTCAGAAGAGTTTGTTACTATGTAGACCTAAGTCTAGAAAACTAAACTGTAGATCTTCATGATTTGGAAGATCTACTCTTTAGATTTGTAAAGTATAGAAAAATAAAAAAACACTGGCCATATCTATATAACCAGTGTTTTTTTCGGAGTTCATCGCTGTATCATTTTTTCTAATTAATAGATTAATGCTTTGAGCTTACTTGGGTTGTATCTATATTTATCTTTTAACCAACTATCGACGGATGATTTTCCGCCTCCCGCTAGCATAAAGATGCCAGAGACAAATATCCACATTGCTGGGAATTCCCAACCGCCAGTAGGGAGTACCCATACATACCCAACAGCATAGTGACCACCAAGACCGACCGACACGAAAAGATAGGCTGCCGATCCAAAACCAGCTAATCGAGTCATAAATCCAAATGAAAGCATAACAGCAAGAGCTACCTCGATAACTCCAGCTAACACAACGAAAGCTTGAGGGAATGGAAGACCAATACTCCCGAAGTAATCGCTGAAGACTGCGAATGGAGCTCCACCCGCTAATAGGTGTCCAGTGAAGTGAGCAATGAACATCATGCCAACATAAATTCTTATTAGCGTCATTCCCCATTCGTAACTATTCGTACTTCCGACAACTCGACTTTGCTCTGACGTTCTTTTTAGCCAAGGTTGTTTTACAATCTGAATAGCCAATAAAACGAAAAGTAATGTGCTAGCAATCTCGATACTTTGTATGCCAGGCCCAGTTTCCGCGACCATAAGTGGGTCAAGTGATGACAACGTTGAAAGGTCTATTTTTTCAAGGTGCATGGTTGAGAACAATCTTCCAATCGTCAACCCACCAAGCATTGAACCAATTAGACCAAAAAATTCAACATTACCTTTTTTGTACGTAGCAACAAGTGAAATAATCAGAACAGCGATAAATACCGCTGTAGAGATAAACACCCAGGCACTTAGCCCGTTATCGAGTAGCGCTTGGACTGACAAGAAGACAGTAACAACAGCTGTAATAATCGTTAGCAGCCGTAATAACTTATCAAAAGTATTCATTTAATTCGCCTTAAATTAACGGCCCAATCAATGGGCCTTAATTGGATTAGTTGACGACTGTCGCAGGTTTTTCATTTCCTGCTTCGCTATTGCGGTTTGCTTTAGCGATGAAGAATAGACCGATAATAGGCACTACAATTGCTGCGTATGGAATCATTCCAGCACCAAGGTTACTATCAAGTACAACCCCACCAAGAACCCCACCAAACGCGTTTGCCAAGTTAAACGCTGAAATGTTAGCGGTAGCAGCAAGTTCTTGACCATCACCACCATGATTCATAACACGAAGTTGCATTGAAGGCACATTAGCAAATGATGCAATACCAAAGATGAATGCAGCGATTACAAATAAGATCTTATTATCAACAACCAGACCAACAGCGATAAGTGATACGATCATCGCAATAGCCCAGAACATAGACGCTTTATTTAGATCTTTATCTGAAGAACGTCCACCAAGCGTGTTACCAATAATGAGACCTGCACCAACGATAACAAGGATCCAAGTAACAGCATTTTCACCATAACCGGTTATATGCATCGCGATAGGCGCTAAGTAACCGTAAAGCGTCATGAATCCAGACCAAGCAAAAACTGTGATAGCTAAACTAATCAGTAGAGCTGGGTTTTTAAATGCGCGTAGTTGAGATTTAACATCTTTAGCTTCACTATGACCCACTGATTTGATAAATGCCCCGATAGATAGCATCGCTACAGCACCTAGCACAGCAACAACAATGAACGTTGCGTGCCAGCTGTAATTCAGCCCAATCCAAGTACCTGCAGGCACACCAAGTACGTTCGCTAAGGTTAAGCCGGCGAACATCTGACCAACAGCACGACCTGCCATTTTTTCAGATACAAGGTTAGTTGCTACAACAGCACCGATTCCATAGAACGGGCCTTGAACAAGACCGCTGATAATGCGGCTCACAAATAGAATATTATAATCCGGCGCATAAGCAGAAAGCACATTACCGATGATAAATAGCAACATCAAACCAGATAAAACGTTTTTCTTGTTAAAACGTGATAAATAAATAGTAAGAATAGGACCGCCAATTACAATAGCTAATGCATAAGCACTGATTAAGTAACCAGCTTGGCCTTCTGTAATTGATAGGGATGTTGCGACTTGAGGCAAAATACCTGCGATAACAAATTCAGCGGTACCAATAGCAAACGCTGCGAGAGTTAATATCCAAACCTGAAATGGCATCGATTCTTTTTTCATTTTTTATCCTAGGGCGTTGACTGCTGATTAAAGTAAACTCAACGGTTTGTTTATATTGATTCTTTAACTAAAGCACCGCCATCAACATGATGATTGAGCCTCTCATGTACCTATTGTTGCTCGAAACTGAGTTCTCGATCACAATAATTAGGTGTTTCCACCTTTCCTATTAATGATCACTATTATATTCATAAGTATAAATTTGATAATTGCATGAAATATGAAATTATTATTCAGATAAACCGAACAATGATTGAGTGCTATGGCTTTTTCCCTTCAATCAAGCGCCCCTCACCCTGTTGTTGATCGCTTTCAAAAAGCAAACCTTAAGCTTTTATGTCTACTCTGAACCTTACTCGCCAACGCTACGTAACTTAGGTACTGACTAATTGAAAAAAGTAATGGAGTTTGTGATGAATCTACTCATTGAATCATTTGAAGGCGGGATTTACTTGGCTTACCAAATCGTTGGCGAGCAGAAGCAATTGATTAAAGACAACCACCAGCACCCAATGAAGTTTCTGAGTGTCAACCAAGCACATGACCACTTTAGTAATCAAGGTGTGGCATCAGCAATCCTCATTCATAACAGTGCTTATGATGAAATGTGTGGGGAACACTGTGGTCACACTCAACCGTTGGAGATTGATTTGAAGTGGTGTTAAATCAATCGTGCTGAGTTATGGTTTTCTACGCACCAACGGCTCTATTTGAACAATTTTTAGTGATTTTTAATCAAATTCGTATTGAAGAGTGTGTGTCTATAGGTCGAACCGATATTGAAAAAGGAAGGTGTCTAAACCACAAAGCCCCAGCAATGGCTGAGGCTAGGTAGGTGACTATTGAAGTGATGGTCGTTACTTAACGCACATTACGTTTAGTAGTGAAGAACCTTTGAGTTGGTTTACGTTACCGTTAGTAAACAGACCTTTTTTGTCGGCTCCCCAATACGGTAGATGCATTGGCCAGTTCTGCTTTTCCATGATCTTTGAGCTCAGGATGTTCTGCCACTGCTTTTCGGTCATCAGTTTCATGTTAACCTGGTTACACACTAACTCAGCACTGCCGTAATCGAGACGGTTCCAAGGTTTCCCTTGCTCCATGTAAAACGGCTGTTGATGATCCAGAAGATAAGGGATGGCATATTGACTGCCCGCAACATTTGCCGTCACACGAATTTCGATATCAAGCTCATTGTCTGAGCTCGCGACATCGACGGGAAGTGCTTGAACACCAGCACTGGCAACACTTACTTTTGATATTGGCTGAGTTGGGACTTTTGCTGTTTTAGGGGCTTTAGGTTCAGCAGGTTTCGTCACGGTCGACGGTGACGAAGCCTGGGATTTATCAGCTACACGAATAAAAGACTCAGCGTAACCTGAAACCTTACGCACTTGAGCAAGATCTTTTCTCGCTTCAGAGAATGTCGAGTAAGGACCGATTAAGCAGCGATAACTTCCGCCTTCCGGCTTCATCCATACATTGGTCGATATCTTCTCATACAGAGGCTTTGCTCGGTTCAATGACAGAGGCTTATTCAGCAGACCACATTGGACCCAAAACAGGTCGTTGTCTGAATGACGTTTCGGCGCTTTACTGCCCCACACACCCTTACCGATAGGACATGACTGTTCTAGCTGTGGTAATTGATTGGTACTTGCCTGAGTGGCATCACATAAAAATGATTCCGCATGTACTTGGCTAGAAACCAAAAGAGACACCGCAATCAACCCCATACGATAATTGCTAATCACAGCACCACCTATAACATTCATTATCAATTTCATAACCACCACTTAAACCCTGACAGGCAAACTGTTATCGAGTGAGTATCGATAGAACGCAGATTCTATTTAAACGATTATTAACAGTATCAATCAATGATATTCAGTTCTAGATCTCTTAAGCCCAAAAAGAGCCGTAATAACTTACGGCTTTTAGTTTAGCGACTTTTTTTGTTAAAAATCGATCTACGCTATCATCCTTTATAAATTTTAGGATTGAATACGTCACGTAACCAGTCGCCTAATAAGTTAATCACCAAAACCAATGTTACTAAAAGCACACCAGGGAACGCTGTGATCCACCATGCACCAGAGAAAATATAGTTAAAGCCCGTGCTAATTAGCGCTCCCAATGACGGCTGATCGACCGGAAGACCTAAGCCGAGGAAAGAAAGGGCCGCTTCTGACATGATTGCGTTAGCCACCTGTACCGTAGAGATAACCAATATTGGCGATAGACAGTTCGGTAAAATGTGACGGAACATAATACGAGGAGCTCTAAAGCCCATTACACGCGCCGCTTCGACGTATTCTTTCTTTTTTTCTGCCAAGACGGATGCGCGGATAGTTCGCGCATACTGCGGCCATTCTGCCACCCCGATGATCACGACCAACATCACAACGGCATATTGCGCATAGAAGTCACTGCCGAAACTTGCCTTAAATATAGCAGAGACAATGATCGCAACCATCATGGTTGAAAATGAAAGCTGGACATCGGCAAAACGCATCAGAAAGTTATCAATACGACCACCAAAATAACCCGCAGACAGACCAATAATAATACCTAAAGTTAGCTGAAGACCCACGGCTAAGAAACCAATCGTCAAAGAAAGGCGAGAGCCGTAAAGCATCGTAGATAGAATGTCACGACCTTGCTCATCAGTGCCCAGTAAGAAGCGCTCTTCGCCGTCTTCCATCCAAGATGGTGGCAACTCTGAGTCCATGATATCGATAGACGTCACGTCGTACGGGTCTGTTGGCGCTAAAATCGGCGCCGCCAGTGCCATCACTAAAAAGGCAGCAAAAATAGCAAAGCTGACCATTGCCACTTTATCGCGTAAAAAATAGTACAGAATGTCTGACTGCTTGAATCGCTCCCAACGGGATGGCGCGGTTATTGTTTGTTCCATGGTTATGCTCCTTTCCCTGTAATATTCACTGTTGGGTTGATGATGCCGTACAGCAGATCAACAATCGTGTTGGTGACCACGAAAATCAGGCCAACAAAGATAACGTATGCGGTAATCAGTGGTGTATCCACTCGGTTAATCGCTTCAAGGAATAGGAAACCGGTACCCGGCCACTGGAATACCGTTTCAGTAAGAATGGTGTAAGCCACCATAGTACCAATTTGAACCCCCCCTACCGTGAGTACTGGGAGCATGGTGTTTTTCAAAGCGTGTTGGTAGTAAATCTTGTTCAGCGCTAAGCCTTTCGCTTTACCAAACTTAATGTATTCAGAACTTAAAACCTCCAGCATTTCAGAGCGTACTAGACGAATAAACAGAGGCAGCATGATAGATGCCAAAGCGATGCTCGGCAGTACTAAGTGTGCAAGACCGTCGAGCGTTAAAAAGCCAGACTCCCAGCCAAACCAGTTCGCCGTATCACCACGTCCAAACGACGGCAACCAACCAAGCTCAATAGAGAACACATACATCAGCATGATTGCGGTTAAGAAAACAGGCACAGAGATACCGATACTACTGCCCGCCATCACCAGTTTAGTGAAGAAGCTTTTGGGGTGTATTGCAGAATAAACGCCAAGTGGGATCGACAGACAAACGATGATCAGAGACGCGCCAAACACCAGTTCTAGCGTCGCGACCAGCTTATCTAAAATTACATCCACCGCTGGACGTTTAAAGAAATATGAAGTACCAAGATCGCCTTGTAGAGCTGCGCCTATAAAACGAGTGTATTTTGTAACGAAGGGATCATTTAATCCGAGCTCATCACGCAGCGCTTGACGCTCCGACTCTGAAACAGATTGACCAACTAACTCACGCAACGGGTCGCCCAGGTTATCCTGAATGGCAAACGCCACCAAACTGATCACAAACATCACTATCAGTGCCTGAAACAGGCGCTTGACCAGAAACGTAACCATTCCTTGCCCCTTATCTATCCATGACTGCCTAATCGACATCCGCGACTAAACAACAAATAATTCAGCCTTGAAAAAGGTATTTAGCCAGACTGAAGAAAGACCAAATACCGAAACTTAAATCTATATCTTAATCATATAGAGAGCCTGAACACTTCAGGCTCTCGATTCTAACAAACGAGATTATTTTACAACGAGGTCGCCGAAGTAAGGCATCACCATTGGGTTAACGATATCGGCGGCACCGACATTCGATTTCGCGCCCCACGCTTCACTCTGCCAATGTAGCGGAACAAATACCGCATCGTTGTACAGTGTCGCTTCAACGCCTTTCAGCATTTTAGAGCGCTTAACTGGGTCCGTTTCTGTGTTAGAAGCTTCTACAATCGCATCCATTTCTGGGTTTGAGTAGCCAGAACAGTTGTATTGACCACGACCGGTCTCTTCGTTACGAGTCATGGTTAGGAACTCGTTGAAGTTCGCTGAATCTTCGGTGTCTGAGTGCCAACCGATCATCATCATGTCTGCTGAACATCGGTCAAACTCAGGCCAATACTGCGCTTTAGGCATGGTTTTAAGATCAACTTTGATACCAATCTTAGACAGCATTGCCGCCGATGCTTGAGCCACTTTTGCATCGTTCACATAACGGTTGTTTGGTGCCATCATCGTGAGTGTAAAGCCATCTTCGTAACCCGCTTCTTTCATGAGCATTTTGGCTTTTTTCAGGTCGTAACGAGGCACAAGTGCATCATCGTGACCCGCGTAGCCTGTTGGGCTTAGCTGACCAGCAGCCGTAGCAAAACCTTTCATGATTTTCTTAACAATACCTTCATTGTTAATCGCATGAACGATGGCTTGACGAACACGTACGTCTTTCAGTGCTTCGTTGCTGTTTTGATTCATTTGGAACGTAATGATACGAGTACCCGGCAGCGTCACTAAATCAATGTTCTTCGCGTTTTTAACACGCTTGTGATCGTTAGGTGCGACGGGGTGAATCATGTCTACATCACCAGAAAGAAGTGCCGCGACACGTGTTGCGTCTTCTTTGATTGGAACCAATGTTAGCTTGTCTACGTTACCTTTCGATTCTTTGTCCCAGTAATCGTTGAACCGCTCAAACGTCACTTTAACGCCTTGCTCACGCTGCGTTACGATGAATGGCCCAGTACCTGAAACGTGAGTCGAAGCAAACGAGTTTCCGTGCTTAACTAGCTCAGATTTATCTTTGCCTTCCGCGGTTTTGCCAGAATAGAATTTACTGTCCATCGGGAAGATATAAGTTGCAGTTTGCAGCACAAGTGGGTAAGCCGCTTTTGAAATAAGCTCAACGGTGTAGTCATCCACTTTTACCATTTTTTCGTATGGCGTGAAGATAGACTTAAAGTCTGGAGAAGCTTGTAGACGCTCAAAAGTCCACACAACATCATCAGCGGTGAACTCATTCCCAGAGTGGAATTTCACACCTTTACGTAAGTTAAAGCGGAAAGTCGTTTCATCAACACGCTCCCAGCTAGTTGCTAGGCGACCTTCAAAATCCATCTCTTGAGTGAAACGTACTAGAGGGTCAAACACCATGTGAGACATTTGCAATGTGCCACCAGACAGTTGCTCATGCGGGTCAAGTGATACAGGGTCAGCGGCGTAGCCAACGGTAATATCTGCTGCTGCTGCACTAAAGCTTAGGCCAGCTGCCATCAAAGCGACTACTAATTTGCTTTTCATGGTTTTCATTGCATAACTCCTTCATGCGGGAATCCAGATCCCTAATTGTTGTATTTGCGTCTGTTTATTGTTGTTAGCAAGCCAAGTCCAACTTGCTGATTTTTATACCGCGGCTTTTGCCACTGCTTTTTCTTCTCTTAAACCCGTAAATTCAGGCATTAAAGAAATGAGATGTTTGCTGTATTCGTGCTGAGGCGATTGGAATAGCTGCTCAGTTGGCGCCACTTCCAATAGTTGACCCATTTGCATCACGCCGACACGATCACACATTTGGCGAATAACCGGTAAATCGTGACTGATGAACAGCATGGTCAGGTTGAGTTCGTCTTGTAGGTCTTTTAATAGGTTAAGGATCTGAGCCTGTACCGACACATCCAGCGCCGAGGTAGGTTCATCACAAATCAGAAGACGTGGACGAGTTGCCAAGGCGCGAGCGATAGAAATACGCTGACGTTGACCACCTGAGAATTCGTGTGGGTATTTAACTCCAGCCAGCTTGCCTAAACCAACATGCTCAAGCAGATCGTGAACGATCTGCCGAGTTTCATTCTCGTTGCGCGTAAGCTTATGGAATCGAATCGGTTCAGCAATGATGTCAAAGATCTTCATTCGAGGGTTCATTGATGTGTATGGATTTTGGAACACCATCTGCATTTGGCGACGCATAGGGCGACGCTCTTTCTCTGACTTAAGTGCAGTAAGGTCAATACCTTCAAACGTTACCTTGCCTGAGTTGGGGGCGTACAAGCCTGCAATCACACGAGCAATCGTTGACTTGCCCGAACCCGATTCACCAACCAGCCCAAAAGTTTCACCTTCATGTACCTCAAAGCTCACGTTGTTTGACGCCTGAACGTATTCACGGCGGCTCTCAAAGAAAGAGTCCTTGGTGGTAAAGCGTAAGTGCACGTTTTCAACATTCAATAATGGGCCAGTGTAATCGCGGTGATCTTGGCTTTGACCTAACCAGTGATTTTTCACATCCAGAGGTTCCATCTCGTGCGCTTCTTCGATGTAACTCACCAAAGGGAAACGATCGAGCTTACGATCTGAACGCGGAACTGCGGAGATAAGACTGTGCGTATAGGGGTGTTCTGGGGTACCAAGAACTTTCGCCGTCGGACCAAACTCAACCAAATCACCACGATACATCACCGCAACGCGATCAGTCACATTAGAGACCACACCCATATCGTGCGTGACCAACATACAGCCGACGTTTTTCTGGATACAGAGGTCGCGAATTAACCCCAAAATTTGGTCTTGGATAGACACATCCAAGGCGGTTGTTGGTTCATCTGCGATGATTAAGTCAGGTTCACCCGCCAATGCGATCGCGATAACCACACGCTGACGCATACCGCCAGAGAATTGATGTGGGTACTGCTTTAAACGGTTTTCTGGTTGCGGGATACCAACTTGGTTCATCAAGTCTAATGAGCGCTGGTAGGCTTCTTGATCCGAAACCTTCATGTTGGCATGAATTGTCTCTTTTAACTGATGCTCTACGGTGAATAGAGGGTTAAGAGAAGTCATTGGATCTTGGAAGATAAAACCAATCTTTGAGCCGCGAACAGAACGCATCTGTTCAGGAGATAAACCGGAGACTTTTTCGCCGTCCAGAAATACCTCGCCGCTAGCGATGCGGCCAGGAGGGCTCAGTAAATCGATCACAGCATTACCTACTGTTGATTTTCCGGCACCAGACTCGCCGACGACACCAACAATCTCACCACGTTCAATGTTGAACGACAGCGACTTTACAGCAGCGTGTACACCATGACGAGATGGGTATTCGATGCGCAGGTTTTTTACTTCTAAAAGTGACATTATCAGACCTCTACTGCTTTGGCAGCTTTCTGCCCTGTCTGTAAAATTGAATCCATTCTTACCAAAATATTATTCTGATATTTTATACGGTTGCCAATTTGGCAAATAATTCACAAAAAAGCAACAAAATCAGGATAAAAAATCGACATCAAACGTTTAACAAGCAAAACAAGCACATAACAATTCATAATGACAATATATAATAGAAAGAAAGCATACTATTTTGTTATTAGACTTTCCCCCGAAAACCCCAACAAAACTAGACTGCAGTGTTTCTCCCCCAATAAGAAGAAGAATTCACCACCAGACAACTCAACCAGTTAATCATGCCAATAAAAAAAACCACTTTCAATTCTTTATGCTAATGATATAAACACAGAAAATACAAACAATCCGTTCATTGGGTCATAAGCACTCTTTAGTTGCTTATGTAACAGCAATGTTAAGCACAAACCGTAACAATCACATTGAAAATAGATTTTATTTTTCGAAGTCATCCTCCGACAAAGCCTATTATCTTGCCGGAGGAGCTTTCTAGAATTTAGTCTTACTTATTTTATAGAATAGGCACTGTTATAAACCAACCATTGTCAGAGTCATGGTGTGCTTATCTTATATGAAGGGAGATCGTCGATGTAATAACAGATAGGTTGTTGAATGGGTAGGTTTAACGTTTCAAGTCTATGGGATAAGGTTCAAATGACAGATGTAAAAAAGCCCCGTCATTTCTGACGGGGCTTTCTTGTGTGGTCGGTGAAGAGGGATTCGAACCCCCGACCCTCTGGTCCCAAACCAGATGCGCTACCAAGCTGCGCTATTCACCGAGATATTTTGTTTGATGACTCAAACCGGAAGCTTCAAAGAAGCACCAAAATTAATGGGGTGGCTAACGAGATTCGAACTCGCGACCACCGGAATCACAATCCAGGGCTCTACCAACTGAGCTATAGCCACCACTAACTTTTTATATAACCGCTATGATGCGATTATTGAAATAGTGGTCGGTGAAGAGGGATTCGAACCCCCGACCCTCTGGTCCCAAACCAGATGCGCTACCAAGCTGCGCTATTCACCGACTAGTTTTGTATCGACTCTTGGGAATAATGAATCAATACTGGAAGCCGAAGCTACCGATATTTTTAAAGAAAGAATGGGGTGGCTAACGAGATTCGAACTCGCGACCACCGGAATCACAATCCAGGGCTCTACCAACTGAGCTATAGCCACCATTGTTTCTTTTTGCCAATGCTACTCACCTAAGCAAGACCGGATGGCGCGCCTGAAAGGATTCGAACCTTCGGCCTTTGGCTCCGGAGGCCAACGCTCTATCCAGCTGAGCTACAGGCGCATGCCCTGTCGGCGGAGTGGAATAATACGTAGATCACTTAAGGTCGTCTAGTACTTTTTTAACTTTTTTTTCTGTTTGGTCTCTTTTTCGACAGTTAATATGTGATAAACCCCTTATTTGAGTACAACAACTGGCCGCAGCTTATAAGTTGTTGTTTATTGCAACAACTTATAAGGATATAATTACCCATTATTTACATTGATTTAACAGTTGCTCTTTGCTGTCCAAATCAAAATACCCTTCCAACACTATAAATCGGTAAGCACGCACTTACCTTGGGAATGTAAAGTGAGTTTAATGGATATTTCTCATCGAATTTTAAGCGTGGCCATCGCAGCTTTAACCTTTTCAACGGGTACTATGGCTGCAGGCCTAAGCGAAGCAGAGCACGATGCAATTGCTGAACGCATCAAACCCGTTGGACAAGTGTACCTTGTCGGCAGTGAACCAGCAGCCGCAGAACCAACAGGCCCTCGTGATGGCGCAACAGTTTACGGTACCTTTTGTATCGCTTGTCACGCATCTGGTGTAAGTGGCGCACCTAAAACGGGTGATGCTGGTGACTGGGCTCCTCGTATTGCGAAAGGTCGCGACATCCTAGCGGACCATGCCATCAACGGCTTTAATGCCATGCCAGCGAAAGGCTCATGTATGGACTGTTCAGACGACGAAATCAAAGATGCTATCGAACACATGATTGCTGGTCTGTAATTTATCGATCTGTAATTAAAAATGCCAGATTCAAAAAAAGGTGACTGCATGGTCACCTTTTTTATTAGCGTCTATATCGTACGATTAAAGTAGATCATTACTTCTTGTTGAACATCGCGCGAATATTGGCAATATGCGCCTGCCCTTTTTCCATTCTTTCTTCAGCAGATTGAGGCTTCTTAGCGCTTTCCCACTCCACATCATCATGCGGCAGTTCGTCAAGGAAGCGACTTTGTGTTGGCTTTATCAACTCACCATACTGACGGCGTTCACGACACTTAGTAAAAGTGAGTTCTTTCTGCGCTCGCGTAATCCCGACGTACATAAGACGACGCTCTTCTTCTACGTTACCTTCATCAACACTGGTTTGGTGCGGCAAAATGCCCTCTTCTGCACCCATCAGGAATACATACGGGAACTCTAGGCCTTTCGATGCATGCAATGTCATTAATTGGACTTGGTCTGCATCGTCATCATCTTCACCACGTTCCATCATGTCGCGCAGCGTTAAACGTTGAACCACCTCACGTAGGGTTTTCTCTTCTTTGTCGTAGTTGTCACCCTCAAGATCGGCCACAATCCAACTATACAGATCAGAGACGTTCTTCATTCGCATTTCAGCCGCTTTCGGGCTTGCCGATGTTTCGTACAACCAATCTTCATAGTTAATGTCGCGCACCAAAGAGCGCACGGCCTCAACCGTATTACCACGCTCAGCATTATCTGAAATTCGAACAATCCAATCGCCAAAACGACGCAGGTTTTCTAAACCGCGTCCCGTCAATGTTTGCTCCAAGCCCATCTCAAAACTGGCTTCAAACAGGCTCTTGCCACGCATATTGGCGTAGCTACCTAATTTTTCGAGCGTTACCGGACCAATCTCACGACGCGGCGTGTTTACGATACGTAAAAAGGCGTTGTCATCATCGGGGTTCACTAACACACGCAGGTAAGCCATGATGTCTTTAATTTCAGCTCTCGCGAAGAAAGACGTACCGCCAGAGATCTTGTAAGGCACACGGTTTTGCATCAAGGCTTTTTCAATCAAGCGAGATTGGTGGTTACCACGGTAAAGTACTGCGTAATCTTTGTATTCTGTGCGATTCAAAAACTTGTGGGCGATGATCTCGCCGGTAATACGCTCTGCTTCATGCTCTTCATTCTTAGCATTCAGTACCTTGAGCTTTTCACCGTCTGGGATCTCTGAGAACAGTGACTTTTCATAAACGTGTGGGTTGTTGGCGATCAAGATGTTCGCCGCACGTAAGATTCGACTGGTTGAACGATAGTTTTGCTCGAGTTTGATCAAACGAAGATTCGGATAGTCCTCACCCAGCAACACCAAGTTTTGCGGTTTTGCACCACGCCATGAATAGATAGATTGGTCATCGTCGCCTACTACCGTCAAACGACCACGCTCTCCTACTAGTAAACGAACCAACTCATATTGGCTGGTGTTGGTATCTTGGTATTCATCCACTAATAGATAGCGGATACGCGACTGCCAGCGCTCACGCACTTCTTGATTGGTTTTCAGTAACAATACCGGCATCGCGATCAGATCATCAAAATCAAGCGCGTTGTATGCCTTCATCTGTTTCTGGTACATCTCAAAACAGAATGCAAACAACTGATCTTGTTCGCCTTGAGCTCGAGCTTTCGCCTGATCTGGCGTCAGCATGTCATTCTTCCAATTCGAAATGGTGCTCATTAAAGCGCGCAGCAAATCCTTATCACCATCGATCTGCCTCTCTGTTAGCTCTTTTAACAAAGCTAGTTGGTCTTGGTCATCAAACAGAGAGAAACCCGCTTTCAAACCCAGCGCTTTGTATTCACGGCGAATAATCGTCAAGCCCATAGTATGGAAGGTCGAGACAATTAACCCTTTCGATTCACTTTTACCTAAGGTTTGCCCAACGCGCTCTTTCATCTCACGTGCCGCTTTATTGGTAAAGGTTACTGCTGCAATATTACGCGCCTTGTAGCCACACTCTTGAACCAAATACGCGATTTTATTGGTAATAACACGTGTTTTTCCTGATCCAGCGCCGGCTAATACTAAGCAAGGGCCAGAAACATACTTCACGGCTTCATCTTGTCTTGGGTTCAGTTTCATTTGAGTCTCAATTTGGTCTAGAGGAGCGAATTCAATTGCGCGCCTATAATAATGCTGCACTAGCACGAATGCTACGTTCTCTTATACAAGATTTTTACACGGTTTGTGCAAGATTTAATTGCACATATGTACTGTTATTGGTCTATAATGAATGAACGTTCATTCACTGGCAATTGAAAAATGACAACTCATATACCTCAGGATAAACGCCAACAAATACTTTCTGCCGCTGAAAAGCTCATTGCAGAGGTCGGCTTCCAAGGTCTTTCAATGCAGAAATTAGCGAAAGAAGCAGGAGTAGCAGCAGGCACGATCTACCGCTACTTCGATGATAAGGATCACTTGATCGAAGATGTTCGAGTGTTGGTCACTCAACAAGTAGCCGACGCCGTTCAAGAGGGGGTTAATAATTCAGATCCAATCAAGCAGCGCTACCGTACTATGTGGTTAAACATATGGAACTTAGCGGGAACAAACTTAGCTGCGATAAAAAATAGGATTCAGTATGACTCTTTACCCATTAGAAATGGCACGAACTTCAGGGAACTAGAACGTAAAATGTTTGCCCAAGTTGAGCGGTTATTTGATGAGGGTAAAGAACAAGGGTTGTTTAAACCACTTGATAATGAAGTATTAGGTGGCTTGAGCTTAGTGGCTAGTGTTTCTCTAGCGCGAAAGCATTCTTTAGGATATTACCAACTTGATGAGGCAGCACTAGAAGCTGCAATCGAAGCCAGTTGGGATGCAATAATTAAACACTAGAATGGGGTTTTGACCATAATGAAAAAGTGGACTTTCTTCATGTTACTCATCGCAGTACTGCTTTTCGGCAGCGTTATTGGGTTTAACATGTTCAAACAACAAAAAATTGCTGAGTATATGGCCAACCGCCCTGAACCAGAATTTCCAGTCACGGTAACGGAAGTTCAGCCTATCGATTGGGTACCGGTGATTGAAGTAATCGGCTTCATCGAACCCAACCAAGGTGTCACTCTGGCAAACGAAACGAGTGGCGTGATTGACCAAATCTCTTTTGAATCTGGTACCGACGTTAAGAGTGGACAACAATTAGTACGTCTTGATTCTGACGTAGAAAAAGCGAACATAAAGAGTACTCAAGCCCGACTACCGGCTGCGAAAGCGAAATATCAACGTTACCAAGGCTTGTTCAAGAAAGGCTCAATCTCTAAAGAAGCGTATGATGAAGCTGAAGCGAACTACTTCTCTCTCTCTGCTGATATTGAGAGCCTAAAAGCGTCGATTGAGCGTCGCGAAATTCGCGCGCCATTTGATGGTACTGTTGGTATCCGAAATGTATACCTAGGTCAATATCTACAATCAGGTACCGATATCGTTCGTTTAGAAGATACCAGCGTCATGCGCCTGCGCTTCACCGTTTCTCAAAATGACATATCTCGTATTAATGTTGGGCAAGCTATCGACATTTTTGTTGATGCTTACCCAGAAACTCCGTTTGAAGGCTCTATCAGTGCCATTGAACCCGCTGTCAGCATCCAAAGTGGTCTTATTCAAGTTCAAGCAGACATTCCGAACAGTGATGGAAAACTTCGTAGCGGCATGTTCGCTCGTGCTAACATCATTTTGCCGAAACTAGAGAACCAAGTAACTCTGCCTCAAACAGCAATTACTTTCACTCTATACGGTGACAATGTTTATATCCTGACTGAAGAAGACGGCGTTCAACGAGTGACTCAACATGTTGTCAAAGTCGGTGAACGTACCGCTGATATTGCACATATCCTTGAAGGCGTGAAAGCTGGCGATATGGTGGTAACTTCTGGCCAAGTACGCCTAAGTAACGGTGCCAAAGTTAAGATTGTTGAAAGTGATGCAATCACTCCACCGTCTAAAACACCTAAGCTGTAACTGGAGGCACAATGCGCTTTACTGATGTTTTTATTAAACGTCCAGTTCTAGCGGTATCCATCAGCTTTTTGATTGCGCTGCTTGGCTTACAAGCAATCTTCAAAATGCAGGTGCGTGAATACCCTGAAATGACGAATACCGTGGTGACAGTCTCAACTGGTTATTACGGTGCAAGTGCCGATCTTATCCAAGGTTTTATCACGCAGCCCCTCGAACAGGCTGTCGCTCAAGCGGATAACATCGACTATATGACGTCTTCTTCTGTATTAGGTAAATCTACGATTACCGTAAACATGAAGTTGAACACCGACCCAAATGCGGCGCTGTCTGACATACTGGCCAAGACAAACTCGGTACGTTCTCAGCTACCTAAAGAAGCTGAAGATCCAACCGTAACCATGTCTACCGGTTCAACGACGGCGGTTCTTTATATCGGTTTCACTAGTGATGAGCTAGTTTCGAGCCAAATTACCGATTATCTAGAGCGTGTTATCAACCCACAACTCTTTACGGTAAATGGTGTATCTAAAGTTGACCTTTATGGCGGTATGAAATACGCATTACGCGTGTGGTTAGATCCGTCAAAAATGGCGGCGGTTAACCTGACAGCTACCGATGTGATGTCGGTATTGAACGCCAATAACTACCAATCTGCAACAGGTCAAGCGACAGGTGAGTTTGTTCTTTATAACGGCAGTGCCGATACGCAAGTATCTAATACTGAAGAGCTAGAGAACCTCGTCGTTAGAAGTGGTGAAGGTGAGATTATTCGCCTTTCTGACATCGCTAAAGTCTCTTTAGAGAAAAGTCATGATGTTTACCGAGCGAGTGCCAACGGCAAGGAAGCGGTGGTTGCTGCTATCAATGCGGCACCAAGTGCGAATCCAATTAACATTGCAGCCGATGTCCTTGAACTTCTTCCTCAATTAGAGAAGAACCTCCCAAGTAACATCTCAATGAACGTAATGTACGATTCGACCATAGCGATTAATGAGTCTATTCATGAGGTTATCAAAACCATCCTTGAAGCTGCTTTGATCGTACTGATCGTAATTACCTTGTTCTTAGGTTCATTCCGAGCGGTACTGATCCCTATCGTTACTATCCCTCTATCTTTGATTGGTGTGGCTATGGTAATGCAAGCAATGGGCTTCTCTTGGAACCTGATGACATTACTGGCAATGGTACTCGCCATTGGCCTGGTAGTTGATGATGCGATCGTTGTACTTGAGAACGTCGACCGGCATATCAAGCTCGGGGAATCCCCTTTCCGTGCCGCGATTATCGGTACCCGAGAAATTGCAGTGCCGGTTATCGCCATGACACTCACACTCGGTGCGGTATACGCTCCGATTGCGATGATGGGAGGGATTACAGGTTCACTATTTAAAGAGTTTGCGTTAACCCTAGCCGGTTCGGTTTTCGTATCGGGCATCGTTGCACTGACACTATCGCCAATGATGTGCTCAAAAATGCTGAAAGCTCACGCTGAGCCAAGCAAGTTTGAGCAGAAAGTTCATAGCGTGCTGAATGGCATGACTAACCGTTACGAACGTATGCTTGGTGCAGTAATGCAACATCGTCCTGTATTTATTGGTTTTGCTATCATCGTATTTGCAAGTTTGCCGTTGTTGTTCAAGTTCATCCCAAGTGAATTAGCGCCTTCAGAAGATAAAGGTGTGATCATGCTGATGGGTACTGCGCCATCGAATGCGAACTTAGACTTCATGCAAAATACCATGAATGACGTAAACAAAATTCTCTCTGATCAACCAGAAGTTGCTTACGCGCAGGTATTCACTGGTGTACCTAGTGCAAACCAAGCATTTGGTATCGCATCGATGGTGCCTTGGAGTGAACGTGAAACAAGTCAATCAGAGGCAGCAAACCGAGTCGGTACTTTGGTGAAAGATATTCCCGGAATGGCGGTAACTGCATTCCAAATGCCAGAGTTACCAGGTGCGGGCTCGGGTCTTCCAATTCAGTTTGTTATTACAACACCAAACAGTTTTGAGAGTTTATTCCAAATCACGACTGACATTTTAACGGACGTAGCGACAAACCCACTGTTCGTATACTCAAACCTCGATTTGAACTACGACTCAGCAACGATGAAAGTACACATCGACAAAGATAAAGCGGGCGCATACGGCGTGACCATGCAAGATATCGGTATCACCTTGGGTACCATGATGTCAGATGGCTACGTAAACCGTATCGACTTGAATGGTCGCTCTTATGAGGTAATCCCTCAGGTTGAACGTAAATTCCGTTTAAACCCAGAGTCGATGAATAACTACTACGTACGCGCTGCTGATGGTAAAGCCGTTCCACTCGGCAGTTTGATTACCATTGATGTTGTAGCAGAGCCTCGTTCTCTTCCTCACTTCAACCAATTGAATTCAGCTACCATTGGAGCTGTACCAGCACCAGGCGTTGCAATGGGAGATGCGATTACATGGTTTGAAAACACGGCGGCAAGCAAGTTACCAAGTGGCTACAATCACGATTACATGGGTGAAGCACGTCAATACGTAACTGAAGGTAGCGCACTTTACGCGACCTTTGGCCTAGCACTGGCTATCATCTTCTTGGTTCTAGCGATTCAATTCGAATCTCTGAAAGATCCATTGGTTATCATGGTATCTGTACCACTGGCGATTTGTGGTGCCTTAATCGCTCTAGCTTGGGGGGCGGCAACGATGAACATCTACTCACAAGTAGGCTTGATCACTTTGGTCGGCCTGATTACCAAGCACGGTATCTTGATCTGTGAAGTTGCAAAAGAGGAACAGTTGCATCATCACAAAACTCGTATCGAAGCAGTAATGGAAGCCGCGAAGGTTCGTCTTCGTCCAATCCTGATGACAACAGCGGCGATGATCGCGGGTCTAATTCCACTGATGTACGCAAGCGGTGCGGGTGCAGCTCAGCGCTTTAGTATTGGTATCGTAATCGTTGCTGGTCTCGCGATTGGTACTCTCTTCACGCTATTTGTACTGCCAGTAATTTACAGCTACTTGGCTGAAAAACACAAACCTCTACCTGTATTTGTTGAAGACAAAGACCTAGAAAAACTAGCTCGCATCGATGAAGCAAAAGCAGCACACAGAGAATTAGCTGATAATAAGTAATCGCTAAATCGTAAAACCATCAAAAAGGTCACGTCGGTGGCCTTTTTGATACACGATAGGCGACATCTCTAATCTGATTAAATAGAATAGTGATAAATAGTCAGGAGTTTTAATCGATATGTTTGATCCAAAAAAACTAGAGCAAATTGCTAAGCAGATCCACGACTCTATGCCTCAGCCAGTTAAAGAACTGGGTTCAGACGTAGACCAAAAAGTTCGCCAAGTAATCCAAGGGCAGCTAAACAAGTTAGACGTTGTCAGCCGTGAAGAGTTTGATGTTCAAACTCAAGTACTGTTGCGCACACGTCAGAAGCTAACAGAGATGGAACAAAAGCTCGTTGAACTAGAAGCTAAGCTTGCTGATAAGTAAGCTGAAAAGCGAGATAACCCTGGGGGCTGACGTGAAAACGTCGGCCCTTTTTATATGCGAATACTTTGGGAGGAAGATAGAGGGGTGTAGACAGTGACAACTCTTTGTTTTTATTACTGTCACCCTCAAGAGCGAGGAACGAGAGAGTTGGGGATCTTATACAATGAGCGAAGAACCGTTAGAGATTCCCTACTCCTTCCTTCGTCAGTCTAGGGAATGACGGTTTACCTCTCGAAGGGCATAAAACTCTACCCAAAAACAAAAAGGCTTGGTCAACGGCGACCAAGCCTTTTAATTAGATGTTGTGTTTTATTTTGTATTTATTGACCCCAGTCTACCTGGAGTTCTTACTGCTTTGCTTTAATGCAATTACGCAGAATTAAGGTTGCATTTCTAGGAGAAGGCACGGAGTTTACGATAGTAAATGAGCACCTTCGACACCGAAATGGAACCTTAAGGCAAGTAATTAGCCGCCTACCGCGATATTTTTCATGTCTGTCATGTAACCACGTAGCTCTTCACCAATGTACTCAACTGGGTGGTTACGGATAGCTTCATTCACTGCGATTAGTGTCGCATTATCTACTTGGTTAGATGTTTCACCTAAACCGCGGCCGATAACGTCAGTATTTACTGAAGGCATGAACTTCTCACGCAGTAGTGGCGTAGCTACGTTAGCAAATAGGTAGTTACCGTACTCTGCTGTATCTGAGATGACTACGTTCATTTCGTACAGACGCTTACGTGCTACTGTGTTTGCGATTAGTGGTAGCTCGTGCAGTGACTCGTAGTAAGCAGACTCATCGATGATGCCTGATGCCGTCATAGCTTCGAACGCTAACTCAACACCAGCACGAACCATAGCAACGAGTAGAATGCCGTTGTCGAAGTACTCTTGCTCTGAAATTTCCACATCAGAAGCCGGGTAATTTTCGAATGCCGTTTCGCCTGTCTCTTCACGCCAGCCTAGTAGGTTCACATCATCGTTAGCCCAGTCAGCCATCATAGTGCTAGAGAAGTGACCAGAGATAATGTCGTCCATGTGCTTGTTGTAAAGCGGACGCATTAGGTCTTTAAGCTCTTCAGAAAGCTCAAACGCTTTAACTTTAGCTGGGTTAGATAGACGATCCATCATGTGAGTTACGCCACCAAACTTAAGTGCTTCAGTGATCGTTTCCCAACCGTATTGTAGAAGCTTGCCTGCGTAGCCAGGTTCGATACCGTCAGCAATCATCTTTTCGTAAGATACGATAGAACCTGCTTGTAGCATGCCACAAAGGATAGTTTGCTCACCCATAAGGTCAGATTTAACTTCCGCGACAAAAGAAGACTCTAGGCAACCAGCACGGTGACCACCAGTACCTGCAGCCCAAGCTTTAGCGATATCCCAACCTTCGCCTTTAGGGTCATTTTCTGGGTGAACTGCGATAAGTGTAGGTACACCGAAACCACGCTTGTACTCTTCTCGTACTTCTGTACCTGGACATTTAGGCGCAACCATTACAACCGTTAGGTCTTTACGGATTTGCATGCCTTCTTCAACTACATTGAAACCGTGAGAGTAACCTAGTGCAGCGCCTTGCTTCATTAGCGGCATAACCGTTTCTACAACGTTAGTGTGCTGCTTGTCTGGAGTCAGGTTGATGACTAGATCTGCTTCTGGAATTAGCGTTTCGTAGCTTGCTACTTCAAAACCGTTTTCCTTTGCGTTCTTGTAAGACTGACGCTGCTCGTCAATCGCAGCCTGACGTAGTGCGTACGCTACGTTTAGGCCAGAGTCACGCATGTTTAGACCTTGGTTTAGGCCCTGAGCACCACAACCAACGATAACGACTTTCTTACCTTTTAGGTAATCCGCTTCTGTTGCGAACTCGCTGCGGTCCATGAAACGACAACGACCTAGTTGGTCGAGCTGCTCGCGTAGGTTTAATGTATTGAAATAGTTAGCCATCAGGGCGCTCCTTTAAAAATAAGTCCGTAAGGTCGATATCTCTCTATCGAATGACTTCATACTAAAACAGACATTCTGTTGCTGAAAGTGATATATTCACAATTAGTTATTGCAATAAATGCAACGTGGGAGCGGTAACAGGATATGAACATAAAATCTCTACAATTATTTATACATTTATGTGATAGCAAAAGTTTCAGTAAAACCGCTGCCGCTATGCACGTCAGTCCTTCAGCGCTGAGTCGCCAAATACAAAAGCTTGAAGAGGAAACAGGGCAAGAATTGCTTATCAGAGATAACCGCAGTGTTGATCTTACTCCAGCAGGTAAACATTTATTGCCTGTTGCATTGAGCATCGTCGGCGAGTGGCAGCAATACAATCTTCATCTGAAGGGGGGAGAGCAAGAACTTAAAGGTGATATCCGTATATTTTGTTCTGTCACAGCGAGCTACAGCCACCTACCTGAACTCATAACAGAATTCAGGGTCATACATCCATATATTGAATTTAAACTCTCTACTGGCGATCCAGCTCAATCCATCGACAAGATATTAAACGATGAAGCGGATATCGCTATCTCTGCAAAACCAGACATCCTTCCTTCAAGGTTAGAATTCGAGACCATCAGCGATATTCCACTGTCAGTCATCATCCCATCTGGTGTGAGTAGCTTTAGCCAACAACTGCAATCTGATAAACCAAACTGGAATGAAGTGCCTTTTATTATTCCTGAAGCCGGTACTGCACGTGAACGTGCCAATGCATGGTTTAAAAAAATGAAGATAAAGCCCAATATATATACGCAAGTTGCAGGCCATGAGGCGATCGTAAGTATGGTTGCTCTTGGTTGTGGGGTTGGTATCGCGCCAGATGTCGTCATCAACAATAGTCCTGTGAGAGACAAAGTCGATCGCTTAAAAATAGAGCCAATCAAGCCGTTTGAATTGGGGGTGTGCTGTAAGCGATCGCAATTAGAAAATCCGTTAATTCGAGCATTTTGGCAGGTCGCTAAAGGTAAATACCTTCCGGACTAATACCAATTAAAGCAAAAAGGCTCTAGCATTTCTGCTAGAGCCTTAAATATGGCAGGGGTGGAGAGATTCGAACTCCCAACACGCGGATTTGGAATCCGCTGCTCTGCCAATTGGAGCTACACCCCTAAAACTTTTTATTACTTCAGATTCGAAAAAACCTCGCACTAGGCGAGGTTATCGAATAAGTGGCGGAGTGGACGGGACTCGAACCCGCGACCCCCGGCGTGACAGGCCGGTATTCTAACCAACTGAACTACCACTCCGCAGTGGTCAACTCACTAAGTGAGCGTCCATATCTCCAGGTCGGTCAACCTAAAGATTTAATTTAAAGCCTGGCGATGTCCTACTCTCACATGGGGAAGCCCCACACTACCATCGGCGCTATTGTGTTTCACTTCTGAGTTCGGCATGGAATCAGGTGGGTCCACAATGCTATGGTCGCCAAGCAAATTTTGCTTTTACTTTCAGTTTTTTAAAAACTGAAGGCAAAATAATCTGGAAAACTGATTTAAAAGTCTATCTCTTCAAACGCATTCAAGGTCTGTCTTTCTATTGAGCCCACAAAACCCCTTGGGTGTTGTATGGTTAAGCCTCACGGGCAATTAGTACAGGTTAGCTCAATGCCTCGCAGCACTTACACACCCTGCCTATCAACGTCGTAGTCTACGACAACCCTTTAGGACACTTATAGTGCCAGGGAAAACTCATCTCAAGGCTCGCTTCCCGCTTAGATGCTTTCAGCGGTTATCGATTCCGAACTTAGCTACCGGGCAATGCCATTGGCATGACAACCCGAACACCAGAGGTTCGTCCACTCCGGTCCTCTCGTACTAGGAGCAGCCCCTTTCAATTTTCCAACGCCCACGGCAGATAGGGACCGAACTGTCTCACGACGTTCTAAACCCAGCTCGCGTACCACTTTAAATGGCGAACAGCCATACCCTTGGGACCGACTTCAGCCCCAGGATGTGATGAGCCGACATCGAGGTGCCAAACACCGCCGTCGATATGAACTCTTGGGCGGTATCAGCCTGTTATCCCCGGAGTACCTTTTATCCGTTGAGCGATGGCCCTTCCATTCAGAACCACCGGATCACTATGACCTGCTTTCGCACCTGCTCGAATTGTCATTCTCGCAGTCAAGCGGGCTTATGCCATTGCACTAACCACACGATGTCCAACCGTGTTTAGCCCACCTTCGTGCTCCTCCGTTACTCTTTGGGAGGAGACCGCCCCAGTCAAACTACCCACCAGGCACTGTCCGTAACCCCGATTCAGGGGCCAACGTTAGAACATCAAAACTACAAGGGTGGTATTTCAAGGACGACTCCACCACATCTAGCGACGCGGTTTCATAGTCTCCCACCTATCCTACACATGTAGGTTCAATGTTCAGTGCCAAGCTGTAGTAAAGGTTCACGGGGTCTTTCCGTCTAGCCGCGGGTACACTGCATCTTCACAGCGATTTCAATTTCACTGAGTCTCGGGTGGAGACAGCGTGGCCATCATTACGCCATTCGTGCAGGTCGGAACTTACCCGACAAGGAATTTCGCTACCTTAGGACCGTTATAGTTACGGCCGCCGTTTACCGGGGCTTCGATCAAGAGCTTCGACCGAAGTCTAACCCCATCAATTAACCTTCCGGCACCGGGCAGGCGTCACACCGTATACGTCATCTTACGATTTTGCACAGTGCTGTGTTTTTAATAAACAGTTGCAGCCACCTGGTATCTGCGACTCTCGTCTGCTCCATCCGCAAGGGACTTCACTGATAAGAGCGTACCTTCTCCCGAAGTTACGGTACCATTTTGCCTAGTTCCTTCACCCGAGTTCTCTCAAGCGCCTTGGTATTCTCTACCCGACCACCTGTGTCGGTTTGGGGTACGATTCCTTACAATCTGAAGCTTAGAGGCTTTTCCTGGAAGCATGGCATCAATGACTTCACTACCGTAGTAGCTCGACATCGTATCTCAGCGTTAGTAGCGGTCCGGATTTACCTAAACCACCCGCCTACGTACTTGAACCTGGACAACCGTCGCCAGGCCCACCTAGCCTTCTCCGTCCCCCCATCGCAATTGTAAGAAGTACGGGAATATTAACCCGTTTCCCATCGACTACGCCTTTCGGCCTCGCCTTAGGAGTCGACTTACCCTGCCCCGATTAACGTTGGACAGGAACCCTTGGTCTTCCGGCGAGGGAGTTTTTCACTCCCTTTATCGTTACTCATGTCAGCATTCGCACTTCTGATACCTCCAGCAGCCCTTACAGACCACCTTCAACGGCTTACAGAACGCTCCCCTACCCCACATACCCTAAGGTACATAGCCGCAGCTTCGGTGTATAGCTTAGCCCCGTTACATCTTCCGCGCAGGCCGACTCGACCAGTGAGCTATTACGCTTTCTTTAAATGATGGCTGCTTCTAAGCCAACATCCTGGCTGTCTGAGCCTTCCCACATCGTTTCCCACTTAGCTATACTTTGGGACCTTAGCTGGCGGTCTGGGTTGTTTCCCTCTCCACGACGGACGTTAGCACCCGCCGTGTGTCTCCCGGATAGTACTTACTGGTATTCGGAGTTTGCAAAGGGTTGGTAAGTCGGGATGACCCCCTAGCCTTAACAGTGCTCTACCCCCAGTAGTATTCGTCCGAGGCGCTACCTAAATAGCTTTCGGGGAGAACCAGCTATCTCCAGGTTTGATTGGCCTTTCACCCCTAGCCACAAGTCATCCGCTAATTTTTCAACATTAGTCGGTTCGGTCCTCCAGTTGATGTTACTCAACCTTCAACCTGCCCATGGCTAGATCACCTGGTTTCGGGTCTAATCCTAGCAACTGTACGCCCAGTTAAGACTCGGTTTCCCTACGGCTCCCCTAAACGGTTAACCTTGCTACTAAAATTAAGTCGCTGACCCATTATACAAAAGGTACGCAGTCACACCACGAAGGTGCTCCTACTGCTTGTACGTACACGGTTTCAGGTTCTATTTCACTCCCCTCACAGGGGTTCTTTTCGCCTTTCCCTCACGGTACTGGTTCACTATCGGTCAGTCAGTAGTATTTAGCCTTGGAGGATGGTCCCCCCATATTCAGACAGGATATCACGTGTCCCGCCCTACTCGTTTTCACTGATTATGATGTGTCGGTTACGGGGCTATCACCCTTTACTGCGAGACTTTCCAGACTCTTCACCTGCATCATTAAAAGCTTAAGGGCTAATCCAATTTCGCTCGCCGCTACTTTCGGAATCTCGGTTGATTTCTCTTCCTCGGGGTACTTAGATGTTTCAGTTCCCCCGGTTTGCCTCCTGTTGCTATGTATTCACAACAGGATACGTACTTATGCACGTGGGTTTCCCCATTCAGGAATCCCAGACTCAAAAGGTTATTACTACCTAATCTGGGCTTATCGCAAGTTATTACGCCTTTCATCGCCTCTGACTGCCAAGGCATCCACCGTGTACGCTTAGTCACTTAACCATACAACCCGAAAGGGTCTTGTGTATGATACAAATTTGCTTTCACTTTTAAAAAGTGAAGACAAAAAGCAACCAAGGTTTTTGGTTGTCATTAAGAAGGGTTAATTCTCAATGACTGTTTGCCGGACTCAATTGTGATTCAAACAAGTTTGAATCGAATACAAGACACTTGAATGTGTTTGTTGTGTCTATCTAATGAAAGATAAACATTGAGAACTTTTAAATTTGATTAACATAACTCGTAAGTCAGTTAATCAGTCAGCTTTCCAAATTGTTAAAGAGCATGAGATTTTAAGAATCAGTGTTCTAAAATTCACATTTTCTAAAGATTCTCACCGTCAAAGACACCAACCAACAACAAAAGAAGTGGTTTGGATATGATGATAACCAAGAATATTTAGAGAATGGTGGGCGATACCGGGCTCGAACCAGTGACCCCCTGCTTGTAAGGCAGGTGCTCTCCCAACTGAGCTAATCGCCCCAAATTTTATTTCCTTGGGAGGAAATGGTGGGTCGTGCAGGATTCGAACCTGCGACCAATTGATTAAAAGTCAACTGCTCTACCAACTGAGCTAACGACCCAATGGTATCCCGTAGGGGAGTCGAACCCCTGTTACCGCCGTGAAAGGGCGGTGTCCTAGGCCTCTAGACGAACGGGACACTGCTAATTTATCTCCACTTTAAAAGCAGAAACAAACTTCGAAGAACTTGGGAGTTCTTCATCTCTTTGCTTTTCTAAACCTAATCAATCTGTGTGGACACTCATCGTGGTATCTTCGTATAAGGAGGTGATCCAGCCCCAGGTTCCCCTAGGGCTACCTTGTTACGACTTCACCCCAGTCATGAACCACAAAGTGGTGAGCGTCCTCCCCGAAAGGTTAAACTACCCACTTCTTTTGCAGCCCACTCCCATGGTGTGACGGGCGGTGTGTACAAGGCCCGGGAACGTATTCACCGTGACATTCTGATTCACGATTACTAGCGATTCCGACTTCATGGAGTCGAGTTGCAGACTCCAATCCGGACTACGACGCACTTTTTGGGATTCGCTCACTATCGCTAGCTTGCTGCCCTCTGTATGCGCCATTGTAGCACGTGTGTAGCCCTACTCGTAAGGGCCATGATGACTTGACGTCGTCCCCACCTTCCTCCGGTTTATCACCGGCAGTCTCCCTGGAGTTCCCGACATTACTCGCTGGCAAACAAGGATAAGGGTTGCGCTCGTTGCGGGACTTAACCCAACATTTCACAACACGAGCTGACGACAGCCATGCAGCACCTGTCTCAGAGCTCCCGAAGGCACACCTGTGTCTCCACTGGCTTCTCTGGATGTCAAGAGTAGGTAAGGTTCTTCGCGTTGCATCGAATTAAACCACATGCTCCACCGCTTGTGCGGGCCCCCGTCAATTCATTTGAGTTTTAATCTTGCGACCGTACTCCCCAGGCGGTCTACTTAACGCGTTAGCTCCGAAAGCCACGGCTCAAGGCCACAACCTCCAAGTAGACATCGTTTACGGCGTGGACTACCAGGGTATCTAATCCTGTTTGCTCCCCACGCTTTCGCATCTGAGTGTCAGTATCTGTCCAGGGGGCCGCCTTCGCCACTGGTATTCCTTCAGATCTCTACGCATTTCACCGCTACACCTGAAATTCTACCCCCCTCTACAGTACTCTAGTTCACCAGTTTCAAATGCAGTTCCGAGGTTGAGCCCCGGGCTTTCACATCTGACTTAATGAACCACCTGCATGCGCTTTACGCCCAGTAATTCCGATTAACGCTCGCACCCTCCGTATTACCGCGGCTGCTGGCACGGAGTTAGCCGGTGCTTCTTCTGTTGCTAACGTCAAGAGATAGCGCTATTAACACTACCCCCTTCCTCACAACTGAAAGTACTTTACAACCCGAAGGCCTTCTTCATACACGCGGCATGGCTGCATCAGGCTTGCGCCCATTGTGCAATATTCCCCACTGCTGCCTCCCGTAGGAGTCTGGACCGTGTCTCAGTTCCAGTGTGGCTGATCATCCTCTCAGACCAGCTAGGGATCGTCGCCTTGGTGAGCCATTACCTCACCAACTAGCTAATCCCACCTAGGCATATCTTGACGCGAGAGGCCCGAAGGTCCCCCTCTTTGGCCCGTAGGCATTATGCGGTATTAGCCATCGTTTCCAATGGTTATCCCCCACATCAAGGCAATTTCCTAGGCATTACTCACCCGTCCGCCGCTCGACGCCCATTAACGCACCCGAAGGATTGTTAGTGTCGTTTCCGCTCGACTTGCATGTGTTAGGCCTGCCGCCAGCGTTCAATCTGAGCCATGATCAAACTCTTCAATTTAAGATTTTGTCGACTCAACGAATACTGACTTCAAAACTACAAAAAGTAATTCTAAAGCTATTATCATTCCAACAGAATGATAATGAATTGACTGTGCCAAGACTAAGTAAACTTAATCTCGATTGGTCACTCAGTTCATTGAAATCAATTTTGATTCCGAAGAATCTGTTTTATCTAATGATAAAACGTTTTGATATTCATCAACGAGTGCCCACACAGATTGATAGGTTTAAATTGTTAAAGAGCTTGTTCTCTAAAAAGAGAACGCTTTCAGTGCCTTAGCACTTAAGCAGGACGCGTATAATACGCTTTCCACTTTGAAAGTCAACATAATATTCTAAGTTTTTACTCAGAAAACTATGTTGACTCATCTCTTTCGAGATAAGTCGAAATTAAAGCCTGGCGATGTCCTACTCTCACATGGGGAAGCCCCACACTACCATCGGCGCTATTGTGTTTCACTTCTGAGTTCGGCATGGAATCAGGTGGGTCCACAATGCTATGGTCGCCAAGCAAATTTTGCTTTTACTTTCAGTTTTTTAAAAACTGAAGGCAAAATAATCTGGAAAACTGATTTAAAAGTCTATCTCTTCAAACGCATTCAAGGTCTGGTCTTTCTTTGAGTCCACAAAACCCCTTGGGTGTTGTATGGTTAAGCCTCACGGGCAATTAGTACAGGTTAGCTCAATGCCTCGCAGCACTTACACACCCTGCCTATCAACGTCGTAGTCTACGACAACCCTTTAGGACACTTATAGTGCCAGGGAAAACTCATCTCAAGGCTCGCTTCCCGCTTAGATGCTTTCAGCGGTTATCGATTCCGAACTTAGCTACCGGGCAATGCCATTGGCATGACAACCCGAACACCAGAGGTTCGTCCACTCCGGTCCTCTCGTACTAGGAGCAGCCCCTTTCAATTTTCCAACGCCCACGGCAGATAGGGACCGAACTGTCTCACGACGTTCTAAACCCAGCTCGCGTACCACTTTAAATGGCGAACAGCCATACCCTTGGGACCGACTTCAGCCCCAGGATGTGATGAGCCGACATCGAGGTGCCAAACACCGCCGTCGATATGAACTCTTGGGCGGTATCAGCCTGTTATCCCCGGAGTACCTTTTATCCGTTGAGCGATGGCCCTTCCATTCAGAACCACCGGATCACTATGACCTGCTTTCGCACCTGCTCGAATTGTCATTCTCGCAGTCAAGCGGGCTTATGCCATTGCACTAACCACACGATGTCCAACCGTGTTTAGCCCACCTTCGTGCTCCTCCGTTACTCTTTGGGAGGAGACCGCCCCAGTCAAACTACCCACCAGGCACTGTCCGTAACCCCGATTCAGGGGCCAACGTTAGAACATCAAAACTACAAGGGTGGTATTTCAAGGACGACTCCACCACATCTAGCGACGCGGTTTCAAAGTCTCCCACCTATCCTACACATGTAGGTTCAATGTTCAGTGCCAAGCTGTAGTAAAGGTTCACGGGGTCTTTCCGTCTAGCCGCGGGTACACTGCATCTTCACAGCGATTTCAATTTCACTGAGTCTCGGGTGGAGACAGCGTGGCCATCATTACGCCATTCGTGCAGGTCGGAACTTACCCGACAAGGAATTTCGCTACCTTAGGACCGTTATAGTTACGGCCGCCGTTTACCGGGGCTTCGATCAAGAGCTTCGACCGAAGTCTAACCCCATCAATTAACCTTCCGGCACCGGGCAGGCGTCACACCGTATACGTCATCTTACGATTTTGCACAGTGCTGTGTTTTTAATAAACAGTTGCAGCCACCTGGTATCTGCGACTCTCGTCTGCTCCATCCGCAAGGGACTTCACTGATAAGAGCGTACCTTCTCCCGAAGTTACGGTACCATTTTGCCTAGTTCCTTCACCCGAGTTCTCTCAAGCGCCTTGGTATTCTCTACCCGACCACCTGTGTCGGTTTGGGGTACGATTCCTTACAATCTGAAGCTTAGAGGCTTTTCCTGGAAGCATGGCATCAATGACTTCACTACCGTAGTAGCTCGACATCGTATCTCAGCGTTAGTAGCGGTCCGGATTTACCTAAACCACCCGCCTACGTACTTGAACCTGGACAACCGTCGCCAGGCCCACCTAGCCTTCTCCGTCCCCCCATCGCAATTGTAAGAAGTACGGGAATATTAACCCGTTTCCCATCGACTACGCCTTTCGGCCTCGCCTTAGGAGTCGACTTACCCTGCCCCGATTAACGTTGGACAGGAACCCTTGGTCTTCCGGCGAGGGAGTTTTTCACTCCCTTTATCGTTACTCATGTCAGCATTCGCACTTCTGATACCTCCAGCAGCCCTTACAGACCACCTTCAACGGCTTACAGAACGCTCCCCTACCCCACGCACCCTAAGGTACGTAGCCGCAGCTTCGGTGTATAGCTTAGCCCCGTTACATCTTCCGCGCAGGCCGACTCGACCAGTGAGCTATTACGCTTTCTTTAAATGATGGCTGCTTCTAAGCCAACATCCTGGCTGTCTGAGCCTTCCCACATCGTTTCCCACTTAGCTATACTTTGGGACCTTAGCTGGCGGTCTGGGTTGTTTCCCTCTCCACGACGGACGTTAGCACCCGCCGTGTGTCTCCCGGATAGTACTTACTGGTATTCGGAGTTTGCAAAGGGTTGGTAAGTCGGGATGACCCCCTAGCCTTAACAGTGCTCTACCCCCAGTAGTATTCGTCCGAGGCGCTACCTAAATAGCTTTCGGGGAGAACCAGCTATCTCCAGGTTTGATTGGCCTTTCACCCCTAGCCACAAGTCATCCGCTAATTTTTCAACATTAGTCGGTTCGGTCCTCCAGTTGATGTTACTCAACCTTCAACCTGCCCATGGCTAGATCACCTGGTTTCGGGTCTAATCCTAGCAACTGTACGCCCAGTTAAGACTCGGTTTCCCTACGGCTCCCCTAAACGGTTAACCTTGCTACTAAAATTAAGTCGCTGACCCATTATACAAAAGGTACGCAGTCACACCACGAAGGTGCTCCTACTGCTTGTACGTACACGGTTTCAGGTTCTATTTCACTCCCCTCACAGGGGTTCTTTTCGCCTTTCCCTCACGGTACTGGTTCACTATCGGTCAGTCAGTAGTATTTAGCCTTGGAGGATGGTCCCCCCATATTCAGACAGGATATCACGTGTCCCGCCCTACTCGTTTTCACTGATTATGATGTGTCGGTTACGGGGCTATCACCCTTTACTGCGAGACTTTCCAGACTCTTCACCTGCATCATTAAAAGCTTAAGGGCTAATCCAATTTCGCTCGCCGCTACTTTCGGAATCTCGGTTGATTTCTCTTCCTCGGGGTACTTAGATGTTTCAGTTCCCCCGGTTTGCCTCCTGTTGCTATGTATTCACAACAGGATACTTACTTATGTAAGTGGGTTTCCCCATTCAGGAATCCCAGACTCAAAAGGTTATTACTACCTAATCTGGGCTTATCGCAAGTTATTACGCCTTTCATCGCCTCTGACTGCCAAGGCATCCACCGTGTACGCTTAGTCACTTAACCATACAACCCGAAAGGGTCTTGTGTATGATACAAATTTGCTTTCACTTTCAAAAAGTGAAGACAAAAAGCAACCAAGGTTTTTGGTTGTCATTAAGAAGGGTTAATTCTTAATAACTGTTTGCCGGACTCAATTGTGATTCAAACAAGTTTGAATCAAATACAAGACACTTGAATGTGTTTGTTGTGTTTATCTAATGAAAGATAAACATTGAGAACTTTTAAATTTGATTGAATTACTCGTAAGTAATCAATCAGTCAGCTTTCCAAATTGTTAAAGAGCATAAAGCAAAAAGCTTTAATCAATAACTTACGTTATTAATTAAAGCTCTGGCTTTAACTAAATCTAAACCATCAATCTGTGTGGACACTCATCGTAAGTATCTTCGTATAAGGAGGTGATCCAGCCCCAGGTTCCCCTAGGGCTACCTTGTTACGACTTCACCCCAGTCATGAACCACAAAGTGGTGAGCGTCCTCCCCGAAAGGTTAAACTACCCACTTCTTTTGCAGCCCACTCCCATGGTGTGACGGGCGGTGTGTACAAGGCCCGGGAACGTATTCACCGTGACATTCTGATTCACGATTACTAGCGATTCCGACTTCATGGAGTCGAGTTGCAGACTCCAATCCGGACTACGACGCACTTTTTGGGATTCGCTCACTATCGCTAGCTTGCTGCCCTCTGTATGCGCCATTGTAGCACGTGTGTAGCCCTACTCGTAAGGGCCATGATGACTTGACGTCGTCCCCACCTTCCTCCGGTTTATCACCGGCAGTCTCCCTGGAGTTCCCGACATTACTCGCTGGCAAACAAGGATAAGGGTTGCGCTCGTTGCGGGACTTAACCCAACATTTCACAACACGAGCTGACGACAGCCATGCAGCACCTGTCTCAGAGCTCCCGAAGGCACGCCTGCGTCTCCGCTGGCTTCTCTGGATGTCAAGAGTAGGTAAGGTTCTTCGCGTTGCATCGAATTAAACCACATGCTCCACCGCTTGTGCGGGCCCCCGTCAATTCATTTGAGTTTTAATCTTGCGACCGTACTCCCCAGGCGGTCTACTTAACGCGTTAGCTCCGAAAGCCACGGCTCAAGGCCACAACCTCCAAGTAGACATCGTTTACGGCGTGGACTACCAGGGTATCTAATCCTGTTTGCTCCCCACGCTTTCGCATCTGAGTGTCAGTATCTGTCCAGGGGGCCGCCTTCGCCACTGGTATTCCTTCAGATCTCTACGCATTTCACCGCTACACCTGAAATTCTACCCCCCTCTACAGTACTCTAGTTCACCAGTTTCAAATGCAGTTCCGAGGTTGAGCCCCGGGCTTTCACATCTGACTTAATGAACCACCTGCATGCGCTTTACGCCCAGTAATTCCGATTAACGCTCGCACCCTCCGTATTACCGCGGCTGCTGGCACGGAGTTAGCCGGTGCTTCTTCTGTTGCTAACGTCAAGAGATAGCGCTATTAACACTACCCCCTTCCTCACAACTGAAAGTACTTTACAACCCGAAGGCCTTCTTCATACACGCGGCATGGCTGCATCAGGCTTGCGCCCATTGTGCAATATTCCCCACTGCTGCCTCCCGTAGGAGTCTGGACCGTGTCTCAGTTCCAGTGTGGCTGATCATCCTCTCAGACCAGCTAGGGATCGTCGCCTTGGTGAGCCATTACCTCACCAACTAGCTAATCCCACCTAGGCATATCTTGACGCGAGAGGCCCGAAGGTCCCCCTCTTTGGCCCGTAGGCATTATGCGGTATTAGCCATCGTTTCCAATGGTTATCCCCCACATCAAGGCAATTTCCTAGGCATTACTCACCCGTCCGCCGCTCGACGCCCATTAACGCACCCGAAGGATTGTTAGTGTCGTTTCCGCTCGACTTGCATGTGTTAGGCCTGCCGCCAGCGTTCAATCTGAGCCATGATCAAACTCTTCAATTTAAGATTTTGTCGACTCAACGAATACTGACTTCAAAACTACTATGTAATTTTAAAGCTATTACCATTCCAACAGAATGGTAATGAATTGACTGTGCCGAATAACTACAAGTAGTTAAACGTATTGGTCACTCAGTTCATTGAAATCAATTTTGATTCCGAAGAATCTGTTTTATCTAACGATAAAACGTTTTGATATTCATCAACGAGTACCCACACAGATTGATAGGTTTAAATTGTTAAAGAGCTTCTCTTCATTGTGACTCACATCACTATGGAAGAGGCGGCCATTCTAGCGATTTAAGTTTTAGTGTCAACCACTATTTTCAAAACTTCTTTCAAGCACTTTGCTTGGCTAACTTGACCGGTTGATTCGTTCTGGCTCTTAACGAAGCCTTTCCGTCTCAACGAGGTCGCATTATAGAGATCGACGTCACATTGGCAAGCCATTTTTGAAGTTTTTCTGTTTTTTTAACTCGTTCGATTAAAAAGAACACAAAACGCCTCAAAAGTAGGCTTTTCTCTTATATATTCTTTAGTTTTTCAGTGAACAAAGAGACTTTTTCCCAGTTTGTGTACTCAACTTCCTTAGTCGTATCCGTTTCACCGCCTGTCATGTTCATAATAAAGCGGATCATGGTTTTATCGAACCAGTTATAGCGTGGGTAATAGAGAGCACCAGCAAATACACCGATCAAAGTTGGCTGCCACGGGGACTTGATAAGAAACTTCTTGATATAAGCGCTACCTTCAGGGGTATCTTTACCTTGATCTTCTTTACGAGCTGTTAAGTTCACGCAAAAGAAAGCGACCTTGTTTGATTGCAGTTGAGCCAAATTGGCATCAATGAACTGATATAGCTTCTTATTAAGGTGGCCATAACGAATAGAGGCACCAATCAACACTCTGTCGTACTGAGCAAAATCGACATTACCAACAGTGTGGAGATCTTGAATTTCACATTCGAACTCATTCATTTCTTCTTTTATATAGTTCAGGATTTTCTTGGTCTGCCCTTCACGGCTTGAATACAAAAATAGAGCTTTTGCCACAACATGTCCTTAGCTACGCCAAAACGTAGGGGTCAATAAAATTAATAAGGTGAATATTTCTAAACGACCAAACAACATAGACACAATCAATACCCATTTTGCTTTGTCATTCACATCGCCAAAGTGCACTGCAACCTCACCAAGACCTGGACCAAGGTTGTTCAAGGTTGCCGCTACAGCAGAGAAAGCACTGAGCTCATCCATTCCCGTAGCTATCAGAGCCAACATACAAACCACAAACACCAAAGCGTATGCCGAAAAGAACCCCCAAACCGCATCGACGACTCGTTGTGGTAGCGCAGAGCCGCCAACCTTGATGGTATAGACAGCGCGTGGGTGAACAAGACGCTTCATTTCACGAGCACCTTGCAGAGTAAGCAGTAAGATTCGAATAACTTTCATACCCCCACCCGTTGACCCTGCGCATCCCCCAATAAAAGAAGAGAACAGCAGCAGAACAGGCAAGAACAATGGCCACTCAGAGAAACCCGTGGTAGTGAAGCCTGCTGTAGTAGATATAGATACCGTTTGGAACAAGGCTTGATCAAAGGCCTCGAAATACGAGTCATAGGAGTGATGATTAAGCAGCAATAAAAAACAAACTAAGAACAAAACCGCTTGAATGAAGATAAAGGCGCGGAATTCAGGATCTTTCCAGTAATACTTAGGATGCACACCACCAGAAGCAAATGCAGCAAAGTGAAGTGAATAGTTACACGCAGAGATAAGCAGGAATACGACCGTAATCATATTGATCGCCGGGCTGTTGAAATAGCCCATGCTTGCATCGTGAGTCGAGAAGCCACCAATCGCAATAGTAGAAAAGCTATGACTAATTGCGTCAAAGAAGCTCATACCTGCGAGCCAAAAAGCGACTGCACAAGCAATCGTTAGACTCAGATAAATGTACCAAAGCGCTTTTGCCGTTTCAGCAATACGCGGGGTCATCTTACTGTCTTTTACTGGGCCCGGAATTTCAGCACGATATAGCTGCATCCCACCGATACCCAGAACCGGAAGAATGGCGACTGCCAATACGATGATACCCATACCACCAAACCATTGCAGGAACTGGCGGTAAAACAGAATCGCCTTAGGCAGATCATCGAGACCGACAATCACCGTCGCACCCGTAGTGGTTAATGCAGAGAAGGATTCGAAAAAGGCATTCGTGACTGAAACATTCGGGTTATCAGCAATCAAAAACGGCAGCGCACCCGCACTACCGATTACCGTCCAGAATAAAACAACAATCAAAAAGCCATCACGCGCTTTCAACTCGTGTTTATGACGTCGGTTTGGAAACCAGCAAGTTGCTCCACAGAATAAGAGAACAAAGAAGGTCGTCACAAATGGCACACCCGCACCATCTCGATAGATCAGTGCGACGAGCGCAGGAGCAAGCATTGATACACTAAAAAGTGCTAATAATAATCCGACGATTCGAATAATTGAGCGAAATTGCATGAGCTATTGAACGAAGCAAAATGCTTCACACTTCCTAGTTGTCTTTGACTTTCGTTACCAGTGCCTTAGCACCGCTTTTATTGATCATGGTTTGGGTAAACGCATCTACCTGAAGGAGCTCGATTTCAATAATAAGCTCAACTTGAACACCATAATCCGCTTGGACCTCAACAGCCTGATGCTGAGCCATGATAGATTGTGCAATCGGCACAAAGCCATAGTCTAACTCTAGCCGTAATTTTGTGGTTATTTTTTTCTCGATAGTTTGAAGCAGCTTGAGAGCTTGTTGTACTCCACCACCATAAGCCTTAACCAAACCACCGGTACCAAGCTTGATTCCGCCAGAATATCGCGTGACCACAGCCGTTAATTCGCCAACACCAGAACCCGACAGTTGCGCCAAGATAGGCTTACCCGCCGTACCTGAGGGTTCACCATCATCACTGAAGCCCCAAAGCATTGAGTCTTCAGGTCGGCCTGCCACAAAACCCCAACAGTTATGTCGTGCTGAAGAATGCTCTTTTTTCACCTGTTCTACGAACTGTTTTGCAGCTTCTACACTTGGTGTATGAGCAAGCTGAGTAATAAAGACGCTCTTTTTGATCTCTTCTTCAAACAGAGCTGACGCAGAAGGTATTAAATAGGGCTGTTCATTCATATCGTTAACTTAATTAATAAGAGCGACGAAGTGTATCACGCGTGAATAATAAGGGTTAGAGGATCTGCATTACCGCACAATGTTAAACGATTGTTTAAAAAATGTATTGAAATTAATCAAACCGCGGTACAGACTAAGGTAACTGGTCTTACCAGGTATTCTACAATAATAGAAAGATAACAAGATTCTCTCAAACAATCGTGGATTGTATGTCATGGAGATAGACAATGATTTACCAAGCTAACACCCTACAGGTAAAGGAATTACAAGATGGTATTGCAGAATTAAGCTTCTGTGCACCAGCTTCTGTAAACAAGCTCGACCTTGCGACTTTAGAATCGCTAGACAAAGCGTTAGATGCTCTTAATGCTCACGCAGGATTACGTGGTTTAATCTTAACTTCAAACAAAGACGCGTTCATTGTAGGCGCCGACATCACTGAATTTCTGGGCCTATTTGCAAAGCCAGAAGCAGAACTTGATGAATGGTTAAGATTCGCGAATTCCATCTTCAGCAAGCTAGAAGACCTTCCTGTCCCAACTCTTTCAATGATGCGTGGTCATGCCCTTGGCGGCGGCTGTGAATGTGTACTCGCGACTGATTTCCGTATCGGTGACAAGACCACCAGCATAGGCCTACCTGAAACCAAACTCGGCATCATGCCTGGCTTTGGTGGCTGTGTGCGATTACCTCGCGTTATCGGTGCTGACAGCGCAATGGAAATCATCACACAAGGCAAAGCATGCCGTGCAGATGAAGCGCTTAAAGTGGGCTTGTTAGATGCGATTGTTGAAACAGACCAACTGCTAGAGTCGGCAATCAATACCGTTTCTCTGGCTGCCAATGAAAAGCTAGATTGGCAATTACGCCGTAAACAAAAAACATCAGCATTATCGCTTAGCAAACTCGAAGCGATGATGAGTTTTACCATGGCTAAGGGCTTAGTTGCTCAAAAAGCAGGGCCTCACTACCCAGCGCCAATCACTTCTGTGATTGCGATTGAAGAAGCAGCACGTAGCGATCGCGATGCAGCACTCGACATCGAACGTAAACACTTCGTTAAGCTAGCAAAATCTGAAGAAGCGAAAGCACTGGTTGGCCTATTCTTGAATGACCAATACATCAAAGGCCTAGCGAAACAGGCTGGCAAGTCTGCCAACAAAGCAACTGAACGCGCAGCGGTACTTGGTGCTGGCATCATGGGTGGCGGTATTGCTTATCAGTCAGCATTGAAAGGCGTGCCAGTGATGATGAAAGACATCGCACGAGCATCCCTTGATCTTGGTATGAACGAAGCTTCTAAGCTGTTGAATAAACGCTTATCGCGCGGTCGTCTAGATGGATTCAAGATGGCAGGTATTCTGTCTTCTATTACTCCAAGTCTGCATTATGCCGGTGTTGAACAATCAGATGTGATTGTGGAAGCCGTTGTAGAGAATCCTAAAGTAAAAGCAGCGGTACTGAGTGAAGTTGAAGGTCTCGTGGGTGAAGACACGGTTCTTACCTCAAACACCTCAACGATTCCGATCAACCTGTTAGCGAAATCTCTAAAACGCCCAGAAAACTTCTGTGGCATGCACTTCTTTAACCCTGTACACCGCATGCCTTTGGTTGAAATCATCCGTGGCGAACAGACTTCAGAAGAAACCATTAATCGCGTAGTCGCTTACGCCGCGAAGATGGGCAAATCCCCTATCGTTGTTAACGACTGCCCAGGCTTCTTCGTTAACCGTGTACTTTTCCCTTACTTTGGCGGTTTCAGCATGTTGCTACGTGACGGCGCTGATTTCACTAAAATCGATAAAGTGATGGAGCGTAAGTTCGGTTGGCCGATGGGCCCAGCATACTTGCTAGACGTTGTGGGCCTAGATACAGCACACCACGCACAAGCCGTGATGGCACAAGGTTTCCCAGAGCGTATGGGTAAAGAAGGTCGTGATGCGATCGACGCGCTTTATGTCGCTGAAAAATACGGCCAGAAGAACGGCAGCGGTTTCTACGCATACAGCGTAGACAAACGCGGTCGTCCTAAGAAGACCTTCTCTGAAGACATTCTTCCTATCTTGGCTGACGTATGCCAACAGCCACAAGACTTTGATGACCAGACCATTATCCAGCGTGTGATGATTCCAATGATCAACGAAGTGGTGCTTTGTTTAGAAGAAGGCATTATCGCGACACCGCAAGAAGCGGATATGGCACTGGTTTACGGTTTAGGCTTCCCTCCATTCCGAGGCGGCGTATTCCGCTACTTAGACAGTGTGGGCATTGGTAACTTCGTTGAAATGGCGAAAGGCTACCAAGACTTAGGTGCAATGTACCAAGTGCCTCAGTTATTGCTTGATATGGCAGCGAAGGGCGAAAGCTTTTACGACAGCCAACAAGCCAGTTCTCTGTAACCCACATTTGGAAAAGGAATAGCAAAATGAAAAATGTAGTTGTTGTTGATTGCCTTCGTACCCCAATGGGACGTTCCAAAGGTGGAGCTTTCCGTCACACTCGTGCTGAAGATCTGTCTGCACATTTGATGAAAGGCATTTTGGAGCGCAACCCAGAAGTAAACCCGGTCGAAATTGAAGACATTTACTGGGGTTGTGTACAACAAACACTCGAGCAAGGCTTCAACGTTGCCCGTAACGCTGCTTTGCTTGCTGGTCTACCGATTGAGATTGGTGCGGTGACGGTCAACCGTTTATGTGGGTCATCTATGCAAGCTCTGCATGATGCAACCCGCTCTATCATGGTTGGTGATGCTGAAATCTGCCTGATTGGTGGTGTCGAGCACATGGGCCACGTACCAATGAACCACGGTGTTGATTTTCACCCCGGCATGTCCAAGCACGTAGCGAAAGCGGCCGGCATGATGGGGCTAACCGCAGAGATGCTAGGTAAAATGCACGGTATTAGCCGTGAAGACCAAGATGCATTTGCAGCACGTTCACATGCTCGTGCTCAAGCAGCAACAGTTGAAGGTCGTTTCAAGAACGAAATCCTACCAACCGAGGCTCACGCGGCAGACGGTTCACTGTTCACTCTGGATTACGACGAAGTGATTCGCCCAGAAACAACCGTTGAGGGGCTATCTCAATTGCGCCCGGTATTTGACCCAGCAAACGGCACGGTAACAGCAGGGACTTCATCAGCTCTGTCTGATGGCGCTTCTGCCATGCTTATCATGAGCGAAGAGAAAGCCAACGCACTTGGCCTTAAGATTCGTGCTCGCGTGAAGTCTATGGCCATCGCTGGCTGCGATCCTTCAATCATGGGTTACGGCCCTGTACCAGCAACCCAAAAAGCACTCAAACGTGCAGGTCTAACCATTGCAGACATGGGTGTCATCGAGTTAAACGAAGCGTTTGCAGCTCAATCTCTTCCATGTGCGAAAGACCTAGGCCTATTGGATGTGGTTGACGAGAAAGTAAACCTTAACGGCGGTGCGATTGCTCTTGGTCACCCACTGGGCTGTTCTGGTGCTCGTATCTCAACAACCCTAATCAACCTGATGGAAGCACAAGACGTGAAATACGGCTTAGCGACCATGTGTATTGGTTTAGGCCAAGGTATTGCAACGGTATTTGAACGTCCATAGCGTTTACTGACTGTAAGACTCGAAGGGTAATCTTTTGTGCAGCTGTATTTATATAGCTGCACTTTTTATTGCTCGGCGTCCAATAATGTATCGATTCGTTCGGTGAACTCAACGAGAGAAAAACGAATGCTGACATCTATGCACAAAACGCATAGATTCAATGTTGATGTTTCATTATTTTTTCTCGGATGATTCAACTAAAGTTACTTCAGTTTCCTAATATTCCTCCACGGAGCAGATCATGTTTAAAGCACTTGTACTAAACCAAGAAGACAAAAAAACTATCGCGTCAATTTCTCAAATTGAAGAGTCTCAATTACCAGAAGGTAACGTGAAGATTGATGTGAGCTACTCTTCTTTGAACTACAAAGATGGTTTGGCCATTACAGGTAAAGGGCGCATTGTTCGTAACTTCCCTATGGTTCCTGGTATCGACCTTTCTGGCGTGGTTTCACAATCTGATGACCCTCGCTACAAAGCCGGCGACGAAGTTGTTCTAACCGGTTGGGGTGTTGGTGAAGGTCACTGGGGTGGCATGGCTGAGAAAGCGAGCCTAAACGGTGATTGGTTAGTGCCAATGCCAGCCGGTCTAGACGCCAAGAAAGTCATGGCGATCGGTACAGCAGGTTTCACAGCAATGCTTTGTGTGCAAGCTATCGTCGATGCCGGCATCAAACCAGAAGACGGTGAAATCCTAGTCACTGGTGCAAGTGGCGGTGTAGGTAGCGTATCTATCACTCTCCTAAGCCAACTGGGCTACAAAGTGGCAGCAGTAACGGGTCGTGCTTCTGCAAACGGTGAATTACTTAAATCACTAGGCGCGACACGCATTGTAGAGCGTGCAGAACTGGAAGAACCAGCCAAACCACTAGAGAAACAACTGTGGGCTGGCGCTATCGATACCGTAGGCAGCAAAGTGCTTGCGAAAGTATTGGCGCAAATTGATTACAACGGTGCGGTTGCGATGTGTGGTCTAGCAGGCGGTTTTGACTTACCAACGACGGTCATGCCATTCATTCTGCGTAACGTTCGCCTACAAGGTGTTGACTCGGTAATGTGCCCTCGTGAAAAACGCATTAAAGCGTGGGAACAACTGGCTGAGCTATTACCAGAATCTTTCTACGCTCAAGCAACCAAAGAAGTATCTTTAGACGGTGCAATTCAAGCCGCAGAAGACATCACTAACGGTCAAATCACTGGTCGCGTAGTCATTAAACTATAGATTCTCAAACATACCGTGATCCAACCTTAAGCAACAACTTTGGGCTTGAATAACTCAAAACAACAAAGGGCTGATTCTTATCAGCCCTTTTGCATTTTTGTCATTTGAGTCGAGTGAAGCCAGACTCTGTCCTAGTTAACCCAAACCGACATCCGCAATCCGTTTTTGAATCAGCTCACCACACTCCTCTTTTACCACTCTTCTTAACCACTGTTGTGAAGCCGAAGAATCGCAACGTGAATGCCAGATCAGTGAGTAATCAAACGGCATAAATTCGAATGGTAGTGGCTTAATAACTAGGTCATAGCGCTCTGCCACCAAGTATGCCAAGTCAGCGGGTACTGTGATCACCAACGGCATTCTATCGACAATCGCCAGTGCCGCTTCAAGGTGATAAGCACGCAACACCATTTTGCGAGGTTTTTGATGAGCTAAGGCATTATCGAGTAAAGCCTTAACACCATCACTGATCGCAATCATCGCATGAGGTAACGCAACATAATCTTCAAGGCTTAGCGCACGATCCGCCAAAGGATGTTTTTTGGATAACAGGCATGACACACCTACCGGCCCTAATACCTGTTGATGAAGTGGTGTAATGCTGCCAATCGGACGACAAATCGCCATATCGACACGTTCCGTACTCAGCTGCTTAAATAAATGTTCATGCTGCAGCGGCGCAAACTCCAGAGAGATATTAGGCGCCTGTTCGTAAATTTTAGGGAGTGCGTACGGCAATATCGTTTGCATCGCGTAATCAGTGGTCGCGATCAAAAAACGCTCGCTGCAATAATAAGGGTCGAAATGACTCGGGCTAAGCAGTTGCCGGAATGATTCTAAAGGCTGATCAATTCGCTGGCTGATTTCGAGTGCTTTCTTGGTAGGGATAAGATGTTGACCCTGACGGGTAAACAGAGGATCGTTGAGCAGATCCCTTAAGCGCCCTAACACTCGACTGGTTGCCGATTGACTTAGGTTCAGACGAAGCGCAGCCTGGCTGACACTGCCTTCTTCAATTAATACCTTTAAAGCGACCAATAAATTAAGGTCTCTACGATAGATGTCTTCTAATTCCAAGCTACTTACCTAACTGAATGCAATTGCCATTAGTCACTACGTTGTTTATAGCATGCTTTAGATAAAAAAAATCCCGCAATTACGCGGGGAAGCCCAAGAAAACTTTGGGATAGTGTCGGAATTCGCTTGCTGTATTCGGGTTAGTGCTCTTGCTCCTCGGCTATACCTTGCCAACGACGCATCTCTATCCAAATACCGAGGATCGTTGCGACGATGCCAAAGATTGGCATGAGAGAGGTCTCTGTCGATGAGCGCAGCACTAGCGCACAAAAAGAAATAAAACAGAGAACCGAATAAATGGTTAATCGATCAAGTCCTGTCAACATCGCCTCTCCTTAGCTCGTTGCCTTTGATTTTAATTGTTACCAGATTGTTAATTAATTTATAGGAAATGATTCTGTTTGCCAAGCGCTTATTGCATATTTTTTCTGCAGCCGTATTATTCACTCGTTAGATAGATATAGAGATACAAACCATGACATTCAAACCTGAGTTGGCAACCCATACTTTAGAAGCTGAAGGCCTACGTTGCCCAGAACCAGTAATGATGGTCAGGAAGACAATTCGAAACATGCAGGATGGCGATGTGTTACTGGTAAAAGCGGACGATCCCTCGACCACGCGAGACATCCCAAGCTTTTGTCGATTTATGGATCACCAGTTGGTAGGCCAAGCGACAGAAAATTTACCGTACCAGTATTTAATCAAAAAAGGATTGGAGGCATAACGCCTCACTTAAATATCAAACAGAAAAAGCCGCTGGTACCTTATGTTCTCAAACAGAACTCAAAGTACCAGCGGCTTTTTATTTATTCGTGTCTAGATTTGTTTTGCAGATGTTCAAGCTGATGCTGAATGGCTCGAATCTCTTTGCGCATCGGAATAATATGCGCGACCCGAATCCAAGCCTCTACCGCAAGCGCAGTCATAATAATGGCACCCGCGACCATCGGTAGCCACATATCTGTCAACACCATGCCTAATAGTGTCAGTGCAAGACCAAAGGTAAATAGATAGCTTTGGCTTTGTGGAGTAATACCCATATAACGCGTCAACATAATCATGCCCTCGTGTTCTTAACTCACAAAATTAAAATATCATGACAAGTATGACAGTTATATGCTCATTCGCTCGATAAACGCCACAATACTGCAAGAGTATGACCTACCACACATTACTCTATTGATTGAGTATAATAAGACTCAATACTAGCTGTTAATAGAAAGCCGCTGCAATAGCCAAACCGACGAATAACAAGGCGGTGATCTTACGAATCAGATCAAGAGGCATCTTATCTGCAGACAACTTACCGATGATCACCACGGGCACATTCGCCAGCAACATACCGATCGTAGTCCCCAAGATCACCCACGCGAGAGCATCCGAATATTGAGCGCCTAAAATGGAGGTCGCAATCTGAGTCTTATCGCCAACTTCAGCAATAAAGAAAGCGATAAAGCTCGCGACAAACGGGCCTCGATTCGAGATCTGCTCATCGTCATCCAACTTATCTGGAATCAGAATCCAACCCGCCATCGCGATGAAGCTGACCACCAGCACCCACTTTAAGACTTCAGGTGAAAGATAATCGGCGACCACAACCCCAAGCCATGCAGCGAGAGCATGATTGGCAATAGTGGCAAAGAAAATAGCCGCGATAATAGGTATCGGTTTGCGATATCGACTGGCTAATAAAAGGGATAGCAACTGGGTCTTATCACCGATCTCGGCTAAAGCAACAGTTGTCATAGAAATGACTAAAACACTCACAGCATACTCATTTGGGATGGAGATTATTATATTTAACCAAAGACAAACCTCGCGCCCCATCCCGGTTCACGATGCTTGTCTAAGGTCTTGCTAAGCGCCACCAAGGTGGTGGTTGCCTCGAACGCCATGATGATTTTGCATCAATTATGTTGACGAACGAACTCATTCAATAGGATATGAATAAGTAAGCTACTCCCCAAAGACCGCGAGATTTTAATCACCTACGCTTTCAAACACAAGTGTCAAACTTATCAAAATATCCACTTGTGTAAAAAAACAAACATTAAAGGCAAAAAAATCCACTAAACGACATTTTAGACCACTAATTAAACAAGATTACCCCTACTCGCTTTACGAATATCTCGGTATACTCAGAGGTTATTTTTATCATTCATTTAAAAGAATCGCGCGAACCTGACTATGCAAAAATACGATATCAAAACCTTCCAGGGAATGATCCTCGCGCTGCAGGATTACTGGGCTCAAAACGGTTGTACCATTGTTCAACCTCTAGATATGGAAGTAGGTGCAGGCACCTCTCACCCAATGACATGTCTACGAGCACTTGGCCCAGAGCCAATGTCTACAGCTTACGTACAACCTTCACGTCGTCCTACTGATGGCCGTTACGGTGAAAACCCTAACCGTCTGCAGCACTACTACCAATTCCAAGTAGCGCTAAAACCATCGCCAGACAATATCCAAGAGTTGTACCTAGGCTCCCTAGAGGTTCTTGGTGTTGACCCACTGGTTCACGACATTCGCTTCGTTGAAGATAACTGGGAAAACCCAACACTAGGCGCATGGGGCCTTGGTTGGGAAGTATGGCTAAACGGCATGGAAGTCACTCAGTTTACTTACTTCCAACAGGTTGGCGGCCTTGAGTGTAAGCCTGTCACTGGCGAGATCACTTACGGTATCGAGCGTCTAGCTATGTACATCCAGGAAGTAGATTCTGTTTACGACCTAGTATGGAACGTCGCACCCGATGGTTCTAACGTGACTTACGGTGACATCTTCCACCAAAACGAAGTTGAGCAATCAACGTACAACTTCGAGCACGCAGACGTCGATTTCCTATTCGGTTTCTTTGAGCAGTGTGAGAAAGAGTGTAAAGAGCTACTTGAGCTTGAAAAGCCACTCCCTCTACCAGCGTACGAGCGCATTCTTAAAGCCGGTCACGCATTCAACCTACTTGATGCGCGCAAAGCTATCTCTGTAACAGAGCGTCAACGTTACATCCTTCGTATCCGCAACCTAACTAAAGCGGTTGCAGAAGCGTACTACGCGTCACGTGAAGCGCTTGGCTTCCCAATGTGTAAGAAGGAAGGTAAATAATCATGGCGAAGAATTTTCTAATTGAACTGGGTACGGAAGAGCTTCCACCAACAGCACTTCGTTCTCTAGCAGAAGCATTTGCTTCTAACTTTGAAGCAGGTCTTAAAACGGCTGAGCTTTCTCACGAAGGCATCAAGTGGTACGCAGCACCTCGTCGTCTAGCACTTAAAGTCACGGCACTGGCTGAAGGCCAAGCAGACAAAGTGGTTGAGAAGCGTGGCCCAGCTGTTTCTGTGGCATTCGATGCGGAAGGCAACGCGACCAAAGCGGCACAAGGTTGGGCTCGTGGTAACGGTATTACTGTTGAACAAGCTGACCGTCTGAAAACAGACAAAGGCGAGTGGCTTCTTTTCAAACAAGAAGTCGCTGGCAAACCCGTTCAAGAATTGGTGATGGACATCGCTGCGAAAGCACTGGCTGGCCTACCCATTCCTAAAGCAATGCGCTGGGGTAACTCAGACATTCAATTTATCCGTCCAGTGAAAACACTGACAGTACTGCTCGGTGATGAGCTTGTTGAAGGCGAAATCCTAGGCGTAGCCTCTGCTCGTACTATCCGTGGCCACCGTTTCATGGGCGAACAAGAGTTCACCATCGACTCTGCTGACCAATACCCTGCGATCCTAGAAGAGCGCGGTAAAGTCATGGCAGATTACGAAGCGCGTAAAGCGATCATCCTTGCTGATTCGCAAAAAGCGGCTGCTGCGGTTGGCGGTACAGCTGACCTAGAAGATGATCTTGTTGAAGAAGTCACGTCTCTGGTTGAATGGCCAGTAGTACTGACAGCGAAGTTCGAAGAAGAGTTCCTAAAAGTCCCTTCTGAAGCTTTGGTTTACACCATGAAAGGTGACCAAAAGTACTTCCCCGTCTATTCATACGGAGAAGGCGATGACAACAAGAAGCTACTACCGAACTTCATTTTCGTATCAAACATCGAGTCTAAAGAGCCTCGTCACGTTATCGAAGGTAACGAGAAAGTGGTACGCCCACGTCTTGCTGATGCTGAATTCTTCTTCAACACAGACCGTAAGCGTCCGCTTATCGACCGTCTTGCTGAACTAGACCAAGCTATCTTCCAGAAGCAATTGGGTACGATCAAAGACAAAACAGACCGCATCACAGAGCTTGCAGGCTACATTGCTGAGCAAATCGATGCTGACGTTGAGAAATCTAAGCGTGCTGGCCTACTGGCTAAGTGTGACCTAATGACATCAATGGTATTCGAATTTACCGATACTCAAGGTGTGATGGGCATGCACTACGCGACGCACGACGGTGAAGACGAGCAAGTTGCACTGGCACTTTACGAGCAATACATGCCTCGTTTCGCGGGTGACGATCTACCAAGCACTGGTATCTCTTCAGCAGTCGCAATGGCAGACAAGCTAGACACTATCGTCGGTATCTTCGGTATTGGCCAAGCTCCAAAAGGTTCTGACCCATTCGCGCTACGTCGTGCATCACTCGGTGTGCTACGTATCATCGTTGAAAACGGCTACAACCTAGACCTAACAGACCTTATCGGTAAAGCGAAAGAGCTACTAGGCGACAAGCTTACCAACGACAATGTAGAAGCTGACGTTATCGACTTCATGCTAGGTCGTTTCCGCGCATGGTACCAAGATGCTGGTTTCAGTGTTGATATCATCCAAGCGGTACTTGCACGTCGTCCAACTAAGCCTGCTGACTTTGACCAACGTGTTAAAGCGGTTTCTCACTTCCGCGAACTGGAAGCCGCAGAAGCACTAGCCGCAGCGAACAAGCGTGTAGGTAACATCCTTGCGAAATTCGATGGCGAGCTACCCGCTGAAATCGATCTCACGCTTCTTCAAGAAGACGCAGAGAAAGCACTGGCTGAAAACGTTGAAGTTATGACAGAAGCACTAGAACCAGCATTCGCAACAGGCAACTACCAAGAAGCCCTAAGCAAGCTTGCTGACCTACGTGAGCCTGTTGATGCATTCTTCGATAACGTCATGGTGATGGCGGATGACGAAGCGCTTAAGAAGAACCGTCTAACGCTACTGAACAACCTACGTAACCTGTTCCTACAGATTGCAGACATCTCTCTTCTGCAAAAATAAGCACAAGTGAGACAGTTACTCTGAGTAATTAACGGTAAACCCCCAAAGGGAAGCGAAAGCTTCCCTTTTTGTTTTTGTGAACCAAGCATTTGTTTGTAGAGGTGTTATTGATTAACTGAATGAAACAGCACTCAGACTGTAGAGGGCATTGTTTGCTATAACTGACCTGTTTATTCAGGGGAAGGGAACAATGAAAAAAACCGTACTCGCGCTTTCAATACTCGCACTCAGCGCATGCAGCCAAACCAGTGACAACAACCTACTGCTGACAATTGATAACGACACTGTCGTATTCGAATCATCCGGCAAAGGCACCGTGATTGCAGAACAGGAACTCGCCAAAGGTAGCTATACCTTCTCTATCAGCGATACTCAAAATACCTGTGGCACTAACTATGCGCTGGCCGAAGAGAGTCGCATCAAGTTCAATACCCCCCTTCGCCTTGACGACTGTGCCGAGAAATCTGAGATCGCCATAAAAGTCTTTCGCGCTAACACTTATCAATTCACGCTCAACCCACAGACCAATGAACTCACGGTTCAGATAAAGCCGAAGCCACAACAAGTTCAAAGCTTTGCCTGTCCTGTACCCAGTGATCAGCCAACCACCATCAACGTTGCTCAAACCTTTGATGATGGTACCTTGATAAGAGATGCCCTTTCAGGTGCCCAAGCGACTGTAATCAACGGCAGCGTCACTATGCAGCCAGCCGAAAACAGCCAAGGTGTTTTGCTACTAGAGAAAGTAGAACCAGAAACCAAAGCTGATTTTAGTTGGGACAATGCCACGGTTTACTTCGTCATGACCGACCGTTTCTATAATGGTAATCCTAATAACGACAACAGTTACGGTCGCAGCCAAGACGGACAAGATGAAATCGGCACCTTCCACGGTGGTGACTTAGCAGGCTTAACCGAAAAGCTCGACTACATAGCATCACTCGGCGCTAATGCGATCTGGATTACTTCTCCGTTAGAGCAGATCCACGGCTGGGTCGGCGGTGGTGATCGTGGTGACTTCAAACACTACGGCTACCACGGCTACTACCATCAAGACTGGACCAAACTTGATGACAACATGGGTACCGAAGACGAACTGAAAACCTTCATCGATACCGCGCACAGCAAAGGCATTCGCGTTGTTTGGGATGTGGTAATGAACCACACAGGCTATGCAACGCTTGCCGACATGCAAGAGTTAGATTTTGGTAAGCTCAATCTAACTGATGAACAAGCCAAACAAACACTTGGTGAAAAGTGGACAGACTGGCAACCCGCTAAAGGCCAGAACTGGCACTACTTCAATAACTACATTTCATACAGCGACAAAGAAGCATGGGATAAATGGTGGGGCAAAGCTTGGCTGCGCAGCGATATCGGCGCCTATGACTCACCGGGTTACAACAACCTCACCATGTCTTTGGCACACCTGCCCGATATCAAAACAGAATCGACAGAGACAACCGGGCTGCCTAATTTCTATCGCAATAAGTCCACCAGCGCGACCGATGAACTCAAAACACCTCGTGACCATTTAATCACTTGGTTATCGGATTGGGTGCGCGAATACGGCGTCGATGGTTTCAGAATCGATACCGCTAAACACGTAGAACTCGAAGCCTGGGCAGAGCTTAAAGAGAGCACCAACCAAGCACTTGCCGAGTGGAAACAGAACAACCCAGACAAAGCCTTAGATGACCTCCCCTTCTGGATGACTGGTGAAGTATGGGCACACAGCGTGGTGAAATCAGACTATTTCGCCAATGGCTTTGACTCAATCATCAATTTTGAATTTCAGAGTGATATCGCACCCAAAGCGCTAAAATGCCTTTCCGATCTCGATGCTGATTACCTTCGCTATGCAGAGAAGATCAACAGTGACAGTGAGTTCAACGTGTTGAGTTACCTATCGTCTCACGACACCTCGCTATTCTGGGCGCAACACGGCAGTGACTTCGCCAAGCAAACCAAAGCTGCAAACGCGTTGATGCTGACCCCAGGCGCCGTCCAGATCTATTATGGTGATGAAATCGCACGTGATTTCGGCCCAACAGGTTCTGACCCTATGCAAGGCACTCGCTCTGACATGCCTTGGGAGAAAATCACTGGTGAACGAGCAAGATTGTTGGAACACTGGCAAGCGCTTGGCCAATTCCGTCAACGCCACCCAGCGGTAGCCCAAGGTAAGCACATCATCCGTAACAGTAAGGGCTACTATGCGTTCGAACGCCAGTATCAAGATGATAAAGTCTTGGTCGTTTATACTGGCTCAAAGTAAGCGCTGATTGAAATAACCCGCAGAAATGAAAAGGAGAAGCTTCGACTTCTCCTTTTTGATCACAAAACACACGTTCGATAAGAAAACCAACACTCATTAGTTAAGCCTTTATCGACTTTTTTTCGTATGAGAGCATTTGCTGCTATGCGTCGCAAAAACATTCCGGTATGTTTGAGATAACAAAGATGGTAGACACAAGGTCTGCCTTAATAACGCACAACAAGCAATCACAATGAATTAGGTAAAATAAGTAATGCAGTTCTCTCAGTTTGGTGAAAAATTTAATCGATACTCTGGAATTACTCGTTTAATGGATGATTTAAATGATGGCCTGCGCACTCCAGGCGCAATCATGCTCGGTGGGGGTAACCCAGCCGCCATCCCAGCGATGCTCGATTACTTTAACCAAGCCAGTGCCGATATGCTCGCCAATGGAGAGCTCATCGCTGCCCTCGCCAACTACGATGGCCCGCAGGGCAAAGACAGCTTCATCAAGTCGTTAGCGGCAATGCTGAAAGAGACCTATGGTTGGGAGATCAGCGAGAAGAACATTAGCCTGACGAACGGCAGTCAGAGTGGCTTCTTTTACTTATTCAACCTGCTAGCCGGTCAACAGCCTGACGGTTCACACAAGAAAATTTTGTTGCCGATTGCACCAGAATACATCGGCTATGGCGACGCCGGTATTGATGACGATATCTTTATCTCTTACCATCCAGAAATAGAGCTGCTAGAAAACCGCCAATTCAAATACCACGTCGATTTTGAACAGCTTAAGATTGATGACTCGGTCGCGGCTATCTGTGCTTCTCGTCCAACCAACCCAACCGGTAACGTACTCACTGACGAAGAAGTACATAAACTGGATAAACTGGCGCGTGAAAACAATATCCCACTGCTGATCGATAACGCTTATGGCCTACCATTTCCAAACATCATCTTTGAAGATGTAAAACCGTTCTGGAATGAAAACACGATCCTGTGTATGAGCCTGTCTAAGCTTGGTTTGCCGGGTGTGCGTTGTGGAATCGTGATTGCTAGCGAAGAGGTAACACAAGCACTAACCAACATGAATGGCATTATCAGCCTAGCGCCAAGCAGCGTTGGCCCTGCAATCGCTAACCACATGATTGAAAAAGGCGATTTACTGCGCTTAAGCGGAGAGGTGATTAAACCTTTCTACAAAGAGAAGTCTTTACGCGCGGTTGAACTGCTGCAACAAGCTATCGATGACCCACGCTTCCGAATCCACAAACCTGAAGGCGCTATCTTCTTATGGCTATGGTTTGATGAGCTGCCAATCACCACAATGGAACTGTACGACCGCCTTAAAGCTCGCGGCGTATTGATAGTTCCGGGTGAATACTTCTTTATCGGTCAAGAAGACGAGTGGGATCATGCTCACCAGTGCTTACGAATGAACTACGTACAAGATGATGAGGCAATGCAGAAAGGCATTGCGATCATTGCTGAAGAAGTGAAAAAGGCTTACAGCGAAAGCAAATAGAGACTCCCTACTCGGTCGTTCCTCTCTCTATGGAATGACGATAATAGGATAAACAAAAAAGAGCACCTCATGAGGTGCTCTTTCACTTCTACTTCCCGATATTTTTTTAGCTCTAAGGAGCTAACGGTAATTAACCTTCTAGTAGGCTATTACCATTGATAGCAATCTTACGCGGTTGCATCGCTTCTGGGATCTCGCGTTCTAGGTCGATGTGAAGAAGACCATTTTCCATGCTTGCGCCTACCACTTTTACGTAGTCTGCCAGTTGGAATTTACGCTCGAAATCGCGTTCTGCAATACCTTGATATACGAAGGTTTTCTCTACTTCTGCTTTACGCTCACCTTTCACAATTAGCATATTCTCTTTTTGAGTCAGGTCTAATTGGTCATCAGCAAAACCTGCAACAGCCATCGTAATACGGTAGTTGTTCTCGTCTTTTTGCTCGATGTTATACGGAGGGTAACCGCCAGAAGAATTTTTCGACGTGTTCGCTTCCATCATGTTGAATAGACGATCGAAGCCGATTGCGTTGCGGTAAAGTGGAGTGAAATCTACAGTTCTCATAATGCTATCCTTTTAGTAAGCAATAGTCTTAGCTGCGAATTTTACTTGGATCTAACCGGTGTATGACCCAGTAAACAGCTAAGAGATTCAATTCGCATTCCTCGGGTTTCACCTCTATTGGCGACAACGCTGGGACATAGCAATGAATCAATTTCTAAGTTGTGTGCTGCCAAAGTTATCCTCTATTGAGCGATATTTTGTTAGCGGTAATGAAGGTTCTGTTTCTTCTCTTTGAGCAAGACAGTCATCCTCTTCACAACTAGATATATGGATTGAGCAAAATAGTTTCAAGGGATAATTTTCAATTATTTTCCAAAATTATTATTTTTCAAATACTTAAAAAACAAAAAGACCGCCATTTCGGGCAGTCTTTTCAATAATATATTTAGTTTTTTGAGACGACGCTATTTCGTTTTAGTTCAAGGAAGAGACGCGGAGCATACGAATGTATGTGAGCACCTCTGACACAGAAATTAAGCGAAAGAGCGAAGTATCAAAGAGACTAAACGTCTAGGTTAGCAACTTTAAGTGCGTTCTCTTCGATGAAGTTACGACGCGGTTCTACTTGATCGCCCATCAGCGTAGTAAACAACAAATCAGCACCAACGGCATCATCAATTGTTACCTGCATCATACGGCGTGTTTCAGGATCCATTGTCGTTTCCCAAAGTTGATCAGGGTTCATCTCACCCAGACCTTTGTATCGCTGAAGGCTTAGACCACGACGAGACTCTTTCACTAACCAGTTCAGAGCTTCAACAAAGCTAGAAACAACTTGAGTCCGCTCACCACGCTTAATGTAAGCGCCTTCTTCAATCAAGCCATCAAGTGCTTCAGAAAGATCCGCTAGCTTACCAAACTCTTTCGAGTTAATCAGATCAATGCTCAGTAGGTGTTCATGAGTCACACCATGAGTACGAACCACAATCTTAGGAACGCTTAAGCCTAGCTCTTCGTGTTTTTCAACTTCAAGGCTGTATTGGCTCGCACCCACTTCTTTTGCGTTTAGCTGCTCAACAAGCTGCTTACCCCAAGCTTCAACTGCCGCGTCATCATGACACTGCTCAGCCGTTAGGCGAGGAACGTAAATCAGTTCGTGAATCAGTGCGCGTGGGTAACGGCGACTCATACGATCAACCAGCTTAATAGCCGCATTATATTGATAAACAAGCTTCTCTAAACCTTCACCGGCAAATGCTGGCGCTTCAGGGTTTACGTGCAGTTCTGCATTGTCTAAAGCCAAAGATACTTGATACTGATTCATCGCATCTTCATCTTTAATGTACTGCTCTTGCTTACCTTTCTTCACTTTGTAAAGTGGCGGTTGAGCAATGTAAATGTAACCGCGTTCAATCAGCTCTGGCATTTGACGGTAGAAGAACGTCAGTAGCAGAGTACGGATGTGAGAACCATCAACATCGGCATCGGTCATGATGATGATGTTGTGGTAACGCAGTTTATCTGGGTTGTATTCGTCACGGCCAATACCACAACCAAGCGCTGTAATTAGCGTTGCTACTTCTTGAGAAGACAGCATTTTATCGAAGCGAGCTTTCTCTACGTTAAGGATTTTACCTTTCAGCGGTAGAATGGCTTGGTTCTTACGGTTACGCCCCTGCTTAGCGGATCCACCAGCAGAGTCTCCTTCCACAATATACAGTTCAGACAGTGCAGGATCTTTTTCCTGACAGTCAGCAAGCTTACCTGGAAGACCCGCTAAATCTAATGCGCCTTTACGACGAGTCATTTCTCGAGCTTTACGCGCTGCATCACGAGCACGTGCTGCATCAATGATTTTAGAACAAACGATTTTCGCTTCACCTGGGTTCTCAATCAGGAACTCAGACAGTTTCTCACCCATTGTCGACTCAACAGCAGACTTCACTTCTGAAGAAACCAGCTTGTCTTTAGTTTGGCTTGAGAACTTAGGATCTGGCACTTTTACCGAAACAATCGCCGTCAAACCTTCACGAGCATCATCGCCTGATGTTGAAGTCTTCGCTTTCTTCGAGAAGCCTTCCTTGTCCATGAAGCTGTTCAATGTACGTGTCAATGCCGCACGGAAACCCGCTAAGTGAGCACCGCCATCGCGTTGAGGGATGTTATTCGTGAAACAGTAGATGTTTTCTTGGTAGCCGTCATTCCACTGCATCGCAACTTCAACGGTAATGCCATCATCACGTTCTGAGTTAAAGTGGAAGATTTTTTGGATGATTGGCGTTTTATTGGTATTAAGGTGTTCAACAAACGCTTGGATACCGCCTTCGTATTCGAAGTGGTCCATTTTGTCTTCTTCGCGCTCATCAATGAGCTTGATGGATACACCAGAGTTCAAGAATGATAGCTCGCGTAAACGCTTAGCTAGAATGTCGTAATGGAACTCAATGTTGGTGAACGTTTCTTCACTTGGCCAGAAACGAATCTCTGTACCAGTTTTGTCTGTATCACCGATCACCGCTAGTGGCGCTTGTGGCTCACCGTGGCTGTAGGTTTGAGTGTGGATTTTGCCGCCACGATGGATAGTAAGAGTAACTTGCTTAGACAGTGCGTTCACAACTGAAACACCCACACCGTGCAAACCACCAGAGACTTTGTACGAGTTATCATCGAACTTACCACCAGCGTGAAGAACCGTCATGATGACTTCCGCCGCCGATACGTTTTCTTCTTGGTGCAATTCCGTTGGAATACCACGGCCATCATCGCTTACTGATACAGAGCTATCTTCATGGATAGTAACAATGATGTCATTACAGTGACCAGCTAGCGCTTCATCAATAGAGTTATCGACCACCTCAAAAACCATGTGGTGCAGACCGGTACCATCATCCGTGTCGCCAATGTACATTCCAGGACGCTTACGTACCGCATCCAGACCCTTCAGTACTTTAATACTCGATGAATCGTAATTATCTGACATAGTTACTCTCTGACTAATTATCCTTGCTCTATTTTGCCATGTTCCACATGAAACATCCTGCTATTTTCATCATGCATATCTGCAATCTGATCAGCGGTAATAGAGCTTACAAAAACTTGAGCCTCGGTCGCCTTTAAACACTCAGCAAGACGAGCGCGGCGTTGGCTATCCAATTCGGAAGCGAAGTCATCTATTAAATAGATACACTGCTTACCTGTCATTTGAGTGAGGTGCTGCCCTTGTGCTACTCGTAGCGCGCACACCATCAACTTCAATTGACCTCGTGACAAGACATCTTCCACTGGAGTGCCGTTCACTTTTATCTTTAGATCCGCTTTGTTTGGCCCACTAAAGGTATAACCAAGCAGCTGATCCCTCTCAAAATTCTTCTCTAATATCTCGGCGTATGGGGTGTCTTTATCCCAACCTCGATAATAGTTAATCTTTATCTCAAACTCAGGAAGGAAGGTCGCACAGATTTCCTCTGCCACTTCTTTTAACTGTTCGACGTAAGTAGCACGCCATTGACTGATACTTTCTGCTAAACGGGCCAGTTCTTGATCCCAATAGCTTAGCTCTCGATAGCCTGTCGCCGTTTTTAATAGTGCATTACGCTGTTTATTGAGCCGCTTCACTCTTCCCCAAGCATCATAAAAGCCCGGCTCACTGTGGAACACTCCCCAATCAATGAATGCACGGCGATGCTTCGGCCCATCCGTCAGTAAATCAAACCCTTCAGGATGAATCAACTGCAATGGCAAAACTTGAGCTAACTGAGCCAGTTTTTGCCCTGTTTGACCGCTTATTTTAACCTCTGTTGTGCCATCACGCTGCTTATTAATGCCAATGGGCAGCTCAAATTGATCCGAGGTCATAAAACGGCCATGTACAAACAGCTCGCTACACTCATTTTGTATGATGCGACCGGTTAATGAGCTCTTGAATGAACGACCGTGTCCAAGCAGATATATCGCTTCAAGGACACTGGTTTTGCCACTTCCGTTAGCCCCTATAAGAAAGTTAAAGCCTGATGACGGTTGAATGTCACAGGCTTCAATATTTCTAAATTGCTTAACGATTAAGCGCGATAAAGGCATAACGTTTTCATAGTAATCTTCAATCACGACTCGATAGGTAAACGGGGTAGATCATGGTTTCTTAACACACAACACTTATAAACGAATCGGCATAACAACGTACATAGCGCTGTCATCTTGTGCATTTTCAATCAAAGCACTCGCATTCGCATCTGACATTGAGATACGAACCTGCTCACAACGCAGTGTATTCAACACATCCAATACATAACTTACGTTGAAACCAATCTCTAACGCATCACCGTCAAAGCTTACATCTAGCACTTCTTCCGCTTCTTCTTGCTCTGGGTTATTCGCGGTAATACGCATCTCACTATCCACAAGGTTTACGCGAACACCACGGAATTTTTCATTCGAAAGAATCGCAGCTCGAGAAAATGCGGAACGTAACTCATCGCAACCGGCTTCGAGTGTTTTAGTGGTATTTTGCGGCATTACGCGGCGATAATCAGGAAAACGACCATCAACAAGCTTAGACGTGAAGACATAGTTGTTCACTTCAGCTCGCACATTAGAGTGACCAATCTGCAATGTCACGGGCTGTTCAGGCGCATCCAATAATTTGACGAGCTCTTGCACCCCTTTACGAGGAACAATGATCTGCTTCTGAGCAAAATCCGCACCCAGTTGTGCTTGTGATACCGCCATACGGTGACCATCGGTTGCCACGCTGCGCAAGATAGAACCTTCAATCTCAAACAACATACCGTTGAGGTAATAACGAACATCTTGGTTCGCCATTGAGAATTGTGTTTTCTCGATAAGACCGCGCAATTCTGCTTGGGTTACAGACACTTCAACTTCGCTGTTCCAGTCTTCAATGTTGGGAAAATCTGCCGCAGGTAATGTTGCCAATGAGAAACGGCTACGACCTGAGCGAACCTGAACACGGTCGCCATCTAAAACCACAGTAATCACCGAGCTGTCTGGTAATCCACGACAGATATCGAGGAATTTGCGTGAAGGTACGGTAATGCTGCCCGCTTCGAAATCACCTTCAAGCGTTACACGGCTGATCAGTTCAACTTCTAGATCCGTCGCTGTCATCGACAACACGTTATCTTCTACTTTAATCAGTAGGTTTCCTAGAATTGGAAGCGTTGGCCTGCCACCGAGTGCACCAGACACTTGTTGTAATGGCTTAATCAGGTGACTACGTTCAATGGTAAATTTCATATCTTGCTCTACGGTCTAAATGGCACTGCGTCATCGTACGTGCCAATATTCGGCTTATTAAGGTTAAGAATACTGTGTATTAAGAAGAAAGGGTACGAATCAAGTTCGAATAGTCTTCTTTAATGTCGTGGCTCTCTTCACGCAGCTGAGCAATCTTACGACATGCATGCAGCACGGTCGTATGGTCACGCCCCCCAAATGCATCGCCAATCTCAGGTAAGCTATGGTTCGTCAGCTCTTTAGCCAATGCCATCGCCAATTGACGTGGACGAGCAACAGAACGAGAGCGACGTTTAGATAATAGATCAGCAACTTTGATTTTGTAGTATTCAGCCACTGTCTTTTGAATGTTATCAATAGTGACCAGCTTTTCTTGCAAGGCCAACAAGTCGCGCAGAGCTTCACGTACGAAGTCGATTGTAATCGGACGGCCTGTGAAGTTTGCATTCGCAATAACACGGTTCAATGCGCCTTCTAGCTCACGAACGTTAGAGCGTAAACGCTTAGCAATAAAGAAAGCGACTTCATCGGCAAGGTGAATTTGGTGGTCTTCTGCTTTCTTCATCAAGATCGCAACGCGCGTCTCAAGCTCTGGTGGCTCAATCGCTACCGTCAAACCCCAGCCGAAGCGAGATTTAAGACGATCCTCGACTCCGTTGATCTCTTTTGGATAACGGTCAGACGTTAGGATGATCTGTTGGTTGCCTTCAAGTAGCGCGTTAAAAGTATGGAAGAACTCTTCTTGAGAACGCTCTTTATTAGCAAAGAATTGAATGTCATCGATAAGCAAGGCATCAACGCTGCGGTAGTAGCGTTTAAATTCTTCGATCGCGTTATTTTGCAGCGCCTTTACCATATCCTGAACAAAACGCTCTGAGTGCATGTAAACCACTTTTGCATTCGGCTTATTATCAACAATGGCGTTACCCACCGCATGCAACAAGTGCGTTTTACCTAACCCCGTACCACCGTATAAGAACAACGGATTATAAGCGGTTCCTGGGTTATCTGAAACTTGACGTGCCGCCGCCAAACCCAGTTGGTTCGACTTACCTTCAACAAAGTTATTGAACTTATGTTTTGGGTTCACGTTTGAGCGATGATTCAAGTCAACCGCGACAGGCTCTTCATCACGCCAGATATTATGAACAGGCTTGCGAGCTTGTAACTGCGCAGGGGCTGATGATTCAGCTGCAACATCTGCGGCGGTACGCGCAGGGGCAACAGCCTCTGATTTTGGCGCAATGGTTCGTTTACTGCCAATTTCAAAATGAAGATGTGGAATATCATTACCACAATATTCTTGTAGCAAACGATTGATGCTATTTAGGTACTTATCACGCACCCAATCGAGTACAAATCGGTTTGGTGCAAATAGAGTCAGAGTATTACCATTGAGCTCCGCTTGTAACGGACGTACCCACATACTGAATTCTGTAGCTGGTAACTCTTCTTGAAGCTGTTGCAAGCATTGCAACCAAAGCGAAGATGACAC